>CAVUTD010000010.1:0-73454 GCA_963744345.1 uncultured Verrucomicrobiae bacterium
TCTGACGGCAAAGGCACCCTCTCGTGGAGCATGTTGGACGCAAATCCAACAGGTTGATCCCTGCACCGGAGGTGGACTATTGATTGACATGGTTCGCAGGTTCTCCAGACCGACTTGCGACGCCATGCCCGTCTTCATTTGCGCGCTTTGGTCCTCGGGTCTCTTCGCATGCTCGGCTGCTACGGAGCGCCTACTTGCGAGTGCCGCATTCCAATTTGGTTCCGATCAGAATCACTGAGGGAGCGCCAGAAGAGCAGTGACGGTTTGAAGGGTTGAACGACTACATCTATTGTCCAGACCCGACGATGGAACAGCAATCAACTTCGACTTGGTTTGCACTTCGAAACCCGGTGTTTTGTCGCTTATGGCTGGCGAGCGTAGTGTCCGGCACATTCGTCTCAGCCCAGGATGTGACTGCGACGTGGCTGATGAATGATCTAGGCGCCTCGTCGTTCTCGCTCTCCCTCATGGCAACCGCTGCGTCCGCGCCATTCTTCCTCTTCACGCTGCCAGCTGGTGCCATTGCCGACATCGCAAGTCGGCGCGCTCTGATTGTGAGTGCTGTGATGTGGCAAGGTTTCTGCTCCGCCCTTCTCGCGGTTGGTGCATGGACAGCAGTGATCAGCCCCAATTTTGTGCTTGCTTGCATCTTCGCCCTCGGCATCGGACTTGCCTTTGGTGCCCCGATTTGGGGTGCCATTGTTCCGGACGTCGTTAGTAAGGAAGAGTTGCCCTCCGCGGTCACCCTGGGAGGGGTCCAATTGAATATGTCCGGAATCGTGGGTCCTGCTCTCGGAGGTTTTCTGGTGCCGCTGCTGGGCGCACCACTTCTCATGTCCTTCAATGCGCTGACGTTTCTCGTCGTCGCTTTGCTCGTATCTTTGTGGAGACCTCGCCAGAAGCACTCGATAAGGCTTCGGGAAAATTTCGGCGAATCGTTCATGAATTCGCTGCGGTACGCTCTGAACTCCCAGCGTATGAAGATCATCCTTTTCCGAAATTTGTTGTTCTCGCTTGTGATTTCGGTCGTGCCGGCGCTCTTGCCTGTGATCGCCCTCAAAGAATTGCAACTTTCCGCTGCCCAGCTGGGCATTGTCTTTACGTGCGTGGGTATCGGATCATTGGCAGGAGCGGTATTCATTCTACCGTATCTCAGGCAGCGGATCTCGCCCAATGCAATCACTTCGATTTCGATGGTGATCTTGGTCATTGTGCTGCTCGCGATGGCCTTCATCCGTCAACCGCCCGCTTTGATGGTATGCGCAACGCTGGCTGGCGTGGCCTGGTCGCTCGCGGGATCGGAGCTTTGGGTGGCTGGGCAACGCGTGATGCCGGGGTGGGTTCGTGGGCGGATGAATGCAATCCAGATCATGTTAGGTCAAGGCGGCATCGCAATCGGCGCGGTCTTACTGGGAACAGGAGCAGCCCAACTGGGTCTCGATCTTACCCTTTCGGCTGCGGCTGTTCTAGCTCTTACTGTGTTGGCCCTCGGGCATCGATTCTCCATCGACTTCGCCGCTGAAGCGAGTGTTGATGCCGCACCGCTCGATCACCAACACGATTTCCCGGTCGTCCCGGAACATGAGGACGGGCCCATCACAGTGACAATCGAGTACGCGATTGCCAGTGAGGATCGAGAGCAATTCCGAACTTTGATTGAAGAAGTTCAGGCTACCTGCCGACGCAACGGCGCGTATCAGTGCCGGATCGACGAAAGCCTGGACCAGCCCGGCTTATTCCGTCTGGACTATATGGTATCTACGTGGGCTGAACATCTTCGCATGAACATGCGCATGACCGTGGATGAGACGCAAATATTCCACAAAGCCTGGGAGCTTCACGCAGCAAACTCAGAACCGATAGTGCGCCATTTTCTTTCAATCCAGAGATCTCTCGAATTGCACGGCCTTGGCTTTAGCGGTCCCACCTTTGGGCATACCGGTCGAGGTCGAGTCTGGTAGCTGCCAGGTGCTCTTCTTTCCCAGCTTGAGGCTCCTACTTACTTAGAACGCTAAGACGCAATTCATTAGCCACGCAAATTCTTCAGGCCTTCGCAATTTCTTCGCCGAGGACGACCTCGCCCGATCGTGCGTTAGACAGCTCACGAGAATTCATGAGCTATTGTGTCGGCAAACGCCAGTGCGATTGAGGGATGAGTGGGCCGCGACGGATTTGAGCACCACGCGCGATGAGCGCAAAATTGTAAGAGCGAAGCCACTTCCGTGGAGCGCGTCCGGCGACCGCCGGACAGGACAATCCCTCCCTCACCGGGACGGCTGATAGTTGAGAGTTGAGAGTTGATGCGCGCTCTTGGCATTTTCCGGTGCAAGTGAGAAATTAGTTCACTGTCGTGAAGGAAAACGCATCTCCCGACTTTCCAGTAGTGGGCATCGGCGCATCGGCCGGCGGAATTGAAGCACTGAAGCGATTTTTTGAACACATGCCGCCCGACAGCGGGATGGCTTTCGTCATTATCGTGCATCTCTCCGAAAGATACGAGAGTAACCTGGCCGAAATTCTCCAGAAGGCCAGCGCCATGCCGGTGACCCAGGTCACAGCAACTCGTAAGGTCAAGCCGAATCAGGTTTACGTGATTCCTCCTGCGAAGCAACTCACAATGGCGGGCGGTTCAATCAGGGTCACCGAAGCAGAACGCGTTAGTGGTCGACCAATGCCCATCGATCTCTTTTTCCGCTCACTGGCCGAGGGCTATGGACGCGAGTCGGTCGCCGTCGTTCTCTCTGGAACTGGCTCGGATGGTACCTTGGGATTGAAGCGGATTAAGGAATGCGGCGGCATCGTCTTTGCACAAGACCCTTCAGACGCGGAATACGACAACATGCCGCGAAGTGCTATCGGCACCAAGCTGGTGGACATCGTTCTGCCCGTGGCCGAGATGCCGAGCAAGCTCGTTTCCATTCGGCAATTGGCCGAAAAGCTCGAACTTCCTGAGGAGAAGCACCTACCAGAGACCGAGATTACCCTCGCTGATGCCCTCGGAGAGGTGATCACGCTGCTCAGAATCCGCACTGGACATGATTTCTCATGTTACAAGCGTCCCACCTTGTTGCGGCGGATTGCGCGGCGCTTGCAAGTCCACGAACTCGAGAATGTATCGGCTTACCTCGACCTTCTTCGTGAGCAACCCGACGAGGTGCAAGCCTTGTTGCGAGATCTGCTGATCACGGTAACCAACTTCTTTCGGGACAAGGAAGCCTTCCTCTCCCTGGAACGAGGAGTCGTTCCGCGACTCTTCGCCGGCAAGACATTCGCGGATACAATACGGGTCTGGATTTGCGGTTGCGCGACCGGAGAAGAGGCTTATTCGATCGCCATTCTTTTCGATGAGTTCGCTGCAAAGCTTTCAGACGCGCCGAAAGTGGAGATCTTTGCCAGCGATATCAATGAAGAGGCCATTCAGCATGCGCGCGATGGACGTTATGACGAGACGATCGTCACGGATGTGCCTGTCGAACACTTACAACGCTATTTTGTTAAAAAGAGAGATAGCTATCTCATTTCAAACAACTTGCGAGAGAAAGTTCTTTTTGCGGGGCATAACATTCTTCGGGATCCTCCCTTTTCGCGGCTCGATCTCATCGCATGTCGGAATCTGCTCATCTATCTGAACCGAGAGACGCAGGAACGACTCCTGGAGTTGTTCAATTTCGCACTGCGCCACGAAGGGTTTCTTTTTCTTGGATCGTCGGAATCTGCCGAGAACGTGCCAAGGCTTTTTGCGTGTATCGACAAGAAACATCGTATCTACAAATCAGTTGGATCGACTTCAAAGCCTCCCTTACCGCTGACAGATGGCAAGTGGGAGATCAACGTGACGGATGAAAAACTCAGCGGTGACCAGAGAGGGATGTCCTTCGGCGCGATTCACCACAAAATCGTCGAGGAATACGCGCCGCCCAGCGTGCTCATTAATGAAGAATACGACATCGTTCATGCGAGCGAGAACGTCGCACGTTTTCTGCGCTTCGCCGGCGGAGAGCCTTCGCGCAATCTGCTTAAAGTTGTGCATCCAGCATTGCGGCTAGATCTTCGCGCCGCCCTGGCAATGGCAAAGCAAGAAGATCGCCAAACCGAAGCTCGACATGTCCCGGTCAAACTCGAGAAAGAGGACCGAATGGTCGATTTGATCGTTCGATGTAAACGGCTTCCGGAGCTAGCGAGGACCTTCTTTCTCGTTATCTTCGATGAAGGCGGGTCTTCAGTGGGGGACCAGACCGGGAGATCACTCACAGGACTCATTGCCGATGACGAGGCGATGAAAATGGTCGTCGCGCGCCTGGAAGACGAATTGCAGGAGAGCCGCAATCGGCTGCGCGCCTCAGCTGAGCAAAGTGAAACTTCGACCGAGGAGTTGAAGGCCTCCAATGAGGAACTCCAGGCCATCAATGAAGAATTGCACTCGGCTACCGAGGAGCTTGAAACAAGCAAGGAAGAACTCCAATCACTCAACGAAGAACTAACGACCGTTAATCAAGAACTGAAGGAGAAGGTGGATGAGGTCAGCCGGGTCAATTCTGACCTGCAGAATCTGATGCACTCCACCGATATCGGCACGATCTTTCTGGACCGCGACCTCCAAGTCAAACGCTACACTCCGCGCGTCGAGGAACTCTTTAATATTATCTCCTCGGACATTGGGCGCCCCCTTGAGCACGTGACGCATCAACTTGACTACGAAAATCTGTCCAAGGATGCCGCGGAAGTCCTGCAAACCTCGCAATCGCTCGATCGGGAAGTCAGTGGTGGCAGTAATCATGGTCATTATCTGGCGCGGATTTCACCATACCGCACCTCTGAGAACCGTATCGATGGCGTGGTGATTTCATTTGTCGAAATCACGGAGCTGAAACGTGCGACCGACACGCTGCGCGACAGGGAGTTGATGCTTCGCATGGCACAGGATGCCGCCAAATGTGGTGTGTGGACTTTGTTCCTCAAAGACGGGCGCGCCTGGTGGTCTGACGAATGCTACCAGGTGCGCGGGGTGGAGCCAGGCTCGGTGGAAATGACCATGAACAACTGGATCCACGGCTTTCACGCCGAAGAAGGCCAGCAAGTGGAAATGGCCATTAAGCATGCGGTGGAAAACCACACGGAATACAACTTCGAATCAAAAATCATCCTCCCTTCCGGCAAACCGCGCTGGTTAATGGAAGTTGGTCGGGGCGTTTACGACGAGCAGAACGAACCAATTCAGATATCCGGTATTACTCTTGATATCACCGAACGCATCGAGGGAAGAGAAGCGCAGGCTCAACATCTGGCCGAGCGAGCGCGTGACGCCGAAGTCCTCAAGCAGGCTGATCGCCACAAGAACGAGTTTCTGGCGACACTTTCGCACGAACTGCGCAACCCTCTGGAAGCTATTCGGATGTCCCTGCCGCTCTTGGAGAGCAAAGACGATCGAGTTTACGCCCAGAGCGTCATTAGCCGGCAGGTAAACCAGATCATTAACCTGGTGGATGATCTCTTGGACATTTCCAGAATAGCCCAGGGAAAAATCACTCTGCGGAAAACGCGCTTTGAGCTTGCTGAGGCGATCAATTTTGCCATCGACACCAATCGCTTTCTTACTGAGGAGCGAAACCAGCGGCTTCTCGTTTCGCTGCCGGAGCAACCGATCTACGTCAATGGGGATTTCACTCGGACTTCTCAAATTTTTCTTAACCTTCTCAACAACGCGGTAAAATACACGGATCCCGGCGGGACCATCTGGCTCACGGCTCGCCATGAGAACGGCCAACTTACCGTCAGCATCAAAGATACTGGAATCGGCATTGAGCCGCAGAAGGTGCCACAGATCTTTAACAACTTCATTCAAATCGAGAAGAAATCACCACCTTCAGGAGGCGGTTTGGGAATCGGATTGGGACTGGTGAAGAAGTTGGTCGAACTGCATGAGGGCGCGATCACCGCCCTCAGTGAGGGACTTGGCAAAGGATCAGAGTTCGTGGTCCAATTGCCAGTGGATGCCGATCAAAGCGCGATTGTCATCCCGGCAGCGGACCAGGCGCAGAGTGCCCGTCGCGCAAGGCCTTGCAGGATTTTGATCGTCGATGATCATGTGGATTCGGCGGAAACCCTCAACCTCCTCCTCACGCATAGCGGGTATGAGACCTTTCTTGCGCATAATGGCAAGAGCGCCATTCAAGTCGCTAAGGAGCATAAACCGGAAGTTGCTTTGCTCGACATCGGTCTTCCAGATATGAATGGCTATGAACTCGCGCGCGCGCTCCGCGAAATGCTCCCGGCCATTCGATTGATTGCAATTTCGGGATGGAACCGGGAAGAAGATCGGAAACGTTCCGCCGAAGCTGGATTCGACTACCACATCGTCAAGCCCATCGATTTAAGCGAGATTCGCCGGCTACTATCCGAAGGTCAATGTGAGCAGTCGAGGGTTGAGAGCTGAGGTTTGAGGCACGCGCCATCAGCAAAACTGTAGAGGCGGTCTGTGACCGCCTAAATAGAAACCATAACGACGGCCACAGGCCGCCGCTATAGTTCCTGCCACACGATTATTGGAGCAAGCTAGCTACAACTCACGCGTAAAGAGGAGTGATGCAGAGCAAGAGCAACAGGTCGACGATGGCACAAGAGCGCTGAGGAGCGCGTCGCGCTCGCCGTGCACTCATCCAACATCGTTTCGTTTAGCGCCCGATGGCGCTCCTTGATAAAACGAGAACGGACAACGCCCGGGCAAGTTCAGCGCCGACGGCGCTGCTTCATCACGAGCCTGGGGCAACGCCCCAGGTATAGAAGGCGCCTCAGAGAAGCGCTGAAAGCGCGATCCGCGACGTGCACCGCGCCAAATATAGTGCTGCCCAAGCCCGTGTTTCGCCCGCGAAGAAATATCGCTTGCCGTTGGACGGAACAGATCGCCGCCATTCCTCATCTGCCACAAGAAGGTCGGGAATTTCTTCCGCGAACGGTGTAGAGGTCTGTTCATTATGCCGGCGATGCGCCAACTCAGAACGGGAGGGCGAGACAAGCGACCGCTCCTGGGCGCCCATGTCTCGACCAGGGGCGGAATTGCATCTGCCATTGAGCGCGCTTGCGCGATCGGCTGCACAGCGATGCAGATCTTCGTGAAGAACAACATGCAATGGTTTGCGAAGCCTCTCGATAGCACCGAAATCAAGGCCTTTCGGGAGCATCCGCTGCGCCCCTCTTTACGCTGCGTTTTTGGCCACAGCGGATACTTGATCAATCTGGCTGCCAGCAATGCCGCTTTTCACCAGTTCTCGATGCGTTCCTTACGCGAGGAACTCGTGCGGGCAAACCAGCTTGGCCTTCCTTTTCTCGTGCTGCACCCTGGCGCGCACATGGGCCGCGGCATTGAGGCTGGACTCGAGAAAGTCGTGGCGAGTCTTGACGCCGTCTGCGACCTCGTTCCTACGGGGGAGACGCGCATTGCCTTGGAGACGACCGCCGGCCAGGGTTCGTCGCTCGGCCGAACCTTTGAGGAACTGGCATTCATCCTCGACCGCTGTCGCGAGCCGGAGAGGTTCTGCGTCTGCATCGATACCGCGCATCTCTTCGCAGCTGGCTACGATCTGGCCAGCGACGCGGGAATCACGCGGACGTTCGCGCAATTCAAGAGGCTCATCGGCTTCAGACAGCTCGCCGCAATTCACATGAATGATTCGAAGGCCGAAGCCGGTTCCCGCGTCGACCGCCATGAACACATCGGCAAAGGAAAGATCGGCTTGAACGCATTCCGGTTTATCATGCGTGATCCTCGCTTCCGCAACATTCCCAAAGTCCTGGAAACGCCCAAGGGAAAGGACATGGCGGAAGATGTTGCCAATCTCGCAACCCTGCGCTCGCTCTGGCAAGAATCCGCGCAGATTTGACCAGCTAGATCACGCCCGACCTCTGGAGTCCATGCCGCGAGGATTTTGGAAGAGGAGGATTTGGAATACGAAGATTTATGAAATGCCCTATGATATTCACCACATTTCCGTATTCCCCCTCAAACTGATTAAAATGTCTTAGCTCAAGTTCAACGATAAACATCGAGCCTCCTAAGGGAGATATGGACTTCACTAATTCGTCATTGTTGATCTGTTCTCTGGCAATCTTCTGAAATTCTTCTCGACTACAGCAAGATTGCTTCCTCGAGATCGACAGGGCTATACACGGCAATTTGTACGATTCCAGAGCCTCCCGCTCGTTTCTCTCTTCTCTCCAACTACGCACCACCAACTTGTACAACAGGAAGCAGCCGAATAGAACCGCAGCGGTATATCCAATAATATACAAGACTTCAGGAGGAGTCATGATTCACTTTATCCGGGAGAAATGTATATCAAGTCCTGACTTCTTCTACCGCGAGCAGGCCCCGAAGCGGAAGCGGACTAGCTGTGCGTTGTCTCTTCATGGCGCAACGTGCTCTTGAGGCTTTTCTGTCGCAAGGGTTGCAGATCTTCCCGCGGCGGCAAGTCGCCTCCGGAAAGGGCCGCGCTGGCCGATCCACCAATTGGGGTAAGTCGTCCATATTTCCTGTGATCGCAGGCAGGGAAAGAGACGTCGACGCGAGAGTGGAAGAACCTGGGCTTGGCGGACGTGAACCGTCTCCAGTTGCCGCAAGTTCCAAACTTCGGAGCGTTCCTCTCCCTATTGGAAGCGAGCCTCGATGATGGAGAAATCGTCGTCCAACCGCGGGGAACCGCGAAGGTGATAAACATGGTCCAGGAGTTCATCCATGAGGCCTTTTCGCTGTTCGGCCAAAGCCGCCAAATGCGCAATGCAAGCCTCCAGATTCCACGTGTCACGTCCATCTCGGAAGATTTCGAACACGCCGTCGCTGAAGATCAGCAAGCGCGCCCCCGCCGGGATGCGACACGACTGAGCGGGATACTTGACACCGCGAAGCACACCCATCATCAGGCCGGAGGAAGGAAGGAGGAGCGGATTCGGCACGCCGGGAAGCAGCACCACCGCTGGGGGATGACCGCCTCCTGCCCAGGTTAGCGTGCGGCTCGCTCGGTGGTAAACACCATACCAAATCGTGAAAAACCTTTGGCCGTGCTGTTCGCCTTGGAAAGCGCTGTTGAGTTTGGCAAGCACCTGATCAGGTTCTTTCATGTCGGCTCCAGCTAATGCCCCCGCACGGATGACATTGGCTATGGTGACCGATAGCAGTGCGGCATCCAGTCCATGTCCGGTGACGTCGACGAGATAAAGCGCGAGGTGATCGTCTTCCACCCAATGATAACCGATCGTATCGCCGCCGAGGGTGGAGGCCGGAAGGTAACGCCAATCAACAGAGACCAAGCCCTCCATCGGAGCCGGGATACAGTCGCGCACGTATTTGATGCCGGCGGCGAACTCCGCGCGCATGCGCTCATCGCTGAGATTCTCAAGGAGGGCCGCGGCATCGACGAAATCGGGCATAGTGAAGCCCTCGGTGAAAGCGCCGTGCACCTCTGCCAGCGACCTGAACGCTTCTTCGCGGCGGCCCTGCTTTTGCCAAAATCGCACCAGGCTGGTCGTGGCGCGCAGTTCCCACCCTTTGCTCTGCTGGCGTTGAGCCGTCCCGACAGCGCGACGGAAGCATTCCTCAGCCAGCTTTTCATCGCCTGACCCCGCCAGGGCCAGTTCGCCTTTGAGCCGATGCAATTCCGCTTCCTGGAATCGCTCGTCGTTCTTCTCCACGAGTGCGAGTCCCTCGTCCAGAGCTGCGCGCGCTTCAGCGAATCTCCCCGCCTTCAAGCAGCCATCTGCCAGCATGCTCAAGTAGTAGGGCACGGCCAATTCTGCGCCCGTGCTTCGGTAGTCTTCCAGCCCACTCTGCAGTAGCCGAAGCCCCTGCTCCAGCCGGCCTTGCAGCAACAAGCCGCCGGCAGCGTAAAGCGTGCCTGACGCCTTCCAGAAGAGAAACCCCTGTTCTGTGGCGATCCGAATTTGCTCGTCGGCGGCTGCCTGCGCCTTCTTCCCCAATCGGCAGTGCTGGTAGAGCCAACCTGTGTGATGGAGCGCGTATTCGAGACTAAAGGGATGGTTGATGGCACGGGCAAGCTCGATCATCTCGCCATTCAGCTTGAGAGCCTGCTCCGGCAACCCGAGGTGCCACAATGCCAGGGCCAGATAACAGCGATGAGTGACGCCGGCATCCTCGCCGACGAGTCCTGCCCAGAACGCCGTCCGTTCGCGATCGTCGAACTCGGTGATCGCCCGGACGCAACATTCGCGAGCCCCCGCAAAATCGCCGCGATACAGCCGTGTTAAGCCCTTTAGGAAGAGGGCCTCCATCAGGATGCCGGGATCGTTAAATCGCTCGCCAAACACCATGGCTTCATCGGCCAATTCGCTGCAAATGCGCAGGTCGCCGCGCACGATGTGGAACGCGAAATTACCCCACATCATGGTAAAAAGTTGCGGCCTCTGGCCAACCCGCTCGCACAGCGCCCGGGCGCGCTCGAATATCGGACCGACTTCAGGCGCTGCATACCCCCGTGAAGCGATGTAAGCAGTGCCGAGCGGACCGAGCAGTTCTAGTTCACGAGCATCGCGCTCGGGCGAAGGTTCGAGCCCCTCAAGCAGTTTGAGACCCTTAGTGAGGTGGTTGATCGCTTCGGCGTGCGCGAACCGGTCCCTTGAACGCAGGCCCGCCTTCAGGCAATAGCCGACCGCCTTCTCAATGATCCCGGCTTCCCTGAAGTGCTCTGCCAGCAGTTCCGGCTGCGTTTCAACCAAATTCGCAAACCGTGCTTCCATGGTCGCGGCGACCTGCTGATGGAATTTCCGACGCCTGGGCTCGTCAATCGCACCATAGAGCGCTTCCCCGATCAAACCGTGTTTAAAGAGGTAAACGCATTCTGGCGGCTGACCTGTCGGGTAGACGATCCCGGCTGACACCAGCTTGGCCAACTCGGCCCTCAGCGTCTGTTCGTCAACAGTCACAACGGCCGCGAGCAAAGCGTAATCAAACTCGCGACCGAGTGTGGCGGCGACTTGGGCTACGTCCCGGTCAACCGAGATTCGATCGAGCCTGGCCGCCACGAGCTCCTGGAGGGTTGCGGGCAGTTCTCTCGCAGTCGCTGCCGTTCCCGCGAAAGTCGCAATCGTCTCGGGTTCGAACATCGCAGACTCATATGCGAGACGACTAAATTCTTCGACCAACAGCGGCACTCCGCTGGTGCGGTTGTAGATTTGGGCGACCAAAGCCTCCGGTAACGCTTCGCCGGCATCTCTTCGCATCCACTCGGCTACGTGCCGTCGCGTCAGCCGATTGAGGGCCAGGTTTGTTTGGTGTGCCAGGGCCGGCCAGGGAGTCTTGAATTGCGGGCGGAACGTGAGGACGGTGAGGATTCGATCGTGGGCGCCCTCGCTGACAAACTGTTCAAGAAACTCCAGACTCGAGGCGTCAATCCAGTGCAGGTCTTCCACGACGAAGAGGACCGGCCACTTGCGAGAGGAGGCAAGCAACCACTCCCGCAATGCAGCAAAGGTCTCTTCACGCTCGCGAGCCGGCGTCAGACCCGTCATCGAATAGCGCGCATCAGGCGGCAGCAAGAGCAATTTGGCAAATAGCGCCACGACCTCCGGTCGCCCTAAATCACAAGCATCCAAATGCCGCGCCAATCGCTCGAAGCTCACTGTCGTGGATGGATCGCTCCCAGTCCCGAGGAAGCGTTCCAGATAATCCGCCACGGGATAAAGCTCCAGTTCTGGAACTGTTCTGAGCAACGCCACTCGATAAGCAGGCAGCCCGGCTCGATCGACGCGCTCACGGATTCGCCAGCCGCTGCCACGGCAGTGTCACTCCGTTCGGCTCCCACGCGCTGCGCGAGTGTCTGCACGAGGCGAGACTTGCCCAAGCCAGCTTCCCCAATCACGAGGACGACCTGGCCCATCCCCTCTTGAGCCTGGTCCCACCGATCGTGCAGCAAACTCAACTCGGTATCCCGACCCATCAGCGGCATGAGTCTAAGCGGCGAGCCCGCTTCAGACTGCCCGCATCCTGTCAACTCGGAGTTCGTGTGCGATTCGCCGGTCTGTTTCTGCCGTTTCGATTCATCAGCGTGTCTAAAACCGCGCGCCAGTACCGTTACAACTCAACGGTGTTGTGGCGATTTTGCTCATCGCAACGTTAGGTCGGAACATCAGCATCATGCCCCGGCATGTGCTCTGTCTAGCCTGAAAAGCGACACACCATAGGCTTGTTTTGCAGCCTGGGCTAATTGGATATTGAATTTGCCATCGCCTGGCGGCTCCGTCGCCACCACAGAGCACGACGGAAACAGCGGCGAGACGATTGCGCATGTTAAGGCGGCGCCTGCTTGACCTGCTATTGTGAAAGAATTTTCCAAAGACATGAACACGAACACCCAGAAACTCTCAGGAAAAATCGCTCTCGTCACCGGCGGCAGCAGCGGCATTGGTTTGGCCACAGCAAAACGCTTCGTCGCGGAAGGCGCCTATGTCTTCATCACCGGCCGTCGGCAGACGGAACTTGACGGTGCTGGGAAGGAGATTGGCCGCAACGTAACCCCCATTCGCAGCGATGTCGGCAATCTCGCCGACCTGGACCGCCTCTTCGACGCGATCAAACAACAAAAAGCCCGCCTCGACATCCTCTTCGCAAATGCCGGCGGCGGGGAGTTTGTCCCCCTCGGGCAAGTCACCGAAGCACACTTTGACAAATATTTCGGGATCAATGTCAAGGGCACGCTCTTCACCGTGCAGAAGGCACTGCCCCTGATGCCGCCTGGCGCCGCAATTGTCATCAACGGGTCGATGGTATCAATCAAGGGCTATCCGGCCTTCGGCGTTTACGCCGCGACCAAGGCAGCGCTGCGGTCGTTCGCCCGAACCTGGTCAGTGGATCTCAAGGGCCGCAACATCCGAGTCAATGTGGTCAGCCCCGGAACTGTCATCACGCCCGGTTACAAAAGCGAGCTCGGACTGACTGACGAGCAGATAGATCAGATGAAAACACAAACCGCCGCCACGACACCCTTAGGTCGTGTCGGAACGCCGGACGAAATCGCTAAAGCGGTCGTGTTCCTCGCCTCCGACGACAGCAGCTACGTCACGGGCACGGAACTCTTCGTGGACGGCGGGGCGGCGCAAATTTGAAGCCAAGCTCTAAACCGGGGCAAACTCATTCTTCGCCATCGTACCCTTCCAGCGGTTCGGAACGGATCAGTCGGCGTTCGGGTGAGCGCACCCCCCATTTTTGGCTGTCCGGATAGTACGATGACTCGCCTATCGGATTGTCCGCGACGACATAAAGAATCAGATCCTGCGAACCGTCGTTGGTAAGTTGGTGAGCTTCCCCTGGCCGGAAGATGAAAGCATCTCCTGGTCCGATCGGGGTCGTCCCATCCTTATGCCGGGCGACGCCCGTGCCGGAAATCACATGGTAGAACTCCCATTGCGCGCTATGTGAGTGATAGGGATACGCAGCCTTGCCGGGAGGAATGCGGCAAATCTCCACATCGAAGGGATGCCGCTCGCTCAGGTCCGTGGATTGCGGCTTGCGCCCAAGTGCCTCCGAGATCTCCTTGCCAGCGCCCACGAACTTCCCTTTTGGTGAAGACCAGGTCTCTTCAACAAGGTCGTTTGTATTTATTTTATGCATAATTTTTTGACTGCATTCACCCCGTCATCGACAACCAGCGTCGCCCCTGCTTCAAGTCGCGCACCGCGGCTGTCTCACAACGTCCCATGCTATGATCTCGAAAATTCAGGCGAAGAACGCCCAACGATGTCAGTTAAACCTCAAGTCGAAAACAAATAACGATGATTAAACCTGTTCTCGTGGTGGGGGCCGGCCCGGTAGGAATGACAATGGCCTCCGAGCTGGCACGCTATGGCGTGCCCGTCCGCATCGTCGACATGGCGGCCCAGCGGACCGACAAATCCAAGGCTTTGGTTCTCTGGAGCAGGACGCTGGAGCTGCTGGATCGCGGCGGAGGGGCAGATCCGTTTGTCAATGCCGGGTTCAAGGCGAAAGCGGTCAACTTCACCGCGGGCGACAAGGCAATTGGTCGGGTCAGCATGGAGAGCGTGCAAAGCCCCTACCCTTATGGACTGATGCTTCCGCAATCAGAAACTGAGCGTCTTCTTGAAGAGAGACTTGGCAGCCTTGGCGTGGTCGTGGAGCGGAGGGTGCAACTCATCAGCTTCCAGCGCAGCTCGGACGGCTTTAATGCTGTGCTGCGACACGCCGACGGGCGCCCGGAGGCTGTCTCGGCGGATTGGCTGATCGGTTGCGACGGAGCTCACAGCGCCGTGCGCCATGGTCTTGGCGCTCCATTCGCCGGGGAAACGCTGAAGAGTGACTGGATGTTGGCCGACGTTCATATGACGGGGTATCCGCGTCCCGACAGCGAGGTCTCCGTCTACTGGCACCAGGATGGCGTCTTTGTTATTTTCCCGATCTCGCCCGGCCGCTATCGAGTCCTGGGGGACTTGCCGGCCACCGACACCGAGCAACCGCCGACACCAACGCTGGAGCAGGTTCAAGCCATCATCGACCGGCGAGGGCCAGGAGGGCTCAAAGCCTTCGACCCAATCTGGCTCGCAGGCTTCAGGATCAATGGCCGCAAGGTTGCGAGCTATCGCTGGGGTCGCGCCTTCCTCGCCGGCGATGCCGCGCACGTTCACAGTCCGGCGGGAGGACAAGGCATGAACACGGGAATGCAGGATGCCTTTAACCTGGCTTGGAAATTAGCGTTGGTCGTCCGCGAAACGTGCGACGAGCATTTGTTGGACAGCTACAGTCCCGAACGCAGTGCGGTCGGGGACGAGGTCCTCAAGTCCGCGGCCCGGTTGACCGCTGTCGGGATAACGAAAAATCCCGTTGCCCAAGCCGTCCGAAACGTTGTCGCCCACGTCATGCTTGGGCTAAGCCCAGTTCAACAAGCCTTTGCCGACAAGGTGACGGAGGTCACGATCGGGTATCCCAAGAGTCCACTCAATGGGGCCTCTCTCGGCGGAGCGGGACCAAAGCCGGGTGAGCGCATGATCCCGGTGGCCGGCCAAGTGGCTGTGGGATCGGGCGGCAAGCCACTGTTTGCGCTTTTCGCGAAGAAGACAGGCGCCACGGATGATCTCATCGGAAGATTCGAGGGATTGTTGGATTCCAACGTTCGCCCTCCTTTGCACGACGATGGGATTTGGCTGGTTCGCCCCGACGGGTACGTCGCCTGTTCCTCGAAAGATGCAGACGTTGTCGCCAGCTGCCTCGATCAGTTCGTGAAACCGAGTAAGGGCTAGATCCGAAGCCTCCAAAATGTTGGCACGCCGAAACGTCTGGGAGCGCGCCGCGGCGCATCCTAGCGTCCTTTTCCGGCGTCCCGCGGAAAAACTCTGGTCGGCGACCCCGAACACCACACGCCGGACGCGTATGCTCTCCTGACCTACCAATGGTGGCCTCTCAGCGCGCATTTCGGAAATGTTTTGTAGAGATGCTCTAGCCGCAAGCTGTAGCGGCGGCCTGTGGCCGCCGAAAGAAAAGAAGAAAAATCCAGCGACAATTCCTTACAGCGCCGCGAGTTAACGAGCCTCCGCTTCCAGCGCATCATCGATCATTCGTTTGCGCTCCTGCGGAACGCTCCAGCGCATTTGAGTCGCTTGATCAAGCGAACGGATGGGATCGAAGTACAGAAACCGCACTCCAGGTTTAACGCTGGGACTGGCGAAAACCGCAATTCCCGTCTCACGATTGTAATGCTCGAATGAATGAGCATCGCGCTTTCCGCCACCGCCCATCGTGTCCACCACGAAACTTGGTGTGTTGAAGCCTGCTGTCGTGCCTCGCACGTGCTTCTCGATTCGCAGTCCCTGGTCGAGCGATGTGCGCAAGTCTTCCACGCCCGGAACCATGTCGTGGAAGTAAACGTAATACGGATGAATGTTGGTGAATCCAAGTCGCTTCACGAGAAGTTGCATTGTGGCGGAGTCGCTATTCACGCCGTTCTGCAGGACGGTCTGGCAACGCACGGTAATGCCGCGCTCGGTCAGGCGATTCATGGCGCTGTGCGTCACCCCGGTGATTTCGTTCGGATGATTGAAATGGGTGTGAACAACCACATCCTTGTGCAGCTTGCGGCCCAGCTCGACCACGTTCGTGAGCGCATCGAGCCACGCATCGTCGCTAAGAATTTTCTGCGGCATCACGGCCAGGCCTTTCGTGGCATACCGGATCCGACGAATGTTCGGCATTTTGAGCAGGCGCTCACCGATCAGTTGAATGTGCGTGGAGCGCAGGTTGTAGGCGTCGCCGCCGCTTATCACGATATCCTCAAGTTCCGGGTGCGACTCAATATAGCGGAAAGCAGTCTCCCATCTCTCGAGCATTCCGCTAAGCTTAAGCTTTTCGACCGTGCCGGTATCTCCGCCGATTGCATAACTGCGGGTGCAGAACCGGCAATAGACGGGACACGTGAGAATCGGTAGGAAGAGCGCCTTGTCGCGGTAACGATGCGTCAGGCCGGGAACGGGCGAGTCCCCCTGTTCACCCAAAGAGTCGAGTCGAAGTTCGGGATGGTTGGGCAGTTGCTGAGAAGCCAGCGGCAGAAATTGCGTCCGGATTGGATCGTCATGCGGATCGTTCCAATCGATCAGACTCAGAAGGTACGGCGAAATGCGCAGCGCCATCGGCGCGCGCTCAACTCCCAAGGCAACATCTTTAAAAAACGACTCCGAGGCACGATCCTGGAGAAGGTCCTTGATTTGCCGAATGTTTGTCGCGGTGTGCCGGCCCTGGAAGGTGTGCGTATGAAACTCGGCGGCGGATACGTGAGCGAAGCCCGGGACGCGCCGCCAAAACTCGTCGGTCCGTAAATCGCAGTGCCGCAAGTCCGGCGTATCCGGAGTGCTAACCTCGGCTATATCGATACCACCGGACGCAAGCTGCGGCGGGTCGACATGCTGAGTGTCCAGTTCTTCAATTATTGCAAGGGATGACATGTTTGGAGTGGAAATTGTTGATTCGATGAAATTCCCGCCGCGGGACCCAGGCCAGCCTCAGCTGGCCAGAACGGCGACCTTGGAGAGCAGGTTCTGTTTGCTCGTGACACCGACTACCGTGTGCCTGAGCTCACCGTCCACGAAGACGAGAAACGTGGGTATGCAACGGATGCCAAACCTCTCTGAAAGCGACGGATTATCGTCCACGTTGACTTTGACAACGCGCAGAGCGCCCGCGTTTTCTCGCGCGATCTCGTCGAGCATTGGTGCAACCGCTTTGCACGGTCCGCACCAGGCCGCCCAGAAGTCGACCAGCACCGGAATTGGCGACTGGATGACCGCGCGCTCGAAACTCTCTTCGTTAATATTGATGGGCTCGGATGAGTTCATATTCTTGAATTGTTTGCAAAATTTTTAGCGGAGAGCCAATTCCGCTGAGGACGGCTCGGACTCCTGCGGGGTAATTTGAAGCATTAGCTTTTCGGTGTGACGAATGACGGTTAACTCGGAACGCACACCGATGTCCCGTCCAAGCAGGAGCTTGTGCAGATCGGTGATGTGCGCAATTGGGTGATCGTTGAACGCGATGATGACATCGCCGACTCTTATCCCGGCGGCTTGCGCCGGGCTGTCCTTTCCAACGGACACGACCAGCACACCCGTCTCGACTGGCAGCTTGTAAAACATCACCACCCGCCGGTGCAGTGGAACGTCCTGGCCCCCCACCCCAATGGATGCTCGGCGGAACTTGCCGTCCTTGATGAGCCAGCCGGCCACGAACTTGGCTGTGTCGATCGCCGTGGCAAAGCAGATGCCTTGCGCGGGAAGAATGATCGCGGTGTTGACGCCGATGACCAGGCCACGCGAATCCACCAGGGGCCCGCCCGAATTCCCCGGGTTCAAGGCCGCGTCGGTTTGGATCACGTTGTCGATCATCCGGCCGGATTGCGCCATCAAGGATCGCCCGAGAGCGCTGACCACGCCCGCAGTAACACTGGCCTGGAAGCCGTAGGGGTTTCCGATCGCAATTGCCACCTGTCCGACTCGAACGCTCGAAGACTCGCCGAGTTCTGCATGCGTGAGGTTCGGTGCGTCGATGCGGATGACTGCGAGATCGGTGTCCGGATCGTCGCCGATCAGGGCCGCTGGAAAATTACGCCCGTCGGAAAGCGTCACCGCGATTTTACTCGCGCCGCGCACGACGTGACTGTTGGTCAAAATGAACCCGTCTCGGGCAATGATGAAGCCGGAACCGCTGCCGCCGGTTTCGCCAGAGCGCCGGCCGTCAGTGACGGATTGGCGAACTTCAATGTTCACCACCGCGGGACCGACCTTCTCCACCGCTCCCATCACCGCGTTCGAATAGCTGTCGAGCAGCACAACATCCGAAGATGCGGGTGTTCGCGAGCCAGGCAAGGCGCTCACCCCTTCGTGCAGCACGGGGCGAAGAGCATGGGGTCTCCGCCCTTGGGATGCTTTTGGTATCTTTAATGTTTTCACTTTCGTTCGCGCTATAATCGACTTAATGTGTCTCATCGTCAATTACCCACTTTTTAGTGCTATACACACCTTATGGTTCCTAAGAAACTAGCCAGAAGTCGACACGTTCCGTCGGGTCCGTCCGTGCTGGATCCGGAATGCGACTCCCGGAAGGTGCTCGACCGGATTGCGGACAAGTGGACCGCGTTGATTATCCATGTGCTCTCGACTGGCACGAAGCGCCACGGCGAATTGCGACGCCAGATTTCCGAAGTCTCGCAAAAGATGCTCACCCAGACGCTGCGCAGTCTCGAAGATGACGGCCTCGTCAACCGGAAGGTCTATCCGGTGGTTCCTCCAATGGTTGAGTATTCCCTCACCCCACTCGGGCGAAGTCTGATCGAACCCCTTGAGGCGATCTGCCGCTGGGCTGAAGAGCATCTGCCAGAGCTCGAGGCCGCCCGCGAACGCGCGAAACGCAAGACCAATTGATGGTTGATCCTCCTTTGCTCTGCGAGCGATGGCGGACAGTGGTTGAGAGTTAATGGATTGTTGAGCGCATCGCGAGATCGCGTTGACGCGGAACGCGACTCACGTGGCGCGTCTCCACATGCATTTCTCCCGCAACGCATTTGTCTAGCGCCACCGGCGCTTCCTCATCACCAGCCTGGGGCAACGCCCCAGGGATTAAGCACGCACACAAGTTAGCGCTGAAAGCGCGATTCATCTGAAGTTCGTGGATTCACAGACACGTCAAATAGAGCGAAGACATCGCTCCACCTAACGGGATTCCACGAATCCTCGGCTTCTGGACTGCGCCAGTCCGCTGGTGCTTGCTGGCTCAGTTCCAAAGTTATGGATTTTCTCGTAGCATTCTCTCTGCTGGCCTACTTTTCTCGCCATGAAGGTCGCGAGCTACGAAGCCATCGTCCGCGCGCTCAACGATTCAGGCGTGCCATTCATTGTGGTTGGCGGTCTCGCGGTGGTTGCGCACGGCTACGGCAGAAATACCTTCGACGTCGATTTGGTTATCCAGCTCCAGGAAGACTGTATCAAACGTGCCTTTGCGGCACTCGAGAGCATCGACTACCGCCCTGCCGTTCCCGTCACAGCGGAGGAATTCAGCGACCCGAAACTACGAGAGAGACTGCGCGGCTCAAAAAATATGGAGGTGCTGAAATTCTGGAGCGAGCTGCATCGTGAAACCCCGCTGGATGTTTTCGTAACCGAACCCTTCGACTTCCAGGAAGAATATGATTTCGCCATCGAGCAAGAATCCTCACCCGGTTACTCCGCGCGCATCGTGCGCTACGAAACGCTCCTGGCCATGAAGCGCGCAATCGGTCGTCCCCAGGATCTTGCTGACATTTCCGAGTTGCGCTTCATTAAGGAAGGCAAATACCCCGATGGCTAATGGATTGTTCGATGACCCCACCATTGACTGGACGGCCTGTACGTTCGACGGAGCACGACTGCAAAACCACCGGCAATTTCAAGCTCTCTCTTTCGGGGAGAAGCTTGCGGTGATCGAGGGCATGAACGAAGTCGCCGTGCGCCTGCTCGAACACCGAAAGCGGCAGGGCCTTCCGTATCTCGACCCTTACACCGGCGAGCTGGTCCGTCGCGCGAAGCCGGGAATCTGATTGAGCGTCCTGCGGCCGCAGTCGTGCTCCTCTGGCGCTTCGTCTCCAGCAACCACCAGGTTAGAAATTGACCCCGAACTTGCCAATCTCGAATCGTCAAATGGTTTACAATCGCCTTCGAGCGAAGCTTCGAGCTCCCGTGCCGTCGCTTGGTTGTGATCGACCGCTGTCGGTGACGAGTTCGGAGAGGCGACGAATCGGTTCGTCAACACCACGCGCCTCGCCCCTGATCCCCCAATAAACAGGGCGAAAACTCTTGGACCGCGCCAGTCCTAGCGCAAGAAGAAGCGCCACGCTGCCCCGCCAATTCCTCATCCTAAAGGATCGTGTCCCATGGAGATTCACGGACAGGACGATGACAATGAGCACCATGATGCCGATGACCGTCTGGCGGGCTGAGTAATCGATCCCACCTGTCACACTTCCCTTTGGACTTCGATCAAGTAAGAGGCGAGCGTGTGCAATGCCTCAGAAAGTAGCTCGCCCAACCCAGACGGACAGCCCCTACGAATCGAGCGCTGAAACCGAAGCCGCCGTTGAGAGAATCCACGAGCATTTCACAGGCATCAAAGCGAAGATTGCCAAGGAGAAGGCAGGGAAGACCTCTGCGGAGACGGATTCACCTCCTAGGCAGCCTCAGAGTGCGTTAGATCGTGAGGCTCTTCAACTGTCGCTTGGAGCTCTCACCGAGGCGCGCGATTCGCTTAAGACAGCACACAAGGTAGTGTGCACTTCCATCGAGACGGTCAAGCGAGCGATGGCGGCGCAACAGCTGAGAGATCGCTAAGCCGAAGGCCCCTCTAAGAGTTGAGAGTTGAGCGTTGAGAGTTGTGGCCCGGCCGCCTGTTCGGACAATGAATGCGCTTGGGGGCACGGGCGAAAGCACCACGATGACTGCGGAAATCACTTTTGGGCTAATCTTATTCGGATGCCTCATGGGCGCTGTGGTACTCGGCATACATCTGCGCCGAGTCCTCCCCGAGCACTACTTGAGCGCGGAGACGAAGGACGCCGTAAAACTGGCCATGGGTCTGGTCGCCACAATGTCGGCGCTGGTTCTGGGCCTCCTTGTGACCTCGGTGAAGGGTGCCTACGACGCCCGCAGAGGTGAAGTCATCGAGATCGCGGCTAAAGTCGCGTATATCGACCGGGTGTTGAGGGCTTACGGGCCCGAAGCCGACGAGGTTCGCAGTCAATTCCGCGAGATGGTCGAGGAATCCACCCGGCGCCTGTGGCCACGGGTGAATGACATTCCAGGTCACTTTCGCCCTAATGAACAGGGCGACGATTCAGTTTTCATCTCCGAGCAGCTCCAGCGGCTCACTCCACGTGACGACACCCAGCGCAGCCTCAAGACGCAGGCGACGACTCTTGTCATGGAATTTGGGCAGCTCCGCTCGATGCTGACTGCCCAATCGGTGGCCTCCATTTCGCGGCCGATGCTCGTCGTGGTGATCTGCTGGCTCATGCTAATTTTCCTAAGTTTCAGCCTGCTCGCCCCGCTTAATCCTACGGCCACCGTGGCTTTAATTGCATCAACGCTCTCGGTCGCTGGCGCCATTTTCCTGATTCTAGAGATGGATTTGCCCTTCGAAGGTATGATTCGAATTTCCAGCGAGCCGATGCTCAGAGCCATAAGTCATCTCGCGAAGTGAAAGCTCAATCGCCGCGACGCATGCGCTGCCCAACCCTCGACTCTCAACTACATGTCCGCCATAGCTCTCAGAGCGACGAAGGAACAACCATCAACTAACTCGTCTTGGAGTATTCCAAGAAGCGCCGCGCCGGTCTGCCGGGCGCCTATTGATGCGCAGAGGCCTGTCCAGAGCTTTGTCACGCCTGTCAAAGGCAAGAGAGGGCGCATTCGTCACATTCTCAGAATACCGAATTGAGTGCTCGCGGTCGGCGTTGCGAGATTAACCAAGGGAGAGCCACGGTCCTATGGCAATCATACTAACGACCTGGAACAGAACTTCGCTCGGACTTAGTCTCTTTTGTATCCCTCTCGCGAGTCTTTCAGAGAGGGTATCATTGTATTCCCGCCAATCCGAATTGTAACAAACTAATACACCATGAGGGAGGAATAGAAATGCCTGATTACGACAACGACGACCACATTAAGAACATGCAGAATTCGGAGGCGAATAGCTACTGTCCTGACGGGAATCCCGTTTTGGAGTTTGCCGGAAGGCAGTGGTGGATTAACTACCACTGGAGTCAGGAAAGTGGAATTTATGCGGGCGGACAATTCGATTCCATCTTCGATCCAAAGATAATCGAGCGGACGTCTGACGGCGTGCGGCTCTGGATCAAGCCGCCAGGGCAGTACCGACAGGTGGCAAACCTCCGAATTGGTCAGTGTAGAAAAGGCCGCCTATGGCAGACACCTTATGACTGCCCGCGCTGACGCTGGATCATTCTCAGACCTTGATCCGAACGCGGTGTTCGGCTTTTTCACCTACCAGTATTCGGAAGCCCCGCCTTCTCAGGGGCGAAATATTCATCGCGAAATCGATATGCTCGAGGTTTTGCGCGGCGGGAGCAGTAACGCGCAATTCACACTGCAGCCATTCGATCCTCCGCCCAGTCCATGGTATCCATTTACCCTGCCCAATAATACTCCGGTGATCACGAGCGTCACAGATTGGTACATCAACCCGGGCCTCCAGCTCGCGGCCACCTACGCCGTTTTTCTGGGTGACTACTCGCTCGAGACTCTGCCTCCAATAACAAAAGCATACGCTTTGTGGTCGCCAAACGAGCATGGTTTCCACGACCTGATTCCTCAGGTCACTGCGACGAGTTGCGCGCGCATACATATCAACCTATGGCTGATGCACGGTCAGGCACCGTCTCAGCCGCAATCAGTCACCGTGACCAGAGTTCAGTACAGCCCAACCCTTCCCAACGAAGCGGCCTCACGGGACGTGACCACTGATTTGGTTGAAGCAACTTGGCAACCAGCGAAGGCTGGGTAGCTGGCTGAGAAGGAGTCCGGCGGGCTGTGCCAATTCATGCAGGCCTCAAAGACCACACGACACCCGGGCCAGCGCCGCACCAGCTCAATAAATTGCTCCGAACAGAGGTGATCGATGCGTCCCCTTTCCAGAAGCCCTCCCTGCGGGTCGAGCACGCAGAAGACGCTGTAGCGTTTGTGGTAGTCGATGCCAATGAAGCTGGACCGCTCCTTTACGATAGATTGTGTTCTCATCCCACATTCTACACCCTCGATTTTATGCGGCTCCGCGGACCGGCTTACCCGCACATCAAGCAGCCATCAGCCTTTCATGTCGCCTGACCCCTCTTACCGACCCGACCCCTCTTGCGGGCCCCCTTCTCGTATCATAAACCCTTTCGAAGTTAACTCCGGAAGTATTGCGCTCTGCCTTTAATCAAGTTGCAATATGAGTCGCCGGAATCAATTCCCTTCTTAAACGCGGAATTATTGAGAAAGCCCAATGAATCGAACCGAACTTGAGAGCATTTTGCGTGAGCCGTGAGTCGAGGCCCCAGGAACTCCGCCATGCACATGGGGCCAGCCTCTATAGATTCATCTTGTGACAGTCTGAAGCCAACGAGATGATGTAGAGGTATGGTACGAAAGCCGACGCTGAGATTGCGGAAGCGATCTACCATCTGATCAGTCCGGGCAACTACGGCAAAGCGCTTTTGAGGAGAGGACGGCCAAAGCTTTTGAGAAGGCACTTTTCCACCCGTGAGAGTATGCAACTCTAATCTATGCGAATATGTAAACTATGGGACTGACCTCTTTTTTTTCTCCTTTTATGTCCGTGGCCCCTTCTCCGTTTTTTAACCCCTTTTTCTGACTCCGTCGCTTTGTGAGCTACTGCGGACAGGAAGTTGAGCGTTGGACGTGAGTCCCGCGTTGCTGAGAAAACGTCCCGGCTCACGCGGAGAGTTGAGCGTTTAACAGGCGAATCCCTGCAGACAGGCGATTTCGCCTCGGCCATTTGGAAGTTCCTTTTGGCATTTGTTTTAGTAGATGCCACGGGCACGCTCTTTCGCGGGCAGAACTTCGAGGCAGGTCGTCCACCAGCCCGTCTCGATGCTGGTGATGAATTCTTGAGGCAATTCTTCGTCCCGCATCTCGGCGGCGAATCGCAGATGGTCGTATTCGAGCGGGATGAGCTCGACACTCAGCCGGCCGCCGGTAAAAGCGACAGCTGCATACCAGACACAGGCGCGACCGTCGTTCGCAGGGCGGCCGATGGCGCCGCAGTTCAGGAAGTGCCGTCCGCTCGGCAGCTCACGATGCCAATGGAGGCCAGTATGCGTCGCGACAATAAGATCAGCGGCATTCTCATCGCACAGACGCTCGAGGAACGCCGTCGAGGTCGTGCTTTCCCAAAGGAACTCGTTGATCCTGCGCGGTGAGCCGTGGCAAAGGTGGAAGCGCGCTCCGCCCAACTCAACCTTGCCCTGTTTCGGCAGCGATCGCATCCACGCCTTGTTCTCCGCCGAAGTATGGCTGTGCGTGTAGAGGTAGGAGAGGCGGGCAAAATAGTTGTCTCTCGGATCGGTGTAGCCGCACTGACAATCGGGGAGGTCGTTCCCTACCGAGTCGTCGTAATTGCCTTGGATGACGTTAACGCCGGCATCGCGAAGGAGTGGAAAAACCTTGTCGGGATTGGGACCGAATCCTCCGAGATCGCCGAGGCAGTATAAGTCGCGGATTCCGCGGCGGCGCACATCTTCAAGCAGAGCGGAGAGCGCTAGATGATTGCTATAAACGCCGCCAAATAGCGCGATCCGACTCGCGTTCATGCGGGCTTTTGCGCCAGCCAGTTGAGCAGCGAGGTAAACTGCTCAAGGCCCGTGCGAATGAGGAAATCGGGCGTGCGGCCATAGCTCTTCATGCCAAGCGTGAAGTATCCGGGCTCGGGATGGACGAGGCTTTCCGCGCCAAAGCCGGCGAGCGCGAGGCAGTCGCCACCAGTCTCGCCGAGCAGAGCGGCGGCTAGTTTGTAGGTGCCTTCGGTCGCCCAGCAGGTCTGCACTTGCAGCTCTCGGGCAAGATTCATGTCGGGGCGAAACCCGGTCGCGGCAATGACGTGATCGACCGTGACCACCTCGCGCGTACCGTCGTGCCGCAAGGTAACGTTAACACCGAGGCCGTTCTTCGCGAGAGCCTCAGCGGTCGTTGCCGGCAGAAAGCGAACGCGCTCGGGGACGAGTTCATTGGCAGCGACGGCGAGCGCATCGCGCGCGGCGAGCGAATCGTTTGGAATGCGCCTGCATGGTAGAGCGAGCGGCTTGCGAACAGCCCACGTGACCTTCGTGCCCGGAAGCCCGGCGAGGTCGCAGACGACGGTTGCGGCTGAATGCCCGCCGCCGACCACCAGAAGACGTTTGCCGGCGAAGGGACGCACGTCGGGGATGCCGTAGGAGACAAATTCGCGATGCGCGCTTTCGCCGAGAGCGGGAATGCCGGCGTCGCCCAGCGGGTTGGGACTGCAAAACGTGCCGGTGCAGTCAAAGATCAAGTCTGCAGTCTCGAAGCGTTCGATGCCGTCGTGGCGAACGAGCAGACGAAACGGCATGTCCGCCCGTTGGGCATCGCCGATTCGTTCATTCTTTCGTGTCGCGTCACGAGCGATCGCCACGACCTCGGTGCGCAGGTGGACCGGCACTCCGAGATTCGCTGCCAGCGGGGCGAGATAGCGATCGGCGAACTCTGCTCCGGTGAGACGTTCCTGCTCGTTGGGCGAGTCGATGCCGCGCGCTCGCAGCAGGGCGGGTCCTTCGACCGACACATTCATGGCAAACGGTGAGAACATCTGCACGTGTCCCCACCGCCGCACCGAATCCGCAACCTCTCCGCGCTCAAAAATGTTCACGTCATAGCCGCGCGAACGGGCGGCAAGTGCTGCTTCCAAGCCAATTGGCCCGGCTCCGAGGATGGCGAGTTTTTGTTTCATAAAATTACGGACGCTGAGTTTCCATTTCTCGACGTGCACCTGTTCGCTCGTGCGACGGCGCGATCGCTGGCGATGTCCGCGCAATCGCTGCTTGGCCAGTCGCGACGGTGCTTTCCACTCCGGTGGCATTGGAGCAGAGCGCGCCGTAGGCGTAGCAAGTCGAGCAAACGTGATGACGCAGGCGGTAGCCTTTGCATGCGTCCTGGAGCGTCGTGCCGAGACGCGCATCCGGACGATCGACGAGAATCGGACAAACGTGGACACCGGTTGCGCTCAAAACGCGGCTGTTGTGACAGAGCAGCAGGCTAGCGTCGTAGCCGATCATCATCTCCGCACTGACGAATTCGTTTTCACCGTAGCCGTGATCGCGCAGCGCTTCCTGGCCGATCTTGAGGGAAGGCAGCAGCTTCATCCGAGGGCGGGTGTAGCCGATCTCGGCGAGTCGTTTTTTGAACTCTGCCAAAAAGGTTTCGTCGTCCTCCAGCGGCCACGACCGCATCGAGGTGATGATCGGAAGAAAGCCGTGCGCCACGAGCACTCGCACGCCATTCATCGCGAGGTCGAAGGTGCCCTCACCGCGGATGGGATCGTTGGTTTCCGGTGAGAACCCGTCGATGCTCACGCGCAATTCCAGCGAGTAGATCGAGCCGTCGCGAAGCGCAGCGAGGCGCGCAACTTTTTCCTCGGTGAAACGCGTCGCATTCGTGAGCACGGTCGCGGGACCGATGGCCAGTGTCGCTTCCAGGATGCGAAAGATGTCCGGGTTGATGAACGGTTCGCCGCCAGTGAAGTAGTATTCCTTTACGCCGTATTTGACCGAGTCGTCGAGGTAGCCTTTCACTTGCTCGAACTGCATCATCCCGAACGCATGGTTGTCTGGTGCGCAGGAAATGAAGCAGTGACGGCAACGCAGATTGCACAGCGTGCCGGAGACTTGGAACCAGAGCGTGTCCAGCGAGGTAAGCGGCAGGAACGGAAACCGGATCGGTTCAGACATGGGGTGAAGCTACTGCACTATCTGCCCATTTGCGGCACACTCGATGGATTTATCGCGGTAGCGAGAAGTAATGCTGAGCAGGAGTGCCTCCAGCCGGCCTCAACCGGAAGGCGAGGTTTCATGACTGCCTGTATGCGCAAAGCGTGCACATTCCTGTCCAGCGGCTTCTTGCGATCGTCCGGCATTTGCTCTATTTGCCCAAGTGCGTCATCCGGAAGACGCAGCACCCCAGATCGAGCACGGGCTCCCGGTTGATCTTCTTGCGGAAGTTTTCCGCGATCGCGCACTCGCGGCGAGTCCCGCTTTGACTCACCTCGACGATGCCGACGCCTCGCAATACCCGAAGGTGCTTCGATGCATTGTAGGGCGAAATTTCGAGCGACTCGGCAAGTTCGCCCACGCTTTTCGACCCATCGATGAGGACGCGCACCATCCTTAGCCGGGTCTGATCGGCAAGCGCTTTGAGCGTCTCGACCCATTCTTGTTCTGCTGTCTTCTTGGCCATGGAAATCTGATGAGCTTGAGGATCCGCGTTCGCCTGTTCGTTGGTATGAGTATGCGGGCGCGAATTGCTCAGGCGAGCGCTTCCGGCCGCGTGGATGCTCGCCCGCCTGCATCCAGCCAACCGAGCGGACGTCGACGCAATACACGCTCAGCCGGTGGCATGCTCAAAATTCCACATGTCCAGACGCCATTGCGAATCGGGATGGTGAAGAGATCATCCACGCCTTCCACGTCGAGTTGATCGGCCCACGCGAGGTGATCGTATTCCACGCGCTGAATTTGCAGCCGCAGGTCGCGCAGGTCGATGGTCGCGTAGTGGACTGCCGCATCGTGATCGTGGTCAGGCTTGCCCGCGACGCCGCAATTGACGGCGAAGCGACCCTCGGACAGTCGTCGGATCCACGGAAAGCCCGAATGTGTGCAGACGAATCCGACGGCTTCGAATTCATCTAGCCAACGCTCCAGTCGCGCAAGGTCGAGCTCGGATTCATAGAGGAACTCGTTCGTCTGGGCGGGGCTGCCGTGGGATAGCAGGATCGTCCCGGCAGTAGTCTCCAGCTTGCCCAGATCAGGCCAGGTGCCGAGCCACGCGCGATTCTCTTCGCTCAGGCTCTTCATCGCATACTGATGCGCGAGACCGCCGTAATATTCATCCTCCGCTGAGGCATAATTGCATCCGCACTCCGTCGAGCCAGCGACGGCTTTTTGCTCCAGGTTGCCGGCCACCAGGATTGGGCAGTGGTCGCGGACCAACTGCACGATTTCGTCGCTGTGGCCGCAGCACCCGGTCGCGTCGCCGAGGAAGGCGAATCCGTCGCAATCGAGACTGCGGGCGTGCTGAAGACAGGCGGTGAATGCCGGAACATTTCCGTAAGCTCCGCCCATCACCGCCAGCCGGCGGATTTTACGACCGTGGTAAGATTTCATCTTCATCTCGCCGCCATTGCCCTGGTGTCGGCTGGTACCGGCGAAACTGGTTGAAGATCCAGTGTGCATTGCTGCGCATATTGGCACTGGCGTTTCGCGCTGGAAAGCCCGAATATTGCGGATCAATGCACCTGACCTCTGCCATCGTCGACACCCTCACCTGGTTCCGCAGCATTCGGCTTCTGAGTGAGCTCGAATCGCGGATCGTGGAGAGTCTTTTCGAGCCGTGTTTCGAGTTCGCTCAAGCCGTGAAGCTTGCCGAATCCATGCACATTCACATCAAAGTCGAGGACACCGAGACACTCCCCTTCGACGAGTTCGTGCAGCACGGTGGCGCGCGGGCAAGCGGAAGAGTCGGTTATGGGAAATATTACTTTCCCGACGGGCTCAATCTCATCTTCTCAACGATCCCCATTGCCCAGGACGATCTTCGAGAGACGGAGGATTTCAAGCGTCCGCGCCCCTTTGTCGATCACATCGGAATCGACCTGCGCGAGGAAAGCGACATCGTCCGTGCCGGCTTCAAAAAGCTGAGCAGCCGCGCCGATGAACTTGGATGGGGACACATCGCGCAAGGCGGCAAAGGCCGGCCGGTTTATTGTTGCCACATCGAAGTCGCCGAGAAGCGCTGGATCTATCCGCCGCCCCGACCCAACGGCTGCGGCATCCCACTCGAGTTCGCCTTCGGCCCGCTCAAGATGAATGACTTCAAAGCGGGCTGCGACCTGCGTCCATCCGTGCCGGCGCTGAGGGAAGCTTCCGCGCCCACACCGCAGTGTTGTGTTCCTTAAGAGGAGGATTCTGCCGTTCGATGGCCATTGCTTACGGCCCGATAAAAGGCTCATCGGCTTCGAGCGGCTGGCCGCCATTCACATGAATGATTCGATTCGATCGAAATACAAGAACCGCGTAGCAGGTTTAACGCTTGGACTGGTGACTCGTAGGCTCGCCGTGCTCTGAAACGAATCGAGTTAACATTCTCTTGTTTACGGGCAGGTTGTTCGCTTCCAGTTGCTGCCGACCCCGTCTCTGGAGTACGCAGTTACTTTCGGCTACGAAGGGTCAGCTACCCTCCGGTCGGCACTTTCACCCAACTATTGAAGTGCGCTCGCGAGCGCACGACTGCGCCAATCCTCTGGCGCTTTCATATGCAGCAACGGTAGTGTCCAGGACTCTCAACCAGCTTTGAACCGATAAATTGAGTGTGCCAACAGAGTAGGCTTTCAGGAGGCAGTCGGGAAACGCGAGCGAACCATCCTGCCTTTCGTAGACATTCCCTGAACGATGCTGCCCGACCATGCAACCCTTAGCTTTCGTGTCGTTCTACGGTGCTGTCATTTGCACCCTGAGCCCAGTTCCCGCTGCAACGCTTTGAGATAGCTAGGTCAAAAGCTGCCGCTTTCTATTCCTCGGAGTCGCGCCTGCATTGCTCAGCTTCCGCCGCATTACCGCTGGAAATCCATGATTCTTCAAGCATCTGTCACTTTCACGACAGTGGCGAGCGCGCGATCGAGCTCACCGGGCTTGACCAGGATAGATACCCAGCAACCGCTTAATCGCGGCGCTCCAGCGTCCCAGAGCGAATCTTTGACCGAGCATCCCTCGATTCCGTGGAAGATTTTGTAAGCAGAAGAGGAGCAATCGATCGATTCGAGGCAGGTCAGCAGCCTCTCCGCATCCTCCAAACCGGACAGGACCTCCGGCCAGGAGATAGCCAACGCCCAACTTTGCGCGTCGAGCAAAATCGCCGTGATGGCTGCCATAGGTTTATCAAAGCCATGATAGTACTCAGTTGGCCAATCGTCCCCTTCCCCAATCAAAATGTCTTCCATTTCCAGCGTTATCTTCTTTCCTCTGCGGCCGCCGCTACCAGCATGTTCCGCGCGCGCTCTTTGCTCGTCATCAAGACTCTGCTGCTGTTGGACAAGCCTGGAGAGCTTCCCTCTCGGGCGCCCGTCCTGCCGCGCGCAACGCCGTTCAACTTCTTCCCATCCATCCGATAAAACTATCAGACAAACTGGTGAAACTGCCGCTCTAAATCTTGGCGGTCTGTGCCGTAAATATTCCACTCGCTTCTGTCTTCCATGGATCGGGAAGCGCGAGGAAAAAGTCGGAGAGCACTTTGCGTAGATGCGCGGGATTGCGCGTCCGCTTACATTTGTGCAGCAATGCTCGGAGAGTCTCCCTGACCTGCTTTTCGCCGGCATGTTTCGCCCAGTCCTGCAGGATGTCGGCAAGCTTCCTGACATCAGAAGCGCAGAAAACGGTCTCGATTGTTCTGTTTAGCTGTTCTGCGAGGCGCTCAGGCTCGTCTAAATCAACGATATCGCCGACCAGATCTTCATTAAAGGAGCGTGCTAGAGCGGCTTTCCCATTCTCAGCGAGAAAAGACGAAGGAGCGCTGAAGACGCGTTTCGAACATATAATCATGCTCTCGGTAGAGAGGCTTGGCTGATATATTTCATCCTCGGCGATCGCTACCTGCTCGGCGTCATCCCACGCAATGAACGCTGCGCCACGGCAAACCAGATTCGCCTTCTCTGCGAGCGCAATGGCTTCCCTGTCCTTGCCGGCTTGCAGAAGACTCTCGATGCGGTGCTTCATCCAGATGAGCTTTGGCAAATTGGTTTCCGCAGCCTGCACCTCGAGCGAGACGCTTAGCGGTCGCCCGTCAGCGTCCCTGCCGGTAACGTTGACGTCTGACCCTCGGCCTCGCTTCCGGACGGAAGCAAAGGCCGCCTGGCCCGCATAAATGTCCGGCAGTTCGGCGCCAGCCAATTCCCAGCCTCCATCCAGAGTCAGGTGCGTCAAAACCGGCCGGCTCAGCCTTGAGCCAAGGATGGCAATGGGACGAACAAGGTCGTCATCGGGGGTGAGAAAGACGCTGGTTCCCCGCTGTTGGCCGGCCAGTTGGCGGAGGAACGCCTCGTTGACGGCGTGATCTATCCCGAAGCAGTGCACGGGAAGTGCGTGTCCGGAAACCGCCTGCAAAACAGCTTCCTCATTGCCGACCTGGCCGTCGGTGATGAGGATGATGTGGCTGCGGCGCCGGGCTGAAAATCGTTTGAGTCTTCAGGACATGCCGCAGCGCGGGAAGCAGTCCGTCCCACCTCGGTGCCAAGCCGCGCGATGGACTGGAAATCCGGATCCCGCAGCAGCGCGTCGCGCTCCAGAGGCTTCTCGGCGAAGTCCCGGTAGCCGGATTCGAAAAACGTAATCCAGACGCGGTCACTCGGCGTGTGGCCTTGACAAACTCTATCAGGGCCTCGGCGGCTTTGGTCCACTTCTCTCCGCTCATGCTGCCCGAGCGGTCAACAACGAAATAGGCGTCGATGCCCTCCCGGTCCGTTTCCACTGGCACGTTGTCCGGAGCCCTTAGTTCAATTAGCGCATAGCTCTCCACCTCATCCGAAGAGATCCAGGCCACCGGCAGCAGATCGGGGCGGTTGGCGTGGCGCCACCTCAGGATGAAGTCGCGATCGGGAACGGCCGCGTTGGCAGGCAGAAAAATCTCCAATGCTTTGTCAGTGGGCCGCACTGCTGTGCCATGCGTGGGCGATGAGATGCTGCAAAGCTCCACATCCCGTCCATCGAGCTTACCCGAGAGCGAGAGTCGCGCCGCCTCCGGGTGCATCTGATCAATGCGCGGCGGCGAGATGCGGGAAGCATCCGGAACCTGATCGGTGTCATCCACCGCACCCTGGCCGGAATTTGAGCGGAGAAGCGGCTCGCCGGGAATATAGCGCACCCCGGGAGTGAAGGGAATCTGCAGCGCCAGTTCGTCTTTCCATGCATCGAGTTCCTCGAAGTAGGCAAACCGGATGACGATGATGTCATCGGGCTGAACGTTGCCCAGGGAAAGCGTGAAGAGGTTTCCACGTTCCATTTCGACTAGCGCCGTGCGACGGCCTGCCGCCTTCTTCTGCTTCGCCAACCGCCGGGCAGCCTTTTCTTCCACGACCCTCGCGCGAATTGTCCGACCGTTGACGACCATCTCGCACCGGTAGACAGCCGCCTTCGAGGGAAGCGGGAATGAATACGTGACGTCAAGCGGCCGCCCTGCCGACTGATGGAATACCTGGTCAATCTGGACATCCGCCGCAGCGCCGGAGACCTCAAAGCGGCATGTGACGGCTTTTAGGGGAAGATGGATCTGTGTCTGTTCAAGCCATGCTATGAGCCCGAAGGGGGCGCTGGCTGTGCGTTCTGTGTTCATGGGGTTAACGTGGTTTTAAGGATTGATTGGGAGAGGCGTCGCAAATCGCCCGGATGGCTTTGAGCTGATCCGCTGAAAGTCGCGTTCCATCGCGGGCCACCAGGAAGAGTTGCTCGTTCAGGGGATAAGCTGTCCATGTTTCCTGCAACGTTAATGGATGGGGACGGACATGGCCCGCCGCAGGGACAGTTTTCCCGACGCTCCCCACAATGTGTTTGAGTTCCGCATCCGAGCGGCCAAAAAGGAGCTGCTGAATGCGCGAAAGCGGAAGACCCTGCGCTTGGAGAACGCGAATTGCTTTCAGTTGGAGCAAGTGCCGCCGCCCGTAGCCGCGCCCGGCACCTGATTCGGGCGCATCCAGCAGTCCCGAGCTTCGGTAGAAGTGAAGTGTTCGGGCCGAAAGCTCGCTCGCAGCCTGTCCGTTGGCGGGCTGCAATTCTCGATCACAGCACCAGGCGTTAACCGCATCAACCAACTCCTGGATTGTCCAGCGATCCTTCATGAACAATATTATATCATTAACAGTGTTACTGTCAACACAGAATTATAAGCTGGGGAGCCGGGAGTTACCGCCTGTTTGTCTTCCGGATTGCCTTCTGGAGTTCGGCGATCCAGGGCGCTCCAAGCATCTTGAAAGACCACCGGCACGCCGGTTTGACGGCAAACGCGGATTGTGTGACCCGTGCCACCTGCCTCGGTATCCGTCAGGTCCACGATAAAGCACGCGATCGTGGGAGCAGGATCGTTTTCCGAGTAGCCCATTGCTTTCATCGTGTCTCGAATCAAGTAGCGGGCCTTGGCGATCAGGCGCGGCGGGGACAGGTTTTTGAAAAGATATCTCGGTGGCGCGGTGTTGCCTCGATCGTTGCTCGGAGGATCGGTTCTTCGCGAAACCTCGCCAGGCTTTTTGGAGAGTCATACATGGCGCCCGGAAAGCGATGTTTGCGACGATGCGTGTGGGAGGGCGCGACGATATGCAGTCTCGACGCGTCGATGGCAACGACTCCGTCCGAGAAAGCTTGATCCGAGCCCTCCGCATTACCGGAGCGAAATATCGCCCGTGGAAACGCGGCAGTCAGCGCCCTTCCGAGACGCTTTGCCAGATTGAAATCGCTTTTGGCAATCTTCCGTCGCCCCTCCAGCAAGACGACAGGCCTTTCAACTGAATGAAGGAGACTTTGGAATTCCAGAAACTTCATGTTTGGGAGTGCATCGGCGACCGCACGGAACGCTGCGGGCAGACAGTCAATTCAGGCCTGTTGTTCCTGCGGTCACAAACTTCGACGGAATGATTTTTTCTTCCCCGTCCCACCGGTAGGCGCAGAGAAACCCGCCCTTTCCGCTGCCGTAGTCGAGGCAGGCCAGATTTCGGCTGATCGGCCAGGGTGAGGAGTCCATCATACCATAGTGACCAAAAAACGTCGGTGGAGAATCCTGCGGATAGCCCGTCGCAGGAAGATCAATCGGCAGGAGTTCAGGCACGTCGTCGGAAGATGGGAAGATCGCGTGACGGCAGTTAACTCCGGTAAGATCAAGCCACCACTTCACCCGAAACGCGCGGCGCATTGTTCCGTCCGCTGTTTTGTGCGCGAAGCCGAACGGCAGGAAGGCTTCCGGACCGTTGAGAATCTGGCTGATGGTTTCGTATCCGGGGGTGCCGGGACGGCTGTGTCTTTCCAGCACCGACCCTTCCAAGCGCCCAAGTTTTCTCACCTCTTCGATTGCTCGCGCGTTCCAGCAGGCATGCACGACCCGAAGACCGCCCAGTTCGAGAAAGAGTGGAAGACCGGCGAACCAGTCAATCCATCCATTCCATTCCTCCCGGTCCGGGAACTGTTCAAGGGTTGCTTGATGCTGACCGATGTTCTTCGGCGTGTGCGGGCGAAGCGGCTTGCCGTCGCCTCCTCGCGTATGAAAGCGCATCGCATTCATTTCGTGATTTCCCAGAACGGCGAGGGAGCTGCCCGCTTCAACCATCGAGCGCACTGTTCGCAGGACCTGGCGGATCTTGGGCCCCCTATCGATGAAATCGCCCAGGAAGATGGCTTTCCGGCCCTTCGGATGTTGAAAGGCTCCGTTTGCTTCCGCGTAGCCAAGAGCTCGCAAAAGCACCACAAGTTCATCTGCATGACCGTGGATGTCTCCAATGATGTCGTATCTTTCATTCATAGTGTCGGAATGTTTTGTTCGATCTGAGGCTTCCGAGGCGTGAGAAGTCCGCCAGAGGTCGGGCTGACCATAAAACGGTTCCCTGACCAGTCGCTCTCCGGTGGCAATATTGCGGGCCTCGAGTCTGCTTTTGATGAGATCGAAATGCTTAAGGCGCCGAAGACTCGGCGGCGCTGCTTAAAGAGTCGCTGCGCGGCGTCCCATTTCCCCAGTGCCATCAAGCTGACGATGCCGTTGTTGAATGCGGCGGGATCGAGCGGCCATTGCCGGGCGATTTCGATGAACCGGCGAGCCGCAGATTCATGCCGGCCCTGCCTCATCTCAAGCCATGCAAGGCGCAATCTGAAAACCGCGCTTTCCGAGCAGGAGTCTCCAAGATCGTCCAGCAGATCACCGGGCTTCCTCGAAGCGCGCTCGTCCGTGACGTGAACAATCGCTTCGCATTTGGCGAAGAATTGCGGATCCACCAGCAACACGTGGCGAGCATCGTTGAGAAAGTAATCGAGCCCGAGGGGCCGCAAATGTCCTTCGAAGGCTGGCAGGTCCCCGGGTCTTCGGGCCAGGGCAAACATGCAATGGCAGCGCGCTCCGAGGAAATTGCCGTCCCTTGCCGCGGCGATTGCCCATTCCAATTGATGATCCAGGATAAATTGCGCCGATCGTGCGATAGCTCTGTCTGCGTAGAAGCAATTGCGCCGCACCTCGGATCGCTGCCATTTCAAATAGCCATCGCGCACCGAGGCAGGCGCCATCGGATGCAGCCAGAAGAGCGCCGAGGCGCAATCCAGTTTAAGATGACTTCGAAATTCAACGGGAACTCGTGACAGCATCAGGTAGTCCAATGGAATTTCGCCACTGCCTTGCTCCACTGCCTGGTGAAACCGCGGGTCACCGAACGCCAGCGCGACCCTCTCGGACAGGTCGCCCATTGCCGCGTGCCTTAAGAGAAGCTCTATATCGGAATCCAAAAACGCGCTGGCGTGATACTCGCGGCTTGCCGTCAGTGCCGTCGAGAGTGTCGCGGCTGCGATCTCCCAAGTGTTCACCTTGGAGGCATACCGCGACACCAGGTAGAACTCCGTCTCGGTCCAGCGAATCCGCCGCCAATTTCTTATAATGAGATCGTAAGCTTTTTCCGAATTCCCGCTGTGGTGCAGGCACCATGCGGTGTAGCTGATCAGCTGGCCACACGTCGCGTGCTCTTTCAGAAGACGCAGTCCACGTTCGGCTTCGCGAGCGCAGCCCGAAGTTGGAGCACCAAGATGCATCAATCGGAACTGGCAAGCCAAGTAATCATTATCACCAGGAATCGCCTGCTCGTAGCTTCGTCGAGCGTCAGTGAGCATTTGGAGGCCCTCGTAGCCTGCTCCAACTTCGAAATGGCTCCTCATACGCGTTTGGTCTTCCTTGCTCTGTTGCTTCCGACCGGTTCTTGCATTCCTTTCACGTAACCAAAGTGTCACAGGCAAAGAATTCTAGATAGTTCTTATATTATGAGTATAATAACTCTAGAGTCATGTTTGAATCCGTGCTTGCTGAACGGGGTCTCTCGCTGGACCGTCTCAAAAATTTCTGTGCCATCGCCGAGGCTGGTGGGATCGCGCGAACTGCAGGAGGCGATCCGGCAAAACAGAGTCTCTACAGCCGGCAGGTGCGGGAGTTGGAGCACTTCTTCGGCACGGAGTTGACCCGCAGGAAGGGCAAAGGAATCGAGTTGACCGAGCAAGGCCTGGAGCTTGCGCGCCAGGTGCGCGCGCATTTGATAAGTCTCGCGGATTTCAAGAAGAACTGCGCCGGGCAGGCCGTGCAGTTTCGCGTTGCTTCGGGCAACAGTGTCATCGAATGGCTCCTGATTCCAAACCTTGGGAAGATCACCGCTTCGTTAAGCTCAGCGCACCTTTCTCTCCGCGATATGCGCACCGAAGAAGCCATTCGCGGACTTCGCGATCACACTCTGGATTTCGGAATCCTGCGAAAGTCCGCTGTCGTCGCGCCGCTTCGCTTCCATTCGACCGGCTACGTCGGCTATTCGCTGTTCGCGCCTTCCACCTGGGTAGACAAGAAGAGGAGCATTGAGAACCTCTTCGCTCGGCACCCGGTTGCCGTCTCGATCGCCGACGAATTCAGCCAGCGATTCCACGAAGCCTGTGCGAAGGCAAGGCTCGAACCGAATATTCGCTTCACCTGCGCCAGCCTCACTCAGGCTGCCGAACTGGTTCGCACGCGACAGGCCGTCGCGCTGCTGCCCGACATCGCCGAGAGCAATCTTGGCAATGCTGTCACCCGGCTCGACTTTCCACCACTGCGTTCCTACCGGCGCGAGATCGGGATCGTTTGGCATCCGCGGCTGGTTTCCATTCGGCCGCAGGCAGAGTCCGTCCTTGCCGTATTGAAAGGCATTCGGGCGAACTCTTGATTTCTGCATTTGCCCTGAATGCCTATCTCTTTGTTGCCTTCGTTACGCAGAAAATTTCTCCCGACTCGACGAGCCTGGTGCGACCATACACCCGGAGCGATGGTCGGAGTAATCCCTTCTTTAGCAGCTCCCACATTGCGGTGGACATGATCGTCTCCACGTCCTCGAAGGTCCCACCTTTTGGGATAGCATTCAGGACACCAATCAGGACCCCTGTATGGACAAGGTGATGTTCAATTAGCTCGTCATTTTTCATTGGATTTACGCATCGTATTCGCCGTCGCTACCACTACTATCCTGTCGGTGGTGGTTGTTGTTTGCTCAATTGATTATAAGAGATTGCTGAAGTTGACGCTGAGGTTTGAAACCAAGGCACTGAGTCTTGCTGCTTTGATTTCAAGCAACCGCGAGAACGGGTACCGTGACTCGATAGACAGACAACGTGAAAAGCTACGGATGGAAGCTATTCCATCGAAGGCGCGAGGCGCCTGAGCGTCACATCATCGATCCGTCTCGGTGGACGTGTGCAAATCATCGATATGTGGCAGGGTAGCATCTTAACTTTGGACATATACGATCCGACTCAGCGAACTTGCAATCGTTCCTGGCATCAGTTTGTATCAGGGGTGTCCGCCCGCTCCTAAACGACGCGAGGCGCCGTTCTGCGGGCACCTGTAGCGGCTCAAAGGCGAGAATTTATTTCTTAAACCTTGCTCTGAACTTCGCGCGTCTTGCCTCCGCCTTCTTCTTTCCTTCCTCAGTGCGCTAATGAGCCTTCCACTCGGCGTCCTTTTTGTTCGAGGAATTCTTCTGTCAGTTCCACCAACCGCATCGCCCTCGCAGTGCCTCCTTGAAGCTCTTCTCCAACCACGCGTCAATACGCTGCGTGGGATCAGTGAGCTGCAATGCAAGGAGTGCCAGTCGTTCGGCTTCGATGACGTGTTCAAGTAGGTGCCTGGCTTTCGCTCGTCGTCCGATCCAACGGCAAAGTCAACCGAGCGAATCGAGAGTGGAGAAAACGTGAAAAAACTCATCATCATAGACGGACAGGGAACCGGGAAAGACACCGTCAAGATCTGTGAAATGCAGTTGAAATTGCCTACAAGTTGAGCTTCTGCAAGAGCTCGTTGACCGTCAGGCCGTGATGCGATGCTATGCGCTTGAGGATACCCGCGAGAGTTCCGGTCTTAATTTGGATGATGATGAGGAATAACCTCATGATTCTCGCCGTTCTGCTGTGTGGTCACACGGATGTGGGAGCTCTTCTGCCGGGTCACCGTGTAACCCAGGACGCGCAATGCCGCGACGAGCTTCGGCGCATCAACGTCGCGCGGCAGCTTCACCGCGCGAGAACTTCATCTCGCACAAAGTGTAATCGAATCAACCGGGGCGCCTCCATGGTTTCATCGAAATAGCAGTCGACCGCGTCTTTAACCATCGCCCGCAACTCTTCGAGCGTGTCGCCTTGGGTGTGAATGCCGTAACCCAATGCGGCAGCCGTATAGCCACCGTCCACTTCGTCTTCGCGCACCTCAAAGATAATCTCGCTCACGAGTCTATTCTAGAAGGTTGCCTCGATCATGGCAAGCAACCCCAGAAGCGAAGACGCTTTCGCAGTCTTACGAGGCGACGCGATGAATCATCACGGCTCCCTTGCGGTAAGAGGCGCTCTTCACCGCTCCCACGGAGCAGAAGGTTCGCAGAAATAACCCGCCCGCAGATCTGCCGCCCAATCGCGCTCTTGCAGCTCCAGGTCGCGGACGATCGACTTGATAGTGAACCAATCCTTCGGGGGCAACTCGTCCCTTGGCACCTGCAAACTTACATTTCCGTGGGTAGTCGTCGCCTCAACGAGAAAGGGAGCATCACCGCCCGGCATCCAGCCGAGGATTACCTGGGCCTCGTCGACTCCTTCGCGGACGAGTTTCTTGGCGAGCTGGCGGGCTCGCAGTGCTCCGCACTTGTCCACCTTGTGCGGATCCTTGCCCGAAAGCGCCCCTCCGCCGATCGGAACGCTAGGCCCATAGTGGTCGATAACGAGCTTCTTTCCTGACAGCCCGTTGTCTCCCTCGGGGCCGCCGATGGCAAATTCCCCTGCCCCATTCAGGATAAGTTTGTCCCGGGTGAAGGTCGACGCTGCTCCCTTCAGTCCTCCTACCTCCAAGTCAGTCAGGATTTGCTCGAGCAGAGGCAGGAGCATCCGGTGCTGCCGCTCGTAAGGCAGTTTCGGAACGTGCTGGATGCTTAGAACGAGGCGCCGCCACTCGACATGCGTTTTACCCGGCGCTACCTCCAAGGAGGCAAGGATCTTGAAATCCGGTCCGAAGATAGCGGAGGAATTCGCGTCGCTCCGAAGCGCTGTGAAGAGGCGACGGCCGAGTTCGCCAGAGACCCAATGAGCGACCGGCAGGTAGTTGGTCCGTTCATCGCCGCAGGCGTAGCCGATGACGATGTTCTGGTCATCGGAGAATGGTCGGATGTCACATTCCTCAGGCGACAACGCTTCCTGGCAGAGGTCGGTCGTCACGCGGATCTTGCCTGGCTCCGGATGCCATGAGCCACCGTAACCGGCAGCACGGTAGACATCGCGAACGATCTTCTCGATATCAATTGGCTGCGCGCCGGCGGCGATTCTGCCGTCGACGAAAACGCAGTCGGTGTGGACGGCGACCTCGACACCGACCAAAGCGTCAGGCTTCTGCCGCACCGCGGCGGTGACGATCGATTCGGCGATCGCATCGGCCAGCCGGTCGGGGTGCCCCGGGGAAACGTATTCGGCGTGCTGGTTCATGGTTTAACCCGCTTATCTCGAACTCGGGTGGTTCAGGTTGCGTAATGCTTTGGTCGACAGGGGTGAGGACGACCAAGGCATATCCAAGGTGATCTGGTGCGGGAGGACGAATCCGCTGGCGGCCAAATGATTAGCATGATGAGCCTCCAGAGTGTGAGATATACGGGTCAGGAAGTTGGATCATTTCGTGAACCCATGATTGAAGGTCACCTGCATGGCCGGAGTGAGTCAGTGCAGCCACCGCCCGGATGCGTCCGAGCCTGGCGATCAGGTCGCTGCGACCTCGCCCCACATATCCATCGGTGGCGATCAATATGACTTTCGGCCTGTGCCCTGTACGGATGCCAGTGACGTGCTCGAGCACGGCATTGATGTCGGTTCCAAATGTATTCCGCATCGACGCCTTGGTCAGATCATGGCCCTTGAGTTCCGATACCACGGTGGAGAAGGCAAAGATCTTGAGTTCTCCGCGCTTGAAGGGTTCGCGACACGCAGCTGAGAGGTAGGGCAGGCACTCGGTCATCGATCCGCTGACGTCCAGATAAAGATGGACGATCGGAACTCGCAGAGGCCTGAGTCGTTGCTCCGATACCTCGCTTCGGTAAAGGAGCGGCGGACGTCCAAAAACGGAGCGCAGCGCAGGGATGCGACGGTCGCGCGCATTGGGCAGCACCGTTTCTACGCCCAGCAGGCTGCTGGTCACCTGCTGACGATAAACGGCCGGTCCGCGTCCGGCATGGACGCCGCACTTGCGCAGGGCGCTCTCGAAAGCCTTTCGGAAGGCGCTGCCGGGTTTGTCGGCTGGTCGAAGCCAAAAATTCTCTGCGCTCCGGCCCTCGTCGCGTCCCGCGATCCGGAAAGGCGGAGGCGGCCAACCCTCCACGATGCGCCGTATTGCTTCCTTCAGCAGACCATCCTCATTTTGCTCAGGACCATGCGAGCCGAGCAGCAAGACCTTCGGAACGTTACACCCGGCGAGTTCCTTACACAGGAGTTCGTAGATGTCGCGGTAGGTGATGTTGCTCGATTCGTCCGCACCGTAGAGCAGTCCGATGATGCGTTGCTCCTCGGAAGGTAGCGCGGCAAGCGTGCCCTGGAACTCCTCCGGCCATCCGGGCGGCGGACGAAGCAGGCGCTCGGGCAGTGAGTCATAGCTGTTGAGTCGGGTAAAGAGCCTTGTGCCCACCGTTCGCCCGACCGTGCGGCAGAGCATCGAGTTGATCACCGCGTCGAAGACGATGTTGTCGATCGGGGAGACTCGGCGGAAGAGCCGGGTGTGTCCCAGGATTATGTGGTAAAGCTCGTGCAGGATGAGCAGGAAAAGATCCCCGTCATCACGGCAGTATTCGTCGACAAAGACCTTGTTGAGCAGCAACCTGGGAGTCGTGCGGCACTCGACGCAGGCGGTTTCCGTCACATCGCTGAACTCGATATCGAACAGTCCGAAGAGCTTCTCCATCTGATAGCTCGCCGCGGGCAAGACATTGAAGATGCGTTCCCGGATGGCCGCGGCCTCCGGTGTGGATGGACGGTTGAAGAGAATATTCATGGGAAGAGAGCGCTGACGGCTGGTTCATCAAAGGCGATCGGCGCTGAGAGCAGCCTCTCCCAGCTCAGGTCCGGGTTACGGCGTGATAGATAGAGGTCACCCGAGCAGCGAGCTTGCACTCCGGCAACAATTTGCGGATCCGGGCAGAGGTAGGAGCCGTCGGTCAAGATGCCGACTCGCCAGCCGATGAGGAAATCGGGCGCAATGCGGAGATGCTTTGGATCACCGATCCGGGCGAAAAGGTCTCCTGGTGATGGCCAGCGCGCCCGGATCGTGCTGCGCTCGTCGGTGGAATAGCTCCATGGGATTTCCTCAAATTCCTTTCCTTCCGGCAGGTTTCTCCGGCCGCTCGTACTTCTCAAGAAACCCCCGCACGGTCAGGGCGTAGATGAGCGAAAAGACGACGATTCGATCGGCGATGGCGCGCTTCTCCGCTCGCACCTCCGTGCGGGGAGGAGCGCTCATGTTGTGGAGTAGCATGCTCACGATCCGTTCTTTGCGGCTGTGGTCGTGACACCGAAGCGCTCCCACAGCCCGATGAACTCGGCATGCAGTTGCTGCGGGGTGATTTCCGCATAGCCGTCCGGAAGGAAGGCGTTGAGCAGATTGCGGGCGTATTTGTCGCGAGGCGTATCATTCAAGCCGCTGCAAAGCGAGGCGACTTCCCGGCAGTTTTGCAGCTCCTTTCCGTAGACGTTATGAGTTGTCGCAAATGGTCGCAGCACGCGCGAGAGCTGGCTGGCAAGTGTCTCCGCCGCCGTGGCGGCAATGCGCCTGGCGGAGCGCAGCGAAAGGTAGAGCACCAGAGAAATCGCTGACCGCTGCGCTTCGGTGGGTCTTGAGGCCACCGCCTCGAGGATCACGCTCGAAAGATCGGCTTCCGTTAACGGGAAGCCCGTCTTGCTCGCAATCGCCGCGCGCTCCACAGGGTCGGCGATCTTGAGGAGTTCCTTCCACGGATCGTCCTCGTTCAGCCCCGCGATGTTCCAGGCCTGCCGATGCATGGCAAGTAACGCCCCGCGATCCACCGGTCCCGACGCGAGTCCCGGATGGCCATGGGCCAGCGCAAGGAAGAGCGATTCCTGCCACTCCGGTCTGGCAGATTTCTCCCCGGACTCGACCGCCAGCGCGATGCGAGAGGCGTGGATGCCGAGTGCGGTTCGCACGAGGGTCGTCATCCGGCGGCTGGAGAACCGGGTGCCTGCGGCGCGTAATTGCGATTCGAGGGCCAGGAAGTAGCCACAGAGTTGCGCCGGCGGCCGGGCGCAGAGCTCTCGAAAAATGGCCACGCTCCGCTCGACCAAGGCCGAGACCTGCACAGGGAACTCATGGGGACCGCGGAATTGGTCAAGCAGAACCTCAGTGCGTTCGCTCTCGCTCAGATCACTCCAGTCAGGCACCTCGATAAGGAAGCCGAAGCGATCGGCGAGAGCGGGATCGAGCGGCTCCGCCCCGAGATACTGCTCCTCGTTGTCATGGTCCCCATTGGTGGCCGGGTTCATCGCCGCCCAGCGATAGCGCAGCTTCTCGAGTTCAACTCCCTGCACGCGCCGCTCGTGGATGATGGGGAAGAGCTTGTTCTGGAGATCGGGTCGCGTGCGGTTGAGCTCGTCGACGAAGACTACTTCCGCATCCCAGATCGCCGTTGGCGTGGTGATGTAGCGCAGCGAGCTCTGGGTTTCGTCGGGCAGCGGGATGCCCACCAGGTCGTCGTAGTTGATGAGCGAGGCGTTGTAGAATCGGTAGACCAACCCGAGAGCCTGGGCCAGCCGCTCCAAGAGGAAGCTCTTGGCTGTGCCGTGCCTGCCGATGAGGAGAAGAGGATCGCGGGTTGTCAGGGCCGCCAGCAACACTGGTTCGAGCCTTTCCCAGCCAAGCAGGCCGAGAGGGCGGGTTAGCAGCGAACGGATTTTGCGGTGTTTGACCGCGGGAGAAGCGGCCTTGGAAGCGTTGGTTTTGGCGGAAGATTTACGAGTGCTCATTGGGGATGCGGTTCTCGCATCAAGAGCACAAAAAATCCGCCGACCTTCATCAGGCGGCGGAAAGTTCCGTGGAGATTTTTCGTTCAGGAGATCGCTCTCCCGCACATCGACCCTTTCAGGTCAAGGCACCTTGCCGTCTCCAACGGCAGGTTGCCGAATCCGGCTTCCCGAATCACTCCTGATGCTAAAACTAGACGATAAACAGCGGATGCGGTCTGTCAAATAGTCCAAAGCAAAACCATTGTTTCTCAGCTTGCGCTTCGAACAAAAGTGCTGCGCTCGTTGGCAACCGCTACAGGCCGTCGCGAAAGTGCACATCAACACAATCGCCATAGGGGCAGGCCTCGGCACAACCGTCGATTTTGCCACGAGTGGAAGAACGTCGTGTGCGAATCGCGCCGTCAGCCCTCAACCTTCAATCTACCAATGCTTACAGTGTGAATTCCTTCTCGGCCCGCTCATAAGCCCATGCCGTAATTCGTGCGGACACGCGGGCATCGTTCGGCAACCCTATCGCATTCGCCTGATTTGCGAGCCGGTTACCGTGAGTGTTGTTCCGTTCGATCCATCGAGCCAACGCCTCGACAGACCCCAGGTTGCCGCTTTTATCGGCATTGCAGCGGCGGCATGCGAGAACGAAATTATGCGCTAGATCATTGGGATACATCGACCATGGGATGAAGTGATCAAGCTCCTCGTTTCCAGCCATGGGGCCGCCGCAGTAAAAGCACCTACCGCCGTCTTGAATTTCGCGGAGTAACGGACGGATCCCGGGCCATGGGTTTCTCTCGCTACCAAACATAAATTCGGCGAGATCTAAGGACGTCCCAAGTGATGCCGGATTCAATTTGCGTACCATCTCGATCCATTCCCGCCGCGAGAGCCTCAGAACGATCCCATAAAACCGGCGGAAGCAGTCCTGTACGCCCTTCCATAGAACGATTGCTCCATCTTTGAGCTGATTCGCGTAAAGGGAGCTGATTTGTTTCCTCCCGACGGTCTGCAATTTGAACAAGGGCATCTCCTTCACCTGGCGAGCAACACTTCGGACAAGTGATCTCCAATGATTTCCCGATTGCCTCAGCAATCCCAGTGTCGGGAATACTGATCGGGCCTCCGATAGCAAACCAATGACTGCAATATTCCGCATACCATTGTTCTGACGTAGGAGACCGCTCGTTCCGTCGGCAAAATGAAATGGTGCTGAGTGCGCCCAATATGACGAAATGAACTTCCCAGCGATCTCTTCGAGAGGGATGCGCGTGCTCCCATCGGGGTCTGGGTCTTTCTCCAGTGACAAATCGGCAAGAACTTGCAGTAGGGCGAATTTATAGGTCGAGACGAATTCGCCATGCTCGAGGAGTGACTGGATAAAGCCCAGAAACTCCACCTGCTGGAACGGATCGGCCTCCGCCGGATTCCAGTAGTTGGCCTTTCGAGGAATTACCCAGCGTATCCCACCGCGAGGGTCGGGCACGTCTCCGCGGTAGCGAGGAATTATGTGAACATGGGCATGTGGCAAAGTTTGTCCAGCCTCAATCCCGTCGTTTGGACCAACATTGAAACCATCCGGCGGCACATCGAAGCGCTGGCGAAGCCGGTCTCGCGCGTCTGCGACTAGACTCCAGATGCTGGTCTGCTCCTGACCGCCAAGTTCAAAAATCGAATCTACATGCCTGTGTGGCACGACCAGAGTATGACCAACGCTGACGGGATACCCGTCCAAAAACGCAGTCGCGTGGTCATTTGCTGCTATCCAATTATTGTCTTCGCAGACATCGCGATGGCCGAGGTAGTCGCAGAATGGGCAAGCGATCACAACTTCGTTCTCCTTCGTGTGGTCAACGCCTTTGGAGGCTGCCATTTGATTGGTTCTTGTGCGAGAAACAGCGACAGACCGATGCTAGACAGAAGGTGGTCAGTAAGAATGAACCAGGAAAACCTGAGATGACCCCGACGCTTAAGCCGCTTGATTTCTCCTCCGAAGATTGCAGCACGTAGACTCATTTGTCACTGCGATACTATGAAGCCAAGTTGGTCCACTATTTCGTCGACTTTATCGCCCATTGGGATTGCGATCATCGCCAAATCGATCTTGCGCGTACCGGCGTAAAGCGCAGCCTTATGATAGACGGCGCCGCGCTGCTTAAACGACGCCCACGTATCAAGGGTACAAGGGTAAGCAAGACATGCCGTCGTCGCTTTGCTTTCGGAGAGCGTCGAGTAGGCCAAGACTTGAAGCAGATCGTCACGATGCCGCTTGCGAATTTCTTCTTCCAAGTCGAGCCAGCGATGCTGTCGCAAGGCTTCCCAGTGATCCTTGTATTTCGCGTCGATGAAGATCGTTCTGTCTTCTTGCTCAACCACCAAGTCTGGCATCAAGTATTTCTGAGACCCGAGAAACGGTTGTTCCCACGCGATTGGCGTGATCGTCTCACGTCGTCGCCCGACACGCAGGACTCCTCCAAATCGACGGACGAATCGACTGAATACGGATTCGACCCATGCTTCGTAAAACTGCTCCATCGACATGACCCAGGGCAGGCCACGCCAGTCAGTAATGCCTCCCAATCCCGTTTCCTCGGTGCTCCAGGTGAGGGCGTTGAGGCCGTCGAGAAATACGTTTGCGCCGAGTGGTGATCGAAACCAGGCGTCTAATTGCTTTCGACTCGGTCGAGACGGCGAGACACTCTCAACGCATCGCAGAAGCGTCAGGCACATCTCCATGAGCTCCACGACGACAACTCCCGCATGGCGCTGAGACCCAAGCGACGCGAGTTGCTTTCGAAGTACGTAGTGGATCGCGGCGATCAGTTCCCTATTGTGGCGCAGGTCGGGATGCCTGCAAGGAACGTCGAGAAACTTCATCGCAGGCAGTTTCTCGGTGGCATAGCGCGACCAGTTGACTTGGCCGCACGGCGCGCTTCGATCGTCTTCGACCATTTCGAACCGTCGCAAAAGTTGAGGGAGAAGTGCCTTCAGGCGTGGCAGAATCGTAGCTGATAGAACCCAGTCAGGGATTTCGCGCTCGGTCTTTGGCAGGAGAGGAAGAGAGAGAACCTGCGGAATAATCTTGAAGCCGCTCGTTCCAAGGGCGCGCCCCAGCCCAGCCCAACCAAAACGCGGTCGAATGATGAGGGTTACTTCAGCTCTGCCCGAAATTGGCGAGACCAGAGAAAACGCACCGATTTGTGCTCCCGACTGGAAAACAAGAATCACCTTGCTTCCATCGAAATCCACTCGAGCCTCGGTGCTGAATTGCGCTAAGGTCTTGATGTTTCGCTCGATGAACTGGTGTGCGAGCTTTGCTTCACGCGACGCATCACTGGAGCTCGTTCGGGCCAGTATCGCAGCGTCGATTAGCGTGAGAGAAGTGTCATCGAGAACGATTGCTTCTGCTCGGATTGGTGCGACTCTTTCAAGCGGCGATGTCGTTCGCCGTTGCCGAGCGAGTCTTCTAATCCGCGAGCTCACGGATTAGCGGCACTGAGAGTGATTCCACCCACTGGCAATACCCTCGCAGATGATCAGCGAAGTTCGTGACATAACCTTGCGTGAGATATTCTTCGAGAAGCGGGAGTAGAGTGACCTTGAGCGACCTCAACGCTGCTGAGTCGCTCCCGCCCTTGGCAAGGAAGTAGGAGTGACCCGGCATCAACGCGAAAGCATCATCGGATGCGTATTCCGTGAAGACAGAAAGCAAACGCCTGTATGCTTCCTCAGCCAGTTTGCTGCCACATTGCTGAACCACACTGAATTGAGGCCACAGTTTCACGAAAGCGAACCTTCGTCGGATCGCAACATCAACAATCGCGATACTACGGTCCGCGCTGTTCATCGTGCCGATAATGTGAAGGTTCGACGGTATGACCAGCCGATTTTGCCAAGGTGGACCAAAATCGTATGCAAGCGTAATGGTTCTTGGACTCTCGTCATTATACTCGAGGAGAAAAATGGCCTCACCGAGAACTTTGGATAGGTCGGCTCTGTTGATCTCGTCGATGTGAAGAAGATACGGCTGCGGCTTCACTTCCTCGGCCTCTGCCGCGGCCTTCATCAGCGCACCCTTCGTGGGCTCGAAGCGAAAGCCAATATCCCCTTTCGTTGGTGTCGGCGCTAAGCCGCCTATAAAGTTTTCATAGGTTGTATTGGGGTGAAACTGTATCGAGTGGCCACAGCCAGCGTATTTTGAAGCAAGAAGTCCCAGGGCCATCCGTGTTTTCCCAGTTCCCGGCGGGCCTTCGAGGACGACAAAACGGCGATCACTTAGGAGTTGAACAACCTCCGTGTCGGCGATATCCGGCATCAGCCACTGGAAATACTCGCTTCGAATGTCCTCGTAATCGGTCTTGTGCGGCGCGAGCGGAAGAAATCCGCGTTCTTCAAAGTAGAGATCCAAGAACGCTTTCAGGGCGAAGTTAGTCGCCTCGCGGTCGTCAGATGGGCGATAAATAGCGTGGACATCCTTCCCGTAGCGTTTGAAAGGAGCAGCATAAACGTCGAAGTGGGAAGCGACGTTCTCTGGTATTTGCAGATCGTTGCGTGTCGGATCATGCTTGGCCCAAGCCGCAAAACGCTTCTCTCTTCGGTTAATGGCTTCGCAAATCGCCCTTCCTTTCCGCGCGTGTCCGGGTCTGGCGAGAATAGCTTCGTCGGGATGCAGTCCTGTCGTCCCTGTAACGAGAGCAATCAGACATGGCGATCCCTCCACAGGAAATACACCGACGCTCATGCCGCCATACGGTCCCGACTTCGGGTTTGAGGGCTCGATCAGCGTTGAGAATGGAACATTGTTCTCGTCTGAAAATTTCGGCGCCCGAATCTGAACCGCCTTCCGCGCACGTTCTGGGTAGCGCCCATTCACGCCTCCAAAGAGCTCGAGGAATGCGTCTTCTGCTCTGTCGCTCCATGAATCTAGAGACCGTTCGTAGATTAGCTTAAGCAGTTTTTCCATAAGCTTCTTGGTTGAAGACTCGCAAATCGCTTCAAAGAGGTCACTCACGAACAGCGTCTATTCTGCAGTCCAAGAGGAAGGCCGATGGGCAGGCATGTGGGTAAGTTCGTTGGCACGATATTTTTCGGCACCTTCCCGGGCGACTTCAGGAAGGTAACCGCGAGAGTGCTCAGGAAGAGCGTCTCGCATCGAACGACTGCGGCGACTCGGAGCTTCTCTAGACTATGATGCCGCCTCGACAACTTGAGCCATTTCTGCGTAGCGGCAAAGCGCATTCGCCAACTGCATTTGCCGTGGACTGCGGCACTCAGGTTCCAGAAGGCGGGGGCTGCCGACGACAACCACCATAGCCTGAGCGCGCGACGTCGCGACGTTGAGCCGGTTCAGACTGTAAAGAAATTCCATTCCGCGCGGCGCATCCTCGGGCGAGGAGGTCGTTAAAGAGTAGATGACGACCGGTGCCTCCTGCCCCTGAAATTTATCCACGGTGCCTACTTTCGCGTTCGGAATCCACTTCCACAGATCGGAGACCTGTGCGTTGTACGGCGCGACAATGAGGACGTCTTCCAACTGCAGCGGACGCCTTCGGTTTTTGTCGTCGACCCACTCTACGCCGGGTTGCACAAGGCTGGAGACAAGACCGGCGATACACTCGACCTCTTCTGCCGAAGCGTTCCTTCGCTGGCTATTGACGCGGTTCCGCAAAACCGTGGACATCATTGGCAACAGACGGCTTCCGCTCATCATGGGCGATTTCAAACACAGGAGAACCCCTTGTGAAGTCTACGGATCTGGAATTTCTAACGACCGGCATATGCCCCGCGCAGTGTATCCGTTTATCTCCCGAATGCCTGGGAACGGCCGACGTCTTACGGCTTGCACGATTCCACCAAACCGAATGCCTGCCGCCTTCCCGGTAAGCTGGCAACCATGAGCGCGCAGATGCCTCTCGAGCTCGGCGCGTTTCAAGCAATTACCAATTCTTCGCGCCGGGTGGTTCGTGTTCCTTTTCAGCTAGCTCGCGGTTGGCCTCCAAAACCACTTGAAGCGCGTCTTTCAAGTTCTCGCAAGCTTCATCCAAAGTCTTGCCTTGCGTGTTGACCCCCGGTATTTCCTCCACCCAGGCAGCCCAGCAATCACCCACCTGCTTATATGCAGCAGTCAGCTTCATATCTGCATCTTCATTGCATTCGGCTTGTTTGTCCAGCCCCTCAGCGTGGGCGTGATCGTCCAGAAGCCCTTGGACGAATCTTATCCACAATCTGCCGATATCCTTCACATCGCGAATGCTTACGGGTACTAACAGGCTCCTATGTTTCTCTCCTCGACTATCCCTACGTGCCGACCAGGGCATCGAAGCATCCGCGCGCTATTACGCTGTGCCCGCGGCCACTCGATCACTTGAGCCACTTCTACGTACCGACAAAGTGCATTTGCCAGCTGCATTTGCCGTGGACTGCGGCACTCGGGCTCCAGAAGACGCGGACTGCCGACCACAATCACTACTGCCTGAGCGCGCGACGTTGCGACATTGAGTCGATTCAAGCTGTAGAGAAATTCCATTCCGCGCGGGGCATCTTCGGGCGAGGAGGTCGTGAGAGAGTAAATGACGACCGGCGCTTCCTGTCCCTGAAATTTGTCCACGGAGCCTACTTTCGCGTTCGGAATACGACTCGAGACGTGTGAGATCTGTGCATCGTAAGCGGCGACAATTAGCACGTCGTCCAACCGCAGCGGACAGCTTTGCACGTGGAGAAGCCCGCCGCAGAAAAATCAAGGCTGCCGCATGAGGGCATCGGAGAACAGAACGAGGCGGGAGAGGTTGATGGACCCCCAACGGCAATGCGATTTGATGGGTTTCCTTTTGTAAGTCATGGATTCAATTCTTCAGGGCAAACAGCGACGGAGGCGCCAGGCGATTGAACCATGCCGCGCAATCAGAGGATGTGCGTTTGGGCCATCGAACACTCGAAGACGTCAAACGTGCGGAGAGAGTTTGGACAAGCTTCACGAGATATTCCGCTTCCCCGTCCCATTCTTCTGCAGACTTAAAGTCTTTGATTTCCGCGAAGCGGCGAAATACCAATGCGAATAAATCCGCAACCTGAACCATTCCTGTGTGATGCGATTTTACGGTGAAAGCACTGTCAATGATTTGGTCTAACTGTGCCTGCTTGCGTCCACGGTCGTAATAACTGTCAGTCCACGCCGGGGGCGACCAGAGAATCTCCGCGAGGTGATCCGCGAATTGCTTGTTATCATCAATCAGCCGAATTGTCCGCCCTTTGTTGTTGGATTCATTCTGATGCAACTTTTGGAGTTGGAGAGCCACGTGCATCATTCCCGCGATCCAGAAGTGACGCCGCATTTCGTCGGGCGCTCTTGCCAACGTGCTGGCATAGGTCGCGCGGTCAATTGCCGTCAAAATCAGGCCGTGCTTCCGGTTCCCGATCCAATGGCAAAGCGAATCGCAGATGGTTTTTCGGATCGATGGATCGATGTTCCGCCAGCGGTCCGTGAATCTTGTCGTATTCGCCCAATGCGGTTCAGCCTCGCCGCATCGACGACAATACCGACGGCGACAAAGCACTGGTCTTTGTCTTGCATCCCGCTTTCGTCGCAGTAACAGAATTTCATAACCGCGAGTTTCTGGCGGAATGTTACCATGTGCTGGCGCGCGGAGGCGAGAGAGAGACAATCGTTTAGGACGACAAGGTCCGGTGCAGTTTGGAAGATCCACGCCCGCGGTCGCCGGAAATCTGCTTGTCTCCAGCCGGAGCGATGCTTCTGCTGGCCGATCACCTGCACGACAACAAACCGATTTGCTCTACAGTGTCGAGGGGGTCGAAAAGCAACACCGCTGGCATTGCGTGCGGAGATTGGACGGCAGAACAGCGATCGATTTGAAATGGTGCCCTTGCTGCAGCTTTCTCGTAATCCCAGGGGGGTGCGGCTGACCGTTCAGGAAGGCCCGTCGCGAGAAATGGACCAAAAATTTGCCGGTCGAATTGAGAGCAAGAACTGGACACACTCTAGAAATGACTATGCGCTACAAACTATTAGGAAAAAGTGGACTGCGGGTGTCCCAGCTTTGCCGTGGCACGATGTCCTTCGGCGAGGTTTGGCAAGACTGGGGTCTCGCCAGATCGAAAGGATGAATCTCGAACGATCTGTGACGTTTTCGCAGAGGCCGCGGCAATTTCATCTACACCGAGGGGTGCGGGCGTTTCGACAAGTCAGAGATCCGGACATTACTGTTGCGGATTTCCGATGAGGTTTACGCGGGAACCCCGAGGGATTCCAATACGGAGTTTGCCCAGCGTGCCCGATACCATGCCCACAGTGAAACGTTTGTCGCTATACTTTTGATCGGATATAGCGCGTTGGGTAAGAAGGAAACATAGGCAAGGTTCATGCCGACTCGACCATGACACCACGCGCCAAAGTGTGGCGCAAGATCCTGGGGAGCCCATTCCATTCGGTTGAGTTGCATGATCAACTGAGCCAACTTTTTTGCGTCCTTAATTTGCTGTGGCATTTGCAAAACACAAAACAAGCCACCTCCCATTTCAGGATGTGGTTGGTCTGCATGCAGCTGCCATAAGGCGGTTTCGTGATCCCCCATTGCGGCACAGACGGCCCCATCCCGCAGAGGAAATTCGGCAGTCAATCCAAGCCCTCCGGTAGTGCAAACGGATTTCCGAGATAGGTACTCGCAAACCTCCTCCATGTCGTCCGCGGACCATGCCGACTTCTCTTTTTTTCCACCCTCATGAGCGAATGTGCGGCGCATAGCCCCAAGCAGAGAATCAGTGGCTCCCGTTGCTGCACAAAGAATTAATCCGACGTGCAGATTTAGAAGATTCTCCGCGTTCTCATAGATGGTCAAGCGAGAGCCAACGAAGATTTGGCCGCTGTCAATAGTGAGCGCCCCCAAGGTGGCCATCGCATTCATAGCGGCGGTCATCTCCGGCTTCTTGGCAAACATCGCTCCGAGTTTTTCGGGTAGCTCCGTCTTAACCCGCAGTACCACTTTAATCGGGAAGTTTGCGGACTCTTCGTTGGTAGGAGGGACAAGATCAATTCGCGAGGTGAAATTTTGGTGTCCAACAATGACTGAGTCGCCGTCTTGCTTAGCCGATAAGCTTGTATCTTTTAGCGCAGCGAGCACTAAGTCGAGGGGTGGAACAAGTGGTCGTGAATTTGCTTTTCTACTCCGGAACATGATTAACTCTCTTGAGGGTTATTGTCTCTCGATAGATCTACTTGGTTAATGTAGTTCCGTATTACGCGTTGGGAGGTGGATCTTGCGGAAAATTTTCCGCCTGAACAGAAACCGAGTTTCCTGAGTCGAATCCTTATGTGAATGCGGCAACCTTCTCGCACAGGCTCTTACACTGCGCACCCGTGTTCTTTCCCTTACGGAGAGCGACCGCAAGAGTGCTCACAAGGCGGCACTTGCGTGTTTATGGAGTCTCCGCGACTCGAGCGATTTCTAAGTAGCGACAAAGCGCGTTCGCCAGCTGCATTTGCCGTGGACTGCGGCACTCGGGTTCGAGAAGACGCGGACTGCCTACGACAATAACTAAAGCCTGAGCGCGCGATGTTGCGACGTTGAGCCGATTCAAGCTATAAAGAAATTCCATCCCGCGCGGCGCATCCTCCGGCGAGGACGTTGTCAGAGAGTAGATGACGACTGGCGCCTGCTGGCCTTGAAATTTATCCACCGTGCCCACTCGCGCGTTCGCAATACGATTCGATAGGTCGGAGACCTGTGCATTGTACGGCGCGACAATAAGGACGTCCTCCAACTGCAGCGGACGGCTTCGGTTTTTGTCGTCGACCCAATTCACACCGGTTTGCAAAAGACTGGAAACAAGTCCGGCTACACACTCGACCTCTTCCGCCGAAGCGTTCTGATTTCCCTCGTGCGGAACCGGAACGAACCAGAGGCCGGATCCGCCCAACCAAGGATGCCCTTCGATCCTTTGTTGCTCGAGTCCCGCGCGAGGATGAAGTCGCCCTTCGTAGAATACTTCTGAAGTGAAATCGCAGAGCTTCGGGTGCAGGCGCCACGTTTTTTCCAGGAACAAACCCATATCTGAAGAAATCGTCTTCGCTCCGCCGAGTATATGCTCAAGAGCGGAGACGGCTGCACCCTCGGGATGGCTGCCTTTCAATGGTTGCTCCAATTGCTGCGGGTCTCCGAGCAAAACGAGGTTCTTCGCCCCTTGAGAGACGGCCAGCACATTTGCCAGCGACATCTGTCCGGCCTCGTCCACGAAAAGAACGTCCACCGCTTCGAAATACTCTTCCCGTGACCAAAGCCACGCGGTGCCACCGACGACTTGGGCATCGCCACGAAGAGCTGCCAGCGCCTCGGCGTTGTCTGTCGTTAGCGTAATGCCGGGGGGCGCAACGTCCTGTTTCTCGTTGACCTTCTGCACGCAGCTCAGGCCTCCAAGACCCGCTTCTTTTGCCGCCTTGATTACCTGAAGGAGTAGGTTCTGGATCACCTTGTGGCTCGTTGCGGTAATCCCCACTTTCTTCCCCCGTCGCACCAGCTCACATATCATGCGCGCGCCGGTGAATGTCTTCCCGGATCCCGGCGGCCCTTGTATCGGGAGCACAGAACAATCGAGCAATGTCCCGATGCGCTTCGCGGCATCCACGGTTGATTCGTCGGGGAGGACGAGCGTGTCAGACCCATCCGCCAAACGCGGCCTGCGGCGTAACAAGAGGTCACGCGCTGCCCGAAAGGGTCCCGGGGAATCAACACCATTGCTATTAATCCATGTTCCGAGACGGAGTAGCGAGTCCGCCAAAACATCATCAGTAGGACCCTGCGCGTCCACAAAAATGGATGTCGGGTGAACATCGGCGGTCTTCCTCGCCTTCTTGATGTCGATCGTGCGGGTTGCGATATCTATTTCGACCACCTCACCAATTCTCTCGCCTCTCTCGCAAACGATATCTCCAGCCCGGATGTCTGTCTCTTGCTTGTCGAAGGAATAGCGATCCGTCGGTATTTTTCGCTTCACTCGGATCCGCTCAATAAAGCTCAAATCTGACAGGGCGCTTCTCTCATCGAAGAGGTCTTCGTCCGTCATGTCTTTCAAACGGAAATACTCCCACCAGCCCGCTTTGGACTCTCGCCGATGCCAGTCGAGAAGATTCGCCAGCAACCAGCGTGCAGCATCCTCGTCGCTTCGCTGCGCTGGATCAGCAGAAACGCCCGTCTTCAATTCCTCCGCCAGCGCCGCAGTCCGTCGCTGGCGTTCGCTAACAGTTTCCGGAGGAGCGCCATCTGACACTGATGGACGCGGAATGGGGTGCCCTGCTTGCTCCAGGGCCTGCCGCTCCCGTTCAAGCCAGTCGCGCAAAGATCGAGTCGAAAAGCAATCGTCAGCGTTGTAGAGGGCGATCGCGCTCCTAACAGATTCGCCCACCTCGGCTGGTTGCCCCAGTTCCAAGGCGTGTTCCATTTGACGCATGGCGCTGCGGGCTTCTTCCAACGGCATCTCGCGTCGAAAGTCGTGAAACACCTCGAGGTCCTTCAGCGAGTATCGCTCCACGCTCGCGCGAAGGGCTCGCTTCAGGACGGTATGAACATCGACGAACAATCCTGCTCGCAGCATGCGATCGATTTCGTCTTCACGCGTCGAATGCCTGCCCATGAGCCTCTTCAGAGCCGAGGGCTCGTAAGGCGCGAAATGGTAGATATGCATCGCTGGATGTTGCGACCAGCGCGTCATGACCGAATCGACAAACCATTCGAACGACCGCCTTTCCTCGTCCGCCGTCATCGCCCAGCGCCGGTCATACATCTGTTGACCGGTCTGATCTTCCCAGGCGAAGCCGAAGAGGTATTCCCGTCCGCCAACGCCCACAAATGGGTCTCCTTCGAGGTCAAAGAAAATGTCTCCGGGAGAGAGCTCCGGCAGCAGCGACAGACCATGTTCATCGGTGACTTCAAACACCTCGTGAACAGACTGGCCCTGATTTCTTCCAGCTACCTGCACCCGTGCTTGCTCCCGGACTTTGATGTATGCCTCCTTTGATCCGTGGTCAGGCCGATCTGGGATTGGTAGAGGGAGGACCGCCAATTGCTCGACAGTCGTTACTTCCCAAGCGGATAGTTGCTTTCGCTGCAATCTGCTGATGCCTGCAACCAGAGACAAGTGATCCTGCTTGCGCCACTCCGCGTCGCACTCTTGAAACCAGCGGCATATTTCGCAGTGAGCAGTTGGCTCCGCGGAAGTCGTGATGCCATCTCGATTTTGCTCAATAGCCTTCTCCAGGCGCGCTTTGACGAACCGATAATAAGCCGCAAAATCCAGCACTCGATATTGCTCCGGTTGAAAATCAACTCCGGGCGGGACCACGTACATCGACTCCGGCAAAACTCCCTGAATGCCTGCCAAGAGCTCGGAATAGAGCGACAATTGAAGGATGGTTGCCGCCTTTGTTTCGCAGGCGAGCTTGCAGTCATAGACCTCGTAAGACCAACTGCCGCCGGCACGGTCAACTCGCCTTAGCACATCTGCCCGCCCGAACCATCGGCCGCTCGCCAGCGTTGCCTGGGCAATTGCCTCGACACCTCTGGCCATAGCAGCCCGTGTTGCCGTTAATGCCCTTTCGGAGTTATCAGTATCCCGAAGATTGACAATGGACACCCCTTGGGCCTGCAGATGCGCCAGATAGGCATTTTCATGTGCCCTGCCCCGCTCTTGAAGCACCTTCGCATCCGGGGAATGCCACCTCGGCTCGGGTCGCGCTCCGAGCGAGACCGCCAGATCCAGTGACGTCAGGTGGTGGCACGCCAGATGATTGCTAAGATCACTGGCCGAGAGGCGAATAGTCCCAAAAATAGCCTTCATCGCGCTAAGGCCCGCCGTCGGAGTGTTAGTTCAGCTAGTATTGTATAACTGTGCCGCGATATTCTCAGAATACGCTCAAATCTATATTACTTGCTGCTTACGAAGTTTACACTTCAAATTGCGAACGGGGTTCGGTCAGCGTGCCATTAATGACGTCCGGCAAAGGAGGCGAACCTGCTACAACGCATTGTTTGGCGCCATTACGCCACTACCCCAAATTACCGCTCGACATACAGCATTTCCATGGGAAGCCCTCTTTCGTCACTCGCCGGATCACCACGTATGCTCGCAACCTGCGAATCGGGCGCCGAGCTGGTCACGAAGGCAACGAGCGCGCTAGCGCGACATCCAAAAAATGCTTCGCGGTGGGCTCAAATGCCAAGAGAACATCTAATCGCTCGCGGCGGCCTTCTTTCTTCCTCTTGTTGTGTTTCATCGGCGAACGGCCGGCTAGCGCCCAAAAGCAGACCTCAGGATAGACTTCTCGTACTTCAGCTTCCGGACTCGGATTGCCCGGAAGCAAATCGTCCACCTCCCTCCGGCATATTCCCCAGCTTTGCTCGGGTAGGCTTCGGCCCAGCTCACCCCTATTCAATTCACGTGCTGCCGCAATTGCCTCGGCACGGACGGCCGCGCGACATGGCGCTGGGAAGACACTGGAGCGCCGATCGCCAAGAAGGCGACGCGCTCGGTGATCGCACGGACGAACCGGCTCATCTCGCCACGGCAGGCCAATGGGAACATCAATCAAAACGCGTTCGGCATTCGGAAACGCGCTGAGCAACTCACGAACCGTAGCAACAATCCGATATGTGAGTTCGCCGTCCTGCTTTGAAACGGCAATCCATCCAGCTTTGCATCCATCTACGCCGATGTGTCTCATGTTTTTCCGGCGCGGCACGCATTTAGAAAAGTATGCTTTCGCATCCGCCTTTTCCTATCGGTTATCTCTTGATCCGGCTAACGCCGGTCACCACTGCGCCGGGGAACATCTCCATCTCGACCCGTCTTGCCTCACTTGACGATTCAGCCTGCACGGTGATGTCACGTCCGCTCCCTCTAAGCGAGTAGTGGACGCGAAAGCTTCCTCCAAAAGCGCTGCCACTAATGAGCAGCAAGGCTAGCACTGTCGTGGTTAGTTTTCTCATATCTTGAATCTCGATACTAAGCGCTGAGGGTTCGCGCTCCAGGACTTTCCGGTATGCGTGGCTGTTATCACAACGGGAACAGAAGATAAATAGGGTCACTCTGCAAATATCAACCAGAAGAATCCGCGGCTGAGCTCCTTTCGATGGAGCAGCTTCCCGCGGTTTTGCCAGAAAGGAAAGCTTCCGCGATGGCTTCAGGCCCGATGACGTCTATTCGTGCCATCGGCGCGACTGGACGACGTGCCACGGAATCGATTTTCGTCCAGAGCATGTGCTTTCAGCCGAAACATAGCAGCATGCCGGTCGCTCCGATCATAGGATGAAATGTCTCGGCGCGGAATCAGGAATGTGAGCGGCCGTTATAAAATATAGGATCGAATGTAGGGGTCAGCCAAGATTTCCGATATCCAGCGGCGTCTGGGAGAGCGGTTCGGGGATCGCGATTTCGTCCATCGGATCGTCCGTTACAATGTGAGTAGCTTTTTCGATTGGGGAGCAATTCGCGAGGCTGCTGCCAAGGGTGAATACACCGGCAGCGCGACCTTCGTTGTCGACGACGCCGCAAGAGTCGCATGGCTTGCCGAAGCGGTTCTTCACACGCGGACTGATTCGTCGCTTCGAATTGCGCATCTCCGACAACACCCGATGTTGTTCCCGTTTTCGATCAACGAGCAGTTGCTCAACGTTGCGAAGGAGAATCCACGAATACAGATGCTCCGACACAGCCTGAATGAAGAACTCGTGTCGTTGAGGGAAAGGCCTGCCACAAAGCGATAGTTGTCGCCAGGTTACCGCCGCGCAGGCGCCTTGAAAACTTCGGGGCCGATCTGGGGGCCAGATCTTGACTGTGACAGAGCGTCGGCGGGTATCAAGAGAGAGGGGTCGGTCCTAGAAAATACATGTCGAAGTCCCTTGCAATATGGAGAACTGCGATTGGAGAGCAGGATTCTACATGTCGCACCGATCACATCTTCAACAATTGCCGTGATCTATCGAAACGAATGCGGTCTGTGAGACGAATGACACAAGAGTTGCCGCTCTGGTTGCCGCAGCGGTGCGACGGCGTCTTCGTTTAAATGTGGAATCGGAGAGCACTGCGGGTAGCAAATATCTGCTGCGCTCGCTCCACCCGCTTGTCGACGAAGACCTGCGCGATCTCGCCAAGCTTCCCGCGCCAAAAATACCCCATCGCGAGGTTGGAGACGTCGAGCAGTGGGAGCACGCGCAACCATAGTAGCGCGGACCACTGCACTGCTTCTCAGCCGAAAGCTTGCTTCGCCGGAAAGCATACACCAGCATCCCGCGAATCTCGCAATGCCGGAAAGTTTTTTGACTGCAGGGTTATCTCGCTACGGCTTAGTAAGCGTTTTCGAATCACAGTGTTCGAGGTTCCGGTGTCAGGAGTGGGATCAGCCAACAATGTATGAACACGCATTGCCGATTCCCATCAGTACGGAAGTGCATCCGACCGTATCGGCGTGGCTGACCAAAGTAAGAGTAGAACTGCTTGTCAACTGCGACATCAGCACTTATGCGACTGGTCGGCCGTAACTTTAGATCATATAGTGGGACATAGCGAACTCAGCAGCTTCCAAGGTAAGTGCCTCTTGATGTTCAATAAGGTTTCTATCTTGAATTCGGAACTGCACGCGCCACTCATACGGGAACACTTCCCTCTGTTAATCTGCTCTGGCGTAATCGTCGATTTTGATACCGTCACCTGGATTGACCGCCGATGCGACATTTTGCCCGTCGGTAAATCAATGATCCCCGCATACCTGGCCACTTAATTGAAACTCCACACGTTTGGCGATCACGAACTCTAGGTTCTGTTCACGAATTTAGAGGTGTACTTTTCAAGCGAGAGCTGATTTATGCTTGGGATGGCGATAGAATATCCTCGTGTCATAATCAGCGATCGTGTTTGGGAGCAGCTCAAGGCAGCGATAGAAGAGGCCAAGCATTCACGTGCGGGAGCACCTGCCGAAATGAGTGATCGCGATTTTCTGGAAGCTGTCTTGTATTTGAATCGAGTGGGTTGCCCTTGGCGGGATTTACCAGCGGAGTTGGGCTACTGGCATGCCGTCTACATGCGCTTTCGACGCTGGGAAGAGCGGGGAGTATGGCGGCGGCTTTGGCAGCGGCTTCAGTGCGAAAGCTTCGCTCAGGCCCGTCATCTGTTGATGGACTCCACGACAGTACGAGCCCACCAGCACGCGGCAGGAGCGCCAAAAAAAACGGCGGCGACCAGGCTCTGGGGCGCTCTCGTGGAGGACTGAGCACGAGAATCCACGCGGCGACTATCGACGAAAACTGCAGCGTGGCCCTCCATCTGACTGCCGGACATGCCCACGACGGCCGCCAGTTTGAACCTCTCTATGAGAGCTTGGATCCCGACAACGTGCTCGAATCGGCCACGATGGACAAAGCCTATGATGCCGACCGCATTCGTGAGCGCTTGTGTTACGACGGAGTGCAGGCGGTGATACCACCGATCCCAACCCGCGCCCGCAAACTCCCTTACGATCACGCCCGTTACCGTGAGCGCAACCGTATCGAACGCTTCTTTAACAAAGTGAAACACTTCCGACGCATGGCCACACGCTATGACAAACTCGCGAAAACCTTCTTCGCCGCTCTCTGCCTCGTCTCAGCTTTCATCTTGATCAGGAATTCGTGAACAGAACCTAGACCTTTATGGCTTGGAAGGCTCCAAATTCGTTCCTCCGTTAGAGTTCAGCAACACCTCGTAGCGAAGTGTCTTCTTGCCTCTAATCTGGCGTAATGTAAGCAATCCATGTCCCTGCGGAGTCTTGATATAGAAGCAACCGCCCTCATCAAGGTCCTGCCATCCCGGTGGATGAGGGCTCTTCTCGTTGAGATCGAGGGAAGGTTGATAACCGTCCATCGGGGCTTGGAAGGGAAACTCCTCCAGCGCTGGTAGAACTCCCCCGTTTTGAACAGAGACTCGTGCCCTCCACTTTCTGGCTCTTGCGTCGCTTTCGAAGAGGGTAACTCTTATCGGAGAAGCACCTTCGGCGGTCTGCGGCATCGGGATTGGCGATGGACTTCCAAAAGCCAGCACGAGCTCCCCCTTTTTGGAGACGAGCGGAGCAGGCTCGCCTTTTTTCCTCATATGAAAAATTACGGGTTTGTTCGGATCGGGTTCGTGATACGTCGGCTCCCAAAAGCCTGCATATTCGAAACTGTGGCGATTTGAGCTAATAGCTTCCACGTAGCCGTCTTTCTTTAGGGATCGGACACCAAAGTTCTTTCCTTGGATTCCGGTAATCGAAAACTTCCCTTCGTTATCAGTCCTCGCAACGGCGGCAGAAGTCCCCTTCGGGGAGATGTCAGTCCAATTCATGCTGACCTCAACGTCGTGTATCGGCTCTTCATTTTGATCGACTACTTGACCGTAAAATTCGATGGGGGTCTTCCATTCAAAGGCTCGCTCCTGCTCTCGTTTCTTCCAATAGATCGGCCAACGCGGGTCGTTCCTGCCCTGATAGGGACCTTTCGGCATCGAGGGTGGCAGAAAATTTGCACGCTGTGTTGGGCTCATGGTTGATATTCCTTGCGAACTTGGCATACTGAGGGGCGATACTGACGTTGCGCTTGGTGTTACAAGTGGAGACGCTTGAGGGCTCTCGCCCGCCACCGACGGTGCTTGTGTCAATCGCTGACTTGGATGCGTTTTCCGGTCCCACGCAGTGACCGCCCAAATCAAGCCGGCCACGATCAAGGCCACCGCTACGACAATGCTGAGGTTACGAAATTTCATTACTGTACCCTGAAGATGGCGAGCAGATTCTCATAATACGGCTGAAGCCTTTGAATACGTCGGCTAAACTGCCCTCCATGATCTGAACTATCGCGGTCAAAAGCGCTCGGCGAACCTGGCCCCACATTATAGCGGCCAGTGATTCGGCCGGCTACCGACGCACTCACCCCCGCTGCTTCCGAGCGCGGCCGAGCCACGAACGACATGGATTCGTGAATATCGGTGAGCTGTCGCTGGTTAAAGGGCGCATACACGTCGCGTAAAAAGCAGCGCTGTCCGACGGGATAAGGGTTGCTTCGGGGGCCAAAGTCATAAGCATAGGTTCGATGTCCGAGAAGACCCAAGTTCGCATTTGGCTTATAATCAAGCTCGTTAGCCTCCCAGCTTATGTTCTGTCCCAGCTCCTCTCCTGTCTTCAGTGCATAATCAACCGTATTGAAGAAGCTGACAACGGCGCCACTCACATTTAGGGAACTAAGATAACCTCTATAGCCTAAGTCCTCTGTCGTGTCAGGCGTGGGACTCTGCGGTTCTCGCTTTGCAAAAAGGTCGTAATTGTTGATCACTGGACTCGTATCATAGCAACCCGCTGGCACTGCTGCCTGAGTCATCACGTAATTTGCCACCGAGGCCCCATACACGCTCAAAGCGGCACCGCATACCGGCGCTCCCTGGCTAAATGAATAGAGGTTTCGCTGGTAGTCGCTTGGAAGCCCACTTAGGAAATGAGCGAGGCCCTGGCCGCATTTCCATGCGCGATATTCGCTTTCATTGAACCTGAACGGGAAAGCAGGGGTTAGTGCGAGCCACTTAAAGGCGGCGAAGCGGCCCTTGAAGCCCTGATGCCAGAGTCGTTTGAAAATCGTCTCGCTGTCACTCATCCAGCCCTGGTATTCAATGTCTTGGCTGCCGGGACCGTTAATTCCGTGCACATAGACAATGACGTTCTTCTCTTCATCCCTTGGCTGGGAAAATGGATGGTCTGCCTCGAATGGTTCCGCAATAATTTGCGACGGAGTCCAAGCATCCATGTGATCGTATGGCTGATCTTGAAAAACTGGAACTGCACGCCCCCGTTGATACATTTTCTTAACATTCTTCAAATCCAGCCAGACGCTCGGACCCTCTCCGATTTGGCTGCCATCGGATTGGTTGATGATCATTACCAGCTGCCCTTTGCCCTCCCCTGTCGCTTCAAAGAGCAGGCATTTAGTGGAATTCGGATTCTCCTCTGCCCAGAAATCCTGGGGCAAGAGCATAGGAGGCCCATCCGAGACTTCGCCCAAGGTTGCGGCTTCGCGTGCACCCATTTGAGCTAGGGCCGCTTGTTCGTCCTTAACGTAAGAATCAGTGCCTCCAACGTCGGCAGATCGGTATATTTGAATTTTGGGGGTTGTTCCTCCGACATTTTTGAATTTTAGACCAATCCTGACCGTGCCGTCCGCTAAATCCTTCTGAAAAGCGTCGAAGACCAAGTGAATTCGGGCAAAATCTTCCAAATCTCGGGCGGTTTGGATCAGCCCATCTTCGTAGTCGGGGAATGAAGGATTAATTACCTCTTCTTCGGAATCTCGCGTGCCGTCATTGTCATCATTGATCCAAAACCTGAAAGGCGTCTCGGATGTCGTGGTATCCCGATTGTCTCCCGAGAACGCGATGGTTCCATCGCGGTTGGCGTCGACGGCCATTCCGGCCGGAAGCAAGTAGAGAAACAAACTGCAGCCGTCGATGTCGGGGTAGCCCGGGCTTCGCGGATTATCGTCGTAGATGATGTTGGAGTATTCAACCGTAATATCCACCGGTTCGCCGGGCGCGAGAGCCACTTGGGGCTCGTGAAAGGAGTCGGCGATTTTCGGCAGGTGTTGCGGCTTGCCGATGCGGTCATGAATTAGCGTGCCTCCAACGCTCACGTTGCAACCGTCATCCGAGAAGACGGCGAGTCCATAGACAAATCGGCCCTTCTTATCGTCTGGGAGTTCCGGAGGAATGTATGTTCCGGAAAAGGTTCGATAGTCCCCTTTCTTGTAACTTCGGTATCCGAGCTTTCCGCTCGCGATTTGCCGTCCCGCCTCAAGCCGTGCCTGCTCAACTGAGCCGTTCCCCATGTAGCTCACGTCGTGTATCAGGCCTTCGACTCCTTGGCTGAAAAGACGTGGGTTCGAAAGAACTACTCCAACAACGAGGCAAGTAATGTAGGCGGGCTTCATGAGTGCTTTGCAGCCGAGTGATTTGGGGCTGCATTGCTGCCCGCTGGAGTGAACTGGTGTAGCCGAGAGCACGGGCTCATAACGGACAGCAGCTCGATCGCGAATTAGGCAGCCCTCTGGTGCGCTACGCCCGGTCACCTTGCGGGCGGTCGGACAAACCGCTGGCATACGAGCAACAGCCTTTGGCAGCTTTCTTAATCCCTTCGCACCCGCGGAGAGGGTTTCCACGGCGCTTCTCCTACAGATCCGCTTCTACAACATCAACCCCAAATTCATACGAAGCGATTGTTTTTCGCACCTTGTGAGCTACTTTAGAAAATCTGGGCGCCAGCAGCTGGAGACCACATACCGTCGGCACGGCGTCAAGGACCAGCCCGATGGACATTGAGGCATCAAACCCGGGCAATTTGTCATCCGGTAAGGGGCACGCTAAGGGGTCAGGGCACGCTAAGGGGTCAGGGCACGCTAAGGGGTCAAGGGCACGCTAAGGTCAGTCCTCTGATATACATTTTTCTAGTGCCGGAAAACCCCCCACCGAGATAGGACTAGATGTCGATGCAGAGAAAGGCCTAACCGCAGAGCACACAGAGGATACGGAGGACCGGCATAACAGCGGGGAGCACACCCGTCCCGGGTGTACCGCCCGGCGTCTCGCCGGGCGCTGTTCATCGATCCGATGGTGCGGCGGTTGCCGGATCCGGCTGGCGCCGGATTCATGAAGCAAAGACGTGTTCGGCGGGACGCCGAACACCACACGCGAGGACGCGTATGCTCCCCGGAACAGCGCCATAGGCGCGTAAAAATTCTCTCAACTATCATCCCCTCAACTACCAACCGCGGCCATGCTGTGGGCATCCGCTGCAGATTGCTAGCCTGAGTTTCGCAGTTTTGAGCGTGGGATTTGGATAAGTGACTGATTTTGAACGGAAGGGTTTTTCAGGAACTGCCCCGGTCTGCCACACAATGGCTTTGAAGTTGATGGGAATAAACTCGAGGCGGAGGCTGTTCGGGCAGGTTCCAGCCCAGATGATGAAGCAGCAGAGCTTGTTGCTTTTCGGGTTCGGTGATCCGTGGCAGGCAGAGCTGACGGCCGTCACGGAGGCGGAACCAGACTTCCACCATGAGGATGGAGCGAAGGCTCTCCAAAGCTCTGGCCGGCGTGATAGATTCGGCCACCATTTTAAGCTTCTGCTTGAGGCAGATCCATAAGCAATAACCTAGGAAAGCCACTAAGATATGGGCCTCGACGCGGGCGCTGGATGCGGTGCCAGATCGGACGGATGGCCAACTCGCTTTTTGAGGGCTCGAAAGGCGGCTTCTACTTCGGTAAGCTGCACGTATTGACGCCAGAGGACATCGGGATCCATGGGATCGAGATTGGTGCGCAATAGATAGGCGCCTTGGCGCAGCCTGGCTCCCCGCAGGCGCGCCTTATTCCAAGACCACAATAGCCGGCCACGGTGGTGTTCGACCGTGCTGAGCATGGACCAGCCCTGGGGATAACGCTCTTCGAGCCGACCGAGCCGACGCTCGATTTTGCTGGTGTCTTTGAGTCGTCCAGTGGCCACGACACGATGCAACCTCCGTAGAGAACGGTGCAAACGCACGAGCTGACTTCGCAGCATGGCGGACTCCTTTTTGGCTCGCTCCGTACTGCGCGCCAAGACGAAGGTCTCTCCGGCTTCTTCAAGAAGCTGGACGCGCACACCGGGCTTTCCGGCGACTTCTTGCCAGTCGCCCTCAAGCAGCTCGCGCTCGAAGTTGGCGAGCTTGCGGCGCGGAGTGCCCACCAGATAGTAGGCTCCACGTTGCCGAAGATCCTGCAGATTATCCTCGCTGACAACACCGCGATCAAATACCCACACCCGGCCCTTCATCCCGTATTTACTCTCGATCTTATCGACGATCTCCTCAAGAGTGCTTACGTCCGCGGTGTCTCCGTCGAAAACCTCGTAGGCCACAGGGAAGCCTTCCGGAGTGACTACCAGAGCGACGATGACTTGCAAAGTATCTGGACGGTGATCGCGGGAGTAACCGCGCGCGGCAGACTCCACTCCCTCGGCTTCTCCTTCAAAATAGGTGCTCGTTAAATCGTAGAGCAGGATCTGGCATTCGGCTCCGAAGAGATCACTCCAGCGCTCTTGGAGATGGCCCATGAGCGCGTCGCGGTGTTCGAGCGCCTTGTCTAAGGCCCGATAGAGACGGTCCTTGCCGGCCACGGCCTCGTCGCACCCCAAAAGGAAATCCATCGCTGTGCGCGAGAACCATCGCTCGTGGATGCTTAGCTCACTGCCCGGAGCACAAAGCCGATTCACGGCTAAGAGCTCCATCACCTTGGACCATTCCACCGCACCGCGCCGATCTCCGAGGGCTTTGAACCAAAACCTATCAAGACCCAACTCCTCCCACAATCGGCATCCCAACCAGCAGTCGCCCAATGTCCGCGGCCGACGCACTGAGAGGCTTGAGAGCACGACTTCGCAAACATCCTTCTCCTGCTGCGGAGCTCGGCCCTCCCGATCGCTGAAGAGCCGGCGCTGGCAGGCCCGACCGTCCTCTTCAATCACCTCTATAGAGCGCTGCCACCGATCGATCTGTGTCGTATTCAACTCTCCCAAGTTGAGCAAGCGCCGTTGCACCACTCGATCTCGTCCGATGCGCACCGATTCGCTTAGCGAGTAATAGACGTGGCTCTTGCCGTCCTTGTGCCGAACGTGCCGCTTCAAATACATCTACCCATCTTGACTTACAGCTGCCCAGCTCGTCTACCGACTACGTCGTCCCACAACTCTCTCTTTCCCTTACATGACCACCCTCTCTCTGTAGAACACCGCAAACATTCCCGAAAAAAACTCAAACGTTACGCAAAGTGCGAAACTTCGCCTAGGCGCGCGGAAATCCTTTTAACCATCAACAATCAACCATCAACTGAGTCTCCAACCATCAACCGCTGCTCCGCAGCTGATCCTTATCACTCGAGGTATTTCTTGAGCGCTTGCCCATCAACCTTGCGGCCCTGAATAAACGACATTTGCTCCAACACTATAATTCTTGCGGGCATCTGCCATGGCTTCAAGAAGGGGCGAATGAAATCCTGAATCGCCTTCTCCGCGATCTGTTGCTTTGACGTGACAAAACCTATCGGAACTTCACCTTCTGATGGATCAGGTTGTCCAATAACCGCGGCCTGTTCAATCGAGGGATGCTTTAGGAGGTACTTCCTCAATCCAGATCGGCGACACGTTATAGCCTTCTCGAACGATCAGGAGTTTCTTCCGACCTTTAAACCAATAGAATCCATCCGCATCACAAGAGGCTAAATCTCCTGTCCTGAACCAGCCTGACTGCGGGGCTTCGTGCCAGTATCCTAACATGAGGTTTGGACCTTTGACGCACACTTCGTCATCGACCAGCTTTACCTCCACATCCTTGGTCGGCTTTCCGACGGACGCGAGCTTATCGCGCGACTCACTTTTATTGACGGTGATACATAAGATCTCCGACATGCCATAGCCGACCCGCAAGGGCACGCCGGTTTTCTCCTTGAAAGCGTCAATAAGTTCCGGGGTGATCTTGCTGCCACCCGTCACGTTCACTCGAACAGATGCAAAATCAGCCCGAGAAAGCGAAGGGCTATTCACGATATCGTGATTTAGCTTTCCCATAATCATCAAGACCGTGGGAGACAGCTTCTTGATGTCGTCAATTCCGTTCCCCAAGAGAACCGTTGCGCCGGTTGCCAAACAAGCCGTGACATGGCTAATACCGCTGGCGTTCGTTAAATCTTCGGTAACCAGAAATCGATCCGCGGCTGTCAAGTCAGCGCAATAAGCCAGATTATCTGCCATTGCCCAAATGGAGCGATGTGAATGCACAATGCCTTTGGGAATGCCTGTGGAACCGGAGGTAAAGAAAATCGCGGCCGGCGCTTCGGCAGGCGGCTGTGGCGGAAAGGAACCCGGGGTCGCTTGCAATAGCGAGCGAATGTTCTGGTTCGTTATCTCGAACGCAATTTCGGCATTCGGGAAATCCAAAGGCACGGCGACAGCGCCGGCCCGTAAGCAACCCAAAAAGGCCCAGATAAACTCAAAGCTTCTCGGCAGAGAGATCAACACATTCTGACCAGAAAGGCCGCGCTCATAGAGATTTCTGGCAACCGTCTCAGCACTGACTGACCATGACTTCATATAGACGTTTGCGTTGGTTTCAGCCGCCGAATGACCGTTCGTCGGATCGGATAGCTCCGAATCCAACAATGGCGGCTGCAAGTCAACTACCATTGAAGTAGCAGGCTCGCTCCCGACCAGGCCCTAGTCCGGCCCTCAAGCGGGGGCCAGTCTGCATTTCATTGCGGCAATCGTTAGAATTTCAAACGACCTCTTTGGGTAGCAAATGTTGCTGCGCCCGCTCCATCTGCTTATCCAGCACTGGCAGCCCGCGCAACCCAGAACAGCGAACCACTGCACCGCATCCCAGCCGAAAACTTGCTTCGCCGGAAACCATACTCCAGCATCCCGCGAGCCTGGCAATGAGAGCCGGACGCGCTATCCACTCTCGTGAAGAAGATTCCTCTACAATCAAACGGAATGATTGATCCCAATCGGAGACCGATGAGGACGCGTTCTTCTCAATGGGAGGATCTGGAACGCCGCACAGTCCGGGGTCAGTCACATATATTGTCATCATTTCGCTTCACTTGCGAGCGGGCGAGCTGCGAGGCAATGAAAACCAGATAGGCACTCATTTCCAAACCAGCGGAGTCGGGCAGACATCGTCATGGGCGTCCGTCCCGCATATAGTGGTCACTGCCGCGTGGCAGCGGGAGTTCAGACATCAGTGTGATGAGCCTTTAGGTAAGGGCGCGCGCGCCGCCTCATGAAAGGGGAACTCGGTGACTTCAGCCATTTGTGCGTAGCGGCAAAGCGCGTTCGCCAACTGCATTTGCCGCGGACTGCGGCACTCAGGCTCCAGAAGACGGGGGCTGCCTACGACAATGACTAAAGCCTGAGCACGCGACGTTGCGACATTGAGCCGATTCAAGCTGTAAAGAAATTCCATACCGCGCGGCGCGTCCTCTGGCGAGGAGGTCGTTAGAGAGTAAATGACGACCGGTGCCTCCTGCCCCTGAAATTTATCCACCGTACCGACTCGAGCATTTGGAATACGCTTCGACAGATCGGAGACCTGCGCGTTGTATGGAGCGACAATAAGGACATCATCGAGTCGCAGCGGACGGCTTCCTCCCTTAGCGTCGCTCCAATTCACACCAGTCTGAACGAGACTGCCAACAAGGCTGGCGATGCACTCGACCTCTTCCGCTGAAGCGTTCTGGTTGCCCCCGTGAGCAACCGGCACGAACCACAGCCCCGATTGGCTTAGCCACGGGTGCCCTTCGATCTTCTGACGCTCGAGACCCTCACGCGGTTTGAGTCGGCCCTCGTAAAACACCTCCGAAGTAAAGTCGCAGAGCTTCGGATGCAGGCGCCACGTCTTTTCCAGGAACAAACCCATATCGGAAGAAATCGTCTTCGCTCCGCCGAGGATGTGCTCAAGAGCAGAAACGGCTGCACCATCGGGATGGCTGCCTTTCAACGGTTGCTCTAATTGCTGAGGGTCTCCGAGCAAAACGAGGTTCTTCGCCCCTTGCGAGACGGCCAGCACATTTGCCAGCGACATCTGTCCGGCCTCGTCAACGAAAAGAACGTCAACCGTCTCGAAGTAGTCCTCGCGAGACCAAAGCCAGGCGGTGCCGCCAACGACTTGGGCATCGCCACGAAGAGCTGCCAGCGCCTCGGCGTTGTCTGTCGTTAGCGTGATGCCAGGCGGTGCGGCGTCCGGTTTCTCATTGACCTTCTGCATGCAATTTAGGCCTTCAAGACCCGCTTCGTTTGCAGCTTTGATCACCTCGCGGAGCAGGTTATGGATGACCTTGTGGCTCGTCGCGGTGATCCCCACCTTCTTACCCAGACGCACCAGCTCGCAGATCATGCGCGCGCCGGTAAATGTCTTCCCGGATCCCGGAGGACCTTGAATGGGAGGAGAGAATTATCGAGCAATGTTGCGATGCGCTTCGCGGCATCCACGGTCGATTCGTCGGGACGACGAGCTCGTGGGTCCATCCGCCAGACGGGGACCGCGGCGTAACAAGAGGTCACGCGCTGCGCGAAAGGGTCCCGGGAATCAACACCATTGCTGTTAATCCATGTCCGAGACGGAATAGCGAGTCCGCCAAGACATCATCAGTAGGACCTCGCGCGTCCACGAAGACGGAGGTTGGGTGAACATCGGCGGTCTTCCTCGCCTTCTTGATGTCGATCGTGCGAGTTGCGATGTGTATTTCGACCACCTCACCAATTCTCTCGCCTCTCTCGCAAACGGTATCTCCAGCCCGGATGTCCGTCTCTTGCTTGTCGAAGGAATAGCGATCCGTCGGTATTTTTCGCTTCACTCCGATACGCTCAATAAACCGCAAACCTGAGATGGCGTCTCTCTCATCCAGGAGATCCTCATCAGTCATGTCCTTAAGGGCGGAAATATTCCCACCAGCCCGCTTTTGACTCTCGCCGATGCCAGGCGAGAAGATTCGCCAGCACCCAGCGTGCAGCATCCTCGTCGCTTCGCTGCGCTGGATCAGCAGAAACGCCCCTCTTCAATACCTCCGCCAGCGCTGCAGTCTGTCGCTGACGTTCGCTAACAGTTTCAGGAGGAGCGCCATCTGACATTGATGGACGCGGAATGCGGTGCCCGGCTTGCTCCAGGGCCTGTCGCTCGCGTTCAAGCCAGTCGCGCAAAGATCGAGTCGAAAAGCAATCGTCTGCGTTGTAGAGGGCGATCGCATTCTTGACGCTTTCACCTACTTCGGCCGACTCCCCCAGTTCCAGGGCGTGTTCCATTTGACGCATGGCTCTGCGGGCTTCTTCCAACGGCATCTCGCGTCTAAAGCCGTGAAACACCTCAAGAGCCTTCAGCGAGTATTGCTCCACGCTCGCGCGAAGTGCTCTTTTCAGGACAGTATGAACATCGATGAACAATCTCGCTCGCAGCATGCGGTCGATTTCGTCTTCACGCGTCGAATGCCTGCCCATAAGTCTTTCAGAGCCGAGGGTTCGTAAGGCGCGAAATGGTAGATATGCATCGCTGGGTATAGCGACCAGCGCGTCATGACCAAATCGACAAACCATTCGAACGCCCGCCTTTCCTCGTCCGCCGTCATCGCCCAGCGGCACTCGTAGGTCTCCCGACCTGTCGGATCTTCCCCGGAGAAGCCGAAGAGGTAATCTCGTCCTCCGACACCAACAAATGGGTCTCCTTCCAAGTCAAAGAAAACGTCTCCGGGTGAGGGCGCTGGCAGCAGGGAAAGTCCGTGCTCATCAGTAACTTCAAAACCTCATGAACAGGTCGTCCAGACTTGCGGCAGGCTACCTGCACTCGTGCTTGTTCGCGGACCTTTGTGTATGCTTCTTTTGATCCGTGGTCAGGGCGGTTGGGATCGGCAACGGGAAGACAGCCAATTGCTCCATGGTCGTTATTCCCAGGCCATAGCTGCTTGCGCTGGAGCCTGTCGACACCTGCCACCAGCGACAAGTGATCCTGCTTGCGCCACTCCGTGTCGCACTCTTGCCACCAACGGCAAACCCACAGTGAGCCGTCGGTTCCGCAAAAGTGGTGATGTCGTTACGGTTTTGCTCAATCGCTCTCTGAAGGCGAGCCTTGACGAAACCATAATAAGCCGCGAAATCGAGGACCCGATAGCGCTCAGCCTGGAAATCCACTCCCCGGCGGGACCACGAACATCGACTCCGGCAGAAGTCCCTGAACTTCCAAGAGCTCGGAATACAGCGACAGCTGAAGGATGGTAGCCGCTTTTGTTTCGCAGGCGAGCTTGCAGTCATAGACTTCGTCACGACCGGCTGCCCAGTCTGCTGGCCCGGCTCGACTCGCCGGCAGCACGTCCGCCCGGCCGAACCATCGCCCGTCTGCCAAGGTGCCCTGAGCGATCGCCTCGACGCCGTTTTCCATCGCATTACGGGCCTCCACCACTGCGCTGTCGGAATGATCGATATCCCGCAGATTGAGAATAGACACTCCTTGAGCCTCTAGATGTGCGAGGTATGCATTCTCGTGCTCCATGCCGCGCTCCTGAAGCACCCTGGCATCCGGGGAATGCCACCTCGGCGCCAGTCGCGAGCCAATCGCCACAGCCAGATCCAACGAGGTCAGGTGATGGCACGCCAGATGATTGCTAAGATCACTGGCCGAGAGGCGAAATTTCCGGGAACTAGCCCTCATGGAAGACTGCTGTGGAACTGCTGACGCTCCAATGGCGCTATGATTCGTGAGATTCCTGCGAATGACAACTACATCAATTTTCCCGGAACTTGAACAGGCCGCGATGCGAAGCTCGCCACGTCTGTAGACTAACCACGTTCAGCTTCGTGACGATTGGGAGAAATCCATTTAGTCGTCCACATGCAGCGCGTTGATTCCGTCTACTCTATCGACGTCAAACCTGATCCTCTTCCGAATTGCGAAACATCCGCTTCGCCCTGCCCACGAGTCGTCGACGATCGTCACCCCCGACGGCGAGCGGGCGTCTCTCTTCCTCGCGGGCTCTCGCAAATGATTCAGACGTCTCGTTGAGTCAGCAAGGCTCTGAGGACGAGGCGATGTCGTCGAGCGCAATGCTTCGCGACTCGTCGCTCCACGATTCAGAGGGCGACAGCAAGCCAACCAATCCCTCTTCGCACCAGCGTCGCGCGGAGATCAGCGGACCAATGTCGTTCTCGCGTTCAAGAACACTCCATTGAGCGTGCTCGATCAGGAGAGACCCAGCGATTGTCCGCGAAAGACTGATGGCGAAGTAAACGCGCCTGCTTCAATGCAGGTCCGATCGGCCGAAGCGAGCAGTTCGAAGTGCCGTCGGAGCTGATCGATCGCTACGCGAACGCTCTGCTGCGCCGGCGTAAGCGCCGTCGGGACACGCTCGAGGCGTCTGAGAAGATCATTCAACGAAGCCCTCAGGAGTGCATCCTCACCCCGGAAAGCGCGCAGAAGGTCGAGGCTTGGTCCCGTTCGTCGTTCCCTCCCAGATCGTCAGTACCTGACTATCGCGTCGAAGTGTCGGGAGACCCGTGTCTTCCACGTAACCCGCTCCGCCAAAACACTCGATGATCTCGCTGACGGCGGCAACCGGCTTCTCTCGCGGTAAAGAGCTTTGCGAGCGGAATCAGAAGCCTCAAAATCTTGCGCTCCTGGGAGGTCGCAGTGCCCCTCTCCTGCTTGCCGAGAAGTTGCGCTGCGAAAAACGCGAAATGAGACGATCTTGCGAAGTCCACTTGCAAGTTAGCCAGCGTTTCGACGTGAAGCGGCTGATCGCAAAGAGGCCTGCCGAACGCGTAGCGACGGGTCGCGTAATCGCGCGCGAGAGCGAGCCCGCGCCGCATGAATCCGACCGCACAGCACGCGTTGTAGAGGCGTGTGATGTTGACACGTTAGCGCAGGTCTTTTTCACACCGCCTCCGTCACCGCCGATCAGATACGCCGGCGTCCCCTCGAGCGCGAGCTCAGCCGTCGGCAGCGCGCGCGTCCAGCTGCTTTTGAGACGTCGATCGATGCGGATCTTGCGTAATCGACCGTTATCGTCCGCAGAACAGATCGAAAAAGAGACTGAGCTCGGACGAGGGGCGATCCTGGCGAGCGTGAGTGCTATCTCCGAGGTCGTCGCCGACGTAAACCACTTTTCGCCGTAAAGACGAAACGCTCCCCCATCGCGCCTGGCCACCGTCTCGGTTCCGCTTGCGTTAAACCACCCGCGGCGCTCGGTCATCCATTGCCCGGCGGTCCACATCTCGTTGGGATCACGCGAAACAAGATGTGGGTAGATTTCGCGGCGAAGCTCTTCTTGGGCCTCTGTTTCGAGAGC
>CAVUTD010000011.1:0-37498 GCA_963744345.1 uncultured Verrucomicrobiae bacterium
AAAGGTGGAAAGTACCCGTTCCCCGAAATTCTTCTTCGATACGCGCGGGAAGAGAAGAGACGTCGCCGAGCACCATGGCGACAAGCAGGTCGGACACCGTTGGATCGTTGACGCCCTCGGTGAGAGTTTGTCGTAACCAAGCTCGGATCCGGAGAGCGTAGGCGACCAGGCGATTGCCTTGGTCTTGCCTAAGCACCTGCATGTCGCTCCTGTATTCGACACGCATGCGGGTGAAAATGTCTCGCCGCGCCAACCAAGCAGCAAAATTGAATTGTCCCGGATTGCGCGGCGGTTCGATTTTCCGGAGTGTGCCGCGCAAGGAGACTTCGTCACCATATGTCGGTGGCGGTCCTGGCAATTCAACTTGCAGGATGAAAGAGGGAGCAATCTCGATAGTGCCCAGACGCAATTGCGAGAGCCGCACTTCGAAGCTGGAGTTCGCCGGAGAGAAAACGCGGGGTTCGCTCACAACAACACCATGGGCCTCTGCAGGCAAGCTGCGAGCGCCCAGCCAAGCTCCAAAACGAGAGGCCTGAGATTCTACACTCTGCCACAAGTGAAGCGCGGCAAAAATACAAATAACGAAGACAAGAAAAGCAATCCTACGGCTGGAAACCAAGAATGCCGCTGCGGCGAGTGCGGCGACCGCCAGCCATACTCTCGAGGGCGCATCGACCAGCTCAGAGATCGCGATCCCAAAAATCGCGCAAGCCAGCAGCGCGAGAAAAGGCAGCCTTTGACGCAACAGCGTCGAGGAAGAATTGATAACACTCACGGTCCTCCGCGAGCTGGAAAAATTCTGCGTCCAGATGACGGAGGTAAGGTGTGCCAAAACCAGCGCGAGAGCTGCCCGCTTGCGTCAACTGCCCGACATTGTCCACAGCGTAAACGAATGTCGCTGCGGACAGGGTGGCGAACACGGCTTTATCTCGTGCCGGCCGAAGACGCTCGTTTGGCCAAGTTGCGCCGGGGTTTTTTGGTGACGTCGGTTCGATGCGCAATCTTCTCCACGGTGCCATGACGAATGTACTCCGTTCGAATTTGCTCGAACACCTCCTCACGCCGGTCGTAAAGTCGCTTTAGCTTTCTTCGGGGCGCCCGACTGAGCGCGTAGGTAACAATCAACGGAAGACTGATTGTTGAATCGACATAGCAAACAACACAATCGGGCAGGCTTTCAGGATCGACCTTTCCCCAGCTTACCGCTTCGCCTGGGGTTGCCCCACTCAGGCCCCCGGTATCTGGCCGCGCATCGGTACATTGCAGAAAATAATCGTGCCCGCGCTCTTCGATCCCCATCACCTCTTGAATCTGTGGCTCCGTCTGAAGCATGAAGTTCTTGGGCGATCCTCCGCCTAAGATGAAAACACTCGAGCTCCGGCCGGATCTTTTCGAATCGTAGACGATCGCAGCAGTCTGATTAACATCGCGATTGACGTCAAAGAGCAGCTTGGAGTCGCGGAGGGCCATCGCCGCAACGTTCATGCCGATCGAACTGTCTCCCGGCGAGCTTGTAAAAATAGGAACTGCGCAACGGTAGGCGGCACCGAGCAAGCTATGGTCTTTCAGACCCAGTTTGCGTTCACGTTGATCAACATATTTTCCAAGCAGATAATGGAATTCGTCCGTGCCCATCACCCGCTGGAATTCAGGCCCTTGGATTACCTGTCGCACGAAGGCATCGGTATCCAATAACACGTCGTAATCAAAAAGAACGTCATAGATCCGAATGACTCCCGCCTGCCGCAACTCAATATCATTGAGGAATGGCGAACCGGCAAAAAGTTCCATTCCAAGCCCGAAATGAAGGTCGTGATAAAGGTTTGCGCCGGTCGAAATAATCCAATCCACAAAGCCTGCGTTCATGAGCGGAATTAGACAGGACTTGCCCAAGCCGGCGGGTGTCAGAGCCCCGGTGAGGGACATCCCCACCGTTCCGTCCGCAGCCAACATCTTGTCTGTATAGAGGCGGCAGGCTTCTGCGAGGCGAGCTCCGTTGTAGGCTTTAAAGGCACTATCAATCAAGTCTGCGGTGCCCATGCCTTTGCGTACCTGCTGCGGCATGAGACGGGGAAACTTCGCCTTCAGCTCGTGCGCCATTTCGAGCAATCAGTCAAACGAGAAGGGACTATAAAGGGACTCCTCATAAGCAGGATCAGCCCATTCATCAATCAAGGGGGTGCTGAAAGGCTGCTGACCCTGATAACCCGGAGTATTCAGATAGGCACGTCTCTGCTCGCCTGTACGCACGGGAGACGGCGATGAAGTTCCACCATAAAAACCTTCCGTTTCTTGAAGATAATTAATGAGTTGAGGAGTTGCTCCAGCCGTTCTAAGGCGCTCTATCTGGCTGTTGGTCAGATTGTAGGCCTTCTGAGTGCTTTGAAGATAGCTGATGATGATATGCGTGGGAACCTGCTTCTCGACCAGATTAACAAGGTCATCGTAATCCAAAGCCCATCCTTGCCGAACCTTGTTGGTGATGACCTGATTGACGCCGCGCGAAGAAAGGGCCGTGGGCACGGCAGGATCAACCTGAGGAGTGGACGCGCATGCGGAGAGCCAAAGAGCCGGAACCGCTAGAAAAGAGAGTCGAAAGAGGCGCTCGGTCATTTGGGGAGTCCTAATCGAGGCCGCCGAGGCTGGCAAACTCTTTCCGGGTTCTCCTGGCCCCCGGGGTTGCTTTTTGATCCGAAGGGGAGAAGCCGTGAAACTCCTTGCTCCCTGCTTTGGGAGCCTTACTTTTGCGCGCATGAAATACGCCTTTCTCGGCGCTGGAAAAATGGCTACGGCGCTGATTCGGGGCATGCTCCGCGCAAATCTCTGCTCTTCCCATGAGATCATCGTTTCGAGCCGTTCAAGTGCGACCTCGGAGAATGTCGTGGCGGCGACGGGAACATGCCTCGCCGCTTCCAATTCTGAGGCCGTCGCGAAAGCGGACACCGTCTTGCTCTGCGTGAAGCCCTCTGCCGCCCTGAAAGTCCTCGATGAATGCAGGCAAGCGCTCGCTGGCCGGTTACTTCTTTCAGTGGTCGCGGGTTTGAAGATTAAAACCATGCGCCAGGCAGCCGGGGATTGCCGGGTGATTCGCGCGATGCCGAATACCGCCGCAATGATTGGCAGAAGCGCTACAGCCATCGCGACCGACGAAGACACGCCTCACGCGGATTTGGCGACTGCTGAACGCGTGTTCGCTGCAGTTGGAACAGTTTTCTCCGTGACTGAGGATCAGTTTGATGCGGTGACCGGCTTGAGCGGCAGCGGTCCAGCCTTCGTCTATCTAGTCATGGAGGCTCTGTCAGATGGAGGCCTTGCCGCAGGCCTCCCGCGCGCACTTGCGCTTGATTTGGCTATCCAAACTGTCGCCGGCGCGGCTGAACTGGCGGCGTCGACAAAGGAGCACCCGGCTCTCCTGCGCGAGATGGTTACCAGCCCGGCAGGGACAACGATCGCAGGTCTCCTCGTGCTGGAAGAGGCTGGGGTTCGTTCCGCGCTCATTCACGCGGTGAAGGCGGCGGCGACGCGCGCCAGGGAACTCTCTGGACAGTAGATGCGATTTTTTTTGGCGCTCTGCCTGATCGCGGCAGGTACCGCAACTCAGGCGCAACCGACGCCCGCGGCCAATGATGGTCGGTACGTTCCGGACGTCGCCCGGGAAGCTGCGGGCGAAGGCAACGCTGCCTTCGCTCGTCGCGACTTTGAGCGCGCGCACCGTGCCTACACCAGGGTTCTCGATCTCGCCCCCGACAATCTTCTTGCTCTGATCAATCTCGGCGTCGTCGAATACTCCCTGAAAAAATTTGGCGACGCCGAAGCTCATCTCAAACGCGCCGTGCAGATCAAGCTCGACGCAGCCCCCGCCTGGCTCACCCTTGGAATCATTTACATGGACCAAAATCGGCTCGATGAAGCCCTCGCGGCACTGGCGCAGGCTACTTTGTACGATCCCCGTAATGCTCGCGCTCGCAACTATCTGGGGGTGGTCGTCGGGCGAAAAGGATGGATAGACGGGGCACAGACCGAGTTGCGCAAGGCGGTCGAGATCGATCCTAATTACAGTGACGCGCATTTCAACCTCGCCGTTTTCTATCTCGAGGGCAAACCTCCCTCTGTTGAGCTTGCCCGCCGACACTACTATCGAGCCATTGAGCTCGGAGCGGATCCGGATCCCGAAGTTGAGAAAACGCTTAAGACGCCGCCGGCCAAATCATCGGCCCAGCAGACACGCCCCTAGTTTGCGCCTGCTTCATAATGCTAGCACTTACGAACTTCTCAGGATTGTTCACGCTACAACAACAGACCTCCTGCCTATTCCTCACTCGGGCAAGTACGACTCTAATGAGCCGAAAAACTTTAGGACGAGCTCCCGTTTGTCATTCTCGTGTTGCTGAAGCTGACTATTGAGCGCTTCAACGAGACGCGAGTCGCTTTGTCTCAGAGCATAGGCAGTTCGCTCGTTGTCCGGTGACGGCTCCAATTCAGGGGTGATTTCGTGCATGGAGAACTCCATCTGCGTGGCTTGTGATAAGTGCCGGGTCTTCTCGACAGCATACGGTTTGTCGAGGAGTGCCCCATCAAGTTTACCCTCGATTAGGTGTGCCAGTATCAAGTCATAGGCCCCAGATTCCGAATATCGTCGCAGCCGCGATTCTTCACCCCTTACGAGCTTTCGCCCGAGAACTTCGTTCGTAGTATCTGATCCCACGCCCAAACGCCCCAGCAACAAACGTCCGTTCTCAAACACGCGAACGCCAGCCCTGGTAACAACGACTTGCGTGTAGCTTAGAAGCGGCTCCGTGAAGTAAAGGTTGTATTTGCTTCGCCGTTCTTGTGTTATCGAAATGCCCGAGGCGAGCAAATCCACTGACTTGTCATCCTCGAGCAGGCCAAAGTAATCCTCTCCCCAATCGCAAAGAACGTGTTCGATTTCGACGCCCCCGTCTAGTCCATGCTGTTTGAGAATGCCCTCGCCAAGAATGCGAAGAAGTTCAATCTCGAATCCGCCCAGTTTGCCATTGTCGATGTTGACAAACAAGCCACCCGTCTCTGCGGTTCCGATGCGAATCGTCTTGGTCGCAAGAATGCGATCGAGCGAGTCACGGTAGACTGTAAAATGACGCCATTCGCTCCAAACCCCGAACTTGATCGCCCCCCGCGGATTGCTCCAAACTGGGCGAACTCGCCACCCGACCGGGCCCTTCAAATCAGAGCGGCTGCTTGACGTCCGGGCTACTGTATGTGTCAATCTAAGCTTAGTATTGGTTCGCAAGTGCAGTTCGTATTTCAGATTCTCCGGATCCAAGCCCTCGCCGCTCCACGACAAGTATACAGGGCCGAGAACGTGTGCCCCGTCCAAGGGCGTTTGAAGACGTACTGTGGTGGCCGTTGACATGCCCCGATGCAAGAGGATGCCTCCGGCAAGCATTGCGACAGTCGCGCTAAGGAAGGAGAGCATCCAAAGCCGCTTCTTACCTTCGTTTCGTTCTGAATCGGACGAATGCCTAGTGGGCGATGCAGGCTTTTCCCCTAGCGCGGAAATAAGATGATCGACCTCTCTATCGATCGATTGCGTCGTAGCGTCGAGCCATTGGCAGGAGCTGATAAAATACTCGAGCTCTTTGGAAGGCACGACATCCTCAACTCGGAACGGGATGATCCTCCCGCCACTATTTACCATGCGTTCAATTTCGCGAATAACATGTGGCGATCGGTTAGCCGAGGACGAGAAGATCACAATCATGATCGTAGTCTGATCGATCGCCTCAATGATCGAGCGCCCCCAATTGGCGCCCGGAGGTATGTCGCGCGGGGCGATCCAACAGTCAATCGCATTCGCCTCAAGTGCCTGGCAGACCTTGTCTGCGACGCTTCTATCCTCAAGGGCGTAGCTGATGAATACCTTTCCCCTTGGGAACGCTTCGTAGGGGCGGTCGTCCCACGTCGCCGCGTCCATCTTCAATCCCTCCGCTACAATCCCCTTCACAAGCTAGCCCCATTAAGGTATCAACGGATTTTTGAAAACACAAGAAGCCCACCTTCGAGACGATCGGAGCCTTTCCGTGTAGTTGCCGACGAGCATCGACAAACCCTCGCTAGCTCTCCTCTCCTGGTCGGGCCGTTGACATTGCCAACTGCGATTCTTACGATCTCGTACCGTCATGAAGAGATCCTTGGGCAGACGCGGCGTTTCGATCATCCTCTCGTTTCTTATTGGTCAAGCACCGGCGGGCGCCTTGGAGGTGGTGCGTCTTTTTGTCAAAGAAGTTCCCCTTAAATCTTAGGCAAGGAGGTCACCGTCGTCGCTATCGAGCAAGCCGATGGCACGCACGGTATTCGCCGGAAAAGATCGACGGATTTCATGTTGAGGTCGTGAACCAGCTAAGCGTTCCAACGAGTATCCATGGGCACGGGCTCATCTTACCGAACCTGATGGACGGTGTCCCGTTTGTGACGCAAAACCCGATCGCTCCGGGTGACTCGTTTCGCTACGACTTCCCCCTGAAGCAAAGCGGCACTTACTGGATGCATTCACACTATGGCCTCCAGGAGGACTGGGGGCTTTGCATTGCCACTTGCTCTATCATCTTGTAACCGGAATGTTTACCGTGGTGAAATACGACGGCGCCGACACCAAGTTTTGGCAGCCGGAAAAACAGGCCCAGGAACTCTCAAATCCAAAATAGCTGGCGCTTGGAGTTTGTCGCCGAGACACACCCACCCTCGGAGATGACAATTTCTCGGTGGAGTTTAGTGAGGCCTCAACGCGGCGCCTGCAATGCGCAGGGAGAGATCTATATCATCAGAAACCCGGTCAAGAACCTCTCCCGGCCTGATGTTGAAGTCGCTCCGCTTAATCTTGAAGTTCGACCGGACGACAAGAAGATCTCCCTGAAGTTTCCCTTTGCTGACATCGCGCAGCTTTCCAGGCATGTGGACCAGCTTAGCAGGAACTGTCATTTCTTTTGAAACTCCGTTGAGGGTCAACATGCCACTCACGTCGGCCCTCGAGATATCCTTACCCTCCGATTTGACATTAGCCACCTTCCTGATCTCAAAGGAAATTTCGGGGTTGGCCTTGGCGTTTAGCCAGTCCTTGCCGAGAAGATGCATTCTCATCAAAGGGTTCGGGACGACGAGGGACTTTGTAGCTACTGCGATTCGGCCTTTTGCTTGGACGAGGTTGGCGGGATCTACCATGATGGTTCCGGAGAATCCATTTGCGCTGCCTTTGATCGACTCCAGCGGAGCGTCGAGTCGGAAGGCTACGTTATTGACGCCCCTTGGATCTTTGAAGTCAAAGGTCAGGGTCTCGGCTTCGCTCTCCGGAAGAAAAAGAGCGAGCAGCAGAACAAAAATCGTCAATCTCTTCACCAGCATCTATTGCTTGTCACGCCTGGGGGCGACGAGACTGAGTGCCAAAATTGCCGCAGCGGCCGCAACACCGCCGACTAGGAAATCTATGCCGGGCACAAAACCCTCTTGGTACTCTGTGAATTCCACCTCGGTGACAGGATCGATCTTATTAACGGGAACGGCCGTTTGGCTCCAGCCCGTGTGCGCACCCACCACGAACCAATAGCCGATGATGGCGACCGCACAGAGCACTGCCATAACGCGGATCAGCGTAATCATCTGAGCGAACCATCGCCGGCCAAAGTAGCCATTTGCTAGCCTTCAATCGTATTGATTTCAACAGGCTCAACTTTGATGCCGATTTCTTCCAGCCACCCGATGGCCTTCTTGATTTCCTCTCGATCGCCATCGAGTTCGATCGACACGACTCCAATCTCGTCCGTTACGCTCGCCTGTCGGATGTTCGTCACGACGGCAAAGGTCTTTCCTAGTTCGTAGATCACCGGACGCGTGATCAAACGAGAGGGATACATCAACCAGAGACGAGTAACTTGCTGGGACATGTCGCAAGTATAGGCTCAGAAAAGCGCAGCGTATAAGAAAAACCAGCCGAACAACCCGGCTGTCGGACCGTCCCACGGCGCTCAGCCAATTTTGATTCCCGCTTCGCGGCAGACGTGATCGATCCGAAGGCGGATTTCGCTTCCAATTCTATTGGAGTCAAATCGTCTGAGATCGAGCCAGTAGTAGAGATGAAAAACCAGGGAATTGTTGCCGAATGCTTCAAAGATCACGCTCACGGGCGGTTCTTTTAACACCTCTGCTTGCGCCTCGAGTGCGCTGCGGAGGGTGCTTATCACAGTTTCGGTCGGCGTTCCGTAGACCACACTGAGCACAAAATCGTAACGATGATAAGGATCGGACAAAGTCCAATTGATTACGTTTTTTTCGAGCAGGTAACTATTGGGAACAAGAACATCGACCCCATCGAATTTGCGAACGCGCGAGCAGCGCGTGCCAAGGTTCATGACGCGACCGAGATGCCCATCTGCTTCGATGATATCGTCGATTTTGATTTTCTGCTCCGCAAGCAGGATCAAACCGCTGATGAAATTGTTCATCAGGGTCTGGGCTCCGAAGCCCACGCCGATCGCCAAGGCGCCCCCAAGGAAAGCGAACGCGGTGAGGGGAATGCGCAGCCAGTTAAGCGTGGTGAGGACGACCAGCGCGAAAAGGAAATAGTAAAGAACTTTTTCCAGGAAGGCGGCGCGCGCCGTTTCAACCGCGAAGCGGCGCCCGAGGTGGTTCTTGATGACGAGCGCAACGGTCTTTGCGATAAACAATCCGGCAGCTACGCCAACGACGGCTAGGATGATCTTGCCAGCGCTGATTCCACGCATTCGCTTCACCACGGATCCATCCTGTCCGATGATCCTCTCTTCGGTGGTGAAAAGCTCGTGATTCCAAAGGTTGATCATCCTTGCACCTATCGTGGAGAAAGTGTGCGCGACGCGCTGCGGAAAGCTGCTTTGTGCCAGCAATTGACTGCTTTCCGCCAGCATCTGCTGGGCATGGCTGAGCAAACTTTCGAGAAGACTCGAGATATCGCGCAGTTGGGCCACACGTTGCCGGACCAAATCTCGCCGTTGGTTTTCGAGCTTGCTTGTCTCCGGATCGTTCGATTTGGGCTGAGATTCGAGTTCCTCTAGCCGTCCGCGCGCATCCTGAAGGTAGCGTCGGATCTGCTCACGCCAGGGATCCGCTTGCGCCAAAAGTTGCTCAGCCTGCTTACGAGCATCCGAATATTCGTTGCGGCCCGGTCTTTGCGCCGCCGCGAGCGTAGTTTTCCAGGTGCGAAGCAATTCCTCGAGTCCGGCACTCCACGCTTGACCGCCAAGAGCAATGCGGTTGACAAATTCACGAGCCTCGCGCGCGATTTCGAGGCGATATTCGAGAGCCTTCTTTTCTTCCTGGCTCGTGCTTGCCTGGAGGGCCTGCTCAAGCCCGGCGATGGTTTGTTCTAGGGCCTGACGCGTGCTCTCAGCGGATTCGATATTCTTTTGAATTGCCGCCTTTTCCTTCTCGATTCGTTCGATAGCTTCCCGCGCCCGTCGCTCGTTAAAAACAGTATCCAATCCGCTGGCAGAAAGCGCTTGTTCAATTGCCCGAACTTCAGCTTGCTTTGCACGCAGGTCGATTTGGTCGGCGTACAGCCGCCAGGCGCCAAGAAAAGCTGCGGACGACGACGCCTCGTGTTGAGCTTCGATCAGTCTTAGTTGCAATCCGGCCCGCTTGCGGGCGTCCTCGGTGTCCGCCGTATCAAATTCTTCCTGGGCGCGTCGGAGTTGCTGACCGGCGGCTTTCAGCGTGGACTGCTGGCGAGTGAGCAATTCTTGGTTAAGCTGCACCTGAGTTGCGATCGTCTGGGCTTGCGCGCGTAACGTGGCGAGTTTGTCGCGCAAGGTGTCTACTTCCGCGTCCGACTTGGGCAATGGAATCGCTTCGAAGGAGGTGGGATCAACTCCTTTGGAATCCTTGTCGATCACCGCTGCCAGGGTCGCGACCGCCACTTCATAATGGCGGTGATTTCCTTCGAAGCGCTCAGGAATTCATCGAGGCGAGTTTCGGGCAGACGCGCGGCGCGGAACTCTTCACGGAGCTCCTCCACGTTGAGCGATTTCTCCTTCGCTTGATACTCCGCGAGCTTTTCGGACGCCCAGTTCTTCTGCTCCGCGGCTGATGGGTGAGGCTTTTCTCCGGATGGGCTACCCTTGCCATCCTCGAGAAGCCTCTGCAAAGTTTGTGCGTAGACGTCGCCGCATAGCAAAATAATTAAAAGAAAATACAGCCCGCCACGGATCATCTTACCGGGGTCTGCGGTGACCTCGAAAACACGCCGCGCGTGCATCCCCAGCTTCTTCACAACTTTTCAATGCAAACGGCCGATTTCCTCAACTACTGCCTGGCTTAGGCGAATCCCTGCAAAAAAATTTTCCAGCGGGAAGTTCTCATTGGGCGAATGCGCGTGGCAATCCGGCGAGGCGAGTGCTAACAACAAGGAGTCCGCCCCCAGCACTTTCTTGAAAGTCGCCAGTATCGGGATCGAGCCACCTTCGCGCATCAGCGCAGGCCTGCGGCCAAAAACGCGCTCCAAAGCGCGGAGAGCTGCCTTCCCGTAAAGAGAGTTGGGATCCGCATAATAAGGCTCACCGAAATGCCCGGGCGACACGTCAATCCTTACCCCTTTCGGGCACCGGGCCTGCAGGTGCGCCTCGACCAAACGCAGAATATCCTCAGGTTTTTGATTAGGAACGAGGCGAAAAGTAAGCTTCGCAAAAGCTTCTTTGGGAAGAACGGTTTTCGTGCCCTCACCTTGATACCCGGCTCCCAGCCCGTTGACCTCAGCGGTAGGTCTTGCGCCTACTCGCTCAACCGCGGAAAAACCTGGTTCACCCGAAAGTTCCGGAACCCCAGCGAGCGCGCAAACATCGGCATCGGTGATCGGCAATGCGGCCACGGCTTCACGCTCCCAGGGGTACATCGCACGCACGTCCTCGTAAAACCCTTCCACCGCGACACGCCCCTCTTCGTCGTGCAAACTCGCGATGAGTCGCGCGGCGGCAGTGGCGGGGTTCATCACAGCGCCGCCGAAAACCCCGGAATGTAAATCCTGCGCGGGGCCGCGCACCTTGAACTCCAGGGACGCAATCCCGCGCAGCGAAAAAGTGAGGGTGGGATACCCGTGCGCCGCCATCCCGGTGTCAGAAATCACAATGACGTCGCAATCCAGGTCTGCCCGGCGTTCCTCGAGAAATCGTGGCAAGTTGTCGCTGCCGATCTCCTCCTCGCCCTCAACAAGGAAAATCAGGTTGACGCGCAACGCCCCGCCTCGGGAGAGGAGCTCGCCCATACCCAGAATATGAGACATGATCTGCCCTTTGTTGTCGGTGGCGCCGCGGGCATAGATTCGCCCCTCCCGTATCGCCGGCTCGAAAGGCGCGGACTTCCATTCCCCCAGTGGATCAGGAGGCTGCACATCGTAATGCCCGTAGATAAGAACCGTCGGCCGCTCTGGATTGGTAGGCGTCTTTGCCAGTACCGCCGGATGCCCCCCGGTGGGCAGCACATCCGCTTCAAAGCCCAAGCTGAGGAACTTCCTCTTAAGCCATTCCGCGCACGCAAACATATCTGCGCTATGCTCCGATTGAGTGGAAATGCTCGGGAACCTCAAGAACTCCAAAAGATCGTTTACCTTGGGATCGTCCATACAAATTCAATAGGTTGGGAAATCAGGGGATAGCAACCACAATATGTTGTGTTTTTTCTTGCAATGTATTCCATAGGACCCATAAGTTCGCGCGGAGAAGACTAGAGCAGCGCGCATGCATCTTCAATCCCTTGAGATGATTGGCTTCAAGTCGTTCGTGCCCCGGACGACTCTGCGCCTGAGCCAAGGAGTTACCGCCATTGTGGGTCCGAACGGTTGCGGTAAGTCCAACGTTCTTGATGCCATCCGGTGGGTTCTCGGCGAACAGTCTGCCAAGGCGCTGCGCGGAGGCGAAATGGCAGACGTGATTTTCAGCGGGACCGAAGTCCGCCCCGCACTGGGGATGGCTGAGGTTTCGCTAACTTTCGTGGAATGTGAAAAGGAGCTGGGCGTCGAATGGAACGAGATTTGCATTTCCCGGCGCGTGTATCGTGATGGTAAGGGCGAATACTTTCTCAATAAGGCGCCTTGCCGCCTTCGCGATATCCAGCAGCTTTTCATGGATACGGGAGTTGGTCGCAGCGCCTACTCAATCATGGAGCAGGGCAAGATCGACCTCATCTTGAGCAGTCGGCCGGAAGATCGGCGTGTGATCTTTGAGGAAGCCGCCGGAATAACCAAGTATAAGGCTCAGAAAAAGGAGACCTTGCGCAAGCTCGAGTACACCGAGGCGAACCTGCTGCGTGTGCAAGATATTATCAAGGAAGTCCGGAGGCAGATCGGATCGCTTCAACGGCAAGCGGCGAAGGCGCGCCGCTATCAAGGGTTGATGAAGGATTTGCGAATTTTCGATACTCATGTCGCCCACAAGAATTACCAGGGGCTCTCAAGGGACCTTGAGGAAATCCGCGCCGAGCTCTCGCGCGGCGAGGAGGAACGGATGTTGCGTGAAGGGGAAATCGTTCGACAGGAAGCTGAATTCTCCGAACTGCGGTTCCAAATGGGAAAGCTGGACGAGGAGGCCTCACGATTACGCGAGCAAGAGCAAAGTCTGAAGAGCCGCGTGTTCTCGGCGGAAAGCCGCATTGCGATCAACCTCGAACGCTGCGAGGAGGCGCGTTCCGCGATCGAGCGTTATCGCATGGATATCGCGGCGGCGGGTGAAAAGATGCGCATGCAGCAGAATGAAATTGAACAAACCGATCAGCTTCTGGAGCACATGGTTGAAAACCTGCGCGCTCATGAGGTGGCGCTCGATGAGCATACCCGTAAAGTGCGTGGCGTGCGGGAGGAACGTGACGCTGCCGAACGCCAGATTCGGGAACTCGATGCGCAGACAGCAAGGTTCGATGCGCAGCTGGCTTCCACGCGCAGCGAGATCTCGGCCGCGGCACGAACCCGCGAAGCAGCCGAAATGAGACTGCGGCTTCTTCAGGCAGAATCCCAGGCAGCTTCTCACGCCGTAGCTGAGTTGAAAGTTCGTCTTCAGGGAATAACCCAGCGCGTGAAGGTCGCAGCGCTTACGGTGGAAGCTTCTCGAGCGGAGCAGGCGGAGATGCAGACTGCTTTTGATGCGGCGCAGGAAAAGCGCCAGACGGCGGAAATCGCGTTGAATGCCATTTCCAAGGAGGCTGCCGGGATTGAATCGCGCCTGGATCTTCTTCGCCAACTCCAAAAGCATGGCGATGGGCTTGACGAAGGCGCGCAGGCCCTCCTGCGCGGTTTGGACAATCCGGAGCTCTTCAAATCCGCTATCGCCGGCGCATTCGCCGACCACATTCGCGTAGAGTCGCGCTTTATCCCGGCGATTGAAGCGGCCCTCGGCGCAAGCCTTCAGGCGCTCATTTTCAAGGATGGCGAAGTCGCCGAATTGGCGCTTCAGGAATTGAGTCGCCGGAAGCTCGGGAAAGCCAACATCACTGCTCGTGATTGGATCACGGTCAGCGATGGAGAGTCGTGCATCGCGAACTCCCGCAAGGACAGATCCCCGGAAGCAGCAGAATTGGGTAATCGCTCCTTGGGTGGCCCTTTAGAACGACCTCCGCACCTTCCCGAAGGCGCTATCGCATGGGCCAGGACGTGTGTGGGCGGAGAGGGCGAGGCGATGATTCTGGCCACGCGTCTGCTTGACGGAATTCTCGTGGCAGAGACTCTGCATTCGGCCTTCCGTCTCAAGGCCGGCAATCCGGCTCTAGGCATTGCGACGCTGACCGGAGAATTCATCAGCCGCGAGGGGCTCGTGCGCGGAGGACAGGTAGCGGAAAATGGCAATCGATCCGCCCTTGCCCGCCGCGACCAAATCCTCCAACTCGAGCGCCAATTGGCAGCTGCCCTTCGCAACCTTGAACTCAAAGCAGCCGCGAGGACCGAAGCTCTGGAAGCCCTCGAAGCCTCCCACGACCGACTTCTCGTGGCGCGGGAAAACTTCCAACACGCGCAAGTCGAGAGCGCTTCCGCATGCAATGAGAAAGACCACGCCGAGCGCCAACTCGCCGAATTAGAGGATCGGCTCGTCAATTACCTGCACGAAGTCGGTCAACTAGAGCATGCTCTTGGGGCGAGCGGGAAACATCTCGAAAACCTCGAATCGGTAATTTCTCAACTCACGCACTCCCTCGACGATAGCCGCCTTCAAAGAGCCGAAGCCGAGCGCGCTGCCCAGACGTTGCGTGAGCACGAAAACATTGCCTTGGAGGATCTGAACACGATTCGAATTAATGTGGCCACCGAACGCCAGCAGCAAGAAAGCCTCGCCCGGCAGCGTGGACCGATGGCGCTGCGGCTCGGCGAGCTCGCTGAAACCCTCTCCACACGCCAATCAGACCTCGCCAGTCACGAAAGCCGCATCCAAACACTCGAAGAGCAATGCAGTACTTTGCGAGAATCCATCATCCTCTGGCGCGCGGACTCCGATGCGCTCGAAGCCGAAGTCGCCAAGCTCCTCTCCGCGCGTGCGGAGCTTTCTCGAAGCGCCGACAGCCTCGAACATGCTCTGCGATCTGCTCGCCAACAGCTTCTCCACCTCCAAGAGCAAAAAGGGCGCCAGGAAGTTCGCGTTGCTCAATTGGAAATGCGCATGGAAAACCTGCGCAATCATGTTGCTCACCGTTATCAGAGCAACCTCGAGACTTTTGCCCCCGATACCTATGCACTGCTTTGTTCCTTCCGCGAACGCAACAAAAAGATGGTGCTTCCGGAGAACGCCGAAGCCACAGAAGCCGAAGTTCCTCCTCGCGCGCAGAAATCACCAACCCCTGAGGAGCAAAGTGAAACCATAGATTGGGATCGCATAGAGGCGATAGTGACTGATCTCAGTGAGCGTATCGAAGCCATGGGGCCGGTCAATCTTGATGCCATTCAAGAGTACGACGAGCTTGAGCAGCGCCACAGTTTTCTCGAAAATCAAGTAACGGACCTCGTCAATTCTAAGGCGGAACTTCACGCCATCATTGCGAAGATTAACCGTACAACGAGAGACCTTTTCGCAGATACTTTCGCGCGGATTCGTGAAAATTTTCAGGTGATGTTTGCCGAGCTTTTTGGCGGTGGTCGGGCAAATCTCATGCTCCTGGAGGAAGGAGACCCGCTTGAGAGTGGCATTGAGATTATCGCGAGGCCACCTGGCAAACAGCTTCAAAGTATTTCGCTCCTCTCGGGAGGCGAGCGCACCATGACGGCAGTCTCTCTCCTCTTAGCCATCTACATGGTAAAACCCAGCCCGTTCTGCGTTCTCGATGAGATGGATGCCCCTTTGGACGAATCCAATATCAACCGCTTCATCAAAATCTTGGATCGCTTTGTGCACCAAAGTCAATTTGTGGTTATCACTCACAACAAACGAACGATCAGCCGTGCTGACGTGCTCTATGGCGTGACCATGGAGGAGCAAGGCGTTAGCAAGATTGTCAGCCTTAAGCTGAACGCAAAACAAGATTCGCCGCAAGCCGCTTCCCGAGGGTTCGAAAGAGCTGAGGAGGAAAACAGTACCCGCGAGCCCGCCACGGTCTGAGCAGCGGCGATCTAGCCCGTCGCCAAACCATCTTACTTTTTGTAGCGGCGGTTCTATGACGTCGCAAGTTCTATCCCCTTGTCCTCTCGGCGGTCGCAGGACCGCCGCTACCACAGTGGGCAGCAGACGTTCCCAATGGAAGGCGCAGCCCGAACTGCTCTCAGGAATTCAACTCCGGCATTGCGCCCGGGGCACGGCACTGTAGACTGCCACCTTCTGGAAGCGGGTTGCGCTCCAAACCTTAGCCGGCGTGGCGGAATTGGCAGACGCGCACGACTCAAAATTGGGATTTTAGCGGTTTCTTAGCGTTTTATTGCGTCTCGCAAAAAGCCCGTGAAGGCTCATAAATAAAGGCTCTACTGTCGGAGGTTAAGACTTCGCGCACTTTGCCAGATGATGCCTCGAAGTCGCACAAAATGTAGCACAACGGACGCGCACGACTTAATTTCGTGGGCGTCGAATTTCGATTATTCCAGATGCTAGGAGCATCGGCCTCGGCGCGATTTTGGACAATGGGGATCTCCTAGACATCGCAGTTTGGGATCCTTGGCTGCACACACCATAAAGACCGTCTTTCCCCCCTCGAATTTCGTGCCGAGCTACTGATTTAAAGAGGAGGGGATCATGACGGCATGCCTGGCATAAAGGAAGCTTCGGCTGTGTTGTCAGGAATTGCTCGCGAGCCCATCAATATCGTGAAATATCACGACATGAACCGGGCGATCCTGATCGAGCGAATGGAGGAAGCGAAGGCGGTCCTCGAGAGAGTGCTGACCTTGCTCAAGTCGGCGCCTCCTGAGCCCGACCGATTTGTCTCCCACCTTTATCAATCCCGCAAAGAGTATCGCCGAACATGCGAAACAGCCGGTAAGTCGGGCAAGCAAATCGAGCGGTGTGTCATCTCAAGCTTTCGAATCGCCGAGAGTCTTGGCTTCAAGGGCGACTTTCGTCAGTGGGAGCACCAACTGCGCGTTGGCGAATAACAGCTAGATGCTAGCCGGACACTCGTGCTTCAGCAAATTAGAGGGATGAGCCGCTTCGCTTGAATATCGGGATCGCCCCTGATTCTCGTTTCAGGTTCAAGAGACCGTAGCGACTTCTTCTGCCTCACGCGATTCTGCGCAATTTCGCCATCGTCAGGTGTATCAGCATCTGGCCGCAAAATCTCATTTCGGCGTCACGAGGCGGCGGGCAACGCTGATCATGGAGCACGGTGCGCGTGTCCGACGAACTTGACGTGATGATCGAATTCGAGCGCGAAGGCGTATCGTAGAGCGATATACAATCCCTTGGCAAGGGTGGGTGGCTTTCAAGATCGTCGCGGTGCGGCAGGGCAAAAGCGGCAAGGATTAACTGACGCTCCTGCTGGGAACCGGCATGGCCGAAGGTGAGGCAATCGACGAAATGATTCACTGGTTGTTTTAGGTCGCTCCATCAAAGGAGGCAGCAAATGGGTCACCTGAACCATTGACCGCCCACGCGCAGTAGGACGAAGAAATGCAAGTGCATGAGCACACCAAAAACACCACAACGAATCGCTGGCGTCCTATGCGAGGTTATACTCGACAAAAATGGCTTTGTAGATGTCATCATCCAAGGCGAGGAAATCCCTCCGCATCTAAGCGAGGAGGGTCGTCGTGAGAAGTTCACCAAAGGTGAAATACTCCTCTGTGAGTGGATAGTCAGAGGGGCGATAACCGAAGAGGAAGCCATCCGTCTGGCCGAGGGAGTTATCCATGTGCTCCGCCAAGGGTTCCATATTCACCACGATCTGGAAGGTAGGATTCTCAAATACAAGACACAGCACGGCGCGGAAATTCACGAAACGAAGGATTACGACCGTTTCGAATAGAGGAGGCATCATAAGAGGCACGCGACTAAAAAAAAAGGTCATCTCGAATTTACTCGAATCGCACTCTTGGATTCCGAAATATCTTCACTGGCATGAACTCTGGAAGAGCCGCCAACGAAGCGGAGTAGCGACGGCCCTGGGCAACACCGTGCCGGGGTTTCTTTTGCCGCACCCTTGAGATCCTCCCATGAAATCAAGAGCGCGTGGCGCTCGACAATAGCGCGAATCAAAAAGGCCATCTTACCTCGCTTCGGAACCATTCGTGCACAAAAAATAGCTATTGGTCACTACGCACTTCTCGAGGGCCCGTTTTCGAGATACGGCGGCTCAGGGTGGGCTCTGAAAACGTGCTACGCAATCATCAAAACCCGTGTCTCATACGGTTCCGAAACCAGTATTTCGCTCGTCTTGGACGACACCGGATTAACTCACCTTAGCTTCTCGAGTCCAGAGGAGGCAAGGGCGTGGATTCGACGGATCGCGGGCCGAAAGGATTATTTCGGACGCAACGAGAGCACTCCGTCCGCCTACGCGGTTACGAAAGTGGGAAGTGAGCGCTTCTGCGATGCGCACAAGCGCACTTGGGGCTGCGCAGGCCAGCCTTGAGACGGCTTTGGTGGCTTTTCTAATGGCGCCGCCAGCATCCACCGAGGAAGGTGAGTTTGATTCGTTTCATGATTTCAACCTAAAGCCCGCCCGAGACCGCCGGGAAGTCCGGCAAAGCAAATCGAGTGGTGTGTCATATCAAGCTTCCGTGTTGCGGAGAGCATGGGCTTTAAGGGCGACTTCCGCCAGTGGGAGGAACTGTTGCGGATTGGCGATTGAGAATTGCTCAAGCTTCGCCATCTTCTGAGCGGCGAAGTGCTTTCCGAAGCTTCTTCGTTTTCCTTTTCCTCTCCTCAAGCTCCCACCTCGCAGGAGTAATCTTGCCCTTGGTGCTCCACCATCGCTGGCCGGTCCACATGGCCAGCATCTTTGTTCCATCGGCAAGCCACACGCGGACAGCCTTCCGAACCTTGGGTTTAGGATCGTCAACTGCATGCGGGGGATGTCCGTTTCTTTCATTCAATGAGCGAAACGCGAATCGCGAGGCACTGTCAAGCGTAGCTGCCTTGGCTTCAAGGGCCAGTTCCGGCAGTGAGAGCACTGTGTGCTGCGAATCGGCGACTGAGTTGCGACCTGATACAAAAATCCGCAGCGATGCTGATATCCAAGCCCGCCGCAGAGTTGCTAAACTCCGCACCGGTCAACAACCGAGGTAGCCGGTTCAAGTTGGATGCACTGTCACCGACGGCGGGCTACCCTCCCCGTTTTTTGGCTGTCAGAAACCTGATGAAAAGACATGGGCTTCAAGGGCGATTTTCGCCAATGGGAGGAGCTGTTGCGGATCGGAGATTGATCACGGTTTCCCTTGGTTATGATCGCGATCCAACGAGTCCGTCAATTTCCGACAATGTCTGCGGCGCTAACAGAGGAATTGTCACGCCGGCAGTTCAATGGACACGCATTGTGGAGAACGTTCCTTCGCACTTCATCGCCATCCTCAGACAACCAAGCGTAACGGCTTCAACATGCATGACGAACCCCTAACCCTAAAGTTTCGTTTGGGCGAAGCCCGGAATGAAACGGATGGAGGTAAGGACGCCCGAGGCCTTAAAAATGCTTTTCGATCGCCAGCGGCTCATATCGAGACCGATTTCGAAAGAGGAATTCGTTAGAACGGAGAACACCTTATGGACAAGCTTGCTATCGCAAAGTATAAGGCGTGGGATATGGGCGACAAGAGCATCACCAAGGTCAGCGCGGCCACAGCGCCGCGAGGACCTATGGGCCAGAAATACCTCGCCTCGGGCATCCGACTCTCCATGCGGCTATGGGAAAGGGAATCTCCAGACACAGAGTCCAAAGCGGAAACCGAGGCGAATTATGAAACGGTGGGCTACGTCATCGCGGGCCGAGCCGAATTACATATCGAAGGCCAAGTCGTAGACCTGGAGCCGGGGGACTCTTGGATCGTGCCGAAAGGCTCTCGCCACAGCTACAAAATCGTGGAAGCGTTCACAGCGTTGGAGGCCACCACCCCGCCTGCCGAAGTGCACGGAAGGGACCAAAGCGAGCAAGCCGGCTGAAAGACGCCACACGCTCTGGCGATTGAGCTTTTCTGGATCGCGCCTTTTTCCTGGCTCGCGCCTTGTAGGAAAGCAAGCGGTGTGAGGCACACAAAACCCGCGTTCATCGAGCCGATGCAGTGCAAGTCGGGCGGGAGAAAGGGGGACTTTCGAGATCAAATTCGACGGCTACCGCTGCATCGCGGTGAAGCGCGGCAAAGAGGTCCCGCTCTTCTCTCGCCAGCGAAAGGTGCTCGATAGACGCTTCCCAAAACCGATGGATGCGCTCGGCATCACTTGATGGCGGCTTCGTTCTCGACGGGGGAATTGGTGGCTCGAAGTCACGAGGAGTCGAACCAACGCTTGTTATTCTATAAAAGTCACTTATATATGTTATTACGCCTTTGTTCAGCGGTCCAATATTGCCATTTCTGCCGTCGAAAGGTGCTGGAAAATCTGCCTGCGGGAAGCTCGGCGCTTCCCCTACTTGGGAGCTTCGATTGAACCGATGTTGAAGGACCATCGAGCCTCGGTCTTCCTTGCGTTAACTGTTGCACTCACGATCACGGTGACTTGGCGGGCGTAGGTCTTCTGCGTCATTTTGTAGGAGACGAGCTTGGTCTCAGGATTATATGTCGCCGAGACCAATCCGAGCCCGCTAATACGCATGGTGACGCTCTTGGGATCCACATTACCCAACGTCGCCAGGTTGGCTTTGATTTCGGGAAGTGAATCGCTCACCGTCTCGCCGTCCCTCGGCTGGATCACCATCGTCGCCGCGGCGGGCATTATCTCCGCACCACCGCCTTCAATGGCTCCCTTGAAATTCGCAGCTTCCTCGAAGACTTTTGGTTTTGTGGGCTCGATGGCATAGCGTCCGATCGTCATTGAATCGCCCCCGTATGCGATTCGCCGACCCCAAACGGTAAAGGCCGCCTCGTAGCCCGCCTGTTTGACGACGTCGCGGATGGTCTGATTGTGGAGTCCATAAGGATAGGCGAACGCCTTGACCTGAATGCCAAGGTTTCTCTCGAGCAATTCCTTCGAACCGACGATTTCGCTTTTCAGCCAGGCAAGATACTGTTCGTCGGTCTTTCCCTTTCTCGCATTCAGCGAGCTGTGGGAAACGGTGTGACCCTCAATGTCCACTCCCGCGTCACGCATCTCGGCGAGTTGATCCCAACTGATGGATTGTCCTCCGGATTTGGGTCCCCCCTTTACGTAGTCCGTGTAGATGAACATCGTGAAGGGATACCCGAATTTTTTGAGGATCGGCCACGCCACGTTGTATCCTGAAAGGTATCCATCGTCGATGCTAATGATCGCCGCCTTTGCCGGGATCCCTTTTTCTCCGCGCCGCCAGGCCAGGAAATCCTCCATGGAGATGACGGTGATCCCGCTATCTTTGAGCGTTTGCATTTGGGCCTCGAAATCCCCGGGTTTGATGGCAAGGCTGTCCTTGGGCCTGTCCTCAAATCGGTGGTAACAGAGCACGATGACTTCCGATTTCAAATTGACAGGTTCCGGGACCGGCGGCGCGGAGGAAGTCGGAGTGGCTTTAGCGGCTTCCTGAGCGACGGGCCTCGCGACCCGAGGATTCTTCTTGCAGGAGCTGAAAGCCAAGCAAATACAGAGCACAGCTTCGAACAAACGGATCGATCGTCGTTTCGATAAGATCCGCAGCCGTTCTTTCGCGTTTCGCCAACGGATCCCGGTCCGAACGGCCCGCCGTGCGCCGGATGAGAAGGTTGCTAGCGCCCTTTCCATCGCGACAATATACCCTATTACATCTAGACGGGGCGGATCAGCATTTGATTGTCATCGCACCCATTTTCGCCGCATCGTTGGGCACGCTTTCCCTTGCCAGCACTCGTGATAATGCGAGCAGAAGCTGGGTTCATTGAGCCGATGCAGTGCAAGTCGGTCACGGCGCTGCCGGCGGGCACGAAGTGGACTTTTGAGATCAAATTCGACAGCTATCGCTGCATTGCTGTAAAGCGCGGGAGTGAGGTCACGCTATTCTCGCGCCACAAGAAGGAGCCTCAACAGGCGGTTTTCCAGCATCGTCCAGGCGCCTCACTCAAGGGTGACTTTGTTCTCGATGGGGAGTTGGTCGTCATGGATTCCCAAGGGAACCTTCATTCAGCTCTTGCAAAACGATTTTTCGCAGTCACTTCCAACTTATTTTTACGCCTTAGATGTACTAAACCAAAATGACGGGCTATTTGTGAATTTGCCTTTTACCATCCGGCGGGAGCTGCTGGAAAGCCTCCTTATCGCCCCCAAGGATCCGCTGCGCTTGTCTCCATTGTTGCAGGCGCCCTCCGGAGAGGTTCTTGAGGCGGTGCGCAAACTCCGCCTGGAAGGTGTTGTCGGGAAACGAATCGATTCCGTCTACGAACCGGGCGAGCGATCAGGTGCGTGGATCAAGCTCCGCGCGAACCTGGAACAGGAGTTCGTGATCTGTGGCTACATCCCCGGATCCTGCGGATTCGATGCGTTGCTCGTTGGCGTTTATGAAGACAAAGACCTCATCTTCGTTGCGAAGGTGAAGAACGGCTTCGTCCCGCGAATTCGGGATGAGCTCTTTCCGGTGCTGAAGGCACTGCAAACTGCCCAGTGCCCGTCCAAGAACCTGCCTGAGAAAAGAGCCTCGCGATGGGGCGAATCGCTAACTGCGGAGAAAATGGAGCAATGCCGTTGGGTTAAACCGAATCTGGTCTGCCAGCTCGCTTTTGTTGAATGGCCCGATGCTGGGCACCTGAGGCACTGCACTTTTGTCGGCATGCGCGATGACAAGAAGGCTGCGGAGGTGATTCGCGAAACTTGATCTCGCCAAGTGGCCGCTGATAAGCAGGATCACACGGTATGCACGAGAAAGTTGACGAGGAAACTCCAGCAGCGCCGCGTCACGCGCAATTGGTCCAGATGGCGATGGCATTTTGGACGTCTCGACTTATCTACGTCGCGGCCAAACTTGGTCTGGCGGATCATCTCTCGAATGGACCGAAGGGTGGGGACGCACTTGCCGCGCCAACCGGAACCCACGCACCTTCGCCTCATGCGGACTCTTGCGAGCCTGGGTATTTTGATCGAGGATGCGACGCGTCGCTTTGACCTAACGCCGGTTGGTGAGTTTCTCGCTTATAAGCTCAGCGCCGGGATCAACGATGATCGTTTTCCTGCCTTTAAGCCGCCACAGAGTAACCGCGTTACCCTAGGTGCTAACGGGCGAAAAGAAGGCCGATTGACAGAGCCTTGATGGAAGCTGCCGTTCCATCTACACGGCACAAAAAAGAAACGCCCCGACTTTCGCCGGGGCATTCTAGTTATACGGAGTTGACGATTGGGTTAGTAACGCCGAGCGTCGCCTGCACCTGCGAAGTCTTCACGAGGACGCGCTTCGTTCACGGTAAGGTCACGGCCATGCAATGCCGTCCCGTTAAACTGGCGGGCGGCATTCTGTGCTTCCTCTTCTGAGGACATGGTCACGAAGGCGAAGCCCCGGGACTTGCCCGTCATTCTGTCCTGCATGAGGACGGCTTCGCGAACCGTGCCGGCTCCGGCGAAAAGGTCCTGGATGTCATTTTCTGTGGTGTCGAAGGAAAGATTCCCGACATAGAGTTTGGTTGCCATATGGTTGTAACAGCGATCTCGCAGCTGAAGCTGTTTTGGACCGTGCCTCCGATGCGTATCTGGTTTCGTGCAAGCGCAAAAGAGCGGCACGAGCGGCGTGGGATATCCCAGCCATTACCAAGTGTAAGCCATCCGCTTCCGCCGTTTCTATAAAGACCGGGAGCGGCGGCGGTCCTCCGAAATGTTCCGACAGGGACTAGAGCACCTCAAGAGCGTCGAGAGCGCACTGAAAAAATGAACTCGTATACTTGCAACCCCGGCGACCGCTCGCTTATTATCGGGATGGTGCTTTCTGCTGGGGCCCAATCCAGGCAAGATGCTGGAAATGATGATGCTCGCCGGACCGGGTGGGCAAGAGCGGACGGAGCAGGAATACACAACGCTGTTCGGCAAGGCGAGTCTACGCCTCACGCGAGTTGTGCCTACGGAGTCACCCGTAAGCGTCGTCGAAGCAGTAGTGGCTTAATGGTGATTTCTGGCAGGAGCTGTTCGCAAGTGAGCAGGGATTCTCAATCCAGATCGGAGGAAAGACGCCCGTTACGACGCCGGCCCCAGGATTGCAATTTCGGATCGCTCATCATGCTCGCTGTCACGGCCGGCGCTTTCTTACTGGTCACTTGGTCGCAACGAAAGCCCTATTGTTTCTCCTCCAATAGCCTCCAATTCCTTGAAGACCGGTTGGCAAAAACATGTTTTGGCGTCAAGCGGCTATCTTGGGTATGCTCAACGATGCGGGGTTGGCCCTCGAAGAGATCAAGCCCCCGAGGACAGGACCCGCCCCGAGGTCCTAGGAGCACGTGTTGCTCTCTATATATCACGGCTCAGAAATGGGACATGGCCGCGGCCGTCGCCAATCATCTCGTAAAAGGTTGAACCAGAAAACGAAGCTTGGTGGATCAATCTCGCCTATTCCATGAGGCGGAGGGTGTTGCTTCATCTCGCGACCCGCCAAGTCCCATCAAAAAGATAGACAATGCTTGACGAACAAGGATAGACAGTCCCGAAGCTCAGCCCTCTCCTCTATAAACCTTCACACCATGAAATCAATCGCTGTGATTCCCAAGAGCACGTCACACGTGTATTGGAAAGCGGTCGAAGCGGGAGCGCGTGAAGGCGCAAAGGAAGCTCGCGTGGAGATGGTATGGAAGGGCTCTCTCAAGGAAGACGACCCCGCGCAACAGATCCAAATCGTTGAGCAATTTATTTCCGAGGGCGTGGGCGGCATTGTTCTGGCGCCGATTGATGACACAGCGCTCAAGCGCCCAGTCGCCGCTGCCATGCAGAAAAGAATCCCTGTGGTGATTATGGATTCGGCACTCAAGGGCGAGCCCGTCAGGGACTTTGTTAGCACCGTATCGACCAACAACCACCGCGCTGGAGAAATGGCTGGCGAGCAGTTGGCAAAGCTTTTAGACGGCAAAGGCAAGGTGGTGCTCTTTCGCTTTAACCAGGTTTCGGCAAGCGCGGGTCAGCGGGAAGCGGGCTTCCTTGAAGCAATCAAGAAATTTCCCGACATTCAGGTTATTCTCGACAATCGCTACTCCGGCACGACCGCCAGAGAGGCTCAACCGACTGCGCTGAAAATGCTGGACAAGCTTAAGGAGGCGGACGGAATTTTCTGTTCAACTGAACCGAGCACTTTCGGCATGTTGTCTGCGCTCAAGCGGCATAACCTGTCGGGCAGCAAGAAGGTCGTCGGCTTCGACACGTCGCAGGGACTTATGGAAGGCTTGAAAAAAGGGGAGATTCAAGCGCTCGTCGCCCAAAACCCAAAGAAGATGGGCCATGAAGCTGTGAAGGCTCTGGTCGCCAAAATGAAGGGAGAAACAGTGCCCACGTTTATCGATACCGGGGCCGCCGTGATTACTCAGGAAAATCTGGACATCCCGGAAATTCAGACGCTCTTAGCCTGTTATTTCGCCGTCTTTGCTTAAGCGCTGCTTCAGACGTTAAGGCGCTTTTTGTGTTCTCCAAGAGTCCCCAATTCCTTGAAACCCGATTGGCAAAGACATGTCATCGCTTCGAGCGGGTATCTTGAGCTAGGCATGTTCGACCAAGCAGCGCAAGTCCTGGAAGAGATAGAGCCCGAAGAAAAGACCCGTGACGAAGTCCTTGAGGCGCGTGTTAACCTCTACATTGCGGCCAAGAAATGGGACATGGCTGCTGCGGTTGCCAGTCACCTCGTAAAGGTTGAACCAGAAAATGAGGCTTGGTGGATTAGTCTCGCCTATTCGATCAGGCGAAGCGAGGGGGTTGAGAAGGCGGAAGCCATTCTGCTGCGGGCACAAGCAATACATCCCAGGTTGCGATGATCGCTTTTAACCTTGCTTGTTATGCGAGTGTCACGGGCCGGATGGAAGAGGCTAAAAAGCGTCTCGCCGATGCAATCGCTCTTGATAAAGACATTCGCGGATTGGCGCTTGAGGACGACGATCTGAAGCCATTATGGGATTGGATCGGCGCTTTGAAATAGTCGGCAGGCTTTTCAAGTGCCGGACTGTTCCCTCTTCACAAGGAAGTCTTCAACTTGGTCGACCTCAATGAGGAATTCTTGTCGATTTTGCCGCTTCGCTCTCTTTGAGAAATGGGGCGAATAAGTCCATCGGAATCGGCAAGAACGTCGTCGTGTTATGCTCGCTCGAAATCTCCTTCATTGTTTGCAGGTAACGCAGTTGCAGTGCGATCGGCTGCTCGGATATCATTCTCGCCGCCTGCACGAGCTTTTCCGCGGCTTGGAACTCACCCTCCGCGTTGATGATCTTCGCTCTGCGTTCACGCTCGGTCTCAGCCTGTCCAGCCATCGCGCGCTTCATGGTATCAGGCAGCATCACGTCCTTGACTTCAACGGCTGTGACTTTTACTCCCCAAGGTTCGGTTTGACGGTCAATAATCTCCTGGAGACGCTGATTGATTTTTTCGCGCTGTGAAAGCAGCTCATCCAATTCGGCCTGCCCAATAACACTGCGCAAGGTGGTTTGAGCGATCAGCGAAGTCGCTTTCAGGAAGTTCTCCACTTTGATGATGGCGGCCTCCGGGTCCAGCACACGAAAATAGACCACAGCGTCCACGGTGACGGGCACATTGTCACGAGTCATCATTTCCTGTTGGGGGACATTGATCGTCACTACGCGCAAGTCCACTTTCACAATGCGATCCACGATGGGGATCAGAAGGATCAATCCGGGTCCCTTAGCCCGTAGCAATTTACCCAGTCGGAAAATCACGCCTCGCTCGTATTCGCGAAGGATGCGGATCATTTGCGAAAGTATGATTGCTCCAAGGACGATGACCGGGAGCGCCCACATGATCAGCCCTGCAAATGTTTCTAATGATTGCACGTGTTAGTTCTCCCTTATGTCTTTGGCCTTACTTTCAGCGTCAATCCTAACACGACGGAAACCTCCACAGGCTTCCCCTCCTCGACCGGCGTGTCGCTCACCGCGTTCCAGTATTCACCTTCAACGAAAACTTTTCCGCCGGCCGCGTCGATCGGCGTGAACGCTGCCACTGTCTTGCCGAGCATCGTCTCCTTACCGGACTTTATCGGCAAGAACTGCGCTCGTAATCCCTTGCCTACAATGAATGCGAAGAACAGCGCGGTGATGATCGTTGCCGGAATAATGTAAGCAAGCGACAGGCGAAACAGAGGATCGTCTCGGTTAAACAACATCAGCGAGCCGATCAAAAACGCTACTATCCCACCCACCGTCAACACGCCGTGCGTCGGCGCGAACACGTCGAACACGAACAGCGCAAACGCGAGTCCGATCAAGATCAAGCCCGTCACATTGATCGGCAGAATTGCTGCCATGTAGAGCACAAGCACCAGCGCAATCGCACCCATCACGCCAGGCAGGATTGCGCCGGGGGTGCTGAGTTCGCCGATGATTCCGTAGATCGCCACAAGCATCAGGACGAACATCACTTCGGGCCGCCACAGTAATTGAAAGATCTTCTCACTCGCGGATGTCGCGATCTCAATGACCTCGGCACCAGCGGTCTTGAGTTCCTTGCCCTCGACCACGCGCCCATTCAACTGCTGTTGCAAATTCGACAAATCGTTCGCGATGATTTCAATCACTTTCAATTCAAGCGCCTTGTCCGCTGGAATCGACGCGCTTTCGCGCACGGCTGACTTGGCCCATTCAACGTTGCGATTGCGTTTGGCCGCAATCGCCTCCATGTAGCTCACAGAAAAATTTTCGAGCTTTTGTTTCATCGTATCGTCGAGTTTCTGGTCGTCGCCGCCCGAGATGCCCCCTCCAAGCATCACGGGATGCGCGGCACCAATGGTGGTCGCCGGCGCCATCGCGGCGACGCTCGCCGCGAGCGTGATGAAGCAGCCGGCACTCGTCGCAGTCGCACCTGTCGGGGCGACATAGACGACGATCGGAACGGACGACGCCAATATATTCCGGACGATCACTTGCGTTGAATCAAGAAGTCCGCCGGGCGTGTTGAGTTCAATGATGAGGCACTGGGCATTCTGCGACTGCGCTTCGCCAATACTGCGAAATGTAACTCGCCGTGGCGGGACCGATCGCGCCGTTGATTTTGATGAGGCAAACTTTCTCCCCGGAAGCGCACGCCAGCAAAGCCATGAACCACAAAGCTAGGCATGTAACCGTAGCTTTCATACCACCTCAGACTACTTAAGATTATCACGCTCTCGGCGACCCAGCAAATTTCCGCCTAGCATAGAGGAAGCGGAAGGAAGCAAGGCCGCTGGACCCGCCAGAACATTCAACTGGCGAAGCTAACGCCCTGACAATAACGATCCCTTCCGCGACGGGCTCTCTATTCGGCTGTCTTGCAAGATTTGACACAAGATTGTAAATTATTTACGTGAGAAAATGATTCCCGACACCTGAAGCCGACCGCGCGCGCCATGAAGCCAAACCCCCAATCGATATCGCCGAGTATTCGCATTGGATGCTTAAGTGGCCGGACGCCGTAGTTCAAATTACATTTCTTTCAGTCCTGCTCGCTTCCAAATCATTGCTCGCTGCTGCTGCCGCGGTGCTTGCGTGTGCCTGTATCGAGGTCGTCCGCTTTTGCTATTTCGGCTCCTTTCCTTTCATTCCTCAGCTGTCTCGCGCTTGGAGCACTTTGCGGTACCCAGCCTTTGTTATCGCGCTTGTGCTGTTTTGGGCAAAGGATTGGTACTTTTCTTTAGCGCATTAGCATTCATTATTGGAGATGTTCTCGGCATCTTTGCATCTCTCCTTATACTAGCTAGCGTTCACAAATTCCTGCGGATTCGTGACTTGTGCAAGGAACTTGGTTTCACATGCGCGAGCGCGCACACTGCGTGGCCAAGTGAGGTTTTGGCAAGCTAAGGCCGACGCTGGTTTGGTGCTTTTGTGCCCGATAGCTAGCATGGCTCCGGTCTATAGGCGGTAGCTTGTTTGGTGGCGGCTTTTCTCTGGTGAAGAAGGAGGGAAGCTCGACCCCGTTGGAGAGATTATTAAACCCATTCCGCGGCCGGGCCGAGCCTCGCTCCACTATCAACATCCTGAGCTATGACAAAAAATAAGAATCAAGCCAAGAAGAGTGTCTGTCTGCAGAGTTTACCCATGATCCATCGCAACGCGGCAGGAATCGATGTGGGAGCCAAAGAGCATGTGGTGGCGGTGCCCGCTGATCGTGATCCGCAGCCAGTGCGAAGCTTCAAAGCTTTTACTCCTGATCTTTATGAGTTGGCAGACTGGCTCAAGCAAAGCGGAGTTGAGACGGTGGCTTTGGAATCGACGGGCATCTACTGGATCACCCTTTATGAGATCCTTGAGGAGCGCGGCTTCGCTGTGCGGGTGGTCAATGCCCGGCACGTCAAGAACGTGCCCGGTCGCACCAAGACCGACGTGCTCGATTGCCAGTGGATTCAGAAGCTCCACAGCTTCGGTTTGCTTAGTGGATCATTTCGTCCCGATTGCCAGATTCGCACGCTTCGCAGCTTGATGCGGCTGCGTGATAACCTGGTGGTCCATTCCACTCAGAGCGTCCATCACATGCAGAAAGCACTTTTCGAAATGAACGTGCAGTTAAGCAACGTGATCAGCGACATCGTCGGTGAAAGCGGGATGCGCATTTTGGAGGCGATCTTGGCTGGAGAACGTGATCCCGCGGTGCTTGCGACATTGTGCAGCACTCGCATCAAAGCCTCGCGACAAACCGTAGCCAAAAGCCTGCACGGCAACTGGCGCGAGGAGTTGCTCTTCGCCTTGCGAGTGGCGCTGGAATCCTACCGCTTCGCTCAAAGCAAAATCATTGAGTGCGAGGCACGCATTGCGCAACACCTCGCGCAATTTGAAGATCGCGCCGCCCTCGAGGCGCCACCCGCGAGCTTGAAGAGCGAGTTGCACCGGGTTTGTGGCGTGGACCTAACAAAAATACCCGGCATTAAAGAGCAAGCTGCCCAGATCATTATTTCCGAAGTCGGCTTGGACATGACCCGCTGGAATACCGAGAAGCAGTTCGCTTCTTTTCTCGGACTCTGCCCGAACAACGCAATTAGTGGCGGCAAAGTGCTGCGTCGCTCCACGCGCAAAGTTTACAATCGAGGCGCCGATGCGCTACGGCTTTGCTCGCAGAGTTTGACCCACAGTAAGACAGCGCTCGGGGCAAAGTATCGCCGCCTCAAAGGCCGTTTGGGCGCCCCCAAAGCCGTTGTTGCCATGGCCCACCATCTCGCCCGTCTAGTCTATCGAATGCTGCGCTACGGGCGAGACTATGTCGAAAAGGGCATCGCCGAATACGAGATCAGATTCCGCCTCCAGCGGCTAAAATGGCTTAAACGCGAGGCAAACTCACTCGACATGCAACTCATTCCAGCTTAATCCTAAATGTCGTCTGTTCCTGGAGAGCCGACTAATTGTATTTCAGCTATTTCTACGTGGCAGAACACCAGCTGACACGAACACTGAGGCAATGGCATTGAACTTCGAATCAATGCACTTCGCAGGGAACACAAGGTCTGACCATCGTGAACCGTAATTGAGGTTGCCCCTCTGATTAGGCCAGAGCTGGGTTGAGGATCGGCCCCGAAAGGGGCATACCGATCCGAACCCATGAAGCGACAACGACACAGTGAAGAACAGATCATCGCGGTCCTGCAGGAAGCACAGGCCGGAGCTACCATCGAGGAGCTTTGCCGTCGGCACGGCATCAGCCAGGGCACCTACTACAAATGGAAGCAAAAGTTTAGTGGCATGGAGGTTAACGACGCTCGGCGTCTGCGCCTGCTTGAGGACGAGAACCGCAAGCTTAAGAAGCTGGTGGCCGACCAGGCCCTTGACATGATGGTGCTCAAGGAACTGCTCGGAAAAAAATCCTAAAGCTCAAAGCACGCCGCACTGCCATGACAGAAGTTATCTCCCGCTTTGGGCTCTCTTTTCGCCGAGTCTGCCGCCTCACCGGCTGGAACCGTTCCTCCCTGCAATACCAGCCCCAGGGTCGCGACGACACCGCCTTGCGCGGGCGTCTCCGTCACTGGGCCGCCCTCAAACCACGCTGCGGCGCTCCTATCCTGCACGATGTCCTCAAAGCTGAAGGCTTGGTCATCAACCACAAGCGCACTGAACGCGTCTACCGCGAGGAAGGCCTATCTCTGCGCCGTAAACGTCGAAGGAAGCTGCCCGCCTTGGCTCGCGTTCCCATCCCTCAGCCAGAGCGTCCCAACGAGCGCTGGTCCATGGATTTCATTCACGATCAACTCTCTAGTGGACGTCGTTTCCGTTGTCTGACTATCGTCGATGACTTTACCCGTCAGTGCCTGACGATCCATGTCGATACCTCCATCGGTGGTGCCACCGTCGTTAATGTGCTTCAAGAGCTCGCTCTCACCCGTTCCCTGCCAAAGATCATCACTGTGGACAATGGCCCTGAGTTGACCGGCAAAGCCCTTCACCTCTGGGCTCAATCTACCGGCGGCACCCTTCATCACATCCAACCGGGAAAGCCCATGCAGAACGCTTTCATTGAAAGCTTCAATGGCACTTTCCGCGATGACTGCCTTAACCAGCATTGGTTTGCCTCCCTCGCCGAGGCCAGACTCCTGATCGAACATTGGCGCTCCCACGATTATAACCGCCTTCGTCCTCATTCCTCCATCGGCCGAGTGCCTCCAGACGTCTTTGCCTTGCCCTTTCTTAACTCGCAACCTAACAAACTAGTGCAGTGAGTTCTTGAGTGCTGATACAGCGAAGCTATGCTGGAAAGCATGGCCGCACCTTTTGTTATTAGTCCGCCAGAACGCCGGGAACTTATGAAGATGGGCAAGAGCCGTCGTGCTCGCAGTGAAGAGGGCCGCAGGGCTCGCATCATTCTCGATCTCGGTCGTGGGCTTTCGTTGCGGGCGATCAGCGCCGGCGAACGCTGCAGTGTCAATACCGTGCGTTTGTGGAGAGACCGTTTCCGCGAGGATCGACTGGCTGGACTCTACAGCCGGCATCGGGGCCGTCAGCCCACGCGGGGCCGCGAGAAGCTCGAAGCACGGATCATCGACTGGACTCTGCACCGCAAACCCGGCGGGGGAGCCACCCAGTGGAGCACCCGCACTCTGGCCAGAGAATTGGGAATGACCCAGACGCATGTCTCGCAGGTCTGGCGCAAGGCTGGTCTTCAACCCCATCGCCTCCGGCGATATATGGCCAGCAACGATCCTGACTTTGAGACCAAGGCGGCCGATGTTATCGGTCTCTACCTCAACCCGCCAGTGAACGCGGCTGTTTTCTCTGTCGATGAAAAGAGTGCCATTCAAGCATTGGATCGGCTCGACCCTGTCTTGCCGCTCTCGCCCGGCCGTGCCGAGCGTCACGGCTTCGAATACTACCGTCACGGCACTCTCTCGCTCTACGCCGCCCTTGATGTGCGCACCGGCCAGGTGGTTGGGAAGACCTCCGCCCGTCACACCAGCGCGGAGTTTGTTGCCTTCCTGGCGGACGTGGTGGCCACCCAGTCGGCCGACAAGGAAATTCCCATCATCGCGGACAACCTTTCTGCTCATAAGACCAAGCGTGTCGTCGCGTTTCTGGCCGAGCATCCAACCGTCACCGTCCACTACACGCCGACCTACTCTTCCTGGCTCAACCAGGTCGAAATCTGGTTTTCGAAGATCCAGCGTGACCTGATCGCTCGCGGCATCTTCGAGTCTCGAAACGATCTCAAACGAAAGATCATGCGCTACATCCGTTGCCACAATGCCAACGCCAAACCTTTCAAGTGGACCTATCGTAACACCGCTCATCGCATCACCCCTTAGCGTTCACTTTTCAAAAACTCACTGCACTAGTCCCAAAATAAGCGAAAAACCGGCTCGAAGTGCGCCAGCGTCGCGTGGGTCGTATTTTTCGAGATCTTTGAGGGAGATTTTTGTTACCGAACCGCACGGTGCTGCAGGATAAGGGTTCGAATGCGAATTTTGGCGTTCGACATCGTGCCGAGGAAGCGGATTGTGGCAGTATTGGAATATAGTGCGGCTTTTGTTGACACAAGTTGTGGTGTGGATCTGGATAGTTTTGCTTTGCTAAGTGGCACGGAGCCAGCGCAGGTGCTCCCAGGCTGCGAAGAGATCCTTGAGCCACCGTTATAGCTCATGATGCGGTAGATGACACGTCTGCCCGTGCGCACGATCTGGGCCGGCAAAAAAACGATTGCATGTAAAAAGCGCCGGAACTCCATCCTGATCAACTCCACTGCTCGTCGAGCATTAGGCAAGAGCAAGCCGAACCACGCTTTCAGATTCCAGGCCAAGGAGGTCATTACCATGTATGCCCAGTTGCTGAGCAAATCGTCCACCGGCATGCGCATGGCGTTGACTCCGTTTTTGAGTTGCGCGATCACGTTTTCCTGATTGCAGCGCCCGTTGGCCAGACTGACGATTTGCTCGCCGGTGTAATCGACGCGGTTGGTGATATAGAAAAAGTAACGGATTTCATCAAAGAGGACCTGCTCGCCCTTTTGCACGCTGATGTTCTTGCGCACACGATGAGCCGATAGGGCCGCGAACATTTGAGGGGCTGATAGTCGATTTCGGCAATATCCTCACCGATGAGCACCTTGTTCTCATAGCCCTTGAAGCGCACGATACTTTCTTTGACTCGCTCGGGCTTGCGTCGCGCAGTTGTGGCAATTTCATAACGTGGAAGCCGCTCAAGGGGCTTCCAAGCCTGTTCTGGCAAGGCTTCGGCCAAGTTCACCACCTTGGGATGGGCATCCATTCCGAAAATGAATTTGACTCCTTGCTCATCCCACCGGTCCAATTCTGCGGTCAAGGTAAAGTCGGTGTCGCCGCGCAAGGTGATCTGCGCGGCATGTGGCGCTACCAATTTGATAGCCCGATCGATCCAGGGTACGCAGCCCTCATGGCTCACGACATTGCCGGGACGGTTGACCAAATAGAGCACTTCGTTGGTGTTGGCCAGGGAGACCGCCAGCGGGGCATAACCCCAGATTCCCTTATAGGAAAGAGCCATCCCGCCTTTGCATTTCCCGAAAGTCGGCGCAACCGTGCCGTCGGTGTCGATAAAGGCCTCTGTCAAGAAGCCCCTGGGTTGTTGTCTCCAAACCCGCTGCCGCACCGTGTTGGTGATCTCCATGAGATTGAGGATGTCGGCCTCTTCAAAGCGACGGGTGAAGTCCCCGCTGGTGGTCGGATCCGGAATGCGCTGGGCGCCCAGTCCATCGAGGAAGGCCTCATCATTGCGCCGCAGTTCAATATCCTCCAGCCGCACTCCCTCCAGAAGCGCGTTGTAGGTAGATTCAACACATGGTCGCTCTCGTGGTAAGGCAAGTGCTTCTTAAGCAAGTGCAGCCGCGAGTCGATCTCTTGCCGCAACCCCAGCTTGTTGATCATCAGATGGATCGCGCCGATGCCCCCGCAGTTTACAGCCCTGGCTTTCTCGGCCATCTCATAATGAATATTGCTGGCCTTGATGATTGGCTCCGCCTGATCGCTCCAACCGCGCTCGCGGTCCAGGCGACGTCGAATTCGGCGCTTGCGATTACGCAGGATCCTAGGATAGCTTCTGTTCACTCGAAATGGCCTTTCTCTTGGGATGGTTTTGGTTTAGTCACCACCATCAAACCAAGGATTTAAGGGCATTTCGAGTCTTTTGCCTCGTGCCTTCGACTCAAATCACGCTTCCTTAAGGACTAGTGATCCTCAACCCGGCGGCGGCCTAATATTCGGGGACAAGCTCATAATGAGCCGACCCGATCTCGAGATAGTTCTGGACGGCTTATCGACATCCGGAAGGCGATGTTAGCGTAACCGCAAAGACGCGGTTCTGTCTCGGGCTCACACCATCATAGGGCAAAGGGCAGGGTACCCTCGCCAAACTAGCGCCCCTATGCCGGTCGTCTGCCTTTACCTCGCACTTACTAAGTTCTTGCCGCGGCACCAATCGCGCCTCTTACCAGCCCTTCCCAATTCAGTCCGAATTGCTCCGCCGCGTACGAACCGCGTGCTCGAGAACGAATTGCTTCAGATAATCCTACGCTTCCCTTGTTCGATCATGGCTTGGCAGACTATCAAGGCGATTGTGTTAGAGCCACGCAATGAGAAGGGGTGTAGTCGTCGGTTTTCCCCGGTCTCCTTCTGGCGATTCATTGCAATTGGTGTCCTTGTTACTCGTAATAGAGTTGTAATGGATGCTTCCTTTGTTCTCCTGAGAAGATCCGGAACGAGACACAAGGAAGTTGCAACGTAATGCCATGGAGGGTGGTATGTCATTCGCGCAATAGGCGCTCTTACTCAGGGAGCCAGCCACCTATGGGTTAAAATCTTATTCCGCCGCCTTCCGGTCGCGACAAAGTAGAAAGCCCCTGAAGCCGTGTGCATGGGCAAGCTTGCGAGCAGTAGCACAAAAGCCCGCCCGTGGAACGCCCTCTAACGAGGGCAATTAAAAGATAGAACCTGCGCCAACCGTAAACTCTCTTTTGCTCAATATAAATGGAACTGAATAAAAAGCGGACTCCTACGAAACGCAAGTCATCGCCTGGTTACGACAATGCGATTGGATGCATTCTATTATGGGCCGCTGTGTTGAGGCTCGACAGACGAACAGCAATGAAAATTCTGCGCATCGCAATTCGCGAGCGCAACCGCAAGACACAACTCCAATGAGATACCATTGGACCGACGGCTCCGAATTTCGAATGTCTAAATTCCTGCAAATCAAACTGCACTTAGCCTGCGCGATCAGAGGACGCCATATCGGGTTTCATATCGTGGGAATGCTCCGAACCATATTTGCCTCCTGTTGAGAGGAAGTAAGGTCCTTGATCTCGTTTTAAGACGAAGGGATTACTCTGGCGTGAAATGCCGGCTCATGAAGAGATCTGCGAGGTTTTTACCAGAATCCTTGCCGCTATCCTATAGAATCCGCGTCGCAGATCATGTGGGGAGCCCGGAGGAAGTGGTTGCGATTCTGGTAGATATGCGATGACTTTTTGACTCGTCGTTAAAAAGCCATCATCTTTACGGCAAGCATGGCAATGGTCGTCAAACGTCCCAAATTGAGTCTCGCCGAACAGTTCTACCTGCCCGCGATTGCCGCTGGCCTGGCGATCACTTTGAAGCATCTCAGAAAGCTCGTCTCGGGCAAGACCAAAGTGACAATGCAGTATCCCGAAGAGCGCTGGGATTCCCAACTTCCCCCATGGTTTCGCGGCGCTCCGGCATTGGTTAAGGATGAACACGGCAAGGAACGTTGCGTAGCCTGTCAGCTCTGTGAATTCATCTGTCCACCACGAGCAATCACAATCGTGCCCGAAGAAATCCCCGCCTCGGATCCCTGGGCAAAAGTCGAGAAGCGCCCCAAAGAGTTCGAGATCGACATGATCCGCTGCATCTACTACGGCTTGTGCGAAGAGGTGTGCCCCGAGCAGGCGATCTTCCTCAAGAAGGAATACTCGATTACGGGTTACACCCGCAAAGAGATGGTAAATAATAAGGAAAAACTCCTTGAAATGGGAGGGGTAATGGAGGGGCTGGTTTATAAGTGGAACGAAAAAAAATAGCGCTGTTTGTCCGGCGTGCGACGCTGAGCTGGCGTGAGCCCGATTACAAGAAACGAAAGAGAGTCTATGGCAGACATTGCGAATAAATATTCGGAGAACGTGCCGGGGAAATTCTACGTGGATGACCAGTGCATCGACTGCGATTTGTGCCGTGAGACTGCTCCCGCCAACTTCACGCGCAGCGATGACGGGGGTTATTCCTACGTTTTCAACCAACCCACCACGCCGGAAGAAGAAGACCTCTGCCGCCAGGCGATGGAAGGATGCCCGGTTGAAGCGATTGGGAACAACGGCGAAGGCTGAACGTGTTCGAACCATGACAATGAACTGCCTAGCCAAGCCGACTCAAGCACTATGTCAGAACTAATCAAAATCGCCGAGACAAAGTGGTCCCATTACTGCAGCGGAGCGTCCCTGCGCCACACAATTTCTCCCATCCCCAGAGCAAACGGAACGAAGTTCGCAAGAGTCGGAACAATGTCCCTTTCATAGTCTAACGAAGCAAGAAAGATGCTTCCCGTCTTTCCGAAATCCTTCCCCCCCTGCCGTAATAGCGGCTGATGATCGTTTTGTCGCTTATGCTGCAGTGGAAGTCGAGGCCAGCAATGACATCGTTGCCAGCACCGAGGAACAGCATCATTGGCCCAGAGCTGACTCCGAATCCTTGGTCATCAGAATTTCCTAAGGTTACGGAATAGTCTTTTCTATTCATAAAATCTGCGACCGACTGCCAAAATCAACCAGATACGGTTGCCACTGGCGGTTTATCGAATATCAGGACAGCGACGAGTTCGCCCTTTGCGCGAAACGATTCTACTACGTTGCTCTCATTTGCTGGGGCCCTGTTCGAAGGGATTTTGAGGGTCGTGGCCAGCGATTCTTGGATTAGAATTTAGGCCAGTGGGAAAGAAAAGGGGAAGGGGATCGCCGTGGGTAATCGGCCGACTCTCTCCTGGCGCGTGGGTTGGCGCCATTGACGAGCAACCCCACCCTTGAAGGCGTCCCTACCTTGTAAGACACTAAAATGTCTGCAATGAATATCGATAGAGCTCTGGAAGTCCTCGAGCGAGAATTGGCTATTTTTGAGAAGAATCAAAGCCAGGAGCGGCAGCGGAGACGTCCGCCGATCAAGCTACTCTGGAGAAATACACTGAGCTTTGGAGGCGCCTGCGGTCCGACATGAAAATGAGGAACCTTCCCCGGTTGTCGGATCGCCGGACCCCTACGACGAAGAGCCTGACGATCATCATTTCGCATCGCTCATGATGGCCGGCGTGCAGGCCGTTCTACACGTCCGACTGCTTGCTGCCCCT
>CAVUTD010000012.1:0-271481 GCA_963744345.1 uncultured Verrucomicrobiae bacterium
ACCTCGGGCCCACGTTTTTCCTCTACCCGCGGGTGCTCGAAGAAATCTTCGCCACCGCGGGCACGTCGCTCCGCGCCGAGGTGGAAATGGTGCGGCTCGATCCGCAATATCGCATCATCTTTGGCGAGGGCGGCGAGATTCACGCGACGCCGGATATCGCGCGCATGGAGCAGCAGATCGCCTCGATTGCGCCAGGAGACGCGCCAGGTTTCCACCGTTTTCTCGACGAGAATCGCACCAAGCTCCAGCGCATGGAGCCGTGCCTCGGAATGCCGTTCCTCGGCTGGCAAGACCTCATCAACGCGCGCCTGCTGAAGATGCTCCCGATGCTTCGCCCGCATCAGTCGATGGACACTTATCTCGGCCGCTTCTTCCGCGACCCGCGCATCCGCCTCGCGTTCTCCTTCCAATCGAAATACCTCGGCATGTCGCCGTTCCGCTGTCCGAGCTTGTTCTCGATTCTTTCGTTCCTCGAATACGAATACGGCGTCTTCCATCCGATCGGCGGTTGCGCTGCGCTGAGCGTTGCGATGGCGCGCATCGCGGAACGGCTCGGTGTGGAAATCCGCACCGATTCGCCTGTCGAGGAGGTGCTCTTCGAGGGCCGGCGCGCCGTCGGCGTGCGCACCGCCGCGGGCGTGGAGAAGGCGGGCGCGATCGTGATGAACGCCGACTTCGCGCGTGCGATGAAGCGCCTGGTGCCCGACCGCCTGCGCCGCCGCTGGACGGACCGTAAAATCGCCCGCAAGAAATTTTCCTGCTCGACCTTCATGATGTATCTCGGCGTCGAGGGCGAGTTCGACCTGCCGCATCACAACATCCACATCGCCGGGGATTACCCGCGCAACCTCGACGAGATCGAGAACCAACACGTCCTCTCCGACGATCCCTCGTTCTACGTGCAGAACGCGTGCGTCACCGATCCGACGCTCGCGCCGCGCGGCATGAGCGCGCTTTACGTGCTCGCGCCGGTCACGCACCAGCATCCGAACGTCGATTGGTCCCGCGAGCGCGGGCCGTTCCGAGAGAAAATGCTGCTGCAAATCGCCAAGGCTGGCTTCACCGATGTCGAGCGGCGCATCCGCTTCGAGCGAATCGTGACGCCCGACGACTGGGACTCGAAATATGAGATCCATCAGGGCGCGACCTTCAATCTCGCGCACAGCCTCGACCAGATGCTGCACCTCCGGCCGCACAACCGTTTCGAGGATGTCGATGGCATTTACCTCGTCGGCGGCGGCACGCATCCCGGCAGCGGTCTGCCGGTGATCTTTGAATCCGCGCGCATCAGCACCCGCCTTCTGCTCACCGACCTCGGCGTCGCGCCAACCACCGACGCACTGCGCGTCTCGGAGCTCGCGCCGCTAAACCTGGAGCTCGCGTGATGACCACGACGATCGAGCTATCCATTCCGCTCGCGCTTGAGGCTCGTGCGGAAACGCGCGCGGTCCAGGCGCGCTGGGCGCTCACGCCGATTCGTGAACGCCTGCGTGTCGTCCGCGAACTCCGTCATCTAATCGCGGAAAATGCGGACGCGCTTGCCGTTGCCGCCGGAGCGGTGAGCGGTCGTCAACTCGCCGAGAAGCTCGTCTCCGAAGTCCTACCGCTCGCCGATGCGTGCCGCTGGCTGGAGCGCAATGCCGGCCGCGTGCTCTTGCCGCGTCGCTGCGGCAAGCGTGGCCGTCCGTTTTGGCTGCAAGGCGTTTCTTTCGATGTGCAGCGGCAACCGCTCGGTGTCGTGCTCGTGATTGGGCCGGGAAACTATCCGCTCTTCCTGCCCGCGGTTCATTCGCTGCATGCACTCATCGCGGGCAATGCCGTGCTGCTCAAACCGGCGCCCGGCACGCGCGAGGTCGCGCTCGCCTTTTCGAATCTTGCGCACGGCGCCGGCCTCGATCCCGCGCTGATCACCATTCTGCCCGAGAGCGTTGAAGCCGCGCGCCGCGCCATCGCCGACGGTGTGGACAAAGTTATCTTCACCGGCTCGTCCGAAAACGGCCGCGAGGTCCTCTCCGCGCTCGCCGGGACAAACACTCCGTCCGTGATGGAACTCTCCGGCCAGGACGCCGTTCTCGTCCTCGCCGACGCCGATCTCGAGCTTGTCGTGCGCGCGCTCCGATTCGGCACGCGACTAAACGCAGGAGAGACGTGCATCGCGCCGCGCCGGCTCGTCGTTGTGCAATCCATCGCCGACGATCTGCTCGCACGGCTCTCCGCCGCTCACGTTCCGCGTCTCCTCGTTGAGCGTGTCCGCGACGATGCCACCGCCGTGCATCGGGCGAACGCCGCAGGCTGCGCGCTCGGCGCTTCCATTTTCTCAGGCGACATCCCGAAGGCCCGCGCACTCGCCGCACGCATCAAGACCGGCTTCGTCCTCATCAACGACCTGATCGTCCCGACCGCCGATCCCCGCATGCCATTTGGCGGCGTGAAGGCCAGCGGCTTCGGCACCACGCGCGGCGACGAAGGCCTGCTGGAGATGACCTTCCCGCACGTCGTCGCCGTGCGCCGCGGCCGCATGCATCCGCATTTCGACACGCCCGCCGATGGCGACGCGCACCTTTTCACAACCTACATCCGCGCCGCGCACGGCCGACATCGCTTCGTCTCGATCCACGAGTTCGTCGCCGCGCTCATCGAGAAATCCAAACGCAGAAAGCTATGAAACCCATCGGCATCATCGGCGGCGGACTCGCCGGCCTTTCCGCAGCCTGCGTGCTCGCCGCACGCGGGCGCAAAGTCACGGTCTTCGAGCGCAACGACTGGCTCGGCGGCAAGGCCGCGCAACTCCGCGGCGACGGCTTCCGCTTCGACATGGGGCCGACCATCGTCACGATTCCGTCGGTGCTGCGCCGCATCTTCAGCGAGGCCGACGCGCGTCTGGAGGATTACCTCGAGCTCGTGCGGCTCGACCCGCAGTGGCGCTGTTTCTTCGACGACGGCTCGGTGCTCGACCTCGCGCAAAATCCAAACGCGATGGCTCAGACGCTCGACGCCTTCGCGCCCGACACGAATTCCGGCGCGCGCTATCGCGAGTTCATCGACTACAGCGCGCGACTGGATAGCATCTCGCAGCGCCACTTTTTCTACAAGCCTATCGGCGGCCTGCGCGACATGTTCGAGTGGAAGGCGTCGTTCGATCCGAAGATGCTCGGCGACGTGCTCGCGATGCGCATGGGCCGCTCGGTCGCAGGCACCGTGCGCGCGTTCACGCCCGACCCGCGCGTCGCGCAGATGATCGACCACTTCACGCAATACGTCGGCTCGTCGCCCTACGGCTCGCCCGCCGTGCTCTGCGGCATCGCGCACATGCAGACCGACGAAGGAGTGTGGTATCCCGTCGGCGGCACGCGCGCCGTGCCCGAAGCGCTCGTGAAACTCGCAACCGAGCTCGGCGTCCAATTCCGCACGGGCACGAAGATCGAGAAAATCCTGTCGCGCGGTGGCGAAGTCACTGGCGTGCTCACCGACGCCGGCGAGGAGATCGCGCTGAGCACCGTCGTGTCGAACTGCGACTCCGTGCGCACGCATCGCGAGCTCATCAGCGGCTCCGTCGGCGAGGCCTTCGAGCGGCGGCGCAGATACGAGCCCGCATGCTCCGGCGTCGTGCTCTACCTCGGTCTGAACAAGCGCTACGAACACCTCGCGCATCACGACTTCGTCTTCAGCCGCGACCCGCACGAGGAGTTCGATTTCATTTACAAGAAGGGCGAGCCCGCGCCCGACCCGACGTGCTACCTCGCCGCGACGACCTTGCACCGAGCCCGGCACCGCGCCGGCGGGCGGCGAAGCGCTCTACGTGCTCGTCCACGCGCCGTATCTGCGTCGGCATCACGATTGGAAACGATGCTGCCCGAGTATCGGCGCGTGATTCTGGAAAAGCTCAAGCGCACCGGCCAGATGCCCGACATCGAGTCACGAATCGTCTTCGAGCGCACACTCACGCCGCAAGACATCCACGACCGCTACCAGGTGCTCAATGGCGCGATCTACGGCCTCGCCAGCCACGGGAAATTCCTCGGCGCGTTCAAGCCCGGCAACCGCAGCCCCGACCTGCGCGGGCCTCTACCTCGCGGGCGGCGCGGCGCATCCCGGGCCCGGCATGCCGATGGTGCTAATGTCCGGCTGGATCGCCGCCGACACGCTCGACCGCGACACGGCTGCGACGGTGGCACCGCGCGAAATGGAGATCACCGGATGAAAGCTGCGACGGGAGCAAAGCCGCGCGCCGGACAGCCGCACCTCTCACCGAGCGTGATAAATGTTTTCGCCGCCTACAGCCGCCGATACGTCCGCCGGAATTTTCACGCCTTCCGCATTTTGGAGAGCGGACTCCCGCCGCACGATGCCGCCCGCACGCTCGTCATTTATCTCAACCACGCCGCTTGGTGGGACCCGCTCGTCTGCCTGCTTCTCTCCCGCGAATTCTTCCCGGGCCGCACGTCCTTTGCGCCGATCGACGCCGCGATGATCGAGCGCTACGGCTTCTTCAAGCACCTCGGCTTCTTCGGCGTCGAAAAGAATACGCCGCGTGGCGCGATCACGTTTCTGCGAACCGCGCACGCGATCCTCGCTTCGTCGGGCAACGCTCTCTGGCTCACGCCGCAAGGGCGGTTCATGGATGTGCGCGAGCGCCCGCTTCGGCTGGAAGATGGTCTCGGCGCGCTCGCCACGTGGGAGCCCGACGCCGCGTTCGTCCCGGTCGCGATCGAGTATGCGTTCTGGACCGAGCCGCGCCCGGAAATCCTGGTCTCCTTCGGCGAGCCGATCGTGCCGGGCGACGAACCAGCACGCACCGCTGCCGAGTGGACGCGCACTTTCACCGAAATACTTGAAACAACGCAGGACGAACTCGCCGCGCGCTCCTGCCGCCGTAAGGCCGCCGAGTGGCGCACGCTGAATCGCGGCAAGTCTGGCGTAGGCGGTATCTACGACGCCTGGCGCTGGCTGCGGGCGCGGATGCGCGGCGAAAAGTTCGAGCCCGAACATCAGACGGAGGTCGCGCCATGATCACGTGGATCGCCGCCGCAAGCTGCCTGCTCGCCGTCATCCCAGCCGCGCTCTTTTTGCGCAATCTCCGGCTTTATGCGCTACTGCCACAACCCGGCCCCTCTCGCCCCCGCTGCTCCGTCCTTATTCCCGCGCGCAACGAAGAGCCCAATATCGCCGCCGCGCTGCACTCCGTTTTGCAAAGTAGTGACCGCACCGAACTCGAAGTCATCGTCCTCGACGACGGCTCGACAGACCGCGCCGCAGAGATCGTCCGCGACATCTCGCAGACCGACCCGCGCGTGCGCCTCGAAACAGCGCAACCACTGCCCGCCGGCTGGTGCGGCAAGCCATTCGCCTGCCATCGACTCGCCGCGCTCGCACACCATCCGCTTCTCATTTTCATGGACGCCGACGTGCGCGTCTCGCGCCCCGACTCGCTTGCGCGCCTCGTCGAGTTCGTCGAGCAAGGCGGCGCGGCGCTCGTGAGCGGAGTGCCCCGCGAAGAGACTCGCGGGCTCATGGAAAAGCTCATCGTCCCGCTGATCCACTTTGTCCTGCTCGGCTTCCTCCCGCTGCACCGAATGCGGTCCGGCACCGATCCGCGTTTCGCCGCCGCGTGCGGCCAGATCCTCGCCGTGCGCCGCGATGCTTACGAACGCGCCGGCGGTCACGCCGCGATCGCCGACCGGCTGCACGACGGCGTTGCGCTCGCGCGCAGCTTCCGCACGCACGGTCTCGCGACCGATCTCTTCGACGCCACGGACACCTTTCACTGCCGCATGTATCAGAGCGCCGCCGAGGTCTGGCACGGCTTCGCGAAGAACGCTCACGAAGGACTCGGTTCGCCGCGGCTCATCATCCCATCCACGCTGCTCCTGCTGGGCGGACAAGTCCTTCCGTTCATCCTGCTCGCGTCCTCGCCATCGCCGCTCGCGCTCATCGGAACAGCCGCCGCTTTTCTCCCGCGTCTCATCGCCGTCGCGCGCTTCCGCCAATCGCTCCTCGGCGCGTTGCTGCATCCGCTCGGCGTCTGCGCGCTCGTCGCGATCCAATGGTTCGCCTTCATCCGCTCTCTCCGGCAGCGTCCCGCCGTCTGGAAAGGGCGCTCGTATTCTCCCGTCCACGCGCCATGAGACTCCCGCTCTTCGCCGTTATCCTCCTTCACACGGCAGCGATCGCCGAGCCGATGGAAAAGCTGAGCGATTTCGAGCTCATCGACCAGGATGCCAAGACGCGGAGCTACCGCTTTCCAAAAGCGAAGGTCACCGTGATGACCGTCGCCGATCACAAGGGCTCCGATCAGCTCTCGCCGTGGATTCAGGCGCTCCACGACCGCTACAGAAAACGCATCGACATCGACGGCGTGGCCGATGTCTCGATGATCCCGAAGCTCTTTCACGGCATGTTTCGCGAGGCCTTCCGCAAGAAACTCACCTACTCGGTGATGTTGGATTGGGAAGGTTCGGTGGTGAAGGAATTCGGCTACACGAAAGGCGTGGCCAACATTTACGTCATCGACCGGAGCGGCCGCATCGTGCAGCAGGTCACCGGTGCCATGCGCGAAGCCGCAGCGCGTGAGCTTTTCGACCAGATCGACCGCGTGCTCGAAAACCCTTCGCAAAAATGACCGCGTCTTCACCTCTCTGGCTCATCACGGGCTGCTGCAGCGACCTTGGCCGCGCGCTGGCCACGCGTGCGCTCTCACACGGGCACCGCGTGATCGCGAGAGCACGCCGGCCGGAGCAACTCGACGATCTGGTCGCCGCGTATCCCGAGACGTGCCGTTCTCTCGAGCTCGACGTCACCAAACTCGGAGCGGGTGAAAGCTGTGGTGGCTAACGCTGCTTCCGCCCTTGATCGGCTCGATGTTGTCGTCAATAACGCGGGTTACGGGCTGGTGAGCGCATTCGAGGAACTCGGTGCCGGACCGATCGCGCGCAATTTCGAGACTAACTTCTTTGGCGCGCTGGAGGTCATTCGTGCGGCGCTGCAAATCCTGCGCGCCCAGCAAAGCGGCCAAATCGTGAACATCTCGGCCGCCGCGGTGATCGCGAACTACGCCGGCTTTTCCATCTACGGCGCGACGAAATGGGCGCTCGTAGGCGTGTCCGAATCGCTCGCCGCCGAACTCAAGCCGCTCGGAATCAAGGTGACGATTGTGCAGCCCGGGCCGTTTCGCACCGACTTTATCGGGCGCTCGCTGGATCGCGCGGGAAGCCACATCGCCGACTACGATCGCGCAAGCGGAAAGTTCCTGCGCTTCCTCGAAACGATGGACGGCAAACAGCCCGGCGACCCGGAGGCGGCGGAAGCGATCATCGCCGCCATCGAATCGACGCGCCGCCGCTGCGGCTCGTCCTCGGCAAATACGCAAACGACAAAGTGCGCAGAAAACTTACGACAACCGAAACAGAACTCATTGCCCATCGGCCTTTCGGCTGATTATGCCTACACACCATGAAACAATCCACAGTCCTTATCACCGGCGCGACCGGCTATATCGGCGGGCGGTTGGTGCCGCGGCTGCTGGACGCTGGTTATCGCGTGCGATGCCTTGTCCGCGACGCGACTCGCTTGCAAGGCCGGGCGTGGCGAGACGACGTCGAGACGATCGAAGGCGATGTGCTGCGGCCGGAATCGCTCGCCGACGCCATGCGCGACGCCGCTGTCGCCTATTATCTCGTGCATAGCCTCGGCGCGGGGGCAGATTTTTCCGAACGCGATGTGCAGGCCGCGCGCAACTTTGCTGCCGCTGCGAAAAGCGAAGGGGTAGAACGGATCATCTACCTCGGCGGCCTCGGCGACCCCGCCACGGATCTCTCCGCGCATCTGCGCTCGCGGCATCAGACAGGCGACGCATTGCGGGAAAGCGGCGTGCCAGTCACCGAGTTTCGCGCGGGAGTGATCGTAGGATCGGGCAGTCTGTCCTTTGAAATGATCCGCTACCTCACCGAGCGGGTGCCCGTGATGATCTGCCCGCTCTGGGTCTATACCCGCATCCAGCCCATCGCCGTCCGCAATGTGCTGGACTATCTCGTGGAGGCATTGCGCGTCCCCGCGAGCGCCGGAGAGGTCGTCGAGATCGGCGGCGCCGACGTAATTAGCTATGGCGAAATGCTCACCTTCTACGCCGAAGTCCGCGGGCTCCGGCGCTGGCTCGTTCCGGTGCCTGTGCTGACGCCGAAGCTCTCGTCCTACTGGGTCCACTTCGTCACCCCGATTCCCGCGAGCATCGCGCGGCCGCTCATCGCCGGCCTGCGGAACGAGATCATCGTCCGCGATGATCGGGCGCGACGACTTTTCCCGACGATTCAGCCGCTCGACTATCGCACCGCGGTGAAGCTCGCGCTGGAAAAGCTCGACGCCCGCTCCGTCGAGAGCGCATGGAGCGACGCACTCTCCGCCAGCCACCGCGGCGCCCCGCCCGTCGCCCTCACCACGCACGAAGGCATGATCATTGAGCGCCGACAGGTGGCCGTGAATGCGCCACCGGACGCGATCTTCCGCGCGTTCACCGGCGTGGGCGGCACGCGCGGATGGCTGTATCTCAATTGGACGTGGCGCCTCCGCGGCGCCTGCGACCGGCTCTGTGGCGGCGTGGGAATGCGGCGCGGCCGTCGAGATGCCGATGAGATCCGCGTGGGCGAGGCGCTCGACTTCTGGCGCGTCGAAGCCATCGATCCGGGACGCATGATGCGGCTGCGTGCGGAGATGAAAGTGCCGGGAAGAGCGTGGCTGCAATTTGAAGTCAAAGCTCAAGACGGCGACTCGCGCCCACTTCTTATCCAGACCGCATTCTTTGCACCAAAAGGACTTTTCGGATTCGCCTACTGGTATCTCCTTTACCCGATCCACCGCATGATTTTCGGAGGCATGATCCGGCGCCTTGCCGAAAGCGTCAGGACCATCGCCCCTTCACGCCCCACCCCTGCTTGACAAAACACGGGATCACGGAGCCAGGCGCTTATCAGATTTCGCGAGATCTTCGTCCTCGTGCGACTATCGCCGCAGCCTGATAGTCGTTATTTATGGAACCTGATCCCGCGAAAGAGCTCGAAGCCGAGATCGAGCTCTTGAAACGAATCGGCCAAGGCGACCGCCGGAGTTTCGAGGAGCTTTACGATCGATTTGCCGGAGTCTTGTTTTCCACTGCTTATCGCATGCTGAAGAATCAACAAGCCGCCGAGGATGTGCTGCAAGATGTCTTTATTCAAATCTGGAAAAAGGCGCCGCTATACAGTCCAGGCCGCGGCAGGCCAATGACCTGGGCGGTAACGCTCACGCGTAACAAGGCGATTGACCTGCTGCGTGCGACGCGGCGTCGCGGTTGCCTTCAGGACAACGTCCAGCAGGAGTTGGAGACTTTCGAGCAATTCGACGACCGAAGCTCTTTCAACGCAGTCACATCGGCAGAGACGAGCAAGCTCGTGCGCGATGCGATGCAAAAGCTCTCGAAGGACCAGCGCGAGGCAATCGAACTCGCGTTCTTTTCTTCGATGACGCAGACGGAAATCGCAGAACGTCTCAACGCGCCGCTCGGCACAATCAAAGCGCGCATCCGTCGCGGGATGATGACGCTACGGGATATGATTGGCCCGCAATTGTAGAGTCCCCCGCGGGAACAGAGAGCGGCCACAATCGAACCGCTCTGCTTACGCCGCGACGCGATCGGTAACCTCGCGTTCGCGGGCGACGAGCCAGAGCGGCTGGCCCGCGTCGTCGAAGATCGGCGTGATCGCAATCTCGACCCAGTAAGGGGTTCCGTTCTTATGGTAGTTGACGATCGTCTCGCAGCACGGCCGGTATTCGTGCACCGCGCGCTGCATCCGCTCCGCCGCTTCACGATCGGTTTTCTCGCCTTGTAGTATCGGGCCGAGCTTTTTCCCCCGCAGTTCTTCGAACGTGTATCCACACATGACGCTGAATGCCGGGTTGATCCATTGCACCAAGCCGTCCGGGCCTGACATCACCAAAGCTTCCGACGTGGCCTGCTGCGGGCGATCGGCAACCGCGTCGAGAATGCGCGTCTTTGTCGCCGGCGAAGGCTCCGCATCGCCTCGACGCAGCGTGGCAAGCGTGATGGCGGTACCGATCTCGGCTAGTCCCCCTGCGAACTCACGAAGCTCGTCATGGAACTCGATGACGAGTTCAAACTGCTCCCGCTGCTGCGCCGTCATGACCCCCGCAACGTAGAGCGCCGCTTGTTCCTGAAGGAGTTCACTAAGCATTAGGAAGAGAAATCACAAAGTCGAGTATTCATCCGATGCTACGTTTGCAAGCTTCAACTGGATTCTCGGAGGACGCCATTTTTTGCAAGCCCTCGGGCGAGCCGCAGGCGATCCAAAAATCGATCGTGAACGTTCGGCGGCGCAATTCGGATGCGTATGTAACACGAATTTAGCGAATTAAAGTCGGCACCCAGTGGCGAGCCAACGGCGTTCCGTTTCGTGTGGGGGCAACATAACCCTCCGCATCAAAACAACAAACCGAATCAAACTCATGAGAAAAATAGCGTACATTGCAGCAGCCTTTGCTGCACTCTTGCAAGTAATACCACACAGCCTGTCGGCAGCCGAGGAGAAGACCATCGTTAAGGTCGCCGCCGGAGCTGGACAGTTCAACACCCTCGTCGCCGCAGTGAAGGCTGCGGGACTCTGAAGATTTCCGCTCATGTCTCGAGGACGAGGCCTTCCGCCGCCGCCCATGCGATTATTTTGAGCCAGCTGCGCCGGTAGGCGATGAGTGAATTCTGCGAAAGCTGGCGTTCTTCGGCGGCCGCGGTGACCAGCTCAAGAAGCGAATCCTCCCCCATCACGCTCCCCTGATACCGTCTCCAAAGTTATTCATTGCCGGGGCAGGAGGCGACCGCAAAGCCCTCCTCATCAGCCGCCCCGGCGGTGAGCCAAGCCTACCGCGCAGGGAATCCGCTCGGCAGGCTGGCTTCGGAGGTATTGGGTCTCAACAACGCTCGTGTAGCCCCGACGCTGCGTCAAGAGCTGCCAGGTGATTCGAGCTATCAGACGCGCGGTGGCCAGGATTGCGATGTTGGGCTTCTTGCCAAGCGCTCGCTTGCGTTTGTAGAAGTCCCCGAAATAGGCCGAGCAACCGATGGCAACCCAAGCGGCCTCGACGAAGGCCCAGCGAAGCCATTTGTTGCAATGTGGTAGCAGTTTGCCTTGAAAAGTCTTACTACCCACTGCTGCTGGTGGAAGGACCACAAACCGGCGTAGCCGCAGAGCTTCTGAGCCGAGGGAAAGCGCTCGAGCTGTCGATCTCGGTGACGACCACGGCAGCCAGGATCGGTCCCATACCGGGAAGGCTGCGAACATGCTGGAGCGCCGGACTTTGCTCAAGCAGGCCGTCCAGGGCTTTCTGATCCTCGCGGATGCGCGCGGCCAGTTCCTTTAAGAGCGTCAGTTGCTGGGTCAATAGAAGTCTGGTCGGCGCTGGGAGCTCGAGCCTTTCCAGGAAGCCCAGGCCCTTGCGGCCGAAGAGGTCGCTGCATTGCGGCAACTTCACTTCGTGCTGGCCGCCAAGCAGCCGATGAATGCGATTGCGCAGCATCGTGCGCTGGCGAACGAAAAAACAGCGCTGGCGGAGCACCTCCTTGATCCGCCGGGTCTCCCGACCTGGAATATGCACGCTGGAGACGAGCTTGCCGCGTAACAGATCGGCAAGAATCCGCGCATCGACCTTGTCGGTCTTGATCTGGGCCTCAGCAATGATCCGCGTCTTGAAGGGATTGGCCAGCACGATGCGTTCGCAGGCATCTCCAAAATCTTAAAAAGCCAATGCCAGTTCATACCCGCTTCAAAGACCACGTGGCATCCAGGCCATCGTCGCACCAACGCGCCAAAATCCTCCGGATGAGCGTGATCGATACGGCCCTGTCCCAAGCGGCTGCCCTGCGCATCGCTGTAGACGCTTTATACCTTGTGATAATCGATGCCGATGAACGCCGACATCTCCTCTGATTGAACTGGTTGCCTTTTCATGGAGACCACCTACACCATCGAGTTCATGCGCCTTGCCGAGCCGCCCCTCGCGCCGATCAAGCTACTATCAGCCTTTCATGTCACCTCATTATTGAATGCGCGTTTCGGAGCTCAGAGAAAATGGCGGTATTATTGGAAGCAAGTTTTTTGAGTTTCGGGCGATCACCTCTTTCGTCCATCGTCGTCAGACCTCATGGCTGCCATAGCCAAACTCCTACCGGCGTTCCGCAGCCGCGGGCCAGCAGCCCAGGAATCGTAACACTCTTGCGAACTCCCGGTTTCTTGGCGTGCCGTGATGAGGTTGAGTGCCCCGCTCTCGCTAACCGTTCGCCGAGCGACGAGATTCCTGGCGAATAATGGACTCCCAAGAGCTGAGCGCATTCGCCTCTGATATGAGAACTATCGGCCAATAATCGCCTGCGTAATGGTGCTCCTCAAAGTAGCCCGTCGAATTGGCGAGATTAGTCTGCGTTTTTGGTGAAAAGCATTCGGGGGGAACTGTGCCGGACGTTTGACCAAGAGTTGCCCCTCGGAGCGGCCTGAACCTTTGACAGAACGCCCGCGCATGAACGAATCACCGCCCACGTCAGCACTCCCATGCCAGAGCGCGGAAAATCGCTGCCCAGAAGATCCCGACCCACGGCAGAATAGCCGTGGGTTTGAAAGGATGGACGCCCTACCCCTAAGCATTTGCTTAGGAAAACTGACCTCGCGCTAACCCGCCGCTGATCCGATGGATAAAGCAGCAGACATCGCCGCGCGCGCGCAGCGCTTCAACGAGGCCGCCCCCACACTCACGCTTCCGTCGCCGACTCGTCACGCAAAGCTCGCGCCGTTCAAGGATGGTATCATGGAGCTGCGGTCAAAAGGGACCTCGCTGCGTCTCATCCGTGAATTGCTCGCACCAGTGCACGTGGCGGTCGAAACCGACACGATCGCGCCGTTCCCTGCTGAGTTAAGGCCGATTCGATGTCGCAGCGTGCGGGAAAACGAACCGGTCGTCAGCGGGGCAGTCGCACCGAGGCCGATCCGCACTTCGATTCCATCGGTGACTTCCGTTCCAATCAGCGTCGCCGCGAGAATCCGACGCTCCAGCGGAGCGCTCCACGCATCCGCCGCCTCGGATTGCGCCATCGCCAGCGATTACGAAAAACGCGACGTTCAAGCGCTTCCTCCCGAATTCGGATTTCGACCGAAACCCAATCCGTCATTGCGGGCTCGCAGTTGCTCTCGCGGTCGCGCAACTCTGATGCGTCGCGGTGGCACGTTCTGTCTGAGCAACTGTCTATGAATTGTGCCCGCCTTCGACTGAACGCCGAAACCACGACGATCTTCGTTCGTGATGGTTGGCTCATAATTGAAGCAGCAGAGATCGATACACTTCAAGGGCAACTAGCCGGCGCGCATGGAGACCGTCTTCTTACGGTAGCAGAGGTCGGCCAACGGACCGGCTTCACGGCGGGCGCCGTCCGAGACTGGATAAAGCGTTCGGTGCTCGCCGCCGTGCGTGTCGGAAAGGAATACCGAGTTCGAGAGGCGGATCTCGCAAGGCTGCTTGACGGGAAATCGCGAGAGACAGCGTCAATTTCGAAACGAATAGACCGCAGACGAAAAGCCGTTTCCGCTTGAGAGCGACGCTGAGAGGAGCCAATCACACGGGCGCGGCGACCCAGCGGAGGAATGGGCTCTTCGCGCGCTCCCCTTTCGGAAAGGGCCAAGCGATCCGGAACCAACGCAAACCCTCCTCGAAAGTTTTCGCTTCCAAGTAGTGGCGCTTTACCATGTGGATCGAGTTGCCCATCTCCAACGCGACTTGTGGAACGTTTTGAGTCAGTGCCGTGCGATAGCTGCCATATGCATGACGAAGCGCATTGTGTTTCCACCGAAACGCCGGGTGAGTTTTCTTCACCCTGGCCATGATCTGCTCGATCTCACGCTGCGGAACTTTGGCTTCGCACACGGGCCCGGTCGCTTGCCGCCAAGGCGTGAGAGCTTCGATCAGCGAGTCGCACACGGGAATGATCCGCCGCTCGTTGACCTTGGTGACTTCGGGCGGGAGGTCGATCAACTTCTGCTCCCAACGCACGCTCGACCAATCCATCCGCAGTACCTCGAACGTGCGGATTCCGGCGAAAGCGCTGAGGACGATCCACGGCAACCAGACCGACCGGACGTTCTCGAGGATGATTCGAAGGTCTGCGGGCGTGAACATATCTACCGTCTTGCGCGCGACTTTCATCTTCGCCACATCCTCCGCTTCGGTCGTGCGGTCCTTCGGAAGGTAGCGCTCCGAACGCGCAAAGCGAAAAAGCGTTACGACCTGATCGCGCAGATTGTTCCAGCGCCTCGGGCCGACCTTGCAGCCGTTCAGGAACTCCTTGATATGCGGCGCTTGTATTTTTTCGATTTCCTCGGGAACCACGGCCGCGAACGATTTCAGATCGTCTTCCAGGCGGTTGACGTAAGGAATAGAGAGCTGTTCTCTGCGCTTTGCGGCAATCAACTCCGCAACCACATCGGCAGTTTTCTTGCCCCGATACGGCGCTTTGCTCCGCTCCCATTCCCTCACGGCCTGAAGAACGGTGTAACCGAACGGCTCAACGAGTTCGCGGGCGAGGCTGTAGGCTTGGCGGTCATCGAGTGTCATCGTGCCGTTCACCTTCTTCTGCAGAGCCTCCGACACATCCCGAACCAACTCGTCAGCCTCCTTCAATGTCGCGCGTGAACGCCGCTGTCGTCGCCCCTCGGAGTCATACCATACAACCATGCATCTGCCCGACGAGAGGCGGTAGGTGGAAATCTCGCAACCCTTGACCGCGGTGATGCGCAGAGGCTCTTTCACGAGCCCACTTTGTCACAAACTGTCACAAATCTGCAAACCAATTCGGTTTACTCTGTAAAAAAAGTGGAGGCGAGGGGAGTTGAACCCCTGTCCGTCAAGCGGTCAGCGAGACCTTCTACATGCTTAGGCGATCTTTCATTTCAGAGCGATGCTGCGGATCGTCACGCCACACGCTCCATAGCGGCCACGGAATCGATTCACCTCCACGCCGCGGTCGCCCCGGCGGAAGGCCAGCCTGCTGCCAGCGTGTCCGTTCCTAGCAGGCGTCAGCCCGGACACGTCACGGCACGTTAGGCCGCGAGAGCGAGATCTTCGTAATCTGCGTTTATCTTTTTGACCCGATTTTTAACGAGGCCAACGGATCATCCTCGGCATGCGAGCCTGGCATCGAACTTCACGTCGAAACCAATACGCCCCCAAAATCAGTGAAAATATAGCCGAAAATGACGCGAATTCAAGATGAGGTGCACTCGCCCGAGCCAATCTTAGGCGACGAGATCGTGGCAAAAAAGGCCGCCTGGCAAGCCGACCCAAAACCAATAGGCAAGGTCACGGCAGCGACTTTGAGATCACTGGAAGAATTTGATGACATACGGAAATTCGTAGGGCTCGCCGTTGCTCTCCTTCACCGCACCGATGATCGTAAAAAGCAGCCAAGCGACGGCTATAATCACATAAAGAGGTATGAGGAACAAGCCGATCACTATCCACCAAAGTAACCCAATGAGAGTCGCCGCCGCGAACCCATAGAGGGAGTAGGAAATCTGGAAATTTACGACTCGCTTTCCCACAGCGTCCAAGTAAGAGCTGTCCTGTTTTTTTAATAGCCAAATGATTAAGGGCCCGATGACGTTGAGGAAGTGCGGTCCTGCAAAGCCGAGCAGCCCGCTGAGGTGAATACCAATGGCCCATTGGCGTTCGCCAGCATTCGAGCTCGATGGAGATTCCATGGGCGGCGGAACGTCTGGTGGAGTGTTCATCGCCCTAATCTGCAAGAAATCTTCGCTATGTCGAAGCGCATTCTGCAGGTTGCCACGCGAAAATCTCACTGCTAGATTCCGAGCTCATGCGGAAACTCCTGTTTGTGTTTTGCCTCGTAGGTTCGATATCGCTGCAGGCGTCAGACTTACCGGGAAGCTTAATCTTCGTTGGTCCTGGAAAATACCAAGCCCTGATCCAACGGGGCCTCGCCGAGAACTGGAGTGCCCTGTCCATTGGCGATCGAACGACGAAAGTCGGGCTCGCGCTCGTGGGAACTCCCTACAGGAACTATACCTTGGAGCTTGACGATCGCATCGAGGCACCGTGCGTCAATATGGCAGGTATGGACTGCTGGACGTTTTTCGAAATTGCGCTCGGCACCGCCCGAGCTTTGAAAGCTTCGGAGAACCCGACGACCCAGGACCTTCTGCGCATGATTGAGCTCGACCGCTACGTGGGCGGGCGGTGCAATGGCCTTTTTACCTCCCGTCTGCACTATCTGGAACAATGGCTCTATGACAATCAGAGTCGCGGGCTGGTAAAAAACGTTACGCCCGCGCTGCCCGGTGCGAGAAGGCTCAAGCGCGATCTGAAAGAGATGTCGGTAACATGGCGCAGCAGCAGGCAGCTTCGCGCAAATCCGGGGCTCGTTCCGCAGCTTGCTCGCATCGAGCGACGTCTCTCCAAACGAGGCATATGGTACGTTCCGAGATCCAAAGTCGCCGCCGCGGAGAGATATTTGCGTAACGGTGACATCGTTTGCGTCGTCACCACTTGGCCGCGCGGATACACATCCCATGTTGGCATCGTTTATTGGGACAATAGCGGCGTGCTCCGCTTTATGCATGCTTCCAAGAACTCAGGCGAAGTGATCGTCGACTCGCGTCTGAGCAGTTACATAAAACGCTATAGCACCCACGCCGGGATCATGGTCGCACGACCCAACGAAATCGTGCAACCCACAGAGCTGGCGAGCACAAGTCTCTGAAGACGGTTTTGACAGCAAAGTCACGCCCGAACGGCCGCCTTACCCTTGCATAGCCGGGATTTATCGCGCTGGAGAAATTTGACCCGGTCGGTTACGTTCCACACAATTTCTCGCCGCTCCATCTTTAGACAGCTCAGAGGCAAAAGGGGATCGGCTCACTTCTCATTTGCCTTGACAGCGCGCTCTCCGTATCCTGCGCGGTCCTCATGAATCTCATCGACCTTCTCTTGCTAGCCCAGACAGCGAGCCCCACTCCCGACGCGCCTCAGCCGTCCTTTCTCATGTCGATCATGCCGCTGATTTTTGTTTTCGTTATCTTTTACTTTCTGCTGATTCGCCCGCAGCAGAAACGACAAAAAGCCCACGAGAAACTGGTTGCCTCCGTCAAGACGGGCGACAAAGTCGTCACGAGTTCCGGGATTCACGGCATTGTGGCCAATGTTAAGGATAAGACCATTCTCGTGAAGGTTGCCGACAATGTAAAAGTTGAATTCGACCGTGGTTCTGTCGCCTCAGTAGAAAAGAGCGCGGAGGTGACCGAAGAAGTTAAATAATCAAACCTGCAGTGAGTCAGATCAACGGCGCCGGCTCTTCCTCCGGGTTAGCCGCCTGGTAGAAGGCTCAAGAGTTTTTCCATGTCCCCCGCCTTGACGTTTTTTGCCGGGCTTCTCCTGCTGATTCTTCTCGGCTGGTATTTCGCCACGGATCTCCCCGTTCGTAAGCGCTGGCTGGGCCTCATTTTGACCCTTCTGCTCGTTGCCTTCTGCCTTGAGGAGGCGTTTCCTCCTGCAAAAAAGATTCCGCTTGGTCTTGATCTTCAAGGTGGCACGTCCTTCTTGATCAAATTGACGCCTCAGGGCGACCAGGCGATCACGTCCGACCTGCTCGACCAAGCAGTTGAAGTCATTAGGAAGCGCGTGGATGCCTATGGCGTAAGTGAACCGGTCATTACGCCTCAAGGCAAGGACCGCATTCTCGTGCAAATTCCGGGGCTTGACACCCAGCAAATCGAAACGACGAAGGCTGAATTGCAGCGGGTAGCGAAACTTGAGTTCGCTACTGTCGCGGGAGGAGACGAACAAATCGCCCGGATCGAAGCCGGCGAGGAAATCATGCCCCCTGGCTACGTCATCAAGAGCTACAAAGATACGATCGAAGGCAAAGAGGTTGAATTTAAGCTCCTTGTTAAGCGTCGACCGGAGCTTTCTGGGGAGCACGTCAATCGCGCCTACGCCTATTTCGATCAACAAGGCTACGGCGTTTCGCTCTCACTCGATGCCGCGGGAGGAAAGATCTTCGGCGATCTCACGCAGTCCCTCGCCCCAAGTCGAGGTCAACTTGCCATCCTGCTTGATGGGGAAGTCCAGAGCGCGCCACGTGTGAATGAGCCGATTTATGGCGGTAATGCGGTGATCACCGGTCGCTTTTCAGACAAGGAAGCGAGAGACCTTGCCAGTGCACTGGAGAATCCGTTGCGGGTTCCCGTGGAGATTCAAGAGACGCGAAGCGCCTCGCCTACTCTAGGCACAGATTCGATTCGCAGCGGCGTCGTTGCCGGGCTGACGGGTCTTGTCCTCGTCTTCGCCTTCGTGATGATCTACTACCGTTTTGCCGGTATCGTCGCCTTCCTTGGGCTTCTGGTGAACATTATCATCCTCTTCGGAGCGATGGCGATGTTCCATTTTGTGCTCACCCTACCGGGCATCGCGGGAATTATCCTGACTATCGGCATGGCCATCGATGCGAACGTTCTTATTTACGAACGGCTTCGAGAGGAAACAGCCGCAGGAAAATCGCTGTCCACGGCGATAGAGGCTGCTTATGACAAAGCCTTCAGCGCGATTTTCGACGCGAATGTCACGACTCTGATTACGGCCGTGATTCTCTTCTGGCAAGCCACGGGCTCAGTCAAGGGATTCGCCGTCACTCTCACCTTGGGCATCATTGCGTCCATGTTTTCGGCCTTGATCGTGACGCGCACAGCCTTTCGATGGCTCATTGATAAGTTCGGGCTGAAAAAGCTCTCGATGCTCGACTTGATACCAAAGAAGAAGTTCGATTTTCTCGGCAAACGCAAGATCGCCGCGATCCTCTCGCTCTCGATGATGTGCGGATCTTTGGTCGTTTTTGCGATACGCGGTGAGAAGAACTTCGGTATCGATTTTCGAGGAGGAGATCTGCTGGTCATTGATTCAAAAGAACCTGTGACCGTGTTCGAGGCTCGCAAGGCGCTCGAAGGAATCGGGCTCGGCGACGTCGTTATCCAGTTTGAGCGCGAAGGAATGCGAGACCGCCTTTCGGTGCGGAGTCCGCAGGGAACATCGTCCGTCATACTCTCCAAGCTCCAAGAAGCGTTTCCCGATCGCGGCATCACCTCACTGGCGCAGGAAAATGTAGGGCCGCAAATTGGACGGGAGTTTGGGAAAAAGGCTGTGCTGGCTCTTGGTCTGGGCATGATCGGCATTCTTATTTATGTAACCTTGCGCTTTGAGTTTTCCTTCGCGCTTGCGGCTGTCGTGGCCCTTCTCCATGATGTGATTATCACCCTGGGGGTGTTTTCGCTTATCGGAGGCGAGTTGTCGCTCGTCATGGTCGGAGCCGTCCTCACCATTGCAGGCTACTCGATCAATGATACCATCGTCGTGTTTGATCGAATTCGGGAGGGTCTGAGACACGGCCAAGGCGGCTCAATCCAATCTTTGATGAACACCTCGATCAACGAAACGTTGGGCCGCACGATTCTCACCGGCGGGACAACGCTACTTTCCGTGGGCGCGCTATTTTTCTTCGGTGGCGCCGTGCTGCGCGATTTTTCCTTTGCCATTTTGATCGGCATACTTATCGGAACCTATTCGTCGATTTTCATCGCGGCTCCGATTGTGCTCTGGTGGTCCAAACTGCGCGGCAAGAGCGTCCGGCGTGAAGTCTTGGAGACTGAGGCGATTAATCGGATCTAGTTCAAAATCTCGCTGGATCAGAGCAAAGCCCGGCTAAGACGAAATCCTGCGCAAAAAAGAGATGCCCAGCCCGGGTTGCTCACCTGGACTGGGCATAAGCTCTGGCAACGACCTACTCTCGCGCAAGCTAGACAAGCACTACCATCGGCGCAATGGCGTTTCACTTCCGTGTTCGGGATGGGAACGGGTGGGACCACCACGCAAAGATCACCAGACGATGATACCCCGAGAGACTCTCAGGTTTCCAGATGCCTGGCGACCCTTCCTATACCATGAACATAATTCGAGAACGCCTTCGCTCTCTGACAACCGCATACCGGGCAAGCCTGCAATTTTCAACAATCTGAATCTGCATGAAGCTTATCGAAGAATAAAAAAGCCGAACGAACATTAGTAGTCCTGAGCTCAACGCATTGCTGCGCTTACACCCGGACCCTATCAACGTGGTGGTCTTCCACGGTTCTTCAGGGAGAGCTCATCTTGGGATGAGCTTGGCGCTTAGATGCTTTCAGCGCTTATCTCTTCCGCACATGGCTACGCAGCGATGCCCCTGACGGAACAACTGGAACACCAGAGGTGCGTCATTCCCGGTCCTCTCGTACTAAGGAATGAACCCCTCAAGTTTCCTGCGCCCACAGTGGATAAGGACCGAACTGTCTCACGACGTTCTGAACCCAGCTCGCGTACCGCTTTAACCGGCGAACAGCCGGACCCTTGGGACCTTCTCCAGCCCCAGGATGCGATGAGCCGACATCGAGGTGCCAAACCGAGTCGTCGATATGAACTCTTGGGCACGATCAGCCTGTTATCCCTAGCGTACCTTTTGTCCGTTGAGCGATGGCAATTCCACATTCAACCACCGGATCACTTGGGCCTGCTTTCGCATCTGCTCGACTTGTTGGTCTCACAGTTAAGCTGGCTTATACCCATACACTCGTCGCATGATTGCCAACCAGGCTGAGCCAACCTTCGCGCTCCTCCGTTACTCTTTGGGAGGAAACCGCCCCAGTCAAACTGACCCGCTGGCACTGTCCCCCGCCTGGCTAACGGGTCGAGGTTAGATGTCTCAATTAACAAAGAGTGGTGTTTCACATTGCGACTCCTCATCCCCCGAGAGACATGACTTCAAAGTCTCCCACCTACGCTACGCATCGAAATCGAAACAACAATACCAGCTTACAGTAAAGGTGCATAGGGTCTTTCCGTCCTACTGCGGGCAGGCGGCATCTTCACCGCCATTACAATTTCGCCGAGCTCCTCTTCGAGACAGCGGTCAACTCGTTACACGATTCGTGCAGGTCGGAACTTACCCGACAAGGAATTTCGCTACCTTAGGACCGTTATAGTTACGGCCGACATTCACGGGGACTTGGGCTCGAAGCTTCGCCTTGCGGCTAACCTCTTGCCTTAATCTTTCCGCATTGGTCACGTGTCACACCCTATACGTCGTCTTACGACTTGGCAGAGTGCTGTGTTTTTGTTAAACAGTCGGTAAACGCCATTTCACTGCGACCCACTTGCAGTGGGCACCCCTTCTCCCGAAGTTACGGGGCTAATTGCCGAGTTCCTTAAGAGGTTTCACTCGCGCGCCTTAGTATACTTATACTCACCCACCTGTGTCGGTTTACGGTACGGGCGCCTGAGTATACGCTGAAGCTTTTCTCGGCAGCTTGTCTGAAGAATCCGCTTCGGCCGAAGCCTCAGGTCCTCCGCTCATTCGAGGGACCGCCACTTTCAATCGGCGGCTCTTCTCCCAACCAGCGTCCCTTCAGTTTAAATTTCGGCGGTGCAGGAATATTAACCTGCTGTGCATCGACTACGCCTTACGGCCTCGTCTTAGGCTCCCGACTAACCCTGGGAGGACGAACCTGCCCCAGGAAACCTTGGGTTTACGGCGACCAGGATTTCACCTGGTTTATCGTTACTCATGTCTGCATTCTCACTTCTCAGCGCTCCACAGTCGGTTACCCTCGCCGCTTCGATGCACTGAGAACGCTCTCCTACCACGTCCACCGGCCGAGACCGGAACATCCAGAGCTTCGGTATGACGCTTATCGCCAATCATTTTCGGCGCGACATCACTCGATGAGTCAGCTATTACGCACTGTTTAAATGATGGCTGCCTCTAAGCCAACATCCTCACTGTCTAAGCAACTTCACATCCTTTCCACTGAACAACATTTAGGCACCTTAGCTGATGATCTGGGCTGTTTCCCTCTCGACCATGAAGCTTATCCCCCACAGTCTGACTGCTGTGCTTACACCCTGCGGCATTCGGAGTTTGATTGGTTTTGGTACCCTGGTATGGGCCCTAGCCATTCAGTGCTCTACCTCCGCAGATCAGCACACGACGCTGCCCTCAAAGCATTTCGGAGAGAACCAGCTATCACGGGGTTTGATTAGTCTTTCGCTCCTACTCACAACTCATCCAGGACTTTTCAACATCCACCAGTTCGGTCCTTCACTGCGTGTTACCGGAGCTTCAACCTGGTCAAGGTAGATCACCTCCGCTTCGGGTCTATTGCCAGCGACTAGATCGCCCTATTTCGGACTCGCTTTCGCTTCGCCTCCGCCCCAGAGGGGCTTAGGCTTGCCACTGACAATAACTCGCAGACTCATTATGCAAAAGGCAAGCGGTCACCCCTTGCGGGGCTCCGACACCTTGTAGGCACATGGTTTCAGGTTCTATTTCACTCCCCTCACAGCGGTTCTTTTCACCTTTCCCTCGCGGTACTAGTTCACTATCGGTTGCCAACGAGTATTTAGCCTTATCCCGTGGTCGGGACGGATTCACGCGAGTTTCACGTGTCACCGCGTTACTCAGGAATTCCCTAGGCGTGCTTGAGTTTTCGCTTACCCGGCTGTCACCGTCTATGGAGCAACTTTCCATCCGCTTCACCTAACCCTTACACTGCCACATCGGGGTCCTACAACCCCCGGGAGCAAGCTCCCGGTTTAGGCTGTTCCGCTTTCGCTCGCCACTACTGACGGAATCACATTCGTTTTCTTTTCCTGCGGTTACTGAGATGTTTCACTTCACCGCGTATCGCTGCTGCCGATCTATGAATTCAATCGGCAGACGATCCGGTATTACCCGGACCGGGTTACCCCATTCGGAAATCCACGGATCAAAGCCTGCTTGCGGCTCCCCGTGGCTTATCGCAGCTTACCACGTCCTTCATCGCCTCTTGGCACCAAGGCATTCACCATGTGCTCTTAGTAGCTTGATTCATCAATATTGCAAATCTCTAATTTGTGCAACTACCGTTTCCGCCGATGGCGTACATCGATTACGCAAACTCAGCGAATTGTATGAATTTGCCCTATTAATTTACCCTGTATGTAGATGTCAAAGAACCATGCTGCCGCGACTTACCTGCAACGGCTCTGACAGCTTGCTTCGGATTTGCTCAAATCGGTCGTTGCACAATTCAAAACGTCTCTTGCAGCGCATCGGAAATGGTGGGCCTGACAGGACTTGAACCAGTGACCCTGCGCTTATCAAGCGCATGCTCTAACCAACTGAGCTACAGGCCCGTGGGTTGATAGGCCATCAACTCCGTCGGAAATGGAGGCAAGGAGACTCGAACTCCTGACCTATAGCTTGCAAAGCTGCCGCTCTACCAACTGAGCTACACCCCCGCTTGGTTAAGGATTGAGTGTTGATGGTTGAAAGATTCTCCTCAACTTTCAACTCCAGAGCAGTTGCCAGAGGCGTCGGTGATCAGCAAACACTGAATTGTGCGTTCTTCCTGTATTTCGACCGGCGGAGCTTTCGATCCGCAGGCTTTCGTTCCAAGTCAGGCGACTTGGACTCAGACTCGCCTTGCCGCGGCTAAGCCACGGGTTAGGCGTTACTCCTTAGAAAGGAGGTGATCCAGCCGCAGGTTCCCCTACGGCTACCTTGTTACGACTTCATCCCAGTCACCAGCTCATACCTTCGGACACTGCCTCCTTGCGGTTAGCACGCGTACTTCGGGTACAACCGGCTTCCATGATGTGACGGGCGGTGTGTACAAGGCCCGGGAACGTATTCACGGCGCCGTAGCTGATGCGCCATTACTAGCGATTCCAGCTTCATGGAGGCGAGTTGCAGACTACAATCTGAACTGGGCCCAGTTTTAGAGATTTGCTCCACCTTGCGGTATTCGGTTCACTCTGTGCCGGGCATTGTAGTACGTGTGCAGCCCTGGCCGTAAGGGCCATACTGACTTGACGTCATCCCCACCTTCCTCCCCGTTAAACAGGGCAGTCTGTCCAGAGTGCCCAACTTAAGTGGTGGCAACAGGACACAGGGGTTGCGCTCGTTGCGGGACTTAACCCAACATCTCACGACACGAGCTGACGACAGCCATGCAGCACCTGTGCAAGCTGGTATTGCTACACTCGTCACGGCTTTCACCGCTTCTACTACATGCATGTCAAGGCCAGGTAAGGTTCTTCGCGTTGCATCGAATTAAGCCACATACTCCACCGCTTGTGCGGGCCCCCGTCAATTTCTTTGAGTTTTAATCTTGCGACCGTACTTCCCAGGCGGCACGTTTAACGCGTTAGCTCCGGCACGGACGGGGTCGAATCCGCCCACACCAAACGTGCACCGTTTACTGCCAGGACTACCGGGGTATCTAATCCCGTTTGCTCCCCTGGCTTTCGTGCCTCAGTGTCAGGAATTGTCCAGAGACTCGCCTTCGCCACTGGTGTTCCTCACGATATCTACGCATTTCACTGCTACACCGAGAATTCCAGTCTCCTCTCCAATCCTCTAGCGACGTAGTATCCAATGCAGTTTCGGAGTTAAGCTCCGAGATTTCACATCAGACTTACCCCACCACCTACGCACCCTTTACGCCCAGTGAATCCGAACAACGCTTGAGACCTCTGTATTACCGCGGCTGCTGGCACAGAGTTAGCCGTCTCTTCCTCTTCCGGTACTATCAGGCTCCATCTGTTAACTTGAAGCGTTTGTTCCCAAATGACAGGGGTTTACAAGCCGAAGACCTTCATCCCCCACGCGGCGTCGCTCCATCAGGCTTTCGCCCATTGTGAAAAATTCTCGACTGCTGCCACCCGTAGGTGTCTGGACCGTGTCTCAGTTCCAGTGTGGCTGGTCGTCCTCTCAGACCAGCTACCCGTCTTAGCCTTGGTGAGCCGTTACCTCGCCAACTAGCTGATAGGCCGCGGGCTCATCATGAAGCGTCAGGCCTTGCGTCCCGACTTTAGCGTCTCAGATGTCCTCACAGGATAACCACATGCGGTATTAATTCGCCTTTCGGCGAGCTATCCCCCACTTCACGGCAGATTGCTCACGTGTTACGCACCCTTGCGCCACTGAACTGGCCTGTATTGCTACAAACTCAGTCCCGTTCGACTTGCATGTCTTATCCACGCCGCCAGCGTTCGTTCTGAGCCAGAATCAAACTCTCCGTGAAAAGCTTTTCCCACCCGTCTAAAGGGCGAGAACTTCCGGCATTCACCGCACCAGCCGCCTGTGAGAACAGGACAGGCCGGTGAGAGCCGTCAAAATTTCATTTCGAAATCGACGAAAGAACACACCATCCAGCATTTGCTGAATTATGTTTTGTGCTGAAAACATTCTGAATTTTGCCGGCAGCAAAACCAGAACCAGGCTGTCAAAAAACACTGTTCAACGGGCCACTCGTCTTGGGCGCGGTGACAAAACCCACAGAAATCTGGGCAAATTATCACGCGCAGTCACCGAGCTTAGCGCCCGTGAGAACTCTTGCCCGCGTCGATTCTTTGCTCGTGCGGGATAGTTAACCTATCCCATGTGGAAGCCGCGTCAATCGGTTTTTTGAATTTCAGGCAATCTTTTGGACCGGCGACGGCAAAGCAGGTGTTTATTGCGCCCCCAGCCACTCCGTATGGAAGGACTCCCCGGAGGGTTTGTCAACGCGTTCATAGGTATGGGCGCCAAAGTAATCACGTTGGGCTTGAAGGAGGTTCGCGGGAAGTCGTTCTGAGCGATAGCTGTCATAGTAGCTCAGCGCTGCGCTGAACGCGGGCACGGCCACCCCCTGTTCGATTGCGGATTGGATGGCGTAGCGCCAGCGCGCCTGAGACTTGCCAAGAATGTCACAAAAGTAGGGGTCGAGGATCAGGTTTTTCAGATCAGGGCTGCGGCGGTAGGCTGCAGTGATGTCGTTGAGAAAGTGGGCGCGGATGATGCACCCTCCCCGCCAGATCGAAGCGATATCGCCAAAGTTGAGGTCCCAGCCGTAGAGCTTGCTGGCTGCGCCGAGTTGAGCGAAACCCTGCGCATAGCTGATGATCTTGCTGGCATAGAGGGCGTCGCGAACCGCGTCGACAAGCTCGGCGCGATTGCCTGAAAAGGCCTTCGCAGATGGCGCCCCGAGAATTTTGCTCGCCTCGACACGCTCCTCTTTGAGGGAACTCAGGATCCGCGCCTCCACGGCGCTGCCGATGACCGAGAGAGGCACCGACATCTCCACCGCATGTCCCACGGTCCATCGACCTGTGCCCTTCTGACCGGCCTTGTCAAGAATCACGTCGACGAGGGGTTGACCAGTCTCGTCGTCCTTTCGCCTAAAGATGTTTGCGGTGATCTCAATAAGAAACGAGTTCAGCTGTCCCTTGTTCCAATCGCTAAAGATTTTTGCAAATTCGTCTGCGCTGGGGTTCAACAGGTTCTTAAGAATTGCATACGCCTCACAGATGAGCTGCATGTCACCGTATTCGATGCCGTTATGAACCATTTTGACATAGTGACCCGCGCCGTCGGGTCCCATATAACGGCAGCACGGTTCGTCCTCAGCGATGGCCGCAATCTTCGTATAAATTGGCGCGAGGGCGCGCCACCCTTCCTTGGAGCCTCCCGGCATAATCGAAGGGCCTTTCAGGGCACCTTCTTCACCCCCGCTTACTCCGACGCCAAAGAAGTGGATGCCCTTCTCCTTGAGCGCTTTTTCACGCCGCTGCGTATCGCTCCAAAGTGAGTTTCCTCCATCGATGATGATATCCTCCGGGTCGAGGAGTGGCACAAGCTGGTCGATCACAGCGTCCACCGGTGCCCCAGCCTTGACCATAATTTGGGCCTTTCGTGGGCGCGCGAGCGAGTGCGCGAATTCCTCGAGACTCCGGGTCGGAACGATATTCTTGTCCTTGGCGCGCCCGGAGGCAAACTTCTCGGTCACTGCAGTGGTGCGATTGAAGACGCTGACTCGAAAGCCCCTGCTTTCCATGTTGAGAACGAGATTCTCACCCATGACGGCGAGTCCGATTAATCCGATATCGCTATGATTCATGATGTATGCAGGAATGTGCCGGCCAAGATAGCCGTTGAAGCGGAACCAAGGCAATCGACAACTTCCTCATGAACCTTCCTAACCTGCTCACTCTGATCCGTCTTGGGCTTTCGGTTCTCCTGGTTGTCAGTCTCTCGGTGCAATATCCCGCGCATCTCGCCGCCGCACTATTGGTTTTTCTGCTAGCCTCTTTGACGGATTATCTCGATGGCGTGATCGCCCGGAGATGGGATCTGGTGACAGATTTCGGCAAGCTGATGGATCCACTGGCTGACAAGATCCTCACCGCCTCGGCCTTCATCTGCCTGATTCCCTACCAAGCGCTGCCGGCTTGGGCGGTGATCATTATTATCAGCCGGGAGTTTCTGATCACCGGGCTTCGGCTTCTGGCAAGTTCCAAAGGAATTATTCTTCCCGCAGAGAAACTTGGTAAGCACAAGACAGCCTGGCAAATGATCACGATCATCTTCTTCCTCGCGCTGCTGGCCGCGCGCGATTTCTCGATCGCAAGCTCGGCCGCGGTGAATTTGCTCTGGGTTTACGGCGGGATGGTCCTGGTGACCCTCACGGTCGGCCTGACGCTCTTCTCAGGTTCGGCCTATCTCTGGAAAAATCGCCGGCTTCTCTACGACTGAAAGAAGACCGCTCGAAACACCAGCCGGGCTGGCGGAGCCGAACCGGCCGGGATTGCGTCGGTTCAGTTCAATTTGAATTGAACTCTTAGCGCGGAGGGTTGATCATCAAGTCGTGCGTGAGTTGGCGATCTTGGGCAATGCGGGGAGTGTTGCCGAGTCCACCCTGGAGCGTGAATTTGTCGACATCTTCTCGGATCTGGCGGATTTGTTTGGCTATCCTCGCTCGTATGGAGCGATTTACGGGCTCCTCTTTTCTTCTCCGAGAGCCCTGGCGATGGAAGAAATCATCCGGCGGCTTGACATCAGCAAAGGATCCGCCAGCCAAGGATTGCGTCAGCTCGAGGAGCTGGGCGCGATTTCCCGGACCAGGGAAAATAATCTGCGAACTCATACGTACATCGCGAGGATTGAACTTAAGCCGCTTCTCGCGGGATTTCTCCAGAAACGCCTTGCGCCGCGCCTTTCCTCAGGCACGAGCCGTCTGCAGAGGCTGAAAACGGTGCTCCCCGCCTTGCCCTCGACTCTTCGCCCCACTATTCGCCTGCGCTTGGAAAAGCTGACCAAGTGGCACAAGCGTGCCAACGCCTTTTTGCCCCTGGCTCAGAAGCTCCTGCAGGGCGATTGATTCTCCTCATCGCGTGCCGAGAAACGACGACCTCTCATTGCGTAGCCGAACGCCAGAAGTAGAACGGCCCAAGGAGGCAGCGTTCCTTGCGACCGAGTGTCCCTCGGAAGCGTCTGGCGACTCTAATTCGGACCTGCAGAATCCGAGTCTTTCGGTCGTAATGCCCATTTATAACGAGGAACAGACGATTGCCAAAATCATCCAAGCGGTGCTTAAGCAGCCCCTGGTCTCGGAGTTGATCTGTGTGGATGACTGCTCAGAAGATCATACGGCCAGCATTCTGAGAAAATTTGACGGCTATGATGCCCGGTTAAAGCTTCTGCGCCACTCCTCCAATCTTGGAAAGGGCGCCGCTTTGCGCACAGGCATCGCCAAGGCTACCGCGACCATCGTTATCATTCAGGATGCAGATCTCGAGTATGACCCCGAGGAATACCCTATCTTGATCGCGCCCATTGTGGAGGGAAGGGCAGATGTTGTCTTCGGTTCGCGCTTTATCGGATCGCAAGAGCATCGGGTTTTGTACTTCTGGCATTCAGTGGGTAACAGGCTGCTTACGCTTGCCTCAAATATCTTCACCAACCTGAATCTTACCGACATGGAGACCTGCTACAAGGCGTTCCGACGCGACATCGTTCAGTCGATCAAAATTGAGGAGGACCGCTTTGGTTTCGAACCGGAGATTACTGCCAAAGTCGCCCGCATGAACGCCCGCGTCTACGAAGTGGCGATTTCCTATCACGGCAGGACCTACGCAGAGGGCAAGAAGATCCGCGGCTGGGATGGCTTGCACGCGATGTGGTGCATCGTGAAGTATAATCTTCTCCGATGAAGCCTTCCGTTGAGGATACCTTTCGGGTCCTCACGAGCGATTTGCTGGCGACTGATTACGAACGCCTCATTCGAGATCTGGAGACTCGCGCTGTGCAACCCGGAGTGAGCGCCGTGGATTTCAGCGATACACAATTCGTGGTGCTGCGACAGCATGACCCCGCCTTTGCCGCCATGACGAACGGTCTGGACCTGCTCATTCCTGCATCCAGGCCTTTAATTTGGGCGATGAAGCACCGCGGATCAGAAATGGAAGACCCCATCGATGCATCAATCTTGATGCGAAAGCTTCTTTTACAATCGACTTCCGATTTCCGACACTACTTTATCGGGGAGAGCGAGGAAGGTAACAACCGGCTGCGCGAGAGCATGCTGAAGCAGAATCCAGACATCGATGTGGTCGGGCTTTTCCACGGCACGTGCTCACAGGCGGGGTTTTTCCAGCCCCCTGAAGTTCATGATTCCATTCTGGAGGATCTCCGCGCCAAGGAGCCTCATTTTGTTTGGGTGGGACTCGACTCACCGAAGCAATATGCGCTCATTTTCAATCTTAAGCGACAGCTTCATTCCGGGATTCTCCTCGCGACGGGAGTCGCTTTTGAGCGTAATGCGGGAATGCGGCGGTATGTGCCAGTCACCAGGAGGCTTCTCGGGGCCAACTTGAAATATAGCTTTCTCTTCTTTCTCCGCCTTTGGCGAGGTGCTTCGACATAAGCACTCAGCGGTTCTTTCAGGTACCGGTTGTGAGCGGTTTCCAAAGGGTCCTGGTCTATCGCGCAGAGTATGCGGATTCTCAGTAACAATAGAAAAGGATGATGACTCGCTCTTTGGTAACGCAATACCCGCCGCGTCCGAATCGCGGCCCGTGGTGCGAGCCGCAGAGCAATTTTGCAACCGAACTAAGTCTCGCCATATTTAACGACTTGCTCTGATGCTATGAAGAGGGGTGCTTCTCCTGAGAACCTGGTTCCGCTTTGCGTCGACCTCGATGGCACGCTCATCCACACCGACGTGCTTTGGGAGGGCATCAAGTTCTTGCTGAGGCGCAAACCCTGGACCTTGCTCGTCCTGTTACCGCTGTTGCGCAATGGTCGTGCTCCTTTTAAGCAGGCGGTTTCGAGGGCTTCGATTTTCACGGTCGATTCCTTGCCTTGGCGAAAGTCGCTGGTTGAATGGTTGCGCCTCGAAGCCTCGGCCGGGCGACCTGTCTATCTCGTGACGGCGGCGGACCACTCCTACGCGCATGCGGTGACTGCGCACCTCGGCTTCTTCACGGGCTCGCTGGCGAGCGACGGGATTCTGAACTTAAAGGCGAAAAAAAAGGCCCGCAGGCTTGTGCAAACATTTGGCGAAGGAGGTTTTGATTATATCGGTGACGCTCGTGCAGACATCCCGGTATGGCGGGTGGCGCGGAAGGGAATTTGCGTGAGACGGCATGCCGGCTTTGTTCGGCGTGCCGCTCTGACAGGAAAAGTCGAGGAGCGCTTCAGTGCCCATTGATTTCGTTAACCTCATGATCTGCACTCTGCGAGGCGAACTGCAATGAACTGCTGCGCTCTGCGCGCTGGAAACCGTTGGTGTTCAGTCAAGGGAAACTTAGACCGGTGGCAAGACGGTCTTTCCATCTGGGCAACTCATTAAGATAGAGCGAGCATGGGTCAGAACTAAGCTTTGCTTGCACAGGCGACATTCGTTTTGAATAGGATGCTGGAACCCGTCATCGAAGTGCGCGACCTCGTGCACAAGTTTGGAGAACGAACCGTCCTAAACGGAATCAGCTTTACGGTCGAAAAGGGCGACACCATGATAATTGTGGGCAGTTCCGGCTGCGGCAAAAGTACTCTCCTGCGCCATATCATCGGATCACTTCGACCCACCAGTGGTTCGATCAAAATCTTCGGCGAGGAGATGACGGGGATGTCGGCGAGCGAACTGGACAAGCTTCGGCTTCGCTTTGGTATGAATTTCCAGTCTGGTGCACTGCTTCAGTCTCTCACCGTTGGCGAGAATGTGTCATTGCCGCTGATCGAGAACAGCCATGTTGATGCCGGCATCGTGGAGCTGGTCGTGAAGATGAAACTTGAACTGGTGGGTCTCACAGGCTTTGAGCACCTCAAGCCGGCCGAACTGAGCGGCGGCATGCGGAAACGAGTTGCCTTGGCTCGCGCGGTAGCGCTCGACCCCGAGTTGCTTTTTAGCGATGAACCAACCTCCGGACTTGACCCGATCATGACGGCGGTCATTGACCAGCTGATGCTCGATCTCACCCGCAAGCTCAACATGACAGCAGTCGTTGTCACCCACGATATGACCAGCGCTTTCCGCATCGGGACAAAGATGATCATGCTTGGAGTGGGCGAGCGTGCCGGAAGCATCATTGCCAGCGGCTCCCCCGACGAGATCGCGAATCACAGCGATCCTGAAGTTCAGCAATTCATTAGAGGCGAAGCTGACGGTCCGGTCCCTCTCAAGCTCGCCTCCGAAGACTATATTAAATATCTCCTTAGCCAGTAGAGTTTCAGATGAGGCTTCATTATTCCGAAGCCACTAACTGTTGCTCCAGAGCGTTCTAAGATTAGATGATTAACTCAGAACATTCCTTTGTGCGAAGGATGGCAGACGCGTGGCATCGGAGCCATCCAGTCGCGCGCTGGAGGCTAGCCTTGGGAGGAATTGCCGGGCTGCTCGTCGTTTGGTTGCTGATCGCGCCGAAGCCGTGGGTGGTTGCTCAGAGCATTGACGGGAAAATGGATACGATGCATTACGTCCGCATCTATGGATCGATCGCTGGCGCGATCAATGTTGTTCTTCTCGCAGGACTGGCCGCTGTCTGTCCTTGGTGGGTTACAAGGCGTCCGCTAGGCGCCGGCTCTCAACTCCTGGGTGGAAACTGTCCGAGAACGCGATGGTTTTGGCCTTTGGTGATCGCAGCGATGGTCATTGCATTGTGCTACAGCGTGCCTCGCATGGGGCATGGGTTTTGGGATGATGAAGAGCTTAATGTGCGGACGACGCTCTATGGGAAATTCAAGCTGCAGAAGAAAACCGGTAAAATGGAATTCAAACGGTTCGATTGGTTGGAGACCATCTTCGGTTACAGCAGGGGTCCTAATAGTCATACGCTCTTTGGCATCGTCTCACGCGCCTGTGAAGAGGCATGGAACTCGGTCGTCAAGCCGCGTGGGTTCCCCGTGGTCGAGTGGCCATTTCGCGTTCCTGCGCTGATTTTTGGTGTTTTCGCGGTGGCAGCGACAGCGTGGTTGCTCAAGGATTTCGGTTTGCCGGGAGCGGGAGTCGTCGGGGCGTTTCTGCTCGCTATCCATCCCTGGAACATCCGTTACGCGAGCGAAGCCCGAGGATATAGCTTGCTGATCTTTCTGGTGCCGACGCTGTTCGTATTTTGGCGCAGGGCGATGATCACGGGGCAGTGGAAATGGTGGAGCCTGTTCGCCTTCACCAGCTTCGCGCTGATCTATTGTTATCCGGGGGTTGTCTTCCTTTTGATCGTGCTCAACTTGATCACCCTGGGACTCATCGCCTTTGGCGGAGGTTTAGCGGAGCCGCGCAGTGCACAGGCCGGGCGCTGGATTTGTGTCAATGCCCTCGCCGCCATTCTCACTCTTCAGCTGATGCTTCCCCTTTATCCGCAAGCCAAGCAGTATTTCGATTTCGTCTCCTCCCAAGGTTTTGTGTCCGGGTGGGCCTGGGCTCGGAACACAGTTTCTTTCATGATTGGCGGGGCTCCTTGGACAAAGAGTGGTGAGCCTTGGGCAGGCTATCCGGAACTTCTGGCCTTCTACATGGAGAATCGTGTGTTGTTCGTCGCGGTTGCTTTCTTCTCGATCGCGTTCATCCTTGCTGGAGCAATATCTCTGCTGCGACGAGGTTGGGCCTCCGCCACGTTCGTCTTTGTGCTGGCGGTTTGTCCGCTGATCACTTTCGCGGTTGCGTATTTCCGGAAATTTCTTCTCTACGAGAATTATGTGATCTATTCGTTGCCGGGGATAGTCGTTTGCGCAGCCTCGGGAATTCTCCTGGTGACCTCATGCTTCAGAAAGCTCCCGGGCGGCAGAATCATCGTTCCGGCGATGGTCTCCGGCATCCTATTGAGTTATATGATCTATACAGGCCCGGTTCGGCGATGGATCATCCAGAATCCGCTTCAACAGATCCGCGAATCTGTGGTGTATTGCCGCGGGACGCTGGACCCCTCGAACGCTTCCCAGAAAACGGTGCGCACCGCGAGCTTTTGCATCCCGCCCTATCTTTACGACGCCTACATGGAGAGATTCGACTCCGCCGGCGTCTTTATTGCGGCGATGCACCGAGCCGACCAAGATGGCGTGCCTCTGCTCCTTAACATAGGCATGCCCTGGGCTGCGCGAGAGTACAGTCCGCAAATGTGGTCGCTCTTCACCAATCGGCAACTCTTTGAAGAGCCCGTCCACTTGCGTGGATTCGAACCGAGCCTCGACAGACTCGTTGCGAAATATAAGCGCGGGAGCGCCGAAAATTTCGACTTCAGCGGGTACAACTATGACGAGCGCTAGCGGACAGCTTCGCCAGCAACCTTGCGATGCGTAGGGCGCCAGGAGAGTCCGCATGAACGCACACCGTCTGGGCAGCGATCTTAATTCTTTTTCCGTCGCTGAGAGGCAGGTTGCCCGTAGAAAAGAACGTTTCCATGCGCGCCTTGATCTCCCTGATGTCCTGGAGCACTGCACCCGAATGGCTTCGCGAAAGCAGATTACCGTCAGCTCGGTAGGCTCGATCGGAAAAGATCTCTCCCCAAGCTTCGATTCCCAGGCGCCTTGCAGCAGGCACTACGTGCCCGCTCGGAAAGGCGAGAATGCGCATACCTGGAAATCGCTCTTTCACGAACGCGGCATAGGCGCGCGACAGTCGATCGTCGCGCTCGACCGCATGGTACAGAGCACCATGAAGCTTGATATGCGAGAGCGGCGTCTTTTCCTCACGGGCTAGCCGCTCCAAGTCGCCCGCCTGGGACTCTATGAGCGACGCCAAGCCCGAGGGAGATATCGCCATCTCGTTGCGCCCAAAATTCTCCCGGTCCGTGAACCCGGGATGTGCGCCAGCCTTTACGCCAGAGTTGCCGCAAAGTCGAAGGCAAGTGCGCATGGAATGCTCGCTGCCCGCGTGGCCGCCGCATGCAATATTGGCGGAGGTCACCCAGCGCAGAAAACGGCGTGTTTTTTCAACGGGCTCCCCTTCGCCAAGATCACAATTAATGTCGATCATTGGATGGTTTGGAAGCGTAGAGCAGTGCCTGGAGCGCACTGAGTAAACCGGGATATCTCCGTCGGCTCAAGGACTGCCAGTCGGGGATATCCTCCGACAGTAGGTCCATCACGCAGTAGGACAATGGGAAGACCGTTTGGGGGCAGTTGGATGGTCCCGATGATCACCGGTGCACTCGAGATGCTCACCCTTTCGGATACCAAAGCAGCGCCTTGCAAGCGATACCCCGCACGGTCACTTTGCGTCGACACAATCCAGGATTCACTTAAGAAGCGTGCGCGGACATCCGCCGGGAATAATTCCCATTCGGGTCCCGGCCAAATTCGGAAAACGGGCCAGGAATCGAAGTGTTTCCGGACAAGCTCCGGCACAAACCGTGAGAGAACCACCGGAGGGTTGCCCTTTTCTTGGCGACGCAGTTGCGAACCCGTGCTCAACGCTTTGCCAAAGCAGGCCCGAGGGTTAACACTCGCGCTGCCAAACCAACGCGGTGCGGCAAAGCCTCCCTGCACGGCAAGGTAAGTCCACACTCCGGCTCGAAGTTGGCCGAACGAAATTTCTTCGCCCACATTGCCTCGGAAATTTCTCCACTGTGGCCGATCAGATTCGACGGTCGCGCCGGTGATCGCAAACTCGGCCGCGCTCAAGACCCGAAATCTGGCGCCAGTGAAGAGCAACTCCAGCACAGGAGCGTCTTCTTGGTTTCCAACCAGAAGATTCGCTTTGCGGGCAGAATCCTCGTCCATCGCACCTCCTGCCGGAACCCCAAAGCGTTTCCAGCCAGTTCTCCCAAGGTCCTGAATAGAAGCGCCTGCTCCGGTGGATGTAGTTTCGAGAACGATGACGGAACTCATCGTTCCGGGCTCACCTGAGTCCCAAATTTGGGACAGGCCGGAATTTTACAAGATCACCCTGTCGAAGCAGGAAGGCCCGTTTGCTGCCGGCGCCGCGCGCCTTCTCCAGCGAGAAGATCTTGGAGTCGGTGCGCCCGATCAGCCACCATCCCCCTGGGGAAGCGATGCTGTAAATTCCAGTGTGCTCACCCCCGATCCCGACGGAACCGGCGGGCACTCGAGCTCGCGGTGAATTAAGACGAGGAGCATGTAAACGAGAGTTCAGGGGGCCGAGATATGGAAATCCTGGAGAGAAGCCTATGAGGAATACGCTATAAAGAGGCAAACAGTGCATATCTATGACATCAGAAACCAAAAGCCTTTTGCGTTCGGCTAGCCTCTCCAGATCGGGTCCATCATAGCAGATAGTTATGTCGTGCCGAGGTGCTTCCTCGTTTGGCACAGGCTTCGCCTCCCTAAAAAGTTGGCGTAACTTGCTCCTTTGCTTCATCGCTTGGCGACCGCAGCCAAATTCCAGCAGGAGCGCGCAGTAACTCGGTGTAACTTCCTGCAAACCCTCGATTACGTTCTCATCCAGGCAACGAAGTAAACCTCGGCATCGAGCAAGCGAGGCCCGGTCTATCTGCTCGGCAAATTGGATCAGCAAAGCTTTGGGGCCGTACTGGGCGACTTGGAGACGATCCATCGAAAGATATCCTATTCTTCCACACGGAAAAGATACAGCCCGCCGCAACGAGTGTTACGACGGGCTGTTGTTCCCCCCAGAACAATCTTTAATGCCGAGAACAATAGCCGCCGCCATTGATTCCGCAAGCACTTTTTAAAATATTTATAGCAAGCTTTCCAGATCTCGGGTCCCGTGCCCGACAATCTTTCACGGAACCTCGGCTGCTACCTCGTAGGAGAGCAACTTCTCCTCTTCGAAGTGGAAGAAGCCGCGCACTTTGCCGCCGGCAATTATCTTCGGCAGCCACCAGATATCATCCGGCCACATCTCCTCGTAGGGGATGGCAGTGAGAGGAGTCCAGAGAGGGACGGCCTCGGGCGTTTCGATGGGCTCGCCGAGGAAATCTTCGGAGACGAAAACACTACAGTGAAGGCTGTATCCATCGACGAACTGGAAATGAAGCTCACCTCTCAACTCGGGTGAAAGAGCCTCGATCCCCAATTCTTCACGCGTCTCCCGCACAGCTGCGTCAAGCGAGGTCTCACCGGGTTCAATTCGTCCTCCGGGCGCGTTAATTTTTCCGGCTCCCAAACCCCGCTTCTTGCGAATAAGGAGAACGTTTTCACCGCGAAAAATGAAGAGCAGTGTGGCGAATTCTTTTGGCTGCCAGCCTGACCAACTCATGTCTATGAAGCCCGAAGGCTAGCAGCAGACATAGAGAAAGACAAATCGGGAACTTATCTTGAAGACCTCGGGATGCCTGTGGGGAGGATGCCATCGAAATTCGGGCTCCGGCGACAGCTCCTCCCCATGAATGTCTAAACGGCAGCCTCGCCCTGCTCTCCGGTGCGGATGCGCATGGCGGACTCAATAGGCAGGACAAAGACCCTTCCGTCGCCGTTTTTGCCGGTCTTTGCTGACGAGACGATGAGTTCCTTTACCTTTACGGCGTGGTTGTCACGAACGACAACCTCCAACTTAACCTTCGGCATGAAGGTCATGCCCGACGTGCTGCCATTATGCCGCTCGGAGCGTCCTCTCTGCCGCGCGAAGCCCCTGACTTCCGTCACAGCCATCCCTCCCACGCCAAGCTCTGCCAGAGCTCGCTGCACGGCCTCAAGCTTGAAAGGCTTGATCACTGCCTCGATCTTCTTCATTGCTTTTCTGAGAAAGCATCGAACGTGCCAGACCCCCTAATCAAATCCGGTGTGTTTATGGAAACGGCCGAGGTGAGCGAGTAAAATGAACTATCCTCAACGATCTCCCCGATGATTTCATTGTCTCGATTTGACCACGCCTTCGGCTTCATGCATTGCTTTTCTTCTCAGCTCTGCTCTTGTTGAACGCGATGGAGGGAACTGTAGTTCGTCGACTCAGGGAAGCGCGCAGGTATCTGGTGTTACAGCAGTTTCTCGACTACGCGGTGTGGTGCTTGTTTGCAAGTCTCATGATCCTCGCCGTGAGTGCAGCTGCCTCAACAAGGATACTGCGAAGCGAACTCTGCTGGCTGGCGGCGGTTGGCTGTCCGATGGCCTTGGCAGGCTTGGGCGCGCTCCGCCGATGGCGATCGCTCGAGCATGTCGCGCGTGAGCTCGACGTTCGCGCGAAAGCCAAAGATCGCTTTGTCACCGCGCTCGCTCTACCAACGAAGCAAACGGGCACTGTCGTGGATGCAGCTCGTCGAGAAATGACTGGGTTCGCCGCAAGGCTCCGCGTCCGCGCGTATCTTCGGCCAAAAGTTCCCGCCAATATTGGTTGGCTGTTAGTGCCCCTTTTCGCCTTGGTTCTGGTGAACGGTTTTTACATCTGGCACTCGAATGAGCTCGCTCCTGAGCTGGCCAGTGCTCAAAAGCTGGTGGAAGAAGCACGGGCCGCAGCAGAACTCGAGGCCAAAAAAGAGGAAGAGTTCAAGGCCATCGTCGAGCAGCTCGAAAAGACCCAAAGAAAGTTGACCGATTCCCGCGAACCACTACGTGAAGCGCTGCGAGCGCTGGGCGAGCTCGAACGAAAGCTTTCCGGGCAATCTGGCTTGGACTCTGCGGAGATCACCGCCATTGCAGAGGCTTTTGCCTCTGACCACCCCGAGCTCGGCTCGCAGCTGCGCGCAGGCAAAAGCACCGAGGCAGCAAGAGCCGTTGCCGAATTGAATCCCGCAGAGATCGCGAAGGCATTGGAACAAGCAGCCCGTCACCTGGAAACGGCGCGTCTGCGGGAGTTCGTCGAGCAGGCGCCGGCAACGGCAAAGGTCCAGCTGGTGATGATGCTCAGCTCTTCAGGCAGAAACGGCAAGGAAGGGGGACGCCATCGTTTTCTAGCGGCGCTGCGAGACCTTAAGAATGGCACGGGAGGTGCCGATCAGAACGGCGAGCAGGGCGCTGCAGGAATAGAAATGCGTTCCGGAAGGGAAAAACTGTCGGCTTCATCCGCAGATAATGCGCCACCTGCGGGTCAACCGGGATCGGAAAACGACCGGGGAAGCGGGGAGAATCTCTCAAAGGAAACTGAGCCGGACGACCAGCCTCCCGCCGACGAAGATTTCGTGGCAGGAGAATTCGGTGAAGGTTCCTCCTTGGTCGAGCTCTTTCGCGCCGCGGGCAACGATGATCCGAAAGCTCGCCGCGCCTATCAAAACGCTTATCGAACAGCAGTACCCTCTGCTCTCGATGCGGTGTCTCGAGAGCAAATTCCGCCTGGATCCCGCCTCCTGGTGCGGCGTTATTTCGAGGCCATTCGGCCCAAGGAGTAAATCCTTTCTCTTGTCCGATATTCAGAAGGATTTGACCTGATGAGCGAAGACCATGAAACGCGCTCGAAAAGATTCCGCGAGGCATTCGAGCAACTGCGCAGCGAGATGGGAAAGATCCTCGTTGGTCAGGAAGAAATCATACGCGGTGTGCTCGCGGCGTTCTTTGTTGAAGGGCACGTGCTTCTGGAGGGCGCGCCGGGACTCGGTAAGACGGCCATCGTGCGCACGCTGGCCGCGGTCGCAGGACTACGATTCTCCAGGATTCAATTTACTCCCGACTTGATGCCCTCCGACATCATCGGCACAAATCTCATTGTCGAGGATGAGCAGGGAGCAAAACGGTTCCGATTCGAACCTGGCCCCATCTTCGCGAATATCGTGCTAGCGGACGAGATCAATCGTGCCACGCCAAAGACTCAAAGCGCTTTGCTTGAGGCGATGCAAGAGCGGCAGATCACCGTGGCTGGAGAGCAGCATTCGATGCGTAGACCCTTCCTTGTGCTGGCCACGCAAAATCCGATCGAAATGGAAGGAACATATCCGCTGCCGGAAGCTCAGCTCGACCGCTTCCTTCTCAAACTGAACGTCGATTATCCCCAAGCGGATGATCTCCATGAGATTCTTAACCGCACGACCCGGGAGCATTCACCCGCGCTCTCCATTGTGCCCATGGAGAGTCTCGATAGTCTGCGCGAGCTTGTCCGGGCCGTTCCGGTCGTTCGCGAAGTCGAGACCAGAGCTGTTCAGCTTGTCCTCGCGACTCATCCACAAAGAGCAGAATCCGTGCCCCTGGCCCGGAAATTTGTGCGTTATGGCGCCAGCCCCCGCGGAGCTCAGGCTCTTATCCTCTGCGCGAAGGTAAGTGCGCTGCTCGACGGCCGTTATCATGTAGCCAAGGACGACATCGACGCTTGGGCGTTGCCTGCTCTTCGGCACCGACTCATTATCAACTTCGAAGGCGAAGCAGAGGGCGTTACCCCCGAGCGTGTCGTAGTCGAAGCTCTCGCTCTACCACGATAAACGCGACGATCTCCCCTCCAGCCGCCCGGGGAGCTAACTCGACCGAGATCTGATCTCCACAGGCAAACGACGCCGCTCTCGAAAGAGCGGCGCCGTGCTAAGCGCCGAGAATCGACCTCAGGAAACCTTACGAAGTCGGTACCGTAGCGATCGTCTGAAGAATCCGGCTTGCGATCTTGTAGGGATCGCCCGCGGAATTGGGACGGCGATCTTCGAGGTATCCCCTGTAACCGTTGTTGATGAAACTGTGGGGAATACGGACTGACGCGCCTCGATTTCCCACCCCGTAGTTGAACTTGTCAATCGATTGCGTCTCATGCAAACCGGTCAACCGCAGATGATTATCCGGACCGTACACGGCGATGTGTTCGTTGCGGTTTTTTTCAAAAGCGGCCATTAGCTTCTCGAAATATTCTTTCCCGCCGACCTCGCGCATGTATTTGGTCGAAAAGTTGCAGTGCATTCCGGAACCATTCCAGTCGCCACGAATGGGTTTGCAATGGAGTTCAAGATCGACGCCGTAGGTTTCACCGAGACGCGCCATGAGATACCGTGCCACCCAAACGTCGTCGGCGGCCCTCCTCGAACCCTTCCCGAAGATCTGGAACTCCCATTGGCCCTTGGCAACCTCCGCATTGATTCCCTCATGGTTGACGCCGGCATACAGACACAGGTCGAGATGCTTGTTTACGATTTCACGAGCAATGTCTCCGACAGCGGCGAAGCCCACACCCGTGTAGTACGTGCCTTGCGGCGGAGGAAATCCCTCTTTGGGGAACCCGAGCGGTCGGCCGTCCTTGTAGAGAAAATATTCCTGCTCGAAACCGAACCAACTGTCGGGGTCATCAATGATTGTCGCGCGAGCGTTGGTCGGATGAGGACTGCCGTCGGGCCATAGCACCTCAGACATCACGATGGCTGCTTCGGTCTTGGTAGCGTCAGGATAAACCCCCACAGGCTTAAGTACGCAATCGGAGGCACGGCCCTCGGCTTGCTTTGTCGAACTGCCGTCAAATGCCCAGTTTGGGATTTGCTCCAACGTCGGAAAGCTGTCGAATTCCTTGATGAGAGTCTTGCCTCGAATGTTGGGGAGGGGCTCGTACCCATCGAGCCAGATGTATTCCAATTTGTACTTCGGCATATTTCTTTGTCGGTGTCTATTTTTGCGCGGATGCGCCTGCCTTATCCGGCATACTGTTGATCTTTAACCTGCTTGCTCCCTTTTAGGCGTGCCGGACACTTAAGCACGAACGATGCCAGCTCAACAAGAAAATGATACCGAGCACTCTAAGCCAGATTGCGGCCGATGCTCCCGCCCTTTTTGGTTCGCAAGACGCCTCGGCAAGAACCTTGGCGGACCACTTTACGTCGTCGATCGAGACTTGCCTATGCTGTCCGGTGCGCCATGTTTTCAGTCACATGCATCAAATTAAGGACACCTTGAGAGCTACCGTGCGTATCGGCTATGACGGTCGAGTGCACAAGATGTTTCGCGGACCCAAAGCCGAAGAACGTTTTGCCAATGAGGTGAGGGTTCTGCGCTATCTGGAGAAGCGGAAGTGTCCGTTCGTGCCCAGGCTTTTGGAAGAGGATCCTCGAGCATTGAAGATTATCACCACAAGCTGCGGAAACCGAGTGGAGCATCTTGACCAAGAGCGCACTAAAGAGCTTTTCGCAGAACTCGAAGAGTACGGCGTTCGGCATGAAGACGCCGATATGCGCAACGTTACCTATCGCCAATCCGACGGTCGCTTCTGCTTGATCGATTTCGAGTTTTCAACGATCCTACCAGGTTTCGAAGAACCGGATGATGGATCAGCAACGCAAAGTTCCGGATCACCTCCAGTGGTTCGGACTGACGGACCGGGGGAAGTTCCGCCGAAACAATGAAGATTCCTTTCTTTGCCTCCAATTTGACGCGCGAGAATTGCACTATCTGGGGAAAATTGGAGAATCCGCCGCGGAAAATGTCGACTTCGTCTTCGCGGTTAGCGACGGCATGGGCGGCGCGATGGCCGGCGAATTCGCGAGTCGCGTCGCCGTAGAGAAAATCACACGACTTCTTCCGCCCGCCTTCAAGCGATCAGCAGCCGGTCTGCCGATGGACTTCGGAGACGTCCTTGAAGAGCTTTTCAGCGAAATTCATCGCGCCTTGATGTATCTCGGTTCCAGCGATCCAGATTGTTCAGGGATGGGAGCTACCTTGAGTATGTGCTGGTTTACGCCCGGATGGATGTATTTCGCTCATATCGGAGACAGCCGGATCTACTACTTGCCGGATGAAACAGCCCAAATCAAGCAGGTCAGCCATGATGACACCTATGTGGGATGGCTCCTTCGAAACGCGAAGATCAGCGAGTGGGAGGCTCGTCAGCACCCCGGACGGAGCTCCCTCCAAAGGGCCTTGGGCGCCGGCCACCAATTCGTGAATCCCCAAGTTGGCGCGGTGGCTTGTGAGCCGGGAGACTTGTTCTTGCTTTGCACAGACGGTTTGGTCGATGGCCTGTACGACTCTCAAATTCTAGAAATCCTCCAAACGGCTAGACCGTTCGGACCAGATTCAAACCCAGCGCAGCGCCTTGTGCAAACATCGGTCACGCAATCAGGTCGCGATAATACGACCGCTCTCGTGATTGAGGCTCGCTAGACGTTCCCGTTGCAAAGACCCTTACGGGCTATTGCCAGAGAACCTTGGAAAGGTTTCGCGCGTCTTGGCTCGGCAGCGTAAACTCTCCTCCCACCACCGTTTGACGCTCCGAAGGCGCAGCAACCGCTCTCACGCTCCCGGAGAGTGCACTCGCAGCTGTTACTTCAGTATCAAGCGTTCCATCGGCCTTCAAGCGTGCGATGCCACGCCGCGGCTGGCCGCTGATCACATGGAAGTCTCCGCCGACGACAACCTTTCCGTCCGGTTGCACGGCAAGGGCGTGGACGGTTCCATCCGCGCCATGCTCGACGGTTCCGCCACCTCCAAAGGAGCGATCGATGCTGCCCTCGGGCTGGTACCGAGCGAGGTTACGCGTTTCGAACTGCCCTGCCTGTGAGAATGTGCCACCGACGATAATGCCGCCGTTTGGTTGAATTGCGATTGCGTTGACCTGCCCGTCGATGCCCAGCGCTGGTCCTTCCGCGAATGTGCGATCAAGCGTCCCATCATCGTTCAAGCGCGCGATGTTGTTTCGGACGATTCCATTGACTGTGCTGAATCGTCCACCGATGACAATTTTACCATCTGGCTGGAGTGCGATCGCGAGCACATCGCCATTGACACCTTCACCGCCGGCAAAAGCTGAGGAAAGCGCGACTTCATCCTGCGCCAACACAGCACGGGCGAATACTGCCATCGCCAGGAGATAGCTCTTCACGCGCCTAATCCAGCCGGAAATCCTTTTGAAATCAAGCTCTGACAGCTTGATTCGAGCTCAGAGATGAACGAACCTTGCAGCCCGCGCACCCGTAGCTCAATTGGATAGAGCGACAGCCTCCGGAGCTGTAGGCTGTGGGTTCGAGCCCCGCCGGGTGCAGTTAAAAATTGAACTCCACCAAGTGAAGCTCAGGTATGAACTTGACGAGTTTGTTGATCCGAGCTGGTCGTAAGCCGAAAAGGCACTAGCTCACCCTGGAGGTTCAAACGCGGGAGACCATGTCGCGCGCGGTCCGAATTTCATGCAGGACAAGTTTCATCAGCTCCTCCGCGGAGGTTTCGTGCGCCGCTCGATCGAAAGTAATTTCGCCATTCTGCAGAAGGTTAACCCTGTCGCAGACGTCGAAAATATGGGCGTAGTTGTGGGCGACGAGAATGATCGATACCTCCCCCTTTTCCTTAAGACGTCGGATCAGATCCAGAATCATGGCACTCTCCTTGACGCCCATGGCTGCTGTAGGTTCGTCCAAGAGCAATATTTTGGCATTCGCAAACACCGAACGCGCGACCGCAATCGCCTGGCGCTGACCACCGGAAAGTTTGGAGATTTCAACTTCGACGTTGGGAATGTTCACACCCATCCCGTTAAGTTGCTCAATCGCACGTTCCCGCATTGCGCGATCGTCCAGAATTCCCAGTAAACTGCTATACATGATTTCGCGCTGCAGAAACATGTTGCGATAGACGTTGAGCTCACTGATGAGCGCAAGATCCTGGTAGACGGGCTCGATGCCCAGAGACCGAGCGTGACTGACAGACTTGAGTTCAATCTCTTTGCCTTGAAAATACATCTTGCCTCCGCTCGGCTGGTGAAAGCCGGTGAGAATTTTCAAAAGCGTCGACTTACCCGCGCCATTGTCGCCAAGAAGGCCGAGCACTTCGCCCTTTGCGAGACGGATCGAAGCATTCTTAAGAGCTGCTACTCGTCCGAAGGACTTGGAGATATGCTCTGTCCGTAGCACCTCCTCGCGCATTATCCGCCTCCCGCCGCACGCAGTCGGCTCAAGTGCACGTTGATCAGCATGGTGATGAGAATTGCCCCACCCAAGATCATGTTAAAAGTGTATGCACTCACGCCGGAGAGCGTGAACCCATCCTTTAAAATGCCCAGCACAGCCGCACCAAGGAATGCGCCAATGATCGTGCCTGAGCCTCCGGTCAGAAGCGTTCCGCCAATGACCGAAGATGCGATGGCCATGAACATAATCTCAGTTCCACCCGCAAGCGGATCGATAGAGCCGATGCGAAATGTGTCCAAGATACCCGCCAAGCCACCCAGGACACTACAAATGACGAAATTCCCCATCTTTATGCGACCGATCCTGATCCCCACCTCAGCAGCACCAAGGGGGTTACCCCCGGTGGCGATCGTGTGCAACCCCCACCGAGTCTTGACGAGCACGAACTGAAGAACAAGGGTGACAACGATCGCCCAGAGAATTTGCGAGATCGGGTTGCCGCCAAAAATTTCCTGGAGCATAGGCCCCGCTTTCGGCCGCACCGGAAATCCGCCGGAGACGATCAGAGTGAAGCCATTGATCAAAAACAGTGTTCCAAGTGTGGTGATGAAAGATGGTATCCGGAACGTAACGGTAAAAACGCCATTGATAAGGCCTACGAGAGCAGCTGCCACGAGCCCGGTCCCGATCGCAAGAATAAAGGGGACACCCGCTTGCTGCGCGAAATACATCACGAACGGCGACAACGCGTAAACCTGGCCCACGGACAAATCGACCTCGCCGGAGATGAGGACCATCACTAGACCGGCGGCGATGATCGCGGTCATGGCCGTGTATTCCGCGAGGTTTCCAATGTTGCTGGTCGACAGGAATGCTGGCGCCGTACTTTGAAAGTAAATAACCAGCAGAAGGCCGGCTACAGCGATGCTTGCTTCCCGGGAGCGCAGAAGGAAAAGGCCAGCCCGACTCACCCAGCTTCGGCGCGCAGCAGGCCGGACGGGATCCTTTCGTTGCGGAAGAAGATCCGCTTTATCTGTTGCCATGGCGTTCCGCGATCTCTATCCGATGGGGCCTGACCGCGTAACCACTTTTTGCTCGCTTGAGTTACCCTGATAGCGACTCTCAGTCTTTATGAAAGGCTCAACGTTTGCCTTCGTCAGAAAGCTCAGCCCGGTATTGATGTCAGAGGGACCTGTCAGCCCTCCTGAAATTTTGTAGAGAAATAGCACCATGACGGTATAAAATCCCTGGAGATAAGGCTGCTGGTCGATCGTAAAGTCGAGATCGCCCTTTTGCACGTAGTCGAGCGTACTTGGCAGAAGATCAAAGCCACCGGCGTGAATGCCCTTCGACTGTAATTTGTTTTCACTCATCGTCTTCCCGACAGCTGATGTACTGCCCGCATCCACCGCGAACATGCCCTTAATGTCTGGGTGGCCCGCAAAGTACGCCGCGACCCGGGAGACTTCCTCGTTGAGGGTGGGTCCGCTAGCGATGTCGTTCAACTTGATGTTTTTGCCAGATTCCTTGATCGCTTCTGCTGCCCCATCCATCCGAGGTTGGATGTTTAGTTGCCCCGGCGTGGCAATAAATCCAACCACTTCGCCCTCCGGCACCAACTGAACGATGCGCTCGCCCAACGCTTTGCCTGAGAGAAAAAGATCCTGGCCAATGTAGCACAATCGTTTGTTACCCTTCGCGTCGGCGTTGTAGGAGACTACCGGGATGCCCGCCTTGAGGGCCTTTTCAACTGGTTCGTTGAAGGCAGTCAGATCAACCAGGGAGACGGCTATTCCGTCAACACCGGCCGAGACCGCCGTGTTCAAGGCGTTGACCATATCGGTGGCTATGGATTTCTCCGAGCCGGTCCACTGATAGCTACAGCCCACCAGTGCGCAGGCGTCCTCGGCGCCGTACTTGGTGGGGACAAAGAAAGGGTTCGTTGTGACGTGATTGACGAAGACGAATTTCCATTTTGGATGCTTCGGAAAAAGGCCGAAGCCTTCTTCGGCGGCTTCTGCGCTCTCGGGTATTCCAAGGCCGAATGAGGATAGCGATGCCAGCGCGCCAAAACCGGCCGCGCGTCGCAACGCTTCGCGTCGTGAAATTCCCACACCGGTTTGGCTGTCGCGGGGGGAACGGTTCGTCTTTTTCATGGGATCTTACTCTGGGGGTTGTTTGTATAATCTACTTGGTCGAGAAACGATAAACCGTCGTTTGCGTGTATTTCTCACCCGGCTGGAGCTCGGTCGTGGGAAAGGCGGGCTGGTTTGGTGAATCTGGAAAGTGCTGCGTCTCTAGACAGAGGCCAGTGCGATGTTTGTAAACGGTGCCACCCTTGCCTTTGTTTGTCCCGTCGAGAAAGTTGCCGCAATAAAACTGCAAGCCCGGCTCGGTGGTTAGGACTTCCATGAATCTTCCTGTGGTCGGCTCATAAAGAGAAGCGACCAACTCCAGGTCTTTTCCTTCCCGGTTGAGTACCCAGTTATGATCGTAGCCTTTCCCAAATTTCATCTGTTCATCGTCGCTTTCGACCCGGGCTCCGATAGCTGTGGGCTTGTTGAAATCGAACGGCGTGCCTGCGACGGGCCTTAGCTCTCCGGTCGGAATGAGGCCCTTGTCGACGGGCGTGAACTTATCAGATTTGATCATCAGCTCGTGCCCCAGAATATCGCTGGCGCCGGCATCTTTTAGGTTGAAATAGGAATGGTGCGTCAGATTGACGAAAGTAGGCTTATCGGTTTCAGCAGTGTAAACGATCTTCAATTCATTGTTGTTCGTAAGTGTGTAAATTACCTCGCTACGAAGATTGCCCGGATAATTTTCCTCCCCATCTTTGCTCGTATACGTCAGCTTGAGAGCCGGTCCTTCGGGAGTGTCCAACTTTTCAGCTTGCCAGACGACTTTATCGAATCCTTTGCGACCGCCATGCAGAGAGTTCGCATCGTTGTTCTGCGCAAGTTGATAGTCGACGCCGGTGATCGTGAATCTCCCCTTTGCAATTCGGTTGCCATAGCGGCCAATCAACGATCCGAAGTACGGCGTGTTTCCAATGTAATCATTCAGCGTATCGTACCCGAGCACCACATCGCCGAGTTTGCCAGTTTTGTCAGGCACGGTCAGCGAAACGACAATGCCGCCATAGTTGGTAATTGTCGCTTCGAGTCCATTTTTGTTCTTTAGCGTGTAAAGATCGACTGGAGAGCCGTCGATAGTTCGACGAAACGCCTCAGGATTGATCTGCGCGTTCAAACTCCAAACATAAGTGCTCATTAGAACAGGTACAAGCCAGTACACGGCCGGCAACAACGTGGTCGAAACGAAAAATAGCCATAGAATTCACCTCTCGGTGGGGGGTTACCTACAATATCCCAAAGAATTCGCGAAATTCAATAGCGTTTTTCCAAAGAGCGCGGGACGTTCGGCTTGTCCATCGTAAATACGAGGGAATTTTTTGAAAATCAGCGAAACAGTCGCCAAATAGCCGACCGGCGTCTGAATTTAGTATTACCCTAAACCCGGCCAATTTGCAGATTTTGCCTTCTTGGAATTATGCAGTTATGTGCCTTAGAGAGAGGCGCGTGGATCTGCCTCTTTTAGCAGAATACAGAACGAGTGTGTGACACGCCCGACGCGCGATCGAAAATTGTGATCATTTTCCGAACGCCGCCAGGATGAACCCATCCTTCCGCTTACTGCCAGCCTATATAGGAGAGAGAGAGCCTCTCTCCCCTCTCTCCCTACACGCACAGACGCGACCTTCTCCAAGTTCACTTTTTAAGTGCTTATACTTTAACGACTTGTATCGAAATGCGGAGGTTCGAAAGAAAATTTCGAACGCGCGCGCGACGGGGGCCCGTCTAGCTAAAGGTACGATTTTTTCCGCTTCGTGAGGTGAAGCGAGTGAGTCACTCAAGCACGGCGGTCTCATGTCGCGCTCAGACGGACGTCGTCACCATTGACCACGCGCCGGTACTAGCGACATTCCAAATCTGATTTGACAATGGCAAAGGCTGCCGACGCCGAGGAGGTTCGTGGACGACTCTTAGTGGAATGTCCTGAGCGCGAGACCCAGGGGTTGCTTCCCGAGGATCTGGCGAGTATTCGGGATTGATGACCTCGTCCGCCGCCAAGCCCAATCCGCGTTGCTGGAGCGAGGATGCTATTCGAGAAAGTAGATATCCGGTCTGTCAACCACTCCCGCCTCCTGCATCTTTTCACGCAAATCTGATGATGCCGCAAAATCCCTGGCCTTTTGCAGGCTTTCTACTTCAAACATAATGAATACCTCGTTCGAATCGTCGGCATTGCGTAGCAGATGCACTTCCTTGATCATACCGGCTTCCTTGCGGGCCGGTAAATGGGCGTCATAAACAGGTTTCCACTTCGAGAAATCGGCAACTTTGTGGCGAACAAGAACGTATGGCATAGGATGGATTTATCGATGTTGGGTCGTCGGTAGGTAAGTCAGGCGGAGTTTGCAGCAATTTAGAGCCTTGCGGCATCCCCAGAGTCAATCACATTCCAAACTCGGTGGTGCGGTTTCATAGATGCTTGAATTGCCATTTCGCTATTAGGGACCACTCCCAGATGCGACCCGAGCGTTTCTTACTTCAGAGGCCAACTCGCTTTACCAGTTTGATTCAGCGGAACATCAGGAGCATAAGTCCTTATTGCGTTAATAAGCTTGCCAGAAGGAATCGCGTCGCCAAGAAAGAGCGAACGGTGTAATCCTTTAGCCCCTTCTGAATTTCTTCCATTAGCTCTTCAACACCCCATCCCGTGTCTTGAGGGGCGTTGCCGACCATTCCAAATCTCTGTTTTGTTTGAAGCATCTTACGCTTGGGAGCGTCAGTGGATTCTCTACGAGACGTTGCGGTGCCTTTCGGAGGACTCGGTTCCTCCACGGAGGGGCTATTGCTTTCGGAGCACCGGACTGCTCCTCGTAGCTTTAAACCTTCGGCGGAATTGGTTGAATATTGTAGGTGATTTGTACGTCTTTTGTAGCCGTGTAATCGAAAAAGGCCGGGCTCCTAGGGCAGCGCCCTTTGGGGTGTCGCCACAAAGAACCTTCCACCTCTGTCGTGGTCTGGGGGAGAACCCTTGGTTGTTACGAGATCCTTATAGGTCGGGATCAATGGTGAGCCATGCGCAACGTTTCCCGAAGCGAGCACGCCGCCTGATCACGCTCACCACGCTGTGGAGAAGGAAAGAGAAAATTCGTCTCGGGATCGCGCCGGGTCGCCATCTCCGCGAGCTGCTGCGCGAGCGCAGCGTTAAAATCCACCCTTCAGGCCATGCTGTTCTTGGTATCGCCGTCCGCTCCAATCGTGAGCTGCTTGCGCTCGAAGTCCACGTGTGACCAGCGCAGCGCAAGAGCCTCCTGCTCGCGGGCACCCGAGTAGGCAAGCAGGCGCAAGAAATCGGCCAGCAGTTCTCCATTGCGATATTTCGATTTGATTGGCTCTCAAGTTCTTCAGGCCGGAACTTCCTCTCCGGGGCCGGTCGCTCTTTGATCTTATTGTCAGGGATTGCCCGGAGAGGGACTCGAACCCACAAGGATTGCTCCACCAGATCCTAAGTCTGGCGCGTCTGCCAATTCCGCCACCCGGGCCTTGCTTCAGCTATAGCACGCCTTCAAAGCATGCGCACGCATGACAAATCAAGTCAGTCCTTTCACCTTTAGCGAGGGATGGTCGCAGAGAAAGCTCCTTTTGCGCAGCCCACCGGAGTGATGCGGTGTTAGAGGATCTTCACGGGAGAGATGGGGGGTGCCAAGCAGCGCGGCGACAACATCCTCCCGAACCGCCGTTGCAAGCAGGTTGGGTCGGAGATAAATTCAGGACAGCGGCTATTTATTTAGAAGCTTACCTGACAGAGGGCTGCTGCGGACAATTCTTCTTGAGATACTTTCGGCGCAGGTGCACCTCGTAAATGATTAAAGGCGTTCGTTTTCTTTCGATAATATCTTGAATGCCCTCTACACAAGCTTCCAAGACCTGGGTCTGACTCCGGTTGAGTTCCTCAGCTAGTTCGGTGAGCTTGCGCTTGCAAGGGGAGGTCACGTTAACATAGTGGGATCCTCGAGGATCGAGCGGTTCTTCGGGGCTGATAAACTCGTCGATTGCCTGACGAACCATGTCCGACAGCCTTTCACCTTTGCCGCGCGCGGAGGCTATTTCGAGCAAACGTTCCCGCTGACCATCCTCAAGGCGAACTCTCAGCTGATTAGTCTTAGACATCTAAGCTTTATATTCAAGAATGATTCCGATTGCCAAGTTTCATAAGCGTTAGGTTTTATGCGGCCAGTAAGGAGAAGCGAACTGCATGTTTAATATCGTCGCAAAACTCATGACAGCCTTCAGTTACGTTAGAGTCATAGAAGAGGACGGCGTTCTCCGGGGATTGCTGTTTCCCCCAGCGCAGTCTGAGAGCTTTGACATTTCTGGCCTGGGCTCTTAGAGCACAATCCCTTATAGCACGCCCATCCTCGTCGCTGATGCGGCCGTGCGGCACAGGAACAGTCCCGGGCGAAACTTCATTATCCAGCAGGACAGGAACAGGCAAAGATTCGATAACCTCCTTGAGCTCCAAATTGGCCGACGTGCGCGCCGGCTCCTGCTGATCTTGTCGAGGTCCCCAGAAGACGACAATTCTTCCGTCCGGAAGTCTCGTGGAGAAGCTGGAAATCAGTTCTCGCGAGGCAAGATCAATCCACGATCTGTCAAGGAAATTGCCTTTAAGCGCCGCAGCGACAACCTCGCGCACCCGGCTATTGTGTATCGCTTTGAAATGATCTCCTTTGCGAGGATCGCTGCCGAGAAGGGAGGTGGCTCCCGAGACGTTGAGGATTTCCCCGTCTCGATCCACGGTCAGGATACCGAAGTTAAGAGCAGAAAGCGCGTCATAAAAGCTCTTGGCTTCATGATGTTTAGCCTCCCGATCAAAGGCTTCGGCAAGGCTTATCGACAGGAGTTGGCCAGCCACTTGCAAATCATCAAGCAGATCGTCAGTCTCTCGGGTCGCGTCCAGGCTAAAAGCTAACCACCCGAGCAGGCGAGACTCCTTCGCCAAGGGAACGAGCAGATTCAGATTCCGAGCCGCCAGATACTCATAGAGCGGGAGAGTCGAACGGCTTCCAAGTTCCCGCAAACTCACTGGATACGAACGCTTCTTGATGAGACGAACAATCTCTCCAGAGGGCATGCTATCTCGCCCGGCGGAGGGTTTTGGTTCTGCGTAGATTCTCTTAAACACGTTCTTTTCCGCCAGGCGCAGGAACACCTCGACCCGTTCGGCGCGCAGATCCCAAGATAACTGCCGGGATGCCGCGATGAGAAGGGCTTCGGAACTCTGTTCTCCACCTGCGTTGCGAGCCAGGGTGTGGTCAAAGGGGCTGGCAATCCGTCGTGGGGATCTGGTGCTCTCGGCCTTTGGCGTTGTGGGGGACTCTCTTCTTCGGTCGGGCACTAGAAGTTGACGCACGGCCTTGATGACTTGATCGGGCGCTGAGGAGATTCGTTCCGCATAGCCGTTGACCTCGATCTTCAAGTCCCCCGCGCCATCGATTACGATTGTTGGAATATCCTCGAGATGCACTTGGAATTTGTGGGCCAAATCGAGGGATTCTTCGTCCGTAACCACGCAAAGCGCGACATCAAGGTCCTGAATAGCGCGCTGATGTACCTGCTCGTAAGGGCAGAGTTGAACGTCGGCTATGGGCTCCAGCGCTTCCACGACTTCGAGTGCAGAGCGAAGGCCATCATGAGCAAAAGCAATAAGGATAGAGTGTGGGGAATTCATAATAGGGAATGTTTTCTTAGTTGTGTTGATAGGGGTTTGGGGTTTGTCGAGGTTGGCGAAATCGGCTCGTCTTTGGCGCTTTCAAGAGCAACGTGACATTGGCTCCGCCCACACCGTGGGCGTTGATCAAGGCGGTTTCCGGGAAGCTCGGTCGAGGCGCGCCGCGCACAAAATCGAGCGAGGCTTCGGGAATCGGCACCTCCAAGTTGGCCGTCGGAGGCACCAATCCATCGCGAAAGGAAAAAATGGAAACTGCCGTCTGCAATGGCCCTGCGGCGGCCATGGGATTACCGATAATTCCTTTGATCGAGTAGACCGGGATATGAGAGGCGTGAGATCCGAACACCTTGGCCAGCGCTTCGGCCTCGATACGATCAATGACCGGATGTCCAGGCCCCCAAGCGGACACAGAGTCGATCATCTCCGGTGTCCAACCAGCACTATCCAAAGCCTCCTGCATGCAGGCAGGCCATCCGCTTCCCGGAACACTTCTATCATGATCGAGACACGACCCATAGCCGGCGACTTCCGCCAGAATAGTCGCACCGCGAGCCCGGGCAGCCGATTTTTCCTCGACTAAGAACAAGCCCGCGCCTTCCGCGCACACGCCGCTATCGGCAAAAACATCGAACGGCCGACTGGCCTTCTCCGGGCAGGAGTTTCTTACGGAGGATAAGCCGCTGTTTACGAACTCGGCTAAGGGACTCACTCCAATTGCGCTGTCAGCCCCTCCGGCCACGACATAGTCGTAGGTGCCTGAAACGATATCTCTAGCCGCCAATCCAATCGCGTCGAGTCCGGCGGCGCAGGCCGTTGAGACGGTCAAGACGTTTGCCGACGTATTCAAGTATCGCGCGAGAGCACCGGAGGCAGCGTGGGGCGGACACTGCGTGATCATGTGGCGGGAAGCGGACACAGCACCTTTTTGACTGCGGCTTGCGCCGGATTCGCTAATCATGGAAAGGCAACTCGTCGCCAGGCCTAAGCGAATGCAGGGACTCTTCGCGAGGGCCTCCACTTGCGGTTTGATCTGGTGGGCGGCCCAGAGAACAAGTTGTGTGTGGCGGGCTAGTCTCTTGGGCTTAAACTCAGGCGGCAACAGGCCGAGATCGAAGGGCGGCACCTCTCCGCCAAAAGAACATCCCGACGCCGACGTATTCACGCGTCTGATGCGGCCAATGGCCGTTTCGCCGTTGCGAACTCTCTTCCAAAACGATTCCGGGTCCAGAGCACCGGGCGCCGCCAGACCCATCGCGGTGATTACGGCCACACGCTTGCGATTTAAGAAGTGCATAGGTCCCTCTTCTGGGTGTTACGTTTGCAATCAAGAGGGCGATCTTTCCTCCAAAGCGACTGGTAGCGCGAAGCCGCCATGCACCCGTTTGGATCAAGGATGCGTTGCATGGCGCAGAAGATGTCTGGCCACGGTCTACTCATCTGCGGCAAATGCCATCCCTGCTCAAGTCCGAGTCGATACGGCACCAGGCCGGCCCGGAGATAGCTTTGAAGAAGAGTATCTGCGGCACGATGGGCCATCGTTGTTTTCACGGAAGAGCGTCGGTTGAAACCGATGGAAACAATAAGTGCTGCCGTTCTCGGGCTCAGTGCGTTGAGCGAAAGCGGAACCGCCTTGTATCCGTAAGGTCTAAGTGTTTCCAATGTCTGTTTCTCGAACTCTGCAATGGCCTGTCCACAAAATGGCATCACCGGGGCGACGTGAATAAGACCGGCACCACTCGCTTCCACGGGGGCGTTGAGGGCCGCACAGCGATGAAAGACGCTGAATTCCACACTAGCGAGCGCAAGATCGGATGGTCTGCCCTGAACCAGGTTGCTAAGCTTAGAAGCGCCCTCGGAACCAGCCCCCAGCACCTCGATCTGCCCGAACGGCTTCAGCATCTTCGCAAGATAACGCCCTTGCGCAGCGAACACCGCCTTCGAACCGCGGATGGGGATGAGTGCCATCCATAAGGCCGCAGTCGAGCGAAGCTTGGCTGCGTCGGTGTGATTGAGGTGCGGAGAAAGCGTGGTCACGACCCGCTCGCGATTAAAGATGTGAGGCACTCCGTAGCAGGCGCCTTCAGCCATCAAATCGGAGATGACCGTGATCAAATCGGGAAAGCGATTTGGATCCATGGTTCGGCAAACAACCGCTCCCAAAACGGGCGGGCGTCGATGCAGGGCAAGAGTCGCCGAGGTGATCACGCCGAAGTTGCTTTGGCAAAAAAGTCCCGTCGGATCAGGCCCCAATCCCCCAAGATAGGCACTCCTGGCGAAGCCCGGGTGAAACCGGGATGTGCGCGCAATGCTTCCCGTGGGCAAAACCAGTTCGAGATCAAGCAAATCGAGATGCCGCTGCCCAGAATACCCAATACCGCGCTCCAATGCGTTCCCTAATACGCTCGCACCAAGTCCCGCTCCCGTGACGTTGAAATAATGAGTGCTCCCTTCGCGCCTCAAGGCTTCATCCAGTTGGCCTTGCGTGACCCCAGGTTCCAACTGCACGCAATGACTCTTCAAATCCAGTGAGCGAATCGTATTGAGGGCCGACAAGTCTAAGGTGTAGGCTCCATGCTCGACCGGCAGATCGGACCCAAAGCCCCAGTTTCTGCCGCAGGAAATCGGCTGCAGCTTGACAACCCCAGCCGCCTTGCCAGCCGCAGAAACAATGCACTGGACATCGGATAGGTTCCGCGGGCGTATCACTCCCGAGCGACGGCGCTGATTTCCGCACAGGGACTCAGCTACTCCGCCTGACTGGAGCCAGCGGGAGACTTCACGCTCAAAAATCTTGATCGGATGGGGCATAATTCTAGTGCTACTCTATCGAGGGTCGATGGATTTTCCGCGGCGCTTAAAACGCCTTAATTGCGTTGCAGAAAGACACGCTGGCAAAGGGGGTAGGATGAACCATTCTTGTCGGGATTTCCTTTTAATTAAGGGCGCCCGCGTAGGTGCGTCATCCTTAATATTTCTGTGCCCCTATTGTCCTTTTAATCCTTTTGATGTACAAATATAACCCGTTTGTATCACAAACATATTATATGCAATACGTCTATGACGAGTGAGTTGCGTGGAGAAAGCTTGGGACGATGGGCCAAGCGCTGCGGCATCTCATATCGGACTGCGTGGCGCTGGTTCCGCGACCATAAGTTGCCGGAAGCGGTCACTGGGGAACAGATGCCAACGGGAACCATTCTGATACGGGACGGGCGCATTTCCCAGAACGCCGAGGGAGATACGGATGCGGTGATCTACGCGAGGATCAACTCCCGGCAGGAACAATCCGCGATGCTTGAGCAAATCCAAACGTGCCGATCTTTTTGTCGGGCGCGCGGTTGGATAGTCACCAAGATTGTTCGGGAGGTCGCTCCCGGAGTTGGATCTCAGCGGGTAAAGCTCGCTCGGCTGATCGAGCAAGGAACACCGCGCCTGATCATTGCCACGCCGAGTGTCCTGAGTCGCTTCGACTTTCGATTTTACGAGGCGCTGTGGGAAAAAATGTCCTCCGAACTGATCGTGGTCGACCGCTCTGAGGAGATCGCCGGTCGGGGCGGGGCACTTGAAGACTTAACCGACGCGATCAACATCATTTGTCATCGCCACTACGGCCCCAAGCGGGGAAGCGCGCTCGTGCAGATGCTTAATCGGGTCATCCGCGGAACGCTGTCGGTTTGAGACGTGGTCCCATGCTGCTACATATGAGCCTGTGCAAAAGCGGCAATAAGTTTGTGCCGCGTATCGATGCCCAATTTCCTGTAGATCGAGCTCAACTGGTTACGCACGGTAATTTCACTTTTTCCCAGCTTGCTGGCAATATCCCGATTTTGCAATCCTTGTGCCGCGAGGAGAGCACACTCTCGCTCGCGCCTGCTCAGATTGCTTATCTTTTCAGAAATAGTTTTGCCCACATCCAAGGCATGCTCCTCCTTGAGAATGAGGAGAAAAGTTCCCTTGGAGAGAGAAAGCGAACGTGAAGGCAAGAATTCGATCGACGCACTAAGCCATTGAAAGGAGGGATGCTGATAATCGAGGTGCAACGATCTGCGACCACCTGGATTATTCCCCCATTTTTGCGTCATGATATTCGGCCGCATGCGCTCGAGCTTGGCAAGAATATCGCCCGGAACTTGAATGCGACGAGGGACCTTATAGAGCGCGGCATTCTCGCCATTCTTCCAGCGGGAACACAGATCACTGGCCACGGAATTGTAGTGCATGACTTTGAGGTTCCAGTCTAAAATCAGAGTGGCGGTCGGCAGCGAGGACATGAAATGACGCAAAGAAACGTCGATGAGCCGGGTTTCCTGGTTTTTGGCCAGCCGACGAATCACGCAAGCAAAGTGAGGCTGCAAGGCGTGTAGTTCCTGCATCTGCTCGTCACTGAAATCCCCCTGTTGCTTGTTACGCATTATCGTTAGTGTGGCCAACCAGGTGGTGTCACGCCAGGCAACCACCGACGCGCCATACTCTGAATCGAGGGGACGCAAAACTCTTCGATAATAAAGAGAACGGTGGAGCAGATTCGGCGGTGTGTAGTCCGAGTGGCGCACGACAGAAACGTGAGGATTGACCGGGCTTCGCCGAAGCCAAATATCGTGCTTGTGGCTTTCCGCCATATAGTCGTCGACCACCGGCTTGTAATTCACCGGGAAAAACCGACAGGGCAGCTCAAACTCCAGCGGGCGAAAAAGAAGGATAAGAAATTGATATGGCATCTGCGTCGCGATGAGCTCAAAAGTGGCCTTCGTCAGTTTGCCGACGTCTTCGACTTCGTGAAGTCGCACCAAGAGTGCCTCCGCATCTCGATCCCGGTGCAAAGGAAGAAACGACACCTTTTGGTTCATCTGTACCATAGTCAATTCGACTTTTTACCCCATAGTTGATCTTGAAAGCTCAACCCATGATGACCCCATTGAGCGAAACATTCAACACGGAATCACGAGCCGCAAACCCGGTCGCGCTGTTCCTTTTGGCTGAGATTCGGCCGAAGGCAATCGAGTGGGGTGAGATCGTCGTATGCCGTGAGTCCGCTCGCTAGGGAGCGGGCACGAGAAGGACCAAGCCTATGTGGAAGATAACCGTTACCGAAATCCAGGATGCCGGCATGCTTGACGCTATGCATGTACCGCGAGGCGCTTTTTTTGTGAGCACCGAGCGATTCAACAAGACCGTGAAGAACCTCAATCTCCCAAAACTCGTTAGCGCGATCAATAGCATGCAATCCACGAGCGAGTACGCACGAAAACAAAAGGATGTTTTCCGGGAAGAGATCCCCTGCTTCGAAACGGATCTCCTCACCGCGTGTGAGCAGCATGTGTAGGTGCTCGCGTCGCATTTCTGGGATTACCAACCCCTCCGAAACTCCAACCTGCTGCAGACGAATGATCCATGATCTTCAACAATTTCCGCAAACGAACTCTTAGTCAGCGCGACGCTTCTCCTGCTCCGCTTTCCCCCTCGAGTGATCGGTCGGCGGCTGCGAACCTGAATGGCCATACCGAGCCGGAAGAGCTTTTGCTGGAGAATGACAGCAAAGTATTTGGCTGCGACGATTTTGTTTTTCTAAGCGACACGGCCAGATGCTGGGTGGTGCGGGTCGCCGATATCTGGACTCTGGAGGCATGTGGAAATTACACACGTGTGACCCTAAGTGATGCCACCGCCTTGATCCGGCGCCCTCTTAGGGAATGTGAAGGCAAGCTTGATCCATCCGCCTTCTTTCGAACCCGGCGCGATTGTATCGTTAATCTCAGCCGTGTGAAGCAAATGCGGATGCTTGATGCCAAGCGTTTTCTTTTTGTTCTCCTTGATGGCAGGGAGGTTGCCATGTCTCGCAAGCAAAGCCTTCTATTCAGAAAGCAAAAATCCCTCTGAAAAGAGGAAAGCGAGTCGCGCAAGTTGTTTGGCCAGGGCTATGCTCAGTCATGCCATCCCGGCCAATGCCGGAGCTTTGCCAGGGCCATGGCTCGGTGACTGAGGTGATTTTTCACGGCGGGCGGAAGTTCGCCGAACGTTTCACGAAAGCCCGCCGGGATGAAGAGGGGATCGTATCCGAACCCTCGGCTGCCTTTGGGTCGATCCGCGATAGTGCCTTCGACGGCGCCATCGAAGTTGGCGAATTCATGGCCAGCGCGAGCTAAGGCGATGACGCAGCGAAATCGCGCCCTGCGATCGTCTCGAGCGACCCGCTCGAGGTTCCTCAACAGCAAAGCGTTGTTCCGCAGATCGGTCGCTCCTTCTCCAGAGTAACGTGCCGAAAACACGCCCGGAGCTCCGCCTAGCGCATCGACCTCCAGCCCTGAATCATCTGCGATGACCCAGTCGTGGTGGAGGCGGGAGATAGTGATCGCTTTGAGAGCCGCATTCTCCTCAAAGGTCCTCCCCGTCTCGGCAATCTCGGGCGCGTTCTTTACCGCGGAAAGGTCGGACACCTGAAATGAAGAGCCAAGGATCATTTTGATCTCGCGCAGTTTATGGACATTTCTGGTGGACACCAGTAACGGGATCGGTAAGTGAGACATTCTCCTCTGTAGGTTGCGTTGTAAGGTCCGTTAAGCCAGAATCGAAGTTCTTTGAATTTTATCGTGAGATCGCTACTTCCAGGCGGAGCCGAATTGATGAATCGAAGTCTCGGCCGGCTGCGAAGTTGTCCCTGGTTTGTCGGAAGCATCGTGCTTGGATTTTTGATCAAGGAGAATTTCCCCTTTTCTCATTGGCCGATGTATTCGAATTTCGCGCGGCAAGCAGACTACGTATACGTGGTCGACGCAAACAGCAAGGCGGTGGCTGCCGCCGCTTTCTTTGAGAGCGCGCCGCGACTCCGAAAACAGTTTCAGCGAGAACTCAAAGGCGACGTCCAGAACAGGGCAAGCAGGAGTGAAGGGGAGCGCGAGAAGGAAGCAGCCGTCCGAGTGCTCGAACGATTGGCCAGGCGCATGTCTCCCGAGCAACGGCTTGCGACAAGCAAGCTAGGGCTGGTCCGCGCGCAGGTGAGGATGGACGACAGCCGTCAGGTTGTAGTCTCGGAACGCACCGTCGCCACCATTGATTTGGGCGAGCTTGGACCGAACGCGCAGGAGCCTGCAAGTTCGAAGGAGTTCCTTGATCTTTGAGCAAACTCCGCGATGAGGACTTTCACCGACATCGTTCCGCGCATCGGCTTTGCCTGGTGGGAAACCGCTCTTATGCGGCTGGGGTTCGTCATGCTCTTGCTTTCACGGTTTCCGTCACTTGCTTCCCTGCCGACCGCTCGCACGGAGCTTGGTTTCCCCAACGGGTTGCTCAGGTGGATCGACATGAGCTGGGCTCTTGATCCAACCGGCTATTCCGTCATCATCCTTGTCCTCAACGCGGCCGCGGCGCTGTATATCACCGGCTTCGCTTTCCCCCTTTCGGCGACCGTCCTCTTCGTTTGTTATCTGGTGACTGGAACTTTGCATAATTCGGTGGGCTCGATCAGCCACTATTACCAGGTGATGACGCTGGTGCTCTTGGGACAATCGATGGCGGCGTGGTTATGGGCCATGGCGGCCCAGGATCGGTTGCAGGCATGGACGCGTTCTCCGACTGAGTTGCATTCCTTTGCCACCCGCGTGACCTTGCAGGTTCTGGCCGGGAATTATGTTTTGGCGGCGCTGACGAAGCTCGTCGCCAGCAAAGGAGCCTGGATTTGGAACACCCAGTATATGCCTGTGCAATACGTCAAAATCCAGGCTCAGCGATACTATACAAATTTGCAGCCGGCGGATACGGGCTTGGGAGGGACTCTCAACGAACTCTGCCTGCAGTATCCATGGCTTTGCATGCTTGTCTACGCACCGGGATTCTTTGTCGAGCTGCTTGCGTTCCTAATGTTGTTTGGCCGAGCGTGGCTGCTGTTCATCGGGTTGGCCATCATTACCATGCACTTCCTTGTCGAGCTCATGATGAACCTGCGCTTTCCCCAGCACCAATGGATCGTATTTCTCTACGCCGTTAACCTTCCCTTTTGGGTTGTGCAAGGCGCCCGCCATTTGCAGCTTGGCCTGCGACGGTCTCCGGTGTGAAAAGGGCCGGCCCAAGAACGCAGACCTTGATTTCGCCGCACTTTTTTATCTGCTATACGGCGCGCTATGGCATCTCAACGCAAGCAATTCCCCTTTCGCGATTTCGAGGCCAAATGGCAGTCCGGGTGGCTGGCCCAGGGAGCGTTTCGCGCGCCAAACCCAGGAGACGGCGATTTCGATTTAACCGCGCCTAAATTTTACGTCCTCGACATGTTCCCTTATCCAAGCGGAGAGGGGCTGCATGTCGGCCACGTCGAGGGATACACGGCCACAGATATTGTCGCCCGCTACAAGCGCATGCGAGGTTACAACGTCTTGCATCCGATGGGATGGGATGCTTTCGGGCTCCCCGCCGAACAGTTCGCCATCAAAACCGGTGAGCACCCGCGCGTTACTACAGAGCGCAACATTACCCGCTTTCGAGCGCAGCTTCAGGCCCTCGGCTTCAGTTACGACTGGGCGCGGGAATTCAGCACGACCGATCCGGATTACTTTCGGTGGACGCAATGGATTTTTCTTAAACTCTACAATTCCTGGTTTAACCCGGTGAGCCACAAGGCTGAGCCTATCGAGAGCTATCGCGGCCAGGACGCGGACGAGGTTCGCCTCGCGTATGTCGCGGAAATGCCGGTCAACTGGTGTCCGGCTCTTGGCACCGTGCTAGCGAATGAAGAAGTGGGCGAGGGGAAGAGCGAAGTCGGTGGACACCCGGTGGAACGACGCCCCATGCGGCAATGGATGCTTAGGATTACTGCCTACGCGGAGCGCCTCATGAACGAACTCGAAGGACTGGATTGGCCCGAGGGAATCAAGTTGCTGCAACGTAATTGGATTGGCCGGAGCGAAGGCGCGCTGGTCAAATTCGAGATCCCTGCTGCTGAGACCCAGATTGAGGTTTTTACGACCCGGCCTGACACGCTCTTTGGCGCTACCTACATGGTGCTCTCCCCCGAGCATCCTCTGGTTCGCGAAGTGACGACATCGGACAACCGCTTGGAGGTCGAAAGATATCAGGCGGAAGTTAGTTGCAAGTCGGAATTGGAGCGCACCGAACTGACCCAAGAAAAGACAGGCGTTTTTACGGGGGAGTTTGTCATCAATCCCGCGACCGGGGAGAAGATCCCGATCTGGATTGCTGACTATGTCCTCATGGGCTACGGGACCGGCGCAATCATGGCGGTGCCGGCCCATGATGAGAGAGACTTTGCCTTTGCCAAGAAGTTCGGTTTGGAGATCCGGCAAGTTGTCCAGCGGCCGCACAACAAAGAGAATTCGGCGCCCGACGTGGCTTTCGTCGACGATGGTGTATCCATCAACTCAGAATGGCTCAATGGATTGCCGACGGCGGAGGCAAAGGTTAAGATCGTTGCCTGGCTTGAGCAGAACGGCTGTGGCCGCGCGACGATCAGTTATAAATTGCGCGACTGGCTTTTCTCTCGCCAACGCTACTGGGGCGAGCCCTTTCCGATTGTTTGGACTCAAGGACGACACAGCGCACTGGATGAAAGTGAACTGCCTGTCACTCAGCCGGAGATGGAAGACTTCAAGCCGACGGGAACGCCGGAGGCCCCATTGAGCAAAGCCCGAGAGTGGATCGCTTATTCCGAACAAGCAAGCCGCGAAACCAACACCATGCCCCAATGGGCCGGCTCGTGCTGGTACTATCTCCGCTACTGCGATCCCAAAAACTCGAATCGCTTTGTTGGCAAAGAGGCTGAGTCTTACTGGATGAGTGGCCAGCCGGTTCGCCATCCGCCGTTGCCGGGCGGCGTCGATCTGTACGTCGGTGGAACCGAACACGCCGTGCTTCACCTGCTCTACGCGCGCTTCTGGCATAAGGTCCTCTACGATCTCGGTTACGTATCAACGCCTGAACCATTTCAACGCTTGGTCAACCAAGGAGTCATCTTGGGCCCCGACAACCAAAAGATGTCCAAGAGCCGAGGAAATGTCATCAACCCGGAGAGTGTCATCGCCGAATTCGGTGCGGACTCTCTCCGGCTCTACGAAATGTTTATGGGTCCGCTCGACCAAATGAAGCCATGGAGCATGAAGGGAGTCGAAGGCGTCTATCGATTCCTGGGGCGTGTCTGGCGGCTTGTCATGGAAGAAACGCAGGAGGGCCGGTGGGTCCTTTCTGCTGATCTGGCCGAGGTCGAGCTGACGAGGCATCAATTGCGGCTCGCCCACGGCACGATAAAGAAGGTCACGATCGATATCGAATCCTTCGCCTTTAATACCGCCATTTCCCAGATGATGATTTTCACTAATGAGTTCGTCAATCTGAGGCCTCGCCCGCTCGCTGCTCTGCGGGTCCTGCTCCCTTTGCTCGCCCCGTTCGCTCCGCACATCGCCGAGGAACTCTGGATGAGGATCGGGGCAAAGTTTCCGGAATTCGCAGCTCATGCGTCTCGCCAGAATTGGCCTGTTTACGACGAGAAATTCCTCGACGTTGAGGAGGTTGAGTATGGCGTGCAAGTAAACGGAAAAGTCCGCGATCGCATGCACGTCAGAAAAGAAGCGTCCGCGGCGGAGCTAGAAGGGTCCGCCCTGGCGACCCCAAAGGTCCGTGAAGCTATTGCTGGAAGGACCGTCGCCAGAGTCGTCATCGTGAGAGACAAGCTCGTCAATATCGTTCTCGCCAAATAGAGGGCGCTTGTTCGGAGGTGAAGCCAGTCCCTGGCTTTCTTGCCTTCTTCGCTCGGTGTAAAATCAGATATGGAACTTCTCCTGGAGCACGATTGGCAGGCGCGCCAAGAGAAGCATCGAATACGCGTCCGCCGCTGGATTGAACCGCGACTTTCGCGCGCTTCGCGTAACGAAAAAGATCCCGTGGAGGATTTTCTTTTCGATTACTACGCCAATCGTCCGGGCAGGCTTCTCCGCTGGCATCCTGGCATTGGAGTTGCCCTCCTGGGAAAAGGTGCGCGCCTATACCTTTGCTACAGAGACTATCATGAGGTTAGGGAGGGTATCACGGTCAACGTTGACCAATTGTCACCGCAACGAATCGAGTCGATCCGTTGGCTTCAAGAAATGCTTGGCCGAACGATGCAGCGTGCTGGTGTTTCCAATTGCTTCGGACTTCATGAGTGGGCCATGATTTATACCACGGGTGATATCCGGCACGCCGATTGGCCGCTTCGAGTCACTCGGGCAGAGATCGCCGATCTTGTTGAGTCCCTTGGCCCTCGTTGCACCCACTACGATGCGTTTCGTTTTTTCGCTCCGGGCGCACGTCCTCTGAACAAGTACCAACCAACCCGCGAGACGACGATCACGCTTGAGCAACCAGCTTGCTTGCATGCGAACATGGACCTCTATAAATGGGCGTTCAAACTGTCGCCCTTCACCGCTTCGGAACTCATTGCAGATTGTTTTGACCTTGCCCGTGAGCTGAGGGTTCTCGATATGCGGGCAAGCCCCTATGATTTCACCGCGCTCGGTCATCGACCCATCCCGATCGAAACGCCGGAGGGCCGCGCTGAATACGAAGCATTACAGCGCCAGTTCGCTGTCCGCGCAGCACCTCTTCGCGAGCGCCTTCTCCTAAGTTGCGAACAGGTTCTTGCACAAGCGTGTCTTCCCAAGAGTCGTTGCAACCAAAGCGTTCCGCCAAACGTTGTCGCGGCATGACTATCGCTGACGGTGTCCACACCTGGGCGGAAATCGACTTGTCCGCCATTCGGCACAATGTCGACGTCGTCAGGGAGAGGATCGGCGCGCGGGCCGGAATCATCGCCGTTGTCAAGGCGAACGCCTATGGCCACGGAGCAAGCATGGTGGCCGGAGCGATTGCCGACTTAGTTGAGCTTTTTGGCGTCGCCAGCGTTGAGGAGGCGGAGGAACTCTCGAGCCTGAAGCGTGACGTTCTCCTTCTGAGTCCCTCGGCGCCCGTCGAGCGGCGGGTAGTCGTGGAACACCGATATATTGCCACGGTATCGAGCGCGGCGGAGGCAGCTTGTTTCTCGGGGGGACGGATCAACTTCAAGGTGGACACTGGCATGGGCCGCGTCGGGTGCTCGGAGGAGAACGCATTGAGGGAATTGCGAATGATCCTGCGCCTCAAGAACGTGGAAGTGCACAGCGTTTCGACGCACCTCCCTGTTTCGGATGAGGATGTTGACTTTACGCTCGCGCAGCTGGGCCGCTTTGCGGAACTGGTTAAGGCATTCCGGCCCCTTGTTCCAAGGGCGAAATTCCACGTTCTTAACAGCGCCGGTATTCTTGAGTTTCCTCATCACGCGCACGATTTGGTGCGCCCCGGAATCGTGCTTTACGGCAGCGCCTACCCGCGGAGCTTCCAGCCTCTCCTTTGTCCTGCCTTAACTTGGAAAGCTCGCGTCTTGCTCGTGCGCGACGTGGGTCCGAACCATGGTGTGAGCTATGGCAGAACGTTTATCACCTCTCGGCCCATGCGGATCGCGTCCGTGGCACTGGGATACGCAGACGGTTTCCCGCGGCAAGCCTCTGGACGGGATGCCCAAGCGTTGATTGGCGGAAAGCGCTGTCCGGTGCTTGGACGAGTAACAATGGATCAGATTCTTGTCGATGTGACGCAGGTGCCGGGTGTGGACGCCGGAGATGAAGCCGTTGTGATTGGTCGCCAGGGAGGTGAGAGCATTCTGGCACGAGAATTGGCCGAAAAAGCCGGCACGATCTCGTGGGACATCTTTACTGGGATCGGGGCACGGGTGCGAAGATTCTATTTCGAAAGCGCTCGTCCGGAAAAGGCAACAGCGGTGATCGAAAACAAACTGCCCGAGCCTCTTTGAGCCGTTGATCCTCCGCGTACTTTCGACGTCGCGCAGCCTTCCAGGTCTATAGCTGGATCGAAGATTTCGGACGTGCGGAACTCTCGCGTTTCGTGCGGCAGGTGTTTCATAGTGGAACACCAAAAATAGAGGACCGAAAACTCGACATCACGGGAGTTTGTTCGTAATTTTCCCACTTCATGCCATCCCCGAATGCCTCTGACCTAACACCCGACTCCGAAGCGCCGACCGATATCGCTCCGCTGGGGCGCACCGGATCGAAACCTGCGCACGAATTAACCGCGCACGAAGAGGAGGATGTCGCCGATTGGGAATCCATTGCCGCCAGCCCGGGTTTCAAACATCTTCTCGCCTCAAAGGCGCGATTTATCATTGCGGCCACGCTTTTTTTCGTCGCCTACTATTTTACCCTTCCGGTTCTGGTAGGCTGGTTTCCCAAGCTCATGGAACAGAAAGTGGTTGGAGAGGTCAACCTGGCATACCTTTTCGCGCTTTCGCAATTCTTCATGGCTTGGATCCTCGCCTTTCTTTATGTTGCCGCCGCCGCGGGTTGGGACAAACAAGCTGCCAGTTTGCTTGCTCAATTTGGAAAGCGCCGAGGCGGTTCTTTTCCCCGTTAGTACGGACTCCCGAAGCATCGTTCACCGCTCAGTAAGTTGTCTCGCTTCCGTTCCTAGATATGTTCTCTGTTCTTCTGTTAGCCGCGGCACCCGCCCAGCATACCAATGCAGCGCTGCTGATGTTCCTGGCCTTTGTCGCGGCGACGCTTGTCATCACCTACTACAGCGCCCGCAGGTCCTCCGGTTCCAGCGCTTATTTCGCTGCGGGGCGACGGATTACCGGCTGGCAGAATGGCCTCGCTGTCGCCGGCGATTACATGAGCGCGGCAAGTTTCCTTGGGATCTCAGGCATGATTGCCTTCTTCGGATACGACGGGTTCATGTATTCGGTGGGCTGGCTTGTCGCCTATCTTACCGTATTGATCATCGTCGCCGAGCCTCTGCGCAATGCGGGAAAATACACGATGGCGGATCTGCTAGCATACCGTCTTAAGCAGCGTCCCGTGCGAGCGATGGCAGCCTTGAGCACCATCACTGTCTCGACCTTTTACATGATCGCTCAGATGGTGGGTGCGGGGGCTTTGGTCAAATTGCTTCTTCCCGGCGTGAGCTTCAATGCAGCCGTGATCGGCGTGGGTGTTCTAATGATCATCTACGTTGTCTTTGGGGGAATGCTCGCGACGACGTGGGTGCAAATCATTAAGGCGATCTTGTTGATGGGAGGAAGTGTCCTGCTGAGCATTTTGGTGATGGGATACTATGGCTTTAGCTTCGCCAAATTCTTCGAAGCGATCACTCACGTCACCTACCACGTCAAGGGCGAGGAGATAACGAGGAATTTCCTGGAACCTGGGCTAAAATTTGGCGCCTCCGTAACTAATGGTTGGGGGCCTCTCGATCTGGTTTCACTTGGCCTCGCGCTGGTCTTCGGCACGGCTGGACTGCCGCATATCCTGGTCCGCTTTTACACGGTGCCCGACGCCAAGACCGCTCGCATCTCGGTGGTATGGGCCATGCTGATCATTGGACTTTTCTACATCATGACCACGTTTTTGGGCTTTGGAGCGGCGACAATCCTCACGCCGGATCGCATTATCGTTGACGGAAAGCCTAACGACAACATGGCCGCACCCCTTTTGGCCCAGGCTTTGGGCGGAGAAGTTTTCTTCGCTTTTATTTCTGCCGTGGCCTTTGCCACCATCTTGGCGGTGGTTGCGGGTTTGACTATCTCGGCGAGCACTTCGTTCGCGCACGATTTTTACACCAACGTCATTTATCATGGAAAGGAGCGCGTGGCTGGGGAAGAGGTCCGGGTCGCACGGATCACGGCCTTTGTGGTGGGCGCACTGGCGATTTTTCTAGCGATCCAACTCCAGACCATCAATGTCGCTTTTCTTGTGGGACTCGCCTTCGCCGTCGCAGCGAGCGCGAATCTTCCAGTCATCGTTCTGAGCATTTTTTGGCGTCGCTTCACAACCGCAGGCGCAGTTTGCGGGTTGGCTGTAGGTCTCGCTGCCAGCATTCTTCTCATTATTCTGAGCCCTTCCATTATGGGGATCGACGCGGCGGATGTTCCCGCTGCCAAGCGCCATCTCATTCAGGCTGCACCGCTTTTCCCACTGACGAATCCCGGGATCGTCAGCATTCCGCTCGGTTTCCTGGCGGCAATTCTGGGCACACTGCTCACTCGCGAGCCGACAGCCGAGGAGCAGTACACCGAACTTGTGGTTCGTGCGAACACAGGTCTTGGCGCCGAAAAGGCGACCTTGCATTGATTCCCGGCCAATTGCGAGTATAAGTCCGTCGGCTCCAAGAAAGAGCCATCTTCGCTGCTGCCGAAGCAATCCACCGACGCATCAAGTTCATTATGTTTTCCAGGCTCTCTGATAAACTTCAGGACATCTTCAAAGATCTCCGGGGACACGGCCGCATCACGGAGCAAAATGTCACGGACGCCATGCGCGAGGTCCGAATGGCCCTTTTGGAGGCAGACGTGCATTTCCAGGTGGCCAAAGATTTCATCGCTCGCGTCAAAAGCAAAGCGCTCGGCGAGGAAGTTCTGCGAAGCGTCACTCCCGGTCAGCAAATCGTAAAGATTTTTCACGATGAGCTTACCACGTTGCTTGGTGGCGATGCCGCACCGCTTGATCTCTCCAAGTCAGCGCGAATCCTCATCGTGGGCCTCAACGGGGCTGGTAAGACCACTTCGGCCGCCAAGCTCGGGCGTCTGCTGAGATCTCAAGGCCGGTCACCCGTGCTGGTCGCTTGCGACCTTCAGCGCCCGGCCGCTATCCAACAACTCGTCACCCTTGGTGAGCAGATCGGAGTTCCGGTGTTTCGGCCAACGCCTGGTGAAACCGATGTGGTCCGAGTAAGCCGGGAAGCTGCGACCTGGGGCGAGCAAGAGGGCGGAAACGTCCAGATCTATGACACCGCTGGCCGGCAGGAAATCGATGAACCCCTCATCGAGGAACTTAAACGGCTAAAAGAAGTGTTGCTTCCCCAAGAGATCCTTCTGGTCTGTGACTCTGCCACGGGACAACAGGCGGTGAGCGTCGCCGAGCATTTTCACAATGCCCTTGGCCTCACCGGCATCATCCTCACGAAGCTGGACGGCGACGCCCGTGGCGGAGCTGCGCTGTCCCTGCGCGAAGTAACCAAACAACCGATCAAGTTCGCCGGCGTTGGGGAAAAAATTGATCAGTTTGAGCCCTTTCATCCCGAACGTCTGGCGGGTCGCATCCTTGGCATGGGTGATGTCGTCAGCCTGGTCGAGAAAGCCGCCGAAGCCATCACTGAGGAGGATGCCCGTCGCATGGAAGAGAAGTTGCGCACCGCCTCGTTCGACCTCGACGATTTCCTCCACCAGTTCAAACTCCTCCGACGCATGGGGCCGCTCGAAAATGTGCTTGGCATGCTCCCTGGGATGGATAAGTTAAAAGATTCCTCGGTTGACGAGAAACAGCTCAAACGGGTAGAGGCCATTGTCCTCTCCATGACGCCAAAGGAGCGAGCGCGCCCAGACATCCTCAACGCGCGCCGCCGCCAGCGGGTCGCCCGCGGAAGCGGCTCGACCGTCACTGAGGTGAACAACCTCCTCCTTCGCTTCAACCAGATGCGCAAGATGATGAAGAAGGCGGGACAGATGAAGAAATTATTGACCCAGGCTCGCCGGGCAGGAATACCAGGACTAAGCTAACCGTACTTCCTTGCAGGCGCTTCGAATTACAACTCACAATCCAGAACCAACATGGCAGTGGCAATCCGACTTCGGCGCGAAGGCGCTCGCAACAGCCCTTACTACAAGATCGTGGTCGCTGATCAGCGCAAGCCGCGTGACGGAAAGTTCATCGAGATCATTGGAACGTACGATCCGAAGAAAAAGGGCGAAAATTTTACGCTTCAGCTGGAACGGGCTGACTACTGGGTAGGTGTCGGCGCCCGGCCCTCGCAAACTGTCGGCAGCATCATTACGAAAGCCCGCCAGAAAGCCACCGCTTGAGCGGGACTCTGACGCTTGGAGGAGTTCCTTCGTTTCGTCATTGGCAAACTCGTTGAGTTTCCCGACGAGGTTGTGCTCACGAGAACCGAATCTTCCGACAGGGTGATCTTTCATTTAGCTACCCGCAAGAGCGACATACCAAGGATCATTGGCAAGGGAGGCCATACGATCCAAGCAATCCGCACTCTGCTGAATGCCGCCGCTCACAAACGCGGCCTCAAAGCCAGCCTCGAAATTCTCGAATGAAAATTTTGCTCTTCACTCTCTCAATCATCTTGTGCGTTGGAGGACTCGGCTGCGAAATGCACCCTTCATCCCAAGACACCAAGAAAAGTGAGCAGAGCGAACCAAACATCTCCAGGGAACCCGAAGCTGTAAATCCGCGTCCCCCTTCTTATTTTCCAACTCCTAAATCCAGCTAGGAAGGCGCCGTCATCATGAGGCTGCTCACCGTCCCGACAACTCGGTTCGCAATGCCCTCTTCGCTGAGGAGTAGTGGCGATAATCTCCGATGAAAAAAGTCTTTGTTATCTCTGCTGTTCTTCTTGTTGGCCTGGTCTCCATCGTTGTCTCTGCGCTCTGGATTACGCGAGGCAGTGGCCCCGCGGAAGCTGCCGCATTGCTTCCCGCTGACACCGTCGCGGTGGCGAGCCTTCCAGACCTTCCGCGCACCGCCGCGCGCTGGCCGAAAACGATCCTCGCAAAAATCGGCGCTGAACCGGAGATGCAGGCGTTCTTGGAAAAACCAATTCGCTACCTGACCAATGATCGCGGCGGGAACGAGGCCGCCGGAATTTTATGGAAGCTTAAGCCCGGACAGATTTTCGCCTCTGTCATTTCGATGAACTCCAACGAGGCGACGTTGCTGGTCGGATTTCAATTCTGGGGTGGCAAAACTGGCCACGATTTGGCCGTTGCACGCCTGCGCAGTGAATTATCCCGCGGAGGACCCGCGCCGCAGATCGTGCGGGAGAATTACCGCGGCGTCGAGATTGCCTCCAGCACGCACAATAGTCTCACGCTTTATAATGCAAGTCAGGGCCAATGGGGCTTTCTCTCAAACAACCTTTCCGTCGTAAAGGATGCTTTAGACCGGGCTGCGGGCCGAAAGAAAGAGGGAAACTTGGCGGACAGTTCGCGCTACCGGGACGTTGTTGGCAAACTGGCAAAAGATGCTGATCTGCTCTTTTTCTGTCAGCCACAAAGCGCGCTGGAAACTCTGCTGGAAATCGGAGCTTCCCTTGGAGCGCACCCTGTTCCTCAGCATGTCGAGCAGTTGCGAAAAGTTGAGGCCATCGGCGCTACCACAAAGCTCGACGAGGCCAATTTGCGCGACAATATCTTCGTGCTGCGGAGAAATCCCCCGAACGTCGGTTCGCTCAACCACGGCGCGATCAAGTTTACTTCGGCCAGGACAGCTGCCTACTTCGACTTCGCCAGCGATTTTCGTCAGATCCTCGCCGCCATATCCAATGCGATCGCGTCCCGAGCCCCAAGCCCTGCGGATATGCAGAGCACGAGACTGCGTCAGTTGATCCCGGAGGCATTTGGCCCTGACTGCGCAATTTCTGTCTCATGGGAGCCGGAGCGCATGAAGCCCTCAGGAGTCGTGGCCATCCAGATCAAGGATCAGGCAAAGGCAGAGGAGTCGTTGGGCGAGTTGCTTGCCCTCCTTCCCGAGCCTAGCGTCACCGAATCTGACGGTATCCGTTACATTAGTTTTCCCGCGCTGCAAAGCGCGTTTGTCAATCCCACCCTTGTGCTGACCGACGAGTTTCTTTTCCTGGGTGACGATCCTGCAGAGCTTAGCAATTCCCTGCAAGCTGATCGAAGCGGGGAGAGCCTCGAGAATTCTCCCGTCTTCTCGACGGCCCTTTCTGCCTACAAGACCGCGAATGAGGTTTTCGGCTTCGTGGACAGCAGAATGCTTTTTGAGCGCGGTTTTCCGATGCTACGTCCAGTAATCGTCTTTGCAGCTGCCGTGGTGCCTGGCGCGAGCGCTATTATCGATGGCTCCAAACTGCCGGAAACGGAAAGTATCGCCAAGCATCTTCAGCCCATTGTTTATAGCCAGACCCGTGTTCCTGAGGGCTACCTGGTCGAATCGAGTGGACCCATTACGATGAATCAAGCCGTCCTTCTGAGCGCTATGGCAGGTAGCTGGTTCCTCCAGCCTGCCGTCAGCGGACAATAAGCCACCTGTTGCTCCCCTTTATCGCCTGGTCCCCACAAGATTTGCATTGCAAGTTTGCCAGCAATGGTGCGTTTTTAGAAAATCATCTCTATGAAATCTTCGCCCTGGATCTTCGCCGCCATCGCACTCTTGATCGTGCTTGCAGCCTGCCAAAGCGGAAGCGAAACGGTTTCCTCTCGTCCTTCGGGTCAGAATCGTTTTGGCTACCAGGGCACTCAGCCACCTCCGCAGACGCAGTTTGCTGACGCGACCCCCACGCCCACCCCGAGGTCCAAGCCGACTCCGGAAGAAGCGACCCCTGAGGAGACCGCCCCGAGTCCTACTCCGGAGACGACTTCTTCCACACCTCCCGCGCGCGACATTCCCTACGGGACACCGGTACCTGGAAAGTCTGGCTTTGTAACGAGCCCGCACGCACCTTATGCCGGTTACGTCGATGTGCGCGGATTTCCTCCCGGCACCGAGGTCAAGTGCCCTTACACGAATAAAATTTTCTTGGTCCCCTGAGCACAGTTGCCATTTTCGGCCCGGGGCTGATCGGCGGTTCGCTAGCCTTGGCCCTGCGAAATTCGCGGCCGGAGTGGAATGTCAGGCTTTGGGTACGCTCTGAACGCTCCGCGGAAAAGGCGCTCAAGCTTTTTCCCACCGTGTTTACCGACGAGACCGAAACGGTCCACGGAGCCAACCTGTGCGTGTTCTGTACGCCGATCGGTGTAATGGCCTCGTTGGCGAAGAGAATCGCGCCGGCACTTTCCAGTGCGGCGACGGTGACAGACGTCGGAAGCGTCAAGGCGGGGGTGGTTCAGCAGCTAGAACCTATTCTGGGAGGAAGGTTTGTCGGTTCTCATCCGATGGCGGGCTCAGAGCAGAGCGGTTTGGACGCCGCGCGTGCGAATCTTTTCCAAGGAGCAGTTTGCATCATCACACCGACGGCGAATTCGTTGCCTGAGTCCACCAGGAGAGTACGGGATCTTTGGGAGGGTGTGGGATGTCGTCTCGCGGTGATGCCACCCGAGGAACATGACCAGCGGGTTGCACGTGTCAGCCACCTTCCCCACGCGCTTGCCGCAGCGCTCGTCAATGCGATTAGCCTGAGGGTACCCAATGCGGGCGCCCTTGGCGGGGGAGGCTATCGAGACACGACACGCATTGCTGCCTCCCCGTCGGCGATGTGGCGGGAGATTCTGCTCGAAAACCGTATCGAACTGCTATCCGCCATAGAGGATTTTTCGACCATTCTGGACAAGATGATGAGAATGATCCTTTCCAGCGATGCCGCGGCGCTGGAGTCGTTTCTCGAGCAGGCAAGAATTCTCCGCGAAAATCAGACATGAGCACGGATGTCTTCCGGGTCAAGCGGGCGCCGACTCTGGAGACCGAAATCACCGTTCCAGGTGACAAAAGCATCTCCCATCGAGCCATCATGCTGGCGGCTCTTTCAAATGGAGTATGCAGGATTACGAATTTCCTCGATGGGGAGGACTGCTTGTGCACATTGCGAGCCTTTCAGCAACTTGGCGTGGCCATCGAATCTCCAGAGCCAGGAGTCCTCGTTGTTCATGGCGCCCATGGAAAATTGAATGCGTCGGAGCAAGCAATCGATTGCGGCAATTCCGGGACCACCATGCGCTTGCTGTCGGGCATCCTGGCTGCGCAGCCGTTTGGCTCGCTTCTGATTGGTGACTCCTCGCTATCGCAGCGCCCGATGCGCCGAATCATCGAGCCGCTCAGGCAGATGGGCGCGACCATTGATGCCGCCGGCCCAAGCGACACGCCTCCGCTGACAATTCAGGGGGGCGCCTTGCACGCGATCACGTATCGATCTCCGATTGCCAGTGCGCAAGTTAAGAGCGCAATTCTCCTGGCGGGCCTCAATGCCAACGGCGTTACGACGGTCATCGAACCCGCTCCAAGTCGCGACCATACCGAGCGCATGCTGGAATATTTCCTGGTCCATCTCCGACGCGAGGACCCTCGGGTGGATCGTCATCAACGCCCCATGGAGCGCCGAATTTCCTTGCTTGGGAAGCAGACCATCGAGTCGCGGGATTTTGCCGTGCCGGGGGATATTTCAAGTGCCGCTTTTTGGCTGGTGGCTGCTGCGTGTCAACCTGAGTCCCGGCTGTTGGTTAAGAATGTGGGTCTGAATCCGACTCGGACGGGCATTCTCGATGTGCTTGTTCGCATGGGTGCGCACGTCCGCGAGGTTGTTGAAACCATCGAAGAGGGAGAGCCATGCGGTGCGATCGAAATCGAGGGAGAACATCTGACCGGGACCGTTATCGAAGGCCATGAGATCCCAAACGTGATCGATGAAATCCCGATCCTTGCGGTAGCCGGCGCACTCGCCGAAGGCAGAACACTCATTCGCGACGCGAAAGAGCTTCGTGCAAAGGAGACTGATCGTATCGCCGCAATCGCATCCAACCTCCGAATGATGGGCGTCGAGGTGTACGAAACAGAGGATGGCATGACAATTTACGGCGGAGGCAAGCTGAAGGGCGCAAAACTGCCCAGCTACGGTGATCACCGAATAGCCATGGCCTTTGCCATCGCCGGCCTCTTCGCATCAGGAACAACCACTATTGAAAACACGGGCTGCGTTCGCACTTCCTATCCACACTTCAAATCGGTGTTGGCGCATTTTCAACATGGGGACAAGACGCTCTGGCAGCCAGCTCCTGCTATCTCCTCGCTGCCCGAACGGCGCCCCTCTGATCTATGAAGACGGTCGTCGCCATCGATGGACCAGCCGCTGCGGGCAAGAGCAGCGTAGCGAAGAAGGTGTCGCTTCGCCTCGGTTTTTCCTATGTCGATTCCGGAGCTTTTTACCGAGCCCTTACATGGTGGATCTTGCATCATGAGGTTGATCCCAGCTCCGTCCAGCAGATCACAGCTTTGCTGGTCAAAGGCCGGCTGGAAACCGGTTTTCGCGATAATGTAGCCTATCTTTGTATCGAAGGGGTCGATCCGACACCCCATCTTCGTGATGATGCGGTTAATCGCTTAGTTTCTCCGGTTTCTGTCGTTCCCGCGGTGCGCGAGAACCTGACAGCTCATTTGCGTAGCCTCGCCAAACTCCGAGACGTGGTGATGGAAGGTCGTGACATCGGCACGATCGTATTTCCCGAAACGCCTTTTAAGTTCTACATTGATGCGTCCCAACACGTGCGCCAAAGGCGCCGGACCGCCGAGGGACACCATGATCAGATCGCCGTTCGCGATCGGATCGATTCCTCGCGCCCAAACGCACCGTTGAGAATTGCGCGCGACGCGCTCCTTATCGACAGCACGCATCTTACGGTAGCTGGCGTGGTGGACGAGATTATTGGGCATCTCGAGGCAAAGGGTCTCTCGACACGGTCGCGATGACTATTGTCTATAACGTCTTTCACAATCTGGCCAGGCTCATAGCGTGGTGCTTCTTCTCGCTCCGGGTGGTGCATCCCGAGCGCATGATCGAGGAAGGCCCGCTAATTCTCGCCGTCAACCACTCGAGCTACTTTGATCCTCCGCTGGTGGGGATTTGCTCGCAACGCGCCGTGTACTATCTCGCGCGCAAGAATCTGCTTGAGTGGCCTTTTTTCGGGCCTTTGTTTCCCGCGATGAACGTCATTCCGGTCGAGCGGGACGGCAACGACATGTCCGCGTTACGAGAGGTCATCAAGAAGATTCGCGAGGGAAATGGAGTCGTTCTTTTTCCAGAAGGAACACGCTCGAGAGATGGCAATCTCCAATCCGGCCGCCCAGGTATTGGTCTGGTCATCGCAAAGACCCTCGCTCCCGTACTGCCGATGCGGGTCTTCGGGGCCTATGACGCCTTTCCCAAGGGTTCACGCGGTCTCCGCGTCACGCAAATCACTGTGGTCATCGGTAAGCCCCTCCACTTTACGAACGACGAGACCATGCCGGGCACGCGTGCAACTTATCAGCGGATCAGCGATCGCGTGATGGTAGCGATTGCTGATCTCCGTCGCGAGGGATGAGTTACGACGTCGCCCATTGTCGCTTCACCGCAGGCTGTAGACCGAAACAATCCTCGAGCATCGCCGAGATCTTGCTGTGAATTTGCTTGAGGAACTCGAGGATCATCCCCTCTGCGGAGACGGAGCCATGGGAACACTTCTCATGGAACGGGGAGTGCCGGCGGACCGATGTCTTGAGGAACTCTGCTTGACCCGTCCCGAGCTGATCCGGGAAATTCATAGAGATTACGTCGATGCAGGCGCTCGCATCATCGAAACCAACACTTTTGGCGCAAATGCGGTTCGGCTTGCTGCTCATGGGCTCACCCGCCGTGTTAACGAAATCAATTGGCAAGCCGCGCAACTGGCAAGGCAATCAGCGCGGGGTGCTTTTGTCGCGGGCAGCGTCGGTCCCCTTGGGGTCTCCTCCGAGGCCGCGATAGCCCAAGAAATTGACCGCGAGAAATGCTTTCGCACGCAGATCGGCGCCCTCCTCGACAGTGGAGTCGATCTGATCTTTCTGGAAACCTTTCAAGACCTTGACGAGCTCCTACTTGCTCTGCGCGTAAAGCAATCACTTCATCACTGTCCAGTGATCTGCTCGCTGACTCCAAGCAAGGAAGGACATCTTCCTGGCGGCATGTCCCTCGCCGATGCCTTTGCAGCGCTCGCGCAAGCCGATGCCGACCTCCTCGCTATCAATTGCGTAAATGGTCCGCAGGAAGCCCTCAGATTCGTCGAGCGACTGCCTCCGTTCGAAGTTCCTATCGCTGTCTATCCCAACGCTGGACCTCCACATTTCCGTGAGGGTCGTTACTTTTATGAGGTCTCTCCGGAAGAGCTGGCAAAGATGGGTTCCTTAATGCTCTCGGGTGGCGTACGTGTCCTCGGTGGCTGTTGCGGAACCACTCCCGCCCACATCGCAGCCTTGGCAAAGATGTTGGCCCAAGAATCGTCCATGGAACGAAGCTGAAGCGCGCTCGTCTTTAGTTACCAGAACTCACACGTCACGTAATCCAAGACCCGGGCGGTCTGAGAGAAACAAGCGATCTCCCTCGATGCTGAAGCCGATCATCGGTGCGGCGGGAATGCTCTCCGGCGCATCGATATCCAACCAATTTGCCAGGGGCGCGAGCTGCGCAGCGGCCGTTCGGCCGATGCCACTTTCCACCATTGTGCCGACCATGATTGTCATCCCCAGCTCGCGCGCTCTGGAGATCCATCGTCGAGCGCCGACCAACCCTCTTGCTTTGAGTAGCTTAACGTTAACGCCGTCGGCCAGCCCCGCCAATGCGGCAAGGTCGTCTTCGGTCTGCAAAGATTCGTCAGCGACCAGCAGAGGGATCTTGATGCCCTGGACACGAGACCGCAACTCTTTCCAAGCGAAGGCTTCTCTCGCGACGGGCTGCTCAACAAACGAAATCCCAAGGGGTGTGAGCCGTGAGAGGAGTTCGGCTGCTTCTGTGGGGGTCCAGCCTTCATTGGCGTCGAGCCCGAGGTGAATAGGCAATTCGCTGGCGACTCGTACACAATCCTCGTCCCAGGCGAGATCTCCGCTGCCGCTCTTTAATTTTATCCTTCGTGAGCCGGACGAGATCACCTCGTCAAGCATTTCACGCAATTCGCTCTCATTCGTCGGAATCGAGACTGTCCTCCAGCAGAGGGGCATTCGCTCAACATCCAAGCCCCAGGTGCGGTAAAGCGGCTTTCCGGTCCTCTGTGCCTGCAGATCTTGCCAAGCGATCTCCAAGGCTACACCACCAGCTGCCGTCGTGGGAGATCCTTGTTCGACGCATGCACTTTCCCAGTTATCTTCGCGACCGCTGATTTCATCGAGCCAGCGGAGGCAAGCATCGGCGGTTGAGGGATAATAAGGCGGCAAGGCTCCCTCACCATGGCCGACGATGCTCTCGTCATCGTCATAAAGGTGGACCAGGATGGTCTCGCGAGTCGTGCTCGAGCCGTGCGCGATGCGAAATGGTCTCCGCAGCCGGATCGTAAATTTCTCGGCATGGAGCCTCACGCCGCGAGCAACTCGCAAATTCCGACCAGGTTGACTGCTCCCATCTCGAGAAAAGAGGATGGTACCACGAACTCGGGCACTTTCGAGCCGTCGGCGCTGCGCTCCGAAGCGTGACCGTGCATCCCAAACGGACCAAGACCGTCGAGTGTCGGCACAAATCGAGAAAGATAGTTGCCGTCACTGAGACCGCCGCGCGATTCCACTAATAGCGACGAGCCAAGCCGGCTGGCTGACTGCACCCATGTCTCAATCAAGGCTTCGGTGCTCGGATTTGGCGGCCAAGACGGATTGCGCCCCACCAACTCCACGCTGACCCGGCAGGGATAGCTGTCACTTTGTGCTCGGACAGCAGCGGGCTCATCACCCAAAGCGAATATCGCGTCGATTGCACCTTGAAGCACACTCTGATCAAAGGCGCGAAGATTAATGTGGCACTCGGCGTGATGTGGCACGCGATTGGAGGGTCCACCGCCGGCGAATGATCCGATATTGACCGTGAGATCACGAGAATAGTCCGTCAGCTTTGCCATACGTTCAACCAGAGCAGCCATCTGCACGATGGCGTTAGCGCCTTGATGATGGCTGCTTCCCGCATGGGCGCCACGGCCCCGCACGATAACGCGTAGATTTGCCGACCCCTTTCGGCAGCGAACGATTGAGAGGCCGCGACCTGAGCCGCTGCATGCCTCAAAGATCAGCGCCGCCCGGCAGTTACGTGTTCGAGTTCGGCATGACTCGGGGAAGTCGGGGACGAGCTCTTCTTCAGCGGCATTAGCAGCGATAAGCCAGGAAGCCTTTTGAAATACGTCGGGAGCAATATCCCGCAAAGCGGTGAGGACAAGCCAGATCATGGCCGTTCCCCCTTTGTTATCATTGACGCCCGGCCCGGAGATTCGATCACTCTCAACCAGCCAGTAGAAGCCATTCCGCACCTCCTCCTCCGCCGGATAAACGGTGTCAAGATGCGTGACCAGCAGCAGCTCAGCTTCGTCCGAGCCGCTACGCTTTAGGAAAAGATGATCTCCGAAGGCGGGGTTCGCCGTCGGTACCCGCTCGGCGGAAAAGCCGAGAGTTTCGAACTGAGCCGCTACGATTTCACCATTGCGCAAGACGCCTGCGCGATTGCCAGTAAAACTGTTGACGGCAACCAGCCGCTTCAGAAAATCAAGGGCCTCCGGAAGGCGCTTCTCCAATGCCGAAACCTGCGGCGCAAAATCAGTCAAAGCAGCTCACAGAGAACTCGCGTGTCTGCCCTCCGCTTTCGTCAGGCGAAGCGAGATTCCAGATGTCAACTCTCCTCAGGAAGATTTGAGGGCACGGTTGAAAGCGCCCTTGCGACGATTGGCGCTATTCTTGTGAATGATTCCCCGCTTGGCGGCTTTGTCGAGCGCTGCCGACACTCTCGCGTATTGAGATTTCGCTTCCTCAAGCTTGCCCGCAGAAATCGCCACGCGAAATTTTTTCTGGGCGCCTTTAAGTGCGCTGACGACGCTGGTATTGCGAACTCGGAGCGCACCGCCTTGGCGGGCTCGTTTAGCTGCGGATTTGGTATTGGCCATGAGGAAAGGTTGAGAGTTGAAAGTTGAGAGTTGAAAGTTGAGAAGGCCGTGCCAGAGGAGGGAATTGAACCCCCGACCAAGGGCTTATGAGTCCCCTGCTCTACCTCTGAGCTACTCTGGCAAGTTCGTTATCAATAACATACTTAGGAAGGTCGCGCCCCATTTTGAATTGACCGAGTGCTACACTCTGTTCTACATTAACGTCGTGATACGTCAATAGTACGTCATGAAAGCCCCGCTTCTCGAGGCGCATTTGGCCAGGTCGGCGAACTTTATCGCTGCCCGGGATTCCCGCAATCGAAAAGTGCGCGGCCTCTGGATCAGAGGGAGTCGTTATTACCTTCAGTATCGGCTGCCTGGCGAGCGATCGGCCCGGAGGGTAGCGTTGGTTAAAGGCGGGCGACCAGCGGCGAACCTTACGGAGGCGGTGGCGGCTCGTGACGAGATCCTCTATGCTCGCCGGCACGGGGTTTCAATGCCGACTCGCGGTCGGAAACCGCTTCTCTCGGCAGCTATTGCCGACTATATCGCTCATCATCGACTCCTTGCGGAGCAGGACGAACAGAGGCGACGAGCAGACGGGGAAACGTCGAACCGCGCTCCGCTGCTCGACGCACCCAAGAAACTCTCCACGGTCCGAAAGGAGGAATTGATTCTTGCGCGCTGGCTGGCGCACATCGGCGATCTCCCTTTGGATCGTATGGGGCGACCGCATGTTACGTCGTATCTACAGACCATTCTTGAGGACGGTCGCACCCGCAGGACCCGTAATGTCCACCTCTCAATCTTTCGCAACCTCCTGCGTTTCTTTAGCGATAAGGGCCTCCTGGTCGAACGCTCGCTGCCTACCGCCGGAGTCAAGCTTCTTCGGCACCGAACGCCGCGGCGCGACTTTGTAAGGACCGAACAGATTGAGAAGCTCATCCATCAAGCTGAACGTTCCGGGGCCAATGGTATTATGCTCGTCGACCTCCTCAAGTTGCTTGTTTACAGCGGTGCTCGCGAGATGGAGGCGCTGCGTTTATGTTGGGGGGATGTTGATTTTGAAGCTCGACGCCTCCACATCGGCCGGGATGGACAGACGAAGAATCGCGAAGCCCGCAGCGTTGATTTCAACCCCGATCTCCTCGCCCATCTTCGAGACATGCACGCCCGAAAGGCTCCAGATTCTCCATGGTTATTTCCGTCCCCGAAACGCGGAGATCGTGACGTCCACGATCACTGGCAAAATCCACACAAGGTTTGGTATCAGTGTCGACGACTGGCAGCCCTCCCTCATGTTCAACTCCATGATCTCCGTCACCATTTTGCGAGCCGTTGCGTAATGTCGGGCATCGACTATATGACGATAGCCCGATGGCTCGGCCATCTCGACGGGGGAATCCTCATTGGAAAGACCTATGGCCACCTTGCTGATGAGCATAAGCGAGAAATGGCAGCCCGCTTGGTCTTTTCACCCCGAGTGATGCCTCCGCAAACATCCGCCGCCTGAGTGCAGTCCCTGGACGGGGTTCCCCCTTGCACCGCCAGTGGAAGTAGTTGTCCAAGCTACCTTGTATAAGGAACAGTAACCGGTTGTGGGTAAGCCGGTGGGGCTGTGACAGCCTTGCACAGCTTCGTCATAGGGGACCGGCTTATCCACAATTGGGGAGGGTTCCTGATTTTCTTTTTGGTCCATTTTCTTTTGTGAACAACGGCCCACAGTGTTGTGAACAAGATCCCACCGGGTCCATTATTTGCCGCGCTGCCGAGATCCTTGAGTGTCGCTAGACTGAAGCGGCTCGTGGCTGAGATAAAGCGCGGGAAGACTTCTGAACCTAGACCAGGAGCGGCGGCGCCTACTTTGCGAAGGCCCTTAAAATGAACCCTAATCGCTTGATAGGAGCCCCTCGGCCAGCCCGGCTTCACCCGGGCCGGCAAAGGGAACATCCTTGATTTAGCTACAAGTATGGGAAGCGGGCCTTCCATCACCCCCAAAAAGAGACAGGAAAGGAATGAAAAACCCCACCTCCACCAATAATGTGATCGACATCTTCGTTGGTGTCGACATTGGAAAAAGTTTTCACTGCGCCGCGGCAATCGATGCGCGCAGCAACGTGCTGCTCAAGCCGCTAAAAGTGCTCGCCAGCGCCGAAGGTTTTACTGCCTTTGAAGGACGTCTGTGCCAACTGGGCGACAAGAGTGCGGTGCTGATCGGATTAGAAGCCAGCGGTCACTACTGGATGAGCCTGTGGCGCTTTCTTCTAGAGCGCGCTTGGCAAGTACAGGTCTTTAATCCGGTTTTAAGCAGCAAGAGCGCCCGTACTCATTTGCGGGGGCGAAAGACCGATGCTGACGACGCGCTTTTTATCGCCCGCACCGTACGTGACGGCGATTTCACCCCCTTACAACCAGGCAAAGAAGACACCGAGCAACTCAAGCTTGTGTGTCGGCAGCGACGTTTTGTCAGCCACGAGCTGAGCAATGCCAAGCGTCGGCTCACCGGATTGATCGATCTGAGCTTTCCCGAGTTCAGTCGGCACTTTGACAATAATCACAGCAAGGCGGCCCATGCTATACTCAAAGCTGCTCCAAGTGCGGCCGCTATCGGTCGGCTTTCACTGCGTCGGCTCGAGGGCCTTCTGATCGGCGCCAGCCGCGGTAGACTCGGGGCAGAGAAAGCCAAAGCACTTCGAGAGTCGGCAAAGCAGAGCCTGGCTGCCAGCCGCCAGGACCCTGCCCTTGACCTGCTCATCCGCACGATGATTGCACAGCTCGAGTTCTTTGAAAAACAGCTCGCCGAACTCGATGTCCATATCCAAAGGCTCTTTTCCCACATGGAACACCCAATCAAAAGTATCCCTGGCATCGGCTCGATCACCGGATTATTGATCGCTGCCGAACTGGGCGATCTGCAGCGCTTTGAAGGCCCTCGTCCCCTCCATGCCATCCTGGCTTATGCTGGCATGGACCCCCGCGTGCGCAAGAGTGGCCAATGGAGCGGCAAAATTAAAATGAGCAAACGCGGCAGCGCCACCCTACGCACTGCTCTCTATCAGGCTGCCAGCATGGCTCGCTTCACGAGCGCGCCTTGGTGAGATTTACAACCATCACAAACAGCAAATGAACAAACACCACTCTGTGGCCATTAGTCACGTCGCGCGGAAGCTCGTCGGCATTATCTATGCTGTCTGTGCCCGCGGCCGATCTTACGATCCTACAAAAATATGTGCTCACGCAGCTTGACTCCCTATAGCTTGTCTAGTTTTAGGCACGGTCAGTAATGATTGGGGTTTTCTTGCAAGGCAGGCGGATTTGACAGGATTGCTCGGAGTTCATCTGAATGTAGCCGACGCATCAGGCGAGATCTGTCTAAAGATGAACGCCTTGAATGGCCCTGCGCTCAGCTACTGTCGTGGATGATCGTGAAGGACAATAACAAACTCGTTGCCACAGCATCGTGAAACTTTGCCGGATCCCCAAGACCCACGAATGGCTCGGGTTTTTGACGAACTGGAGGGTGGCGATGCGGATAAGGGCCCGAGCGGCTCTACGAAATGACCGAGAGCGCGAGCAATGCGATGAAGCAAACGAACGTGAGAGGCGGTGAGCTTGCCCCTCTGATTGGGCCAGAGCTGGGTTGAGGATCGACCCGGAAAGGGGCATACCGATCCGAACCCATGAAGCGACAACGACACAGTGAAGAACAGATCATCGCGGTTCTGCAGAAAGCACAGGCCGGAGCTACCATCGAGGAGCTTTGCCGTCGCCACGGCATCAGCCAGGGCACCTACTACAAATGGAGGCAAAGGAGACTTTATGGATTTTTCAGACGATTTCTGCGGCACCAAAGGCTACTGCGACACGCGAGTCTTTGGAGCCAATTCGGCCTAGCGATCAGCTCGCCGAAATTATCATCAAAGTGTGCGGATGCAATGAACCAGAGAGACATGAACATATGGAAACGATGAATTAACGGAGGTCTTGCGAAGATGCGGGAAGCCCCCTGAGCAGGGAGATCCTGCGCCCTGCCATTCGCGCCTCGAAGGAGGCGAGAAAATCAGAAAAGGCAGAGGAACAAAGCCTTTTCCCATGCCTTACTCGGAGCGGCGGGATTCACCCGCTGCTGCGTCTCGCACAGGCGTGGCAACCAGCACCACCTCGCCGAACAGTCCCGGTCCGCCGCCAGTTCGCGGGCAGTCATCTGCAACCGGTGCCCGACCGCATCGCCCACGTCCCTAAACCGCTTCAAGACGGAGTCTTCAACGATAGGATTCGAAGCAGTTCACGAATTAAAGTCAGATGCCCAACCGCGTGGCCATCCTCTGTAGATGGAAGTTCCTCGGTTCCATCGCTAAGCCAGTGCTCACGTAGTCCCGTGCATCTGATTCCTGTCCCAGATGTATGGCGAGCCACGCCATATTGCCTAAGTCCTGGCTCCTAGCTTCCTCCCGGCGCACCGCCATTGCGGATAGTAGCCGCCCAGCGAGGTCGCGTTTCTGGTCTTTGTCTATTTCGAGCCCGAGTTCTTTCAGGAAAGTATTCAGTTTGTCCGCCGTGTTGGCAAGTTTGTGGAAGGGAACGTGGCAAACATTTGCTAGCTCAATCCACGCATGTATCTCTCCAAGTCGATCATTTGTGTAGTAGCACGCCTGCGCCAACATCTCCCAAGCCTCGGCAGCTTCCGCGTCCGATGGCCCGTATTCAAGAAACCTGCGCAACTCCTCTTTTGCACGATCATTACCTTCTGGGGTCCGTTCTTCTAGGTGCCATCGTGCGAGCAGTAGCCAACCCGGATTATACGCACGGCACATCATCTCTAAAACGGGTGCGAACGATTCGTAGGACGCGCCAGCATCGATTCGTTTCGAGATATTGGCGAGGAAGGTTTCCAGGCGCCGAGCGAGTCCGAGGTGGACATCATCCCGTCGACTTGGACCCAGCATTTGCAAAATCTCCACGTCGGCCTGAATAGCAGCTTTCGAGGGACTGATGTTCAGCTTCTTTTTGCCAAAAACGCTCGCGACTAGTGTGCTGTAACAGAAGTTCATTTATAAAGTATTGGTAATTTTGGCAAAGATCAGGTCGGCAGTAGCCGTCCAGACAAAAGGCTTTGGATTGCGGTTATTGGTCTGGATGTAATCGAGGATCGCCGCTTCCAAGTGCTTGACGGCGGTAAAGGGTTCCCCGGCGAATGCGCTGCTGGGTGATCTTGGCAAACCAGCGTTCGACTTGATTGAGCCAAGAGGCGCTTGTGGGGGTAAAATGCAGATGATAGCGGGGCCGGCGAGCAAACCACTGATGCACCTTTGGCGCCTTATGAGTGCCGTAGTTATCCAGGACCAGATGGATGTCCAGATGAGAAGGGATCTCCCGGTCGATCTGAGCTAGAAAGCGCAGAAATTCCTGATGGCGGTGCTGGCGGTGGCATTTGCCGATGACTTTGCCGGTGGCGATATCCAGGGCGGCAAAGAGCGAGGTGGTGCCGTGGCGATAGTAGTCGTGGGTTCGGCGCTCAGGCTGTCCGGGTTTCATCGGCAGAACAGGCTGGCTGCGTTCCAAAGCTTGGACCTGGCTTTTCTCATCCACGCAAAGCACAATGGCGCGGGTCTGTTCCGGAGGGTTGAGGTAAAGGCCCACGATGTCGCGCACCTTTTCCACAAAGAACGGATCGCTGGAGAGCTTGAAAGTCTTTTCCCGGTGAGGCTGGAGGCCGAAGGTTTGCCAGATGCGTTTGATGGCGTTATGGGAAAGCCCGACTTCCCGAGCCATCAGCCGGGTGCTCCATTGGGTGGCCGCTTCGGGCTTTTGCTCCAAAGTCTTTGTAATCACCGCTTCGACCTGGCGGTCGGTAATTCGCCGCGGCGCGCCGCTGCGGGGAGCGTCTCCCAAGCTCTCGATGCCTTGGGCGATATAGCGCGCCCGCCACTTGCCCACCGTTGGCGCGCTGACTCTCAAGGCGGCCGCCACCTGCCCGTTATTCATGCCCTGCGCGCACGCCAGGATGATGCGCGCACGTTGAGCCGCCCGCTGGCTGGTCTTCGGGCGCCGGGCGATCAATTCCAGCTTCTCGCAATCTGCCTCTTTCAATTTCAGTATCGGCTTGGGACGTCCTCTTGGCATTTCCCCATGCTATCACCCTTCAATTGCTTGAAAATGTTTATTTAATGAACTTCTGTTACATGACACTAGCGGAAGGTTTATGAATTCCTGCTTGTCGGCAGGAGCGACGTGAATCTCAGCCATCGAATACAGCAACAACGACTCGATTCCCCTCTCAACCTCGTGGCGTTCTTCCGTTGATCGGAGGAGAACGGCTTCCAACGCCAGTCGCGGGACCGGTGAATTCCACGCTGAAAGGGTGAGAAAGGCACGTTGAGAGCAGGGCGACAGTGCGACATAAGTCCGCTCGAAAAGAGCGCTAAGAATGTCATCGGTTCCGGCGAGAACGCGGGGAATATTTGTCGCACGTCCAGCTTTTGCCACCTCTCCGAGCAAAATCTTGATGACATAAGGGTGTCCTTCAGACTGCTCGACAAGTTCACAAACATGCTTTTCCTCAAGGAGGTTGGCTATACCCAGCGATGCCGCCGTTTGAGCTATGAGTAGCCGCGCCTCGCTTTCCTCCATGCCTGAGACATCGACTGGGTAGTCACCCTTGAACTCGCGGAGCCGGGTCGTAATCAGAGCCTTGTTCGGCAACCGGATAAACGAGTCGATCCAATTGAACATTTCAAGCGGGTTCTGAGTGGTCTCGAAGTTGTCGAAGACGAAAAGACAGGGCCCGAGATCACAGCTTTGAAGCTGTTGCTCGAAAAAGGCGCGTGCGTTGAAGCCCTTTTCCTTTGCCTCTTCAGAGGGCAGGACAAGACTTGCGTAGAACTTGCCCATGTCCTCGGGGGAGATCACCAAGGGTCGCACTGGCTTTGGGCCAGTGAACTGCAGGTCAACGTCACGCGCGCTGAGCCAAACGATTGCCTCATATCGGGTCTCCTTGCAGAGTTCTGGAATTATTTTCAGAGCAAGAGATGTCTTCCCGATACCGCCTCGACCGACCAGCGTCACGATTGAGCGCCTGTCGTCGAGCAACAGCTTGAGCAGGTCTTGCTCAAGCTTCGGGCGGCTCACATAGTCGCTCAGAAGGTCCGGAACATTCGAAAAACATTTTCCCTGCGGCACCAATTCTCCGCGCCCCTCGGTTTCACTTGGCGGAAGAACGCCAGGCGGCGTCAGAAACGCTGTTCCATCACCATCCAGCTTGTCGTCAGAATAGTAGGACAACATCTCGAATTTTTTCGCCGTTAACCCGCCGTTGGCGAAAAAGAAGTCTCGAAGTTCAGCGTCGGTATGCATGAGGGCGATCCGACGGGGAGAGCCCACGAATAGGTAGACCCCGTTTGCGAATTGGCGGTCTTGGGCCTGTTTAAGAAAGTCATAGGCAGCCACGTCCTCGCTGATGCCAGAGACGCGATACTTGCCATTCATGTTTCGGTAGAGATGTGCCCACGGGCGGCGAAACAGTCGGAAGTTTCGATAAATCAGTTCAATGCTCCTCGCGATGTGCTCGGCTGCCTTCGCGGCCTTTGCTGGCTGAGTCGCGCCATGAGCCCTTGTCTTGTTTCTGAGTGTCGCGAAGAGGCGAAACCAACGCTTCATGTCAGACTTAACCGGAAGCTCTTCGGCCTCGATTTCCAAATGCTGCAACGCAGAATTCAATGCAGCCGTGGCGTCGTATTGCCAATCTCCTTCTTTGCATGACCTGGTCAGTTCCCTCTGTTCTTCCCGAGCCTCGTTGAGCAGATGTTGCGAGGCAGGACCAATCAACGCATCCTCAATGACTCTGCCCCAATCGCCCAAACCGTCGGAACGAACGAGTTGATGCTCCAAGCGGTAACGGTTCCGATCTTTGTCATCGGCGATGAATGCCACCATCCCGAGCACAATTGTCTTTGCGAGAGCTTCCGCGGCAAAGAGAAGCGCGAAGAAATATGTGTAGTCAGAATCGGACTTCGCCATTTCTGCTCGTTGCAGGACTTGCTCAATTGCGATGTGCTTCATGTTGCGAGGGTAGGTTTAGTCAGCAGCCTTTCTCGGCAGGGGATTGAGCAGGAAAGATCTGATCTTGGGATGGATGGGCAAGCATGAAGTCTCGCGAAGAGGCGTCCGTGAACATTGGTGAATTTCGAGGGAAGCACGGACAGGATATTGTAAAACAGTTTCAACGGCTACTCTTTGGCGAGTTCTTCAAGGGCGATTTCTAGATTGCTCTGCGCCTCGGACCATTGCTGAGGCAGATCCGTTTTCGTGCTGGCCTCCAAAGCGTTTTGGTAAGCTTCAGGGCCTGCACATGCAACCTGCGCCCTTCTTCCACCTCGGTACGAGTTCCAAGGACCGTCAGCCCAATGCCCGGGTTGTTCTGGATCGTGGCCCACCGCTGGGGCACTTGCCCGCGAGTGTAAACCTTCAAGGCGCTGCGGTAAGCGGTCAGCGCCTGCGCCAAAAAAGCTCGGTGCCTTGTTCGCCCCGGTGCGGCTGCCCTGCCCCGAGCGCGCAGCGCCCTAAGGTAGTCTGCGTCCGAGCCCAGTCCTGGGGCGATTTCTCGCGTGGACTAAGCCCAAGAATCCCTTGGCAGATTTGAACGGCTTTTGAAGCTTCGCATTGCCTTCCACAGGTTGAATCAATCCTCCTCGCTTAATCAAGAACCAAGCCAGGGCATTTCGCGCCTCAGGGTCATAAGTCCCCCTGTGAAAGGCAAAGTGTTGGCTCAGTGCGGTAAAGCACCGTCTCCGATAAGGCAACGATACGCCTTCCCCTCGTGGCCGATTTTCTCGACGTAGCTTGCCTCGACTGTTTTTGCCGTCTCTTCAATGGAGTCTAAATCCGCCAGAGCGACAATGGCGCCTCCGAAGCCTCCGCCGGTGAGGCGCGCGCCATAAATGCCTTCTTGGGTGAGGCAAATCTCGACTAAGGCATCAAGTTCCGGAGTGCTATTCTCAAAATTCTGGATCGAGCTGCGGTGCGAGGCGTTCATGAGTTTTCCGAAGGCAGCTACATCATGGCGCTTCAAATGCTCCACGGCCTCGAGAACGCGCTCGTTCTCGCCGATGATGTGCGCGGCACGCTTCTTCACGACATCCGGCATCCTGGTTGCGGCCAGTTGCTCGCTGGTGGCGTCGCGAAGTGCTGGAACGCCTAAAATCCTAGCCGCTTCAAAACATTGGTCACGGCGCTCGTTGTATTCGCCGCCGGAGAGCGCGTGCTTGACACCGGAATGTACGATCAGCAATCCCACCCCGTGCGGAAAAGGAACGTTTTCCACTGTCTCAGCGCGGCAATCGAGAAAGATGGCGTGCTCCTTCTTGCCGAAAATCGAGGATACCTGGTCGAGTAAGCCGCAGCTTACGCCAACAAATTCGTTCTCCGCCTTGCGGCATAATCTGGCAAGATTGATGGGTTGCACCTCAAAGTCGAAAAGCCGCGTTAACAATACCCCCATACATACTTCGATGGCGGCAGAACTGGAGAGACCGGCGCCCAGCGGCAGCGTGCTGGAGAAATCGGCTTCGAAACCTCCAATCGAATACCCGGCGTCTTTGATCATCTTGGCGACGCCCAAGGGGTAGTCAGCCCAACCGTCACAAGCGGTAAGGTTCTCTAGGTCGGCTGCGACGCGGCCAGGAACTCCGTCGCTGGTGAGAAAGATTTGACGGTCCGAACGCGGACGTCCGCGAGCAGAGACGCCAAGATCGATTGCCGCGGAGAGAACGACGCCACCATTGTAATCGGTGTGGTTGCCGAGTAGTTCTACCCGACCGGGGGCGAAGGAGGAGCCGAACTGCATCGTGTTGTGTTACCCAATTACCCGCAGGATCACAATAGCGGGGATGATGCTTGCCAAGATACAACCATCTGGCACAGTACAGATCGATAACCCACTAGCCAAATTATGTCCGATCCAAACAACGAAGAAAAAACTGATGTTGCGCAATCGAAATTGGAGAGTGGCGCCGAGCACGCCAAGCAGGCGATTAGCGCAGCGAGCGAAGCTACAAAAGCGGTCGGCGATACCGTCAAGAAACAGGCCCAAACAGTGTATGAGACCAGTCGCGAGCACCTGACTGCCGCGGCAAAAGATGTTTCCGAGGCAGCCGCCGCGAAATACGAAGAACTCCGTGGCCAAGCCAAGTCAGCCACCGAGCAATATAAAGGTCGCGCTCAGTCCGCCTTGGGTGATGCCGGTTCGAAGGCGCAGAACTTTCGAAGCGATGCAGAGAGTTACATCCGAGAATTCCCGCTGAAAGCTGTCGGCATCGCTGTTGGTGTCGGCTTTGTGCTCGGAGTGGTCTTCCGTCGCTAAGTTCGCAGGAATGGCGGAGACCGTATTACCATCCGCCGAAGCGCGGGAGATTCCGCGTGGCGTGATACCCGAGCTTGTCGGGTGGTCAGGCTCCTTCGGCCGACATTTTCAAGCCCTTCTTCAGCTTGCGGGCATCGAGGGTAAAGAGGCTGCCTTCGTCGGCTTGCGTCTGGTGATCTTCCTGGCCGTCGCGAGCGTGTGTGCCATCTTTGGCTACGTGCTCATTCTGCTGTTCGTCGCCTTCCTGCTCGCTCTCGTCTTCGGGATCTCTTGGATCTGGATTTCACTCGGTCTGGCAGTCCTGCACTTTGCGGTGGTCGCCTTTTGCGCGTTTTCCGCTAGGAATTGCCTGCGCAAGCCGGTCTTCAAAGCAACCATGACCGAATTGCGGAAGGACTTCGAAGTGATGAAAGAGTTCAAGTCATGACAAAAGAGGAAATTCTGGCAGAGTTAGGCGCCACCCGCGCCGACATTCTGCAGGGATGGAAAGCCCTCGGGGTAGAACTGGACTTTAAAAGCAAGATCAACAACTTCGTGCGCAAAAAACCGTACGCGTGGCTAAGTTTTGCGCTTGCTCTGGGTTGGGTTCTTGCTGGCCCGAAGACGAAAATGCGCGTCGTGACAAAGACCCTCACGCCCATGGTGAAGGTGGAGAAAACGAGGGGACGTGTGGGGTTAGTCGCGTTGATTCTCGGGTTGGCTCGCCTTCTCATTCCCGTGCTACAGCCTGCCGCGACCGCCTACGTAGGAGGTCGCATCGCTGATATTACAAAAAGACCTTCCCGATAGGAATCAGCTCCTCGCACTCTCGGTTCAACAGCGCGGGCATTTTTCCTAGCTTTCATCTTTTGGCGGCCACCGCATCAGTCTAGAGTGCCGCATCGTGACTCCCAATACCGCCGATGAACCACGAATCGGAGTAGTAGCGGAAACCCCGAGTTCGACACTCGAACATGTCGATCATTACCTCTTAATGGGAAAGGAGTCGGGCGCGTCTGACATTCATCTGGCAGTGGGCTCTCGCCCTTCTTGGAGGAGGTTCGGGGCGCTGGAACCAATCTGGCTTCAAGCCCCGGCAATGACAGCAACCGACACCGAACGACTCGCGGCAAGCTTTCTGACCGACGCCCAATGGCAAACAATGGCTGAACGGGGCGACATTGATTTCGCCTATTCGAACTCGTTTGGTCGCTTTCGAACCTGTGTCGTGAAGCAGCGCCTAGGCTATGATCTCACGTTTCGCCTTATCAACAGTCTTATACGGACGATGAGCGAGCTTGGTCTACCTCCACAACTCGCATTGCTTACCCAATATCACAACGGGCTCATTTTGGTGACGGGCTCGGTGGGCAGCGGAAAGAGCACGACACTGGCCGCGTTGGTTGAAGAGATTAATCTCACGCGGCGCGACCATATTATCACTCTTGAGGATCCCATTGAATACATCATTGCGTCGAAAAATTGTCACGTCACTCAACGCGAGGTGCACACGCACACCTTCTCTTTCGCTGCTGCGCTTCGTGCTGCGCTGCGGGAAGACCCCGACGTGATCATGATTGGCGAAATGCGCGATTTGGAGACAATCTCTCTCGCGATAACGGCCGCGGAAACCGGTCATCTTGTGCTGGGCACTCTTCATACCAGCAATGCGGCTCGCAGTCTGGATCGCGTGCTGGATGTGTTTCCCACGGATCAGCGCGAACAGATCCGGGTGATGGTGAGCGAATCCCTCCGTGGGATTGTCAGCCAGCAATTGGTGCCGCGCGTCGACAAAGCCGGTCGCTGCCTCGCAACGGAAATTCTGATGAACAACCCCGCGGTCGGAAACCTCGTTCGCGAAGGCAAGACCTTCATGTTACCGGGTGTGATCCAGACAGGAAAAAAACAGGGAATGCAGCTTATGGATGACTCCCTGCTCCACCTTTATCGCGCAGGTCTGATTGCCCAGGACGAAATACTCTACCGCGCGGAGAACAAGACACTCATGAGGCAAGCACTCGGGCTGAAGTAGCCATGGCCTACATCGACCAATTCTTCCACGTTCTCCTCGAGTCTGAAGGCTCCGATCTGCATCTCGCGCAGGGTCAGCCGCCGAAAATCCGTCGTCACGGCGAAATGTTTCCGATTCGCGACGAGCCCCTTAGCTACGAAGAGACCTCCTTCATGCTCAGCGAAATCTGCTCGCGCAGCCGCTGGCAGCGGTTCGAAGAGACCGGCGACCTCGACTTCGCCTATGAGATGGGCCAAGAGAATCGGTTTCGCGTCAATTATCTAAAACAGGTCAGCGGTTATGGCGCAGTCTTTCGAAGCATTCCCATAAGTATCAAAACGCTCGAGGAACTTTGTGTCCCTGAGGTCATTAAAAGTTTTGGCGAGATGCGCGGCGGCGTCATTCTCGTTACCGGTCCCACCGGTTCCGGAAAAAGCACGACGCTGGCGGCCTTGATGGATTACATCAATCGCAACTTCTCGCGCCACATCGTCACCATCGAAGAGCCGATCGAATTCGTGCACCGAAATCAACGGAGTATCATCACGCAGCGCGAAGTTCCCGAACATGCCGCCAGCTTCCCGGTGGGCCTCAAGGCCGCGCTTCGGGAAGATGCTGATATCGTGCTGGTCGGTGAAATGCGGGACTTGGAGACCATCTCGCTGATGTTGACAGCCGCAGAGACCGGGTTGCTCGTCTTCGGCACTCTTCACACCAACAACTCGCGCAAGACCATCGACCGAATCGTTGACGTCTTCCCCGTCGATCAGCAGGCACAAGTGCGCACTATGCTCGCGGCGTCGTTGCGTGGTGTTATTGCGCAACTGCTTCTAAAAAGAGCGGACGGTTCGGGCCGGGTGGCGGTCCATGAGATCCTTGTTTCAAACAGCGCGGTTTCGGCAATCATCCGGGAAGGCGCCACCCAGAAGCTGCAAGACGTGATCGTGGGAGGAAAGAGCGAAGGCATGCAGTTCATGGATGACGCGATCTGGGGACAACTGGTTTCCGGAACCGTCTCGCCACTCGAGGCCTATATGAAGGCCATCGACAAGCACCGATTCAAACCATTCTTGCCGGCCGACGAGGCAAATTTAGCTCTTGCGGCGGGAGCCTATGAGGAACCCCCCGGGCGCAGCGATTCAGGGAGGCGTTCAGCGCTCCTGCGTTAGCGATCGGCCTCTCAAACGCCTCGAGCAAATCGGCGAGCTTGCTACTCAACAGCTTGACCCTGAGCGCACCAAAAGAAATTCTCGCTTGATGCCGACGGCGGAATTCATCCTCGTGGACATCAGCAATTCGTTCACCAAAATCGCCTTCGCAAGTCGCCATCGCCTGGGGCGCGTTTCGCGTCTACCCACCAAACAGCTAACCTGGAAGAAGTTGAAGGATGTGTTGAGACGTCGCCAGGCCAAGCATGCGATCGTTGCCTCGGTCGTTCCCTCGCGCAGTCCGGTCGTCTCCAGAATTTTTTCGGGACCGATTTGTTGGGTGAGTCATAAGATTGCTCTAGGGGTGGGCATCGACTACCCAAGGCCGGAAACGATTGGCGCGGATCGACTGGCGAACGCAACCGCGGCCACCGCGCTCTATGGCTCTCCGGCGGTCGTCGTCGATTTCGGCACGGCGGTCACTTTCGACGTCATATCGGCGGACCGCAAGTATATCGGGGGTGTGATTGCGCCCGGTCTCAATGCGATGACGGATTACCTGCACAAGCGGACGGCTCTTCTGCCGCGCGTAACTCTTCGTGAGCCACGATGCGCTGTTGGACGAAGCACGGCGGAAGCGATGCGCTCCGGTGCCGTTTATGGGTATAGGGGCCTCGTTGCCGAAATCCTGCGCCAGGTGGTAAAGGAAATCGCTTCAACCAGAAGTCCACATCTCATAGCCACCGGCGGTGATGCCGAACTGATTGCGGGAAAAACTGACCTCTTCTCGGCGATCGCGCCCACTCTTACCCTCGAGGGACTGCGCCTGATTGGCTGCCGAAATTTTCCAGAGTAGTTGGTTGCGTTTCAGCCTTGACGCTCACGAACTGACTCGAATCTCCAGGCGAAGCTTCCTGGGAGAGGTAGAGCAATTCCATGGAGCCGTCGTATCTCTCGACAACTGCCGTGCAACTCTCTACCCAATCTCCGGCATTGTAGTAAGCCACACCCTGAATCTCGCGGATGGCGGCGGTGTGAATATGCCCGCAGAGCACGCCATCAACGTCATAATCATTCGCGTAGCGAACAACAGCTTCTTCGAAATCGCTGATGAAGCCGACCACATTCTTCACCTCGGTCTTGACGTAGGCACTCAGGGACCAATAGCCGAGACCAAAGCTGCGCCTGCAGAAGTTCACCAAACCATTGCAGTGCATCAATAGCTTGTAGCCGACATCGCCGAGATGCGCGAGCCAGCCCATATTTTGTACGACAGTGTCAAGTTCATCCCCGTGCATCACGAGCAATCGCCGCCCGTCTGCGGTAAGATGGACGGCATTTTCCTGGAGCGACATGCTGCCGTAGTCGCCGCGAAATTCGTTTAGGAACTCGTCATGGTTTCCGAGAATATAGATGATCTCTGTGCCTTTGCGTCCCTTGCGCAGCAGTTTTTGGATAACGTCACTATGCTCTTGGGGCCAATAAATCGCCCGTCGCATCGCCCAAATATCAATTAAATCCCCCACGATGTAGAGTGTTTCAAACTCGGTCTCGCGCAAAAACTTCAGCAGAGCTACCGCCTTGCTCCCTCGTGTGCCGAGATGCACGTCGGAAATCCAACCGGTCCGGTAATACTTCACAGCTTGGTTTATTCACAAACTGTTCACAGTATTGTTGGCATTCAACGCCGTTTTTGTGACACTTCCGTCATAATCCGCGATGAACTTGTTCCTTTCCGCTCGAATCCCTCATAGGTAGAGTTAGTATTCAGATGGCGAACATGACCGATGATTTTGAATGGTATTGTCTTCGCACGAAACCGCGCAGCGAGAGGCTTACAAGCAACTTCCTCAAAGTGGAAAATGGCGTCGAGGTATTCTGTCCGTTTGTTCGGTTCCAGCGCGCGCGACGTTCCGGCAAGCTTTGGGTGACGGAGGCGATGTTTCCCGGTTATGTTTTTGCCCGATTCCACTATACGTCGCAATGCCGACAGATCCGAGCTACGCGCGGAGTGGTAAAGATTGTCAGTTTTGGAGAAATTCCGGCGCACGTGGCGCCAGAAATCATCAGTGAGCTTCGGAATGCGGTCCAGGATCGGGAAACCATCGTTATTCAGCCGGGAATTGAAGTTGGCGAGGAGGTTAATGTCATTGCGGGGCCTTTCCGGGGATTGCGTGCCGTGGTTAGTCGCGTAATGCCTGCTCGGGAGCGCGTCGCGGTTCTGCTCGAGGTGCTGGGGATGGAGCGGGAGGTCGAGATTTCATGCGATACCGTGATCGTCGACATTCCACACCCGATGACGCGCGGAGCGGCCCAGCAGGCGTCTCAGTAAAGCCGCTGGACAAACCCGTCATTTGGCCCGCGACAATCACCCTTCCCGGCGCAAGAGAGCGCTTCGACGATCCGAGGCTTAGTAGATCGCTTTGGCAATCGCGCCGAAAATACCGTTGCGAGCGCGAGCGATTGCCGATAAGCTCGACGAAGTACGAAGTCCCTCCGAGGCATAACTTGCTGCGTAGCAATCCTGCTATGGTCAACAGTCGTAGCGCTGCATGCCCAGCAGGCGGACGGCTTTATCGTCCAGAATCGTCCGGGTTTCGCTCTAGTTAAGCCGCAGCCATGGTCTAAGGAGACGGAGGCAACAGTGCTGGAATTCCAGGCTTTCATCAATCGCACGGCGGATGGTACGTCGGGCGCCGGCTACTATGAGTTTCGCACTAAGAAGGTCAACCGTCGCCAAGTGCCCACTGCCCGGATCGTTAAGCTTGTTGTCTATCCAAAGATCGAAGAGATCAAAGAGATCGTCACTCCGGAAGATCGGAAGACACTCATCTCCAAAATTGAGGAACTGCAGGCAACTGGAGCAAAGTACCCTGCGACTGGAAATTACCTGGAACCCTCTATCAGACGGCTCTATGAAGAACTCGCACAGTACGATTCCGGAAAAGTCAAGATTGAGGGCGCCTGGGTATCCAAGCAATCCTTCGACAAGGAGAAGGCGATCAAGCTGGCAGGTCTCTTAAGAGCGGAGATCGCTCGCGCGAAACCGGCGAGCAGTCTCGATCTGGGAAGTGATCCTCGATTCATCAGTCTAAGGAGTCTTGCTCAGGGAAATCCGGAGGCCGAGAGGCTCGCTGGAGAGGTTTACGAGCAGCACGAACAGCTTGTTCGAGCGGAGAGACGCACTGATCTTCTGTCAGGTCTAAGCAAATCGGACACATCACTGGCTGAAGCCGAAGCCATTCTCGACGATGTCAAACTGTTGCGGCCCGAAGAAGACCCGGAAAGTGCGGCGACCATGAAGGTGTGGGCCTTAGGAATGGCGGCGGTGCGAGCAACGACCGCCGACGCAGAAGAGATTTGCAAATCGATGGAAAGAGAACTGGCGAATGTTAGCGGCGAACAACCGCCGGCGCACTTCTCGCCGGCCCTCGAACGGCGAATTTCTTCGACGAGCGCCAAAATAAAAGACTTTCTCGCCTCCAACCCTCCCAGGCAGTTGGCCAGCGCTGTTCAGCGAGCCGCGAACGTCTGCATGCTGGGAGCAAACTTCAAAGAATTGAAAGCGAACTTCGAGGGAAAGCGTTACCTGGAGGCCAGGGACATTTTGGATAATTTTGCACGCGAGGTGAACCTCTTTGGACCCGAAACGATGCGGGTGGTCTCTGAGCTGCGACGCCGGGCTGCGGAAAAAGTCGATCAATTCACACGCTTGCGCGATGAGGCGAAGCTGCTGGCCAACTCGGGCAAGAAACCTGAGGCTCTGGCAAAGTTCGAAGCGGCCTTCTCTGTAATCCCTGATCTGGATGTCCGCCAGCATATCGCAAAGCTCCGACAAGACATCTTGGCGGCGTCGGCAGAAGTGCAATAATTAGACTTGAGGTGAGCTTCCTCACCAAAGTAATGCGGGCGTATGGAGAGTGGTGATGGTTTTTCAATTTCGACGGAGATTCGGGTCATGTATTTTGATACCGACGCGAGCGGCGGCGTGCACAATATCGCGTATCTCCGCTTCATTGAGACCGCCCGCACGCTTCTGGCTTTACAAATGGGCATGAGCTTCCGGGAGATTGAACAAACAAGAATCCATCCCGTCGTTGTCCGCACCGAGATCGATTACAAGAAGCCCGCGCTGCTTGGTGATCTCATCTCTGTAAACGGACGAATCACGGACGCCTCCGGCGCCCGCTTTTGGTTCGGCTTTGAAATTGTTCGTCCTGCAGACAATTGCTTGCTGATTACCTGCCGACAGGCCTTGGCTCTTGTTCGCATGCCTGAAGGTCGTCCGGTGCGGCTGCCCGCTGGATTTCCGCAATCCTTTTCGCTCGGCGCGTGATGGCTTCCTGCCACTTGCCCGTGATTATCGCGCTGGCCGCCGCGAGTGCCGTCGGCACGGCCGGATGGGGCGACCTCTATAACGAAACCGACGGTCAATACGGCGGGGCTGCAAAGGTGATGGCGCGGAGCGGTTCATGGCTCATTCCCGAGAACGATGGAATTCCGCGGCTTGTCAAGCCACCCCTGTTGTACTGGGCAATCGCGGCTTCGATGAAGGTGTTTGGCGTTCATGAATTTGCCGCGAGATTGCCGAACGCGCTTGCCGTCACCGCGTCGGTCGTGGTCACTTTTCTCTTCGGCGCTCATTGGGCAGGCAAGAAACGCGGGTTCCTTGCGGGGCTCATCCTGCTTACATCTCTTGGGACGTTCACTCTCGGGAGAATCGTCATGCCAGAGCCTCTGTTTTCAGCGTTTATCGCAGCGTCCCTTTACTGTGCGTTGCGCGGAGCAGATCTCTCCGCACACAGTCGCCAGTGGTATTTGGGATTTTGGCTTTTTGCATCACTGGCAAGCTTCACCAAAGGTTGGCACGGGTTACTCTATCCGCTGGCGATTGTCGGAGTGGCCGCGATTTTCTGTCGACCAGCCCGCGAGCGGTTGCGCGGCTTGCTATCCTGGCAGGGCGCTCTGCTCTTCGCGATGATCAATCTTCCGTGGTACATCTATGTGGAAGTTCGTTTTCCCGGTTATCTGTATAATCTTCTCATCTCGGAACAGCTTGGGCATGTCGTCGGCCTTCGCACCCCGACAACATCTTATACCGATGTTCCTCGCTGGCAGTTCCTTCTCCTTCAGCTCGCGTGGCTTTTTCCCTGGTCGCTCGCACTTATCAGCGCAGTTCCGCTTCTTGTGAATCACTTTCGCCGGCGTATGCCCCTAAGCTTGCCGGCAGCGATTATCGCGGCGTGGATCGCCCTGATCGGAGGGTCGGTGTTGCTCACAGGACAGCGGCAAGATTATTACGCCATGTCGATGTGGCCGGCCTTTGCCTTGGCTGTCGCCTGGGTTTTGCAACGCTCTCGCCTTCAGGGACTGATGATCCTCCTCGCAATTTTTCTCGGGGGCGGTCTTGGTTTGTCGCAAGCGAGTGCATTCTTAAGTGCCGGCTCGCGCACGGCCGCGCTTGAGGAAAGAGCCACCGCCTGGTCAACAGTCGTGAACTTCGATAGCACGGTTTGGCTGAGCCTACAGACTACCGCTTCGGTTGCGCTTGGCGCAGCGCTTTTCCTGACGTTGGTGGGACTCTTCCTGCGGCATGGCAAATTCAGATTCGCTGCCATTGCCGCTTCTGCGATTTGCTTGGATTTGGGTGCAGTGAGCGGGACCTCACTCGTTTCACCGTACTTTTCGTTGGCTAAAATGGCTGACGATATCAGCCAGGATACATCCCTCGTTTACGATGGAGCAATTGATACCGGCAGCAGCCTGCTTTTCTATGTCGATTCGCCGCTCATTCTTCTAAACCAGGATCCGGAGGACGACTTCGTTGTTCGCAAGTTCGGGATCGGGCGCGAGCGATTCCTGACGCTTGCGGAGTTTATTTCGCTCTGGAATTCCCCCACTCCGAAAGCTCTGATCACAGAGGAAGGCAAGCTAGCGCTTTGGCGGGAGTTGCTTGGCGTGTCGCTGGCACCCGTGGCTCGTTGCGGAACGCAAATTCTCCTCAAGAACACTCCTTCCCCCTACCAGCAGCGGCAAGATCTCTGAGCATTTGGTAACTCATCCTCTCGGCTCATCGAGGAATTCGGAAATTTCTTTCGGCATTGGCTAGAGTTCGTGTTTATTCCCCTCGCGATATGGACAATGTCATCATCGTTGGCACGGGATGCGCAGGATTGACCAGCGCGATTTATGCCGCCCGGGCCAACCTCTCGCCCCTTGTTCTGGAAGGGGCTCAACCTGGCGGCCAGCTGACCACGACGACGGCGGTGGAGAATTTCCCCGGATTTCCGGACGGAGTTGACGGGCCTGAGCTCATCGTGCTTATGCACCGGCAGGCGGAGAAGTTCGGGGCACGATTTGAATACGGCGCTGTGGAAGATTTTGAACACGCAGGCACGCACAGCCGGCTTAAAGTTGATGGATCTTGGCGCGAGACCAAAGCGCTGATCATCGCCAGTGGCGCATCTCCTCGTTATCTGGGCATAGATCGTGAGAAAGAACTGATCGGTCACGGGCTGACTTCGTGCGCAACCTGTGATGGCGCCTTTTACCGAAACGTTCCCGTTTGCGTGGTGGGTGGGGGAGATTCCGCTTGTGAAGAGGCAATCTTTCTGACTCGCTTCGCCTCGAAGGTGTACCTTATCCATCGACGCAACGTATTGCGCGCCTCAAAAATCATGGCCGACCGCATGCTGGCAAATCCCAAAATCCAGCCGATTTGGGACACCATTATTACCGCGTATTTAAGGGATGAGTCAGGAGAAGTTCGCGGAGTGAAGCTGCAGAACACCGTTTCCGGTGCGTCTACTGAACTAGAAATCAAATGTGTTTTTGTCGCTATCGGCCATGTGCCGAACACGGCTCCTTTTCGAAACAAGCTCCAGATGGATGAAAACGGCTATCTGATCCAACGAAACGGCACTCACACGAACCTTCCGGGTGTGTTCGCGGCAGGTGACGTCGCGGATCATGTCTATCGCCAGGCCGTCACTGCGGCAGGCGAAGGATGTGCGGCCGCGATTGATGCCGAGCGTTGGCTTGCAGAACAGGAGTAATCGCGTCGCTCTCGCTGCGAAGGACCTCTGCTAAGCTGTGTCGAAAAACCACGCGTTCCTTGAGAGCGGCTACCGCTCCCTGCTAAGCACCCGCATAACAGAAACTCTGCCGTGAAGATCTGCGACCTCACGCAATTCTATTCGCCCGTTAGCGGTGGCGTGCGGCGTTATATCGAACAGAAAGTCTCTTACGTGCGGAACACACGTCGCGACTGGCAGCACGTCCTTGTAGTCCCAGGGGAGGCGACGGCTACACACGGCGATGATCTCTCCCGCATCTACACGATCGCATCGCCTCTTGTTTCACGCACATCGCGATACCGCGCCTTGCTCAAGCTTCATCTTGTGGAAGAGGTGCTCGAAAGGGAGAAACCTGACATCATCGAATCAGGTGATCCCTATCAGCTTGCCTGGAAGGCCATCGCTTCGGGTCAGGGCCTCGACATCCCGGTCGTGGGATTTTACCATTCACACTTTCCGGAAGCCTACATTCGCTCGGTGGCAAAATATTTCGGGCAGATGGCTATCTCGATCGCGGAGGATATAAGCCGCCGCTATGTGAGAACTCTTTACAATCGGCTCGAACGCACCTTTGTCCCGAGTCCAACTCTCGCTGCATTGCTCAAGGATTGGGGGGTCGAGCGCGTCGAAAGCATCGATCTCGGGGTGGATGAGGAGATTTTCCGTCCTAATGGCGCCCCTTCCGCTTCGCTGCGGCGCGAGCTCAAAATTCCGGAAGGACGCCGGCTTCTCCTCTATGTCGGCCGCTTGGCGATGGAGAAAAATGTCCGCACCCTTTTTGATGCTTTCGAAATTCTTCACCGCAAAGCACCGCAAAAGTATCACCTACTCACCGTCGGTGATGGCGCTTTGCGAGCGGCGCTTGTGCGACTGCAGGATCAGACCCGCTGCGTTACCTGGTTGCGTTATTGCGGAGAACCGGCGGAACTCGCATCACTATACCGCACATCCGACTTGTTCGTTCATCCGGGAATTCAGGAAACTTTCGGGCTGGTCACTCTCGAGAGTCAAGCCTGCGGCACTCCCGTGGTGGGCATTAGGGGCAGTTACATGGATCGCATCATTTTTCCCAGTCAACAGCATTGGGCAGTCGAAAACACGCCCCATTCACTTGCTAACGCCATCGAGGCAAAATTCAGCGAGGACCTCCGTAAAAGTGGTTTGAGAGCCAGCATCACCGCGCGCGAACATTATTCGTGGAGGATTGTCTTTGAGCGACTCTTTTCGCTCTATGAAGACGTGATCTCCACCTTCGCAAGATAGCGCGTTCACATGAGAGTCGGAGACCTCCGTTTGGCAGTTCTTGTTTTTGCATTTACCAGTCATAATTTGCCGCTTAAACGTAAGCAGCATGTCCTTGCCACCCGGAACCGTCGTTCGAAAATTCGAATCTCGGGATCGCGAGGCGGTCCGTTTTCTCTGCTGCCAGACCGGGTTCCTGGGCAAGCCAATCGATACCGTCTTTGAGGACCGTGAGCTCTTCGCGGATTATCTGACCAGCTATTATACGGATGTCGAGCCTGAGTCCTGTTTCGTGCTGGAGCAGAACGGCCGGGTCGTGGGCTATTTACTGGGGTCGCGCAAGCCTTTCCGGCAACAATTTCATAGCTTCTTCCAAAACATCCGCCTGTTCTTTAAAGGCCTGAGCCGCTATCCGCGTTACAAGAGGACCACCCGCGATTTTATTGGCTGGATTCTCCGCAACTCCTGGCGCGAGGTGCCAGCTGCACCACGACGAACGGCGCATTTCCATTTCAACGTTTTGCCCGAGGCCCAAGGCATCCTTGGAACAAGGGCGATGATGAATGCGTACTTCGATTACCTCCGAGAACGAGGGGAAAAAGCCGTCTTTGGACAGATGGTCACCTTCGAATCGCGGCGAGGCGCCAAGGTGCTGGAACGTTATGGATTCCGTGTGATCGAAAAGCGGGAAATCACAAAGTGGCGCGACAAGCACCCCGAACCCGTCTATCTCACAACGGTTATCAAAGAACTGAGCCCCAGCGAGGTTGTCGGGGAAACTTCTTCCGGCGAGACCGCGCAAACAGGGATGAGCAGCATCTCATCCAAGACCGACCGCTTGAAACTTGGCGTCGATGTAACGAAAGTGCCGTTCGATTGAACAAGCGTTCGTAATCTCCTGCTCACTCAGAAATCTCGATATCGTTGGCTCGGCCACGAGATTATCGGCAAAGTTTCCTCGATTCTTCCAAGTCTTCATCGCGGCACGCTGCACGGCTTCATAAGCCTGTTTGCGATCGAGACCTTTTTGGGTAAGCATTAAAAGCACGGACTGACTCGCATGAAGCCCGAGGGTCATCTCGAGGTTCCGCTTCATGTTTTCGGGATAGATCTGTAATCCCTCCACGAGCTTGCGCAAGGTCACCAGCATGTAGTCCGCCAGCATGCTCGAGTCCGGAAGGATCACACGCTCTGCCGAACTGTGGCTAATGTCGCGCTCATGCCAAAGAGCGATATTCTCCAAGGCGGCCAGAGCATTCCCGCGGATAATTCTGGCAAGTCCGCTCAGGCGTTCGCTGGTGATCGGGTTTCGCTTATGCGGCATCGCAGAGCTGCCCTTCTGCCCTTGGGCAAAATATTCCTCAACTTCAAGAACCTCGGTCCGCTGGAGATGGCGGAACTCAGTTGCCCAGCGATCGATTGAACTCGCGATGAGGGCGAGCACGGTCATGAACTCGGCGTGACGGTCCCTCTGGATGATTTGAGTGGAAAGGGCTGCAGCTTTGAGGCCCAGTTTCTCGCAAACATACTTTTCCACATTCGGATCAAGATGAGCATGCGTGCCCACAGCTCCGCTGAGCTTTCCTACCCGAATGCGCTCGCGCATTTGTAAGAGCCGCTGCGTCGCGCGCGCAAACTCGTCATACATCAACGCCATTTTCAAACCAAAGCTGATGGGTTCCGCGTGAATGCCGTGACTGCGGCCGATCATCGGTGTGAACTTATGCTCGATCGCGCGCCGAGCGATGGCGTCACGCAAGTGATTCAGATCATCCAGCAAAATTGCACACGCGGAAGTCATCTGCACCGCGAGCGTGGTGTCGAGCAAGTCGGAGGAGGTCAGTCCCTGGTGAATCCAGCGCGAAGCCCGGCCTACCCGCGAGGCAACGTCTTCCAAAAAGGCGATGACGTCGTGATTCGTGCGCTTCTCTATCTCATGAACATTTTCAATGTCGAATGTGGCCGTTCTGCGAATGGCGGCAGCTTCCTCCTTCGGAATTGAGCCGAATTCCGCCATGGCTTCACAGGCAAGGATTTCGATTTCCAGCCAGATTTGCAGTTTGCGCTGCTCACTCCAGAGCGAGCGCATCTCAGGCAGGGAATAGCGGTCAATCACCTGGAAAGCCTAGCGAAGCAGACGCGATGAAAGCCAACAGAAATCTGTTATCCGCGCCAGGCGAAGGTCACAGACTTCTCAATTTCCGGATGCAGGCTTAAAGCCACCGGGCACGTTAGCGCTGCTTCCTCCAGCGTCTCGCGGGCGGTGTGCGCCGGCGGCAGCGGGAGTTCAACCGTGACTTCGATCTTCTCTATGCGTCGCGGAGGCATGGCGGTCATGTGCTTTCTTACCGTTGCCCTGGCGCCCGAGAGATCGACGTTAAGCGATCGCTTGGTAGCGGTGATCGCCATAGTAGTTAACATGCATACGCCCAGCGAAGTCGCCGTCAGATCCGTTGGACTGAATGCCGAACCCTTTCCGAGATTGTCTCTTGGTGCATCAGTGCGTAGCGATGCGCGCGAGGGGCGGTGAATGGAAACGCATTGCAAGTCGCCTTCGTAGGCGACGGAGATTTCGACCATGCGGGAAAGCTATCGCGCTGGCTTCTCTTGAACAGCGCCAAAAATCAAATCAACCGCCTAGCCGGCAACACGGACGCGTTTCAAGCGGCCATGATTTTCCAGACGCACACGGCCACTCTCGAAGAGATCAATCACTGCGGCAAGCGTTTCCCCGCTGTCGCGGGCACAAGAAGAGACGATACTGATTAAATCACCTAACGAGTAGCGCTTCCGGTTGATCTTACGGTATGGGTTTTTCATGGCGATCCGGAACGAAGGTATTCACCCGTTAGACGTGCGAGCACCTCGATCTGTTCAAAATCCTAAATTAAATCTTAGTGCACCTGATTATAGACGCCCTCATCAAGCTTGCTCCAAAACTGTGCGGCGGACTGGTCGGCAGGATCGTCGGGAGAACGCAGGACTTTGAGAGTGCGATGAAGGCGCAGTAAATTCAGGCCTTTTCTGTCGGTGACGAGCATCGGACTTACGGTGAGCGACTCGATCGGCAGCTTGATCAAGATATGTGGATTGGTCGGGTTGAGTCCAGCAAGATTGAGATGACGCAGTTCGCGACATGCCAGCAGCGGGGAGAGATCAGTAACGTTCGCGGCGGAAAGGTCGAGTGTTTCAAGTAAGGGCATGCTCCGAACGAACTCCAAACTTGCCACTTCGGAGTTGGTCAGGTTGAGAGATCGAAGGCGTAGAAAGCCTCGTGGAGTCTGCGGGAGGCTTTCGATGGAGCATTTCGAAAGATCAAGCGCATCCACAGGCAGTGAGAGGATCGTCTGCCAATCAAGTGTTTTGGCTCCAATCACGCTGAGACTTGCGAGATCAGTACTCAGAAGAGGGCTGAGGTCTTTGACATCTGTTGAGTTCCAGACAATGAGTTGAACGCGCCCGTCGGCCGTGGGTTTGACGAACACGCGAACGTCCATGCCGTTTCGCTGACGCACTGCGAGCGCCGCTTCGTTGGGTGTGATTTGCTGCCTGAGCGGCCCCGGTGCAGTTAGAGAGCCGCGGCGCAGGGTCGGTTTTCGATTCAGGAATTGCAAAATATTTGCCGCGGCTTGATTTTCCTCGAGCGAGGATGTCCGAAGCATCTCCGCAGCCTTGGCGGACTTGTCTGGTCCGGCGCCAGCAATGTTTGTTGCCAACTCGAGCATCTTGCTCGCAGGCCCGGAGTCAACCGGATTGTTACTAGCTTGCACGAACTTCGCTGCGTCCGTGAAGCACTCAACGGCAGGGCCAAATTCCATCAATGTCAAGTGTAGTCGTCCCTTCAGCATCCAGGCGTCTGGCAAATCATTTCGCTCCAGTAAAGCGCGGCACACCCTATCGAGAGCTTGCACCAGGCGGCGAACCACTTCCTCGGGCGCCTTGTCGAGACGTTGCAACTCGTCACCGGAGAGGTCGAAGTTATAGATTCGCTTGGCTTCAAGCATCGCCTGCTGAGCCGCATCGGAAGTTTCGGAGGAACTGTCAGCTGTGACGACCGGGCTGAGTGAGGGCGTCGGAGAGCTTAACGCCTCTGGCGCGGCCGGTACCGTTCGTCGGTCGGTGGTGGCGGCGATCAGATCTCGGATCTCGCTGGCCGTCTTCAACTGGACCCGCATTTCTTCTCGTTTTCGCGTCTCCTTCGCCGCGTTCAGTGCCCGCTGGTTTTCCGCGAGGGCGATTTCGGCGCGCGCCTTCTCTGATCTTGCGGCGTCCACTTCCCGCCGGGCCTCCTGTTCTCTTTGCTCGGTCACACGCAGCTCTTGCTCGATCAGAGAGGTGCGTTCATTCGCCTCTTTGAGGTTTACATTAAGCAAGTAGATGGAGAGTAAAACACCGCTGGCAATAATGAGAACGGAGGCGGTACTTACCGCGGAGACCAGCTTGTTACGCAAAACAAGTTTTCTCAGGAAGTCGACAGGTGAAACCGGTTTGGCGCTAATAACCTCACCGCGCCGATAATGGTCGATATCGGCCCTGAGCGCAGCGACGCTACGGTATCTTTCAGCGGGCGCGTTCCGCAGCGCCTTCAGAGTGATGATCTCAAGATCCGGATGGATATGGGGATTAAATGCGCGCGGACGAACCGGTTCGTGGGCCTTCAGTGCTTGGGCGTCCTTGACAATGCTGCCACTTGCCTCGAAATGCCTGCGACCTGTCAGCATCTGATAGAGCATTGTGCCAATGCTGTAGACGTCGGCGCGCTCATCAACGTCCTTGCTCGACTCAGCCTGCTCGGGCGCCATGTTCTCGAGCGTCCCCACGACATGGCCGGTCAAAGAGAGCGAATGTGAGCCATCGTCGCTCTTCAATTTCGCCAAGCCGAAATCAGCAACGAGCGGTTCGCCGTCTTCGCGAAGCAGGACGTTTCCTGGCTTGAGATCTCGATGCAACACGCCGTGTTCATGAGCGAACTGGATCGCTTCACAGACTTTGATGATGAGACTGAGAGTCTGCTCAATCGGGAGGATTCGCGTCCTTTTTGGGCGCGGAGCAGCTTCCGTCGCTTCGGCCTCCGAGTTCTCAGTAGACCTCGCTGCACGAACGGACTGGATCAGGGCGCGCAGATCGATGTTTCGTGCGGTGCCATCAGGAACTTCGCTTCCCTCGGCTTCATAGAGCAGGTCGGAGAGCGGCAGACCATCGACGTACTCCATGGCAATATATTGAATGCCGTCGAACTCGTTCATCTCATAAACACGGCAGATATTGCGATGGGGAAGCCGCGCCATGATCTCGGCTTCACGGCGAAAGCGTTTCAGTTGGGCCTCCGTCACCATTTGGCTGGAGTGCACTGTTTTGATGGCTAAGACGTTTCCAAATCGGTCCATTCCTCGCCATACTGTGGCCATTCCTCCGCTTCCGATCACTTCCAGGAGCTTGTATTTGCCGAAAGCCTGCGTGGCCTGCGCGGTAACGACGTTGTCCTCGCTAAGCTCAAAGGAATCGCCCACCATAGCAGGTCGCACGACCCGCAGGATGGGAGTCGGTTGATCTTTTCCCGGCGCCCGGAAGGACCATAAATAGTCGAAAAACAGCTCGGTGTGATCGGCGCTGTCTTCAACTCCTCGCCCGACGAGATAAACGACTTTTCTTAGATGTTCGGGAACGGGGACAATTTCCGGGTGGGTCCAATCAATGTCGCTCAAGTCAGGCTCGTGTTCGCTTTCCGCGCGAATGTGCTGCCAGTCCGAGGGCAACGTTCTCAGCATGTGTGTCAACGTGTGCTCTGGGAGGACTGCTTCCCCAGGCCGCGCCAGTTGGCAGAGTATCGCTGCGAGATCAACAGGCGCGCCAACGGTCGTGTAGTGCTGATGGGTCGAACTGTTCAACATGCCGACGAGGGTGTCGCCGGTCCATATTCCGCAGGAGCAGGGAGGAAGCTCTTTTCCTTCTCGATAAAGTCCAGCATGCAGCTGCGAGGTCTTTTGAAGCTGGTCACACGCCGCAAGGATGGCACGCAGTGGGTGATCGGCAAAGTAGCGCGGTGCGCCGTAGATACCCAGCACCGCGTCGCGGGAGGTTTCCCCTACGGTGCAGCCCGTCTGACGCACAGCTTCGCTGGCCTCTTCCATGAAAGAATCGACAAGCAATTTCACCTCCATCGGAGTGAGGCGTTCCGCACAGCGGGTCAGAGCCTGGAGCCGCGTGTAGGTAACGGTGAGGTATCTCCGTTCAGGATGGCGAATGCTGCGAAGTTCTTCCTCGCTGAGCGATTCGAGGAGCGTTCCACTCGAGTCCGCCAATGGACTCTGCGCGAAGTCGGCGAGCTTGCGACGGGATCCAGAACGATATCGAGAACGCCGCCGTCGGAATAGAGTTGGGCCTCAAAGACTGTGCCGTCGCCGTCGGTGACGAGCCGATTGCTGGTGCGACCGGTTTCGGGGCGCATAAAGCAGGAGGAGACCTCGCCGGTGCAAAGTAGCGCGACATCTCTCAGAGAAGAACCAACGAGCTTGCTCTTGGGAGTTCTGAGATAATCCGCAAGAGGCTCATTCGCGTAAATAACGACGTCCTCGAGAGAGACCCGCGCGATCATCGTGCGAGTCAGAGCGCTTTGAGCGGCTACCATTGCCAAAGATATGTGTTACGGCTTCGCACGTGCTCACGCAATCCCGTTGAAAACCAGTTGTCCTTGAGTTAGCAACGAAAGGCCGTGTTCATTTACGTCCGAGCACTTCGCTATTTTCGTCCGTACCTTTGGCCATCGCTCGGGGGCATTCTCCTCACCTTTGCCGCGATCATGGTTAATTCTCTGAAGCCGTGGCCGTTCAAGTACATTGTCGATGGGGTTTTGTCGTCGGATGCTGGACCGGCTACCGAGCAAGCTCGGGTCTTCATTACGCAATGGTTCGGTGAGGCGACCGCTGCCGAAGTAGCGCTTTGGCTTTGTCTGGCACTTGTCCTGATAAGTTTACTGGGCGGTGTGATCAATGTTGGGGGCAGCTACCTTTTCATTCAGGTTGGCCTCAAAGCCCTGTTGCGCCTGCGCACTGATCTCTACGCATGCCTGCAGTCCCTTCCGCTCAAGTATCATGACGCACGGCGCAGTTCGGACTCGAGCTTTCGCGTTGCCTACGACTCACAGAGTATTCAAACGCTGTACAACAAGGGTTTCGCCACTATTCTGAGTTCGGTGGTCATGCTCCTTTGGACATTTGCGATAATGCTTTGGATGAACTGGCCTTTGGCACTGACCTCTCTTGCGGTGCTGCCATTCGTCGCATGGGCCATCGGCTATTTCGCCGATCGTGTCCGGCGTCAGTCCACGACGATTCAAGAACGCGAGAGCGACCTGCTCGCCTTGGCTCAAGAGGGCATTAGCCAGATCCGAATGGTTCACGCCTTTGGCCGGGAATCCTTCGAAATTCGTCAATTTCGCAAACGAGCCGCGCAGAGCCTTGAAGCTGGGCTGCGATTCAACATCACCTCGATCGTCAGCTCGCTTGTCGTTGGCACTTTCATGGCGCTTGGCACCGCGCTCATGTATTACGTCGGCGCGCGCCAGGTTCTCTCTGGCGCTCTCACCTTGGGCGACTTAACCGTCTTCGTCAGCTATCTTCTCATGCTGTACCAACCGCTTGAGCAACTCAGCTACACCGCTTGGGCGCTGGAGGGAGCGGCCGCGGGCGCGGTGCGCTGTTTCGAGGTCCTCGATCGCGAGGACGACGTGCCCGACGCTCCGAATGCCAGAGCGATACAAAGGGCGCAACGAGATATCGAATTTCGGGATGTCAGCTTCGGTTACTCGCGTGACCGACTCATTTTGGAAAGTGTGAACCTCAGGATCACCCATGGAGAAACTTTGGCCTTTGTCGGGGGAACGGGAGCAGGCAAGAGCACATTGTTGAGTTTAGTGCCTAGATTTTATGATCCGACATCCGGCGCCGTTTTGCTTGACGGATACGATCTGCGCGAGTTGAAAAAAAAATCTCTTCGTTCCCAAATCGGAATGGTCTTGCAGGATACCGTGCTGTTTTCAACGAACATCAAAGAAAACATAGCGTATGGCCGACCGGGAGCGACTGATGCAGAGATCATCGAAGCAGCCAAGCGCGCGCAGGCTTACGATTTCATCATCAATATGCCGCAGGGATTTCAGAGTGCCGTGGGGGAGCGCGGCAGCTACCTGAGTGTGGGTCAGCGTCAGCGCATTGGCATCGCCCGAGCCTTTCTCAAAGACGCTCCGATTCTGCTCCTCGATGAGCCGACCAGCGCCTTGGATCCTGCGACCGAACACGCCATCATGACGACGCTGGCGGAACTCATGCGGGGCCGCACCACTCTGATCATTACTCATCGCCTCGCGACCGTTCATTCGCTCGGCCGCATCGTCGTGCTCGAGAACGGCCGCATCGCGGAACAAGGAACCGGCACTCAACTTCTCGCCAGCGGCCGTACGTATGCCAAACTGTACCGCGCCGGACAGTTTGAGCAGGGGGTCGAGAGCGGCAAATAGAGATCAGCAACACGACGATCAAACCGGCGCCTTGACGGGAAATTCCGCGACAATCATTCCAGTCCCCGCTTTTCCACCTCGTGCTCATCCCAGCCAAGGACGTGTCCAATTTCATGAAGCAGTGTCATGCGGACTTCCGCACGAAAAACCGCTTCATCGTTCTCGGCAAAATCCCAGAGATTTGCCAACCAAAGGCGAATGCGCGGAGTTGGCGCGTCCGGAAAACCCTCGTCATACAAACCTAACGTGTCAGGCTCAACCCCGTCGGCGACGTCCTCGGCACTTGGCTTGGACTCGAAGAAAACAGGGGCCCTGGCAACTACAAGACGAAGTTCCTCCGGAAGGCTCCGGAGCCCAGATCGCACCTCCATTTGCGCGATTTCCGCCAGCCTCGACTGATTCATTTTTGCCTTCTGCGTTGGCACAAAGCCCACATTCGACTATGAATAACCAATGTCTGAGAGCAAAGAAGTCAACCCTCTTCGCGAGGGCCTATATAGCCGCGCGATCCCAGGACCGTGTGCCGTTGTTATTTTCGGTGCGACCGGTGATTTGACCCATCGCAAGCTCGTTCCCGCACTCTACAATCTTGCCGCAGACGGCGCACTCCCCCCGGCGGTGAGTGTGGTCGGCTTTGCCCGTCGCGATAAGAATGATGAGGTTTTTCGCAAAGAACTCGAAGAGGCGGCGCGAAAATTTTCGCGCCAGCAGATCAATGAAGAACTGTGGACTGGATTCGCCTCTTCGATTTTCTATCACCGCAGCGAGTTCCACGCTCTGGAGGGTTATGAATCGCTGGCGAAACGTCTCGACGAGTTGGATGCCCAGCGCGGGACGCGCGGCAACCGGCTCTTTTATCTTTCGGCAGGACCAGATCAGTTCCCGGTGATCCTGGAAAACGTGCGCAAGAGCGGTCTCAATGGGGCGCGACCAGGCAGTTGGGCACGGGTCATCGTAGAAAAGCCCTTTGGCACCGACCTGGCCAGCGCTCAGCGGCTCAACCAGATGGTTCGAGACGCTTTCTCCGAAAACGACACCTTCCGGATCGATCATTATCTCGGGAAGGAAACCGCGCAGAACATCATGGTGATGCGCTTTGCCAACGCGATTTTCGAGCAACTCTGGAATGCTCGCTACATCGACCATGTTCAGATCAGCGCCAGCGAGCCATTGGGTGTCGAGGGCCGTGCGGGCTATTACGACAAGGCCGGAGCGCTACGCGACATGGTGCAAAATCACCTCCTCCAGCTATTATGCCTTACCGCCATGGAGCCACCTGCCGGCCTCGACGCGGACGCCATCCGCGACGAGAAGGTCAAGGTGCTCAAATCTCTGCGGCCTCTCACGGGTGACGAGGTTCGAAGTCATGTCGTTCGCGCCCAGTATGGCGCAGGCGCCGTCAACGGGAAACGCGTCCCTGCCTATCGTGACGAACAAAATATCAATCCGGAATCTTTGACTGAAACCTACGTTGCTCTGCACGCTAACATCGATAATTGGCGCTGGGCCGGAGTGCCCTTCTTTGTCCGGGTAGGCAAGCGACTGCCCAAAGCGACGACAGAGATCGCCATCCAGTTCAAGGCGGCACCGCCTGTCTTGTTCAACGCTGAGGAGCAAACCATTGAATCCAACGCTCTGGTTATCCGCATTCAGCCGGATGAGGGCGTCGCTTTGCGCATGAGCTCGAAGATGCCGGGCTCCAGTCTGCGAATTGAACCCGTCAAAATGGATTTTCACTACGGAACGAGTTTCGGCAAGGCAACTCCGGAGGCTTACGAACGCCTTTTGCTCGACGCAATGAGCGGAGATGCCACGCTCTTCGCGCGCCGGGACGAAGTGGAAGAGGCGTGGAAATTCGTCGACGCCATTCGTGGCGGTTGGGACAGCAATGGCGACGATCTCGCCCTTTACGCTGCCGGAAGCTGGGGGCCCAGCGAAGCCGATGAATTGATTCGCCGCTATGGTGCAAATTGGAGACGCCTATGAGCGCTACCGCGCAAGTTTCGATAGAGCCGGGCCTTCCCGTTGAAGTGGGAAAGATCGATAAGGAATTAGGCAAACTTTGGGAAGAAACCGGCGAGACCAAGACCCGCGCGTCCCTGATCAATCTCGCCATTTACACAGAAGACGCGGAGTCTGTCTCGGAAAATACTAATCTGATCGCCCAAATCGCCAGTCAGCACGCTTGCCGCGCGCTACTCATCTTCGCCAACCCTGGAGCCTCCCGCGAGCAAGCCAGCGCGTGGATCAGCGCCCACTGCCATCTCGCGGGCAAGGGCGAGCGTCAAATTTGTTCCGAGCAAATCACCTTCCAGCTCGATGGCGGCATGGTCAGCGCACTACCGAATATCGTTTTTTCTCACTTGGACTCCGACCTTCCGCTCTTCTTCTGGTGGCAGGAAAATTTTCGCGAGCCGCTGGACAAAAAATTGTGGGGGTGGGTCGATCGCGTGATTTACGATAGTGGGAAGTGGGATGCTCGCGCCGAGCAATTCAACCTCGTCCAAAAGATAAGGACGCTTACCGAAATTCGCACGATCCTGTGTGACTTGAATTGGACGCGCTTGATCGGCGCTCGTTACGCGATTGCACAACTTTTCGACCATTCGTGTGCACTGGCCCGTATCGGCACGATTGAACACGTCTCCATTTCCTGTACGGAGCGCACGACAGGCTTGCTTCTGCTGGGTTGGCTGGCAGCCCAACTCGAGTGGAAATTGTTGTCGCACACGGAAAGCAATTTCTTCCTCTCACCGCGGGGTACTCGCATCGGCTTCGACATTCAGGTGATCGACGGCCCCACGATTGGCCGGTGCGAATTTCAATGTCGCGATGCCACGATGGAAATTGTGCGCCAACCGGCCTCCGAATACTTCCAGGCGCGCATCAATTGCCGCGAAGTGGCCGACACAACCATGCTGGTGCCGGCGGGAAAGGACGAACTCGCCGGAATTCTGGTCACAGCGCTCGGGCGTGGAGGCAAATACCCGCTTTACCGGAAGGCGCTCACCGCCATCGAGCCGTTCTTCAGTAGCAAGTAGGCGGTTCGCGGGTGAAGCACCTCAAATTCTTCGGCATCAAAATGGATGTGAGTTTGCGCATTCGCTTGAGAGCTCACGGGAAATGCTGATCGCAGCACCGCACGCTCGCGCTGTGAAAGCGCTGCTGGAGCATCGGGCTCAAGAAGCATGCTTTGACCTCTTGTTTTGAGGGAAATGTTCGAGGGCGCGGGTTTCTTCCCAGCGCAACGACTTCTCGATTGTTTTGGAGATGTAGTTCTTCGCAACCGATACGGCTTGTGAAAGCGAACATCCCCGCGCGAGATTGGCGGCTACGGCCGCGGAATACGTGCACCCTGTTCCGTGAGTGGCGACGCCTCGGAAAAATGGCGCAACAAACTCTTCGCAGGTTGTTGGGGTAGTCAGGAGATCCAAGGCGAACTTCCCACGCAGGTGGCCTCCCTTAAGTAAGAATGCGCAGCCGTATTTTTCGGCCAGCAGTTTGCCAGCTTCCCTCATGTCAGCAATGCTGTCGACCTCGCGTCCCACGAGAATCTTTAGTTCGTCGAGATTGGGAGTGACGAGGACCGCGTGCCGGAACAGAACTTTTCCATAGGCCGTGATGGCAGACTTTTTGAGGAGCGCGTCGCCGCTGCTAGCCACCATGACCGGATCGATGACCAACTGCGTCGGGCGAACGGCAAGCGCCTCCGCCACCGCATACACGATCGATGTGGAATAGAGCATTCCCGTCTTCGCCGCAGCCACTGGGAAAGCTGCAAAACTCAGGGCGATTTGCTCAGCGACGATTTCGGGTTTTACCGCCTGAATGGCGACTACTTTGCCTGGAATCTCGGCGACAACGCAGGTAATGGCCGTCAACCCGTAACACCCGAAATAAGTGAAAGTCTTGAGATCGGCCTGAGCGCCGGCTCCTGCACTACTGTCGGAGCCGGCGATTGTTAAGACCACCGGTCTACTGCGAGCATTCTGCTGATCTCGAGACGAAGACGGCTCGTAAATTAAATCCTGGGAGCGTCGTCGGTTTCCGGAAAGCGGCCCTTTGCTCCCAGGAACATCAATCGGAGCCGACCGCTTGGATTGTTTCTTGGGCCGCGGCAAATGTCCTCAGCGGTCGCGATTGTTCATGAATATCAGCAGGAAGTGGAGCAAAGTGCCAAGGGAAGCGACAAAAGCTGCCACGTAGGTCAGCGCTGCGGCATCGAGCACTTGATTGACGCCCGCTGCCTCTTCGCCAGGCCGAATAATTCCCATCTGCTGCAAAATGATTTTCGCCCTTCGAGAGGCATCGAACTCAACCGGCAAGGTGATCAATTGGAACAACGTCAGCACCAGATAAACCGCGACCGCCACCATCGCCAGTTTCATCAGGCCGAAGAACAATCCACCGAGAAAAATGAATGGCAGCATGTTCGAGGCGATCTGGGTCACCGGCACAATGGCCATGCGCATCTTGAGTGGCGCGTAAGACGTTTGATGCTGGATGGCATGGCCGCACTCGTGCGCGGCAATGCCGAGCGCCGCGACAGATGGCGTGTTGTAAACATCGGGTGAAAGGCAAAGACGCTTCTGCGTAGGATCGTAATGATCGCCGAGCATGTCATTGATCTCCAAAACCTCCACATCATGGATGTTTGCCGCGGAAAGAATCTCGCGCGCGGCTTGCGCGCCCGTCACCCGGGAGCTGGCCGCAACCTGCTTCCAATGGCCAAAAGCCCTCGACACACGCATCTGCGCCCAAAGGCCTAGCAGCAGCGGTATACCGATCAGAAAAATCCAAGTCATCATAGCAAGAAATGTAGTTACGTTCTGTCGGACAATCAACTCGATCCGATGTTCAACAAATGTCGACTAAATCGTGCATTTGGCGCCGGCGGCCCATCGGGTGAAAGGCCGCCGGCTCCCTTAACGTCGACGCTCTGAAACCGTTCGGCCTTAAACTTCGAGCTGCTTGGGAAAAGTGCTCATCAACCGATGACCCTTTGCGGTGATCACAGCGACATCTTCGTGCCGCACACCTCCAGTGCCCGGCCAATAAATTCCCGGCTCAATCGTGAATACCTGGCCAGCTCGAAAAGTCGCTGCGGCAAAGCGGGGTTCCTCATGGATCTCAAGTCCCAGCCCGTGGCCGGTGCCATGAAAGAAGCCTCGCCAGCGGCCATTCTTAATCTCCGTCGGATAGCCGCTCTTGGAAAAAAAGGCTTTCACGTCCTCATGAATCTTTTGGCCGCGGCTCTCAGGCTTGAGTGCGCGCAGGGCGCGTTCCTGACCCCGCAGACAAATTTCCCAAATTCGCCGCTGCTCTTGGGTTGCCGTTCCGCGAACCACTGTGCGGGTCAGATCCCCGAAATAGCCGGTGCGCGAATCGCGCGGGAAAATATCTAGAATAATAAGTTGGTTCGCTAAGAGAGGACCGCTTCCGCGCTCATGAGGATCGCAGGCGAGTTCGCCGCACGCCACGATCGTATCGCCGCGTGCTTCACCGCCTGCGCGAACGACTGCTATCTCCATCTCCATACGCAAGACCTCTGCAGTCAGAATTTCCCGATTCCAAAAGAGTTGTTGGTTCTTGCGAATGCTCGCTGCCTTAAGGATGTCGTGCCCGCGCGCCATACCTGCTTCGGCTATGCCCAGCGCTGCCTCGAGGGCGCTAACCTCCTCCACATCCTTGAATTGCCGCTCGGGCCAAAGCGCGCCCTTTGCGGGCTCGACGCGAATGTTTTCCTTCTCGAGGCAACGCGAAAGATGCAGGGGAAAATCGGTCGGGGTCAAGACCCCGCGAACGCTTCGGCTTCTTAGGAATTCCGCCAGCACTTTTGGGTAAGCAGGTTTTTGCTTTCGCTTGCCCTGCACTTTTCTCTCCACTTCGGAATAACTCACCACCGTTTCCACCTGAGCCTCTCGGCGCGCCCGATCCAGCTCCAGATCGCTAATTAGAATCGCTTTTCGGCCTTGCGTTTCGACGAAGGCAAAGGCGTCCGGTGCGCGGAAGCGCGTGGCATAGAGCATGTCTGCGCAGGCTTCGCTGCTTGCGACGATTAGCTTCGAGCGTTTCACAAAGCTGCACTCTGGCCCAGGCTGAACCTCCTTGTCTCACATTTTTTGCCCTAAGGCAGAGATTTCGCTCCGTGAGCGAACGAAAGGCGTGCCAAGCTGGGCAATCCCTCTTTTTGCTAGAATGCCCTGAAGATTGACGACGATGGTGATTAGGATCGTTCACCGTTGGACACGCCTCAGCTCCGCGAAGTGGGAAGACGTCTGGAGAGAACGCTTGCGTTTTGTGGATCCTCAGCAGATTGCCTTTTTCACCTGGCGCCGCTCTCAGACTCTCAAGATCGAAGCGTATTGCAGCAAGCATACGGCGAAGAAGCTCGTGAAACGCTTTGGCGGGCGCGTGACGAGACTGGCGAAAGATGCCTGGAAAGGCCCGCCCGCGCGGCCGCGGGAGCCAATGTCGATCCGTGGAAAGCTCAAGATCTTCGCTGATAAACCTGCTTGGCGCCGATGGCGGAAGGCAGGAAAAACTCGTGCGATCTTCATACCCGCAGGGATGGCCTTCGGCACGGGCGAACACGCCACCACAGCGAGCTGCCTCCGGCTGCTAGCGGATATCACGCCCAGTCTATCGCCCGACTTTGCAGCCCTGGACATCGGCACGGGTGCAGGCATTCTCGCGGTTGGCGCCAAAGCACTTGGCGCAAGCCGCGTCAAGGCGATTGACTACGATCCAATTGCCGTGCGAATCGCGAAGAAGAACGCACTCGATAACGGATTTCCTCTGATCGAGGTCGCCTGCGGTGATGCCCTTAAGCTGACGGAAGGCGGTGTCTTCGATGTCGTTCTGGCCAACCTTCTGAATGATGTCCTCATCGCAGCCGCGCCTCGTATCACGCGCGCGACAAAATCGGGTGGATGGTTGATTTTTTCGGGCGTGCTCCGGGAGCAGGTTCAGGAGGTGGCCAGCGCGTTCGAAGCAGAAGGTTTCTCGAAGCCTCGCATTATCGTCCGAGGAAAGTGGCGCGCGGGAGCCTGCCAAAAAGACAAAGCAATGTAACGTCTCCCGATTAACAGAGATAAACTCAATTCATTTTCAACTCTCGACCTGCAAATTCATCGGTTCTGTTTCGGCGATGGCTTCGGTCTGAGCGGATCGTCTCTCTTTCGAGGTTGACGGCTTATTATGCGCGCCAGTAGTTATTCCGATCCGCGCCTTGTCTGGGCGTGCCAAGCCGCAATGCAGCTCTCTTACGTTCTCATCACGCCATACTCGTTGCGTAAATCGCGGACAGGAGGAATTATGTCCCGCATTCTTTCTCGCTCGGGTCTGGAGTTGGCCGGAGCTCGTATGTTTGCGCCGAGCCGTGAATTGGTTGAGGAATTCGCGGCGACGTCGGTTACAACCGACGAACGGCACCGTCCGACACAGGAATTGCTTCGAGATTACATTCTGAAGAAGTTTTCTCCTGACGCGAACAATGTCCGCCAAAGGCTACTTCTGCTGGTCCTTAAAGGCGAGAACGCTGTGCTGAAGACCCGAGCGGTGACTGGGCGCATCGTCCACGAGCGCGCCAGCGGGGAGTCGGTCCGCGATACCTACGGCGATTACCTTGTCGAGCATGGGAAGGTTATCTATTTTGAGCCGGCGGTGCTCGCCGCGCAGGATGAGGAAGCCGCTCGAAGACATCTGGCAATTCTCGCCCGATATTCTGAGACTGATGCCGGAATCCTCGACCATTGTATTCCCTATCCCGCCGGCGAGAATGTCGAGAAAACGCTTGTCTTGGTTAAGCCGGACAACTTCAGATTTCCCAACGCTCGTCTCGGTGGCGTGATCGAACTTTTCTCTCGCGCGGGGCTATCGATCATCGGCATCAAGGTGCACTACATGAGTGTGGCGGAGGCCGAGGACTTCTATAGACCCGTCTTGGATGTCATCATGGAAAAGCTGAAGGAACCGAGCGGCAAGCGCGCGCGCTTTGCGCTGGAGCAGGAATTCGGCGTTCCACTGGATCCGCTCGCGGAACGGCAACTCGGCGAGTTAATTGGACCTCTCGCGGGACGCGATCGCTGGGAAAGCATCATCCAGTTCATGACCGGCACGCGTCCCAGCCAGTGTCCGCTCGAAAAGCGCGCAGTGCCCGGCAGCGAGAAATGCGTAGCGCTGCTATATCAAGGGGTTGATGCGGTCAGCAAGATTCGCGAAGTTCTTGGCCCCACCGATCCTGCGAAAGCGCCGCTGGGAACGATCCGGCGCGAGTTTGGCGAGTCACTTATGGTGAACGCCGCCCATGCTTCGGATTCGGTCGAAAATGCCAAGCGCGAGATGGACATTATCCGTATGGCAGAAAACAATCTTGGTCCACTTATTCACGCCCACATTTCCTAAACTCATCATGCAACTTGCAAACCGCGTCCAAGAACTCACTCCATCCCTCACTCTCGCTATTGACAGCAAGGCCAAGGCGCTCAAGTCCGAAGGCGTCGATGTTTGCGGTTTCGGGGCTGGCGAGCCCGACATGGACACCCCCGAGCACATTAAAGCGGCGTGCATTGAAGCCCTTCAAACCGGATTCACCAAGTACACGCCGAGCTCAGGCATTCCAGAGCTGCGTCAGGCGATTTCCGAAAAATTTAAGAGCGACAACAACCTTGAATATAAGCCTAGCCAGATCATCGTGAGCAACGGAGCGAAGCAGTCTTGCTTTAACGCCGTTGTTGCAGTGTGTGATCCGGGAGATGAAGTCATTGTTCCTGCGCCCTATTGGCTGAGCTATCCGGAAATGGTCCGCCTGGCTGGAGCGGAACCGGTGATCGTCCAAACCTCGGAGGAAAGCGGCTGGAAGATAACTGCCGAGCAATTTGAGAACGCGATGACGCCGAAGACGAAGATGATTATCATCAACTCGCCCGGCAACCCGACGGGCTCGGTCTATACGAAGGAAGAGCTGCGGGCAATTGCCGAAGTCGCTGCCGAGGAAGAGATCTACATCCTTTCGGACGAAATTTATGAACGGCTTGTGTATGAAGACGCCGAGCATGTCAGCATTGGTTCACTCACGCCGGAGGCTTACGATTTGACCATTACCGTTAATGGTTTTAGCAAAGCCTACGCCATGACCGGTTGGCGCTTGGGATACCTTGGAGCTCCGGAGGGCATTGCCAAGGCCATAGATTCCATGCAGAGCCACAGCACGTCGAACCCGTGTTCCTTTGCTCAGAAGGGAGGACTTGCTGCTCTCAAGGGGGACCAGCAGTGCGTCACTGACATGCGTGACGAGTTCGATATCCGCAGGCAATACATGTACGATCGATTGAGCAGCATCCCGGGGCTTAGCGCCCTGAGACCGCTGGGCGCGTTTTACGTCCTGGTAAACATTGGCTCCTTCGGCTTGAAGTCCCAGAACTTCGCGGACCGTCTTCTCAGTAAGGCCAATGTCGCGGTGGTGCCCGGCATTGCCTTTGGCGACGACCGCACGATCCGGTTAAGCTACGCGACGAGCCTCGATGTCATTAAGAAGGGTCTCGACCGACTGGAGGAGTTCTGCAAAACCCTTTAGCAGGATAAGCTGTAAAGATCCTTGTCCGCGAGTGAGCAGGAGAAATCTTGGCGCTCTCCCTAGCCCCTTCCTCAGTCCGCTAGGCCGCCCAAGTAGGAGCGCGCTGGAGATTTAGCTTGCCGGGAGCGGCTCGACGTTCACACGGCGTCCACTTCGATCGAATTGGACATGGCCGTCGACGAGCGCAAAAATAGAGTAATCACGGCCGAGGCCGACGTTTCGGCCTGGAACAAATTTCGTTCCGCGCTGGCGAATGATGATGTTGCCAGCGATCACGGACTGGCCGCCGAATTTTTTGACGCCGAGCCGTTTACTTACACTATCGCGTCCGTTCTTGACGCTGCCCTGACCTTTTTTATGAGCCATATGCCGAGGTTACGCGGTAATTGCCTTTATCTTGAGTCGGGTGAGTCGCCTGCGGTGGCCCACCGTGCGGTGGTAGCCTTTCCGGCGTTTGAACTTGAAGGCGACGATCTTCGGAGCTTTGGTTTGTTCAACGACTTCTGCGGTCACGGCAGCGCCCGCTACCAGCGGTGCTCCGATGGAGAGCCCGGTTCCATTTGAAACCAGAAGTACTTCTTCAAATTTTGCCTCCGCGCCAGTCTCGAAGTCGAGCTTCTCAACGTCGATCAGGTCTCCCTCTGCGACGCGGTATTGCTTGCCCCCTGTTTGAATGACTGCGTATGCCATGAGATTGCCTCCTCCGGAGAACCTGCGAGCATCTCATAGGCATTATCGACCAGCAAGCGGAATTTTTCCCTTGCGCGCTCAAACCGCAGCGGCAAACTTTCGTTTCCCACGCTTGCTCGGGTGGTGAAATGGCAGACACGTACGTTTGAGGGGCGTATGCCGAAAGGCATGGGGGTTCAAGTCCCCCCCCGAGCAGTGATTAGAGTGGGATTATTTTCCAGGTCACCTCGCCCGTCTTATCGTCCAACTTCATCCACGCCCAACTTGGCGGCGCACCCTTCCTGACACCTCCGATGGCGCCCGGGTTCAACACTCGGGTCAGCCCGACAATTTCATCGCGAGGGACATGGGTATGCCCGTGCAGCAGGAAGTCCGCACCCCCGAGACGCGATGGGGGGATATGAGTCAAGAGAAAGCTCCTTTGTGAACGCTCCAGAAAAAGGCGCGGGGGGAGATATAAACTCCAGTCATTGTTGCCGAGCACGCCAAAAAATGGTCTGCCGATCGCTCTGATGGCGTCGAGTGTCTTTTGATCGCAATAATCTCCCAAATGCCAGATCTCGTCGGCCGTTTCCAATTTACTCGCCAGAGCGCCCGGGAACTTTCCATGAGTGTCAGCAATTACGGCGATGAGCATGGCGAATTTTGAGTTTACAGCCTCTCGCCAGGAAGTGACATATTGAAGCGGCATTTCGAGAACTTTAGTTCCCGACTTTATAAACTTTAAACCTGCTATGTGGAAAACCGCGCACCAGCACATTTTGAAACTTGTTGCGTATGAACCAGGCAAACCTGTCGAGGAGCTGGCGCGCGAGATGGGTTTGCAACCTGCGGAGATTGTCAAACTGGCCTCTAATGAAAACCCGCTTGGCCCCTCACCGAAGGCGTTGGCAGCAATGCGCGAAGCGCTCGAACGCTCGCACTTCTATCCCGACGGGGGCGGATGGGCGCTGCGGGGCGCTATTGCTGACAAGCTCGGCCTTGACCGGGAAAACGTCGTCCTTGGCAACGGCTCGAACGAAATCATTGAATTTCTTGGCCATGCTTTCCTGCGGCCGGGAGACGAAGTGCTCACAGCCCGTCACGCTTTTGCGGTTTACACATTGATGGCCCAGCTTTTTGGCGCCAAGACGGTCGAGGTGCCGGATCCGGCTTTCACCCACGATTTGGAAGCGATGCTGGTCTCGATCTCGCGGCGAACCCGACAGATCTTCATCGCAAATCCCAATAATCCGACGGGGACAATGGTTGGGCAGCGGGAGATTGATCGCTTCATGGATCGCGTACCCGATGAGGTGCTCGTGATCTTTGACGAGGCCTACTATGAGTTTTTGGATAACCCGCCCGACGTTCTCAAATTCGTTCGCGCCGGCCGAAATGTCGTGGTGATGCGAACCTTTTCGAAGATCCAGGGTTTGGCAGGTCTGCGCATTGGCTATGGTGTGGCCTCGCGCGAGCTCGCCGAGGTCTTGCAGAAGACGCGCCAGCCTTTCAATGTCAACTCCATCGCGCAGGCGGCAGCATTGGCAGGAATTCAAGATGAAGAGCACATGCGCAAGACCCGTGAGCTTACGAAGGAAGGCCGCGAGTTCTTGCAGCGCGAGTTCTCATCGATGAACCTCGAATTTGTACCCAGCTCGGCAAACTTCGTCCTCGTCCGCGTGGGGGATGGGGACGAAGTTTTTCGCTCTCTTCTTCGTCGCGGTCTCATTATTCGAGCGATGCGCAGCTACAAATTGCCAGAATGGGTGCGAGTCTCCGTGGGAACGACGGATCAGAACGAGCGCTTCATCGCGGAAATGCGTCGCCTGGCCGCCGAAGGGTTGTTGCAAAAGTGCGCTCGCGCCACGGCAGCCACTTAGCGCCACGCTTTGCTCGAACGTGCTTGTCGACGACACCATTGCTGCGATCTCGACGCCTCCAGGTGAAGGCGCGATTGCGATTATCCGGATTTCCGGAGCGCTTGCTCACGCGATCGCAGGTCAGCTTTTTGCTCAGAAGAACCCGGCAAACTGCTTTCTTGAGCGCACTCTACATTTTGGCTGCTTTGGCGATAAGGATGGTCAACTCGACAATGGCATGGCTGTCATATTTCGTGCGCCACGCAGCTACACCGGAGAAGATATGGCCGAATTCCATTGCCATGGAGGTGTGTTGGTGGTGTCTCGGCTCTTGGCGGCGGTTTTCCGAGCGGGTGCTCGGGCGGCTGAGCCTGGCGAATTCACTCAGAGGGCTTTTCTCAATGGTAAGATGGACTTGACACAAGCCGAAGCGGTCATGGATGTGATCCGAGCCAGCACGTCGGTGGCCTTGCGCGCCGCACAGGAACAACTCGCTGGTCGCCTTGGGCAAGAGGTTGAGAAGATTCGAAATCTCCTCCTCGGGATCGTCGCTCATGTGGAAGCTCATATCGACTTTCCCGAAGAAGGCATCGAGCCTCACACAGGGAAGAAGCTTCTTGCGGACATCGGACAGGTGCGTGGCCGGGTCGAGGAACTGCTCGCAACCGCGGAAGAGGGCCGCATTCTGCGCGAGGGCGTGCGGCTCGTTCTTTGTGGCGCTCCGAACACCGGAAAATCCAGCCTCCTCAACCGCCTGTTGGGGTTTGAACGCGCTATCGTCAATACTCGTCCCGGAACCACTCGAGACACCATCGAGGTGTTCGCAAGTTTGGGCGGGTTGCCCTTTCACATTATCGACACGGCGGGTCTTCGCGACACCACCGATGAGGTGGAACGGGAGGGCGTCGAACGATCCAAAAGAGCGATTGAGAGCGCTGACGTCATTGTGCAGGTAATCGATGCGAGCGCGCCTGAGGAATCGGCATCTCACGACCGGCAAATTGTCGCCGCAAATAAGATCGATCTGCTCAAGAGGCAAACCTGCAACTCAGCGGCGGGCAGTTCGCCATCCGTTCCGATATCCTGTCTGACGGGGGAGGGCATTGAAGAACTTGTTGCGGAAATCGTGAAGAGAGCGCACGGAAATCGCGCGGTTGGCGCCCCGATGCTCGCGGCCATCAATGCGCGACATCAAGCTTGCCTTCAACGAGCCCGAGCTTGCTTGCAGGAAGCTGAAGAAGAACTTCGCAGGAAAACGGATCCGGAACTCGTGGCGATGCCGTTGCGCGAAGCGCTTGATGCTGTGGCCGAAGTCGTGGGCGCGGCTGATATCGAGGAAATCCTGGGAGAGATTTTCAGAACCTTCTGCGTCGGGAAGTGAACTTCTACACTGCGATCCTCCGGCCGCTTCTGTTCCGGGTGGATGCCGAGCGGGCCCACCATTTTGTCTTGCGGCAAATTTCTCTGTTTCCGCCGGCCTTGCTGCGCCTCATGGGTGGTGGGCCTTTGCCTCGTCAACCCCAGAGCGTGCTCGGCTTGGAGATGGGCAATCCCGTCGGCCTGGCTGCCGGGATGGATAAAGATGGCATCGCGCTGGCTGGGTGGGAGGCGCTCGGTTTCGGCTTTGTGGAGATCGGCACAATCACGGCGCTTGCGCAGGCAGGCAATCCGCGTCCCCGGCTCTTTCGCTATCCGCAACAGAATGCGCTGGTAAACAGGATGGGATTTAACAATGCGGGAGCAAAGGCCGTGTCAGCTCGCCTGCAAGGCCTGCGGCATGCACGAAAATGGCCGAAAATTCCTGTTGGGATTAACATTGGGAAATCGAAAGCCACTCCCCTTGACCAGGCGGCGGATGATTATCTGCAGAGCTTTCGAATGCTGAAACAATTCGGCGATTACTTCGTCATCAACGTGAGCTCTCCGAACACTCCCGGCTTGCGCGATCTGCAAGAAAGTCAGCGTCTGCGAGGGATCGTCCGGAGCCTTCGCAGGGAAGCAACCGAAAAACCCCTGCTCGTCAAAATCGCACCGGACCTCTCCGAAGAGCAAACTCTTGAGATCGCCGACTTGTGCGAGAGCGAAGGAATCTCCGGTCTTCTCGCAACAAATACGACGTTGGATCACTCGGCCTTGCCGAAGGAACGCGATGAGCCGGGCGGTCTGAGCGGGGAACCGCTCAGGGCGCGGGCGACCAAGCTGCTTCGAACCCTCAACTCCGCAACAATGCTCCCGATCATCGGCTGCGGAGGGATCATCGATGCAGCCTCGGCAAAGGAGAAGTTTGACGCCGGCGCGCGCCTTGTTCAAATCTACACCGGCTTCGTCTACCGCGGACCACAATTGGTCGGTGAAATCACTTCTCTCAACCCCCAACTTACTCCCAATCTCTCCTAGATGCGCGACTGGAAATCGACCACGCTTACATTAGGGCATTCGCCGGATCCCGATGACGCGTTCATGTTTTATGCGATGGCAGAAAACAAGATCGACATGAGAGGTTATCGCTTCACTCACATTCTCCAGGATATTCAAACTCTCAACGAACGGGCGACCCGCAGCGAACTGCATATTACCGCCGTCTCCATTCACGCGCTCGCCTATGTCTTGAACAACTACGCCCTCCTGCCAAGTGGTGCCAGCATGGGAGATGGCTACGGGCCGCTATTTATCGCCGAAAAGGACCGATCGCTCCAGGACGAGAGTGACTCTGGGAAAAAGGACTGGCTGCTTGAACAAACCATCGCCGTACCGGGCCGCATGACCAGCGCCTTTCTCGCGGCCCAACTCTTTCTCGGACGGGACTTCGCACATGTCGTTGTTCCCTTCGACGAAATTTTCGAGGCAGTGCGCTCAGGCAAGGCCGATGTCGGCTTGATCATTCACGAGGGCCAACTTACCTACGCGCAAGAGGGTTTCGCCGGTATCTTTGATCTTGGCGAGTGGTGGAAGCGGACGCGCAACCTGCCGCTGCCCCTGGGAGGAAACGTTATCCGCAAGGACATTCCTCCCGAGATGAGACGCGAGATCAGTGAGATTCTTCGTGAAAGCATTGCTTATGGTCTCGAGCATCGCACATCTGCTGTTTCACACAGTATGAGTCATGCTCGCGGATTGGACGTACCGCTCGCAGACCGTTTCATTGGAATGTACGTGAATGAACTTACCCTTGATTACGGCAAGTACGGGCGGGCTGCGGTAAGTCACTTCCTCAGTGAAGCAGCGGAGCAAAAGCTGATTCCGCCAATCACTGCGCTGGAGTTTGTGAGCTAGCCGGCGACCTCGTCTGCGGTTGTCTGGCAACGTTTTCGGCCGCCTTATCAAGTCGGGCGCCAAGATCCTTGTCTTCAGGGTTGATCTGAAACGCCTTCTGCCAATAGAGCACGGCTTCGGCGTTTCTTCCGAGCTTGTCGCAAGTGTCTCCGATGTGCTCGAATACCACCGAGTCGGGTTCGGGGATCAATTCCGCCGCGCGCAACAATTCGACGAGCGCCTCTTCGAACTTGCCTTGCTTGAAGTACCAACCAGCCCAAACTATCAATATAGGCGCCATTGTTTGGCTCCATCTCCAAGGCACGGCGGATGAACTGACCGGCCTCCTCCAAATTTTCGCTTCGCTCGACCCACATATAGCCGAGATAGTTGTAAGACCGAGCGGCATTAGCAGGATCAAGCTCAATAGATTTCCGGAAGAGCTCGGTCGCTTTCACGTATTGGCCGGCTTGTTCCGCCGCCGCGCCGTAGTCGAAATAAAAATCAGAATTGAGTAAATCCGGCTGACTATTCCCCGCCTCAACCAGCGCCTTTTCGAACGCGCGCATGGCTTCATCATGATTTTTGATCTGGCTAAGCGCGACACCATGATAGTAAGTGAGCAGACCCGCCTGCGGGAAGCGCTTGCGAGCGTCCCCCAATGCCATGGCCGCGTTATGATAGTCCTTCTGCTTGAAGAGCAGATCGATCACTTGGAGGTGCCGGGCGAGGATCTGCGGTTCCAGGAGCAGGGCCTGTCGCGAAGTAGCAAGCGCCTTTGGCTGATTACCGACCTTAAGGTATAGCTGAGTCAGCTGATCGTAGGCAGAGATGCTGAGCGGATTGACTTTTACTAACTCCTCGATCACCTGGATGGCTGCATCCGTTTGCCCGGTTTCCATCAAACAACCCGCGAGTTTTTCTCGAATTTGCGGGTAGGACGGCTTCAGTTCGACAACCTTTCTATAGAAAGGAAGAGCTTTTTCGGTTTGGCGGGTGAGAACGTAGAGATCACCGATCTTGCTGAGCGCCGCCGGATCCTTTTCGCCGCAGGAGGCGGCCTTGTCGAGCAATCGCCCAACTCGTTGGAGCTCAGCTTCCGAAAGCGAAGCGCCTCCCTCCCGCAGAACGTTTCGACTGCTTAACTCGGCAAGTGAAAGCCAGAAGCTGGGATCAAGGCTCTTGGAACGCGCCGCTCTCTCAAGCACCTGCTCCGCTTTGGCAGTCTGACCTCCAGACAAATAGACCTCCCAGAGAGCCTCGTACGGCGCGAAACTTTTTGGGGTTATCTCGATAGCCCTTTGCGCATACTTTGCGGCAAGATCGGGCTTATGCAGGTGTCGCAAATAGATGGAACTGAGCGCGAGAAACGGAGCGGTCTCCTTAGGCGATGCCTTAACGGCATCCTTTAGGACGGAAATGGCTTCGGCCGTCTCGCCGCGGCGCAGGTAATCGTAGGCAACCTTGATGGCCAAATCGGTATTCGCTGGGTCCAAAGTCAGGGCTTTGCGATAACTCTCGAGGGCCTTCTCGGGTCCTTCACTCTCCTCCTCGAAAAGCCCATTAACGAACCAGGCCAAAGCATCAGCCTTCCGCTGCCCTTTAGATTCTAGCGGACGGGCCGGTGACGGAGCATCAGCGGAGAGCAAGTCGGCCACGGCGCCATGCGCCGAAAGATCGACCAACCCAAAAGCCACGCTTGCACAAAGCAGCAAGAGACGCCGAACCTTGAAGCCGGCGACCTTGTCTCGTCCCTTCCCGCTCATGCCCGAACTGTAACTCTTAGGACTTGTAGCGCAAACGCTTCTTATGACGATTTTCGCGCATGCGCTTGCGGCGCTTGTGCTTCGCAATCTTCGCCTTTCTTTTCTTTTTCAGTGAACCCATGAACGGTGTGTGAACTCCTAAACTAGTAGACGACCTTGTTGAGGGGATACTCAATTATTCCCTCCGCACCCAGTGCCTTGAGCCTCGGGATGATCTCGCGGACGACCTTTTCTTCGATCACGGTCTCGACAGCAACCCATCCCGACTGGGCTAGCGGCGAGACAGTAGGATTTCGAAGCGCTGGCAGCGCCTCAAGCAAATTCTTCAAGTTTGATTCCTGAAGGTTCATCTTCAAGCCGACAAGGTCACGGGCATTGAGGGCTCCCTTGAGCAGAAGGGTCAACGTCTCGAGTTTGGTGCGCTTCCAGTCGTTCGCCAGAGCCTTGTGATTGGCAATCAAGACGGGGAACGATTCCAGAAGTGTCTCTACGATTCGCAATTTGTTCTCGCGTAACGAAGAGCCAGTCTCTGTGACGTCGATAATCGCATCGACAAGGTCGGGCACTTTGACCTCGGTCGCTCCCCAGGAGAACTCGAGTTCCACATTCACGCCCGCGTTCTCGAAAAACCTCCTGGTCAATCCGACGGCTTCGGTCGCCACGCGCTTCCCCGCCAGGTCGCGCACGCTGCGGACGGGCGAATCCTCTGGGACGACCAGCACCCAGCGTGTCGGCCGAGCGCTAGCTTTGCTAAAAGACAATTCAGCCAGTTCCCGGACGTCGGACTGATTTTCCGCCACCCAGTCGCGCCCTGTGATGCCGGCATCCAGGTATTCATGCTCAACGTAGCGGCTGATCTCCTGCGCGCGCAGCAATCGGATATCGAGCTCAGGGTCATCGATGGCCGGGCGGTACGATCGCTTGGATCCGGTGATTGAGAACCCCGCCTTGGCGAACAAGGCGATGGTCGCATCCATCAAACTTCCCGAGGGCAGGCCAAGAGTGAGAATCTGCGAAGACATGCGGAACGCGGATTAACAGTCAGTTCTCCCCATCCCGCAAGGGAAAAGCTGATGTTTCAATGCCGCTGGATCGCACAATTCGTCACTTGCAAGCCTCCCGCGCCTTGAGAATCTGAAGCAAGACAAAATAAAAGAGGGCAGCGACGGGAGCAGCCAAAAAGAGTGAGCCGATCAGAAGGGGCAATCCGAGATCGAAGAAAGTTGTCCATTTCATCAGCTCGGCAAGATGGATGGAATGTGTCTCCATTTTGGGCGGAAAATGGTGAGGATTGCTCAACATCCAGAAACCGAGATCGTACTCGAGGCGCAGCAGGACCGGCCAAAGAGGTGTCACAACGTCGTGCAACGAGACGGCGATAACGGCGGCGATCGGATTGCAGCGCAACAAGTAGGCTGCGCCGAGCGAGAGAAGAGTTTTGATTCCGAACAATGGCGTGAATCCTATGAACACTCCGATAGCAACTCCTCCGGCGATCGCATGGGGAGTATCTTTTAGCGTGACCAATTTCGTGCCAAGCGCTTTGAAATGGTCCGCAATTTTTCTCACTCAAGCATCGATAAATGGCCGGATCCTTCCCTTCCAGATTGAATTTCGTCGTTGGCCGCTATAACCTGAGCCTTCTATGATAGCAGCTGAGTTTGAGGAGCTTCGGAATGATCCGGCATCAAGCTTTTCTCGCTGGCTGATTCTGGCTCTCATCATCTCAATCTTGCTGCACGCGCTCTTTTGCTATTGGGCGCGCGGCTATGCCTTGCCCACTGCGGGACGCGAGGTTTACGACCGCATCGTTCCGCGTGCCTTCCAGTTGGAACGTGTGGAAATCGACGCAAAGCTCCTCGCTCATGATCCTTCGAAGGAGAAACAGAGCTCGCTCGCGCCGCAAAGCGTTGATCTTCCGATCGATCAAACTGCCTTCGAGAAGCTCATGGCCGACAACAAGGGTGAACCCACGGCACCAAAGATCGACCAAGCCATCCTCTCGGAAAAGCCCACGACAGCCTCGCCAACGCTCGAAGAAACACTACAGATGGCCAAGCGCAGTGGCGCGCAAAGCATTCTGGAGGACACCAGATCCCTGCAAACGGCTCTGCTCTCGGAGCAGCCCGGTGCCAGCGGCCAACCCTCTGGCAAAGTACTCGATCCCCAAGCGCTCACCGGACGCGCGGATGTTAAGACTGGTCCGTTGAGTGGCGCTGACACGCCGGGATTCAGCAATCTCGATGATCTTCTCGCTCGCACGGGCCCTCTCACCCCGGAGACAGCGCCGATTTTGATGCCGACCGACTTATTGTTTGACTACAATCAAGTCACTTTGCGGACCGGGGCGCTCGCCAGCCTGGGAAAGCTGGGCACTATAATTCGACGAAATCCTCAGGCCAGGTTCGTTATCGAAGGGCATAGCGATTCGTTTGGTCCCGACGAGTACAATCTGGATCTCAGCCGGCGACGAGCGGAGACGGTGAAAGCCTGGCTCGTCAACGTCATGAAAATCTCTCCTGAACGAATCACTGCGCAAGGTTTCGGGGAAGCTCGACTACTTGCGCCCATGTCGGGAAGTATCGAAGAACAGCAGATCAATCGCCGCGTCGAGATCGTCATCCGCGAGAAATAAGACCGAGATTTCAGTCGCACATGCGGAGTATTCGGCGGAGTCTTGACGAAAAGAAGCGGCGGCCACTTCGCCGGGAGAGAGCAGGCTGTCTATCGAAGCAGCCGAACATTCGGCACGATCTGGGCCGCAACAGATGATCGTCCCCAACGAACATGCCCTCGAAAACGCGGCGCGAGCACTTCGCGAGAAGGCGCTCAAACGCGCCGGTGAAAGCATTGACATCTTCCGGGGCTTTCGCAAAGTCGAAGAACATCGTCTTCGGATGTGGCATCATGCGGGAGCTGGCGGGCGCGAGGTGGCGCGTCAGCGCAGTGACCTGGTGGACATTCTCTTCAAGGAGCTTTTTGAAGGCATCATTCGCACCGCAGCTCCCAAAGGCCTCGCGGAGCCGCTCGTTGTTACGGCTTTGGGAGGGTACGGTCGGCGAGAGCTGACGCCATTCAGTGACGTCGACATCATGTTCATTATTTCGAAGTCCCAGCCCTCAAAGATCTGTGAGGAAGTTATCCGTAAGACGCTGATGACGCTTTGGGACATCGGCTACAAGGTGGGTCACTCGACGCGTTCAATTTCGCAGACCATCAAGCAAGCCAACAGCGACATGATCACCAGGACTTCTCTGTTGGAATCGCGCTTTCTCAGCGGCGATCGTGATCTCTTTGCGCAGTTCAAGGAGCACTTCGAGAATGAGTGCGTCCGCGGTCGCGAAGGCGAATACGTTTCCTGGCGCCTGGCCAACCAGGCGGAAACTCGGGTCCGGTACGGACGAAGCGTTTTCATGCAAGAGCCCAACGTGAAGCATGGCGTCGGAGGTTTGCGAGATTACCATAGCACGCTTTGGATTAGCTACTTCAAGGAGCGCATCAACACGACCGCCAAACTCGTTGAGACCCGATTCCTTCGCGATTCCGAACGCCGCGCTCTTGAAAAGAGCTATGATTACCTGCTCCGGGTCCGAACCGAGATGCACTACCTGGCTGGAAGGTCGCAGGACGGTTTGACCCTCCAGCTCCAGGGTCGCGTTGCCGCCGGCCTCAATTTTCCCCAGAAGCACATCTTGCTGCGTGTTGAAGCCTTCATGCGGGAATATTTCAGCCACGCCCGAAACATTCATCTCATCACCCAATCGGTGATCGAGCGCATGAGCGTGGTCCCCCAAAGGTCTGGTTTCTTCGGGATTTTTCGTACCAAGGCTGAACGGTTCGATGGGTTTGTCGCCCGCGACGGGAAGTTGTATGATGAAGCGAGGGAGAATCTCGCCGACGACCCCTATCGGCTTATCCGCGCCTTCCACCACGCTCAAGTGCGCCAGCTGAATTTCAGCTCCGAGTTGCGCGATTTGATTCGCCGTCGACTTAGACTGGTGAATCGAACTTTCCAGTATGCGCGGCTCGCCAGGGAAACTTTTCTGGCAATTCTTTCCCGTAAAGGGGAGGTCGGTCCCATCCTTCGCGAGATGCATGATTTAGGATTTCTCGGACGCTACATTCCCGAGTTCGGCGCGCTGACCTGCCTCGTGCAGCACGAATTTTATCACCGCTATACCGCCGATGAACACACTCTGGTCTGCATCGAAAAACTGGATGGCGTTTTGTTCTCGGAGGAGGAAAAGTTTCGTGGATATCGGGCGATCTTCCAAAAGCTCGAGGATCCGGCAATGCTTTATTTGGCGCTGCTCTTGCATGACACCGGAAAGGCCACGAACAAGCGTCAGCACGAAGATGCCAGCGCCTTTCTCGCGCAAAAGGTCGCGCGCCGTCTGCAGCTTTCCCCCGAGCGCCGCCGCATGCTGACCACCCTGGTGAACTCTCATTACGAGATCTCCCTCACGGCGCAAAAGCGAAACCTCGATGACCGTGCCACCATTGCAGAGTTCGCCGGCATCGTCGGCCAGCGGGCGAACCTTGACGCTCTCATGCTTCTCACCCTTGCCGACGGTCAGGGCACGAGTGACCAGAATTGGTCCGACTGGAAAGAAGGTCTCGTCTGGACTCTTTATCGCCGCACTTCCGATTACTTAGAAGGCGGGCAAATCAGCGTCTCCCAATCTCGCAAGAACATGGAGGATCTGCGCGAAGCCGCCTCACGGCGATTGGCAAAAGACTTCGCCGAAGAGCTGGAAGCTCACTTTGAACATATGCCGGAACGTTACTTCCAGACATTCGATTCCGAGCAAATAGCCGGCCACATACGATTTTTCCGCACATTCTTGGAAACACACCTCGGGCGGGAAGAGCCGCCACCCTATGCCCCGGTCTTCAAATGGATCCCCAGGCCCGAACAGGGTCATAGTGAAGTATGGGTTTGTGGATGGAACCGTCCACGACTTCTCGAGCGCATCGCCGGCGCCTTCCTTTCCGCTCAGATCAATATCTTGAGCGCCGACGTGTTTACGCGCGGCGATAACCTGGCCCTCGACATTTTTCGTGTATGCAGCACTCAGCTAACCACGGTGACAAGTAGCAGGGATATTGCGCGCGTGGAGACACGTCTCTGCGATTCACTGGCCTTCCAGGATTACGACTTCACTCCGTTGCTCAACAAGGAGGCCCTCCTTCGCACTTATCGCATCTCCCAGGAGGCGGAGATACCTACGAAGATCGTCGTGGACAACACCTCGCATCCGACATTCACACTGGTGGACATTCAAACTCCCGATCGGCTTGGTCTTCTTTACGATCTCCTTCGCGCCCTTGGCGAAACCGAAGTTCATATCGAGCTTTCCCGCATCACCACGGAAATGGACGTTGCAATGGATACCTTTTATGTCACCGACGGAAACGGCAAAATAACCGACCAATCCGCTATCAAGCGTATGCAGCGCCTTCTCCAACGCGCCGCGGTGAGGTCGGTTGGCTAGGCAGGATCTGAGGAATGGTCCTGCGGTTCGCGCGCTTGTTCTGGCGGCAAGTTGTGCGACAGGCTTGGCAGCATCCCCTCCTGACCAGTTTAAACGTCCTCGGCATCGCGCTAGGGATAACGGTCTTTCTGGCGGTCCAAATTGCTAATCGCGGAGCGATCGCGAGCTTTCGTTCGGCGGCGGAGCTTACGACTGGCCGAGCCCATCTTGAAATTCGAGGTAATCTCGACGAGGCGCTCCTGCCAGCGGTAACGGCGGTCGCCGGGGTAAAAGCAGCCACTCCGATCATCGAAGGCATTGTCACCCTTCCGGATGTGCCTGGTGAATACCTTCGTATTCTGGGCATTGATCCCTTCACCGGTCGGGAGATTTTCCCATTTCGGCTGCGAACCACGGATGATCGTTCGCTCGATCTCGAAAGGTGGCTGAGTGACCCGGAAGCCATCGCCGTTCAAGCTGGATTCGCCAAGACCGGCACGATGAAGGTGCTCGCCGGTAGCACGATGCGCATGCTTCATCCCGCCTTTGTCTTCAGACCCGATGACGCCTTCACGCGGGGCGATCCGCGTCTGGCCGTCATGGATATCGGTTGGGCTCAGGAGCTGCTCGGATTGCACGGCCGAATTTCCTCGATCCAGATCCTGCTGGAAGAGTCTGTGCAGTCGCAAACGGTGGCAGAAACCCTCAGCCAGATCGTGCCTGCTGACGCCCGCGTAGCTCCGCCGGCGGCGCGAAGCGAGGAGATGGAGTCGATGCTGGGCGCCTTTCAGCTCAACGTCACCGCCATGAGTTTAGTTTCCCTGGTCGTAGGGATGTTTCTGATCTGCAACAGCGTCGGCGCAGCGGTCATCCGCCGCCGGGTGGAGATCGCCATCCTTCGGGCCAACGGGGCGACCCGAAGCGAAATCCGGCGACTTTTTCTGGGCGAAGCTGCTCTGGAAGCGCTCCTTGGCGTGGCGATAGGCGTTCTGCTCGCTCCGGTGCTGGCAGGCTGGATCGCACAACCGGTCGCGCAAAGCGTCTCGTCGCTTTACGAAGTTGTTCGCATTGATGATCTCCAACTCTCGCGATTGCAGCTATTCGAGGCAATCGTTGTGGGTATGGTTGCGGCTCTCCTGGCCGCCTGGCTTCCCGCCTCGGAGGCTGCCAATTGCGATCCCGCGCGCATTCTACATCCGGGCTCGGGCATAGAAGTTTTTTCGCCTTTGCGCAAACAGGGGTTGGTCTGGGCGACTCTTCTTATCTGTGCTTCAATCGGGTTGTGCATCTATTCGCTGAGGGGTGGATCGCGATACTCGGGATTCGCGGCCGCGGGCGCCATCATCGCGGGATTTTCACTTCTGGTGCCTTGGCTGGCTCTCGCCGTCGCCTTCTGCTGCCGCGGGTTCGGGGTCCTTTCCCGGCTAGCGATCAACCATTTCGTGCGTTCGTTGCACCGGAACACTCTCACGATCGCCGCGCTGGCCGCGGCCATTGCCATGACGATTAGCGTAACCGTCATGATTCACTCGTTTCGTCTGAGCGTGCAGCGATGGATCAAGCAAACGCTCACCGCTGATGTTTATATAGCTCCGGCAGGTAATGAGATCTCCGGCTTGCAGGCATTTCTGCCCGCCGATGCGCCAGCCTGGGCCAAGGGACGATCCGAAGTCCAAGAGGTCGGCACATTTCGCGAGCTGCCAATTCGCTTTCGCGACGAACTCACCACCCTCGCCGTGACAAACGGGAAGGCTCGAGGCAATCTGGAATTTCTCGCAGGCGATGGTCGCGACTTCTATTCCGCAACAGCCATCGTCGTCTCGGAAAGCTTTGCTACGCGTTTTCGCGTGGGGCCGAAAGACGAGATTTCGCTTCCGACCCCTTCCGGGCTTCGCGAATTCACCATCGGGGGTGTGTATCGAGATTTCGCGCGAGACCGTGGCACCATCTTTATGCTGCGAGAACTCTTCGACAGCTACTGGCAGGACGATCGGGTGCATTCGATGGCGCTCGCGCTGCGGGATCCTTCTTTACGAGAGTCTGTCGATCGGGCGTTTCGCGAACGGTTCGGCAGTGCAGGGCAGTTTGTGCTCTATGACAACACAGCGTTGCGTCAACGGGTGATGGACATCTTCGACGAAACGTTTTCGGTTACCTCGGTTCTCCGAAGCATCGCCATCGTCGTCGCCGTCGCAGGAGTGCTTTTCTCCCTGAGTGCGCTCGTCATCGAACGTGAGCGGGAGATCGGAGTTTTAAGGGCCATGGGTGCGTCCCGCTCGCAGGTGCTTGGGGTGTTTCTTACGGAAGGCGCCCTCATCGCTTTCACGGCCGCCCTAAGCGGACTCGCCTCAGGCGGGGCGCTGGCGGTTGTGTTGACCTGGATAATTAACAAGGCATTTTTTGGGTGGACTATCGACTTGAGCTATCCGGCGCTTCCACTGGCCACCACGCCTCTTTGGATCGTGGGATCCGCCCTCGTTGCTGCACTGCTTCCGGCTTGGCGCGCTACTCGCATCGCTCCAGCCCGGGCAATCCGGTTTGAATAGGGTTTGCGCCTCAGCTTTTTCCAGCATCGCTCATGTGGAGGCCCCCCTCACAGAAGGCCGTCCAAAGAGCCTCTCCGAAGTTCGCTTTCACTCGCTGCGCCAGATCAGGATCGGATGACTTACTCCTCAGCAAGGCAAAGATAGTCGAACCAGAACCCGACATCGCGGCCGCGCGAACTTCGGGTTGCCGTCTCAGCCAATCCTTCATCACAGGCAAAAGAAGAAATTTCTCGAAGACCGGTCGCTCCAGGGAATTGGAGACCTTGATCCAGCCGAGATCTTGCTCATCGTCGGGTCCCTCATAAGAAGCGTGCCCGGCGTCCCAAGCATTGTAAGCCCAGGGAGTCTCCACAGCGAAAGCTGGTTTCACTAAAAGAAAGCTTAGCTTTTCAGGAACATCGAAGGGCTGAATGATCTCTCCGCGGCCGCGACATATCGCTGGCACGCCGCGGATGAAAAAGGGAACGTCGGAGCCCAATCGCGCGGCGAGCTTCTGGAGTTCCCCAGCTCCAAGATGGGTCTCGAGCATGGCATCCAAGGCCAGGAGGACTGCAGCTGCGTTGCTGCTTCCTCCACCTAATCCGGCGCCCACGGGGATACGTTTGGTGATGCGAATACCCACAGCGAATTGGCGGCCAATAAACTGCGCAAATTCGTGTGCCGCCGTTGCGGCGAGATTGCTGCGACCCTCGGGGACATCAGGATGATCGCATTGCACATCGATCCTTGTTCCTGCGGAGATCCTCACGGTCAATTCGTCAGCCAAAGAAAGAGGGATAATGAGCGTCTCAATATCATGAAAGCCGTCCATGCGCCGGCCATGGATCTTTAATTGCAAATTGACTTTGGCGGGCGCGCGCACCTTCATGGCGCGCGCATCCTTGCGCAAATGACCTTGCCCGCTAAAGAAAAAATCATCGTAGCGTTGGACACTCCCGACTCAGCGTCCGCCCTCCGCTTGGTCGCAGATCTCGGCGACGCGATCTCCTGGGTCAAAGTTGGTCTACAGCTGTTTACCGCGGAAGGTCCGTCAATCGTCAGGTCGTTAAAAGAACGTCGTTTGAAGGTTTTCCTGGACCTCAAGTTTCACGATATACCGAATACGGCTCACGAAGCGATGCGCTCTGCGGTTAAACTCGGCGTCGATATGGCCACGATCCATCTCGCAGGAGGAAGTAAGATGGTACGAAGCGCCGTCGAAGCTGCTGCGGGATCACAGTTGCTCGTCCTCGGCGTTACCGTGCTTACGAGCCTGGACGAAGTTGAACTGCGCAAGATCGGAATCCAGAGGAATACAGAGGAACAAGTGGCTGATCTCGTCGCCTTGGGCCGGGATTGTGGGTTGCGAGGTGTGGTCTGCAGCCCGCGAGAGATCCCCCTCTTGCGCACGAAGTTTGATAGATCGCTGACCATAGTCACTCCAGGTGTGCGACCTTCCGGTTCTGCGGTCGATGATCAGCAGCGTGTCATGACCCCGGCTGATGCCATTCGAGCTGGCGCGGATCTATTGGTTATTGGGCGTCCAATCACTGCGGCCAATTCGCCACGCGAAACTGCACTCCGCATCGCAGGCGAGATCGCACCCATCTGAGGATCATCAGGTCAACGGCGAGGGCAGGGTGATTTCAATCCACGCTTTAGCAAGCGAGCGTTCATCGAGCAACTCCGGGTGACCGGCCAGCAGAGTTCGGTGGCTTGAGTTTCAATCCCGGAAATTTTTGAAGGCCAACCCGACGCCGAACTCAGCCTCCCGCAAAGTGCCGATGACCTTCTGCAGGTCATCCTTTTTGGCGCCGGTGACGCGAACCTGCCTATCCTGAAGGGCGGCTTGCACCTTCAATCCCAGCGCTTTTATCGCCTTGGTGATCTCCTTGGCTTTGTCGCCCTCCAGACCTTGCTTAATGGCGAGTTCCTGTCGTGAATGGCCAAGGGGAGAAATGTCGGGATCTTTTTGCTCAACATTACGCAAGTCAATGCCGCGCTTAGCCAACTTGTTGATGATAATCTCGCGTAAGCCTTTCAGTCGCGCACCATCGTCTACCGTAAGAAGAATCGAGCCAGTCTTCGCGTCCAGTTCAATTGTTGCCCGAACGCCTTTGAAATCAAACCGAGACACCAACTCGCGCTGGGCCTGAGCGATGGCGTTCTTAACTTCCATTCGGTCCACTTCGGAGACGATGTCGAAGGCCGGCATAATTCGAAGTTGTCGCAATTCCCTTTCCGACGCAACCGCCTTCGCCTGATCGCGGGCATAGCCGCAACCTCACCAGAACTTAAGCTGCGCTGACTGGCTTATATTGGTCCACGAAGCTTGACTCACAGCTTTCCGTTCTCAGCCAAGGGAGTTAGAAGCGAAAAAATCTTTCGGCGGTTGCCGTCGTCTGGTGCGCAATCACCTCGAGGGGTACATTTCTCTCGCGAGCGATGTGCTCAGCAATTAGGCGGGTATACGCCGGTTCGCAGCGTTTTCCGCGATGGGGAACAGGGGCTAGGTAAGGACAATCAGTTTCCACCATAAAGGAATTCTGCGGAACTGTGACAGCGGTTTCGCGCACAAGCGCAGCATTCTTAAAGGTTACAATCCCGGTAAAGGAGACCAGATGACCAAGGTCAATCACATCCATTGCTTGATCGGGCCGATTTCCAAAACAGTGAAATACCCCGGAGACTCGTCCGCTGTAAGGCCGTAGGATTTCCAGGGTATCGTCCCACGCATCACGCTGATGAATAACGACGTTTAGCTGGAGCTCGTCCGCAAGATCCAACTGCATGCGAAATGCCTCAGCTTGAGCGGACTTATAAGCTCCATCCACGACGGCTGCTTGGGCATCCTCTGGAACCTCCGCCTGGAGAGCGGCCATCGCCGGGGAGCTTTGGAGCGTGCCGCTCGGAAGATGATGATAGTCTAGCCCGGTCTCTCCTATAGCCGCGACCTTGGAATGCTTGGCCAGTTCGCGCAACTCAGCGAGGAAGTCGTCCGCCTCATCCTGAATATTTGTCGGATGAATTCCGACCACAGCGTAAACCTCCGGGTATTTTTCAGCCAGGGCGATGGCGCGTCCGCTGCTTTCAATTCCTGTCCCGATCGTAATGATCCTCGTGACGCCGGCGGCGACTGACCGTGCGATTACCCCTTCGAGGTCCTCTGAAAAATCCGAATAGTCGAGATGAGCGTGCGTATCAATCAGCATGGATTATCCTTTCATTGAGGCCGGCTTCCTCTATACTTGCGCGGTCAAGGCGGATGCTCAAGTCATCCAAAACACACATCCTGCTTTTCTGTAAGGAAGCCGAAATCTCCACGACTAAGGCCTATCGACAGCACCATCACGCGTTGCCAACGAAAGCTTCCCAATCAATCCATCGGGGAAGGGCCAAAAAATAAGCTCCATCCGGCGAAGCGAAGCGTAATCTTCGTTAAAAAACGATTTCTCGGCATACATCGAACCCATTTTGAGCACTCAGGTGGATTACGGCCACAAATGAGAAGCTCAAAAGCAAGAAACCAAAAAACCAAATGAACACATCGAAAGCACTCATCGCGGGAGCGGCGGTGGCCGGGCTCATGGCCGGGTCTCTGCCGGTCCGCGCCTATGCAGCCAACACATCCACCCAAGCTGGGGTCTCTCTCCAGACCATGGGGGATAAAGGCAAACAATCCTGTAAGGGGCAAAATGCCTGTAAAGGCCAGGGTGGCTGCAAGACCGGCGACCAGGGCTGTAAAGGGAAAAACACCTGCAAAGGCAAGGGCGGCTGCGCCTCTGACGGCAAGCACAAGTAAGCTAAACAGGTCACTTCCGGAGAGTCCGGGTTCCATTCCCGGGCTCTCTCACTTTCTATGCCTGCAAACCTTTTTAACGGCTACACGGATTACGGAATCGGAATCGGGCTGCGGGTGCCGCACTACCGGCATATTCTCGAGAAGAAACCGGTCGTGGATTGGTTCGAAATCATCTCCGAGAACTTCATGGTCGACGGTGGGCGCCCTCTTGAAGTACTCGATTCTATCCTGGAACAATACAGGGTCGTCCAACACGGAGTTGCTATCTACTTTGGCTCGGCGGATAAACTTAACCGCGAACATCTCAAAAAGCTGAAGCGCCTGGTCAAGCGCACCAATACGCCTTGGCTCTCCGATCATCTGTGCTGGGGAAGCGTCGATGGGCGCTACACTCACGACTTGCTTCCGATGCCATACACTTTCGCCGCCGCGCGGGTGACGGCTCAGAAAATCCGCGAAACACGAGATTTTCTCGAGGTGCCCATCTGCGTCGAGAACGTGAGCAGCTATGCGGAGTTCCATGCCTCTGAGATGACCGAATGGGAATTCCTGAGCGAAGTCGTGGAGCTCGCGGACTGTGGAATTCTCCTCGACGTCAACAACATCTATGTCTCGTCCAAGAATCACAATTTCGATCCATACGACTATCTAGACAACATACCCCATCACCGCGTGGGTCAGATTCATATCGCCGGCCATTCGAAGTTCGAGAAATACATTCTCGACACGCACGACCATCCTGTGCTGGACCCGGTGTGGAGTATGTACGCGCACGCAATAAAAAAGACCGGTCGCACGGCAACACTCCTCGAATGGGACGACCGTATTCCCACTTTTGAGGAAGTCCACAATGAAGCGCTCAAAGCTCTCAAGTTCCAGGAAAAGCACCTCGCAGCCCCTGTTGCGTAGGGTTGGCTCCCGCGCTGAGCTGCTCCATTTGCAGCGAGCCATGGCGGGCGCAATTTTCCGTCCGCTGACTTCACGTTGGCGAATGCAGAGCCACGCGAAAGAGGGGCATGATGTGCACGCCGAAGCCGCCGAATTCATCAAGCCGAACGATCGCCTGAGCTCGTTTGAACGGCTGGAAATCTACAACCGCCAGTATTGGTTCCGATTGCTGGACTGCCTCTACGAAGACTACCCGGGCCTGCGAGCGGTGCTTGGTGAGCGAAAATTTCTGAAACTGGCAACAGCGTATCTGACGCGTTACCCCTCCGATTCATTTGCTCTGCGTGATCTCGGTTCACGGCTGGAGCAATTTCTGCTTGCTGAGCCGCAATGGAGCACACCTCGAGAGGCTTTGGCCCTTGATATGGCACGGTTCGAGTGGGCACAGGTGGTCGCTTTCGACGCTTTTGCCAAACCACCGATCACCACCGACGAAATCCTCGACACGCCGGCAGGTAAATTGCGTCTGGAGCTTCAGCCGTACTTGAATCTGCTTTCCCTTCGCTACGCGGTGGATGATTTCCTCGTCGCGCTCAAGAAGGGAAACACCGACGGGCTGCGCGGCGAAGCCAGCAATGCTGTCGAATCGGCCCCCAAAGTCTCTCCGCGCAGGAAACGCATCTGCCTGCCGGCTCGCGCGAATATTCATCTCGCTGTGCACCGCTACGACAACCAGCTTTATTTCAAGCGGCTCGAAGCCGAGGCTTTTGCAATTCTCACAGGGCTAAACCGGGGTCTCTCCGTCGAAAGCGCCTGCGCGGAAGCCATCGGCTCCAGCGGGCGTAGCGATGTTGATTGGCCGTCGAAAATCCAAGTTTGGTTTCAAAACTGGGCCGATTTGGGCTGGTTATCTCTCGCCAAGTGAACAGTCTCATCCGCCGCCCTTACGAACTGCTCATTGTCGGCGCGAATTACCTTCAAGCGCCCCTCCTTCTCTTCTTACGCGTATACTTTTTCTGGCAGCTCTTCCTCGCAGGCAAAGGAAAGCTCCTCAATATTGAGCGCACGGCGGAGTTCTTCGGGAGCCTTGGGATCCCGCTGCCTGTTCTGAGCGCCTATATTGCCGGCGCGACGGAATGCTTCGGCGGCCTGCTGCTTGTCATCGGGTTAGGCTCCCGCCTGGTGGCGATTTTTGTCGCCTTCACGATGATGGTGGCCTATGTCACCGCGGATTACGAAGCTTTCAGCAGCATTTTCAGCGACCCTGATAAGTTCGTTGCCGCTGCGCCATTTCCGTTTCTTTTAGCAGCGCTCCTGGTGCTTGCCTTCGGTCCGGGCGCGCTCTCCCTCGACGCGTTGATCAAACGATTCGTCGCGCGTGAACGCTCAAGCGGCTTGAAACTGTGAAACCAATGTCGCTCCGTTTAACGATCCTGCTCCCCTTCATATGGCTGCACTTCCTCGCTGCCCAAGCGCAGGACGCCATAGAGTGGCATCCGTGGTCCGACCAAGTTTTTGAGCGCGCCAAGAAGGAAAACCGCTTCGTGCTCCTCGATCTCGCGGCGGTGTGGTGCCACTGGTGCCACGTCATGGAGGACATCACCTACCGTGATCCGGAGGTGGTTAAGCTCATCCGCGGGCGCTATGTCGCGGTTCATGTCGATCAGGATTCGCGGCCCGATTTGGCCAACCGCTATGAAGATTATGGTTGGCCGGCGACAATTGTCTTCGACGCCGACGGCGGCGAAATCGTCAAGCGGCAGGGCTATATTCCCCCACGTCCGATGGCCTCTATGCTTCAAGCGATTATCGACGACCCAACTCCCGGACCTTCTGTCATTCCCGAGGAAGAAATCCTTCCGGCAAGCAGTGCGTCCTTGTCTCCGCCGAGAGTTCAGGAACTTCGAACCCTTCTGCTCGAAGCTTATGACCCAAAGAACCTTGGCTGGGGCAGCATTCACAAGTTTTTGGATTGGAACTTGATCGAGTATTGCATGGCCGCTGACCCCGGAGGAGGGGCCAGTGAAGAGGTTTTCGAGCGAATGGCGCGGGAAACCCTTGGAGCGCAGCGCAATCTCATCGATCCGGTATGGGGCGGCGTTTACCAATACTCGACCGATGGGGACTGGGTGCATCCCCACTACGAAAAACTGATCCAGTTTCAGGCTGAAAATGTTCGCATCTATGCTGCCGCTTATGCGCGTTGGAACGAACCGGAGTATCTGGAAAATGCCAAAAAAATCCGGGATTATATTAAGCATTTCTTAACGAGCCCTGAGGGCGTCTTTTATACCAGCCAGGATGCCGATCTTGTGCCGGGAGAACATTCCGGGGAGTATTTTGCTTTAGATGATGCAGAGCGTCGCAAACTTGGAATTCCGCGCATCGATAAGCATGTTTATGCACGCGAGAATGGTTGGGTTATCCAGGCGCTGGCCACACTTTATGCGGCGACCGGAGAAAAAGAGTACCTCGATGACGCTATCACGGCTGCAACCTGGATGATCGAACACCGCTCGCTTGGCGGCGGAGGATTTTCCCATGATGAAAAAGATGCCGCAGGTCCTTATCTTGGCGACACGCTCGCCATGGGTGGCGGGTTCCTCGCGCTCTATACAGCAACGGCCGACACCGCCTGGCTGGATCGTGCAATCGCCGCCGCGAACTTTATCAACGAGAAGTTCAAGAGCGATCCCGGGTTTTCAACCTCATCCAACGCGGGCACGATTCGTCCCACTCAGCAGGTGGACGAAAACGTCGCCTTAGCACGGTTTGCCAATCTTCTGAACCACTATTCAGGCAATCCCGATTATCGGGCAATGGCCGAGCACGCCCTGCGGTATCTCGCTGCTCCGGGAGTCGCCGAACGGCGTGGATTTCAGGTCGGCGGTATTCTTCTTGCAGATCGCGAGTTGTCCTCTGCTCCCCTGCACATCACAGTTGTTGGGCGCAAGAGTGATTCCTCGGCGCGGTTGTTGTTTCTTGCTGCTTTGAAGCAGCCCGCAATCTACAAGCGCATCGAATGGCTGGATGAAACTGAAGGCCCTTTGCGAAATTCTGACGTGGAATATCCACGATTCGACAAGGCTGCGGCATTCCTTTGCACAAACAAAAGCTGTTCAGCACCGATCTTCACGCCGGAAAGGCTTAGCGCCCGTTAACACGAAATCGGGGTTGGGCGCACGGACTCGCGCAGCGGCGGCTGTGGCTGAGCAGTCAAATTGAGCCAATCGGGCGTCTACCACTGCACAACCGAGCTGGCGTAGGTGAGCCCGCCGCCAAAGACCACCATCAAAATATAGTCCCCAACTTTGAAGCGGCCTGCGCGATTCCCCTCATCCAAGGCAATAGCAACTGCTGCTGCAGATGTGTTCCCGTAGCGGTCGAGATTTACCTGAAATTTCGAAAGCGGGACCCCGAGACGCTCAGCCAGCGCCTCGATAATCCGGAGATTGGCCTGGTGCGGAATGATACAGGTGAGGTCGTCGACCGCTAAACCGCTCTGCTCCAGCGCCTTGTTCGCCGCGGAAAGCATCGATGTGACCGCTTGCTTGAATGTCTCGCGTCCGTTCATGTGCACCGTGTTTACGCGCTGATCAATATTTGCTTTGGTAACCGGAAGGGCGCATCCCCCGCCGGGCATATGCAAAATGTCGCCGAAGTTGCCGTCGCTCCCCATAAACGTGGTGATGACTCCGTGGGAACCGGCTCGCCACCGAAGGATTGCCGCGCCGGCTCCATCGCCGAACAGAACGCATGTGTTGCGGTCTTTCCAGTTGACGATGGAGCTGAGCTTGTCCGCACCGATCACCAGAATTGTATTGTAGGTATGATTGCTGATGAACTGCTGGGCCACTTCAATGGCGTAGAGGAAACCCGAGCAGGCCGCCGAAACATCGAAGCAAGCCGCTTTTTCCGCCCCAAGCAGACGCTGAACGTGGCAGGCGGTTGAAGGGAAAAACGTGTCTGGGGTGACAGTGGCAACAATGATGAGATCAATCTCTATGGCAGTCACACCAGCTTGGTCCATGGCGTTCTCGGCCGCTCGCGCAGCCATGTGGCTGGTGTGTTCGCCTTCGGAGGCGATCCGGCGTTCCCTAATTCCGGTGCGGGTGGCAATCCATTCGTCGCTTGTCTCAACGATGGTCTCGAGGTCCGCGTTGGTAAGGATCCGCTCTGGCACGTAGCTGCCGGTGCCGATAATTGAGACCGTTCGGCTAGGTTGGCGGGACCGCGTTCGCGGGATTTTCTTCATTGTAGCGCTTGATGGCCTCAACGATGCGGGGATTGATTTCCAATTCGACGAATTCGCACGCCACACGCAAGGCATTTTTGATGGCGAGCGCACTGCTGGCACCATGGGCAATGATGGCCACGCCGTTCACCCCGACGAGCGGACTGCCTCCATACATTTCGTAATTTGTTCTATTCCGAATGGCGAGGAAAGCGTTCTTGGCCAGCAGAGCGCCGAGTTTGCGAATTGGCGTTGCAGTCAACTCCCGCTTTAGCCAGTGAAAAACCGCAGACGCCGTTGCCTCGCAGACCTTCAGGGTGACATTGCCCACGAATCCGTCGCATAGCACCACCTCGACAGGATCCTCAAAGAGATCGTGGCCTTCGACATTGCCCCGGAAGTTCAGTTTGGTCTTTCTGAGCAATTTGAAAATGTCCTTGGTGAATTCGCTTCCCTTGGCGTCTTCCCCACCGATTGACATAAGTCCGACAGCTGGATTGTCAAAGCCGAGCACATTTTTGGAGATGACGGTGCCCATAATCGCATACTGCACCATATGCTCTGGTCGGGCGTCGACATTGGCTCCAGCGTCGATGAGAACGAAAACATTGCGCTCCGTTGGGATGTAAGCGGCGATCCCAGGGCGCTCGACCCCCTCGAGCGTTCGAAGCTTGATCGTGGTCCCCGCAACCATCGCGCCAGTGTGGCCAGCACTGACGATTGCGTCGGCCTCGCGCCGCTTGACCAGATCGATCGCACGGCTCACTGAGGAGTCCTTCTTCCGGCGGATGGCGTCCACCGGGTGCTCGCTCATCGCGATGACCTGCGTGGTGTGGACGATTTCGATGCGCTGGTCGCTGCAGTCGCGCTCCTGCAACTCCCGCTGAATTGCAGCCTGATCACCCGTCAGAAAGAGCTTCCTGATTTTCGGATATTCTTTCAACGCCATCACCGCTCCGGCGACAGTATTGCGGGGAGCATAATCGCCCCCCATGGCGTCAAGGGCGATCCTCATGAGGGACTATCCCGCGTCGACGGTGAGGACCTGGCGTCCCTTATAGTACCCGCATGCCGGGCAGGCGGTATGTCCGTGCACACTGGCTCCGCACTGGGGACAACGGGAAAGCTTCGGCGCATGCCAGTGGTTGGCAGCCTTGCGCGTGCGCAGGCGCATCTTCGAGGTTTTGCGTTTTGGAACTCCCATAAAAAGTCCGACTTCTTAGTTTTCTGATTTTTCTGTTTTCAGTTGGTCCAGAGCGCTCCATGGCGCGTTGCTGCGAGGCAAGGAGGCGTCTCCCGGCATCTGCGAGAAGCGTGCAGGACAGGTCTTGCCTCCGTCCGTATCACATCGGGGATGAGCGGGCAGGGCAAGATGAATATCTTCCCGTATTTCCGGGGTCAAGTCAACGGACTCTCGACCGTCGAGTTCCTTTTGAAGGGCGAAGGGATCGATGATCAAGTCGGTGTCGAATTCGTTCAGACAAGCCACGCACCTGAAGCGAATAACCAGGCTGAGACGTCCGGTGGCAAAGAACCCTCCTCCGGAGAGACCCACCTCTAGCGCATAGTGGAGAGGCGAAATCGGGTGCGCCTCCACTTCTTCCAGCCCCAAAAATCTCGCATCCTCGGAATTCTCGACGTGCAGCGAGCCGCCTTGCGGAATCTGGCGCAAATGAATCTTCATAGGCGAACGCTCGATGGGAAAACGGCAACATTCAACGCACAAGTTTGATCCCCCGGACTGCGGAGTGAAGCCACCTCCACAAAGTGGAAAAGCGTCGTGCTAAAATGTTCAATCGAGGTCTACCTAGGCTTTGGAACAAACAGTGGGAAGCGTGGACCGCAAACCCGGTGAAGATGGGGTCGAAGGGGTAGCGAAATTCCCATTGCACGGAACCGAACAGTGTGACCAAAAGGGTGAAGAGACCGATCGCAGTTAGGAAAGGAACTCTCAGATCGACTGGACCGGTCAAGGAGGCGAAGATTAAAGAGAGCGCTGCAAAGAGGAACCAGTAATAGTTAGGAATGAACCTTCGACTGTTCGCGTGGAGCGTTTCAGCTGTTGAACGCGAAGAGAGAGCAGCGGGCAGCTTCCACTCCTGCGCTGCGCCTTGCAGACCAAACCAAGTTTCCTGGCGACGTCCCTCCCGCGCCGCAAACAGCGGCATCGACGGGATGAGGTCGCCTTCCGTCGGCAACGGCAGACCTTTTTCTGTATATCGCGCGTAGCGTTCCGTCCTCTCCCGCTCGAAGGCTCGCCCCAGCTCGCGCAGGTTGCTGATTTTGGGCCGCTTTGGATCACCATAATCGAAGACAACAATCAAATGCTCAAGATATCGCAGCAACGAACCTTGAGGATCTTGCCGGATGGATTCCATACCCGCATCGCGAAGAATCGTGAAATCGTCTGCCAATCCATCTTTTTGGAACTCATAGATCATCGAATTGAACATCCTTTGGGTAGAACACCGGAAAAAGACATCCAGGGTGATCTCAAACTGCTGGTAAATTGGGTTGGTGAGCACGCGTTCGCCCACAAAATTGGCCAGCCGTGATGAGGCAGGGCCATTGTTTGGCGAAATCACATGTTCCTGCACAAAGAGCCGGTAAAAGGGAAGATGAGCATTGCCAAATTTTGCGATGCAGAATTCCCCGTATCTAAGGAAATTCAGCGAGGAAAACGCCAGATGCGCCAGCGCATACGTTGTCAGAAAAGATCCGGAAAGCACGAGGCGGCGCGTAAGAGGTGACTTTACGAAGAATAGCGGGATAAGAAAGCAGAGTGCGAACGTCTGATTTCCGGGGCGATTGAGAACGAGCAAAAAGACGATGAGCGCGAGCCCGATCCAAATCCGCACTTTGGCGGATTGCATGAAGAAAAAGGTAACGAAAAACCAAAGACACAGCAGAACGGTTTGCAAGGTCTCTGAACCCACCGCATTGAACCATTGAAACAACCAGAGATTGATCCCGACCAGCGCATCGAAGATCCAAGCGCCCAGCGGGCTGAATTGACGGATCACTGCGAAGACGCAGGTAATGCTTCCGCTATAGAGAATCGCGATGATAACTTCGATCGCCGTGACGTTCAGAACTTCGAAGCAAGCTCCGTAGAAGAGTGGGGTGAGCGGCGTCCGGAACAGCATCAGAAGAGGAAACTCCGGTTCCACCTGGAGCATGTCCCGAAAGTAGAGAAAATACGTCGTCATGTCCCGACCTGCCCTCAACGGGAACCAGTACGCGATCACCCAAAACCAAGCGAACATGATCAAGAAGGATGCGCCATATGGCGCAAGTTGCCGCGTGAGAGATTTCACGCGGGAGGCATTCGGTGACGCTCTGTCCACGTTGCAGAAATCACTGCACCTCGCCTGAAAATTTATCCTTCAATCTCAGGACGACTGAGGCCGGCACGAAGGGCGTGACATCACCTCCCAGGCGGCCGACCTCCTTGACAATGCGCGAGCTCAAGAAAGTGTAGTCTTCCTGGGGCGTGAGAAAGATTGTTTCCAAATGTGGTTCCAGGCGCCTGTTCATGAGGGCCATTTGGAACTCGAATTCGAAATCAGAGACCGCCCGCAAACCGCGAATCACAACAAAGGCGCCCTCAGCCCGGGCGAAATCCACAAGCAAGCCGTTGAGCCTCTTGACCGTTAGACGGGGATCGCGCCCAATAGCCTCCTCAATCATAGCAATTCGCTCCTCTGCGGCAAAAAGCGCACTTTTGGCTTCATTCTCAGCCACAGCCACGATGACGGAGTCGAAGAGGTGTCGTGCCCGATGAATGATATCAAGATGCCCGAGGGTGACGGGATCGAAGCTGCCGGGATAAATGGCGCGGGTCACTCCCATTCGATCGTGGCTGGAGGCTTGCTGGAGATGTCGTAACAAACACGGTTGACGCCATCGACCTCGTTGACGATGCGCGTCGAAATGCGCGCGAGGAGGTCATAAGGAATTCGCACCCAGTCAGCGGTCATTCCATCCCGACTCTCCACAACGCGAAGAGCAACTGTCTTTTCATAGGTCCGTTCATCGCCCATCACTCCAACGGATTGGACCGGTAGCAGAACGGCGAAGGATTGCCATACCATATAGTACCACCCGCTTGCCTTCATCTCTTCGATAACGATGGCATCAGCCTCCCGCACCATTCGGAGATTTTCCGCAGTGATCTCTCCGAGAATGCGGACGGCCAGTCCAGGGCCAGGAAATGGCTGGCGATTCACCATCTCCCTGGGCAGGCCCAGCTCGAGACCCACCTCGCGCACCTCATCCTTAAAGAGCTGTCGCAGCGGCTCGATAAGCTTGAATCGCATGCGTTGCGGGAGCCCGCCCACATTGTGGTGGCTTTTGATGAGCGCCGCCGGGTTCCCGGAGATTGACACGCTTTCGATGACATCAGGATATAAGGTGCCCTGCGCGAGAAAGCGATAGCGCCCTGGAGAAGTCTCCTTCAGAGCACGTGCCGCGCTTTCGAATACCTTGATGAATTCATTTCCGATAACCTTCCGCTTGCGTTCAGGATCGATCACGCCCTTCAGGCGAGTGAGGAACCGCCTTGATGCGTCCACCGTTTTTAGCCGGATGTGAAAGTGTCCACTGAAGAGTTCCTCGACAGCATCTCTTTCCCGTGCGCGCAACAAACCATTGTCGACGAAAATGCAGGTAAGTTGATCGCCCACAGCTTTGTGGATGAGCGCAGCCGCGACTGAGGAATCCACGCCCCCGCTTAGCCCTAAAATGACGCGGTTGTCGCGGACCTCCTCATGAATTTGCGTGCAGGTGCGTTCGATGAAGGAACCCATGGTCCACTCCGACTTACAGCCGCAGATCCCATGGACAAAATTCTCAAGAATGGTTTTTCCACGGGGCGTATGGGCAACCTCGGGATGGAACTGCAAACCATAGATCCTTCGCTGGACATCCCCGATCGCAGCATGGGCGGAATTTTCGGTTCTGCCGAGCGCGCGGAACCCTTTGGGTAATTGCGTAATCTTGTCCCCATGACTGTTCCACACTTCAATCTCGGCTGGAAGACCGCGGAAGAGTTCGGAGCGACGGTCTACCCAAAGTTTTCCCGGCCCGTATTCGCGTCTGGCAGAACGTTCCACCAACCCGCCCAGATCGTTCGCGATCAACTGCAAGCCGTAGCAGATTCCAAGGATGGGAATTCCCAAGCCATACATAGCTTTGTCGAGCTTGGGCGCGGTTGCCGCGTAGACACTCGCGGGACCGCCCGAGAGAATGATGCCTTTCGGCCGGCCCGCGCGGACCAGCGCAGAATCCGTCCAGAAAGGCACAATTTCGGAATACACGCGGCATTCACGGACGCGGCGGGCAATCACCTGGGTGTATTGCGAACCAAAATCCAGAATGAGAATCTTCTCCTCCGGTGAGAACGGGTGTACCGACATTTGAGATGAGCAGATTATGGAAGCTACAGGAAAAGCCGGGAGATTTTTCTTTCGAAGCTCAAACTGAGGAATCCCTCGGGATAATGGCCGCCGGTACGCTCTCGCCAGAACGCATTAGGTTAGACGCGATAGAGGACGAGCTTACCGGTTCTCGGGGCCAAACGCATCAGTCGTAGGATCGATCGGAACGATGCGCCCCTCTCCCTTGATACCTCGCTCGAATTTTTGGCCGACGTCCTCGACGTCCTGTTCAACAACCGAGCAGGCCGTCAACGCCGCAGCCGCAAGGAAGCAGAGGAATAAAGCGATGCATCTCACAGAAGCATACTAAGAACGGCCGACACGCAATGGCAACTCTCATTCCTCCTGAGGAATTACTGAGTCTTTATTCGTCAGGTTGGTTCCCGATGGCAATGGGGGACGGCGCGATTCGTTGCTTTTCGCCCGACCCCCGCGGCATCCTTCCCCTGGATGCTTTCCACATCCCCCATGGCGCCAGAAAGACGGTGCAGGATCCGAAATGGGAGGTGCGTCTCGATACGGCTTTCGAAAAAGTGATACGTGCATGTGCCAATCGCCGGGACACTTGGATCGATGAGACCATTGTCGAAAGCTATTTTGCTTTGCACAGGGCAGGCCACGCTCATTCCCTGGAGGTCTGGCGCGACGGAACGCTTGCGGGCGGCCTTTACGGCGTTCAGATTGGAGGCGCCTTCTTTGGCGAATCGATGTTCCATTGGCTTCCCGGAGCCAGCAAGGTCGCCCTCGCGCGACTGGTCGCACGTCTCAGACAGAAAGGGTTTGCGCTGCTCGATACCCAATGGACCACGCCGCACCTTGTGCAGTTCGGGGCGATCGCCATTCCGCGAAGAGAATACTTACAACTCCTGCACGCTGCAATCCGAGTTATCCCCCACGCGCTTTTCTGAAACTTGCCGCTGCTTGGCGCACATTCTCACACGAATTAAAGAGAGATGAAAATCTACACACGCAAAGGCGACGACGGGTTCACGAGCCTCTGGTCCGGCGAGCGCGTTCCCAAATCCAGCCCCAGGGTTGAAGCGTGCGGAGCTCTTGACGAGCTTAATTGCGCCATCGGCGCAATCCGAGCCGCCTTCCCGACGGGGCTTTCGGAAAACTATCTCGCGACGATCCAGCGGCGACTTTTCTCTCTCGGCGCAGATCTCGCGTCGACAGGCAGCCGACGACCACCGCCTCACGTTGGGCAACTCGACGTGACCTGGTTGGAAGCCCAGATCGATCGCCTGGAGTCTCAATTGCCGCCCCTCAAGAATTTTCTTCTTCCGGGAGGCAGCACGGCGGCCGCGCAAATGCACTTGGCGCGCGCTATCTGCCGTCGGACCGAGCGCATCATTGTCAGCCTTTCGAGCAAAGAGGAGATCAACCGGGAGATCTTGGCATTTCTAAATCGGCTCTCCGATTTTCTCTTCGTGCTCGCACGATATGAAAACCTCGTGAGCGGAATTCCGGAGGAGAAATGGATCGGAGATGACGGGTGAAAGATTGACGCCTGCAGAACCAGCTTTCGCATTGCCATTGGCCGTGAAGGCAACCCGGACGCCGCATGGGGCTTTTTTTGAGGAAAGACCAAGCTCTCACATGGCGCGGCTCGCGGACGGTCACACCGACGCTTGTGTAGTTGTCAGAGCAGCGTTCTTGCTGTCGCCAGGGCTTTGTCAACCATCGAGGGGTCTTTGCCACCGCCGCGAGCGTTTTCCGGTCGGCCACCGCCTTTCCCGCCCACAACTGGAGCAATGTGCTGGATAAGCTTTCCCGCCTGGACTTTCGCCGTAAAGTCCGACGTAACCGCGGCAAGCAGAACAACGTCGGAATCGGTAACTCCGGCCAAAACAATGACCCCTTTAAATCGGCTCTTGAGCGAATCTGCGACCGCTTGCAGGCTGTCGCCATCGGCTTTTCCAAGATTGGCAACGATGGCTGGGATTCCGTTGAGAATCTCGACTGTCGCGAGGAGTTCTTTCGCGCGCACGAGAGCTTCCCGCTGATTGGCCGTCTTGAGCGCTCTCTCGAGATCTCTTTGTTGCGCAAGCAAGGCGTCGACTTTCTTTTCAATGTCGCCTAGAGGGCTGTTGAGCTTGGCGGCGAGAACTTTCAGGCGTTCGCTTTCGTTAGCAGCCTCTTCGTAGGAGCGTAGTCCGGCAACGGCCTCGATGCGACGAACGCCCGCGGCAATGGCAGATTCAGTCAGGATGCGAAAGAGTCCGATCTCTCCTGTTGCCCGCGTGTGGGTTCCGGCGCAAAGCTCCATCGAATAGCCGTTCAGGGCAGCTGATTGACCTCCGATCTGAACCACGCGCACAATCTCGCCGTATTTGTCTCCAAAGAATTGCATGATGTCGTCGCGTCCACGCACTTCGGCATAGGGCACTTCTATCCAGGAGACCTCGGCGTTCTCGATGATGCGCTCATTGACGAGCTGTTCCACGTCGCGCACCTGTTCAGGCGAGAGCGCCTGGTGATTGAAATCAAAGGTCAGCTTTTCAGGTCCGACGTAAGAGCCTTTCTGCGCGGCATGCTTGCTCACCACTTCGTGCAATGCCCAATGGAGCAGATGAGTGACCGTGTGGTGGCGCTGGATCGCACTCCTGCGCGACCCATCCACGGCCAGACGAATCGCTTCGCCAAACTCGGGAGCGCGGCCAGAGCTCAGCACGCCCCGATGGACGATCAATTCGCCCGTCTTCTGCGTGTTAGTTATTTGCAGACGTCCCACTTCCGACCAGTCTGACCCGGGAACGTGGACGAGCCCGGTGTCGCCGACCTGTCCCCCCATCGCGGCGTAAAACGCGGTGCGATCCACAACGAGGTCGAATTCCTGGGACGTCCTCGCGGTGGTAATCGATTCGACGACTGCCTCGGTTTCGAGAAAGTCGTAGCCTAGGAACTTTGTTGGCTCGATCTGAAGGTGTTCTTGGGAGAGGCTGATGATCTCCTTCTTCTGGGCGCTTCGCGCGCGAGCACGTTGCTCTTCCATGAGCTGTTCGAAGCCAGACACGTCGACCGAAAGACGCCGCTCTCGTGCCATCAACTCCGTGAGATCAAGAGGGAAACCATAGGTGTCGTAAAGTTCGAACGCCGACTCTGCAGAAATACACGGTAGTTCACTTTGGTGTTCAACGGCTATTTCCTTCGCCGAGAGGACTGCGTTGTTAGCGGCTGACTCAAATCTCGCGATTCCTCGATCGAGCGTGTTGTTGAAAGCTACTTCTTCCCTCCGCAGCACCTCCTCAATCAGTTGCCGCTTTTCGCGGATCTCGGGAAAAACATCGCCCATGGTCCGGGAGAGGACCGCAACGAGCTTGTAGAAAAACGGCTCGCCAAAGCCGAGTGCACGTCCATAACGAACTGCGCGACGCAGAATACGGCGGAGGACGTAATGCCGATCTGTGTTTCCAGGCAGAATGCCGTCCGCGATGGCAAAGCTGAGCGCGCGAATGTGATCGGCGATGACGCGAAAGGCAACATCTATGGCTTGTTGAGAGTTGAGAGCGGAGAGTTGAGAGGCCTCGGGAAGGGTGCTCCCATATTTCCTGCCGCTTAACTTCTCAATCTCATCAAATATCGCTCGGAAGATATCGGTCTCGTAGTTCGAGATTTTCGCGCTTGCGAAGTCCGAAAAGCTTCTCGTTCCCTGAATAATGCTGGTGACACGCTCGAACCCCATTCCGGTATCCACATGTTTGGCGGGAAGCGCTGAAAAGGTGCCGTCTGGATTGGCGTTGAACTGAATAAAGACCAGGTTCCAAATTTCGATACACTTGGCACTCCCCTTGTTCACCAGCGCCCCGCCTGTGTCCCCTGCGGGAGTAAGGTCAACGTGCAGTTCTGAGCAAGGACCGCACGGACCGGTGTCTCCCATCATCCAAAAGTTATCCTTTTTGTCACCGTTGACGATGTGGGTTCTCGGATCCAATCCTGCGGTGACGAATTGCTCCGCCCAGCGCTCATACGCCTCCTGGTCGAATTCGCTCGGCTCATCGGGACCAGGTCGATAAACCGTGGCGTAAAGACGGGTTGGAGGGAATTTCCAGCGTTCGACGATCAATTCCCAAGCCCAGGCTATGGCTTCCTTCTTGAAGTAGTCTCCGAATGACCAGTTGCCCAGCATCTCAAAGAATGTGTGGTGATAGGTGTCCAGACCGACATCCTCAAGATCGTTATGCTTGCCACCCGCCCGGATACACTTTTGAGTGTCAGCCGCACGCCCTGGCACATAAAGGCACTTCACTTTTCCAAGAAAAATCGGCACGAACTGGTTCATGCCAGCATTTGTGAAAAGTAGGTTTGGCGAATCGGGCCGCAGACTTGATGACGGGACAATGACGTGGCCTTTCTCACGAAAAAAATCGAGAAAGGATCGGCGGATCTCAGCGCTCGTCATTACAAAGAGTCCACAGTGTCGGGCCGCATCGCTGAGTCAAGTCTGGCAGTTTAGCTGGCGGGCTGACTCTCTGCAAAGCCTCTTTGCTCCGAGGACAGCCCAGACCATATTCCTGTTATGAGCACGTTACCAGAATCCACCTGCACCGCGTGTCGCGCCGATTCACCACGTGTTACGCAAGAGGAAATCGCCGAACTCATTCCACAAATTCCCTCCTGGCAAATCGTGGAGCGTGACAACATTCCGCGGCTCCAACGCGTCTATAGTCTAAAGAACTTCGCGCAGGCGCTCGACTTCACCAACAAAGTTGGCGGGCTCGCGGAGGCTGAGGGTCACCACCCCGCGTTGCTCACCGAATGGGGCAGCGTAACCGTAACCTGGTGGACTCATAAAATTCGCGGCTTACACCGCAATGACTTCATCATGGCCGCCAAAACAGATCGCATTGCCAGCGACTTCTATGCCTTCAAGGCGAAGTAAAAACTCGATTTCCCTGCGCGTCCTTCCTGGCGTCGCGAGAGACTTGTAGCCAGCTTATCTCACGCCCGCGGAGCGACCCGATGTTAGTCTGCTGCGCCCAAGCCGTCTATAAGAGTGGCGGTTGGCTCGGCCGCCTCGAATTTTTCGGCAGACGCTTCATTCCGCTACTTACCAATCTGAGGTTTGACTTCCAAGAGTCTGAAGCTCTCGATGTCTTCGCCGCCGATTGCGTGGAGATCAGCAATGCGCGTGTTCGGCCCGACTTTGATAAGCGTACCTTGAAAGTTGGGCTCCTCGAAGCCCTCGAAGTACGCATCAGGGCCAGTAATTAGCGAATCGACATCATCGCCGATGATTTCGTCGCTGTCTGACCACCTATTGTCACGAAGGTCCGCATCCGAGCCGGGTCCAAGCCAAAGGGCAGAGCGTCCTTGGAAGTTCTCACCATCGTACACCTGCACGAAGCAGCCCTCAATTGGCTGAGCGAGCAGGCTCGCCGCAATCGGCAGTGAACCTGCTGTTGCCAGTATCAAACTGATTACCGTTTTGTTTGTGATCATATGTTTTTTATGACTTGGATTCGATCGTTCTGTCCAGTGGGCGCTTCTATTTTAGCATTTCCAACATGCCCGCATTGTCTTGAAGAGGTCTTCTGCCGGTTTGATTCGGCAAACGTTCTCAACAAATCGACACGCAGTACGACGCTCCCCGCCGCTGCCGCTAGACTTTCCGCACATATCTCAATGGCAAGATCAGAAGCTTGATCTCGAGAGACCCCTCGGTTCTTGCTTGGAGCAACGTTTGAACTGAGAGCCGGCGTCTGAACTGATATCCGTCCATAACGCTGTCTCCGGAAGCGCGATTTATCCGGGCGAAATCCACCGCGCAGAGTCCAAGGGAAGGGCATGCAAGATATCCTCGGAGACCGTAAGCACTTCCGGGCGTTCCCCGATCCTCAAAAACAAGCGCCCATTTGCTGAATTCCCGATGGCAACGCTGGCGATGAGTTGCTCGCCGGCACGCGTTTCGGGCGTGTTTTCCGAGAGCACCGCCACAAAAGAAACGATGCAGCGGGGGCGCTCGAGTCCGAAAACCGCCAGCTTTCCGTCCGGCACTGTGTCATAGGCCAGAACTTTGGCCTTGGACAAAGCGTCAGCAAGGGCTTGGACAGCGCCCGCGCTCGCAGGGCGTTCCAGCGGGCCATCCTTAAGGACCCAACCAGCTTCACTACGGCGAAGCGAAAACTCCTTTGCCGGCGTGCGAATCCGGATCAAATCCACGATGTCAAGGTTCAGCGGGAGCAAGCGGCGATCGCGCAGAGCGTCCGGGCCGATGCGGAGAAGTTTCAAGCTCTCGGCCGGCAGGCGATAGACAGAATTGCGGGCAGTAAACTGGCCGAAAAGAGAACCGGACTTATCCGTTCCCAGGCGCAAGGTTTGGTGACGACCACTGCCTTCGGCGTAGAAGGCGATCTCGTCGCTGCCCTCCCTGATGCCATAGATGCTGAGATCGCCGGAGTCCTCGGCGACAAATTGGACGATTCGCTGCCCCAAGAGCTGCTTAAGGAAATCCTCAACTCTCACCTCATCAGCCAATGCATGGAGCGGTTTCACGATTCGCCACCCTGTCGCATCTCGAATCAGTTCGATTTCGCCGCCTTGCGTGCGGATAATGACACGATCGACCTGATCCGGCGTGAGATCGCTCAGGCGCCGATCGCGATAATCGGAAGGATCACGAAAAGCCAATTTGAGCAACTCATCACTCACAAGGAACACATCCCGTGAACCATTTGTGCGCACGTAGATGCGCTCTTCACTCGCCGCATCCTTGCCGAGGTAGAGAGTCGTTACCTGATCGCCATCAAACTCGATCGTCCTCTTGGGATTGCGCAAGCCATAGTTGCTCAATGCGGTCTCCGCCTTGAACTCCTTGGCGTCGATCCTGTCAAAGTATCGCATTCCCGCTGCCGCACTAAGCATTCGGTCGACGAGTGCCGAGTCCGCTCGATCCGTAGGCTTTGTGCCAAGCTGCCAGCCATTGCCGGAGCGTTTGATGTCGAACTTGTTGACGCCCGTGGAAATGCGGATCTCGCGCACCTTTGCCGGATCGAGATCCAGGACAAGTCCGTCCCGCTGGGCCGCCAGACCCTCACGGGTACTTCGGGTGAGGGGTTCGTAGATAGCGAGGAAGGCCACGGCAGCGGCCGCCAACACGCAGAGCAGGACGGTGGTCAGGCGGCTCATACTCGCCTCCGCCACCAGACAACCATGCCTGCGAGCGCCGCGATTGCCGGCATGATGACCATGGTATAAAGAGCCATCGAACCAAGCTGGGCATCTGAAAGCCGGAGAGAAAAGTGTTTGACGGTCTTCGGCATCACTCCGGTCAACTGACCACGATCAAGAAGCCAGTTCATCGAGCTAAGAAGGAAATCCAATCCTTGCTGATTGAGTGCCGCGTCCAGAACAAATTCGCAGCTTCCTACAGCAATCAACTTTGCGGTTTCGACCTCAACCCGCTCGTCCTTGACTCCGCCACGAGCGGCGGCCAAGGCCAAATAAAGTGGCTGCCCAGCATCCTTTCCCTCGTCATAACGAACACCTTTCTTTTCCGTAACCACATACTCGCTCTCGCCCCAAAATTCGTCACTCGCCCGGATGAGTGGCCAGATCTGAACGCCGGCAGACTGAGCTTGCCCGCTATCAATGCCGAGGGACTGGGTAGTTCCCGGCAAAAGGAGGCTAATTCCGGCCATTCGCTTCGTGATGGCATTCTTAGGAAGAAATTCGGCGGTCACGTCACGGAGAATTCCCGTGGCGAAGGGCAAACGCACAATGCGTAAGACACGATTATCCAGCGCGGCCACTCCGGCTTGTCTCAGCGAGGCATGCAGACGGGGTGTTTTTGCCTTCGGGTCCAACAAAATAAACAGGCGGCCTTTTTCCTTCCAATATTTCTCGAGGATCTCCGTCTCGCGCTGCTCGAGATCGAGTTGTGGACTTACGATCATCAGAGCGGCACAGTCGGCGGGAACCGCATCCAGAGAAGCGAGAGACAGCGGAGTGGCGCTCACGTTTTGCCGTTCGACGTAGTCCTTAAACACCGCCAGCGGCGTCCCTTTTCCGATCTCTGGCTCCCCATGACCTTGAAGAAAATAAACTTTCAAACGTTCAGGATTTATGAGAGCGATCATGCCGTTGGTGAGGGCCTGCTCCCCCTTGAAGGCGAGCAGCCGCGGCTGCTCGCCGCTTTCCAGCGCGTCGACATCAAAGTCGGCCATCTCCGCAACGGGGACAAACTTTGAACGTCCGTCGTAGTCTAAGATTAGCACATTCTCGGACGCGCTGAATTTATACAATTCCTGCAGCTCCCGCGCCCGGGAAAGATTTCGCGTCGGATCAACATATTCGACCTCAATTTTGTTCCGCCCCGAAAAGATCAATTCCTTCAGTAGATTCTGCACATCGGGGAAGAGTGCGGTTTCCGGTGAGCGGACGGACGGCGAGAAAAACACGATCACTCGCACCGTTTTTCTTAACTCACGGAGGACTCGTTTCGTCTGCTCGGAAAGGACGAACTTCTGTGACCGCGAAAAATCTGCCCGCGCATAGTGGTTGAAGCTGAAGTAGTTTACCGCGACCAATAACACCAGCATCGCCAGCACCTGCAACGCGACATTTAGTCGTATTGTCTTGCGCGAAATACTTAGTTTTTCCATCTGCGATACTGGAAGACATGGAAAGTCAGGAAAAGCGTAAATAGCGTCATGCTCCCGTAAAAGACGATTGGTCTGGTGTCAAAGAGACCTCGCGAGAACTCGCCCATGTGCTCGATAGTTGAAAAATAATAAGTCAGCTCGCGGAGGCTGGAACTCGCCTTGAGAAAAATGAAGGAGAGCAGGCTGAGAAAGAACATGAGCCCGATCAACGTAAACGCGATGATGGCTGCGACAATTTGATTCTTCGTCAAAGCAGAGGAAAAGCAACCAATGGAAAGGTAAAACATTCCCACGAGGATAAGCATAGAATACGCTCCGAGATACGATCCAAAGGAGTCGGCCGCGCTGTGACCGGTCAGCCATCGAAAAGCAACGAAATAAAGCAAGCTGGGCGCCCAAAGAACGAGATAGAAGACAAAGCTGCCTAAGAACTTCGCCAGGATCACCTGGGCATCGCGCACCGGCGCGGTCATAAGTGTTTCGATTGTTCCGAGCTTATATTCTTCGCTGAACAAACGCATCGTGAGCAAAGGGAAGAGCAAGACAAATGGGAACCAGAATAGAACAGTATTGAAAAATGCCTCCAGGACCGAAATTCGGCCGGGCTCTCGATTGAGGGCGACCAAGCCAGCGTGGAAGTTGGCGGCAGTCAGGAGGAGGAAGAAAAAGAGGACAATGTACGCCAAAGGTTGATGGAAATAATGGCCCACCTCGCGGGCGAGCAGGGTGAGGAAACGTTTCATCACTGCTCTTCGGCGTGAGTCACCTCCGCGAAGACCTGCTCGAGAGTGGCCGAGTGTCTGGTCAGTTCCCGCACCGCCCACCCCTCCTTGACGGCAAGTGCATGCAGGCTCTCCCGAGGGTCGCTCTCGACGTGCAGAGTGAAGCGGGTCCACTCCCCGTTCTTCTTCTGCACGACATCCTTGACTCCCTGAACTGAACGCAGCTTGGCTACCGCGCGAGGATCCTCGGTCTTCGCCTCCAGGAAGACCTCCCCTTCGGAGCTTAGGCGGCAGCGCAAGTTCTCGGGCGTGTCCAGGGCCTCAAGGCGTCCCTTGTTAATAATGATCACACGCGAGCAAGTCATCTCTACTTCGGGCAAGATGTGGGTCGAGAGGAGGATGGTGTGATGCCGGCGCAGGTTCTTGATGAGTTCGCGCATTTGGCGAATCTGGTTGGGGTCCAAACCAATGGTCGGCTCGTCGAGGATGAGCAGTTCAGGCTCATGGATCATGGCATCGGCCAGCCCCACACGCTGGCGGTAGCCCTTGGACAAGGCTGCGATCATCCTGCGCTCGACTTCCGCAAGCCCGCACAGGTCACAAACATCTCCTAAACGTTCCTTGATTCGGCGCCCAGGAACTCCTTTGAGAGCGGCGCGAAAGGCAAGATATTCATTCACGCGCATATCGTGAGGCAACGGAACGTGCTCAGGCATATAACCGATATGCTCGCGCGCCCTGAGAGATTCGCGAAACACGTCGCAGCCGGCGACCTCGGCTCGACCAGAGGTGGGAGGAAGATAACAGGCGAGCATGCGCATCGTGGTGGTCTTTCCGGCACCATTGGGACCCAAAAATCCCACGACCTCTCCCTTACCCACCTCGAAATCGATCCCATCCACCGCCGTGACGCTGCCATAGCGCTTGGTGAGCTTTTCAACCTTGATCATCTCGGGAGTTGTTCCGTTTAGCGTGAGATGCTTTCCGTTTCAAGAGGCAGACTCATAAACCAGACCTCGACAGAGCCCGAGTCGATCGACCTACTGCCGGCTTGCGCAAATAGAAATCTTCTCTCAAACTACAATCTCCTCAACAAAGGGCCGGTCGCCGCCGTCCCCGATGGGGCAAGAATCTAGCCTTTGCATATGAGTACTTTTACTGCCCGATGGAGCGAGGGGCTGATCGACGAGAACTACCAGCGCTGGCTTTCCAATCCCGAATCCGTAGATCCCGATTGGTCCGCGTTTTTCGAAGGCTTTGAACTTGGCTCTGCCAAGAGCGAAGTCAATGGAGAAAGCGCGACCGCCGAACTGGCGCCCGGAGCAGTCTCCGACCGCAGCCTGCAAACGCGGGTCGAAGCTCTCGTCTATGCCTACAGAACGCTTGGGCATACAATCGCGGACCTCGATCCCCTGGATATGCTCAAGCGATCGAATCCTCTTCTCACTTTGAAGGAACTCGGTTTTCAAGAAAGCGAACTCGATCTAACGGTTTCCTCACCCTTCTTCAGGGAAAACAAGAAGATGAAGCTGCGCGACATGATTCGCGAGCTTGAAACCATTTACTGTGGAACGGTCGGTGCGGAGTTCATGCATATCCAGAATCCGCGCATGCGCACCTGGGTCCTCTACAAGCTGGAAAATCGAGATCAAACGTTGCGCACCAGCGCCGCAGTTCACCGCGACATTCTTCGCAAACTCTACGAGGCCGAAACGTTCGAGAACTTCCTGCATACCAAGTATGGCGGCAAGCGCTTTTCCCTGGAAGGTGGGGAAACTCTGATCCTCGCGCTCGAAACGATCATCCAGAATTGCGAGAGGCGCAACATCCGAGAGCTCGTGGTGGGGATGGCGCATCGTGGGCGCCTTAACGTTCTGGCAAATGCTCTGAACAAGCCGCTGGACGTTATTTTTAACGAGTTTCAGGGCAACTTTGCGCCAGATTCGGTGGGGGGCAGCGGGGATGTGAAGTACCACCTCGGCTACCGTGACGTCCGCAAGATGCCTTCGGGTTATCAGGTCGAGATCAATCTGGCCGCGAACCCCAGCCACCTCGAAGCGGTGGACCCCGTCGTGGAGGGCAAGACCCGTGGCCGGCAGCGTCTTCTGGATGATACGGCCTACCGCAAGAAGGTAGTTCCGATTCTCATTCATGGGGACGCGGCCTTCATTGGGCAGGGCGTCGTGGCCGAAACCTTCAATATGTCCCAGCTGCCCGGGTATTGTACCGGCGGCACCCTGCACATTGTGGTCAACAATCAAATTGGCTTCACCACGCTGCCGGCCGACTCCCGTTCAAGCGAGTATTGCACCGAGATCGCCAAGATGGTCGATGCGCCAATTTTACATGTGAATGGCGAGGATCCCATTGCCGTCACGGAAATGGCAAAGATCGCTTTGGAATTCCGACATGAATTCGGCCGTGACGTGGTTATCGACATCTACTGCTACCGGCGGCATGGCCATAACGAGGGCGACGAACCGAGCTTTACCCAGCCAGACCTCTATAACAAAATCAAGAGTCACCCGCTGCCAAGTGAAGTCTTTAAGGCTCAAATTGCTCCACTAAATACGGTTTCGGCCGACGAAGCCGCCGCGATGAAAGCGGATTCCCTCAAGGAGCTCAACGACGCCTTGTCGCAAGTTAAGCTTGCCGAGAAGGAAAAGAAGAAAGCGCATGAGTTCGCCGGTTCGACGGCCATTTTCCAGCCGCCCTATTCTCACGCCCCCATTTACACCGCGATCGGCAAGGAAACTCTCGATCTGATCGCCAAGGCGCTAACGACGGTTCCCGAAGAGTTTAATGTCTTGCCCAAGATAAAGCGCATCTTGCTCGAGCGGCGCGAGCAAGTCTGGAAGGCGGGCGGTCCATACAATTGGGCTTTTGCAGAGGCTCTGGCCTTCGGCTCGCTCCTGCTGGAGGGCACTCCGGTGCGCCTCTCCGGTCAGGATAGCCGTCGAGGAACATTTAGCCAACGCCACAGCGTGCTTTACGACGAGGAGAATCGGCAGCGCTACATACCACTCAACCATCTTGGCGCCAACCAAGCCAAGTTTTGCGTCTATAACAGCCCCCTTTCAGAATACGCCGTCCTCGGTTTCGATTACGGCTATTCGATGGATTTTCCTGCCATGCTCTTTTTATGGGAGGCGCAGTTTGGAGATTTCGCCAATGGGGCACAGATCATCATCGACCAATTCATCGCGTCCTCAGAATCCAAGTGGCATCGGCCCAGCACCATTGTCCTGCTGCTGCCCCATGGCTATGAAGGGCAGGGGCCTGAACACTCGAGCGCGCGTCTCGAGCGCTTTCTCCAACTTTGCGCGGAGGAAAACATGCAGGTCTGCAACCTGACCACCCCGGCGCAATATTTTCACGTCCTGCGACGGCAGATGCATCGCAAGTACCGAAAGCCGCTTATGATCATGACGCCGAAAAGCCTCCTTACTCATGAGCAAGCCGTCTCGACGGAGCAGGACTTTACCAATTCACGGTTTTTCGAGATTCTTGGCGACGATCAAGCCTCAACCAGGAAGGCCGAACGCATCATCTTCTGCTCGGGCAAGGTGTATTACGATCTGGTGAAATACCGGCAGGAGAACAATCTCAAGGATGTCGCCGCCATCGTTCGCGTTGAACAGATCCATCCGCTTTACAAAGACAAGATCAGCCGGCTGGCAAAACCTTACGTCAACGCCAAGAAAATCGTCTGGTGTCAGGAAGAACCGGAAAACATGGGTGCGTGGACGTTTATTCTGCCCCGATTGCTCAATTTGTTTCCCGGATACATCCACTACGCCGGACGGCCGGCGAGCGCGAGTACAGCGGCCGGGACCATCCAGGCGCATCAAGCGCAACAAGCGGCGTTGGTCAAGCAAGCCTTTGAAGTTTGATCGTTGCGCCCTCCGTTATGAACGTCGAAGTTAGAGTTCCCACTGTTGGCGAGTCGATCACCTCCGGCATCCTCTCCTCCTGGCATAAGAGAGATGGGGAGTCGGTGAATTCCGGAGATATTCTCTTCACGCTTGAGACAGACAAAGTCTCTACCGAAGTCAGTGCTCCTGAGTCCGGTATCCTGAGAACACAAGCAGGGGAAGGGGATGAGGTCAAAATCGATCAAATCGTCGCCCTTATAGAGCCGGGCGCCGCGCCTCAGGTGGAAAAACCGGTCGAGCCAGCGCGAGCCGAACCGCAGCCCCAAGTAGCGCCGGAACCGACGAAAGCAGCCGAGCAGGCGCCCGTCGCCCCGCCTCCTGCGCCAAAGCCCACTCCAGTCGTCGGGAAAAAAGAAGACGTCCCGGCACCCAAGCCAAAGATTGCGGCTCCTGATCATCCTCGGACCGCGCGAAAGAAGCTGACACCCCTGCGGCGGAAGATCGCCGCGCAGCTGGTCATGGCGCAGCATACAGCGGCCATCCTCACGACGTTCAACGAATGCGATATGAGTGGAGTCATGGCCCTGCGCAAGGAAATGCAGGAGGAATTCACCAAGAAGCACGGCGTCAAGCTTGGATTCATGTCTTTTTTCATCAAGGCAGTGGTGGATGCTCTTAAGGCGACGCCCGCGATCAATTCCCGGATAGACGGCGACGATCTCATAGAAAATCACTACTACGACATCGGGGTTGCGGTCGGGACGGAACGCGGGCTCATCGTTCCTGTTTTGCGCGACTGCGACCAGAAATCCTTCGGCCAGATTGAAAGCGATCTGGTAGGCTTTGCCGTTCGGGCTCGCGAGGGCAAGATCGGCTTGGAAGATCTGCAAGGCGGCGTTTTCACCATTTCAAATGGAGGCGTTTACGGATCCCTTCTCAGCACACCCATATTGAACCCCCCTCAAAGCGGAATCCTTGGCATGCACAAAATCCAGGAACGTCCGATTGTCGAAAAGGGACAGACAGTCGTTCGCCCAATGATGTATCTGGCTTTAAGTTACGACCATCGCGTGGTAGACGGCAAGGAGGCGGTGACCTTCCTCATTCGCGTGAAAGACTGCATCGAAAACCCAGCCCGCCTCTTGTTGGGAACTTGATTTTAGCGACGATGAGATGCCTGAACTCATCGTCATGCCTGCGCTTGAGCTGAACGTTAAGTTGACTGCTGTTCGCCGGCGCCTATTCTTTTTTCTCGGGAGAGCAGAACCAGATTTTATTGCCCTCACTGTCCAGAAAGCTACCGACATAGAACTCGTCGTAGAGGGCGACGGGATCAGAGATCAGGACACCTCGTTCTCGCAGCGCGCGTTCGGTCTGCGTCGCATCTTCGGTGGCAATCGTGATGCGTGGATTCGGTTCTTTGGTCGGGGAGGCATACCAGTTTGCCTTGAGCATCAGAATCGTCTCGCCAAGAAGATAGCCGACCTGCTCACTCCCCTCATACGCCGCCGGCAACCCCAGAGTGCGTTCATAGAATGCGTGCGCGCGATCAGAATCGTCTACGCCGAAAGCAATTACCTTTACACGTTGGAAGCCGAAGGGGGAGGTACTCATAAGCTAAGAAATCAGGAAAGTTAGACGATCTGAGCAATGGTTCACGAGAAATCCGTGACTTCATGCGCGTTGCTCCCATCGATCTGCGGTCAAGAATACGAGGAGTACTCCGAGACGGTCAGTCAGCATTCAGGCAGTGTGACGCATGCTTTAGCGGCGGTGACGATCAGCGAGGGCATTGCGAAGGCGAGGGTACCATCCGCGGCCGCAAAAGGCCGAAGAGCTTGCTCCGCTTCCTTTGCCAGCTGTTCAAATTGTGCATCGTCCAGCAACTCCCCCAGCGTCCAAACGCAAGCTCTTTCGGTGGAAACTAACGCCCGAATCGACGCAAAGCGAACCGTGCCGTGATGCGGGGTGACCTTCGCGCCGACGATTCCGGCTTCAACGCACAAAGAGAGGAGAGCTTGCGTATCGCCGAGCACGAACGGCGCATGAAACGCATCGCTAACCCGACTGCCAAAAAGGCTCCGCAGCAGCTCGGCAAATCTGCAGTAACCGGGAGAGTGTTCGAGGCAGTCACACACCGCTACTGCCAGATGACCACCCGGTCGCAGCACTCGCATCATCTCCCGCAGAGATGCGGCCTTGTTTTCGAAAAACATAAGACCGAATTGACTTACCACCGCCTCGAAACTCTCATCAGGAAAGGGAATGGCTTCGGCGTGCCCCATTAGCCACTCGATTGTGTCATCCTTTCGCCTGGCCACGGCAAGCATCTCTTCGCTCGGATCCAATCCCACAACGGCTCCGCTGGGGCCGACTCGATCCGCTGCCGCGCAGGCAAGAACGCCCGTGCCACAGGCGACATCAAGCACGCTCTTGCCGGGTCCAACTTCCGCCGCATCCGCAACCACGCTGGTCCACTGCTGAAACAGCGCCGGAACGAATAACTCCTCGTAGACTTCAGCGGGGCTACCGGGTGCGTGGTTTCTTTCGCTGTTCACTGACTCCAAGGTTTCCTCGTTTGACTCACTTGCTCGGGCACGGGATCTAACCGGGCTCCGCCCTAATGAAAGATAACAGAAAGAGACAAAACCACAGCCAGCTTTCCTCGCGATCAAATCATCGCCGATGGGAACGCCACAATTGATCCAGAACCTAATCTTGCGGTTCCGGCAGCGAAGCCGTTGGGTAAGCAACCTCGGAGTTATCTTCTCCCATCGGTTGATGGGGTTTTGAACTCGACAAAGCGCCGCTGCACATCCCCAGATGCCGTCGCGCGACAAACGAACCATCCCTTGCTCTTGCTGCCATCGTGGTTGCCCCGAATGCGCGAGCAGCAACTGCCAGTGGAAATTGTCGCCGCACTCAGCCTTCGCTCCGTGATCCCGTGATAATGGCCGCAGAAAGCGGCGCTCAAGTTGAATTCGAGGAAACGGCTCAGCAAGTCATCCGCATTCAGCGGGCGCATGGATACTCCAGCGCCAAGGGGAAAATGCGTGAACAAAACCGTTGGTTTGCGTCGGTCGAGCTTTGGCAAGGTTTCATCGAGCCACCGCAGCGTGGCTGGCGAAATTGTGGTGTTTTGCCATTTCACTCCCTCCGTGGTGTCAAGGCCGATGAACTGCCATCCCGCGTGGTTAAATGAGTAGTTGATTTGTCCAGGAAAGAGTTCTTCATAGGAACGCCTGTCTCTGGAGCTGCGGTGATCATGGTTGCCGATGGCTGGATGGGTCTGAATGCCGGAGCTCCGAAATGCGTCCCGAACACCACCGAGCTGTTCCGATGTGCCATCGTCGGCAAGATCTCCGGCAATCAAACAAAACGCCGCCTGAGGCGCGCTCGCTCTCACCGCAGCCATGGCTTCCCCGAACCATGGTATGCAAGCCTCGTCGTGGAAATGCAGATCGTTCATGGCAACGAAGCTGAAATCGCGAGTGCCACTCAAGTTTTCGGCCCTGAGCCGACCAGGCCACAGTCCAATCGCCAATAATGTTCCCGCGCTGAGACGGAGCATTTCCCGCCGAGTGACGTCGCCGTGCATCGGTAACATCTCAACGAACTTTCCGAAGGGCACAAGTGATCTGAAGGTCAAACATCATCAGCTATCGTCTGGTAGAGCGTCCTCAAAGCGAGGCGTCTGGTCGTTTTAGCGAGCTCGCTCGTCCTTAACCGACAGGTTCGTTGAACAATCTCAAGGGCTCGCCTTTTAGGAGAACATTGGCGTGAAAGTGTATCTCCACGAATTGCAGAATGGCCAGTCCAACGCTTCGTTTCCAGCTTTGCCAGCGCACCGCAAAGCCGGAGCTGTTCAAGACTGAAAAAGCGTCAACGAAGCGACGGAACGGCGATGATTGATGACGCGATGCGTTGGCAGTCAAAAAGCGAACTTACCCTGCAACAGCTTGTTTCCCGAGCAGGCTGGAGCGCCTCTTCTGGGCGCCGCAATGTGAGATTCCTCTGCAAGTTCCTGCAAGCCGACCAGGAATTCTCTTGAGCGAGCGCTTAGGGCGCTCGCAGCATCTTGGCCAAGAAACATGGATCGATAATCATCATGCGTCACTGACCGCGGGGGCCAATAGATGCCTCGGCGCACGCGATCCGCAATGACGCTGGCCGAGTTCATCGCAGATTGAAAAGGGGGACCATCGATATCGAATTCGTCGATACCGCTTTCCTCCACTCGTTCAGGCAGTAGAAAATAGGCGACGGCGCAAGGCGCCGGGTCGTCGGGCCATTGAAAATGAGCGAGCGCGCGATAGAGAGGAAGTTGCAGGTCACGCCAGCGCAACATTTTCCCTTGAAAGAATGTCTCGAGGAGAATGTCTTCTCCGGTAGCCGCCTCGAGATGAGCCTCGAACGCTGTTCTGCGTTTTGCAGAAGTCTTATAGTCAAGGATTCGCCTTCGGCCAGTTCTCTCGTGAATGTCTACCCGATCGAGACTCGCCAAAATCGGAAGTCCCGCCAGGGATAAGGTTGCTTCCTTCTCGAAGCGAACCTCTCCACTTTGGATCCGCCAGCCCGCACGGCGCTCCTCGACCTGGATTCGGGAGAACTGGCGCAGTCGCACCTTGAGACTTTCCCGCTGTACCCGCACCGGCAGGGAAAGCCGGCGTCCAAAACGCTCGAAAAGCAGCCGGTCAAGCTCACTCAGGACGAATTTCTCGATCGCGGCAACATTGCGGGAATCACGTATTCTCGTCTCGTTCGCAAAAAGCTCGACGACTTGGTGAAGGATGGTGCCGAAGTCGAGAGCGTGCATCTCAGGCTTCTGCGATTCAAATTCCCTCATTTGTAAGGCGTGTTTGAAGTAAAAGCGCAAAGGGCAGTTTAGATAGTCGCGAAAGGCGGTCGCCCTCAAGCTGGTGAGAGCCGGTCTTTCTGGAACGTCAAACAGCCATGTCCTCTCCCGAGCGTGTGTGATGCGCATTGAGACACCGGAACCGAAGAGGTTCCGTACTCGCGCAGTGAGTTCGGCATCTGGGCAGCGAAAGAGCAAGCGCGATGGTTTTGCCGGTTCTCCGTCGATCTGTGTGCGCGAAAGAGTCACCTTCACCGCTCCTGGTGCGCGCGTTGCCAGAAGGCAGTGCAGGAGATAAGTGTCCCGAGCGAATCGCTGGAGATTGCTGTGCAAACCCACGGCGTTCCGCAGGGAATCGGGAAGGAAAGGATGCGTGACGACGCGCGCCGGAAGCGCCCCTTCGGTGCATCCCGAGAGAACTATCCGCGAGTGGGCTAGCCAAGGGGCTTCGAGCCAGCCATTCAGCTCGATGTCGTTCCCGGCATGGGATTCAAACACGGGCACGCTTTTCATCTCTTCGCAGAAGACTGCTTCATCAATTTTCGGAGCCCAAAGCGGCGATCCGGCAATCGCTTGAAGCAAGTTCGCCAGGGTACCAAGGGCTTCGGCTTCTGTAGACGCCGAGTCGACCTGCCGCTCGCCGTACACCGAACGCAAGAACGCCGCGAGTTCTTTCAGAGATTTTGAAACACCAGCCTCGTCTCGTAAACGCTTGACCCCCGCGATGAGGGAGGCGGCCTGCGCCAGGCGCGTTCCGGTGTGTTCGTCGAAATAGATGACCGCATCCTCTAATGTTTCGAGCAGATATTCCGACCGGAGCTCATCGAGCGCCGCGAGAGCGACCGAAGGCGACAGCAGCGATTCACGACAAAGCGTTCCCAGGAAAACTGGATGCTCAGCCAGACCGCGAAGGTCAGCAAGCCTCCCCGTCGAGCAAAAGGATAGCCAGAGCCTTGAAAGTGTCGCGCACTCGAAAGTCACCAGCGCTTTTCCGGCGGGATCGTAGGCTTTAAGTCCCTGCTTAAATAATGAGCGATCGTGGAAACGAAGGAGGTCAGCGTCAGCAACGCAAATTCCTGCGGCGCCGCCTGACCCTACTAAACGCGCCACAATTTCAGCCTCTGAAAAAGGATCTGCGGCAACTCGGACATCCTCGAGCCGGAGAGGCAGGATTTTCTCTGGCCATCTTCCAGTATCCGGTCGCCCCCATGCGTCGAACAGCGCCTCATCACAATCTGGCGCATCCACCAGGACGGTGATCGAAACGCCGGCTGCTTCAAGGTTCTCAAGCTGTCTCTGGCAAACTCGATTGAGGTCCGGAACTCCCGCAACGAGAACATCCTCAATTCCGGCTGGCAGCAGCCCGGCAAGCGCCGTGTTAATCCGCGCGACGTTGGGGTCAGTAAGACCCGCGGCTGCGAGACACTGAAGATAAAGCCGATATAAAGCTTCCAGCTCACGCCAGCGACCTTCTTGGTCCGGGAAGAGTCGAACCATCTCGGGACTGGCAGGGGTAAGCATGGCTTCTGCAAGCAACGAGCACAGGTCCATCAGAGAGCGTCCGATTCTCAGAGCGGAGCCCGTGGGTTCCGAAAAGCCTGAAAGGAGCACCGGATATTCTGCGAATGGCACGCAAGAAATCACTCGCATCCAGGCAAGGAGAGCATCTGTGCGGCTCGCGACGTCCTCGCGAGCTGCCGCCGAGAGGAAGCCCATCGGCGTCATCAATCGAGGTGAGAGCACGCCTGCCTCGTCACCGACAGCCCTGACGAGCTCGAAACGCAATCTTCGTCCGGCGCCGGTCGTCGGCACAAGCACGCCAAGGGAACTCAGATCCAGGGGTCTCTCCGAGGAGCGCGCAGTCAGCCACTGTGCAACCTTGACGACCAAAGGTAGGCGCTCGCTTAAATAGATCGTTTCAGGCATAGGAGCTTGGAAGAAGGAAGGGGCAACTCTGGAAAAGAACGCGCCTAAACCGCGTGGCAATTCTCGCGCGGCCTTTTCTCTAGAAGAAAATCCCTTCGGGGAAGGCTTGCCCCTCCGCTTGGCGAGTCTCAATTTTTGGTGAGACGAGGATCGGGCCGTTCTCGGAGCGCCGCGCGAAGTGCGGCTACCTGGCGTTTGAGCCCTGAAGAGTCCGATGATCTTTCCTTTTCGACTTGGGTCGCCAACGCCTGTGTTGTCTCCTTCATCTGCTCAATCGCTTTGCCTCGCAACAATACGGCTATGTTCGAGGCCGGTGTCACTAGGTTCTGATAACAAATTACCGCGCCGCTGTCCCAAGGCTCTACGCGGATACTGCCCACGCTATCCTTCGTCAGCACCGAGCGGAGAAGTTTCCAATCGATGCAATACGAATTGTCTTCAACATGTCTCAAACTGTTGCGGACGGTGTAGAACTCGTCGGGAAAAATCGGCACATCCAGAGCCGTAATCGACATCCATGGTTAAAGCCGAGAGTTTATTGGCGATCTCTGACTTGATCACATTCGGAACAAAGGACTTGGCACTCCTCGTAATCGAAAAAAACGGCGGTTACCTGCTCGGGAGTGGCATTGATAAGGCGGTAGACCTTGATGCGCGGCCACGGCTTTCCCTGGATGTCCTCAGTGATCACTACTTGTGACCCATCCTGCACCTGAACTTTCTGTGCTGGAGTGAGCTCCGACAGCATAGAAGCGGCGGCGAGATGCGGTGTGTTGATCAAGCAGCAGGACAAGAGGATTGAGAGACGGCCAAGGTAGAGTTCTTTCACGGGGACGGGGTCTTATAGAGGTTTTCGCTGAGTTTGCAATTCCAGAAAGTGAGCATTTGACGCCCAAGCCTCGCCCCTTATAGTCTTCTGGCTCTTGTTGGAAAGTATTTTTGAAAGTAGGTGAAGATATGCCGGAAGTGATCGTTCGCAAAGGAGAGCCGATTGACCGCGCGCTTAAGCGCCTGAAGTCAAAGCTCGATGCGGAGGGAATTCTCGACGAGGTCCGAAGGCTGCGAGCGTTTGAGACGCCTACCCAACGGGCGCGCCGCAAGGCGAAGAACAATGCCAAGCGCTCGAAGATGAAGATCCGTTTCAATCTCAATTTACCCTGAGATTTGCCCCAGATTGTTATAGCCGGCTGCGGCTTCCTTGGCGAGGCCGCAGCCGATCTATTTTTCGAGAACGGCTGGGATGTCTTTGGCGTGTGCGCGAGGTCGGAATCGGCGTCGCGCCTCAGCGGGAAGCCCTACCAAGTCCGTGCCCTTGATATTACAAGAAAGTTTTCCGTGTCCCGACCCTGGCGAGGCGCCGATATCCTCCTTCACTGTGCCGGACCCGAGCGGGCGGTGCCGGAGGCGTATCGTTCTGTCTACGTGGACGGGCTATCCAATGCATTGGCCGCAGTTGAGCCAAGACGATTGCTGTTCGTGGGCAGCACGTCCGTCTACGCGCAAGTCGATGGAAAATGGGTGGATGAAGCCAGCGAAACCCAACCACAGCGCGAGACTGGGCGGATTCTACTCCAGGCCGAGAATATTGCCCTGACCTACGGAGGCTTCATCGCCCGACTCTCAGGCCTTTACGGCCCCGGACGATCCGTGATCATGCGAAAGTTTCTTGCTGGCGATGCCATGATCGAAGGCGATGGACTGCGCTGGATTAATCAGATCCACCGTGACGATGCGGTGAGAGCTATAGAACATCTACTCACCAAGAGGGCGCAGCCAGGAATCTATAATGTGAGTGACAGCGTGCCAGCCAGGCAGTTCGAAGTCTACACATGGCTTGCCGACTTTTTTCAGACGAGCCTTGCCACCCAAGGGTGAGCCCGACCTCAATCGAAAACGCGGATGGACCAACAAACGCGTGAGCAATGCCAAGCTTCGCAAAACCGGATGGCAACCGCATTTTCCCGACTATCGCGCCGCCATCGCGTCGCTTAAAGAGACGATGGAAAGTTGAGAGCCATCCATCGCTTCTCTGTCGTTATCCCCCAAAGTGCCATCGACGCTAACGGCCATGCCAACAACGTCGAGTACGTTTGCTGGATGCAGCAGGCCGCCATCTCGCACTCGGATTTCACCGGTTGTACGCGCGCGACGATTTCATCGGGGAGCTCATGGGTTGTTCGCAGCCATCATGTTGAATACCTTCGCCCGGCATTCGCCGGGGACGCAATTGTTGTCCTCACCTGGGTTTCAACGATGAAGAAGGCCAGCTCGCTGAGAAAATACGTCTTTGTCCGTAAGAGCGATCGTGCTGTTGTTGCTCGAGGGCAGACAATTTGGGTGTTCGTCGATTCTCGCACGGGCCGCCCGAAAGTGATCCCCCGAGAAGTCTCCTCGGTTTTCAAAGTTCTTCCCGTAGAGGAAGAAGCTAGATTGGGAAGTAACCAGATGCCTGGTGCCGATGGGCAACGATTTCAAAAGCAGATTACGATGAGTTAGCGGGGCATCAACGAGTCGGATCCTTTGTGTTGAAACTCCGGCACGATTTTTTTGAGGTCGCGGCGCGCTTGACCTCGACCCTTAACTCTTTTCTCGAAGCGGCGTTTGATCGCTCGTCGGCTTGGATCTCGCAAGGCGCTGATGAAGCGCGAAACAAGCGACGGCGGTGGGTGGAAATAGCAGCCAAGGCCAGAAGGCAAGCGCTGGCGCCAACGGGGGTCGAACTTCTACCTGGCACGAGAGCTGAGCTTCCCGGGCGCCGTCAGTCACGCTGATCATCAGTTCAGACGGACCGGAAGACTTCAAGGGAATGACAGCAGAGTAGAGAAGTTTGTTGTTGGAGTGAGCGCGGAGGGCCGGAATCCATTCCGCATTGCTGTTCATTGTGCAGCAGGGAGGCAGCCAATCCGGTGGGGAACTTGAAAGTGTCTGCCACGAAACTTTCACTTCGGCGTCGAGAACGGCGCTTTCGTCGCGTTGAACGAGCACGCTCACGTCCACGGGTCCGGCACGGGGCGGGACCGGTGAGGCAAAAATTGTGACTTCAAGGCCGTTGACGGCGCGTCTGGCGAGGATTGCGCCGCCGTCGGCATGCCCGCTCATTGCGGCGAGCAAGCTGAGGGCAAAAACCGCGTGAAAGCATTTTGTCATCGCCTAATGCATCATCATGCCGCGCATTTCCATGGGTTGAAAGATAATCCAAACCCCCGCGACATAGAGCGCGACGTCCAGCACACTCCACGGCAGGAATGTGGCCATTCGGCGGGTTGAATTCAATTGGCCGGCGATTCGCCAACCAATGTAGAGCGTCAGAAGAAACCCGAGATCAAGAAGCAAAAGCTCAAGCCCCGGCAGACTATAGAACGCGAGCGAGCTCACGGACCATACCGGTTCTGCGACGGCAAATCCCAAATCTTTCGCAACGCGCGTGACGGCAGGGATCGGAGTGAGGGCGGCTGTGAACAAGTGAAAGACGAAATGAGCCAGCCACATGCCGAAACCCAGCGGCGCCAGCGCCATCGAAAAGCGGCAGAAGTTTTCTCGCAGCGATCTTCCCGCGTTCGCGTTGCTGCATGCCGCGGCAGCTGTTGCCATGGCCGCTGGAAGAAGCAGAAGAGAGAGCACGCTGAGCAGGGTGAGAATCCCGATATCCGAAGAGAAGTTGAGAGCCTTCTGAATCTGAGCGATGCCGCCTGATACCGGAGCGATCATACCGAGAGCATTTGCAAAGGCTCCAAAAGTCAGAACGAGCACCAGCGCCGCCAGGTCGACGCGTCCGGCGTATCGGCCGACAGAGGACCTCGGTACATCATTGATCAAATCCTTGCCGGGAGGCACCGCAAGCATGCCAACGTTGTCGTGCGGACAGGCCTTGATGCAGTCCAGGCAAAAGGTGCAGTCGATATTTCCAGATTTTCGCGGCTGGAAGAGCTGGAGTTCGCAACCGCGTTGCTCCGCGTTGCCCTTGATGCAATCGAATGTTCTGCACGAAGCGCAGACATCAGGCTGACGAATCTTCACCTCGAAAGGCGAAGCGAACGATTGCACGAAATGAAATTGCCCGATAGGGCAAACAAATTTGCAAAAGCTTGCGCCCCGAAAAAAGCCGTCGACGAGCAAGGCGGCGAGAAAATATCCGACAATGATCAATGCGGTTATCGCCGGTTTGTCCCAGAGGTCAAACACCTCGTAGGCCCAAAGATAACTGATAATGAGACCAACGGAGAGCCACTTTGAACTCAGCGCCCGAGGCCAGCGCAGACGAGCGGGAAGGATCTTGCGGCCGAGATCTCGTACGAAAGTAAACGGACAGGCCATGCAGAATAGATTTCCAATCGCGAGGAGACCAATGACGGTGAAGGCGCGCCAATGAGTCCAGGGAAGCACACCCGCAAGGTTCATCGGACTGATCTCCGGGCCCAAGAGACCGTCCAAGACGATGGCGGCAGCGATAAGCAAGGTGAGTCCTTGGAGGGATCTTCGAAAATAACGAGAGCGTATCATCGGCCCGAGATACGGAATTTTCAGGATGTCGAAGGGCAAATTCCCTCGACCCATCGCGATCTTCTTTGGCCGCTCCAGCCGACTGACTGTTGGCGTTCGTCGCGGCGGCGGGAGCTTTGGAGATAGAAACTGCACCGCGATAAGCGCTGCCGGGACGATAAATGCGATGGACCCAGGCACCCACATTGTCGCGCCCGCCGCCGCTTGATCATGCAAGGGATCAATGCCAAATCGTGGAGCGTTCTGGTAAGTCGGATAAAGAACGCGATCGTAGAAAGAAAGAAAAGCGGCCAGCGCTGTATTTTGAAGATCAGCCAAGAGCAGGTAAGGAATCATTGCCCAACGAGGCCAGTAAGGACGGCTCGGCCAGGGCTGGACCACATGCCACCAGAAGAGCAGGGCGGTCGTCAGAAAGCAAAAGTGCTCGATTTTATGCCAGGCCGGCGACCGGAGGGCCAGTTCGTAAAAAGAGGGCAAATGCCAGAGGACGTTGCTCAGGATGAACAGAATCCAGCACACCGCCGGATGCATCAAGCCGTTGACGAAATGCTTCAACAATGGCCATTGCAGGAAGGGCCCGAGCACCTCCCTGGTAATTCGCCGGGGAAGCCCGCACAAGAGCGGCAACTGCGGAGCGCCCAAGAGGAGCAGGGGCGGAACAACCATGGTCAGCAACATGTGCTGCACCATGTGAGCGCTCAGCGTGAAGGAGGCAAAAGCATCCAAGGGCGACGCGAGCGACAAGTAAATCGCCGCCAGGCCCGCGAGGAAGCAGGCCAATCGCGAGAAGGGATATCTCGCCGGAACCTGCCGACGAAGTTTCCTCCAGCCGCGCAGATAAATAAACGCCGTCGCCATCAAACCGAAGGCCGGGCATCGGCAGGAAAGCCCACGAGGCCAAAACGGCGGTTTCTGCGTTCACGGAAACCTATATTACCGCAGGGATGCGGATCTGCAGGAAGAAAACCCCAGTCTAACCTTCGCCGTGCTTTTTGTGCGTTGCCGGACGTTGCTGCCTCCTGCTTCGGCGGGACGGCCGGGAATGTCGAATCTCGTGCAGGTGGCTCACCCTTCGGGCGCAACGACACCATATAGCTCACCACAGCTTCAACCTCAAAAGGCGATAGGTTGTCTCCGTAGGCCGGCATGTTGCCACCCCCTTGAACGACCTGACGGACCAGTTGATCCTTGGTCATCCGAGTGCCCACGTCAGCCAGATCCGGGCCGCGCTCGCCCCCCTCTCCATCTATGGCGTGACAGTTGCGGCACTGCATCCTTTGCAGAACGACCAGCCCTTGGAGTTCAAGCGGACTTCGTCCTTTAATACTCGAGGCCGCCACGGGGGAAGCGGTCCAGGCGTCCATCTCCGGCGACCAAGGGGAAGCATAGCCCAGATAGGTGAGAATCCCCATCACCAGATAAATGAGGACGACGGTGAGGATCGCTATCGGGCGCCGGCGCCAGCTTTTCTCGCCCTCGTTGTTGAAGAACGGCAACGCGCAAAGGATGAGAATGATGACCGGGGGTGCAACGAGCAGCCCGAAAGTCTCCATGTATTCCGGCATGAGAGCAGCGACTGCGAAGATCCACATGAAGAAGAAATCGGGGCGCGGCAGCGTGTCGATATCAGAGGGGTGCGGCGGGCCGGTCGGACCTTTCGGACCGAAGACAGCAGAGCAGATGACGATGGCGGCCAAGGTAATCGCCGATGCGGTAAGATCCTTCCAAATGCCGTGAGGCGCGAAGGGCATACCCTTCTTCTCGAGGATCGCCTCATATTCCTTGTCGTAGGTTTCGCGTCGGACAATGTGTCCGGGCTCCGGATATTCATTGATCCCCTTGGTGAGAACCATCCGCAGATGCACGGCAAGGAGAGCAAGCACGGTGCCCGGAAGGATGAACACGTGGATCGAGAAAAACCGCGAAAGAGTTTCCGAGGCGATGATCGGTCCGCCCAGCATCAAATTCACGAGTCCTTCCCCAATGAACGGGACCCGACCCATGATGGCGGCGCCAATTCCCAGACCCCAATAAGCATCCTCATCCCAGCGCATCACCTGTCCCGTGAAAGCCAACCCCAGCGTACAGAGCATGAGAATGCAGCCGGAAACCCAAGTGATCTCGCGCGGATACTTATAGGCGCCAAAGAGAAAAACCTGCGTCATGTGGAGGAACATGATTCCGACCATGAAATTGGACCCCCAGTAGTGCATGGCCCGCATAAACCATCCAAGGTCCTGCTCGTAGGTCAGATAAAGAAGACTGTCATACGCTTCGGCTGCGGACGGGACGTACACGAAAGCCAACAGGCTCCCGGTGATAATTTGAAGGACAAAGCACAGAAGAGTAGCGCTGCCGAAGACGTAAAACCAACTCGCGGCGTTCTTCGGAATCGGATGGCCGGCGGTGTGCTCCCACAAATGGGAGATGTGGAGCCGGTGGTCCAGCCAGAGAAAGCCCTTTTGAGCGATCTCGAAGGCGGACGATTTTTGCGTTTTCTTCGGTACTTCGCTCATACGTTCGGAGTCGCCAGGGTCGGCATCACCCCGGCGGCGATGAAGAGAAAGTTTTTCTCCACCTTGTGCTGATAGACGTAAAGCCCACGTGGAGGCGGGCCCGCCGCATGCTCGCCGTCCTCGTAGAAGACGCCACCATGGCACGGGCACATGAAGAGTTTAGACTCCTCAAACCAGCGCACGGGACAGCCGAGATGAGTGCAATTGATAGCGAAAACCTGGAAATTTTCCGCATCGATGCGGCGCACCCAACAGGGGATTACCGCCGCTTCGCCATCCCAAGGGCGATGAAACGGATTTTCGTACGTAGCCAGCCGCGTGGCGCCTTCCGGAAATTTCTCCAACTCGCCGAGAGGGGTCCATTGCAAAGGGAGCTTCTTCACAAAGCCCGCCATGACGTATCCAATGAGCGGGACCGCAACCATCGCCCCCGCCACGACATTAAGTCCAAGACTGAGCTTCAGAAGGAAATCACGACGGCTTAGGCTGCCGTTCCCGGCGTTCGTGACAGGTTCTTTTGTTTCCTTGGTTTCGTGCACGCTCATGCGAAACGGATTCCTCCTAGCGCTGAGTTAAGGGAAGAGGTTCCCCAAATTCATTTTTTCTCTGCGATGCGAGCCACGCGACGACGTCGGAAATCTCTTCTCCCGACATGGGCCGACCGGAAACGCGGTTCTGAAAATCGGGGCACCCGAGATCGCGTCCAGCAATAACAATGGTGCGCAAGTATTGATCGCTGACGAGACCAAGATAGGCGGGATGAATGACAGAGCCAGCCTTGCCGCCGTTTCCGTCAGCGCCATGGCAACTCGCGCAAAAGGTGGCGAAAGCAGTTGCGCCCTGTTCGGAGATTCCCAAGCGGAGCACTGTAAGTCGGCAACTCTCCGGAGGGGGGGTTTTTTCCCCAACCACTGATGCCTTCGACCAGCGCGTCGATCTGCTTTTCCGTCAGAGGACCTCCATGCTCCTCGGCAAAACCGACCATCCCCGTGCCTGGAACGCCTCCTGCAATAACCGTGCGCAGAGTTTCCCGAGGAACAACAGCAAGATACATGGGATTGTCCATCGCTATCGCTCCGGAAACCTCACCGTGGGCGCCGTGACAGCCGCGGCAGTTTCGTGCGTAGAGGATTTTGGCATCGAGAACGTCGTGGGGTGCCTCCCACTTGTCAGCTTCCGTGGGCTTCCCAGGCATCCATCCGCATCCCGGAAGGAAGGCAGCGAACATCATCGCGAACGAACAGCGAAAAGACAGCTTGCTCATGCGTCCGTGAAACCTCGCCAGGCGCCGTCACACTTTTTCCTCCGTTTTGTGCTGCGCTTCCACGCCAAGTCTCTCGGCGATCGACCAACTCTGCTGCGTTTCCACCTTGGCGGACTTGAAGACAACATATCCGCAAACCATCCCGAAGGCGACCTGGCAAAAGATAAACCATGGCCAATCGATGCCTTGCGCAAGCTTGGGATTAATTACGCGTAGAGAGGCAGCGATCAGCCCCGTCCAGATTAGGGGCGTCACGATGCCGCCCCAAAGCCATTCAAAGCGAGCCGGCAGCATGGGCAGGAGAACAGCATAAAGGAGCCCGACAAGAATCGAGATGGAGATATGAGCGATCGTGCCGACGACCAGGCCGGAGAGACTGAAGCTCCGGAGAGTTTCCAAACTCGCCTCGGCCAGCGAGGGAACTCCCGCCGCGGCCAGGAGGTTGATAGGGTACCAAATGCTCCCGTACTTGAAGATGCCGTAAACGCACGCCAGCGCGGCCATCGCCACCGCGCCAACCAGGCCTCCAAAGGCTCCCGCAGTGTAGGGATGCACCTCAACGGGATGCGTGCGCGATGGGATTTCTGCCCCACCTCGAGAACCTGCACCATCCGCCCCGTCGTCCGAATCGGCTCAGGATGCTCCGCCGGCGGACGGATCGGCACCGGCTCGTGTTTGGGGTGCGGGAAAAGGTCCAAGCACCAGCCGACGGCGCCGACAAGCCCGACCAACACCCCCACAATGGCGAACACGACATGGGTCACAAATGCGGCGAAGAACAGCGTCAGGCCGAAGGCGGTGACAATCGGCCAAGCGGTGGGCGTCGGGAGCTCGACGAAGTTATGCGATTTGGAATGATCGTGCTTCATGGTCAGTAGCGCGCGCTGATGAAGTAGACAAGAGTGAGCACGATAACCCAGATAGCGTCGACGAAATGCCAGTACCAAGAGATCATCTCGGTGTGCTCGATATGGTCCGTCGGAATTTTTCCCAAGAGCGTAAGCACAAAGATTATGCTTAGTAAGATGAGGCCGACGATGACATGGCTAAGGTGGAGGCCGACCAACGAATAGAAGGTCGTCCCGAAGACATTAACGCTAATGGTGAGACCCTCATGATAGATGAGCTCATGCCACTCTATGAATGAGAACAGAACAAAGTATGCGCCGAGCGCCATGGTGATGCCCCACCAAATGAGAAACCCCTTTCGATCCAGCTTATGCATCATTTTCTCGGCGTAAATGATCGTGAAGCTGGAAGCGAACAGGGCGATGCTGGCGAGCCACGGAGTCTTTGACGGAAAGCCAATAACGTCGCGAGGAAACGGCGGGTTAAGGCTCTTGCCCATGTAGAAGACGTAGGCAACGACGAAGATCGCGAAGAGCGCGGATTCGGTGATGATCAGGCAAATGACGCCCACCTTCCGGGTCGAGGGCAGGAGCCATGGCCCGGCTTGATCGCTGGGATCGTTGACGAAGTGGTGGGGTTGCCCCACATGGAGGTGTTCGAGTCGTTCGGCGCTCATTCGAATTTCCAGTCAGGGTCTTCAGGGTGCTTCAAATCCCACGAGCGGCCGACGGCTAAGCACCTGGGGGATTTTATCGAAATTGTACTCCGGAGGCGGCGAGGTCGTCGCCCATTCCAGAGTCCAAGCGTCCCAGGGATCATCCCCGGCCTCTTCGCCCTTGAAGTAGGAATAGATCAGGTTGAAGACGAAAAAGAGAATGCCCGCGCCCTGCACAAAGACGCCGATGGTCGAGAGTTGATTCCAGATCTCCCAGCCACGGCCTGCCTCATAGGTGAAGATCCGCCGCGGCATGCCGAGGAAGCCTGCAAAATGCTGTGGATCAAAGGTGAGATGAAAACCGATAATGAAGAGCCAAAAGTGCCAACGCCCCAGCTTCTCATCGAGCATTTTGCCGAACGCTTTCGGATACCAGTAATAGAACCCGGCAAAGATCCCGAAGACGATGCCGCCAAGGATCACGTAATGGAAATGGGCAACGACGAAATACGAATCGCTAAGCTGCCAGTCGAATGGCGCCACCGCCAGCATAATACCAGTGAGGCCGGCGATGAGAAACTGGAACAGGAAACCGATGCAAAAGAGCATCGGCGCCTGCAAGGCGGATTTTCCCTCCATACATCGTCCCGAGCCAATTGAAGATCTTGATGCCTGTCGGAACAGCAATGATCATCGTCGAGATGGCGAAGAAGGTATTTTCGACATACGTCATCCCTACGGTGAACATGTGGTGAGCCCAGACACCGAGGCTGATAAATGCGATCGAGACCGTCGCTGCAACCATGATCGGATAGCCAAAGATCGGCTTGCGTGAAAAGACCGGGATGACTTCCGAAATAATGGCAAAGGCCGGGAGCACGAGAATGTAAACTTCCGGATGCCCGAAGATCCAAAAGAAGTGCTGCCATAGCACCGCCGAGCCACCCGCCTGCGTATCAAAAAACTTGGCGTCAAGATAGCGATCCAAAATGAGCATGATCTGGCAGGCCGAGAACGGCGGCATCGCGATGATGACGAGAAAGGAAGTCACGACAAACATCCAGACAAAGAGCGGCATTTTGCCGAGGGTCATTCCCTTGCATCGCAGACAGAACACGGTCACCAGGATGTTGATGGCGGTCGAGATGCTGCCAATCCCGTTTAAAAGGAGAGAAAGCGTCCAGTAGTCGGTGCTGTGTCCCTTCGAGAAAGCCTTCGAGGTCAAGGGTGAATAAGCGAACCAGCCCACCGAGGGAGCTGAGCCTGCGTTATAAAGGCCCGGAGCCGTAAAATAACTCGCGAAAAGGAAAAGTCCGCTGAACAGGAAAACCCAGAAGCCAAACGCATTGAGTCGCGGGAAGGCCATGTCCCGCGTCCCAATCATCAAGGGAACGAGATAGTTCGCAAAGCCAAAGACCCAGGGCATGGCCACGAGAAAAATCATGGCTGTGCCATGCATCGTGAAGAAGCGATTGAAGACGTCAGGCTCAAGAAATGTGCTACTGGGGAAGAAGAGCTGAATGCGCATCAGCATTGCCATAATGCCGGCGACGACAAAAAAGATCAGCCCTGCGCCGATGTACATTAGCCCGAGCTTTTTGTGGTCTACCGTATAGACCATTTCCTGCACGATTCCCGTGAACGTGCCGTGTTCTTCGCCCGACACGCTCAGGCGGGGTTATCTCAATCTCCTCCTCTTCGACTGTTGTCGTTCCGTTAGGCATAATGTCTAATCGTTAGGGAAGGCAGTCGACGCGCTGACTTTGGGAGCCGATTTCCGCTGTGGGCATGCCTTCATTCGATCCCTTTTTACTTCAAAGTCTCCAGGTAGGCGACGACAGCATCTACCTCTTTATCGGTCAATTTCATATCCGGCATGTAGGAACCGGGTTTCAACACCTGGGGATTGCGCACCCATGACCAAAGCGTTTCATGGTTGAGCGGAGCAACTCCCGCCCCGATCGTCTGGCGCATCATGAGCTTGGTTAGATCGGGCCCAAAGACGCCGGCGGAGACCGTGTCACTGATCCGATGACAGTTGACGCATGAATTGGCGAAAAAGACGCGCTGGCCTTCGATTTCCTCCGGGCTCTGGAGCATCGCCGTCGCCGCCTTTTGCTGCTCGACCCACTTCTCGAATGCCCCGGGAGGATGGACGATCACCCGAAGGAGCATGTTGGCGTGCTGAGAGCCGCAGTACTCTGCGCAATTGCCAAAATAGGTGCCGATCTCATAAGGCTCCAGCCAAAGCTGATTGTCCTTGTTTGGGATAAGATCCGTTTTGCCGGCGAGTTGCGGAACCCAAAAACTGTGGATGACATCGGCAGACTGAAGGGTCAAATGCGTCTGCTTCGCCTTGGCAGGATCGCGATCACTGATGGGGACATGAATTTCGTTCGCCGTGATGATTCCAAGGTCAGGATAATGCACCTCCCACCACCACTGGTGACCAACGACCCGCACCTTCAGGGCGTTCTCGGGAATTTTCATGTTCTGAATTTCCCCGATCGTCCGACTGGTCACCAAGACCAAAACCACCGTGATAAGGACGGGAACCACCGTCCAGGCAAGCTCAATGTTGGTGCTGCCATAGATCTGCGCAGGTTCGGTATTATCATCGGTCGGGTGTGCGGCGAAACTTGACGACGATGTAAACCAGCAGCCCGGTGACGACCACGAAGATAAAGGCGCTGATGATCAGGACGAGAACGGCTGTCACGTGGATCATCTCCGCTGGTCTCGAAAGCGGCTGGAACATGTCCGCCACCCGCCGCATCGGGTATTCGCTTCCGGACCCTTGGCCGAACGCTGGCGCCGTCCAACAAAACAAAAGTCCTAAGCAACGCAGATACTTGGCTGAGACCAGTCTGGGGACGTTCACCGCCATTTGGTTACTCAACCTGGTGGATCAAAGGAAGCCTTTTTTTGGGCCGCCGGGCAGATTGATCACGATTTTTTCAGCGTAAAATTGTTTTGACTCCTGAAGAAAAACTGCTTTGCAGATAGGCGATCTATGCTTTGGTAGCGGAACTTTCGTAGAGAATGACGCCCGACGACGATCCAAAACCTTCCCTCCTGACAAGGCGCGGCGTTCTGCGTTTGCTAGCGTTCACCGGTGTGAGTCTCGCTGCGGGAAGCGAAACTTCGCAGGCCTTTGTGGACTTTTTCTCAAGCTACCAGCGGGTGCCCCGCGACACTTTGGCGCGGCTGGATTTGCCTTCGAACTGGCTTCCGCAACTCGGCTCTTTGCTACCTAATTACGCCGACTACCTCGAGCGAATGAAGCTGCGTCACCTTACCGTTCGCCAAGTGATCGCGCCGCATGCCAAGTCCCACGGCAACATCTATAATACTCTTCCGCCGCGTTTCATGTGGAGAAATCTTCGTTCCACCCTGCAAGTCGTCGATTCCTTGGCTAAGCGTTTGGACTTGCCAGTGGCGGACGTAGTTTCCGCCTACCGCACGCCGGCCTACAACGCGCGTTGCCGCGGGGCGAGGAGCAACTCTTATCACCTGCGCAATAACGCCATGGATATCGTCTTCAAGTGCCCCCCCGGCAAAGTCGCCGCCATGGCGCGCGCCATGCGCTCGGCCGGCTTGTTCAAAGGCGGCGTCGGGCGTTACGGGAGTTTCACCCATATCGATACCCGCGGCGCAAACGCGGATTGGTAGTCGCGCAGGCTCCGCGAATTTCTTGAGCCAGCCGCCGAAGACTTTCGGCCAGCGATTCCGGACTCGAGCTTAACTTCTCGCCTTGCAGGAAACTTAAGACACCCTTATAGTTTCCCTAGTGAACGCGGTGGGAACTGGCGCGATTCCCGGACGGATTGTGCGGGTGGCGGAGAGGATTTTTTTGCGCTCCGGATTCAACCGCGTCTTGATGGACGACTTGGCGCGGGAGTTGGGCATGAGCAAGAAAACGCTTTACGCGCATTTTGCGAGCAAGGAGGCGTTGTTACGTGCGGTGCTCATTCAGCGAGTGACCGAGACGGACGAGGGTATGGAGGCGATCATCAGAGCGAAGGAGTCTTTTCCGGCTAAGCTGGGGCACATTGCGCGGTTCCTCCAAGGCAAAATGGCGGAGGTGAGTCCGATATTTCTTGAGGATATCCGGCGGTATGCTCCCGCGTGCTTTGGTATTGTCGAGGAGTTCCGCGCGCGGGCGATTCCCCGCTATTTTAGTCGGCTTTACGAAGAGGGGATTCGCGCCGGACATGTGCGGCGGCAAGTGCGGCGTGATCTCTTAATCCGCGTGCTGGTGCTTTCCATACAGGGCATCATTCGTCCAGAAGCCCTTGCCGAGTTGCGTTTGCATCCGCGGGAGGCCTTGGAGCATATCCTTGCGATCACTTTCGAAGGCATCCTGACTCCCAAAGGCAGAAGAGCGCGCCAACCGCTGACCAAGGCATGAAGAAACTGTTGCCCATTTTGCTTATTCTCCTGGTGGCCATCGCCGTGCTGGTTTGGTTGCAGACCTCGCGGCGCGACGCTCCGGAATTTTTCTCCGGCTACGCCGAGGGTGAGCTCGTGTATGTCTCATCTCCGATTGCAGGTCAGCTTCAGCAGTTGGTGGTGCGACGGGGCGACCAGATTGAAAAAGGGGGCTTTCTCTTCGAGTTGGAGCGCGAAGCGGAGCGGGCGGCTCGTTCCGAAGCTGAGGAAACCTTCCGGGAAAGCCAGGCGCGACTCGAAAAGTCCTCGCTGGACTACAAGCGCGCGAAGGGATTGCATGAGAAGCGCGTTATCTCGCCCGAAGACTACGACTCCGCGCAGCAAGCCTTGCTGACCGCTCAGCATAACGCCGCCGCGAGGCAACGCAGCCTCGAGCAAGCTGATTGGCGGTTAAACCAAAAGCAGCAAACCGCGCCCGTCTCCGGGCTCGTCTACGACACCTATTTTCGACCCGGAGAGTGGGTTCCGGCTGGAACACCCATCTTGTCGCTGCTCCCACCGGAGTACATTAAGGTGCGCTTTTTTGTTCCTGAGAGCGAATTGGGAACGATGCAGATTGGCACTCCGCTGGAGGTGCGCCTCGACGGATTGCCGGCACCTCTCGCTGGCAAAGTGAGTTTTGTGTCGCCGCAGGCGGAGTACACGCTTCCCATTATTTACAGCCGGGAGAATCGCGGAAAGCTGGTCTTTCTTGTCGAAGGGGCTTTCGCGCCCGAACAGGCGCGACTGCTCCATCCGGGCGCTCCCGTGGAGGTCTACCTGAAAAAGCACAACGATGCGGGCCACCTGGCCGGGCAGGAGAAGTAAGCTCTTCACCCTCATTACCCTTTTGCCAAGGAAAATGGACGAACTGGCCATCGACGTTCAAGACATCACCAAGAGCTTCAACGGGCATGTTGTCGTCGATGGACTCGCGATGCAGGTGCGGCGCGGAGAGATCTATGGCTTTCTAGGACCGAATGGCAGCGGAAAGACGACTTTCTTGCGCATTCTCTGCGGCCTGCTCAAGCCGGACGCCGGCAGTGGGACATGTCTCGGCCACAATGTCATTACCGAAAGCGACGCCATTAAGCGGCGCGTCGGATATATGACACAGCGCTTCAGCCTGTATGAAGACCTTTCGATCGCCGAAAACCTGCGCTTTGTCGCCGACATCTACGAAATGCCGCATCCCGCCGAGGCTGTGAACAGCATGCTGGAAAGCCTTGGTCTGGAACGTCGCTCCGACCAACTCGCTGGACAGCTTTCCGGCGGATGGAAGCAGCGCCTGGCTCTGGCGGCTTGCCTCATCCACAGGCCGCAACTCCTCTTGCTGGATGAGCCCACAGCGGGCGTGGATCCGAAGGCTCGGCGCGATTTCTGGGAGGAAATCCACCGCCTTGCCGCAGAAGGGCTCACGGTGCTGGTCACGACGCACTACATGGATGAAGCCGAGCGTTGTCATCGCTTGGCGTACATTGCATACGGAAAATTGCTGGCCAAAGGAACACTTAGTGATGTGCTGGCATCCGCCCGGCTAACGACATGGGAAGTTTCCGGTCCCGACCTCGGGCAGCTCTCTCCGAAGCTCCAAGATTTGTCATCGATCGAGCAAGTTACCGCCTTCGGGAACAAACTTCACGTCAGTGGGCGCGATGCAGCAGGGCTCGAAGAAGCCATCGGTCCCTTCCGGAGAGAACCATATGTCTGGCACAAAATAGAACCGGGCTTGGAAGACGCTTTCATCGGTCTGATGCAGACCGCTCGCGACAATTTCGGATGAACAATCACTTCGGACCGCTGCAAAGCAAAACTTTGGTGTTCACGCCACCCGTGCTTTGATGATGTTTCCTCTCAACCTCGTGCGCTTTATCGCAATTCTGCGCAAGGAATTCATCCAGATGCGGCGGGACCGACTGACCTTTGCCATGATGTTCGGCATTCCCATAATCCAGCTGGTTCTTTTTGGTTTTGCCATCAACACGGATCCCAAAAATCTCCCGGTTGCCGTGCTGGCCGCGGACAATAGTCCCTTCGCCCGGAGATTTGTCCACGCGTTGGAAAATAGCGGTTACTTCAAAATCCACCAGCATGTGGAAACTGAAGAAGCCGCGCGCCAACTGCTCGCTCGTGGAGAGGTGCAATTCATTTTGAACTTGCCGGCAGATTTCTCGCGGCGGCTCGTTCGCGGAGACAAGCCATCAATGCTCGTGCAGGCCGACGCCACGGACCCCTCTGCCGTAAGCTCCGCCGTTCAGGTCATCAACGAAATCGCACGTTCGGCTTTTGATCGTGACCTGGCGGGACCGCTGCAGAAGCTGACTGCTCAGCCTGGCCCGGTGGAGCTACGAATTCACCTCGAGTACAATCCCGACCGGCTTACTCAATACAATATTGTTCCCGGCCTGATGGGAGTTGTTCTGACAATGACCATGGTGATGATTACCGCACTAGCCGTCACCCGCGAGCGCGAGCGCGGCACGATGGAAAGCCTGCTCGCGACACCAGCCCTGCCGCTGGAGGTGATGACGGGCAAGATCATCCCCTACATTCTTGTGGGTTACGTTCAGGTGACGTTGATTCTCATCGCGGCGAAGCTCCTCTTCCACGTCCCAATGGTTGGTAGTATCGCCCTTCTCTACCTCTGCGCGCTTTGCTTCATCGCGGCCACTCTCGCGGTCGGGATCACGATTTCAGCGCTCGTGACGAACCAATTGCAAGCCTTGCAGATGTCGTTCTTTTTCTTTCTGCCCTCGCTGTTGCTCTCTGGATTTATGTTTCCGTTCCGCGGCATGCCGGAATGGGCTCAAGCCATCGGCCAGGTGCTTCCGCTGACGCACTTTCTGCGCGTGCTTCGCGGCATTCTCTTGAAGGGTAACGGATTTGCTGACGTCTGGCCGGAAATCTGGCCAATTCTCATCTTCGGCTTCCTGGTCATGGCCTTCGGTGCAATGCGGTACCGCCGAACGCTCGATTAGCTTTCCGGTGCGCTTTCGGCGCGCGAGCGCGTCAGATATTGTGCAATTTGCTCGCCAAGGCGAGGGCCGATTCCAGTCACCGCGGATATCTTCTCCGCCGAGCTTCTTCGAATCCGTTCCACGGAGCCGAAGATCTCCAACAGCGCCTTTTTGCGAGAGGCCGAGACGCCGGGGATTTCATCGAGCACACTTTCGCTGATTCGCTTCTTGAGCAGAAGGCTATGGAAGCTGTTGGCGAAGCGATGCGCTTCATCGCGAATTCGTTGCAGCAGCTTCAAGGCGCCGCCATCCTCGGGTAGTCTTAACGGCAAAGGGCGCCCCGGCTGGTAAATCTCTTCAAACTCCTTGGCCAGGCCAATAATCGGCTGATGGAAAAGCCCGAGACGCTGCAGTTCCTTGCACGCGCTGGAGAGCTGTCCCTTGCCGCCATCAACGATGATCAAATCAGGCAAGCTGATCGGTTGGTAGGTGATGGTCGATGGTTGAATCGATGAGAGTTGATCGAGGGATTCTGCGGGAGATTCCTGGCTGAAGTCCGAAGAGTAATCGACCGAACTCTCATCACTCTGCGCGATTTTCGATTCGTTTTGTTCCGCCTCGCGCAACAACCTTCCGTAACGCCGTCTCACGACCTCGGCCATGCTGGCAAAATCGTCCTGGGTTGGAGTTCCTCGAATGCGATAGCGCCGGTAATTGGTTCGGTCCGGCATCCCATCCTTAAATCGCACCATGCTGGCGACGATGTGGGTGCTGGAGATGTTGGAAATGTCAAAACATTCCATGATGCGCGGCGGCTTGCCCAGACGAAGCGCATCGGCCAGCTCCACGAGGTCTTCTTCCGGCTTAATTGTCGAGGGCAGCGCCTTGCGCGTAAATCGAGTCATCGGTTTGGTCGTGCGCCTCAGATCGTCAAGCAGATTGCGGAGCTGGGCCGCTTTCTCGAAATCAAGTTCTTCGGCTGCAGCCCGCATTTCGAGCTCGACCTGGGCGATGATCTGGCGCGACTCGCCATCGAGAAACTCGCACGCTTCTTCGACACGCCGGTGATAATCCGCCTGGCTGATCTTTTCTATGCATGGAGCGGAACAATTCTTTATGATGTGATCCAGGCAATGGCGATAATCGCGTTCGCCCGGCACGGGTGGGCGGCAAGAGCGAATGCCAAACTGCTTGCGGATCGCGCTAAGTGTCGCCCGGAGCGCGCCGCTGTGCGCAAAGGGTCCGAAGTAGCGCGCGCCATCATCCTTGCGCAGCCGCGTCAGCTGAAATCTTGGGTAGGGGTCGTGAAGATCCACCCGGACGAGGAGAAAGCGTTTGTCGTCGCGGAAGCTCACGTTGTACTTCGGCCGAAACTCCTTGATCAAGCGACCTTCGTACAGCACCGCCTCGGCTTCGCTGCGCACGATGTGCCACTCGAATTCCCAGATGCTCTCGATCAGGGCGCGCGTCTTGAGGTCGGCTCGCATCTCGCGCGAGGGCGTAAAATAGTGGGAGAGGCGCTTGCGCAGGTCACGCGCTTTGCCAACGTAGATCACCCGCTTAAGCCGGTCCCGCATCACATAGACACCCGGCTTATGGGGCACATCTCGAAGGCGTGCTTGAATGTCTTCAAACATGCGAAAACTGTACCACGAAGCAAATCAAGAGCATGTAGAAATTCCTTGACGACGATGCCCAGCTCCACGGACAGGCTTGCGCCGCCGCTGGAAGGCACTATCCTATCGCGATTCGATGAAAATTGTCCTCACGGGACTCGCGTCCCTCCCCTTCGGCGCAACCCTTATGGCGCAACCCGCCGAACAAGCATCCTCTTCGGCGGAATTCATGAAGACGGCGAACCTTTGGCAAATTCTTCAAGCAGGGGGGCCTGCCATGATTCCTCTTGGTATCCTTTCCATTATCACGCTGGCGTTGATTCTTGCGTTTTTGTTTTCCATGCGCCCGGGTAGCATCGCGACGAGGCGATATCTTCAAACTGCCGACGCGCTCATCCGTAAAAGAGACTACCTCGGTTTGCTGGCGATTTCGAACCGGCACAATGAGGCACTCGCTCGCGTGATTCAACGCACCATGGATTTCTTCACCAAAAATCCCCGGGCCACCTTCGCAGAAATTCGGGAGATCGCTCAGACTGAGGGCTTGCGACAAGCGAGCGCACTCAATCAACGGATCGCCTATCTGGCCGACATCGGGACAATCGCGCCGATGCTTGGGCTTCTCGGAACCGTCATCGGCATTGTGAGGTCTTTTGGAGTGATTGCGATCGATGCGGCGGCAACCCGCCCGACCATGCTGGCACAAGGGATTGGCGAGGCGCTGATTGCCACGGCCGCGGGTCTGCTCATTGGCATTCCGGCCATGGCGGCATATTCTTATTTTCGTGGCCGCGTCCACGGCTTAATCTCAGAACTGGAGGCGGCCACCACCCATCTCCTGGCATTGCTGAGCACGAGCGTCAAACCCAATCCAGCCGGCATTCAGCCCGAGAGCATGGAAATCTCATGAACTTTAGAGCCCATGTCCAACCCGAGCGTGTCGCCTTTCAAATCGCTCCCATGGTGGACATCCTTTTGTTCCTGTTGGTTTTCTTCATGCTGACGTGGAACTTTTCTCGAAATGAGGCTGAGCTCGATGTGAAGGTGCCGGCCGCTCGCGAGGGGAAGGAAAACCGGCGCCCGGCTGGAGAAGTGATTCTCAACGTGAAGAGGGATGGGGCGATCGTGATGAATCGCCGGGTAATGTCCGCTGATGAAACTCGGAAGACGCTCAGTCGCATCTCGAAGTTGTACCCTGATCAGCCGGTCGTCCTGCGTGGGGACGAGAACGTCGATTATCGTTATGTGGTTGACGTGCTCGATATTTGCCGGGCCGCGAATATCTGGAACGTGGCATTCGCCACGAGCAAACCCGAGTAATGCGTGTCTGGTTAGGGGTCTTCTTGCTCGGCTCTGCCGGAGTGATGTTTGGCCAGCAACCACAATTTTGGCAGCCCGAGGTCCGCAAGGCTATTCCGGTTGAAAAGCCGACGCCGACACCCGGGCAAATCCCTCGGGCGATCGCAGTTCCTAAGAGCTCTCCACCTCCGCCATCCCCTCGTCCAGAGCCTCAGTATCCGAACCCCCCGTGGATGCAACGCGTGCGTCCTTCGCCACCCCCAGTTTCCACTCCGGTGCCCCAGCCGGAGACTACGCCCCCCCGCCCCCAGGGACGCATCGAGGTTGATCCCAAAAAGCCCAGCACCCCGCCCCCGGCGCCGGCAAGCTCTCCAGTGCCGGCAAGCTCCCCAGCGCCGGCGATCTCGCCAGTGCCGGCGAGCTCACCAGAAGGCGAAGACGGTGAAATCCGTTTCGGCCCATCCCATCAAACGGGCGACGCCGCCGCCGAAGAACAGCTGAAGGTCGCCAATAGCATCTACTCGCGCAAGATGTACGAATACGCGATCATGGAATACGAAAAATTCCTGATCACTTATCCCTCGGCCAACGGGCGCGACGTGGCAATGTTTCGGTTGGCGGAAAGCCACCGAATGCTTGGCAATGAGGAAGCGGCGCGCTCCGGTTACGAAAAGCTCGTCCAGCAATTTCAACATGGCGGGTTTGCCGGAGCAGGTGCTTATCGGCTGGGCGAGTATCTCTTTGCGGAAAAGAAGTATGACGCAGCGGTTGTTCAGCTCCAAGTGGCGGCTGCTGAGGTCGCGGGTGATGAAGTCCGCCTCTCGGCCAAATACAAGATGGCCCGTGCCCTCGACCGCCTCAAACGCCCGGAGGAAGCCGCCAAGATCTACAAAGAGGTGGCTGCCGTCCAGAAAAACAACCCCTACCTCCATTATGCTCGCCTCTCGCTGGCAGAAGGCGCCGCAGATTCGGGCCGGAGGAGGGAAGCGCTGGAGAGTTTCTCGGAAATCGCCACCGGGTCGGGTCTGCCGGCGGTTCGCGCCGAGGCCGCCGTCAAGGCGGCGGCCCTCGCCGCAGAAGCCGGCGACAAGCAACGGGCGCTCAAACTTTTCACTGATGCCTATGCTTTGCCGGAGAGCGATGATTGGAAGCCGATGGCCTTGCTGGGCGCGATGAGACTCAATTTTCAGCTCGGCGCTTACAAGAAGGTGCTCGAGATGGCTGAAAAGCCGTCGGAGGGCATGCCCGAGGCTGAACGCGCCGAGATTTTGCTGCTGATCGCAGATTCCCATCGGCAGCTGGCCAACCCGCGGGCGGCGCGCGCTGTGTACGAGCGGCTCCTCTTTCAATTCCCCAAAACTGCCTCGGCGAGCGTTGCACGTTTCCACCGGCTGCTCAGCATGTATCAATTGGACGATCCGAAGCTGATTCCCGAGGCCGATGATTTTCTCAGGCAATCCACCAATCCCGCTGAGCGCGCGCAGGTTAGCCTCTTGAAGGCCGAAGCTTTGTTCAAGCAGAAGAAATACGCTGAGGCGGGTCCAATTTACGCCAGGCTGGGCGACAGCGAGTTGGCCGACGAACTGAAGACAAAGGCGCTTTACAAGCTCGGCTGGTGCCAGGCCCAAACCTCAGATTACTCAGGCGCTATAAGGACCTATACCCAATACATAGAAAGAAACGCGGGAAGCTCAACGCTCCCTTCGGCGATTGCGCAACGCGGTCTGGCTTACCAGCAGAATAAGGAGTACGAGGCCGCGCTCAAGGACTTCGACCAGATCATAGATACATTGCCGGAGGTTTCCGAGCGTGAACTTGCTTTGCAACAAAAGGCACTCATCCTGGGCCAACAAAAGGACTACCAGGGGATGACCGCAACCTTTGGCAAGCTGCTTGAAACCTATCCGAAAACCGCCGCTGCCGCTCAGGCAAATTTTTGGATGGGCTGGGCCGCTTTTGAAGAAAAAGACTACAAGCGCGCCATCGAGCATCTTGAGACGGCCCGCAAGCTCGACTCGGGGCAATACGGCGAACGCGCTGCCTTGCGCATCATTCTTTGCTACTATTACCTTCAGGATATTCCGGCGCTGCGTCGCACAATCGCCGAAAACAAGAGCGTCAACGTCCCGGTCGAAATCACGCGCTGGCTTGGCCGCAAGAGCTTCGAGGAAGGCGACTTTGCCGCCGCAGAACAATCCCTCCTTTCCGTTGTCAAGGATTCGAAGGAGGTCGATCCCTCCGTCCTGATTGAATTGGCAGAGGCGCAGCTCCAGCTTGGTAAAAGCAAGGAAGCGGGACCTTTCGTCGACCGGTATCTTGAAGGTGCCCACGAACCCTACAGCCGCGCCCGCGGCTTGCAGGCCAAGGCGGGCGTCTTCCTCGGCCAGAAAGACTTCGACGAGGCAGCCAAACTTTGCGACGAGTCTCTCTTGCTTCAACCCGAGGGTCAGCTCAACGCGGAGGGGCGTCTTCTTTCAGGGGAGATCTTCTATGCTCGTGGAGATTACGATGGTGCCGCACGCGCTTTCATGACTGTCGCAGTTCTGTACAACGAGCCAACGGTGACCTCGCGCGCTCTGCGCCGGGCGGCCGACGCCTACCGCAAGGTCAACAACGAAACCGAAGCCGAAAAAGCTCTTCAGGAGCTGCAACTACGTTTTCCTGACCTCGCGAAATCGCCCACGATCTCCAAGGATTACTAACTTGATGAAGTTTCTCCTCATTATCCTTTTCACGGCCGCAGCTCTCCTCGCGGAGCAACCCGCTCTCAAAGAACAGCGCCTGCCAGAAATTAAGGCAACCATTTCCATCCCAGAAGGCTGGTTCTCAAAGGAGGAGTCTGATGACGGGGTGACCGTCTATCAAATTACGCGCGAGAAGGCGGAAAACGAAGGCGATGTCTTCAGCGCCGGCCTCATTCTCAGCGTCACCAACAAGGTACCGGAGCGCGCATCCATTAGACCCAGCGAATATGCCCGCGATCTGCTCTCCGCGGCTCAGGATGAAGGCGATGGTGCCGAGCTCCAGAGGACTGAGGAGGGGTCCCTTCAATGTTTCCGGCTTGAATACACTATTGAAAGCGAGGACGGAAACATCAAGGTGATCAACCTGGCAAAGGCCAATGACAGCACAGGCACACTGTACTTCGCGACTTGGCAATCACCTGAAAAAGAAGAGCCTCAACTCAAGCCGGTGCGCGAAGCGATTCTCGCCTCGATGAAGTTGGATCCGACCTACTGAGAGCGGGCGTCTTGTCGGCGCCCGCCCCTTTTCAAGGCCACAGCGCGACCCCTCCTTGAAGTGCCGGAACCAAGGCTCGCGCCAAAGATAAGCCGAAGAGTTCGCCTCTCGCTGTTTTCCTTGCGAAGGTTGGGGACCGCACCTTTGATTGCGCGATGGTGTCGATCCTCAAGCTTCACTGCCCTGATGCGGTGGGTTTGCTCGCTCAGATTACCGGTTCGATCTCAGATCATGGCGGCAATTTGCTGGAGGTCACCCAATACACCGACTTGAAAACGGCCTGGTTCTTCGCTCGTCTCGCGATCCAGAAGGGCCGCGCCTGCTGGGATCCAGGCGTTTTCGTAAGCGCGTTTGGGCCTCTGGCTGCTCGGCTGCAGGCTGTCTGGACGCTTCGACCCGCCCAGCAGAAGACGCGAACCGTCGTTCTCGTAAGCAAGCGGGAGCATTGTCTGGTGGACTTGCTGTGGCGTTGGCGTTCCGGCGAGCTTGGCATCGAAATCCCGCTGGTTATCTCTAATCATGAAGCGTGCAGAACGTGGGTCGAGCGCGAGCAGATCCCTTTTGAATTCATCGCCTTCGAAGAAGGAAAAATTGCCGCATTTGAAAGGGTGAGGACACTGCTTCGCCAAGCCCGGACAGAGTTGGTGGTGCTGGCGCGCTTCATGCAAATTCTGCCCGCCTCGATTTGCGAGGAATATGCCGGAAAGATCATCAATATTCACCACTCCTTTCTCCCCGCCTTCGTGGGAGCAAACCCCTATCAACGCGCCTTTGAACGCGGCGTTAAGCTCATCGGTGCCACATGCCACTATACCACCGAAGAGCTCGACGCAGGTCCCATCATTGAACAGGAGGTTGCGCGGGTTGAGCATTATCACGATCCTGACGACTTGGTTCGCTTGGGACGGGACTGTGAGCGCCTAGCTCTCGCGCGCGGCGTTCGATACCACGTCGAGGATCGTGTCCTTGTCCATGGCGCAAAGGCCATCGTGTTTCGAGACTGAACTCCGAATTTAAAGTGAGCGATCCACCATCACTCGGTTTGCCACACCGCGAACCTTTTATCTTCGTGGACAAAGTGCTTTCGGCAGCGGCGGGAGAAGCTCAATGTCTGAAAGTTTTTTCTTCTGGCGATCCCATGTTTCGCGGCCACTTTCCCGGAAATCCCATCGTCCCTGCCGTGATTCTCACCGAAGCTTTAGCCCAGACCGCAGGGATCGCCGGCTCTTGGGGATCGAAGGGCAGGCACTTTCTGCTCTCGGCGATCCGGAGCATGAAATTCCCCGCAGCAGCCCGCCCCGAAGAGCAAGTGATCCTCAGTGCAAAAAAAGCAGGTGAATTCAGCGGCTTGTGGATCTTTGACGTTCGGGCGGATGTGGAAACCCGCGTGGTCGCCGCAGGCCAGATTGTTCTGAACGAAACGCGACAGGATTACTGATGGACGAACTCGTTTTTGACATCCTCGTGGCTTTCGCCTCGCTCTTGGCCGGCGTCATTGGAGCCCTGATCGGTCTGGGAGGCGGCGTCATCATCACTCCATTGCTAGTGCTGGCGTTCGGCATAGACATCCGCTACGCGATGGGAGCGGCCTTGTGTTCAGTGATCGCAACCTCCTCAGGGGCCGCGGCCGCTTATCTTCGCGACGGAATTTCCAACATGCGTATCGGCCTTTTTCTCTGCATCGCGACAACGGTGGGCGCCATCTTCGGAGCCTCCCTTGCCGTGGTGCTCGATCAAGCCGTGCTCTCGATTATTTTCGGAGTTGCGTTGCTTGCCACGGTGTTGCTTTCCTTGCGCAAGAAAGAGGATCTTGGAAGAGCAGAAGCATCGGACCCGCTCGCGCTTAAGCTACGGCTACCCGGCACAATGCCAGATCCGAAGGGCTCCTCAGAATACACCGTTCATCACGTCCTGCCTGGCTTTGCCGTTATGTGGGTGGCCGGCGTGCTTTCCGGTTTATTGGGCATTGGCTCAGGAGCGTTCAAGGTGCTCGCAATGGATCAGATCATGCGCATCCCCTTCAAGGTCACTACCGCGACGAGCAATTTCATGATTGGAGTGACGGCGGCGGCGAGTGTGGGCGTCTATCTCAAGCGAGGCTATCTCGATCCCGCCCTCGTCGCTCCGGTCGCTCTTGGAGTGCTGGCCGGGGCGTTTGTCGGTGCAAAGCTCCTGCCGATTGCTCCCGTTAATTTGCTCAGAGCGATCTTTCTCACGGCAGTCTCCATTATCGCCGTGCAAATGATCGCCCGAGGTTTGCATATCGATTTTTAGCGGTGACAATCTCTCGCGAATAAGCATGTGCGAAATGCGGACGGAAGGGGCATGGCTCGTGGGAGGAGAGAACTTCGAGAATGAAGGGATCGTCTTCGAAGGTTGTAGGCACTGATTGTATAATCCCTGTTTCATTGCGGTGAGAAAGATGAACGACGAACAGATTCAAAAGACACTTGCTCGCGTGATGTTGAGCGGTGTGGTGATTGCAGCACTCATCATGGCGACGGGTCTGATCTGGTTTCTGGCGACACACCCAGGGCTACAGGCCGGCGACCACATCTTCCACGGTGAGCCGAAGTATTTCGAAAATCCGATCTCGATGTTCCAGCGGGCTCTCGACTTCGGCGAGGTCGGGCATCGTCGAAGCCTGATTATGATCGGTGTGATCTTGCTTCTCATCAACCCCGTCGTTCGCGTCGCCTTTGCCGCCTTCGCCTTTGCCGCGCAAGGGGACCGGCTCTACACTGCTGTCAGCCTTCTTGTGCTCGCCGTTCTTCTGGTTAGCTTTTTTTGGTGAGAGGCGAGAGTTCCCCGAGGCCAGATCAAGAAGCCCAGAGGGATCGAGTTTCCTCTCCTCGTGCGATTGATGAGCAACCCGCCGCCTCCATCTCAAACTAACCGGGGTGCGGGGAAGTCGCTGCTGGCACCGCTCGCTTTACCGACATTTCGTGCGATCTGGGCGGCCAACACTGTCTCGAATATCGGCACTTTGATGCAGTCGGTTGGCGCGGCATGGCTGATGACGAGCCTCACTGCGTCCACAACGCTGGTTGGATTGGTGCAGACCGCGGCCACCTTGCCGGTGTTCCTTGTCGGCCTGCTCGCTGGTGCGCTCGCCGATCTTACCGAAAGGAAAACCCTGCTTCTCTGGTCACAGGCCTGGATGCTCGTAATGGCTGTGATGCTTGGCCTGCTCACACTGGTAGGTCATGCCTCTCCGTGGCTGTTGCTTACTCTCACCTTTACCCTAGGACTGGGCGGAGCAATCAGCCTGCCGGCCTGGCAGGCGACTATACAGGATATCGTGCCGAAGCCCTGGGTAGCATCAGCGGTAGCGCTAAACAGCATCTCTTTCAATGTCGCCAGGGCTGTTGGACCGGCCCTGGGCGGAGTGGTCGTGGCCGCCCTCGGTGCAGCCTTCGCGTTTTTTGCCAACGCGATATCCTTCCTCGTCGTCCTGATAGCTGTTGCCTTCTGGAAAAGATCTCCCCTCGATTCGTCTCCGCTGAGCGAAGATATCGTTGGAGCGATCCGTGCTGGGTTCCGCTATCTGCTTCATGCTCCGCGGTTACAGGCTCCCATCGTCCGGGCGATTGCTTTCAACCTCTGTGCGGCGGCGGTGTGGCCGCTTCTGCCACTGTTCGCGCGTGATGTCCTGGGAACTTCGGCAACCGGGTATGGCCTCTTGCTCGCAGCATTTGGGCTAGGCTCGATCGTTTCGGCTTTTGCCTTGCCGCGTCTACGAACTCGCTTTGCGCTGGATGGCATCCTCGGCATGGGAGCCATCGTTGCTGCGATGGCCTTTTTTGGGATAAGCATGACCAGTCGCTTTTGGGTAGCGACAGTGCTCTTGTTTTTCTCTGGCGCCGCCTGGGTGGGCGTGCTGGTAAATTTCAACGTCGCGGTTCAGATCTCGGTTCCTGACTGGGTGCGCGGCCGAGCGCTGGCCTTCTATCTGTTGGCCTTTCAAGGTTCGCTTGCGTTCGACGGGGCTCTCTGGGGCTGGCTCGCCGGAACCATCGGCATTTCACAATGCTTCGCCGTAGCGGGCGCGGGCCTTATTGCCGGTCTCGCTCTCATCCGTTTTTTCCCGCTGGTCCTTGACGATACGATCGATCTGCGGCCCTCTACACACTGGCCCGACGCTCACGCGCACCTCCAAGCGGATCTTGAAGAAGGCCCTGTTCTCGTCACTGTTGAATACCTTGTTGCTACGAGAAACGTCGAACGCTTTCGAGTGGTGATGCGTCACCTCCGAGAGCGCCGCTTACGCGATGGAGCGAGAAGGTGGCGGCTCTATCAGGATGCCGAGCATCCGGAGAGGCTCTTCGAATTATTTCGACTGGATTCCTGGGGCGAGCATTTGCGACAACATCAAAGGACCACAGTGGCTGACAAGGAGGTGGAAGCAATCGCTCTAAAATTGCACCAAGGTCCGTCAGGTCCGAAAGTGACTCACTATTTTGGACTCGAGGACTGAAGCAACGCGCCATGTTCATGGAAGCCGAGGGGCTGATTCCGCCAAAGGGATGCTGGGAGGGTCATTGCAATGGCCGAATTTGCTATCGGTGACCACGCATCACTTGACGGCGGCGCACGAAAAAGAGAGGAAGGAACACGACAATGAGCGCAATGGCGGCTAAGGTTCCCATGCTGAATATCCAGGTTGAGGGGCAATGGAAGCAGTTCCCGAAAGGTACGCGTCTCATTGAGGCCTGCATGAAAAGCGGGCATTTCATTCCGCACTATTGCTACCATCCCAAGCTTAGCTCCCCCGGGAACTGCCGCATGTGCCTCGTTGAATTAGGCATGCCCAAGATGACGCCGGAGCGCAAGCCGATCCTCGGCCCCGATGGCCGCCCGGAAATTGCCTGGAGTCCACGCCCTGCGATTTCCTGCGCGACGGAGATTAGCGAAGGCATGGCGGTGCGCACCAGTTCGCCTCTTGTGGAAGAATGCCGCAAGGGGGTCATGGAATTCCTCCTGATCAATCACCCCCTTGATTGTCCGATCTGCGACCAGGCTGGCGAGTGCCGCTTACAGGAATTCTCCGTCGAATACGGCAAGGGAGAATCGCGTTTTCTGGATGAGAAGGTTAAAAAACCCAAGCGCGTCGACATTGGCCGGCACATCGTATTGGATGACGAGCGTTGCATCCTGTGTTCGCGTTGCGTGCGCTTCATGCAGGAGATCGCCAAGGATGACGTGCTTGGTTTGATCAACCGGGGAAGCCACACCACTCTGACGGTTTATCCCGGCCGACGTCTGGATAACAACTATGCGTTAAACACCGTTGATATCTGCCCGGTAGGCGCCCTCACTTCAAAGGATTTCCGGTTCAGCATGCGCGTTTGGTTCCTGAGGGAGACCAAGAGCATCGATGTCAACTGTGGAACTGGAACAAACATCCTGATCGGAAGCCGCGAAAACCTCATTTACCGAATCACTCCGCGCGAAAATGATTTCGTGAACTCGTGCTGGATGCCCGACACTCACAGGCTAAATTTCCATTACGTCAACAGCGAGCAACGACTTCGAGAGCCAAAGATACGAGGAGAGGACTTTCCGGCGAGCTGGCCCAAGGCCATCCAGATGTGCGCTGCCCAGCTCAAGAGCAATTCTCAGGCGACCGCGATGATCGCTTCCGCCAGAATGACCAATGAAGAACTCTTTCTGGCCGGACGGCTTGCCAAGGCAATCGGGATTGAGCTGTTTGATGTCTTGCCCCGTCCGCAAACAGGTGATGGATTCCTGATCTCCGAAGATGGAAATCCAAATACCACCGCGGCAAAGCTGATTGGCCTTGCCACGGGGAAGCTCCAGGAAATTGCTGCGGGAGTGGCCAGTGGAACGCTGAAGTCTTTGATTGTCCTCGGGGAGGATGCCTTGGAATGCGGAATATCTGAGTCCGACCTGAAGAAGCTTGATTCGCTGATCGTAACCGCCCTTTTGCCAGACAGAACCACCGCGAACGCGACCGTCCTTCTTCCCGCTGCAAGTTGGGCGGAGAAGCGTGGCTCGATGATCAACTTAAAAGGGCGGCTCCAGCGACTAAACCGGGCGATCTCCTCTCCGGGCCAAGCTCGCGAGGATTGGGAGATCCTTTGCGACCTCCTTCAAGCGGTCGGAGGCCATGACCGTTTTAACACCATCGATGAGGTCTTTAAGAAGATCGCAGCTGAATTTCCCGCATTGGCGGGGCTTTCCTTAAGCCGAATCGGCGACCTCGGAGTTGATCTCGCCGACAAGCTCAAGCCGAAACAAGAGATTAAGATTTCAATTGAAGATGAAAACTCAGCCGCGGGACAGGCGCGGGATACATCGGGCGCCCATGCTGGCGATTAGAATACCCTTTGCCGGTGAGTGACCTCTCCTCTTACGCATTTAAGCCCGAGGTTTTCCTGATCTGGAGCTCATTGCTCAAGACGATTGGGCTTTTGGCTATCATTCTGGGCTTTGTCTCTTATACCGTGTATGCGGAGCGCAAAGTCTGCGCGTTTATTCAAGACCGGCTTGGACCAAACCGGGTTGGGCTTCCGTTGACCCTTCTTGGATTTAAGAAGGATATCCCTCTTCTGGGGCTGGGCCAGCCGATAGCTGACGCTCTCAAACTCCTTCTCAAGGAAAACTTCATCCCGAATAGCGTCAACAAATTCTACTACTACATCGCGCCGAAACTCACGATGATCCCGCCCATCCTGGTGCTTGCGGTGCTGCCTTTTGGCTCCTCTCTTTTCGGAGTTCCGATGGTGATCGCCGATATCAATGTGGGTGTGCTGTACGTCTTTGCCGTCTCGTCGTTGGGCGTCTATGGAATTGTTCTGGCCGGCTGGGCTTCGAACTCAAAATACCCCTTTCTTGGAGGTATTCGCTCCAGCTCGCAAATGATCTCCTATGAGCTGGCGCTGGGGCTTTCCGTAATCCCCGTATTCCTTTTGTGCGGCACCCTGAACATGACCGAAATCGTGCTTTGGCAGCGCGAGAATGGTTGGCTGGTCGCGCCGTGGTGGCCCAAGGGGTTTAGCATTCAGCAAATTGCCAGCGGGGACTGGCACGGAGTGCTCACTGCGCTGGGCGCTGGGTTCTCCCTCCAGCGCATTCTCATCTGGATACCAATGGTTTTGTCTTTTCTGGTCTTCCTCATCGCGATGTTTGCCGAGACCAATCGGTTGCCCTTCGACCTACCCGAGGCGGAGCAAGAACTCGTCGGCGGATACCACACCGAGTATTCCTCGATGGGCTTCGCCCTGTTCTTCCTAGGCGAATATGCGGCGATGATCGCGGGTTCAGGGGTTATCGTGACGCTTTTCCTCGGCGGGTGGAGCCTGCCGTTGATACCGGATGGATCATCGACCTCGTTCTTCAACTTGGCCTTTGTTCCACCGTGGCTGGCAAGTTTGATCTGGGGCTTAGTGAACATAGCAGTCTTCTTCGCCAAGGTCTCGCTGATGCTCTTCCTTTTCATTTGGGTGCGATGGACGCTCCCGCGCTTTCGCTATGACCAACTCATGAAGCTGGGTTGGTACGTCTTTTTTGAGCTTGCGCTCGTCAACATCTTTATCACTGCCTTCGTGCTTGCGTACGTGAGGAGTTGAGACCGCCCCGCACTTTCAGGTCCTCCTTCGTTTGGCTTGTGAGAGCGACGAGGTCGCTCCCAGCAGGATTTAGCAAAACCGCGAACCGTATCGCGTAACGCTAACCGGAAAATTCGGCGGCAATGAGGGTGGCGTTATGCCCGCCGAAGCCGAAGGAATTGCTCATGGCGACTTTGACCTTGGCTTCACGAGCCGTGTTGGGCACGTAGTCCAAGTCACATTCCGGGTCGGGCTCATCGAGGTTGATGGTGGGCGGGACGACTCCGTGTTTAATGGCCAGAGCACAGGCGGCGAACTCCACGCCGCCAGCCGCTCCAAGCAGATGCCCAGTCATGGACTTTGTCGAACTGATCATCACCTTTTTGGCACTCTCACCAAGCGCCTGTTTGATGGCCTTGGTCTCGCAGACATCGCCGATGGGAGTTGAGGTGCCATGCGCGTTGATGTAGTCAACTTGGCCGGCGTTGACTTTCGCATGCTTCATTGCCATGCCCATGCATCGGGCTGCGCCTTCACCTTCCGGAAGCGGCTGCGTCATGTGATATGCGTCGGCGCTCAATCCGTAGCCGGTCAGTTCGCAGTAGATGTGCGCTCCGCGCTTCTTGGCGTGCTCCAACTCTTCAAGCACCACTAGGCCGGCTCCCTCGCCCATGACGAAGCCATCACGATCTTTATCGAATGGGCGCGAAGCACGTTCAGGCTCGTCGTTTCGTAGCGAAAGGGCGCGCATCGCGGAAAATCCGCCCATTCCAAGTTCGGTGATGGTGGCTTCGGTGCCTCCTGCCACAAAGCAGTCGGCGTCATCAAATTTGATCATTCGCCAGGCTTCACCAATCGAGTGATTGGCCGTGGCGCAGGCGGTGACAATCGCCATATTGGGTCCGCGGAGGTCATATTCCATGGAAATGAGGCCGCTCGCCATATTGCTGATCATCATGGCAATGGTGAAGGGAGAAACGCGCGAGGGTCCGCGGTCAAAAAGCTGGCGGCACATTTCCTCCATGCTCTTGAGTCCTCCTATTCCGCTGCCCACCATTACGCCAAAACGCTCGTGGTTGACACGATCGAGGTCGATGCCGGAATCCGCCAAGGCAACTTTCGCCGCCGCCATCGCAAATTGGGCAAATCGGTCGGCGCGGCGCGCATCTTTGGGCGATTTAAAATACTTGGCCGGATTGAAGTCCCTTACCTCTCCGGCGATTTTGCACTCGTAATTAGCAGAGTCGAAAACTTTGTATCGTGTGATACCGCTGCGACCTTCAGTGAGATTCTTCCAGAAGTTGTCAAGGTCCGAACCGACCGGACTCATGACACCAATTCCGGTCACGACTACTCTGCGTTCACTCATCGAATTTCATGGCTCAATTTGAGAAGGCCTTAACTCAGCGGGTTGCCCTGCAGGTTGGCAATGAAAAAGTTACTTTGTGCCCATTCCCACATTTTGCACAACCTGAAAGAGCTTTCCTTCAGTTTTAATTGAGGGTGCAATAATGATTTCGGTTTCATGAAACTCTCGCAGACTGGCGGCACCGACGTTGCCCATGCACGTGGTGATGGCCCCGACCAGATTCTGGCTGCCGTCATCGACCTCAGCGGGTCCAAAGAGGATTTGTCTGAGGGTGCCGGTAACGCCCACTTTGATACGAGTGCCGCGCGGCAAATTCGCATGCGGTGTAGCCATTCCCCAGTGCGTGCCACGCCCGGGTGAGTCTTCGGCCTTGGCGAAGGCGCTGCCCACCATGACAGCATCCGCGCCGCAGGCTAGCGCCTTGCAGACATCGCCGCCTTTGCTCATGCCGCCATCGGTGATGATGGGGACGTAACGACCCGATCGCTTGAAATGATAGTCGCGCGCTGCCGCGCAATCGACGGTTGCCGTCACCTGTGGCACGCCCAAACCAAGAACTCCGCGCGAAGTGCACGCGGCTCCGGGGCCAACACCAACCAGCACCGCCGCGACACCGGTCTGCATCAGTTCGCGCGTTGCATTGAATGTTACTGTATTGCCGACGATGACCGGGATTTTCATCGCTTTGCAAAAATTGGCGATGTCCAGTGTCTTGTATTCGGTGGAGATGTGCCGGACGGTTGAAACCGTCGACTGCACGACAAAAACGTCTACCCCCGCTTCCTGCGCGATGGCTCCGTAGCGCTCGGCCTTTTGCGGAATCGAGCTCACCGCGGAGATCACCCCTGTGCTCCTGATCTCTTCCACGCGACGAGAAATAAGATCTTCGCGCACCGGCTGTTGGTAAACTCTCTGAAGGACCGCGGTAACATTCTCCCTGTTGGCGGCAACGACTTCGGCTATGACTTCACTCGGATTCTCGTAGCGGGTCTGGACGCCCTCCAGATTCAGCACGCCCAGACCACCGAGACGGCCCATTTCAACAGCCATGCGCACGTCGATGACCCCATCCATCGCGCTCGCCAGAATAGGGATATTGAGCTTGATAGGCTCTGCCTGCTGGCGAGGCAGTCGGAAGGCGATGTCCACTTCGTTCGGATTGATCGTAACATCTCCCGGCACCAGCGCGATCTCATCGAAGCCGTAGGTCACACGCGCCTTGCGATTCCTGCCAATCCACATTCCCATGTCAGTACACTTTCAATTTGTCTCGTTCATTGAGACTGCCGCAACGAGGACAGCGCGGGAGAATCGCGGAGGTGCGATCCTCAAATTCCATCGCACAAACCGCGCATCGAACTTGGGATCGACCCAAGCGCTTTTCGCGAAATTGCCGAGCCATTTCGTAGGCTATCCAAGCGCTCAAAATTGCCGCAAGAAAAACCAGCACATAGACAAAAATCAGCTCGTCAAGGCTAATGCGGATCATTGTTCACTGTCCTGCTTGATGTCAGCGCCCCAGATGAAGGTGGCGGTGCCCCACATCGCTTCACGCGCGGAGGGCGCCTCGGCGAAGCGGCACGCTGCCAAATACTTAAGTGCGGCGCGATCAAGGGTTTCATTTCCGGAAGATCTTTGGGGAAAAAAATGCATGGGAAAACCGTCTGGGGAGACTGCGACGAGAAACTCCGCGGGAGAAAGTCCCTGCCGTGGCAAAACGGCCAAAGCGGCAAAGTCAAAGCCTTGCGGAGGGGTCCATGAACGCCGCTCCAAGGCGCCGCCAAACCGCACGGCCGTCGGAGTCGCTGGATTTCGCTGTGGAGTCGCTTTTGGCGTGAGCGCAGCGACAGCCACGGGTGCCGTTCCTCTCTCAGGCGGGAGAAACTGCGAAGGAGGCGGAGTTGGCAGAGGCGCAAGAGTAGGAGTTTCCTTTTCGAAACTGGCAACGTACGCCGTCTTCGAAAACTCCCCAACTTTTTGCCCGAAGATCTTGGGGGAAGAAAATAACGCGGGGTCTGAAGCCGCTAGCATCGGTGCGAGCTTCGCTGCTTCCTGAGAGCCCGGCAAAAGATGATACACTGTGACCGGGCGCTCGCGACTGCCTTCGGAGCGCGGAAAGGTCGCTTGGAAGATAAAGAGGCATGCCGCATGCAGAATAAACGACAAGACCAGCATGACCGGGAGCATCAGCTGCACATTGTGACGTGAAGGCCACTCGAAAAGGTGGGCGCGAAGCTTCACAGGTCTTCGCCCTCCTCCGCAGTGGCGAGGACCACGGGCAAACCCGTCTCAAGGGCGGCGTTCATAACTGCGCTGATGTTCTCGTAGAGAGCGCGCCTGTCCGCTTTAATAATGATCGTCTGAGAGCGGCCCCGTATGGACTGCAGCGCCTCGCGCAGGCGCGTCAGAGTCACTTCCTCATTTTCAAAGAAGATGGCGGAAAGTGGCGGCGCCGTTACGCTGATGATACGAGGATTGCGTTGCGGTGATAGCAGGAATGGCGATCGGGGCACGCTCACGGCCACTCCGGGCTGAAGCAGGAATGTCGCACTGAGAAGAAGGAAGAAAATCAGAATTAGCCCTAAACCAAAGGCTGGCGCGAAGACGATCAGCACGGGGTGCGGAGCCGGTGAGCGCCGAAGTTTCACGAGAGCGGCTTCTTGCCTCCGCGCACCTCGTCCAGAATGGCCAGGATTTCTATACCTGCCCGTTCCATTTCATGGATGATCGTATTCACGCGAGCGGACAGATAGCTGTATGCCACAAAGGCGGGTATCGCGACCGCCAGCGAAGCAATGGAGGTGAGCAAACTTTCGTAGACGCCGTCCGCAATGTCAGTGGCCGTAGCGTATCCGCTCTGGGCGGCAATTTTCTGGAAAGCCATCAGTAGTCCCAGCAGAGTTCCCAAAAGACCAAGTAGGGGCGTGGTGTAGGCGATCGTCGCAAGAAGAGGGAGATTTTGCTCGAGCCGCGGCACCTCCAATTGGCCGGCTTCTTGAGCGACTTCACGCAACTCGGTCCTCGGGGCACCATGGTGCAGAATCACGGCATGCGCCACGCGAGCCACCGGACCCGGCGTGCCCGCACACTCTTCCAGCGCTTCCGCATAATTTTCGTTCCGCAGCACATTTGCCAGACCCCGCAGCAAATCGCCAACGGAGATCGACGCTCTGTGGAGGTGCAGAAGCCTTTCCAAGAAAATTGCCGCGGCCGTGATACTGCAGAGAATTATCAACCACATGAGTGGCCCGCCTTTTTGCACAAGATCCAACATGCCGAGAGTCTTCTCCGTTCAGAGCTGCAAGTGTTTTGCGAACACCACGAACTTACCAACCTAAAACGTCGTCTCTTTGGATACGAGCGGCGACCGCGACGCCCCCGCCGGCAACATGAGATTTGCCTTCGAGAGATATTCAAGCACCTGCTGGAGCTTCTCGCGGACGCCAGGAACGAAGCCGCGATCCTGATGCAACACCAACAAGCAAAGCTCGGGTTGAGGGAAGAACGTTATCGGGCCTTTCTCAGAGTGGATGGTTACGGCCGGGACCGCGCCGACCCCCATCCGAGCAGCGGACTGCCGGATTGCGGCAAGCATTTCCAGCGCGTGCGCGCTTAAAGAGACGAGATCGAGTGACTCAGGCACGTTGTGGGAGGCGAGAACGGCGGCTCCATGAGCAAGCACACACGATCTGATCCCCGGCAAACCTCCGCAGAGTTCCACCACGCGATCAAGCGAAAGAAATTCCTCCGTCATGAAGATCGCTTGAAGGGTATTTTGATCAGGAATTTCAATGGCCGCCTTGAGCTCGGATGCAGGCAGGTGTTCTGTCTTAATAAGAGGCGCCTCCTGAACGGCGGCAGGTAAGGGTTCGTTTGCTGGCACCACCGCCTCTGGTGCGACGGGTTCGGTCAAAGCTAATTCAAATTTCGAGGACGGGCCACGTTCTTGGGCTCCCGGCAATTCGCCGTGCGAAGGAAGCGGGGCAGCAGAGGACTTTTCCAGCACCGGTGCATTCTTTGGCTCCCCTGCCACATTGACAGGATTGTCTGGTGGCGCCTCGTGTGGCGACAAAGTTCCGGCACTCGCGGCGCCAGCATCGGAGTTCCCGTCGATGGGAAGCTCCTTGGTAGCCTTGAAAGCCGGTGCTAGGGGAGACATCGTCGCCTGAACGGGATGCGGGTCGACAATGGTCCGGCCGCTCGTCTTCGCCGGGGACGACCGCCCGCCTTCAGACGCCACATCGGGGTTGTGCTGAGGGGAAGGCTCACCGGCCTCTTCTTTTGCTGGAGCAAGATCCAAATCTTGTCCGTTTCGGCTCTCCGCCTTCGATGGAGCTTCCTCCTCAAGTATTTCACGCCGCTCGATGAACCGATAGGCTAACGCGAGCTGCGCGACGGGAAGGCTAACCAGAAGATCGAAACCACCATCAAGCCGAAGGTGGTCCTTGGCGATCTCGGCCAATCGCGAAAGCAGCAATTTGGGAGACGGCCCGCTGAAAACCTCTTCGCAGGGCAGGTCGATACTCCGCTCGGGATCGAAGGTGGGTAATCGTACGGTTTCCGGAATTTGCGAGGCGATCTCGCCCAAGCGCAGGGAGACCCTGGAGGGGGGATTTGAAAAATAACGATAGTTGACACCTTTCAGCGGGAGGGGTTCCGCTCGGGACGGTTCTGAAATTTTGGATTCTTTCACGCGACGTTTTCGATTACCCAACAGTCTGCTATTCTGCAACAGTGGAACTCGATTTCAAATTCAGCGCAGAGGGGCTCATCCCGGCAATTGTTCAGCAGGTCTCCGAGGGTAATGGTCCTTGCGGTCGCGTTTTGATGTTCGCCTGGATGAATCGCGAGGCGATTGAAAGGTCTCTCGCGACGGGTTTCATGCACTATTGGAGTCGCTCACGAAAGAAACTATGGCTCAAGGGCGAAATTAGTGGTCACAGGCAGAAAATCAGCCGCTGGTTTGCGGATTGTGACCGGGACGTGCTGCTCTTCGAGGTCGAGCAGATCGGCGGCGCTTGCCACACCGGATATTTAAGCTGCTTCTTCCAGGAGTTTGATCTTACGGGTGCTTCGTTGCCGGTCCGGGAGCGCAAATCGTTCGACGAGGAGAGCGTCTACGGTAAACCGTCCGCAACGACGTAGCGGCCGAAGCCGTTCGGAGTACGGATTCAGCTCGGCTTCTCTGGTTCCTGGTACTCCTTGAGAATTAGCGAACGCTTCTGATAGATACGGTTTGGTGTAAGGGAGGCGATATGGCACTTTACGAAAAAGACAGGGCGACCTAACGAATGGCTCGAGCAAGGACTGGTGCGTGACGGCTTTCATGGCCCCAGCTACCGCTACGCCAGCCCGAAGGCGAGCGTGCGAGCCTTTTTCTTTCCTGGGGTTGCGTTTGGATCCCGACCTAAACGCTTGCTCGCCTGCTGACGCTGATGTTGCCGCGGCGAATCCCGCGGTTCGCGTCCTCATCGTGAAGGGCAGGAAAACTGGCAAATTGCCGCTGAATCGCTCGAGGCGTGGCGCACAGCATAGAGTCCCCAAATGCTTAGCGCCCTTGCCAAGCCCGGACTCCGTGTGCCTCAGCCTGCGGCGTTCTGCAGACCTTAGATAAGCATAGCTGTCCCATAGAGCTGAGCGGAGGAGCAAACTGCAAGTGACCGTAGCGGCCCCGGCAGGACCGAAGCTGGAAAGCGTAATCTCACAGCCGCGTTTAGATGTCGCTCTATTCGTGACCAACTGCGGCGCTGATGCCCATCCAGGCCGGGTAAACACGAGGTACGTCGAGAAATATTCTCATAAGTTAAGTTTTGCTCGACCGCGAGCTCAGGATCGACTATTTGCTAAGGCAAGAGTCGGGTGTTCCTTCCGGCGCTCTCCCCATCAATCTATACAGTCATGCTTCCACACCAAAGTTGTGCAACCCAATTCGCTTCCCTAATGCCATGAAACGTCGTTCATTCGTAAAGATAATGGGCGCAGCAACTGCTGCCGCCTCCACCTCGCTGTTTGCCGCCAAACAGCCGGGAAAAGACAAAGTCACGATCGCGCTTGTTCCCGGACTCACGGCTGACGGTTTCTATGTCACCATGCACTATGGCGCCCAAGCTGCGGCCAAGGCCGTCGGCGCCGAACTCATTTATCAGGGTGCGGCCGAATGGAACGTCTCTTTGCAGGTTCCCGTTCTCGATGCGGTGATTGCCAGGAGGCCGGACGCCATTATGATTGCACCCACCGACAAGGTTCAGCTGATCGCACCGTTGAAGAAGGCACACGATGCCGGCATTCCGATCGTGTGCGTCGATACCTATATCGGCACAGGAGAATTCCAGACGGGTTCCGGCGACGCCGACTTCCCGATCTCCTATATTGCTTCGGACAACGTGCTCGGGGGTCGTATGGCGGCGCGCGCACTGGCTCAAGCCATCGGCGAGAAGGGCAAGGTCTACGTTTCCAATGTGAAGCCCGGAATCTCAACGACCGATCAGCGCGAAGAAGGCTTTAAGGACGAAATGAAGAAATATCCCGGCGTCCAAGTTCTCGAGACGCAGTTCAACGATGACGATGCCAACAAGGCCGCGGCCCAGGTGCAGGCCGTGTTTGGCCGCGTGCCGGATCTGGCTGGTGTTTTCGGTGCCAACCTGTTCTCGGCCACGGGCACTGCGAATGGCGTCATTCAGGCGGGTCAGGCGGGCAAGATCAAAATCGCCGGCTTCGACGCACCGGAATCGATCGTGCCCCAGCTCAAGGACGGCACTTTCACATTGACCATCGCGCAGCATCCCGCCGAAATCGGGTATTTCGGTTTGATAACGGCCTTTGCCCACGTCACTGACAATCCGGTTCCGGCCGCCATCGGCACTGGCTTTACGGTGATGACCGGCGCCAATATTGATGATCCGAAGGTCTCCAGATTTCTTTACAAGAGCAGTTGAGCATTTGTGGCTAAGAAAGCGGGGCGCCTCCAATGATGGCGGGCGGCCACTGCCATAAGCTTCGTCGGGAAATCCTTCATGGTTGCAGCGATCAGCGAAACCAGCGGCAAATCGATCCTCGTACGCATCGCCGAGTTACGGGCTTGGCTCTTTCTGATCTTCCTCGCGATTTTCTTCGAGACGTGGTCCCGAACGGTCTATGGAGCGAGTTTTGTTTTCAACATCTATAATTTGCAGTCGATTTCGGTCTTCGCCACGGCTCCGCTAATGCTGGCGCTCGGCCAGACCTTCGTGATCATCTCAGCGGGCATCGATTTGTCACTAGGCTTCATCATGGGACTGTCCTCGGTGGTTGCCGCCCACCTGGCCAATTATTTTGCGCTTAAGGTTGGCCTGGGGCCTTTTCCGGCCATGTTGATCGGAATTCTCGCCGGCACTTCGGTTGCGTTCATCCCTGGTCTCGTCAATGGCTGGATGATTGCCCATTTGCAGGTGCCTGCGTTCATCGGCACGCTTGGCATGTATGGTGTGGCTCGCGGTTCGGCCTTTCTCCTTGCTGGCGGCATGACCGTTCCGGTTTCCAATCCTTGGTACAGCTATATCGGCAACGGGCGGGTTCTAGGCATTCCGCTGCTCGTGATCATTACCGCCATCGCGTGCCTGATTATGCATTATCTTCTGTCACAGACCCGCTTCGGGCAGCATACGTACACCATGGGAGCCAGCAAGGCCGCGGCCAGCCGTGCCGGTATCAATATCAAGAAGCTGACGATGAAAATCTATTTCCTCTCAGCGGTCACGGCCGGCGTTGCCGGATCGCTCTATTCGGGCCGCTTTTCGGCGGGCGCGGCGCAGGCGGGCGAACCGCTGCTGCTTGATTCCATCGCTGCCGTGGTCATCGGTGGGGCCAGCCTCTTTGGCGGCTCTGGCACCATCTGGGGAACCGTGGCCGGCGCGCTGGTCATCGCTGTCATCCAGTACGGCCTGGTCTTCATCAATGTCCCTTCATTCTGGCAATTCATTGCGGTTGGTTGCGTAATCATCATTTCCGTGCTGGTCGACCAGAGCCAGCGGCGTTTCCTAGGAGGACGGCAAGCTGAGTAATCCGGCTCCCATCCTTTCCGTCAAGGGCGTCTCGAAAAGCTTCGGTGGCGTCCATGCAATTATGAAAGCCTCGCTCGACATTTTTCCCGGAGAAGTTGTGGCCCTTGCCGGCGACAACGGTGCGGGCAAGTCGACGCTGATCAAGGCGATCTCCGGCGTCTTCCAGTATGACGAGGGCGATATTTATCTCGATGGCAAGCGCGTTGCCTTCGCGACGCCACAGGAAGCCCGCAACAATGGCATCGAGACGATCTATCAGGATCTGGCGCTGGCCGACAATTTGCCCATCGGTGACAACATTTTCCTTGGCCGTGAGCCGATCAAAAAGCTCTTGGGATTTCTTCCCGTCATCGACCGTGCGCACATGGCGAAGGTGGCGCAGGAAACCATGCACAAGCTGGACTTCCATGTCGTCCGCCTTGATGCGCCTGTCGCCGCCTTTTCGGGTGGCCAGCGTCAAGCCGTTGCCATTGGACGGGCCATGTACTGGAACGCTCGACTCGTCATCATGGATGAGCCGACGGCGGCGTTGGGTGTGCCCGAACAGCGCAAAGTCATCGCCCTGATCCAGTCACTCAAGGCGCAGGGCAAGGGCATCATTTTCATCTCGCATAACCTCATCGACATTTTCGAAGTGGCCGACCGGATCGTAGTCTTGCGTCGCGGCAAGGAGGTCGGTGAGCGCAGACCCAAGGAAACCACTGGCGACGAGATCGTCCGCTTGATGGTCGGCAAGTAGGTTACGTCCTCAGGCCGACTTGCGCGGCACAAGTTCGCCCTTGAGCCAGGTCGCCACTGCTGGCATGTCCAATGGCCGGGTGGTGTCGATCTCCAAGAGCGGAAATCTTCCGAGGGGCTGGGCCCGCTTCGCCAATTCGACGAGCTCGGGTACATAAGACACACCGAGGTGGCCCGAGGGGCGCTGTTCGACCCGCGTCCGGTAACGTTCACCTAACACCTCCGCTGGTGCGTGACACCAAATCTCGGCGACTTGGGTAATCCCCGCCCGAGCGAGGTGCTCGTGGAGGACATCGAGCGGCTGGAAACCAAACCATGCATCGACCACGACTGTGGCGCCATCCGGGAAGTCTCCGGTGAGGGCGAAGATTGCCTGATAGCTACCTTTGCCGAGCTTCCGGTTGTACTCGCGGTCGCCGGTTCCCAAATGGGCGAAGAAGGCCTCTTTGATGGTGTCGAGGATCAGCAGAGGCCAACCCTCGGTCTGCGATATGGCTCGCGCCACGGTGCTCTTGCCAGAAGCGGGAAGGCCGTTGACGAGAACCGCCTGTTTCATGGGTTTGGCGCCAGTTTCGTCAAGGCGCTAAGACCCGCGCCGATCACCCCGGCTCGATCGCCGAGCGCGGCAGGTTCCAGCGGGCACTGATACCACGGCGCCAAGGCGGGAAAATTGAGGAGTGCTTGATGCATCGCAAGACCAAGGCCGCCACCAAGTATCACCAAGTCGGGATCAAAGGCTGCAACCGCGGTGTCGATAGCAGCACGCATTGGTCCGGCCCAGGCGGCCAGAACAGAACTGGCGATTGCATCTCCATCCGAAGACCGCGTTAAAAGGTTTTCTACTGACGTCGTGACATCAAGTCCCGCCGCAGCGATATGGCGGCTCAATGCTGTCCCCGAACTCGTTGTCTCGACGCAGCCACGCCTGCCACATAAACATTGGTCGCCGCTGACGTCGACGGTGAGGTGACCAAGTTGGCCCGCTGTCGCTCGGCCACGTAGCACGCTGCCGTCCATGATCGCCGCACCGCCTATGCCTGTGCCGATTGTGAACATCACGGCATGGGAAACTTTCCGCGCCCGGCCTATCGTGTGTTCGGCCACCAGCGCCATGTTACAATCGTTGTCGATGAAAAGAGGTCGTTGAAACGATTCGTGCAGAACCGAGGCGAGCGACATACTCGCGAGATCGACATAACCGCCTGAGAGGATGCGCCCAAGGCGGGAATCGACCCGCCCAGGAATTCCCACTCCGATTGCCTTGACGTTCTTGTCATCTAACGACCGCACCAGGTCGGCTATCTGGGCTGAAAGCAATGATGGCTGGCTGGCCGTCGGATGTGTCACCCATTCGAGAACATCGCCGAAAGACGAAATCCGTGCCGCACGGATATTTGTTCCGCCTATATCAACGCCGATTGCGGTGACATGTGACATGCTCAGCCGTTGGGTGCCCGTGACAGATTTCGCGGGTAGCCCTCCAGTATTGTCTGAATCTGCTTGAGGCGCGGTACAGCCTTGCTGACCAGCAAATCTCGCTGTTGGGCGCGGTCCAAAGAAACGCAGTCCTTCCAGAGGGAGCGGCCGGCGATGACGCCGGAAGCCCCATTCGCCATCGCAATTTCAACCTGACCCATGAAAGTCTCGTGATCGACGCCAGCCGAGAGAACCGACCACGGAACGGAACCGCACATGGCGGTGATCGTCGCACAGGATTGCGCCGTTCCAGGGTAGGGAAGCTTGAGCACCTTTGCTCCGGCCTCGAGACAAAGCCGCGTGCCACCTTCGATCAAGGAGGGAAACTTGGCTTTGTAGGCTCCCGCGTCCTCCTCGGGGAGGGCGTAGGTCAGGAACTCGACGACCAGCAGCAGATCTTCCTTGGCGAAGTCGTCGCTGCATTGGTGGAGGATCGAAAGGTTATGGCGGTTGGCTTCTGGATGGTCGGCACGCAAGTAGACCATGATCTTGCCGCCGGTGCCGCCGAGTTGGCGCACCTTTCTGGCATTGATGCCGGGGGCGAGGCGCGAGAGGTAGTGACCGGCGGCGTCGGTGTCATAGCCTGAGGCGTCGAGCGCGATGAGAAGCGCCACGTCGCGCGGCAAGGCGGCTTCTTCCACCACACGGGGAACAGCACAAACAGGATCAAGCAGCACGCAGGGCGCCTGGCTGGCAAGGTAGCGAACAACATCCGACTTGGTGTCGCCCAACAAGGTATCGCTAATTTTTGCCTGTTCTGCGGGCGTGCTCGCCAGGATCTTGCGGATGCCGCCGCGCTGATCGCAGGCAATCACCATGATCGAACCGTTTTTCTCACAAATCTGCTGATAGCCTCGGAGTTCAGCCGTTGTCAGTGTGGTCATGGCGCCTCAATGTTACAACCGGGCTGGATGGGCAATGTTATTTATCCGGCCGGAGCGAGGTCGCTACCATGTACCGATGACCAGCGACCGATAAGCTTGCTGGAAATCGCCGAATTGATGCAGAGCACGCACCACGGCGCACCTTCCACATTTATCAATGTGCATCGATGAGATAGATGTCGTCCTGCGAATCGTAGTTCACAGAACCCATGAAAACTTGCTCTCACTTCTAAGACTAACAATAGTATTCGACGGCTGTCCTCCGGCTTACGCTTGGCCTCGTCTTCGTTCCCAGCGCCCAAAGGTTCTCGGCTGGTTTGACAGCACGGATTCGGCGGCACAGTGATCGCTTTACCACTTAAATGCACATTCCGCGCTCTGGGTTCCTCGCAAGTGTCGCCGAATCTTCCCGCTCAATCGCTCTGATCCTAGGACTGCTCACGCGCGTGGCGGCGCTTGGGATTGCCGCGGTGATGGCTATCACGGTGGCCATGTCGCACTGGCAGTATCGCTTCTTCATGAACTGGTTTGGCAACCAGAAGGGAGGGGCTTCGAGTATCACATCCTGGCGTTCGGTATTGCGGTAGCTCTAATGATTGCGAGGTGATAGCCCTGGTCCGTGGATCTGGCGATTGCCCATCCAATTTACGCTAACCGCAGAGTAATTACCTTGCCCCTTCTATGACGACCATTAATCCAATCGCTCCGAACGTTCGTATCGGTCACGTGCATTTAAAAGTTGCGGACCTTGAACGGGCGCTTGGTTTCTATTGTGGCGTTCTTGGATTTGAGCTCACGGTCCGCTACGGGAGCAGCGCCGCCTTCGTCTCGGCCGGAGGCTATCACCACCACCTCGGGTTCAACACCTGGGAAAGTCTCGGCGGCTCGCCGCCCTCCCCCGGCAGCACTGGGCTTTACCATGTGGCAATTCTTTACTCCACTCGGTCCGAGTTGGCGGACGCTCTCGAGCGAGTCATCCGCGCCGGTGTCGCTCTGGATGGCGCTTCCGATCACGGCGTAAGCGAGGCTCTTTACCTGCGCGATCCCGATCAGAATGGTGTGGAGCTTTGTTGGGACCGACCCCGTGAGCTATGGCCGCGTTCGCCAGATGGCGGGCTGACGATGTTCACGCGCAAGCTCGATCTCGATAGCTTATTGGCTGAGACAAAAGACAAGAAGTAAGGACCTGTTCCCTCGAGCGATGGTGGTGTCCGCGACGGTCGCGCAGCCATGGAGATCAGCTATGCAGAATCTATGGAAGATTGGCGATCCAGTCCCACAAGGGCCGCAGGTCTGGGACGTGGAGCGCCAGGTGCCGGGCGCCTTTGTCAAGAGCAATGGCACGTCGCAACCGCGACTTCGCTTCATCCAAGCGGCCGGTGATGCTCGCATAGCTGGCAAGATTAAGCAGAATTATGGCATTCTTTGGATGAATTTGGTGCGCCTGGAGCAAAATTGCCTCAGCCTTTTCAATGGTTTCCGAGCGCCTGACTGCATAGGCCATGCGAATCCACCAGGAGGCATTCTCGGGCCTCGCGTTGATCAGATGCTGCGCAACGCCGGCTGCCAGCCGCCACTTCCTTGAGGCTATGTAGAGCGCAAGACGCGCTTGGAGCACCTCGGTGCGTACTTCATCCTCTGGCGCAATCTGGGCAAGCGCCAGCGCTGCATCGTCGAGCATTCCCAGCTCGAGATACCCACTCGAAGTGACGACTTGTCGCTGCCAATTGCTGCTCAAGGGATCTTAGACACATTATCAATTGCTTCGGGCAAGCAGGTGTCGCGTAATCATTGCGGCTCAAAGTGATGTTAGCCTTAGACAGGCTAAGCCCACGCAGATGAACAAAAATCTCCGCTCTCCGAAGCTGGTTCTCACCAATTTTCTTATCAGCGGATATACGCGGCGCCGCGCATTACTTGCTGGGGAGAGCATCAATTCTTCTAAGAAGATGAAGCTCCGCCATCGTCGGGGGAATCGGACTAAACAGGCGCGACGAGAGCACGGGGCTCATGGTCACGACTCAAGGTGGCTTGGCTCGGCCGCTCCCGATGAAATGCTCGTTTTCTGTTTTCTGCTCGCTTTAGACGAACTATGCTGGACGCATGCTAGTTGTTCACGTGCAGGTACGAGTGAAGCCCGATTTTGTTCAGGCTTTCCAGGAGGCTACGATAGCGAACGCCGTAGCCAGCCGAAAGGAAGCGGGGATTGCCCGCTTCGACGTTCTTCAACAGGCAGATGATCTCACCCGCTTCTTGTTGGTCGAAGCCTATCGCAACGCGGAAGCGCCGGGGGCGCACAAAGAAACGCAGCACTACAAGACGTGGCGGGATACAGTTGCAGAAATGATGGCTGAACCGCGTCAGGCGGTGAAGTTTACGAACCTCGATCCGCCGGACGCGCATTACGGATCGAAATAGTTTCGTGGTCGCCGGACGACATGCCTGGCAATCAAGTCATCGCGTCTGAAGAGCATACAGCTTGCTTCAGTTTCGCCGCCCGGCGGAACGAGATCGCCTTTGATTGTTCTAAAGGCTGAGCAGAATTCTCGCGCCCTCTGCGAGTTGCGTCTGCAACCGAGGAAGTTCCGCCGCAGAAAAAAGCCATCACTGCTCCCGCCAGTCGCGGCAAAGCGGGATCAAGTACGGCGCTAAATCCGACGATCTTTATCGGACCAAGAAGTAGCTCGGAGCGCCCAATGTAAGCGGAAGTTTATTCCCTGATTACGCTTTCTGTTTTCTCCGAAGTTGCGGCGATCGCGGAACGCTGGGCGTGAACAATTTCTTCCGCTCTTACCCAATGTTCGTCGGCTCGGCCATCGGGCTTTCCTTCATCTTCGTAGAGGCGGTAGGCGATGCTCTCTATCTCTTCGTGTTCAGTAAGAGGAGGTGGAAAATCAATCATACGTTCGAACTGGAATTTGAAGGCGTGCGCATCGCGACGCAAATCGAAAGTTAAAGTTTCCTGCAAGCTATATGCGAGTTTCGCCCTGGCGGGAAAGCGCTGCCAACGATGAAAAGTGAGCCGTGATCGCCGAGTCTAACCCCGTTCCGGCTTCGCGAGCAGGAGAGACGCGCTATCATTGGAAATGGGCGAGGAATTGAGATTTGAAGAGCAATGGTTCACCAATGGCGATATTCGCCTGCACGCCGTGGCTGCGGGCCCGCTGGACGGGCCGATGGTTATTCTGTTACATGGTTTCCCCGAGTTCTGGTATGGCTGGCACAAACAAATAGGTGCGCTCGCGGATGCAGGCTTTCGCGTGATCGCTCCCGACCAACGCGGATATAACACCAGCAGCAAGCCCCGCGGAATTCGTTCGTACAAAGTGTCCCAAGTCACGTCGGACGTGATCGCCATCCTCGATCAGCTCGGCAAAGATCGCGTGCACGTGGTCGGCCACGATTGGGGAGCGCTGATAGCCTGGAGCCTGGCAATCCAGCATCCGAATCGCTTGCGTCGTCTTGCCATTCTCAACGTGCACCACCCCCGGGTGTTGCAGCACACTATTCGCACCAATCCGCGCCAGTTACTCAAGAGCTGGTACGCGCTGTTCTTTCAGATCCCCTGGTTGCCTGAAATTCTGATCTCGGCAAATGGTTTTTGGCTCGGCAAGCAGTTGCTCATCCTCAGCAGCCGTCCGGGCACGTTCACAGCTGAAAATCTCACGCGCTATGCCAAAGCATGGTCGCAACCGGGAGCCATGACTGCGATGGTCAACTGGTATCGAGCGTTTTTCTGGTACGCGCCCAAGTTCGCCAATCCTCAAGTGCGTACGCCCACCCGCATTCTTTGGGGCAAAAAGGATGTTGCCCTCCTGCCGCAAGGCGCACAAGAGAGTCTGCGCTATTGCGCCGAGGGAGAGCTGACATACTTTCCTGAGGCGAGCCACTGGCTGCAACATGAGGAACCGCAGCGGGTGAATGAGTTGTTAATTGAGTTTCTTCTGCAATCGTAAAATCCGGGGAGCATACGCGTTCCCGCGTGTGGTGTTCGGCGTCTCGCCGAACAGGTTTCCGGCCGGACGCTCCGGCAGCTGCCGAACGAGGACGCGTCCGTTCCCCAGACCTTCGGCACTGCCAAGATTTTGGAAACTTCCTGGAAGAACCAATCGAGAGGACGAATAATCTATCCAGTAAACGAGTGCCTGTTCCCAGAATGGGAAGTATCGGAAAAGAAAATACCCCGGAAGGATGACCTACGCCTTCGGACCCTCGGATTGCTTTGCCTTACGGAAACTCGCCAGAACTTGCAGAAGCTGCGGGTATTGGCCGGAAAGCTTCGATCGCTCGATCTGGTCGATCTGCCGCTTTATCTCCAGCGTCACGGGAGCGTTCTCGCCATACTTCCGCACCGCTTTTTGCAGCTGCATCTGTAGGTATATCCTGTTAGCCATCCTCGGTATACTACGCAAAAAATGCGCTGGTTTGCGGTCGATGCCTGCCTGGTTGCCCGGAACTCGACGTGAATAGTTAATTTAGGGAGCTTCAATCCTACATCTCCCTAGTGCCTCGAAATCTCTCGGAAATGCTTGATGGAAGACCAGAACGTCGCGAGGATCAACGGGATAGGGTTTGGCGACTGATTTGCGCTGCATGCGTGCCAGACCCATCCTTGGCGTCTCCTACATTATGGCTCGGTCTCTATCGATTCGGCCATCGCTGATTGCGTTGTAAAAACGGCCAATCGATTCGATTGCTCAACAGTGATATACAGAGTATCGCGTAGCTCCGCGAACTGCTCGGGTTGCGGCCGCATTCTTGGGATCATCGGTATCTAGCAGGCAATCATTTTAGCCTGGTAAGTTTGCGTCGTTTGGCAGCCTGATTCGTCCGGGAAGCCCGTTCAGGCCCATTCGGGTGAGCAAGCAGGACCGACTTCTTCCGTCTCTCCCCATGGAACGCGCAACATTGTTCTTTTACGTATAACCAACTTTACCGCCATATAGAAAAGAGAAGGCAATATGTTTGCAACGGTACATCGGTACGAGGGTGTGACCAATCCTAGTGAGGCGGCGCGGCGGGTGAATGAAGGCTTTGTGCCGCTTATCAGCCAGATCCCAGGATTCGTCGCTTACTACTGGGTTGACGCCGGGAGTGGCGTGATGATTTCAACCAGCGTCTTTCAGGATCAAGCCAGCGCCGAGGAATCAAACAGGAGAGCTGCGGACTATGTACGGCAGCATTTAGTCTCCGTGCTCCCAAACCCGCCTCAGATCACTGCCGGTGAAGTTGTCGCATACAAAGCGCAATAGTTTCTGCCAACCCACTTCGAGGACTTTGCCGATACCGGGTGTTTCGGACAGGGCCAGACCTTGCCTTTTCCGCGTTCCGCAAGCCAGTATTTCGATTTCCTGTCAACCGACCAGCGTGAGATCTCGGAGAAAGGTGCTCGCTCGTCGATGGGGCGAAGATAGCCGGCGCAGTCCTTGTTTGTGCAGCCGATTTTCAACGGTTGATGCTCCCATTCGAGTAGGTAGGTAGCGCTGGTTTACCACCTGAAGTGGCGAGCCACACTTGGGACAAGTTCGTGGAGAGCTGTTCTCCCCCTTGTCGCGGACCGGATATGTCTGGCTTGAATTGAGTTGAGGCAGGTTTGCGCGCAATCGGGACTATCGATTCGGTGAATCTCCTCAAGCCGACCACGTTTGCTTCGAGCAGTTCATACTGCCAGTGTAGACGATGCGTTCGTCGATGATGACATTCTTGCCGTGAAGCCCGCTTGTAAAGACGACCACAGCGCGCGTTCATGCGCGATTCAGCGGCAGATAGACCCGAAAGCGCGTGTCGCCGGGGCGCGAAACCACGCTGATTGTGCCGTGATGCCGCTCTACCACGATGCGCCGCGCGACGCTCAAGCCCAAACCCGTCCCTTCCCCGACGTTCTTGGTGGTGAAGAACGGTTCGAACAGGCGCGCTTGCAGATCGGTGGGGACGCCGGGACCGTCATCGGCGATCTCGACCACGATGCAGTCGTTTTCCTGCCCGGTGCGCAGGCAAATCGTGCCATTGCCGCGCGCGGCAAGGGCTTCGGCGGCGTTGTTGAGCAGGATTGTCCAAACCTCGTTCAGTGCGCTGCCAAAGGCGGTAATGCGCGGCAGGTCGCGGTTATAGACGCGCTTGATGACGATGTCTTTCAGCTTATGCCGAAGCACAATCAGCGTGTTTTCCAAACCCTCATGCACGTCAAGTTCTTGGACGGGCGACTGATCCATGTAGGTATAGGCTTTGAACACCTTGATCAGTTCTGAGACGCGGGTCGAACAGCTCTTGAGCGTGTGCGACAGTCTGGCGACGGTCACGGCGCTTTCCAGCCAGTTCAGCGCATCGCTCAGAAGATCGTCGCCCACCTGCTCCCGTAGGCGCGCGAGTTCGTCAGCGTTCATTCCGGCGGATGCCAGCGTTGGCGCGAGCCGCCAGCTATCGGCAATTTGGGCATCGTCGAGCCAGTTCATGATCGTGTCTTCCAGATCGCTCTGCCCCAGCGGATCGAGATCGGCGTCGGCGGCGCGTCCGATCAGGTCGGTTTGCAGCCGGCCCAAAAACACCAATTGCTCGCGGTTGAGTTTTGCCGCGCAAAGCTTGAGCGTTTGTATTTGCAGCGTCGTCAGCGTGTGTGGAAGCTGCGTTGCCGCCCGCAGATTTGCCGAAGCCGGATTGTTCAATTCATGCGCAAGCCCCGCCGCCATCGTGCCCAGCGCCGAGAGCCGTTGGTGCTGCTGCACGTCAATGTACTTGCCGAACGTCTGCTTGATCTGCTCTTTGTCGCGTAGCTCCCGGACGAAGAAATTGAAAGAATCGGTCAGCGCTCCTACTTCGTCGGTGGATCGCACCGGGACCTGGACATTGAGGTTGCCTTTTTGAACGTCGCGGATGGCGGAGGCGAGCGAGCGTACAGGCTGGGTGAGGCGGTCGGTGATGAGGGCGGCAACCACCAGACCGAGAAGGACGGTAGAGGTCGTTGCAGCGATGGTCAGCCAAACCACGTATCGCTGACGGAGCGCCCCGGCCTGGACGGAGGCGGCGCTTAACTCCTCCATTTTATCTTGGAGCAATTCCCGCTGGGTTTGGACCGTGCGTTGGATGTCGTTAAGGGGATTCAAGAGCGCGTTGGCCTTTTCGTGCTGTCCGGACCTTTGGAGATCGATCACTTCGCGCTGGCGGGCGCTAATCACGGGATAGACCGGCTCGATGTGATCGAGCAGCGTTTTGACCTCGACCAATGAATGGCGAGAAGCCATTGCGTCCGGGTAGGATGTGATAATTCCGCGAGCCGTCGCGAATTCGTTGGTGAGCTTGATGGTAAAAGAATCGTAATTGGTCTTCGCCTCCGAAATCACCTCCTGGTTGGGAGCGGTGGCATTCAAAGCGCCGAACCAGCGCTCGAAGGCCAGCCGCCGCCGCAATCCGAACTCATCAATGCGTGAGATGGACTCGGTGAGCGGCACATCCAGATGCGCAACGATCTTGAGGACTTGCTCCATACGGGCCACCTCCCAAAGCAGAAAACCCGCGAGGCCCATGGTGAGCAGCAGCAGGAACACGGCGAGACCGAAGATCTTTGCAGCGATGGTTTGTTTGAAGGCACGCGCCTTCGCCCAGATTCGGTTTTTGGTGGTTTCCATCGCAGCACGGAGTTCCGCGCGGTTCCTTAGTTCTAGGTTCCTCCATACCCCAAGGTGGGGAGAATGTCCATCTATGCCGCGGCATGGGGCACTGGGCAGTTTGCAGCGCCTTGAGCACCGGGAAGAGCTCATCGGCCTGATCGCGGTGGCGCTTCGTGGGCGAGGCATCTTCGTGGAAGGACCGATCACCGTTCCTCCGGCTGCCGCAATGATGGAGGCAGAAGCAACGACTGCACAGACTACCGGACCAACCACCGAACCATAGGAAGGCTTGATGCGGTTGAGGGTTCACACGATCTTAAGTGGGCGCTACTGGAAGGCGGGTGAGGAGATTCCTGACGAGGACGTGCCGCCCAACATCAGGAAGTATGCGCTCTCCTCTGCCGAGCCCGTTCCCCAGCTTCGGCAAACACGCGGAACAGCCAGATCGCCGACCCTTGCCCTTCTGCCCTGCCTCATCCGCAAACCCGAGGACGTGGCGGAGTATGAGAAACTCCACCGGCGCGCCCCTCTCGCAAGGGACCACAGGCATGAAGAGTGTCGACCCACCGCATTGATCTCGAGCCCCGTCGACTTCGAGGTTTTGGTCCGTCGTAGGGGACCGCAGGCATGAAACTAACAGTGGACACCCGCGAACCCTGTCCTCATCCTTGGTCTAAGTTTCTCCCCGGGTGTGGGAGATTGAGCGCGGCATATTAGAAGCGGGGACTTTGCTCTTTCAGCCATCCAGAAGGCGCTGTCGTGGAACGCAAGACCCGAGTTCCCCGAGAGCCCAGTATACAATCGTTGAACACTGGAACGAACGGGCTCCAGAACCGAGTGACATCAAGCGCGACTACCCAAGGGCGCTCTGAGACAATGGTTCTCAGTAACTTGCGAAGGGCTTAGCGGACCATGAGTTGGCGACGACCGGCGAAGATGAGAATCAGAAATCCCAATCCCAGGAGTATTGCCGTGTTGCCATCGTCAGGAACTGAAGCGCTCGAACTAAGCTGTTGGATAGTCGCCTTAACCGTGGCCATTCCATTGACCACCTGAGGGGTGCTCAGGCTAAGCGTAAAGGTGCGGTCGGCAAATATCAACGTGGTGATAGGACGAAAGAAAAACGTAACAAACTGACCTGCCGACCCGAATACAAGACCATCGACACCTGTTGCATACAAGGGATCAGAAAAGTGAATATCACCCTTGATAGGTGAAAACCCGCTGGACGCGCTCGCCGTGAGTGAAAAGAAGTCAAAAGCTTCTTCTTGCAAATCATCTAGAACAAAGGTCGAAGGCTCAGGCAAAACGGTGCTAACGAAGGGAGCGTTTTGGGCAACAGCATTCCAATCAGCGATCCTGTAGCTCAGCGGGACGGCTGAGGCCTTTTGAAGGCTAACGGCAAAGAGTGACATTACGGCAGCGACAACGAGGGCCAGTCAGTACAACTGGAGCCGCTGCGTGTCCGACGGCGCGAGCCTGAGGGGCTTACGCTTGAGCTTGCGACAGGAGAAATCGGCGAAGTTCTGGGCCAACGTGGGAATGTCCTCACGCCGGTCGCGCAGCGGCGGAACGAAGATCGGAAAAACACTCAGTCGAAAATACAGGTCGGACCGAAACCCGCCGGCCTCAACCTCTTGACGGAGGTCACGATTCGTCGCCGCGACGACGCGGACGTTCACCTTGCGCGCGCGATCCTCGCCGACCCGCTCGAAAGTGCCTTCCTGCAGCACCCGCAAAAGCTTTGGCTGCAGCGCGAGCGGAATTTCTCTGACCTCATCAAGGAACAACGTGCCGTCGTCCGCCGCCCGAAAGCGTCCCATTCGGTCACGTTACTGTTTTGTTCTTTGTGGGGCTGTGCCCAGCGGCGCGCGGACGCCGTCGCTAGATCAACGAACGGCTGAGCTTCGGAAATGCGAGATGCTACTCGCTTTAGAGAAGCTTCAGTCGCTTCCAGACGATAGCAAGGACGGCGACCGTCGCCAGGAAGTACCACGGCAGCCAGCCGAGTGCCCTTACGAACACATCGTCGGTTGTGTTGTGTTTGCCAAGCGCGTGAGTGAGACTGGCAAAGAGTAGACCTGCTCCGCCGTAGGCGAGATTGAACGCAAGACCCCGAAAGCTAAGGACTGTCGCGCGTTGCCGTGAATCTGTGACGGCCTTGTTGAGATAATGCGAAACGTAGAATTGCGTGAGCGACATCGCGGCTCCCAGCGGCACCAGCCATAGAAGACCGTAGACTGGCCAGACAAAGGCGGCCCCCGACAACCCTGCCAATGTCAAGGCGGCGACGAGTGCGAGATTTCCGGTAATTTGCCAGCGTATAACGAGCCTACGGGCGAGCGCGGGGATTAGAAAGCCAATCACGGCAAACCCCGAACCAATCAAGCCAAAGGCGGCCTCCGGCACGGCAATCAACCGATAGTAGTTGCTCGCGATAGTGAGGAAGAGCCGCACAATACTGTCGAAGCACATTCCCGCAAGGATCACCCCAAACGCCAATGGTGTCCGCGCGATCCATCGGCCAGTCTTGAAGGTCACTCGCCAGGTTGTCCGCACCGAGACGCGCGCTACTCCGCGCTTTCCGGGTTCGCGGAAATTCATCGTCGCCAAAAGCGCGAGCACAGCATTTCCGAGTGTGAGGTAAATCGGGAAGCGCATCGCCATATCCTGCGTGACTACCCAAGGCACACCCAGCGCGTCGAAGATCCACTGAATAAATCTGGCATCGTACGCCGCTGCGCCTGCCATCATCGTGAAAAAAAATGCGACCGCCTGCCAACGCATCAGGCGTTCCAAAACGCTCGGCCACTCGGCGGCGCGCCCTTCGATGGCAAGCGAATCGTAAGCGAGGGCCTCGTCCGCCCCGCTCGCGCTTGCTTCTGCTGCGCCGCTGAGCATGCGATTGACGAGAAAGAGCGCGAAGAGCAGCGTGGGATTTCCGCGAGGGGTAAAGGCGAATACCGCCATCTCAATCACCATCAAGATCGCAGCAAAGACAACCATTCGTTTTCTGCCGAACTGGTCCGCCAGCGCACCAGAGGGTACTTCAAGGCCGACGATGGCCGCTGCCCATGCAACATTGAGCAGCGCAAATTCCTCGACGCTCAGGCCGAAGTCGAGAAAGAGCACCGCCATTACCGGATAGTACCAGCGCGCGTTGAACAGGACCCGGAAGGCTATGAAGAGCGGAATATTGCGGCTGAGCGGGCTTCCGTTCATCGCACGCCAAAACGGCTCTCAAGCTTCCTTGTCGCCGCCCCACTCAAATTCATTTCAAAGCTACTAATCTACACCTGATCGAGGACGCTGATGCCGTGTCGGTAGTCACATCTGACGGCAAGAAGGTGTCAGCTAAAGTTGTGAAGGCCGACGCTTACAAGGATCTCGCTATCATCAAAGTTGATCTCTCAGGAGCACCGCATCTGACACTTGGACGGTCGGCCGATGTTAAAGTCCTCGACCCGAGAATCCGGTGACTATGACAAGGCTAGCTCGGCCTTCCACTCGTCTTCTTTGCTATCAAAATGCAGCCTAAAGCCAACCTTCTTCGAGACGTGCTGCATCACGCTGTTGTCGGGAAGGATGTGCGCGAAGATACGGCTGAGCTTTTCCTTGCGGCCGATCTCAACGAGAAGGCGCAGCAGCTTTGTGCCGAGACCGTGGCCTTGCCATTGATCGCTGATCATGATTGCCCATTCCGCTTCATCTAGCCCGTGCAACTTGCTGAGTCGGCCGACCCCGAGAATCTCGTGGCGGGCAGTTTGTGGATTCTTATAATCAATGACCAGCGCGATCTCGCGGTCATAATCGTTGAAGCAAATTCGCGTGAGCCGCTCGTGGGCGATGCGCGTCTCGAGCTTGAGCAGGCTAAAATAGCGAAACCGTACGCTCTGCTCGGATAGCGTTTTGTGGAATTCGATCATCAACGGCTCGTCGTCCGGCCGAATCGGCCGAAGGATGGCGATGGTGTTGTCGCGGAGCCGGCAACGCGCAACGTACTGTGAAGGATACGGTCGGATCCCTGGGCGCGGGAGCTCGTCTTCACGCGCCTCGGCGCTGTGCAGAACCATCCGCGCGTCAAGGGCGATGAGGCCGCTGGCTGAGGCCACCAGCGGGTTGATGTCGATCTCTTTGATCCAGCGCTGCTCGGCAACGAGTTGGCTGAACCGGACGAGCAATTGATCGAGCGCTGCAAGGTCGGCCGGGCCGCGGCCGCGCACGCCTTTAAGCGCGGCGAAGATGCGGGTTTGCTCGATTACCCGACGGGCAAGCGTGGCGTTCAGCGGTGGCAGCGCGAGCGCGCGATCCTTGAAAACCTCGACCAGCGGTCCGCCAGCGCCGAAAAGCAGGACCGGCCCGAACTGCGGATCAAGCCTGCTTCCGAGAATGAGCTCGCAGCCGTCGAACGCGATCATTGGCTCCACCGTGACGCCAAGGAAATCCTCGCCTCGATTATGTTTGGTTACAGCTAACTGGATTTGGCGGTATGCCCGCCGGACAGCCCCTGCGCCGCGCAGATTCAATTTCACGCCCCCCACGTCAGTTTTGTGTGTGATCGTCGCGGAGTAAACTTTAAGCACGACAGAGCTGCCAATGCTCTCTGCTAACTTGACTGCTTCCTCTTCACTAAATGCGATGTGGGTCTCGACAACGGAAATGCCATAGGCGGCGAGAATTTCCTTCGATTGGACCTCTGTGAGAAGAGTGCGCTTTCCTCTACGCGCCGTTCGGATGATCTTGGCCACTTGGGAACGCTTAGCAAACTGGTTGTCGGAGTCTGCACCGACGGCCGGCGTTTCGTAGAGGCTCCGTAGATTGTCGGCGTAACGCCACATGTAAGCAAACGCGCGCATGGCCGTATCCGGATAGGGGAAGGTCGGGATGCCGGCATTGTTGAGGATCTCTTCGCCAACTCGCACTTGATCGCCGCCCATCCAACTCGCAAGGATCGGTTTCCCGTTAAACTTTGCGAAGCGTTTGAGCTGCTCAGCGGTCGCAGTGGGTTCGGTCGTTGCCTGTGGCGTCAGAATGACGAGCACACCGTCGTTGTTCGGATCTTTCGAGACGATCTCGAGCGCTTTCGCGTAACGTTCTGCACCGGCATCACCAAGGAGGTCTACGGGATTGTTCCGGCTCCCGTGCGCCGGAAGCAGATTGTTGAATGCATCGAAAGACTCGCGGGAGAGCTGGGCAATCTGGCCGCCGCTCGTTACAAGCATGTCGGTGGCGAGTGCGGCCGGTCCGCCAGCATTCGTCACGATGACTAGGCGCGGAGTGCGCGGGCGTGGTTGCTTAGCGAGCACTTCCGCCATGTTGAAGAGTTCGGGAATCGTATTTACGCGTAGGACGCCCACGCGCCGAAACGCGGCATCTAGCACCTCGTCATTACCGGTAAGGGAGCCTGTGTGCGAAGCCGCCGCGTTCGATGCGGCTTCGGAGCGGCCGACCTTGATGACAATAATGGGCTTGGTGAGCGCCACTTCGCGCGCAGCAGAAAGAAACGAGCGCGCGTTGCCAATGCTCTCCATGTAGATCACGATGCTTTTCGTGCTTGGATCGTCCCCCAGATAGTAAATCAGGTCGCCCCAGTTCACATCGAGCATCGAACCGACCGAGACAAAGGCGCTGAAGCCAACCTTCTCGCGCAGGCCCCAATCCAGGATGGCCGTACACAACCCGACACTTTGGCTAATGAATCCTACGCTTCCGGGCAGCGCCATGTCGGCCGCGACGGTCGCATTCAGCGCAATCCGCGGTCGCATCACCCCGAGGCAATTCGGCCCAATGATCCGCATTTTACTGCCTCGCAGTTCCTTGAGAACTTGCTTCTCCAGCTCACGGCCTGCTTGGCCGCGCTCTTCGAACCCGGCCGAAATAATTATCGCACCCTTCACACCCGCCTCGACGCATTCGCCGATCAGAGCAGGCACGGTGGGCGCCGGCGTGGCAACTACCGCTAAGTCGACAGCATGCTGGGCCGCGCTGATCCTTGGAAAAGCAGTGATGCCGAATACTCGCCTGCGCCTCGGATTCACCGGGATGAGCGTGCCGCCAAAGTTGCCGGCTTTTAGATTTTCCATCAGCGTCCGTCCGACGCTTCCTTCGGTTTCCGTTGCGCCGATCACAGCCACCGACCGCGGAGCGAGCATCATTTCCAGTGCGGGCCGGCGCTCACGGAGTATATCGTGAACGCGCTCAAGTTTCGGCGGAGCGATGGCTCTCACGGCCTTAACGAAGCTGCGGCAGCGCGCGGGCATGGGCGTCGGGCGTCTGGCTTTTCTCGGCTTGGGTGCGAACCCGTCTTTCGAAGCCGACAATCACCGAGGCGGCCAGCGCTACACCGATCACCCGCAGCCACGCTGCTGCATCGAGTGGGGGGGAGTGGAAGGCCACGTTCATAAATGGCATGCAACTGAAGGCCGCCTGCGAGACGATCATCGTGACGACGCCCGCTAGCAGCCAACGATTCAACGGTGCGCCAAGTGACGATAAGGGACGGCTGACCGAGCGGCCACTAAAAAGGTAAAACAGGCTGCACCACTGCCCGGCCGCGAAAGCACACGAAGTAGCGACGCCTTCGGGTTCAATCTCCAGCCTAAAGCTGTCGGCATTTGCCTCAAGTCGTTGCCGAACGCGAAATGGCCGCGGACTCGCCGGATCCAGGCCCAGCGTCTTGGGTTGATCAAGCACGCCGAGCATAGAAATCGAGTAACTGCATGCGCGTTGCTTGAAGCCGCTGCAACAGAATTTGGCCTACACGCTTGGTGATATCGTAGCCAAAGTCATGGTCCTCTTCCGCGATCTGTCGGATTGCCTGCGCATCAAAGGCTACGACGCGGGTGTTATCGATGGATCGCGCGCTGAAATGCCACTGATACGGTGGAAACAGCGATGAGGACCCCAGCACTTCGCCCTCTCCAATCGTTTGAATTGTGATGACGCCCATGCCAGGCGCGAATGTCTCCAGCGCGACTCGTCCGGCGTGGATGAGATAGAAACGATCGGCCTTTGATCCCTCCAGGAAGATTTGTTGCTGCACGCCGAAGTGCAGTTCTGAAGCGCATTGGTTAATCCGCGGGAAATAGTCGGATTTGAGTCGGTGCCAGAACGGGTGTTCGGCGATGACTTGTTCGAGCGTGCGCATGGTCTCCTCTCAAGCGTTACGGTCGTTTAGAACGTGCGAGCGGCTTTGGATGCAATCTCGGCTGCCTGAGCAAAAGCCTCCTCTGCCTCGCGTTTTAGCCGCCTCCTTGCGGATGTGAAGGATTACTCGCGCCACTTGACGCGCTTCACTCTTTGTAATCTTGCTGTCAGCCCACGCTTTCTGCAAGGATTTCACAAGAAGATCGCCTGGCCAACGGACACACGCTTCTCGATGGTTGCTGAGCCATTCCGCGAGCTTGTAGAGTTCATGATATGTGAGTTCGCCATCCTCGATAATGGTATAACAGGACTAGGGCCAGAAAGTCGACGAACTCCGTGGCTATTCGCCGTGAAGGAGCAAATGGAAATGGCCGAGGCCCGCCGCCTCCAAGGAAGAAGAAATCGGGGCGACTGTCGCCACCATCCTTAAGCAGGTTGGCACTGTTGATGTGCTTGTGAACAACGCTGGCTTCGGCCTTTACCGGACCGGTCGAGGACATTGGCATAGACGAAGCGCTATATCAGTTCGAAGTGAATCTTTTTGGATTGGCCCGCCTGACGCAGCTGCCATGCGTGAAAAGGGGGCTGGCACAATCGTCAATATCTCTTCAATGGGAGGCAAGCTCTACACTCTGCTTGGGGCCTGGTATCACGCAACCAAGCTTGCGCTTGAAGGCTGGTCGGATTGCCTGAGACTAGAGCTTGCTCCATTTGGTATCCGGGTGGTCATTGTCGAGCCGGGATTGACTAGGGCCGCGGCTTCATCGAATGCGGCGCTTCCAAAACAAAAACCGCCCGCCGCAGGTTGGTCCAGATTTCAGAAAATCTGGCCGCCTGGCTTGCACCCCATTTCCGGGAAAATGGCCCGGTGCGCCCCCCGTTCATCACCTACCGCCGCAAGTTCGCCAAGGCCCTCAGGGCTGCCGGCATCAAAGAATGGCCGGACAACGCGCTGCGGCATAGCTTCGCCAGCTACCACCTGGCCGCCGGCCAGGATGCCGCAGCGACCGCTTTGCAACTTGGGCACACCGAATCGCGCACGTTGTTTCAGCATTACCGTGAATTAGTTCGTGCCCAGGACGCCCGGGCTTACTGGCAAATCAAACCCGACGACAACGTGGTGGCCTTCCGAAAAACGGCATGAAAGGCAGCCCTGATCCGTGCACGCGCAAACCATGGCGCCGGGGCGCGTATCTAGGAAGCATGAAACAACTGGCCACCACCGCCGTCTTGCTGGTCTTCCTGGCCGGCAGCGCCCTTGCCGGTTCCTACCGCGTCACCTATTCGTTGCGTGGTTCTGGTAAACGAATAACCGTGCAGGCCGAAAGCACGGCGGAAGCACGGCGCGTGGTGAAAGATCTTTTTCCGCAAGCCGTGGTAACCGGGGCGCACAAGGTGCGGGGATCCGAAAAGTGAATCGAGGCAGAAGCTGGCGGAGCCTGTTGATTCCAATCCAGATGTCGTAGGTCTGCGGGACCGCCTTGCAATTCCTGAGCCCAAGTTCATTGAGTTCAGTCAGAAAGGTCTTACCGCTCTTCTGGGTGACTTGAGCATCATGCGGGAGAAAGTGGCTGCCGTAGAAATAGCCCTTTGCGAGCATGCGGGCCACGCGCTGAACCGGCGTGAGATCCAGATCGCTATCGCAGTCAATGACGCGGATCTCGGGGCCTACGATCTGGAAGAACCAGGTGACGGTGTTAAGTGGCGACCCGAGGTCCCACGCAGTGTGGACCAGGGCCGAATTATCCACCTTAGCGCGCTGGATCGCTCCCTGTCGGGGCGACCCCTCTCCCCGGCAGGCGTGAAGGCGTTTGCTGATCCCGAGATGATTCTCATCGCAGAAATGAATGGTGAGAACGCGGGGCGTGGCTCTGTCGCTGCCGAATTTCGATGAAATTCTCTCACGAACAAAGAGGACTCCGCATTTGCTTAGACTGCCTCATATTTTCTGGCTGATGAAGACTCGCCGAATCAACTGGGGAAGGCAGGTCATTTATGGAATCGCTTCGCGATTCCGTGACCGAGGACTACATGCTTGCCTTCTCTACGAACAGTTTGTTTCTGCCAAAGAGCGATATGCCAACGCCACGCTTGGTTGGATCGAGGAAAGCAATACGGAAATTTTGGAGAATTGCCTTATGCTCGGAGCGATCCAACAACAAGAATGGCGGATCTACGAGAAATTCTTATTCTAGCTGGGGTGCGACAATACTTAAGGCCTTCTCACATTAATTCTGTAGTGCTTCAGACCAGGCTAAACAGCACGAGCGGGAGTCCAACTCAATAACGAACCATGTTGGAGAATTTGATCCGTGTAAGGGCTATTCGGTGACTTGCGCCGGATTAAGTAGTCGGTAAAAGCTTTGTTCGAGCGGATTTGTCAACTTCTAAGAACAGCCAGTTCTTGGTTTCTCCTTCGACTGGCCTCTTTCCTCCTGCTGATGACTACTGTGCATCGCGTCCCAGCCTGGGCAAAGGGGCCGCTCTGGCTTGCGGTCTTTTTTGCCGGCCTATGGACCTTCCTCGCGCTAATCCGAGAATCAGGACGCGCCGTCGACTTGCTGATCCCTCGTCTGGAGCATGGGAAGCAGTGGCTAGCCGAATGGAACCGGAAGCACGAAAGCAAGTGGAGAATGGTGCCGTTGATCTGCGCTGTTGGAATCGCGACCAGCGCGATCTACCGCGCCTGGCCCGCGTGGCAGTTTATGGGCAATTCTTCGCTCGTTGAGGATGAGATCGCCAATATCGCGACGCATACGTCGCGAGGATTCATTCCGGCCGTCAGCACTTATAAGCTCGCTCGAAACCACGTTTTCTATAATGTCCTCAGCACTGCTCTGCCGGGCGCCTCTTCGACCGTTCCCCTCAGGGCGCGGCTGGTCTCTTTTCTTTCCGTCATTACCGCGCTGGCGCTGCTCGTTGTCTACGCCAAGAATCGCGGGTGGTTGCTGGCTGGACTCGCATGCGCCGGCCTCGTCGCGGGCAATTTCTCGACACTGGAAGTCATCCTTGAAGCGCGGGGCTACGGATTCATCTTCCTCTGCGCCATGTTGAGCTGCGTGGCTTTTGCTGAGTGGCTGCGCACAGCCAGCCGGCTTTGGCTGAAGATTCTGGCAGTATCGTGTGTGCTGGGGACGTATACGCTTTCTTTTTACATTGTTTTCGGAGGCATTCTTTTGCTTCTCGCCTTTTGCTATCGCCCGTCAAAGGACACTCTGCTGGCAGTCCTACTTTCGCTGGCGGCCATCGCGATGTTGTACCTGCCTATTGCGGGCGAACTCCATAAGGTTTTCCAGGGTTTTGCCCTCAAATACGGCCGTGAAATGTCCAACTTCAACTCCATCGAGGGAGTATATCGCACTCTGCAGTATTTTTTTCCGGACCAGTTGATGCAGATCAACGCGCCGCATTGCGTTGTGCTTACTCTCTTAGTGCTGCTTTACGTTGCATTTGGACGCCTCGCACGAGTGCACGACCGCCTTTCAGCTGCCGGTGTGGGTGTGGCTGTCGGCGGGTTCTTGGCCTTCTGTTTATTTTACCAAGTTGTCCCTCTCCGAGTCAGCGCCTATTTGGCTGCGCCGTTGGCATTTCTCGGCGCCGTCTCGACGGGTTCGATACTTTCAGCGCGTTCTCTGGCACCTTGTCGTTCGCTTGCCCAAATCGGATTCTCTCTGTTCGTGATCGCTGTCTTAGTGAAGTCCCAGATTTCCGAGCCGCTGACCGCGAGTCAGAACTGGAGAGACATCGGGCTCTTCATTGAGCGTGCATTTCCAGAGGGGACGCGTGTTTGGGTCGGAGGAAGGTATGGCAGACTGTTGCAGTGGAATCTTTCGTCCCGTAAAATGCCGGAGGGAGGGATTCTCGATGAAGGAGGGCTTGAGAGTGGCCGACTAGTTGCCGTGGAAGGATTCATTAAAGACGATGACGAGAAGAAACGTCTTCGATGGGAGAATCTTCCAGAGAACGTTCGCTTTGTGACGATCCCCCTGCGCATAAACTACCAGAGGATCTTCTTCGTGCCGCCCACGTCCCGAGGAATTCGTTCAATCAGCGTTGACAATCGCCTGCTGAACCCTTGGGTTTCCGGACGCCAGCCGTATGATCCTGGCCTGCTGGCAAAGTCGGTGGGCCATGGCGACTTTCTCCGTTCCAAACATGCCGCGGAGATAACTCCTGGTCCTTCGTCGATTCCGGAGACCCGAGTTGCCCTGCCCATGGAGATCCCCCTTCCAGCCGCACTGATAGTAGAACTCGATCCCACCACATCGGCCGGAACATGCAATTTGCTCTTCAGCCAAAGTTTGAAGGATAAGTCGGTCTCTGCCGAAGTAAGATATGCTGGGGGCAATTGGCGGCCAGCCTCGAATGTTTTTATTCTCGGAGAATTCGTTAGTATTGCGCTGGAGCGAGATGATTACAAGTCGGTCAGAATCCGCTTCGAACAGAAACCATCATTTTCAAATCGGATTTCAGGTATAGAGCGACCGCCTTTTGGTTTGCTTGATGGTTGGACAACTCCCAGCAAGACCCGGATTCCTTAAATGATTTCCAAAAAGAATGCGAAGCGCGCTTGAAACCTTGCCAGCGCAGAGGGCAACTCCCGGAGTTCCCTAACGAACTGACCCCCGCGAATCTTCCGTCGAGAGACACTCGGCGTTCGCACCGCATTCAAGTGACCGATGAAGCGACGCTTCTCACCCGGAGATTTGGAGATTTCGGTTGTCGTAACTTACAGTCTCTCCTGTATGAATCCGCTCGAACAAGAACCAAGGCGATACGAATACCTGATCATTTTCGACAGCTGTAGCTCTGACCCCGACGTGGACGAAGCGACACGCATACGCTCTTGAATCACTATGGTGAAGAAGACTGGGAACTCGTCTCCGTTTGTGCTCCGGTTAAGACTCACAAAGGTGAAAGCTTTTGCTATTACTTCAAGCGCCCTGTCGTAGCTGGATAAAATAAGGCAGGGTAGGGATGGATCACAAAAACGTCATGGTCGTCGTCGATTTTCTCCAAGCATTGCTGACTCCGGCCATCGCTGGTTTTGACGGCGGTTCGATCTAGGCTTAGAGAGCAACGTCAAATTATGCATGCTTAATATGATCCGCTCCGCATAGCCTACCGCCATGGAGGAAAACGCCCGATGCGCCGTCATCTTGAGGATCACAATTTCGGCTCGCTCATGATGCTCGCAGTCACCGCCGGTGCTTTCCTGCTGGTAACCTGCTGGTAACCTGCTGGTAACCTGGATGGCAACCAGGCGTTTGTTTTTCCTCCTCCTAGCATCTCCAATCCCTTGAAAGCTGATTGGCAAGGGCACGTCCTTGTTTCGAGTGGCTACGTTGAGCTTGGAATGTTAGAGGATGCGGCCGTTGTACTCGAGGAAATCGCACCCGAGGACAAGACTCGCAATGAGGTGCTTGGGGCGCGTGTTAACCGCCATTTTGCTCCGGGCGCAAGCCATTCATCCCAAGGTTGCCGTGATTGCTTTCAACTTGGCCTGCTACGCCAGTGTCGCCGCACGCTTTGAGGAAGCGAAAACTCGTCTCCAACATGCGATCGAGCTCGATAAAGAGATTCGCGGCTGGCGCTCGACGATGAAGATCTGCGACCTTTGTGGGATTGGATTGCTCACCTACATTAGGCATCCCGAAGATGGCGACAATCATCCTACAGCGTGTCCGCTAAAGTTTTGCACCGGAATGAAAGGCAATTCTGATTCGATGAGCCGACCGCCACAACGGGGAGATCAGCAGGGATCGGTCGACGGAGCGACCAACCGACTCGTCGCCACGTTCGCCCGTGTCTACGCCGAAGCCTCCCCTGATGACCAATTCGCGCTCCGAGCCTGGATGCGAGACATCATTCTAGGTCGAAAAGTGAGAAGGGGGAGTATGGTGCACGCAAGAAGGATCGAAAAGCGGATGGTAGAGGCATGTGACCGCCGAATGCTGGAATTCCCCTTGGACATGGACGCTCGCGAGGTCGCCAAGGAACTGAAGCGTGAGGGCTGGTATGCCTGGGCTTCAAACTATGACGGTATCGTGCTTCGAATCAAGCGCGTGCGGGCAAAAGCGAGAAACTGAAGCAATGCGTATCGCTTAATTCCTCAATTGCTCGCTATCGCGTTTTTGTGTTTGGTCCCTTCGGAACCGCCCAAGGCTGGAGCGAGCCGACCTTGTCAAACCCGTTCGCGAGAGCTGGCGACACTCACCAGAATACCGGCGGATTCTGCTTTGACGTGGTCCGGTGGAAGAGATGGAGAGCGACCCAAATAAATCTGACATTTAGCCAGAATTACTTCTTCGACTTCCGCATTTCCGATGTTTTTCGGGCTTTTTTTTGGTGGGTAACGAACGGGGAGGCTCTATTTTGCTTGGTCAGGTGTGTCAAAAATGCCAATTATAGTCACGAAATGATAATATATTTATGCTTGTGTTTGCTGGTTGTATTTGAATATATAGGCACCCGTGTTCATCAAGCAGACCCGCAAGAAGCTCAGAGCAAGACCTACTCCAATTATCTGCTGGTAGAGTCGGTGGCCACACAAGGGGTCCCCGCCACCGGGTGGTCTGCTCGCTCGGATCGCTGGCTCCGGCGCCAAGAGAGCATTGGCTTAGACTGGCTCATAATCTCCAGGACTCTTTGAGCGGACAAGAGAGCCTGCTGGCTAAAAGCGCACCCGAGCAAGCCATAGCTGCCAGCTCGCAGCGGCCCCGCATGGTGCCAAAGCGACACGAAGGGCTGTGGAGTTTGACACCGAGGCCCTCGAAGTCGAGCAGGCCCGTCAAGCCGGCGCCGTGCATGTGGGCCATCAGATCTGGGAGCGGCTTGGCCTGGAAGAGATACTGGCAAAAGCAGGGCTCTCGCACAAAACGCGCCTGTTGACCGAGTTGATGGTGCTCAACCGGCTGATTGAACCCGCTTCAGAACTAGCCATGAGCGAGTGGGTGCGCCGCAGCGCGCTTTGCGACATTTTGAAAACGGACTTCTCGGCTCTCAATGAAGACCGGCTTTACCGCAACATGGACGAGCTTTATCCCAAGCGAGCGCAGATTGAAGCGGGGCTCTGCCGGCGGGAAAAGAGCCTCTTTTCGCTCAAGGAAAACATCCTGCTTTACGATCTGACCTCGACCTACTTCGAGGGCCTATGCCTGGCCAATCCCAAGGCGCAGCGTGGCTACTCGCGCGATTCGCGCCCTGACTGCAAACAAGTGCTTGTCGGCCTGGTGCTCGACGCCGAAGGCTTTCCCAAAGCCCACGAAGTCTTCGCCGGCAACCGTCCCGACACCACGACGGTGGATGAGATGCTCGGGGTCATTGAGCAGCGCATGGCAAACAAAGCCCAAGCCACCGTGGTGGTGGACCGCGGCATGGCCAGCGCGGAGAACCTTGCCGCGATTCGCGCACGCGGCCATCACTGGCTGGTGGCGGGTCATCAGTCCGAGAGGGCCGACTATCTTGAGCAATTCGAAGAAGAGGAAGGCTGGCAGGAGATCGTGCGCGAAGCTTCCTCCCGCAATCCTGGCCAGAAGAAGGTGCGTGTGCTGGTCAAGCTGGCAGCGGGCGCCGATGGCGCGCAGACCCTGGCCCTGTGCTGGAGCGAGGGACGCACCCTCAAAGACCGGGCAATCCGAGAGAGAGCACAGGCACGTTTCTAGCTGACATCGAAAAGCTGCAAGGTCGCATCGCTTCGGGCCGCCTGCGCCAGGAGGCCAAGATCCATGAGGCCATCGGACGTTTAAAAGAGCGTTACAGCCGCGTAGCGCGCTACTACCAGATCCACTACGAGCCAGCCACAGGCCTCCTGTCTTGGCGCGAAGATCAGGCGCGTAAGCAGAAAGCTCAAGCCCTTGATGGCAGCTACCTGCTCAAGACGAGCCGCAGCGATCTGGACGCCGAGGAAATCTGGCGCACCTACATCCTGCTTACCCGTGTCGAATCCGCCTTTCGCACCATGAAAACTCCCTTGTGCGAGCGACCCATTTTCCATCACTTGGAGCGGCGTGTGGAGACGCACATCTTCCTTTGCGTGCTGGCCACCACCTCTTGGTGTGCATCGAGCGAGCCTTCTTGGATCGGGGCATTCATACCTCCTGGGAAACCTTGCGAGAGCAACTTTCCACCCATCAGGTCGTCACCGTGCGCCTGCCCACCAGCGATGGACGGGTCCTGACTATCCGCCGTGACACCCGGCCAGAAGAGATCCATCAACATATCTACCAAACCCTGCGCATCCCCCAGCGAATCCTCTTGCCCGTCAAGCACTGGCAACCGGCAAATAGTCACTGAAAGCGCCTTGAACCCCGCATGAAATCAAACTCCGATCAAAAAAACGCGGAAGGGGCTAATCGCGAGCCTTGTCAGACAACTGGCAACTCTCTCGCTCGCGCTTTCGCCACACGCCGTCTCTGCGCTAGCTCCGAGTGAAAGCCGTGGTGCCGATTTTGGTCCAGGTTCAGCGGCAGTGAGACAGAACGGATCATGTGCTTCTCGATACGCGACGGATCTTCGCACGCCAACCACGCGACTCGAGCGTGTCGTTCCAGCCACTCGCTCAATACCCGCTCACCCTCTACGAAGTCATCCTCCGGCCACTTCCTACACTCCTGAGTTCAATGCCCAACTCGTGCGATAAAAGGCAGCCGAGCGAGAGCCGCAGAGTAGAACCTTCGCGTTTCCTCGGAAGTGATAGCGAAGCCTGCTCCGGAGCGTCTGGCGGCTCGGGGTGCCGACAGCACCGGAAGGCTTGGGCGAAATCCCGACGTAGAGCAGCGCCAGCCCCAATGAGTGCATTAGTCCTTCCGTCGGAACTCCCTGGGGACACGAATCGAAAAACCATGCATAAACGCCCGCTGACGCTGGCACTGGGCACGGTCTCGCCAGCACCTCGGTGCAAGTCCATAATTTAGTCGGCGCGAGCAGTGTTTCCACCTTCGCAAGGTCCAAATCGGGGACATTCATTGCGTTTTCGGGAAGACTCACACGTGGGATCATTCGATAGCAAAAGTGAGCACGACAGGGAAATGGTCGCTGACTCTGTGGATGGGCATTGGCTTGCAGGTGAATTTCGTGACCCCCCGGACTAAGAATCCGTCGAAGCAGGCTTCCGGGTAACGTCCTTCGCCGGATTAGTCACCCGTTCGGATAGCGGGAGGTTTTCCCACGGCCAGACAAATTTCTCCTTCAAAATGGCGAAGGTTCGTTCCGATGCGAAACGGGCGTCCGTAGGATCCGTGTTGAAATCACCGGCAATGATTGTAACCACACTTGCGCTCTCTGAGTAAGCGCTCTCCATCGCAGCAACGTGAGACAGCAGTTGACGTGCCGCCCCTTCCCGCTTGGCGATGTTAGTTATGGCTTCTCCTATGTTGCTCTTGAAATGCACCGAATAGACCAACAGCAAGGTCTTGCCAACTCGGATTGCAGCAAAGGAAAAGCCTCGTGGCGGCGTTGGAGGAGACGGCCTGAAAGACTCGCTCCAGGCTGCTTCAGCCGGTCGGCTGGAGGCGATCGCTAGCTGCTGGATCGAGAGAGGACCGGATGAGCCCATTTCTCGGAATCGGCTTACCACCAGGGTTTGAAAATTAGGCAGGACGGACACCAACTCCGCTACGCTGTCCCAGTCTCGCACTTCTTGGAGGCACAGAATGTCCGGGCGAATGTCGGTCAGCGCATCCTTTGCAGCGTTCATGTGAACCAAGCGTTCAGCCTGGGAGGAATTCGGTTTGCCGCCGGGGAACCACTCAAGATTCCAAGTGGCGATTGTGACAACGTCCCCAGTGACATCCTGCAGGATAGCCAAGAAGGGCGCAGAAGACCGCGACCGTCAGCCTCCGCAGATCTTGCATGGAGTTCCGCCTGTAGTGCCGCAAGGTCGACTACTGCCACAGTATCGGCAGCGTGAATTGTGGCGCTCGCCGACCTTCACTGCCACCCATCACCGGCAAATGCTGCACGCTCCGCCGCGCTGTGCGCAATTCTTGCAGTAATTGCACGTCGTGCAGGCCGTGCACATCCCCGTGGGCGAACATGTCCCTGCATGTGACCGAGGGATGATCGCCAATGTAACGAGGAAAATGACGACGAATAGTCTCTTCACAGTTTCCGATTACGCTTCAACCTTGGAGACTTGCAGGCAGCAATCCCTGGAAGCGGATATCTGACGCAAGGGCAAAGTGCCAATTGCCAAGTATAGCGTCAGTAACTGCTGCTGGCATGTTCGCTATCTCTCGATCGGACCGCTAATCGGGGGGATCCGGTCGTGGAAAAATCGCCTCTTCCAACACGTTCTTTACGAAGGCAGCGATCTGCGGTTCCTTGCTTGCTCTCGGCCCGGCGATGTTGAGTATCTTGATCCTGTGATCGGAAATGAAGCGGAGCAGTGATTCGGCTACGTCGTATTGCCCGTCTCGATAGACGTGAAGCCAGGGTCGTCGCTCATGGTCAACTTTTTTTTGCTCCGCGCGAACAAGCAGTGCGCAACCCAAGCTGCCATTGAAGCGTCTTATTCTTCCGTGACTTTAAAAGTCATCCGCTCTCCGCGGTGTTCGGGGCAGGACGCCGTATAGCTGCCAGGTTCCAGCTTCACTGTGAGAATGCTGGTCTCACCGGGCGTGATCTTGCCGAGTGACTCGCGAATGCCCTTTCCGGCGATTTGAAACCCGCGCTTTTCATCGGCGTCGTTCTTGACCACAAACGTGATCTCGCCCGCCGTAAAGCGGTTGGGCATATCGAGGCTGCCTTCGGTGATTTTCACCTTCGCCCTCTGCTCCTGGGCTTCCTTTTTTTCGCCGAGCAATTCCCTGGCGGCGTCTTTGACCTTTTCGGTCGTGGATTCCTCCTTCTGCGCCAGCACCGGCGAACCGAGCGCAAATGCCAGCGTCAGTGCCGTAATCAGTGTTGTTCTCATGACATCGTATCGAATTTGATGCCGCAAGTGCGCCCCAAAATGTGGCCGCGCACTGCTCAACTCCGTTGCGCGGCGCGTGCGACCAGCTCGCGCACTTCCTCGTCGATGGTCTGCGAGAAATCTTCGCCTTGGACCGCATTCCGCTGGAATGAAGGCATGATACGCATTGAGACGACCGAACACTATCGCCCGAAGTCGCACAATTCCGAAGGCGATGTGCGCGTGGATCCGGAGCTCGTGGATGGCAAGCCCGTCAAACTCCGTATTCCGACAAGATCGCGGCGGTCAAGGAACTGGTGCGGGTATGCGGCTGGGCGAAGGCGGACCGTGTTGAGTTGTCGGCTACCGATACGCTGGCCGACTTTATTAACTCCATCCGCAAGGCGAAGAGCCCGAGACATCCCGTTATGGCGGATTACGCCGAAGACAACGGGGGAGCGACGCTAAATTAAATTATGGGGGCGGCCCGACTTTGGTAGAGCGGCATCCCGCCCGTGAAGGCCCGTGTTGCGAAATCTACTCCCTGCGATACGGCAGCTTGTAGAGAATCGCGTAGATCACCGGCAGGACGATCATGGTCAGGACGGTCGCACACATGAGACCGAAAATAATGGTCACGGCCATCGAGACGAAGAACGCCGTGGAGATTTGCTCGGACAAATCGGCGGCGGGGTAGACGAAATGCGCGTTCTTCACGTTGAAGTCGGGAAAGAAGACCACCTTCAGTCGGTTGCGCATAGCCGGGTCCGTGTTCACGGTTTCGCCGACCGCGTTGATGAGTTTGATGATGCGCTTCGCCAGGAAGTAGCCGGGCGCAGCTTTGCCGCCGAAGATGAAGCTGCGCGCGGGCACATTCGCCTGCGGATCGCGCCGCAATCGCAGATAGAGTGTGAGAATGTGGAGCACAGCGAGATGCTGCCGCTTGTATTCGTGGATGCGCTTCACCTGCACGTCGAAGAGTGACTCCGGCGCGGCGGTGACGCCTGTACGTTCGGCGATGAGCGCTGCGAGCCGTCGCTTGTTAGCGAGTTTCGCCTCGCGCCACTGCTGTTGAAACTCTGCGTCTTCGGCGAGAGGTTCGAGCTGGCGGAGCAGGTCCAGGTCGCGCACCCAGCCGTCGCCGATGCGTTCAGTGATGAGACGCGTCAGGCCGGGATTGCTGACAGTGACGAAGCGGCGCGGCGTAACGCCATTGGTGACGTTGCATAATTTCTCGCCCCATAGCTCGGCGAAATCGCGCAGCACGGTTTGTTTGAGCAACTCGGAGTGTAGCTGCGCGACGCCGTTGATGGTATGGCTGCCGACGCACGAGAGATGTGCCATGCGCACATAGCGCGCTCCGCTTTCATCAATGAGCGAAAGCCGCGCGACCCGGGGCTCGTCGTCGGGAAAGGCCGCGCGCACTTCATCGAGGAAACGGCGATTGATCTCAAAAACGATCTCGAGATGCCGCGGGAGCAGTGCGCCAAAAAGATCGACCGTCCACTTCTCTAGCGCCTCCGGGAGCAGCGTGTGATTCGTGTAGGCGAACGTCGCGCCCGTGATCGTCCATGCTTGGTCCCAGTCGAGTCCGTGCCCATCGACAAGAAGCCGCATCAGCTCGGCGACCGCGACCGCCGGGTGCGTGTCATTGAGCTGCACGGCCCATTTTTCATGGAAGGTGGCGGGGGTGCAGCCGAGCAGCGCATGGATGCGCAGCATGAACACGCGGCAGGCAGGCAGCAATCCGCCTAGGGTTGTAAAAATCGGACGCGTCAAGGCGGCATCTGATGTCTGGAGCAGACTTTAACCGGTCTGCTAGCCGGTTGGATTGTTATTCTTTTGGTTTTGGTTTCTGTGCGCTGGCGACAATGCCAGCGGTTCGGTTCGCCGCTTGGAATTTAGCGGCAAATTCAGCCGCATCGGGATCCTGCAATTCCACTTCCTTCAAGACACGTAGTGCAGCTTCGATGCCAGCAAAGAAGCACATTTTGTATTCACGCTCTGGAATGACAGGAACACTGCCGAAAGCAAATGACCTGAACTCTTCCCAGAGTTCGGTTGATGATGGGACGTTCATTTGGTGTACCATTCGCATTTGCAAGTGCGACAGATTTGATCGAATGGATAAATGGCGTCTCCTTTATCTACAGTCTTTGACGGTGACCTCAGAGCGCCCCGGGAATATCCAGAATACCGGACGCCCCTTTTTGAGGCCACCTTCAAAAACGGTCGGAAAGCGCAGCCATTGAATCATGCCAGCAGAAAAGCCGCCGGAATGGCATCGTCTTGAGCCGAAGAGTGGCCCTTCCTAACATCAGCGCCGCTCAGGAAGATCAGAATAACTGAACCGGCCCCCCGCGAGAGGCGCTTTCGTTAACGTCGTTAACCAGCGTTTCTGAGCGAATCAACCGGCGCTCGTTGTATGACGAAGCACAAAACAACAACGATGCCGCTGCCTCGGCCGCGTTCTTCACAGAGGACGCGGTTCTCGTGACGGACACGGGATTGGTTTACGGTCGGGAGGCCATCGAGAAGTGGTATGCAGGCCTGTTCAAGCTATATCGTCACAGCAACTTTATCGGCAAGCCCGATCAGTATTCCCCTCACACTATAGGAACGGCTGGCAATGAGTTGTGGAGCAGCGGGGACTGGAGCGCCACTCTTCAGCCGACGACCGGCGATCCTATACCATTCAAGGGCCATTGGGCAGAAATTTATGTTCGTCAGGGCGATGCTTGGAAGGTTCGGATGCTGATGTTTAACGTAACCCCCCCACCGGCTCCGCCTACTGAGACGAAGGCTTCACGAAAGTGAACGTCTTGGCAGAAGGCAGACCTCGAGGCGTTGTTTTTTCGGAGAAATACCGCGCGATTTTGTTCCAGTTGACAATTGCTACTCCCTCGATTCGGGACTGGGCGACTTTCGTCTCTAAGGACGAAAACCGGGGCGCAGGCTATCCGCGACCCCGCATGAAGAAGATTTGCTGGCTAAACCTTTTAAAGTTGCCCGCACCCAGGAAGCTCGGCTTGGCTACGTCTGAGGTCGGAAATTGCCCTTCCTGACCTCAGCGCCCCCATTGTGGGCGGGGTAGACGCAATGGCGGAGCGAGCTGAAATTTGACGGTAGACGCTGAATAAATGGTCTTAGTTCCCTACTACTCTTACGTAGCCGAACATTTCAAATTGCATCGTAGTCTCATTGAAAAAATGTGGAAGGACTCCACAAATCACTAAATAACGACCCCGCTCAGCGAATTGGACTGTTTCGACACGATCCTGTACGAAGGCAGGCGGCGACGCCCCAACATCCATCTCCGTCGATTCCGCGGTCGATATCGCGAAGGCGGCTGCGGCAGTCATTCTCCTGGAGAAAGACCTCATGGTACTACAGGCAGGTGTCATCGAGGGTCGCAAGGTTTTCGTAAACATCCTCAAATACGTCCGCATGGGTGCGAGCTCCAACTTTGGCAACATGTTCAGCGTGATCGGCGCCAGCGCGTTTCTGCCTTTCGTGCCGATGGCACCCATCCAAGTGCTTACCAACAACCTCCTCTACGACTTTTCCCAAGTGCCGATTCCAACCGACACCGTCGGCCCCGAAGAGACCGCCAAGCCGCGGCCGTGGCACATCGGCGACATCAAAAAATTCGTCCTGTCCATCGGACCCATCAGCTCGATATTCGACTACACGACCTTTTTCGTGATGCTCTATGTCTTCGGTTGCTGGGATCCCGCGCGCGCCTCGCTGTTCCAAACCGGCTGGTTCGTTGAATCGCTCATTACCCAGACATTGATCATTCACGTCATCCGCACCAAGAAGCTGCCGTTCATCCAAGGTCGTGCGAGCTGGCAACTCACCGTCACCACCGTCATTGTCATGGGCATCGCAATGTGGCTTCCCTTTTCGCCGGTGGCCGCAGCGCTCGGTTTCACGCCACTGCCGCTGCTTTATTGGCCAATCCTTTTTCTCACCGTCCTTTGCTACGTAGTGCTCACCCAAGTCGTGAAGATGTGGCTGATCCGCAAAGCATGGATCTGAGCCATGTCTCGTACCATCGTGATCAAATCCCTTATGAGCGACCCACCCCTGATCCTTCCAGTTAACCGCACCCTTGCCATTATTATGGGCGGGGGAGCCGGTACCAGGCTGTTCCCGCTAACAAAAGAAAGGGCCAAGCCCGCCGTGCCGCTTGGTGGCAAATATCGGCTGGTTGATATCCCCATCAGCAACTGCCTGAACTCCGACATTCGCAGCATCTACGTGCTCACCCAGTTCAACAGCATGTCACTGCACCAGCATATCTATAACACCTACCAATTCGACAATTTCACGCCAAGCTTCGTCGAGATTCTGGCTGCACAGCAGACGCCCAAGGATTCGCATTGGTACCAGGGAACCGCGGACGCCCTCCGGCAGAACCTCCGCTACTTTCTCGAACGTCCGGTCGATCACTATATCATTCTAAGCGGCGACCTGCTTTACCGGATGGACTACCGCCACATTCTGATCGAGCACCTTGAGACAAGTGCGGACCTCACAGTGGGCACCATTCCGGTGGATCGGACGGCGGCGATGGGTTTCGGGATCATGCATACCGATGAGAAGCGCAGGATCGTTGAGTTTGTTGAGAGGCCAAAAGACCCTGAAGTCCTCAACAGCCTGCGGATCCCCGCCAACCTCCTGCAAGCCATCGGCCAACGCGCCGATGCCGACCTCTATCAGGCCTCAATAGGTATCCACCTGTTCAAGCGTGAAGTTCTCAAGGAATGTCTCGACAACGACTTCGCCGATTTCGGCAAGAATATCATTCCCGCGGCCATCAAGAGATACAAGGTGCAGGCCTATATTTTTGAGGGATATTGGGAGGACATCGGAACAATCAGTGCGTTTTTCAAGGCGAATCTCAACCTGGGCGATCCGGATCCCAAATTTAACTTCAACGAGCCCGGAGCACCCGTCTACGCACATCCGCGCTTTCTGCCGGCAAGCATCGTGCAGTCGTCCCAGATTAATCGTTCCTTGATCGCCGATGGCTGCACCATCGAGAAGTCGACCATTGAGCACAGTATTATTGGCATCCGTTCCGTCATCGATGCGGATACAGTCCTTAAGGATGTTATTTTGATGGGCGCCGACGAGTATCAGGCTGACATAGTCAAGGAAAGGGAAGATCCTCCCTATATTGGAATCGGTCGCGGCTGCAACATCCAAAGGGCTATCATCGACAAGAATGCCAGGATCGGCGACAACGTCGTCATATCCCCGGAGGGCAAGGGCGAGGAAATGAATGGCAAAGGATTTTACATTCGCGACGGAATCGTCGTCATCCCCAAAAACAGTGTTATAGCATCGGGGACTCGGATATAGGGGTAGACCAACTGGCAGCCCGTTTGGCAGGGGCGATCGAACAGAAGCTCAATCTCGAACCAGCCAGGCTTGCCGCGCTGGATCGCTTGCAGTTGGATCACGGCGAAAAGACCGACGCGCGCGCTCCCCGAAACAAATTGACAATCTCGCCTGCCGTCCTTTGCTGTGCGGGTTGCCCACGCATGTTCTCATCCTCAGATTCATTTAGCCGCGGCGCGCAAGCTCTCAGTCTCAACGAATTCACCGGGGAAAAATCATGGGTACGACGGTAAGGCCAGAGCGGGAGCCACCGTTCAACGGGGCGGAACTGACCATGCTCGCCCATCTGTATCGAGGCGAGATGTATCGCAGCAAGGTCTGGCGAACGCGACTCGACGCGACGACCAATTGGGCCGTAGTGACCACCGGCATCGCGCTCTCGGTCGCCTTTAGCAATGCCGAGAACTCGCCCCTTCCTCTCGTTCTGGTGGCGCTGTTGGATCTGGTGTTCCTTGTAATTGAAGCCCGTCGATATCGCTACTTCGACATCTGGCGCACCCGCGTGCGACAGATGGAGGTTTCAATGTACGGCCCGATTCTCCGACTCGAAGGGGTACGCGTTGACAACGGCTGGAACGAGGCGCTAGCTCTCGACTACGAGCGGCTTCACTTTCACATAAGCTTTTGGGAAGCCATGGGACGCCGGCTGCGACGCAACTACTCGTTCCTGTTTATAATTCAGGCGTTCAGCTACGTAGCCAAAATATGCATTCACCCGACTCCGATCAGGTCGTTCGACCAGCTGTGGGAGCAGGCGTCGATCGGTCCGGTTCCGGGCGAGGTCGTGCTAGCCATAGGGTTTCTCTTCCACGCCGGGTTGATCGCATTGGCGCTCCTCACCTTAAAGGGGCAGCAAGCAGTCGGACGTGTAGAACGGCCTGCACGCCGGCCATCATGAGCGATGCGAAATGATGATCGTCAGGCTCTTCGTCGTAGGGGTCCGGCTTATCCACAACCGGGGAAGGTTCCTCATTTTCATGTCGGACCGCAGGCGCCTCCAAAGCTCAGTGTATTTCTCCAGAGTAGCTTGATCGGCGGACGTCTCCTCTGGCCGCTCCTGGCTTTGATTCTTCTCAAAAATAGCCAATTCTCGCTCGAGGACTTCCAGAGCTCTATCGATATTCATTGCAGACATTTTAGTGTCTTACAAGGTAGGGACGCCTTCAAGGGTGGGGTTGCTCGTCAATGGCGCCAACCCACGCGCCAGGAGAGAGTCGGCCGATTACCCACGGCGATCCCCTTCCCCTTTTCTTTCCCACTGGCCTAAATTCTAATCCAAGAATCGCTGGCCACGACCCTCAAAATCCCTTCGAACAGGGCCCCAGCAAATGAGAGCAACGTAGTAGAATCGTTTCGCGCAAAGGGCGAACTCGTCGCTGTCCTGATATTCGATAAACCGCCAGTGGCAACCGTATCTGGTTGATTTTGGCAGTCGGTCGCAGATTTTATGAATAGAAAAGACTATTCCGTAACCTTAGGAAATTCTGATGACCAAGGATTCGGAGTCAGCTCTGGGCCAATGATGCTGTTCCTCGGTGCTGGCAACGATGTCATTGCTGGCCTCGACTTCCACTGCAGCATAAGCGACAAAACGATCATCAGCCGCTATTACGGCAGGGGGGGAAGGATTTCGGAAAGACGGGAAGCATCTTTCTTGCTTCGTTAGACTATGAAAGCGCAACCACTTCCTCCGGGCTCCCCACATGATCTGCGACGCGGATTCTATAGGATAGCGGCAAGGATTCTGGTAAAAACCTCGCAGATCTCTTCATGAGCCGGCATTTCACGCCAGAGTAATCCCTTCGTCTTAAAACGAGATCAAGGACCTTACTTCCTCTCAACAGGAGGCAAATATGGTTCGGAGCATTCCCACGATATGAAACCCGATATGGCGTCCTCTGATCGCGCAGGCTAAGTGCAGTTTGATTTGCAGGAATTTAGACATTCGAAATTCGGAGCCGTCGGTCCAATGGTATCTCATTGGAGTTGTGTCTTGCGGTTGCGCTCGCGAATTGCGATGCGCAGGATTTTCATTGCTGTTCGTCTGTCGAGCCTCAACACAGCGGCCCATAATAGAATGCATCCAATCGCATTGTCGTAACCAGGCGATGACTTGCGTTTCGTAGGAGTCCGCTTTTTATTCAGTTCCATTTATATTGAGCAAAAGAGAGTTTACGGTTGGCGCAGGTTCTATCTTTTAATTGCCCTCGTTAGAGGGCGTTCCACGGGCGGGCTTTTGTGCTACTGCTCGCAAGCTTGCCCATGCACACGGCTTCAGGGGCTTTCTACTTTGTCGCGACCGGAAGGCGGCGGAATAAGATTTTAACCCATAGGTGGCTGGCTCCCTGAGTAAGAGCGCCTATTGCGCGAATGACATACCACCCTCCATGGCATTACGTTGCAACTTCCTTGTGTCTCGTTCCGGATCTTCTCAGGAGAACAAAGGAAGCATCCATTACAACTCTATTACGAGTAACAAGGACACCAATTGCAATGAATCGCCAGAAGGAGACCGGGGAAAACCGACGACTACACCCCTTCTCATTGCGTGGCTCTAACACAATCGCCTTGATAGTCTGCCAAGCCATGATCGAACAAGGGAAGCGTAGGATTATCTGAAGCAATTCGTTCTCGAGCACGCGGTTCGTACGCGGCGGAGCAATTCGGACTGAATTGGGAAGGGCTGGTAAGAGGCGCGATTGGTGCCGCGGCAAGAACTTAGTAAGTGCGAGGTAAAGGCAGACGACCGGCATAGGGGCGCACATCCAGACTTGCATTGCCCCGAATCCCATTGGCAATGCCGAACGGCGTCGACGATTGCCGAGAACAAGAAGGAGGAGGTTTCATGGACTTCTGGGGAAAGATCGTCGCCGCAGCGATTGAAGTTGAGCCGAAACCAGACCCCAGTTATTTGTCGCTCCGGATTCTCGAATCAGAGTGGGAAACGATCGTCAAAGATAAGGACCGTTATCTTCCTCAGCTAATCACTCTTGGCAGCAATTTGATTTCGGAGACGTCTCTCGATGAACTCGCGCGCCGCGTCAAAGCTTGTTGGGGCGTCAGCATGTCGGCGTTCAAATCCGACGCCACAAAACAGACGGCAACGCTTCCGAACCGAAACTTTCGCTTCCAATATTCTATTTTGATGGCCGTGGATATTATCGCCCGAGCAAAGACACGTTCGAACAAATCTCGCGTGAGGACACCATGCTTGATTTGCGTGCCGCAGGGTATTGGCACCGCATGGCCATGGGGTGTGAACTGACCCCGTGCGAGGTTGTCCTTCACCGCATTCAGACGGAGCGTCGCGTCGACTACGCCGGTCCGATTTGTGGTCGTCCGCCTGGCCTCTGGCAAGAAAACGGAACCAACATTCTCTGCACTCGAGGGCCCACAATCATCTGCGCCAAACAGGGTGCCGCCGACGCCATGAATCAATTCTTGGCGTCACTCTTCGGCAAAGACATAGATCCATTCTTCAAACAGCAATTTACGACTTTCGTCGGTTGGATTCATCACGCGAGAGAAGCGATCCGCAATCACCAGCAACATCTCCCGGGGCAAATTTTAGGCTTAATTGGTCCGCGCGATTGCGGCAAGAGCTTATGCCAAACGGTCATTACACACCTTCTCGGTGGCCGAGAAGCCGACGCTTCGCTTTGGCTGGTCAAAGACAACGACTTTAACTCGGACCTTTGGGGCGCGGAGCACTTGCGCCTCAGTGACGAAGAACTCTCCGAAGACCATCGCGAGCGGCATGGGCTCCGCGATCGGCTTAAGAAAATAACAACTGCCGACGTTTACCCGCTCCACGCAAAATATCGTGACGCAAAAAGCTTCCGTCCAATCTGGCGGGCGACGCTCTCGGCAAATGACGACAGTGACTCGATTTCGGTCCTTCCAATGCCGATCGATTCGTTTGCCGATAAAATCATCTATCTCCGATGCTATAAGCCGGAAAATCCATTTCATGATGGAAGCCCGGAGGCCTCGAAAGCCTTTTGGAAGAAACTCGTCGAGAGCATCCCTGCGTTTCTCTTAATGATCGAAAAGAATCCGATCCCGGGCGAATACCGCAGTTCGCGCTTTTTCGTTAGGGAGTTTCACCACCCTTATGTCATTAATCTGGTCGCAAGCAACTCTTCCGTAGCTCCCCTCGGAGAACTACTCACGTGGTTTCTCCGTGCACGCGGTGGGACCATCACTGGCACAGCGACTGCGATCTTTGAAGAACTCAAAGAGTGGAACAAAGAGAACCGTGGAATGTCCGACTATTCCAAATCGGCGTCGCACTTTGGACACCAACTTTTCCGCCTTAGTGAGTTGCCCGGGTGGAACCGTTTCATCACCAGATCGACTCAACGTATCGGTGGAAGAGAGCGCAACCAAGAACAGACCGTCTGGTCGATTACCGTAAATTAGCAACCTTATGAGGAAGACTGCGGATAGTGCGGACACGGTCCATCCTAACCTTTTATTCCTGCACAGGACGACACACTAAGGGGATATGTTCCTCGCGCGCGTAAAGGTATGCGGATGACCTATCCGCACTATCCGCAAACATCTCTCTTGTGTAATTTTCGCATGAGGTTTCGTGCAGTAGACGTCTCCGCATTGTCCGCAAAATCAAAAACCACATTTTCCCTATGTCGCTAGATTTCATTAAAGCTTTCTTTTCGGACATAAGCGAGAGCGATGATTTAAAGAACCTGAGCATCTCTGTGCCAGACGTATCCTCCGACCTCACGCCGGAACAACTCGCCGAGGCGCGCCGGATCGCCGGTGAATTGGTCAAACTCCATCAACGCGGCATCGTGAAGGACGCCACCGATCCAGAGGCGCGGTTCTACGCCGCAATGATTCACCAATTCGGCGGCACCGTGACCATCGAGGCCGGTGACCGGACGAACGAAACATCGAACGACAAACCGACGAAGCTAACCGCCGCGCAGTTGGTCAGGGTTCCATACGGACTTCGCGGCAAGGCCCTCCACGATTATTTGCAGAAAGATCTCAAGGCCACGTTTAGCGATGGGGATGATTTATGACAGAGAAAGAACTAGACCAAGCACTCCGTGAGAATAAAGCATTTCATCACGGATGGAAATGTGGCGAGCTCGTTGGATATGAAGAATTAGCTTTCATCATCCATCGGTTTTGCGGCGGCAAGATTGAATTCACTTTAGGAGAATTCTGTTCAATGATCCCACGGCTTGACATCCAACGTTTCGACCATGGTCACCATGGCGGGAAGATCACCTACATCACGAGGCTTAGAGACGAAGACGATTCTGGTTCTAGCGAATCATAAGAACGGAAACGGCGCCCGAAGAGAGAAAGAGCTCCGAACGCCGTTCGCGCGAACAACACAATGAAGACTAAGACAGAGAAATGATATCGCGCACCATGGCGGGTGCAATTAGAATTCGAATCACATGAAAACCACTAAGACACCAACACCGGATGCACCGACGTTTTCGATCGACGTCATGTTGCCCGCAGAACGCGAAGGCGAAATGAGCAAAATCGTGAAAGCGGGCACGACCGACCACCCATGGGCCGACGTTTCGCAAGTTCCGCCGCATTTGAAGCAATACTTCGGAAAACCACGGACGTTGCCGCCGCCGGACACCGAAAATCAAAGATGGACACCGCCGCAAATTTTGGAAATGGAACGCGAAGCGATCGCGCGGCTCAATAGTCGTGAAGAGATGAGTGATTCGCTTGCCGCCGAACTTGAGGCGAGAGACGCGGCATATCTTCGCGAATCGGCAAACCGGAACCGCGTTGAAACCGAAATTGAGAATCGCGAAGAGGCGGACCGCAAGAGGCTCGTTGCCGAACTCGAGAGAGAGGCCGATCGAAAACTAAGAGGATACAAATCATGACAAAAGAACAAACGGCAAAATTTATCAAAGTCGCCACCGGTCACGCACGCGTCGTCCGGTCTAAGCCGCCGACCGAACAAGAACAATCCATTGCCATGGCGGTCGTCCGCAACCGCGCGGCTTGGAGCAAAATGTCGCCGTCGCAAAAACGCGCGGCAATTCTCCGTGGCTGTTCGTAATCCAACGATCAACCGGTGGCACGCGAGCTTGCGCCATCATCGGAAGATCTTGGAAGAAATCCGCGACGCCGTCGCCATCAAAGCGCCGTCGATCGAGTTTCTTGAGTTTCTTGGATGTTTCAGGGCATTTGAACAGACGCTCGAAGAGGGTTGGATTCACGAGTGCGCCGTCTTCATTGGACGGAAGCTCTTTTATAATGTGCTCATCTTCGAGGAGGACCGCCACTTGACGTTGTTCGTCCGCGATATTTACCCCGGCTGCGACAAACCGCGCAAGATGATCCGTCATGATCCGGACCCGAAAAAGGTCGTGTGGATGATGACTCTCCTCGAGGACAACGGCGTTGAAACCGTTCAACCGGGCGACAATGATCCGCCGGTCTTTCTCAAAGATCGGTTCGGAGTGCCGGTCTTGGTATTCTAAGCATCGCGTGAACACCGCGCCCAATGCGCAGAAGTGGCTCTAGGAATGGCCGGGATGCGCGGGCAAAAGCAGAATACCGGACCGGTCAATGAAACGGAGAAAACACAAGCATGGCATCGAATCCATTTTGACGGGCGTGTTGAAGCCGTGGCCATGGAAGGCTTCGACCCTCGTCGGCTATTGCCACCTTGCCAACGGATCAAAGCCGTTCCTAGGCCAACTGTGGCGCAAAGGGCAGCGACCGGAATCGGGCAGGCCGAGTGCGTCAAACCCACATGGATCGCGCCACCACTCCGGCTAGTCCTTTGCGTCGTCCTTCGCCTTGCTTAGGATCCTCGTGGCTTGCTCCCTCGCCGCCATCTTCATCGGTTTTCCGGAATCTTTCCCCACGTTGCTGATCGCGAGCCTCTTGGTCTGGATCTTTTGCTTCACTTTCTTCTTTCACATCTAGAGTATATCAGGTTTCGGCCCGACTCGCCGAGTTTTCTCATGGCGAATTGCAGACGCTTGTGGTGTCAAATACCTCGGGCTGGCCTCAACTTGCGCGTTTGGCTGCACCATCAAATGCGCCTTGCTCAAGACCAAGAAGCGCCGACCGGCATCATTGGAACCGGAATCGAAAGGCGAATGGAAGTTGCCGCCTCGTTGGTGGGTTGGCCGAGACCGCGACGTCGGCGAGGTTGTTGTCCGTGCGTTGCGGTGGCAACGGCAATGGGCGGATTCGTGATGGTATGGGTGGTCCGGTCGCGAGACGAGACCAAGAGCCGCGCGAGACGGTCTCTCTCGAGAATGGCCTCATTAAATTCTGCCCGCAGAAAGGCGCGCGCCAAAACCCTGGTTCCTTCTGGGCGGTTTCGGGGGACCGTGCCGCGCGTCGGCCCCAAAACGCATCGACTTTTGACGTAAGAGAAAAAAATCGGCATGTTCTAAACCGATGCCCAACGTCAATTACGTCGGCGTAGGCCGGAATAACGGCGGAAACGGCGATCTGGAACGCGCAAAGACCGAAGCTTTGCGGCTTCAGAACGAGATCACGCGCGCCAAGCTCGCAAAGATGCGCGGCGACGTCGTCGGACGCAAAGAGATCCAATTTACGATCGGTTTCGCGCTGGCAAGATGCCGCGAGGACATCTTACGGATTCCGAATCTTGTCGCCGTCGAGTTGCGTGGACTCGACGACCGCGCCGTGGTTCATGGTATTAGACAACGCGTCGATCAACGAATTCGCCGCGTTCTCGAAGAGTTGGCCGAAAGCTTAGCTTTGGCCGTTTCGGCGGAAGATTTTCTCGCCAAAATGAACGGCGATGATGCGGTCATCGCGGACGCCGCAAAAGCCGCACGTGAACGGAAACGCGATCTTGCCAATCAAAGACGTCGCGAGAAATACGCGGCGAAACATAAAGCTGCCTCGCGTGCGCCGTTGTTTGGTTGATCTTGCCATCCGCGCGCGCATTCATGAGGTGCCGTTTGGCTTCTGGCAACGTGTCGAACGGACCGGCGTGCGTGTGCCAGTGCGCCCTATCGCGGATGTCCACCACGTAGTAACGTGCGATGGTCTCTTTGATGATCTTCTTCAGTATCCGCATGACGGACAGACCGCGCCCTTTCTCCAAAGGGGCGGTTTCGACTTAGCGCCCGCCGCGTGGCGCGACAGCCACTTCATTCGACTATTGTGAAACCGGGCGGGGGAAGAGGAATCTCCCGGTTGATGAACTGGTCTAGGGGTTTCTTCCATTTCTCTTCGCAGATCATGAAAGTGGCCATGCTCGCCAATATCGCCTGCCTGGCTTCTTCGAAGGTAGTGACCGACATGGGGACCAAAACGAACATCCCGGTTGCCTTGAGCCGGAACGTGTAAAACCAAATGTCATCAATTCGGGTAGTTCCCGAGAAGTAAAGCCCGCTGCCCCAAGTGAGCGCAGCGTTTCGAACCTCGTTGAATTCATCCGGCGATAATTCGGCACGCGCCAGTCCATCGCCAGCAAGCGCAACCATCCAAATCAAATCGCCATATGGCTTCTGACCATCTTTTTCGGCTGGTCAAATCCACCTCCGCTTGGAACCCGGAAAGTTCAGCCGCATTCTGGGTGTTGCCGGGATGAGCGCTCCGGTGCTCTCCTCCTGCCGATGGTGGATAGGACGCGCGGCGCTGCTGGGCGAAGCCTGCGGCCAATGGGCGCAGTCCAGCGTTGATCGGCGAGGACCCGAGGCGCTGCGATCCATCATGGGACTTTGCAATCTGGTTAAAAAGCACACGGCGGCCACCATCGACGCCGCTTGTCATAAGGCGCTCAAGGCCGGCGCCCGGCGACTCAAAGACATCCAACGCCTCATCGGTGAACCAAGCGAGCAGGGCAACTTTGCCTTCGCTCAAAATCACCCTTTAATCCGCGACCTGAGAACCTACTCCGACTTCATCAGTAAGCACCACTCACCTAACTATGACCAACAACACCCTCAAAAAATATGCGCACCGACTGCGTCTCTCGGGACTGCTTAGCACGCTCGAGTTGCGCCTCAATGAAGCCGAAGCCGGCAGGCTTCCCTACCACCAATTCCTGGAACTCGTTTTCCAGGACGAAATCAACGTGCGAGAGCAGCGCACAATCGCCCGGCGCCAGAAAGCCGCCGACTTCCGCGAGATCCGCTCTCTGGACAACTTCGACTTCGCCTTCAATGCTTGCATCGATCGCGTGCAGATCTACGAACTGGCCGCCTGTCACTTTATCCGCCAGCAGCGCGACGCGCTCCTTGTCGGCCCGCCCGGGGTGGGAAAGAGTCATCTCGCTCAAGCCATTGGAATCGAAGCGATCAAGGCCGGTTTCCTGGTGCTCTACCGTTCAGTGTTCGACCTTGTGCGCGAGCTTTCCCTCGAGGCAACCCAAGCCGGCGAGAGCCGCCTGTTGGGAAAATATCTCAAGCCCGATCTCCTCATCATTGATGACATGGGACTCAAGATCCTGCCGCCAAAAAGCGGCGAAATCCTCCTGGAGATCATCATGCGTCGCTATGAAAACCGCTCCACCCTGATGACTTCCAATCGTCCCATCGAAGAATGGGGAAAGCTCCTGAGCGACGTGCCTGCCGCCAGCGCCATCCTGGACCGACTGCTCCATCGCGCCGAAGTCATCGCGATAACCGGACGCAGTTACCGGCTCCAGGAAAGCGCCAACCAACGCACATCGCCCAAGCCCAAATCCTCCCCAGCGCATCAAATGACAAAATAAGTGATTTGATTTGATCCAACGACTTGGGGAACCACGGTTCCCCAAACCCTTCCTCTAAGGGGAACAATTAGCAGCCTCCGGCTGAAAAAACGCGGCTCTCGCCGCCCATAACCACTTCACCCTTGCAACCACTACCGAAATCCACTTAGAAAACCGTCGTCCAGGTGGTGCATTTTGATTCGACCCTGAGTGATGCACTTTGATCCGACCGCTGACATTTGCACGCTGATGTTCTTGCGCACGCTGATGAGCCGATAGGGCCGCGAGCATTTGAGGGGCTGATATTCTATCTCGGCAATATCCTCGCCGACCAACACCTTGTTCTCATAGCCCTGGAAACGAATCATGCTTTCCTTGACTCGCTCGGGCTTGCGTCGCGGGCGGCTGACAATCTCGTAGCGTGGGAGCCGCTTCAAGGGCTTCCAGACCTCCTCTGGCAAGGCTTCAGCCAAGTTCACCACCTTGGGATGGGCATCCATTCCGAAAATGAATTTGACTTCCTGCTCATCCCACCGGTCCAGTTCTCCGGTCAAGGTAAAGTCGGTGTCCCCGCGCAGGGTGATTTTCCCGGCATAGGGTGTTACCAGTTTGATCGCCCGATCGATCCAGGGCACGCAGCCCTCGTGGCTCACGACATTGCCGGGACGGTTGACCAGATAGAGCACTTCGTTGGTGTTGGCCAGGGAGACCACCAGCGGGGCATAACCCCAGATCCCTTTATAGGAAAGAGCCATGCCGCCTTTGCATTGCCCGAAAGTCGGCGCAATCGTGCCGTCCGTATCGATAAGGGCCTCCGTCAAAAAGCCCATGGGCTGGTGATTCCACACTCGCCGCCGCACCGTGTTGGTTATCTCCATCAGGTCGAGGATATCGTCCTCTTCAAAACGACGGGTGAAGTCCCCGCTGGTGGTCGGGTCCGGAATGCGCTGGGCGCCCAGACCATCGAGGAAGGCCTCATCATTGCGCCGCAGTTCAATATCTTCCAGCCGCATTCCCTCCAGCAGTGCATTGTAGGTCAGATTCAACACATGGTCGCTCTCATGATAAGGAAGGTGCTTCTTAAGCAGATGCAGCCGGGAGTCGATTTCCTGCTGCAGCCCCAGTTTGTTGACCATCAGATGGATCGCGCCGATGCCCCCGCAGTTGACCGCCCTCGCTTTCTCGGCCATCTCATAATGAATATTGCTGACCTTCATGATCGGCTCCGCCTGATCGCTCCAGCCACGCTCCGGGTCCAGACGGCGTTGAATTCGGCGCTTGCGATTGCGCAGAATCTTAGCATAGTTTTTCTTCACTCGAAATGACCTTTCTCTTTGGGTGGCTTCGGTTTACTCACCGCCATCAAACCAAGGATTTAAGGGCATTTCGAGTCTTTTGCGTCGTCCCCTACGATCAAATCACGCTTCTTTAAGGACTAGTGCAGCGAGGCCGGTGATTATTAGTAGTTTTTTCATGGTTGTTGGTTGTTGTTGGTCGGCATTGTCCGGCCGGCCGGTGGCAGGAGACTTTAACCGGTCTGCCATCGGGGGGGGTGTTATAGGCTGGCGCCTTCTGCGCGAAGCTGCGAGCCGTCGATATAGCCTTGGCGATAGGCCTGATCCACTGCTGCTTCCGTCGAACCCTGGTTCTCAGGAATGGCTTGTAGCGCAAGAGGACCGACGCGGATCGATTCAATCGTCTTATTGACGTGGTCGACGAGACCCGGAATGCGCTCATAAATTAGGCGCACTTGAAAGGTCTTGCCGCCAAGCCATAATGTCATTCCGACCGAGCGTCGATTTCCGTGGGTTATTATCGCGTTCTCAATGAGCGCAGGAATACCGTTGATGGTATCTTTCCTAATAGTTGGTTTCGACCATCCACTTCTGTGGTTGTAAACAGCAAGCTGTTCTAAATCAGCCGCAGTCATGGAATGAAAGTCAGCCAGAGTTACAGCGTTCGGATCGTTGTTCCGGACGTTAATTGTAACTGAGGCGACCTTCCCGTAAGCTTCATAGATGCTATAGGTCCCGTCGTCGTGTAGGTTGCGACCAGTGGATTTAACCCGCCAAGCGCCAGGGATATCGACAGAAAAATATCCGCCAATATCAATTCGCTCAGCAAATACTGCACTGGCTGCCAGCACCATAATTGCGATTGTGGTTGTGATTAGTCTTTTCATGGTGTTGTTCTTTCTAGTTAGTTGTTTGACCTGTCTTCTTCAGTGCCAGGGTGGTCAATCCCGACAGACGTCCGCACGGTTAGGCGCGGCGTGCGCCGCTCACGCCGCGGACTCGCGCATCAGGTCCGTTTGTTGACTTTTGCTGCTACGCCAGCTCCTCGTGCGGGGCTAAGACGCCAAGCTCGCGAGCGAACACTTCGAGATCGACGTGCGTCTGAACGATGCCACTGGTCCACGTGTCGACGACGTAGTAGTGACCGACGGACTTAAAGCCACGAGCGCGTTCGCCGTGGCGCAGCTTGCGGAGCGCTTTGCCGTCAGCAGCAAGAGTGCGATTGATTCGACCGATCAGCGCGCGCTGATCGATCGGCAATTTCAGTTTTGAAGATTTTGATGACATGTTGAGGTATACGCATATGGTGCGAAAGTTTGCTAACAAGGTTGGCACTTAGCGCCGCGCCGACCGATAGGTTTGTTGTTGTTCTCAGTTCTAAATTCATTCGGAACTGACTGCTGCTGTCGGCGATCTCTCGTCGAGGGCAGGGTGTCAGTTTTTCGGTTCCATCATCGTCCGTAGCGCCAAGGCCAGTTAGGCTCCGGCACCGGCGTCGGATGATGGTTTGCGGAGGCGGTTTTCGATGAGCTTTCGCACGACGCGTTTGACGATTTTCATTTTGGTTTGTTGTGTCGTTTGGTTTGTTGTTTCTGCGACGTGGTCGCCGGGGCGAGTTCCATTAGTAGAACTGCTATTGTAAGGTTAAAAGTTGATGTTATTATCGTTTCTTATTGTACGCACCGCAGGCGTCTTCCTTGCACGCCCAGGGACGAGCTGTTCTCCGGACGTGTCGGACGGTTCATGTTGTGGCAGCAGCGGGCTTGGGTCGAGTGAGCGTCCGGCGTCGACGACCATCAAGCGCGCCGAGATGATGGACCGCGCGTATTTGATTTACGCTCGGGTTGGCGGCGAGTGGCAGCTCGTCAATACGCTCGGCTTCTTGACGGAGAGCGAAGAAGCGTCGCTGAGAGTGGGCGCGCCGACGCTGACATGGCGGTGAAGCAGCGAACCATCCGTGGCGCGAAGAAGGGCAAGAAGCCGTTGGTTCGGCAAGCGAAGAAGTCCGATCTGATTCCGCGCCGTTGGTGGCAACAGGGGAAGCTAGGTCGCGAGCTGAACGATCGCGTTCGTGATGCCGATCGTCATTGGATGGATAGGTGAAAGATGGACGGACACGCCAGCGTCGTGATCATGTCCAAACTTGCGGCGTTCGCCGAGGTCTTGTTCGGCCACGACGTTGAGACCACGCAAATCACACGCGGCGGTGACGACCATCTCGACAATTACGGTTGCGAGATTTTCACGAAGCACCATTGCTTCGAACTCCGATCGGCTGGCGGACACGTCCGGTTATTCGCCGCATCGTTGGATTCGTTGACAGAATCAACCATGCTTTGCGAAGTCGCAGCAATCGATCCGAACGCGTTGTCCACGTTGCGGACCGTTCTGGCGGCAACCGAAACGATCGCCGAAATGAAAGACGCCAAGAACACCGGCGGAATGACGATGCTTCGCCACATGATCGACGCCGTTCTTGCCACGCATGATCGCGAGGCTCACCGGCGTCGGCGGATGATCTGAAAAGAAAAACGCGCGTGGAGGAAACCAACCACGCGCGCCAAAGAAGATGCCACTATGGAGGAGGCATCACCGGCACGATATCATCACGCCGCCGGTAGGCAACCGTCATTTTCCGCGTTCCATTTCTTATGGAGCGCCGCCGAAAGATAGCATCCGCGAGACGCGTGGCCGCGTCGTTGGTCGATCATTGCCCACATTTCCGGCGTCAGCGAAACGCTTCGGGAGACGACGGATCTTCCGATACCACTTCCCACCGGACGACCGGCACCGTTGCGTTGACCGCCATGGCCGTTGTTGTCGTCGGACATCGACGAGAATCATACGTTTGACCGGCCACGCCGCGCAAGAACACAAAAAAAGAGGGCCAGATTTGGCCCTCTTCTCGTTTGGTTGTTGTTGTTTGGCATGTTTTAAAGTTACGGATATCTGCCCTTGCAGTCATCATAGCGGTAAGCGAGCGGCCGCTTGTATGGCAATCCGCTTGGACTTGGAATTTCGCGATGTTTACGAGGACTGCGCGGTATGAGCGCTAGTATGCGCGCCCTATACACTATCACCGGAATGGCAGCGAAAGCCGCAAACAAGACACGCGAGATTATCAATTCGGTATCATCATACACGTCGAAGATCTCTGCGAGGTAGTTTGCAACATATGCCGCGCCAGCCAGATAGACGCTTACAAATGCGAGAATTTTCATTTTCATGGTTTGGTTTGGTTGTTAGAAAGGGTGCCGGGATATCGCTCCCGGATGGTAATAATAAACGTTGGCGTTGGCGTTGTTCATGTCGTGGAATAGTACGAACTTCCACAAGAGTCCATGCGCCACAAACGTCAAACAAACGTCATTTCCTAAATGCAAGTCCGTGATGGAACCGGCGACCAGCGCGCTTTCGGTCGCCATCCGTCTCTGTAGAGACCTGTCCTTTCGGGTCATGGTTCGATATCCAGTTGGTTGGTTTTTCATTCTCCCCAACTGCTTACCATGACCTTCCTTTCTTGCTGAACCTTCAGGACACTACCGCGGTCGCGGCTCCGCGTCGCAGTAAGCCGAAGGGCGCGGTAGTCTCTTTGGTCGGTCCCTGCTTTGCAGACGCCGAAGCAGGCCATCTTGGTTCGGAGCACAGGCACGGAAAGCTTGCGGACCTCCGCCTTGAGGGTGCTGCAGTCCGCCTCCCTACTCGCGAAATTGATTCCAAAGCCGACGGAATCGGCTTTCGTAAATGATTTCGTAAAGCCGGGCCTTGTCGGGAAACAGCCGGTGCGCCTCGCTCTGCAGCTCAATCCGCGCTCTCTGGATCTCGCATTCAGGACGCTCGAAAAGGATAAGGGTGCAGACCCTATCAACCTTCCGTTGGAAGGCACGATACGCCTGCTCCGCCGCGTCCATGCCTGCGAACAGAGCATTCAGCCGTCATTGGCGCAAGTTCCCTTGATATCGTCGAAACGAGTGATGTGGTGGTCTGGGAAGCGCTTTGTCGACTGGCGCAGACGGCAATCGAGCGCTATGTTTTGCCAAAGAGTTGGAGGATTGGGCGATGAGGCACCCCAAAGTTACCGAGCCGTTTCCAGGCCCGAAGGCGCGAGAGATACTGGCACTTGATAAAAAATTCATGAGCCAGTCCATGACCCGGCTCTATCCGATTGTCGCCGAGCAGGGCTCCGGCTGCTGGATCAGCGACGTGGACGGGAATCTCTTCCTCGATTTCACTGCGGGAATCGCAGTCAACGCCACGGGCCATCTGCATCCGCAGATCACGGGGGCCATTGAAAAGCAAGCGCATCGGCTGCAGCACTTCTCGCTCGCAGATTTTTACCATCCTGTCGCCGCGCAGCTTGCGCAGAGGCTTGCGAAGCTATTTCCTAGCGGTGGCGATGGGCGTGTGTTTTTGTGCAATTCCGGCACAGAAGCAATCGAGGCAGCGATCAAACTGGCGCGCTGGCATACCAAGCGCGCGCATCTGGTAGCATTTCACGGCGCATTCCACGGGCGCACCACCGGCGCGCTTGCGCTCAGCAGCAGCAAGCCGGTTCACAAAGAAGGCTTTGGCCCGCTGCTTCCCGGCGTTACGCATGTGCCATTTTCGCTCAGCGGTCTGCGGTTCCTCGATCAAGTGCTTTTTGGAACCTTGCTGCGACCCACCGAGGTCGCGGCCATTTTCTTGGAGCCCATTCAGGGCGAAAATGGCGTAGTCATGCCCGAGAATGGTTTTCTTGCCGGCGTGTGTCGGCTTTGCGACCGGCACGGCATGTTGCTCGTCGCCGACGAAGTGCAGACCGGCATGGGGCGCACGGGGAAGATGTTTGCGTGCGAGCATTGGGAGGTGGTGCCCGACATCATCTGCGTTGCAAAGGGCATCGCATCGGGACTTCCGCTCGGGGCAATCATCGCGAAGGCGAGCGTGATGGATTGGTCGGCAGGCAAGCATACCTCGACATTCGGCGGCAATCCGCTCTCGTGCGCCGCGGCGCTGGCAACTATCGACGTGCTCCAGGGCGGTCTCATCGAAAACGCCGCGGCGATGGGCGAACTGCTCCTGCGACGGCTGCGAGACATTGCCGCCGGGAAGCCCCTCATTCGTGAGGTGCGCGGATGCGGATTGCTCATTGGCATCGAGCTGGAACGCCATGGCAGGCCTGCCATCGCGGAGCGCGATGCGCTTCTGAATACGGCGCTGCGGCATGGATTGCTGTTGCTCGGGGGAGGCGAAAGCGTTGTGCGGATGTGCCCGCCGCTCGTCGTTACCGCCGAGGAAATCGACATCGCGTTGGAGGTTTTTGAAAACGCGCTCGATGAAGTCTTGAATGAAAGGAGGGCAGCCTGAGCACGGACACGAAGAATTTCATTGCTGGGAAATGGGTCGCGGCCGGCTCGACCTTCGACAGTGTCAATCCGGCGACCGGCGAGCTGGTCAGCCGATGCGCGCAGGCTTCGCAGCAGGAACTCAACGCCGCCGTCGCCGCCGCATCCGAAGCTTTCCCCGCCTGGCGAAAAACCCCGCCACCGCGCCGCGCGGAAATTTTGTTCCGAGTCGCTGAACTTCTCGCGGCGCAGAAGGACGACCTCGCGCGATTGATCACGCTCGAGATGGGCAAGGTGACGATGGAAGCGCGCGGCGACGTGCAGGAGGCAATCGACATGGCGCGTTACATGGCGGGCGAAGGGCGACGCATGTTTGGTCACACCACGCCGAGCGAGCTGCCAGATAAATTCTGCATGAGCGTGCGTGATCCGATCGGCGTCGTCGCAGTCATCACGCCGTGGAATTTCCCCATCGCGGTGCCGAGCTGGAAAATTTTGCCGGCGTTGGTGCTTGGCAATACGGTCGTGTGGAAGCCCTCGAGCGACACTCCCGCTTGCGCCGCGAAGTTCGTTGATGCTTTTGTCGAAGCGGGCTTGCCGCCGGGTGTGCTGAATCTCGTGCTCGGCAGGGGCGCGGAGATCGGCGATGCGCTTGTGCATCATCGCGACGTGCGCTTGGTCACGTTCACCGGCTCGAACGAGGTCGGGCATCGGGTGTCGGTAACAGCCATCGACACAGGTAAACGCTGCGCGTTGGAAATGGGCGGCAAGAACGCGATTATCGTGCTGGACGACGCCGACCTGGCGCTCGCGGTGGACGGCATCGTGTGGAGCGCATTTGGCACTAGCGGCCAGAGGTGCACAGCTGCGAGCCGCATCATCGTGCACCGCAGCGTGCGCAGACCGCTCACCGAGTCGTTGCTCGATCGCGTCAAGCAACTGAAGATCGGCAATGGCCTCGACCCGCCAACGACAGTTGGCCCAGTGATCAACCAAGCCGCGCTGGAAAGAATCGACGGCTACGTCCACATCGGCCTCGACGAAGGCGCGCGGCTGCTCATTGGCGGCGAACGTTTTTCGAAAGGCGACTGCCACCGCGGCTGGTTCTATCGCCCAACAGTTTTCGACAATGTCACCCAGGCGATGCGCATTGCGCGTGAGGAAATTTTCGGCCCGGTTGTGTGCATCATCGAAGCTGGCAGCCTCGAGGAAGCCGTCGCCATCAATAACGACGCGTCCTACGGCCTCGTAAGTTCCATCTACACCCGGAGCATCGACCGCGCGTTCACTGCGATGCGTGAGCTGGCGACCGGCATTGTCTATGTTAACGCCGGCACGATCGGCAGCGAAGTGCAGCTCCCGTTTGGAGGCACGCGAGGCACCGGCAACGGTGCGCGCGAAGCCGGGCAGGCTGCGCTCGACACCTTTAGCGAATGGAAAACACTCTATGTCGATTACAGCGGGCGGCTGCAGCGCGCCCAGTTCGACTCCGAGACTCCAACTCACAGAAAGAAGCTACAAAATGAAAACTCACGAACTCAAATCTCATCAGTCCGACCGAGAACTGGAAAAGCTGCTGCGCGGATACCTGGCGGACTTCCTCGCCGGCAACGCGGCCGGGCGTCTCCTCGACGAAATGTTGCGCAAGGCGGGGATCGGCATCAGGCCGCTCATAGATCATCTCACCTTCCGTACTCATAACATTGACCGCCGTGCGGAGGAATTTGTCCGATACGGCTTCGAGCACGACGAGACGCTCGAATACAACAACTGGTTCGCAAAGGTCTATCGCCGCGAAGGTTATCCGGCGCTGTTTATCGACCAGGCGTTCCCCGGCGAGCGCGGTAAAGGAAGCATCATTCCCGCATGGGTGGAAAAATTCGGCGACCGGCATCTGCATCACGTCGCGGTGCTTGTCGATGACATGGACAAAGCCATCGCCGCGATGAAGGAAAGCGGCATCGCATTCACTGGCGAAGTCGTCGGGCGCCGCGGCGGCGCGTTGCGACAGATCTTCACGCAGGCCGAAATGCACGACAACGAACCATTCACCGTGCTCGAGCTGACCGAACGCCACTTTGGTTTCAAGGGCTTCTCGCCTCCGCAGGCACAAGGCCTGATGGAATCGACGATGCCGCACAAGAAGGCGGCGTAGAACCTCTGCGTCGCACGGGGCCCGTCCAAGGGACGCGGGTGAGTCTCGGTTCAGCGCCGAGGACTGGCCTGGCAACGCCCAGGCAATGCGGACCGACTCGGAGCGGGCTCTGAATGCGGCAGGGTGCGTTTTAGATCCCGCGTATCGCGTTCGCGCGCAAGTCCTTAGTCAAAAACAATAGACAACGGCTCTCCTTATAGGAATAAAGTAATTCTCCGTGAACCTTCGCTCTGCATGAAACCAATTGCTGTAATTCCCAAGAACACGACCCACGTGTTTTGGAAAGCCATCGAAGCTGGAGCCCGTGAAGGCGCACTAGAAGCTGCCGTGGAGATGGTATGGAAGGGCTCTCTCAAGGAAGACGACCCCGCGCAGCAGATCCAAATCGTTGAGCAATTCGTTTCCGAGGGCATGGGCGGCATTGTTCTGGCGCCGATTGATGACAAAGCGCTCAAGCGCCCGGTCGCCGCTGCCATGCAGAAAGGAATCCCTGTGGTGATTATGGATTCGCCGCTCGAGGGCGAGCCCATCAAGGACTTTGTCAGCACGGTATCGACCAACAACCATCGCGGTGGAGAAATGGCGGGCGAGCAGTTGGGAGAGCTTTTAGACGGCAAAGGCAAGGTGGTGCTCTTTCGCTTTAAACAAGGTTCGGTAAGCGCGGGTCAGCGGGAGGCGGGCTTCCTCGAAGCAATCAAGAAATTTCCCGACATTCAGGTTATTCTCGACAATCGCTACTCCGGCACAACCGCCATCGAGGCTAAATCAGTCGCGCTAGATATGCTGGACGAGCTAAAGGAGGCGGACGGAATTTTCTGTCCAACCGAACCAAGCACTTTCGGCATGTTGTCTGCTCTTAAGGTGAATAACCTGGTGGGCAACAAGGCGCTCGTCGGCTTCGACGCATCGCAGGGACTGATGGAAGGCTTGAGAAAAGGTGAGATTCGTGCACTCGTTGCCCAAAACCCCAAGAAGATGGGCCGCGAAGCTGTGAAGGTTCTGGTCGCCAAAATGAAGGGAGAAACGGTGCCTCTGTTTATCGATACCGGCGCCGCGGTTATCACTAAGGAAAATCTGGATGCTCCGGAAATCCAAGCGCTCCTTGCATGTTTTTTTCCCGTTTTTGCTTGAGCTGTTAAGATGGTGCGGTCAGCGCTTGCATCGTTGCTTCCGCCTGGAAGTACCTATGTAAGGGCCGACGGCACTGCTTCATTTCCGGCCCTGGGGTAACGCCGCAGGAAACGGAGTGCTCCCATCCCGCACATAACGTTCCTGAGGGCTTTTGGATGACTGAAAGCCGCGCCGTCGCTGCGGCGGCCGAGCGGCTAAAGCGCGCCTTAAGCGCGGGCGCGACCTGACGGGTTGCGGCGAAGCTTCGCGGCCGATTTCTTGACGTAACAAACGCAAGCATTAGATGGCGCCCTCGACCGGGGTCTGGAAACACTCCTCGATCATCGTTGGATATTCACGCTTGACGAACAAGCCGTATTGGTCGCGAGCCCGCTGATACCAGCTCATCTGTCCGACGCTGAACCCGGCACCGGATTTCTGATCTTCTCTGGCAATCTGTTTAAACAGCGACCGCAGCTATGAAAGCCGCTCTCCTGAAATCTCCCCTCATGCCTCTCTCCTCCGAAAGCCCCCTGCTATTCCGATCCTAGGGAGCGGCGCTTTGAGAGCGGCTTAACCGCGCTACCGGCATAATTTTCCTTCTGCGTTTTATCCTCCGCCAGCTTCTCATCGAGCGTGACAAGCTTGGTCAGGTCCCTCCCCCGGTTCTCGCGCCCGACAATGAATTCATAGCGGTCCACGCCGAATCCCTGTGGACCCCCGTCGATGATCGCGTATGCGCTCTCCAGTTCCTCCGCGTCGGCGCGGGCCTCGCGGCCAAGATCTTGCGCGTCCCGCCGCGCCTGCCCGTCCTGCGGGTTTTCGTCCGCCTTCCTGAAGGCTTCGGCCACTCTGCCTTCCATCGTTCCCAGCACGTAGTGCGTCAGGATTTTCGTCCTGACCCGCTGCCCGGCGCTGTTCGCCATGCTCAGATTTCGTGACAGCGCGAACTGCACAATCCCCGCGGCGAGGGCGCCCGCCAGGACAGCCACGCCGATATCCAGCGCCCAGGCCAGGCCGTCCGCCATGGCGGCGATCAGAACGGCCAGCGCCATATATCCCCCGATTTCCCAGGGAAACAGTACGGCGCGCAGCGCCCATTTCTTCTGAATAGCCCGAACCGGCATGGACGCCGCCAGTATTGGCCGGTCCCCAGCCCCTGTCCATGTCTTCTCCCTTTCGTGCGCGTTGCCAGTTATGACGCTGTAGTCTGGCAGGGCGCGCCGGGCCGCCCGCTCCGTTACCCCGGATCAAGTCCGGGGTCCGTGTTGCCCGTTTCCCTGCCGGTGATCGCCCGGCTTGTCCGCCTGCCTTTTCGTTTCGCGTAACTGACACAAACCACGAAAGGAGAACTCAGAATGACTTCGACTGAAACTGTATCCAGCACCTGGCAGATGCGCTGCCCGAAAATGCGGCAAGGATGACGAAATAGACATCTGCGCCGACGTATGGGTCCGCGTGTGCCCCGAGGGCACTGACGTATCCGCCGCCAAAATCCGCTCGACCGCGATGCAGCTTCTTGCTAAGATGTGCGGCTGGCTGACTCCTGAGAAGCATGGGGTGGCGCCCACCGATGAGCTGATGGAGGTTTTAAAGAAACTGCGAGGAGTTCGTAATTCATAGGCGCCCCAGTGCAGTTTCGATCAGGCAAGTAATGGGTGACTTCTTCAGGACCAATTTTTGGCTATGCGGATGCTTAAGAATTTTCGCATGAGCTATTCGGTCAAGCCGTAGCATCACTTTTGCGGATAAGCCTTCTGTCCGTGCAGTCGCAAGGCTTGCGCATTTGCCATCAGATTTCGGGCCCTTGCCCTGTCGCATGTATGGGCGACGTAGAAAACAAAGGGACCTGCGCCGATTGGTTGACTGCCTTCAACGGACCTCATGAGTTCGACAACACGAGCCCGTGCCCAAGGAAAATGAGTATGACGAAGACGGCGAGCGTGCGATGGCAACGCTCAACGGCATTACAGATAAATCGGTGACCGGGACAGCGGGTCGGTTCGTGTGATTTGCTGTTTAAGCATCTCTACGCGGTAGTTGCAGTCGAATTCCAACAAATGGATACCAAGTTAAGGGAACATACCGTGGTAGAATGCAATGGTCCGCGACATAAAAAATGAAACGTCACATCCGATAGTGAGAGCCCCCTTAGGCTTTAGGCGGTGTTATGGGACCAGACCAAGCAAAATACTCTCGCCCAGCTACGAATTCAATGTCCTTGACTCCCTGTTCAATAACGGTCCAGCCGCCCGTGCCTTTTGAGGAAGTTCGGTAGAGAACAACGCGATCGGAAAATAGCGTCACGAGAAAACTGATCACGTCTTCTGTAATAATTTGTTCCTTCTCTTCTGTGTTGAGATTTTCGTCATAGACACCGAAGTCTCCGTGCGTAATCCCAGTAATGATAACCGTCGCCTGGTCTCCATCGTCATATATCTGGAGATCGCCGATTTCGGCCAAACTGGAAGAAAGCGAAATAATAGGATTTGAAGTAGATGAAATCTTAAACACAAGATTCGGGAATACCTCTTTAACCGCGGGAACAAGATGGTCGCGAATCATTTTTCTCACCTAAATAATTTAGAATCTTGTGTCAAATCTTGCAAGACAGCCGAATAGAGAGCCGGTCACGGAAGGGATCGTTATTGTCAGCGCGTTAGCTTCGCCAGTCGAACGCCCTGGCGGGTCCAGCGGCCTTGCTTCCTTCCGCTTCCTCTATGCTAGGCGGAAATTTGCTGGGTCGCCGAGAGCGTGATAATCTTAAGTAGTCTGAGGTGGTATGAAAGCTACGGTTACATGCCTAGCTTTGTGGTTCACGGCTTTGCTGGCGTGCGCTTCCGGGGAGAAAGTTTGCCTCATCAAAATCAACGGCGCGATCGGGCCCGCCACGGCGAGTTACATTTCGCGCAGTATTGGCGAAGCGCAGTCACAGAATGCCCAGTGCCTCATCATTGAACTCAACACGCCCGGCGGACTTCTTGATTCAACGCAAGTGATCGTCCGGAATATATTGGCGTCGTCCGTTCCGGTCGTCGTCTATATCGCCCCGACAGGTGCGACTGCGACGAGTGCCGGCTGCTTCATCACGCTCGCGGCGAGCGTCGCCGCGATGGCGCCGGCGACCACCATTGGTGCCGCGCATCCCGTGATGCTTGGAGGGGGCATCTCGGGCGGCGACGGCCAGAAACCCGACGACACGATGAAACAAAAGCTCGAAAATTTTTCTGTGAGCTACATCGAGGCGATTGCGGCCAAACGCAATCGCAACGTTGAATGGGCCAAGTCAGCCGTACGCGAAAGCGCGTCGATCCCAGCGGACAAGGCGCTTGAATTGAAAGTTATTGAAATCATCGCGAAGGATTTGTCGGACTTGCAACAGCAGTTGGACGGACTCGTGGTCGACGGCAAAAAACTCAAGACCGCTGGTGCCGAGGTCATTGAGATCGCGACATCCGCGAGTGAGAAGATCTTTCAATTACTGTGGCGGCCCGAGGTGATGTTCGTCCTGATGCTCGTGGCGATCTACGGAATCATTGGCGAACTCAGCACCCCCGGCGCAATCCTGCCTGGCGTGGCGGGTGCGATTGCGCTGGTGCTTGTGCTCTACATGGCAGCAATTCTGCCGATCAATGTGACGGGCTTGCTCTTGATCGGACTCGCGTTTGCGCTCTTCGTGTTCGACGTGTTCGCGCCGACGCACGGCGTGTTGACGGTGGGTGGGATAGTAGCGTTTTTGATCGGTTCGCTGATGTTGTTTAACCGAGACGATCCTCTGTTTCGCCTGTCGCTTGCTTACATTATTCCGGCAACGATCATCACCGCGCTGTTCTTCGCATTCATTGTAGGCAAGGGATTACGAGCGCAGTTCTTGCCGATAAAGGCCGGTAAGGAGACGATGCTCGGCAAGACAGTGGCAGCGTTCACGGCGATAGACGCGGCCGGCGGAAAAGTTTTCGTTGAAGGTGAATACTGGAACGCGGTGAGCGACACGCCGGTCGAGCAGGGGAAGCCTGTGGAGGTTTCCGCCGTGTTAGGATTGACGCTGAAAGTAAGGCTAAAGACATAAGGGAGAACTAACACATGCAATCATTAGAAACATTTGCAGGACTGATCATGTGGGCGCTCCCGGTCATCGTCCTTGGAGCAATCATACTTTCGCAAATGATCCGCATCCTTCGCGAATACGAGCGAGGCGTGATTTTCCGACTGGGTAAATTGCTACGGGCCAAGGGACCCGGATTGATCCTTCTCATCCCCATCGTGGATCGCATTGTGAAAGTGGACTTGCGCGTAGTCACGATCAATGTCCCCCAACAGGAAATGATGACTCGTGACAATGTGCCTGTCACCGTGGACGCTGTGGTCTATTTTCGTGTGCTGGACCCGGAGGCCGCCATCATCAAAGTGGAGAACTTCCTGAAAGCGACTTCGCTGATCGCTCAAACCGTGTTGCGCAGTGTTATTGGTCAGGCCGAATTGGATGAGCTGCTTTCACAGCGCGAAAAAATCAATCAGCGTCTCCAGGAGATTATTGACCGTCAAACCGAACCTTGGGGAGTAAAAGTCACAGCCGTTGAAGTCAAGGACGTGATGCTGCCTGATACCATGAAGCGCGCGATGGCTGGACAGGCTGAGACCGAGCGTGAACGCAGAGCGAAGATCATCAACGCGGAGGGTGAGTTCCAAGCCGCGGAAAAGCTCGTGCAGGCGGCGAGAATGATATCCGAGCAGCCGATCGCACTGCAACTGCGTTACCTGCAAACAATGAAGGAGATTTCGAGCGAGCATAACACGACGACGTTCTTGCCGATCCCGATGGACTTGTTCGCCCCGTTTCTTAAACCGTCGCCCGCCTCACCGACCCCAGCAGCGCCATGATCAGGTCGTCCTGCGGCTCTCTTGCGCCGGCGGGCCAGGATGCTCGTGAAATAGGCGCAACATTTCTTCAAATATTTTAACGTGTAAATGGTATGAGATTTCTGGAAGAGCACTTCAAACCGGGGCCCGCCTTTCATCCTAGAGGAGCCTCTTTTTACTCTTTCGCGCCACGCTGTGTGGGCTGCGTTATCGTGCCGCTGGTGCTAAAAACAAGCACAGGAGAAAAGTTTCTTGGCTCAGCTACTGCATCCTTTAACGAGTGGGACATTCGAGCTAACCTCGGTCGATGGCCTTCGCTCCTGAAGAGCTAAGGTGTCAGAGTCACTTTGCGAGTGAGATGGAGCCACTTGGGCCGACGGTGATGATGAACTCATACGGCTATTCCCAAGCAGTTTCGACCCACGAGATCAGCACCTTCCATCAGCGAGGCGATGACACCCGCTTCGCTCGGCACATCAGTTACGCAGTCCTACAAGGCTTCGTAGCTCACCAGATATTTCCACGACAGCAAGCAAAAAGGTGGACTTCGCAGCTCGATGAGTTCGCCGAGTTTCTCAATTTGGTGGGCAACAGCACCGGGCTAAAAATCGTGTTCCTATTGACTGAGCTTGGGGAGCTTTGCGTCTGCGATCTTGCTCAGATTTTGGATCTCACGCTTCCGCGTCTCCCAGCAGCTTGCGAAGCTTAAAGCCTTCGGCCTGCTCGAGGAGGAGAGGACCTGCGCGGCGAGTTGACTAAAAAGCTGCTGGGCTTCACGGCGCGGCTGGCCCGCTCCCGGTCGCCGGCGCACGTAGCGCCCGTCCGGCTGCATATCCCAGGCGGACGCGTTGTCACCTTCGTACACGCCGAGGATACGTTCCAATTCAGCTTTAATGGCCGGATCGGTAGCTGGCGCCACGGTTTCCATGCGATTGTTGAAGTTTCGGCGCATCCAGTCCGCCGAACCGAGGTAAAACTCGGGATGTCCGGCGTTCTCGAAGCGGTAAATGCGGCTATGTTCGAGAAACCGGCCCAGGATACTGAACACTCGGATGGTCGGGGAGAGATCCGGCACCCCTGCCCGCAGGCAGCACAGGCCGCGCACGCAGAGCGTGATGGGAACGCCGGCCCGGCTCGCTTCGTATAGTTCGCGAATGATTTCCGGGTCTTGCAGCTGATTCACTTTGACGCGAATACCGCTGAGCCGGCCGGCTCGCTGATGGTCAGCTTCCCGGCGGATCAGCTCGGTGAAGCGTTTGCGCATGTTGTGCGGAGCCACGAGCAGGGGCCCGTAGTCCTCGACCGGAATCGCTCCGGTGAGTTCGTTGAACACCGTGGCCACGCTTGCGGCCAAGGCTGGTTCGCAACTCAGAATGCCGAGATCCTCGTAAAGGCGGGCCGTGACGTTGTGATAGTTCCCGGTGGACACGTGGATGTATTGACGCAGTCCGTCCGGCTCCTCTCGCACCACGAGCCCTAGTTTGACGTGGGTTTTGAGCCGCTCCATGCCGTATTCCACATGCGCTCCCGCCTTTTCCAATTGTTCACCCCAGACGATATTGGGCGCCTCGTCGAAGCGGGCCGTGATCTCGACCAACACAACGACCTGTTTGCCCCGGCGGGCCGCTTCAGTGAGGGCCTGGATAATCGGCGACCGCTCGCTCGTGCGATAGATCGTCAGCTTGATGGCCAGCACCTGCGGATCGCGGGCCGCGGATTCGACGAAGCGCAGCACGGACGTGTCGAAATCCTGATAGGGATGGTGGAGCAGGATATCGCCCGCCCGAATTTCCTTGAAAATGGCGCCGGTATCCTGCGCATCGAGCCGGCGGAGACGCGGGTGATCGACAGGGCGGTGCTCGGGGTCGCGCAGGTGTTCGCAGTCCGTGGGCTGGAACTTGACCAGATCAGTCAGCGCCAGGGGACTGTCCATGGGGATGATGTCGGCAGGACTCGCCGCAAGGTTTTCGGCCAGCCATGACTGCCGCTTTTTCGGCATGTCGCCGCTAATCTCGACACGGACGATTCCGGCAAATTTGCGGGCAGTGAGCTCGGCACTGACCATGCCGATGATGCTGCCAGGGCCGAGGTCCAGCTCCGTTTCGCCCAGCGGCAGCCGGTCCCACGGATCGTCTTTAGCGCCGCGGATAACGCGAAAGCAGTACGAATCCGAGCGATTGGCGCTGGGGAACAACAAGTTTAAATGCCGGGCGATGACCTGTTCCAGGGGAACGAATCTCCCGTTGGCAGGGGCACCCACCGGGGGCGGTTGGCGGCACTTTGATCCGAATGAATCGGGGACGGGACTCCTTAGGGCGATACAGCCACACTGCCAGGCTGAGCCCCAGGTTGCTGATGAACGGAAAGGGATGCCCGACATCCACCGCCAGGGGCGTGAGGATGGGCTGCACCGAATTTCGGAAATAGGCCTCCAGCCAGGCCCGCTCATCCGCGTTTAATTCGTCGTAGTTCCTCAGCGCAATGCCCGCCTCCGCCAACGCCGGGCGGATTTCCTTTTCCACTACCCGGCACAATATCTTCATCTGGCGCTTCAATTCCTCGCGGCAGAGCTGAAGTTCCTCGCGCGGCATCCGCCCGTCCGGCGAAAGCTGGGTATTCTTGCGTTCGATCCTGCGCCGTAATGCGCCGATGCGCTTCATGGCGAATTCGTCGTACAACATTCCCACGATGCCGGCGAATTTCACCCGCTCAAGCAAGGGGACCATTGGGTCTTCGGCCAGGGCCATCACCCGCCGGGTGAATTCGAGCCAGCTCAATTCGCGGTTGATGTACGCTTCCCTGGAGTCCGGTGTTGGCGGCGCGGTCTCCGTCTCGGCTGCACCTGGACTATCCAGGATGAGTCCGACCGTTTTCGCAGCACGATTCATCGTTTTCTCTCTCTCTCAAGTTCCCTCGATTTGATAGACAGGGAAAGCGCAGAACTCCAAGAAACGACTGCAAACATGCCCCGATCCATCGCGCGTAAGACTAGGACTTCCGTCACGAAGCCGTAACCCCTCTGCTCAGCCATTAGCCGCGATGCCCTCTAGCGCTTGCCCCGCAGGGTTCATCACCGGGATTCCAGAAAGTATGCCACTGCTGCCGAGGCTTGAACACCCAAGTGCCAATCCCGGCGGTCACGAGTCCATCGCCTAGCAAAGCGCCCAACGTTCCTCTCAGCACATAGGAATATTCGTCCTCATCGTGATGGTAATGAAGTGGGGCAGCCAGGGTGTGCGGCGCAATCGGATGATGCACGACGGAAAACCTCCCCTGCGTTTGCCGGTCCACCGATCTTCCAACGGACACCCAAACCACCAAAGTTCAAAGAACTCCTTCTCTTCTGCTGTTACTGTTGTTGGTTTCACAACTCTAACCGGGAATTCGTATGAAATATACTTCCGTCATTCGGGCGCACCACCATTTCGTTTTTGCAGGCCCGTTTGGACCAACCCTCGATCCGCGCCTTTATATTAGCTCTTGCCCGTGCGAGGCTTTAACAGCACAGCACGGAGTTCTCCGTCGCGCCATACTCGCGTTTCTCGGGTTCATTTCAGCCCCAGAGTTTGGCGAGCTGCTCTACGGCCCGCAGCTTGTCGGGCATTCGAATTTCACAAACTCCCTGGGCACCTATAGTCTTGACAGAGCCACTTCAGTCGCAGCTTCTCTTGATCCGTCCCGCGACCCGGACAATTTTAGTACTTTCGTGTCTTCACCTCCCATGAAAGCAGGCGTCGCGGCTGGGGCTCCGCTCATACGGGCACCACGTTAGGAGCGATTGCACCAGTCCAGGCGAATGAGTGAGCCCTGGAAGGCTGATTCCTCAAGCCGGACTTTTTCCGCAGTCTTCCCCGGCGATCTTAAATCCGCCCAAAAGCATAAGTGCCTTAAACCTGTGCGCCGAGAAGTGCTGGCACAATCATCCACGCCAGCTTCCACGAGCCATCCTCAATGCGCTCGACACAAACGACGCAGCCGAACTTGAAGGCAACGATCTCTGTCTCCTCGTTATCCGCCATGAGCAGCGCCGCAAGTTTACTGAGAAATGGCAGATGGCTAACAATCATGAGGTCACCCGCCGACTCCTCGATAGCCTTTTCACCGGCGCGACCGGGTCTTTCGGCGCAAGGTCGTTGCGCTGCAGCATTGCCTGGCTTGCGGAGATCGCACCGGCGAGGATCTCGGCGGTTTGCTGGGCGCGGGGCTTACCGCTATGCCAGATGGTCTCGAGCTTCAGGCCGAGCGGCCGAAGGAATCGCGCGACTTTCTGCACATTGCGAATGCCTTCGTCGGTGAGCCTGCGCTGGGGATCTTCCTCTTC
>CAVUTD010000013.1:0-104946 GCA_963744345.1 uncultured Verrucomicrobiae bacterium
GATCCGTAGTCAGATGCTCTATCCAATTGAGCTACGGCTGCTTCTGGAGCACGTAAATAGATCGTCCTTTGTCTGGGGCGTCAAATCGGAATTTTTCAGTGAAAGGAGAAGCGTTTCAAGCGTAAGTACTTGTATGAAGCCCGACGCATTGCTTCCGTTTGCGATCGCGGCGACTGTGGGATTTCTGGCGCTCGGTGTTCGGGGCGGACAAAAGGAGGCCGATTTCTCGAAGATTCACGGCCGTGTCCAATTCGTTGAAGAATTCTCGGACTACGACGTTAAGGTGGTTGAGAACTCCCCGGATCTGCGGGTTCAAATCGTCCAGCATTTGCCTGACGCTGCGGGAGAGTGGCAGGTGGTGGATTCCTTTCCGGACTACAGGATCCAGCTGGTAGACTCGCATCCGGATTTCACAATTCAATACGTCAATAGTCGTCCAGGACCATCGAAATAGCGGTTACTCGTAGCGGAGCGCTTTTACCGGATCGAGACGTGCGGCAAACCACGCCGGAATGAGCGCGGCGAGTGAGCAAATGACAAAGGCGCTGATGCAAATGATGGCGACATCTTTGGGAATGACTTCGGCCGGGATTTCGCTGAATTGATAAATTGAGCGCGGAAAGACCTCGATGCCGAGTGCCGTGGCTAGCCAGTCACTTACCTGATTACGATACTGCACGAGCGCGATGCCTGTGAGCAGCCCGGCAAGCGTGCCGAAAACTCCCACCACGACACCTTGGGCGAGAAACACACCGATAATCTGAACGGTCTGGGCGCCAAGGGCTTTCATAATGCCGATCTCGCGCGTCTTTTGGACGGTCACCGTGATGAGCGTATTCATAATGCCGAAGGCCGCGACCAGAATGATGAACAGGAGAAGGAAAAACATGACGTTTCGCTCCATACGTATCGCGTCGAAGAGCTGCTTGTTAAGATCTATCCAGGTGAGCGCCATATTCGGCGGCGTCAGCGTGTCGTTCAGCTCACTTTTCACCTGATCGGCGTCAAACGCGTCTAAGATTTTGATCGCGAGTCCGTGGGCTCCCCCTCCGAGATTATAAATCTCTTGTCCGATATGCAGCGGGACGAGGACAAATTCGCTATCATAAAGATAGCGTCCGCTTTCAAAAATCCCCGTAACTTCCAGCTCGGTTGGCAAGATCATCTGTTTGAGGGCGGAAGCGCTGGTCTTATCGTCCTCCTTTTGGACGCGGTCGAGCTCTTCGAGGATCTGATTAAGGTTTCCCGGCGAGAAGATGTTGATTTTGTCGCCGACGTTAGCGCCTAGAGTTCTCGCGAGCTCTGACCCGAGGACCGTCTTGTCGCCGTCGAGGTCGAAGGCCCCCGCGATGATAAAGTCTCGGATGTTGGTGACCTTTCCTTCGAGCTCCGGATCAATGCCCCGGATCTTTGGAGCCATACGCCGATTCTGGAATTCGACGAGAACGGGGCCTTGCACGAACGGGGCGACGGCAGTCACCTCTTTGTTCGCAGAAACTTGCTTCAAGATATCCGGCCAATCCTCCATGACACTCGCGTTGGACACTACGAGATGCGCGTCGAAGCCCACGACCTTGCGAGTGAGTTCGCGCTCAAAGCCAGTCATGACGCTGATCACCAGAATGAGCACCATCACCCCAAGAGTGACCCCGAGGATCGAGATGAGAGTGATGATTGAAAGAAACGTTCGCTTCGGTTTAAGGTAACGAAGAGCAAGAAAGAGACTGAATGGTCGGGCAGCCATTTTTCAAATTGGAGGTGAAACGCCCGTTCCCCCTCCCGTCCGTGAATTCTCTGCCAAGTCGCTCACGGGTGGCGAGGAAGACCTCTCGAGCAACCGCTGCTTTGCGCATTGGCGTTGCGTAAACCATACACGTTCTGGAGTGATGGCATGTTCATCGCAGAGTTGAGGAGGCGACCACGTTCAGAAGCCTCGCGAGCGACCTGAGCGCGAATAGGTGAGCGAAGCTCCGGCGCTCCGGATCCCGCGAATTTCGTGCAGGCGCGGAATGTAAGCGAATGCCATCGCGTTGAGCGCGAACAGGGCGAGAAAATAGATCGTATGGCGCTTCCAATGAAAGACGCCCGTGACCGCCTCATAGCTTCCAATCGCATCTAAGACAATCCCCCATGTGACCGGAGCCCCACCCAACCCCAAGCTCGTGATCACCGTAAAGAGCGCGAAGAAATGATCTCGCCCCATCTCGGGCATCGTAGCCATCGTGATGCGAACGTTTGCCAAATTGAAGCTGGCCGAGGCCGCTCCCGCGAGAAAATTGATCATGGCGATAAGCGTCAGCGAATAGGGAATGACTTTGGCTGCGATGAGAATCCACGCACTGATAACGAGCGCAAACATGACGATCGCCCCGCGCAGCAAAGGTTTGCTGCCGATCGCGTCGACGACAGCTCCGCAAAATGGGAGCACGACGAGACTACCCACGAAGGCGAACGCCGAAAGATAAAGCACACTCCCAACACTTAGATTCGAAAATTCTCTCAGAAACTCCACCGTAAAGATGCTGAGACTTCCCAACACCGTCGCAAAGATGACATTGAAGATCAGCAGCTCACGGAATGCCGGAAAGCCAAGGATCTCTCGCCAAGGCACATTTTGCGAACTGCGGCGCTTCGCTTCTTCGGCCACCGCGTCCGGAACTCGGTTAATAAATCCGAGGCTGACACTGGCCGCCACGGCACTGATCAGAAAGACGAGCGCATACTCCCAAGGTTCGACCGGCCCTGTCACGACGAGCGCTGACACCAGCAGGGACACCAAACAACCTGCATACATGAAGAGCTGATCGATGGAAAGAAATCTCCCCCGGACGTGCTCGGGGATTATATGGGCGAACCATGGCATAAACGCCGCGGAAGAGATTCCGCGCAGCAGGTTATAGAAGAACAGCAGTGTCAGCAAAGCGGCAAGCTTCGTCGCATTGTCGAAGATTTCGACGAGTGGAATGGCCGCCGCCACAAAGATAAGCACACTCCGGGCACCCCACCCTGCCAGAACAAACTGCCGATAGCCATAGCGTTCGAGATGCTGCGCGGCAGGCAACTGGAAGACCGTCATCAGCGGCGTGAACGCAGCAATGATTCCCAGCACGGTCGAGGAAGCGCCCAAAGATTTCGCATAAACGATGATCGGCGCTCCCATCATGATCTGAAAGGAAACGGCATTAAACAAACTAAACCAATGCGCGTTGAAGGAACCGCGCGGATAAACACTCTTCACAAAAGAGGGTCACCATAGCGCATTGGCAGGAATCCGCCAGAGTGCGCTTGGAAGCCTGGAGATCAAGGCATAGCATTTGGCACATGGATCCTCGGCAGCGGAACGCAATCGTTTACGGTGTCATTGTCTCCTGGATGGTGTTCCCCATTTTCTGCGTGCTCATCGTCGTGGCCATAAGCGCGCTTTGGGGCTGCACGGTGAATGTAGGCTCTCCCGCACCGTGCATTGTTTTCGGCGTCGATATTGGAAGGACACTCTACATCCTGCGTGCCATGGGATGGCTTGGCATTGTCACTTTGCCTTCGGGAGGTGTCGCGCTCGGTCTTTACACAGTGTTCGTCATGCTCGAGGCGCGGAACGCCGAGCGGAAGAGACCATTACCGCGCGGCGAGAAAAGTGATCGCGACGACGGCCCTCCGGTGCTGCGTCCGTAGAGCGGTTCCTGCGCTTGCGTGAAACCGCTGGAAGACAATTGCGCTGCGGAGCTAAGCGCTTTTCTTCTCACGCGCGTGCGGGAAGAGGATAACGTCGCGAATGCTCTCGGCACCGGTAAGCATCATGACCAACCGATCGATGCCCATCCCGATCCCTCCGGCGGGCGGCATCCCATACTCGAGCGCTCGAAGAAAATCCTCGTCGACTTTCTGGGTTTCGCCTCCGCTTTGGTGTTCAAGCCGCTCACGCTGAATGTCAGGATCGTTGAGTTCGGAATAACCAGGAGAAATTTCCTGCCCGTTGATGATGAGCTCGTAGACATCAACGAGAGCTTGGTTTTCGGCATTCTGCTTAGCGAGCGGGACGAGCTCTTTCGGGCAATGTGTAACAAAAAGCGGGTTGATTGTCTTCTCTTCCACAAGTTTCTCGAACAGATGCTGGGTAATTTCGAAATCTTCCTGGCAGTGGCTGACGTCAAGACGAAGTTCCGCACAACGCTGACGCTTTTGCTCGATGGATAAAGCAAACCACTCTGGAACGGCGGCTTCAACGAGATCAGCATACCGCGTGCGCCTCCAGGGAGGCGAAAGATCGATTGTCTTCACCAGATTGCCATCGGCATCCTTATGTTCAACGAGAAGACCACCGCAAACTGTTTGCGCGAGATGGCAGATGAGATCCTGAACCAAGTTGGCCATCATCTCAAAATCTGCGAAGGCCCAGTAGGCCTCAAGCATGGTGAATTCCGGATTGTGCCGGCGTGAGATGCCTTCGTTACGAAAATTGCGGTTCAATTCGAAGACCTTGGTGATTCCTCCCACGAGGAGGCGTTTAAGGTAGAGCTCGGGTGCGATGCGAAGGTAAAGGTCCATGCCAAGGGCATTGTGATGCGTCTTGAAGGGGTGCGCCGCTGCCCCTCCAGGGACCGGTTGCATCATTGGCGTTTCCACCTCGACGAAACCACGTGCTTCCAGGAATCGCCGGATCTCGCGGACGATGAGCAGGCGCTTGCGAAAAATCTCTCGTGATTCCGGATTGGCGATCAGGTCCAGGTAGCGCTGGCGGTATTTCGTCTCGGCATCCCGCACTCCGTGCCACTTCTCGGGGAGAGGGCGCAGGGCTTTGGCAAGCACGGTAAATCGTTTCACCCTGATGGTGGGCTCGCCAGATTTCGTCACGAAGCACTCCCCCTCTGCTCCGATCCAATCGCCGATGTCCAATTGCTTGAAAATGGCAAATGCGTCATCGCCAATTTGCTTGGGATGGATGAAGAGCTGGATGCGCCCGGAAAAGTCGGACAAGTCAATGAAATGGCTCTTACCCATGTCGCGGTGGGCGGTGACTCGCCCGGCGGCGCGGGTCGCCTTCCCTTCGCTAAAAGCGGCGACGATGTCTTCCATAACGCCATCGACGTCGAATCTTCCTCCGAAGGGCGTGATCCCCTCAGCCCGCAAAGCGTCGACCTTTTTTCGGCGAACGGCGATCAAATCACTGGCTGGCTCCATCGGCATGATGTCTAACGAAGCCACGCCCCCATTGGCAACTCTGGCTAGACTCGGAACCGGAATTTTCAAAGTTGTCAAACGGGTCGGGCCGCATACGTTCTCGGCCATGTCTTGTCATTTCGCGCGCATCGCGTGCGCGTTTTTCTTGCTGGTCCATGGGGCCGGAGCTGCGCGCGTCGCCGACAGCCTGGTGCGGATCCAAGCAACCTCGCAAGGATCAAACTACCGTGCTCCATGGAGCGGCGGAGACATAACGAGCGGCGTCGGCGCAGGATTTATCGTCAACGAAAACCGGATCATGACCAATGCGCATGTTGTCAGCAATGCGCGTTTTCTCACGGTCTCCAAAGAGGGCGATCCGAAGCCCTACCCTGCTCGCGTGGTCCACATCGCGCACGATTGCGACCTGGCGCTGCTTACCGTGGACAGCCCAAATTTTTTCAAGAACACGGCGTCCTTGGAATTCGGCGGCATTCCAGCCATCGAAAGCACGGTGTCCGTGTATGGGTATCCGATCGGCGGCGACAGGCTCTCGGTTACTCGCGGCGTGGTATCGCGAATCGACTTCCAAACGTACACGCATTCTGGCGTCGATTCTCATCTCGCTATCCAGATCGATGCCGCCATCAATCCGGGAAATAGCGGCGGACCGGTGCTGCAGGACGGCAAGGTGGTCGGAGTCGCCTTTCAAGGTTACAGCGGCGACGTGGCGCAAAATGTTGGCTACATGATTCCAACGCCGGTGATCCGACGTTTTCTCAAAGATGTGGAGGACGAGCGTTACGACAGCTACATGGATCTAACGATCAGCTACCACCCGCTCCACAACCACGCGATGCGCAAGGCGCTTGGCCTTACCGACGGAGATTTGGGGATTTTTGCGGGCAACGTTTACGGCGGGGGAGTTTCGGAAGGACGTCTGCAGCCGGGCGATGTGCTTCTTTCGATCGATGGGTTGCCCATCGCGAGCGATGGGACCGTCAGCATGGATGGCGACGCCGTCGAGATGGCTGAGGTCGTCGAAAGAAAGTTCAAGGGCGAGCGAGTCGATTTTGAGGTGCTCCGCGACGGAAAGCAGATCCAGGTGAGCATCCCGCTCACCCATGCGTGGCCGTTCTCCTTGCAGGCCAACGCCTACAACCAAAAACCACGTTTCGTCGTCTTCGGCGGGCTCGTCTTTCAACCCGTAGACGCCAATTTTATGTCAGAGCATAATCCTGACGATTTGCGCTTACGTTATTACTTCGATCATTTCATAACGCAGAACCTCTATCGCGAACGACAGGAGATTGTCGTCCTGAGCAATGTCCTCGCCGATCCCGTCAACGCCTACGCTTCGGACTTTCGCTATGAGATCGTCGATAAGATCAATGACCAAAAGATTCAACGGATCGACGACGTGGCTGAAGCGTTCAAGAAGCCATCCGACTACTATGTGATCGAGATGGTGGGAAAAGGCCGTCCCCTGGTGCTCGAACGCAAGGCCGTGGAGGAAGCGCGCGAGCGTATCCGCGACCGCTACCGCGTGGCGACGGAGGAAAATCTACAAAAATGACGATCTCTCGGGTTTGCCTTCTCCTTATCTTCGCAACGGCAATGCTGGGCGCAGGCGCCTCCCCCGTCGCCAAGGAACCCTCCGCCAGCATATTGCCGGTCAGCACCGACTCAATTATCCGCGTCAACTCCACGAATCAGGCTTTCGATTTCTTTCGTCCTTGGACGAAGAAGGCTCCGTTTCTTCGCCGCGGACTTGGTGTAGTGCTTCCCGGCAATCAGGTGCTCGTCACGGCGGAGCTCGTGGCCAACCGGACTTATGTCGAGCTGGAAAAGGCGGACTCAGCCGAGAAGTCGCCCGCCGAGGTGGTGGTCATAGATTATGATTGCAACCTGGCGCTTCTCAGACCCGTCAATCCCGATTTCCTCAAGGAGGCCAAGGCACTCCAGCTTGAAACCGAGGCCCGGGTGGGAGATCGCGCCTCAATCCTTCAATTGGAATCCAACGGGCAAATCGCCGATACACCCGGGGTCATAACGACGATCACTGTGGCCGGGTATCCCCTCGATCATCTGGCGCTGCTAACCTACCGGATAAGCGCTCCGCTCCAAAATCGCGAAGGGAGTTTCACGGTGCCGGCCGTCCGCGATGGGCGGCTGCTGGGACTGCTCATGCGCTACGACGCCAGGAGCCAGACGGCGGAGGTCATCCCCGCGCCGGTTATTTCACACTTCCTCGCCGACGCGAAGCTTGAAAGCTATCCTGGCTTCCCGCGCGCCGGTCTGGTTTTTGCATCTACTCGCGATCCGCAGTTTCGTCGCTACATCGGTCTGAACGAAAATGGCGGCGTTTACATCACGGAGGTGCTCCCTGAGAGCGCTGCAGAAAAAGCCGGATTACGCAAGGGAGACGTTATTCTTGACGTGGCCAATAAGCCCATTGATCCCGATGGCAATTACGACGAGCCCGGAATCGGCAGAATTCCCTTTAGCCATCTCACCAATACCCTGGTGCATGTCGGCGACACCGTGGACTTCAGAATCTTGCGCGGCGGCAAGCACGAAACGGTGCCGGTGAGGGTGGACACAGTAGACAAAGAACAAAGCATCAGTCATCCGTATGAATATGATCACCCGCCGCGCTACCTGATTTTGGGGGGTCTCGTCTTTCGGGAGCTCTCGCGCTCGTACTTACAGGAGTGGGGAGCAAATTGGGTGAAGGATGCGCCGCAGCGACTTGTTTATCTTGATGCTTATCAGAACGAGCTTTCTCCCAAGCGCGGCAAAATCGTTTTCCTGAGTCAAGTCCTTCCGACCCTAAATACGCTGGGCTACGAAGGCTTGCAGCACCTTGTCGTCAACAAGGTTAATGGCGTGCCGGTAAGGAGCCTCGACGATCTCGCCAAAGCCGCTGCCTTCCCCAAGGATGGTTTCCAGAAAATCGAATTTGAGGAAGATCCCAGCTTTATCTACCTGGATGCGGCAGAAATTGATAAGACCAAGGGGCAATTGATGCACGACTACGGGATTCCGGAGCTGGAGAATCTGAACTAAAGCGCTTGATCTCAGCTTCGTCGAAAACCGCTATAGTCACGAATGCGCTCTTCCAGTTCGCGGATTCTGCTCTCGAGACGGGTAACGGTTTCTTCGGCCACAACAAGCTGACGACGTTTGTCTAGGAGGGCACTTTCGAGTTCGCGGATGCGCTGTTGAAGATTCAGGCGCAAACTGCCGCTTTGTCCGCCGCGGAGCGGTTGGCGGGTCAGAATATCCATGGAGGTGCGCTCAGCCTGTGGAAAATCGGTCTGCGAAAACGGCGCATCGTGCAACGTGGTCGTTTGCCCGGTCTTGCAGTTGATCAGCGCGGTCGCGAAACTGATTTCTCCCCTTCTTTCAAATTCCAGAAGAGCTTCAGCAGTTGTTGGACCGTACAGAAGATTGTGCCCGACCACGACGAGCCAATCCATCTCCAATTCCGGGATCATCGGCGCTTTTGTCCAGATCACCTGATCGATTGATAACACATCCTGCGGATTTACTTGCGCCGAATGGGTCCACTCTCGAATTTTCTCGAACGAAACCGGTCCGAAAACTTCTCCATTGTCATGCTTCCTTAAGAACCAGTTTTCGGAACGTTCAATGCCCATTATGAGAAGCGCAGGATGATGTTTTTTAGCTTGTCCAAAGAAGACCCGAATGACAAGGAACTTGCGGCCGCTAGAACCAAGAGCGATGATTTGTAGCTTGTCCAAAGCCGCCTGAATTATGAGTAAGACATTGCTAGATAAGGTCTGGGAGGCACACAAGGTGCGCGAACTGCCAAACGGAGCCACACAGCTGCTGATCGGCACCCATCTTATTCATGAAGTCACCAGCCCACAGGCTTTCGGGATGCTGCGTGATCTTGGACTGCAGGTCCTCTATCCCGAACGCACTTTCGCAACCGTTGATCATATCGTTCCCACCGATGAGCGCAAAGAGCCATTCTCGGATCAGCTCGCGGACGAAATGATCAAAGCATTGCGGAGAAACTGCGAGCAGTTCGGCATCACCTTTTTCGATCTTCCGAGCGGCCACCAAGGCATAGTCCATATCATCGGCCCGGAACAAGGAATTACCCAACCGGGAACGACGATCGCGTGTGGCGACTCGCACACCTCCACGCATGGCGCCTTTGGTGCTATCGCCTTGGGAATTGGAACCAGTCAGGTCCGCGACGTGCTGGCCACGCAAACACTCGCCATTCGGAAACCGAAGGTCCGCCGTATCAATGTCGACGGCGCCCTGGCGCGCGGGGTCTATGCTAAGGACGTCATCCTTCACATCATTCGCAAACTCGGGGTGAATGGCGGTCTCGGTCTCGCCTATGAGTACGGCGGTTCCACGTTCGAAGGCTTCAGCCAGGAAGAACGGATGACTGTTTGCAACATGTCGATAGAAGGAGGCGCGCGCGTTGGTTACGTGAACCCGGATGAGACAACCTTCGATTATCTTCATGGAAGGCGCTTCGCACCCCAGAACGAGGAGTGGCCGAGCGCGGTTGCCCGCTGGAAAACCTTCGCATCCGACCCGAATGCAAGCTACGACGACGTCGTCGACTTCAAAGCTTGCGATATTGCACCCACCGTCACCTGGGGGATCAATCCAGGTCAGGCGATCTTCATCGACGAGAAAGTGCCATCGCCCCAGGAACTCCCTGAGAAAGACCGCGCGACTGCTGAAGAGGCCATTGCTCACATGCACCTCCAGGCGGGAGAACCTATCAAGGGAACCAAGGTCGATGTCGCCTTTCTCGGGAGTTGCACCAACAGTCGCCTGAGTGACCTCACAGAAGTGGCACAACATCTCAGAGGCCGCAAAGTTAAGAGCGGGGTCAAGGCCATCGTCGTCCCAGGTTCCCAAGGCGTCTCGCTCATTGCCGAGAAGATGGGCTTAGCCGAAATTTTTCGCGAAGCCGGATTCGAATGGCGAGGGGCGGGTTGTTCCATGTGTCTCGGCATGAACCCCGACAAGCTTGTCGGCGACCAACTCTGTGCCAGCTCCAGTAACCGCAACTTCAAAGGACGGCAAGGGAGTCCAACTGGTCGAACTGTGCTCATGAGTCCGCTTATGGTCGCAGCCGCAGCGGTTACGGGAGAAATCAGCGATGCCCGAGAGGTGTTTACCCTCAGTTAGGAGTTATTACGATGCCACTTGAACAAATAACGCAAGTTACTGGAACGGTGGTATATGTGACAGGAAACGACATCGATACCGACCGGATAATTCCGGCGCGGTTCATGAAGTGCGTGACGTTTGACGGTCTTGGGGAATTTGCCTTTTACGATGAGCGGAAAAATCAGGATGGAACCTCGAAACTGCATCCTCTTAACGATCCGAGATTCTCAGGGGCGAGGATACTTCTCACGGGTTCGAATTTCGGATGCGGAAGTTCTCGTGAGCACGCACCACAGGCCCTGTATCGCTTTGGCTTTCGCGCGATCATCGCTGAGAGCTTCGCCGAAATCTTTTTTGGCAATTGCACGACCCTTGGCATGCCATGCGCGGTGATGGCTGGTCAGGATATCCGTGCCCTAGCCGGTTTGGTGGAAGAAGATCCCGACCTGCTTGCGACCCTTGATCTTCTCGAGGGAAAAGTGAGTGCCGCTGACATGGATTTCAAGGCGACACTTCCTGATCATGCGCGCGACGCTTTGGTTCGCGGCAAATGGGACGCGATCGCCGAGCTTCTCGAGAACATTCCCGAGGTAAGCCGCGTCGCTAGTACCTTGCCGTATTTTCGTACGGCTTAAAAGGCGCGGTCGCGCGGCATGCGCGGACGAAAATCAGGTGCTTGGCACCGACGCCTCTACAACCTACATGAAGGGCGGTGATTGCTTTTCTTGTCCGCCGCTTGGCTGGTTTACTGGCCGTGCTGTTCTGCGTCGTGACGATCACGTTCTTTCTGATCCGCATTTCTCCCGGCGGGCCATTTGACGCGGAGCGAAAAATTCCGCCCGCCATCGAGAAACAGCTGCTGGCCAAGTACAAGCTGGATGGTCCGCTATGGCAGCAATATGTCGGCTACCTGGGCGATCTCCTCCGCGGAGACCTGCGCGATTCCACCAAGTACCGGAATCGAAGCGTGAAGGAAATTCTCGCGCAAACTCTCCCCGTAACGATGACGCTTGGCATCGCGGCGTTCACCCTCGCCGTTGCGGGCGGTCTCTTTTTTGGCGTTATTGCGGCTGCCGGTCGGGGTACCTGGAAGGACACGCTCGCCATGCTCATTGCTCTGGCCGCCGTTTCCTTACCGGCATTTATCACGGGACCGATACTCATTCTTATCTTCAGCCTCTGGCTCAAATGGCTGCCGGTCGGTGGATGGGGCCATCCTGCTGCACTCGTGCTTCCTACCATCACGCTCGCCGCACCTTACATCGCCTACATTGCCCGTCTGCTGCGCGGCAGCATGATAGAAACCCTTGGGCAGGACTTCATCCGCACCGCCCGTGCTAAGGGGTTGGCGGAACACGTCGTACTCTACCAGCACGCCCTGCGCGTAGCGATCCTTCCCGTCGTTTCTTTCCTTGGTCCCCTGGCCGCTCACCTATTGACCGGTTCGATCGTCGTTGAAACGATCTTCTACATTCCGGGAGCGGGAGGTTTCTTTGTCAACTCGATCCTGAATCGAGACGGATTTCTCCTTGGCGGTGTTGTGATCGTGTATTGCGTAATGCTGGTCCTTTTCAATCTGGCGGTAGACGTGGTCTATACGTGGCTCGACCGGAGGATCCAGCTCGATGCATGACCGGAGGGCTAGCGGAAGATTTTGGAAGAACTCCTCCGTAATCGTCCCCGCCGGTATTCTGGCCACGATTCTGATGGCTGTGACCATTGGCCCGATGTTCCTCCCGAGCACGTACGGAGAACCGAGTCCCCTCTCCTTCTCTCCCCCGAGCGTTCGACATCCTTTTGGAACTGACCTCAACGGGCGTGATCTCCTTTATCGTGTGCTGACCGGTGGTCGGGTATCGATGCTTGTGGGATTATGCGGAGCGCTTGTCAGTCTCGTTATCGGCACAGCATACGGGCTCGTGGCTGGGTATGCGGGAGGGAAGATCGACGACCTCATGATGCGGCTTGTCGATATTCTCTACTCCATTCCGAGGCTCATCTTCATTCTCATTTGCATCAACGCGTTCAATGCGCAACTGCAGGTTTTTGCTTCGAGAATGGGGTGGGATTGGTTGGTCTTCTCCTCTCGAATTGCAATTCTCATCGTCTCACTCGGCATCATTGAGTGGCTGACTTTGTCCCGGATAGTTCGTGGACAGACGCTTGCGTTGAAGGGCCGCGCCTTTGTCGCCGCCGCCGCCGCACTTGGCCAGTCACATCACAAAATCCTCCTTAGACACGTATTGCCAAATCTTCTCGGAGTGATCTTGATTTATCTGACTTTGACGATTCCCGCCGTGATCATCGATGAATCTTTCCTGAGCTTTCTTGGATTGGGCGTGCAAGCGCCGGCGGCGAGTTGGGGTTCTCTACTCGCTGATGGCGCAGCGTCGCTTAACCCGATCCTCATCCGTTGGTGGGTAGTTGTCTTTCCCGCAGCGGCGATGGCAATAACACTCCTCGCACTCAATTTTCTTGGAGATGCCTTGCGAGACGCGCTTGATCCCCATCGGATCGAATAGCGCGACGTCAACCACATCCGAAGCTCAGCAAAATCCCTTAGAGGCAGATAAGAGTGGCAACCGATTGCTTTCGCAATCGAGGATTGCGAGCTTACTGATATGAAGATACCAGGAAAGTTTGTCGCAATTTTCGCCGCTTTGACGCTTCCGCTCGTTGCATCTCCTCGATGTCTCGCCGCGGAGGAACTTGCTGATGAGGCAATGGCTTCGGCTCCCGTGATTGTCGACGCTACCGAACTGGTGGCGGTCCTCTCTCCGACCGAAGGAAATCAAGCGCGCGGCGTCGTGACCTTCAAACCGGGTGGGGAAGGTAAAGTTGAAGTTGCAGGCGACATCACCGGCCTCACTCCAAATTCCAAGCACGCCATCCATATCCATCAATATGGGGATGTTACCTCCAAAGATGGAAAGAGCGCAGGCGATCATTACAATCCCATGGGTCATCAACATGCCCTGCCTGATAAGAAATCGCGCCACGCAGGAGACTTTGGCAATCTTGAGACTGATGCCAGCGGCAATGCCACGTTGCGTTTGACTGTAGACAACCTTTCGCTAGCTGGGCGTTTGAGCCCTATTATCGGACGGGCGCTTGTCGTGCACGCTAAGGTTGATGATGGAAGTCAACCCACGGGGAACGCTGGAGACAGACTCGCGGTCGGAGTCATCGGTGTTCGAAACCCAAAGGATTGAAGCATCCATCACGAGCAGGAATCCGTTGTTTCGCATGGTTCAATATTTTCAGTCGCCTCCGGATCATCACGATCTGCGTTACAAGCCGGCGCAAGTTCCTTTGCCCGCGCGTTCGCTAATCTTCGCTTATTGTGCTCCTTGACAAAGCACGGGACGATAGAATGCTGCGGACGCAAGAGAATTTTCCATAACGCGCGACGGGAGCGTGCCCGCATAATCCAGGTTTTATCTCTGCCAGAAAAGAAGCTTGAGACCCAAGCCGGCCAGAGCGGCACCAAAAGCGCGCTCAACCCATCCCGAAAATTTACAGGAACGGAATGATTGCAGACCTCGTGCCGTGAGAAAAGCGTACGAAACCAAAACCGCAGTATCTACCGCGATCGTGCAGACCAGAAGAACAGTGAACTGAAGCATCATGTTGCCATCTGCCTCAAGAAATTGCGGCAGCAACGCGGAAACAAAGAGAAGGGCTTTCGGATTCGTCACCTGAACCGCAAATGCCTGGAGAACTACATTGCCGCTATCCACCAACGTCGCGTACGCAACATGGTCCCTTTCAGAGTGGCGGAAAGACGATCTGATAAAACGAATTCCCAAATACAAGAGATAGCTCGCGCCGGCGAATTGCAGGATTGACATCGTGTTTGTTGCTGTCGTTAACAAGGCAACCAGACCGGCGCCAACCCCCATGAAGAACGTCAAATTGCCCAACTGAACTCCGAGAATTCCCCAGCGGCTGACCGCAAAACCATACTTGGCCACCTGGGCTATGATACAGAGGACCGCCGGACCCGGCGTAAGCGCGACCACCAACCATGTTGTTACATAAAGGATAACCGTAGATGGGCTCATGATAATGTGTGTGCAATCGGTGCGGTCGCGATTTAGAGCAATCGCAAAAATGTGCCACGCCCAATTGAGAGTCGGTCAGCAAATGCGCAGTGAGGCTGCTGGCGGCTGCCTCATCTCTTGCTGAAAAAGTTCTCTTACGAATGCCGAGACAAGCGAGGTCCCAAGAACGAAGATCGCTATGTCGCCGAAGGCATGATGTTCTGGTTCACGCGGAACACGTTGTTCGGATCATACTTGTTCTTAATGGTAACCAAGCGTTCATAATTCTCACGATAGCTTGCTTTGACGCGGTTCTCGCCCTCCTCTTGCATCATGAAGTTCACATAGGCGCCACCGGCGGAGTACGGGTGCATCGCATCCCAGTAGTTTCGCGCCCACGCTATGGTCTGTTCGTTGTTTAGCCGGATCGTCGCCGACGCCCACCAGCACCTGGGCCCACACGGCATCGCGATAACTCCATGCCGTTTCACTCTTCGCGACCTGATGTGCTTTGCCATTGATCGGATATAGGTGCATCGTCGAGAGCATCGCCGGCAATTTGGAGCCATGGCGAACGTGCGCGGCAATAGCGTCGTCACTCAATTCCTTAGCGAAGTCAGCCTTCCAGTACCATTGAAGGCCCGGCGGATAAAGTCCATCGAACATGCCACCTTGCGAGCCTCGTCATAGCCGCTGTCGCCAGGCTGGATCCAAGTCGCCCCTCAAGCTCCTCTTGAATTCTGCTACTAGAACACCTTGAGTCAATTTGTTTGGCATGAATGCTGATAAATGGATCCTGAAGCCACGGGCAAGCGACTATTGCAGAGTTTGGTGCCCTTGACGATAGCCGCAAACAGGCTTCCCAGAGATCGCACCCACTGCTAAAGCCCGACTACTCAGAATTTTCGCTTAGCCAGAGCGCCGTGTCTCCGTCGATAATAAGCCCTTTCACAAAACCTGCCCTTAGCAATCCCTTGACAGCTTGCAATTTTTCCCGACCCGCACAGAGCAGGATCACCTCGCGACTGTACAAGTGTTCAAGGTCGACGGCCAGTGTTCGTTGATTTACATCGCTCGAGACCACTTGACCGTCGGCATCGAAAAACTTGCCCATGCAGTCGCAAACTGCACCAGCTCGTTTGAGGTCTTGCAGCTCTATGCCTGATAAATAGCGGTGCTTGAAAAGGAGGCTGTGCTCGTCGCACGGTCCAAAGGTGACGATGTAGAAATTTGCCTGTTCCGCGAGGGCGAGAGTCTCCTGGAAAATGCGCTGCGACATGAAGATCTGGCGATCAGCGATCGTGTTCACAATGAAGGGCACCGGGAGAAAGTGCCCCTCCCCTCCTGTCCGTTCCGCCAATTGATAAACGACTTCGAAGAGATTGGCGGCGGAGGTTCGAGTGAGCGAGCCCATCGCCGAAACAAACTTTGCTTTTGGCTTGGTTATCCCGAAAAGATGATTTGGCACTTCCGCCACCGTTCTGCCCCAGCCAACGCCGACGACACAACTTTCGTCGGTCTGAAGACGCTCCCGCAGCAAATCTGCTGCGACAATACCTACGGCGCGGCGAGCAATTGGGCTTTCCGCGGCCAGCCTCGCTCGTGATGGAAGCGCCTTACGGTTCGTGGAGTAAGACATCAGCGGGGGCGTAGTTCGACAGAATGAAAGGCTATAACGGCGCCGAATATTCTCCTCGAGCTCCATCATACGAGCGAAACGGTGCTCGATGGAGATTTTAACGATTCCTGATTCCCTGGCCTCCGCCAGAAGTCGGTTTACTTTGACGCGCGAAATTCCGAGCAGCTCGGCCGCCTGCTCCTGCGTATTACCGGCCACATGGTAAAGCCACGCTGCTCGGACGATCTGCTCTGAATCGCCTGGTAATTCATAAGCTCGGCTCATTCTCCTTCACCTAAAGCTGTCAACCGAATTGTGAAAGTAAGCGGCTTCTCGCAAGGCCTGAACTTAGGAGACTGCTTTATGCCAGCGAGAATCGTTCATTTGCTCGAGGGGATGCGTTGGGCCTTTCCTCTTCGCTGCTCGAGCCTTCGAAGAGAAAGCACTGACGAAAGTTGAGCTAACCGAGTTCAAATTAAAGGTTTTCGCACCTCATCAGCTGGCCAACTTCAACGCTTGTTGTCACAGGCGGGTGTTACTTTTGTTGAGCGCTTTGAAAAGTATTGGAGAAGGTTTTCAGAATGAGCGAACAAGAGGCAGCCCCCGCATCGAGAATTCCCCTTGACCGCTCCCCCAGGCGGCTTGCCCGTCCCAGCTTGGCGATCATGTCGCGAGTGCCTTCTTTTCCCTTCTCCGCGGCTTCAGTCATGCGATTGAGAGCATCGGAAAAGCTAGCTCCTTCCGAAACGGCCTTGTCATATTCCTCGAGCGCGGGGACCAAGGCATCCATCATTGTCTTGTCGCCAACTTTGGCACCACCAAGATCCTGCATCACGGCCACAGCAGCCTTGAGCATCTTGCCAAAGACCTCTTTGTCAATGGACGCCGAGTTGCTGCAGGCCTGACCCATATCGATGAAGAAGCTTCCGTAAAGAGGTCCCATCGCTCCGCCAATTTCCGCAAGCAGCACCTGTCCAAGCATATCAAGGCCTTCTGTCACAGTCACGTTCTGTTCGCCAAGTTTCTCCCTCGTCCGCCGAAATCCCTTGGTCATGTTGATACCGTGATCGCCATCGCCGGTCGCCCCATCAATCTCGCTTAAGTAGTTGCCATTGCTCTCAACCGTTTCAACCAGAGCGAGAAGGAGTTTGCGCCCTTCAGTGGTTGGATAGGAGGTGACATTCATTTTATTTCACTAAGTTTAGGTGAGTTTGGCTTGAGTAAGCCCAATCGAAGTTGCTTCGGCTGCGATAAGCTCTTTGAGCTCGGCATCAAGCTTCATGATCGTGACTGTGACACCCATCATTTCCAACGACGTGAAGTAATTGCCCACGTATGGCCGATAGATAGAAATTCCGGCTTTGCCAAGGAGCTCAACCAGCTTTCGGTAAACGATGTAAAGCTCCATCACGGGCGTGGCTCCGAGACCCGAAACCAAGACGACCACTTCATCTCCGGAGTTGAACGGCAGATCAGGCAGGATGTAATCAAGGGCGATTTGCGCCATTTCATCGGCGCTTTTCAGATCGTCCACCTTGACGCCCGGTTCGCCATGATGCCCGATCCCCACTTCCATCCTGCCCGGTTCGATATGAAAATTGGGTTTGCCAGCAGCAGGTATGACGCACGAAGTGAGTCCGATGCCGATGCTGCGGGTCGAATCAATCGCCTTCTGCGCGGTCGCGATAACTTCTTCCAGCGAAGCCCCGGTGGACGCCTTGGCGCCGGCGACTTTCCACATGAGAATCTCGCCGGCCACTCCCCTTCTCTTTTCCCGCTCGCTCTTGGGAGCGGAAGCGACATCGTCATTGGCAATCACCGTGTCCACTTTGATGCCTTGCACCATACGCCGGGCCATCTTCACATTCATGTTGTCCCCAGCATAGTTGCCGTAAAGCACAGCTACTCCCGCACCGCCATCCGCAGTCCGGATTGCATCGCGGAAGATGTGCGCCGACGGCGAGGCGAAGATCTCCCCCACCGCGACCACATCGACCATGTTCTTGCCCACATAGCCAACAAAAGCCGGTTCGTGCCCCGATCCGCCGCCGGTCACGATCCCAACCCTTCCTTGCACCGGGGAGCCTACATATCGAACTACCCGTGGATTTTCAGTCTTTGCGAGTAGATCTGTGTGACAGGCGATAATTCCTTCGAGCGCCTCCTCGGTCACACGCGAAGCATCGTTGAGAATTCGTTGCATATTGTTTCTGAGGTTTTAAGCGCTATTTTTTTGCAGCGGTGAATTGCTGCTCGATTTCCTTCATTCGTTCAACCTTGGCCGTTGAATTACCTCCCTCGAAGTCGGATTTCAGCCACGTATCGACGAGGCTCTTGGCGTATTCTTCTCCGACGACTCGCGCTCCCAAGGCCATCACCTGGCAGTCGTTGCTCTTGCGGGCTCGCTCCGCTGAATAAACATCGTGACAGACTGCCGCCCGAATTCCGGGAACCTTGTTTGCGGTGATAGCCATGCCGATGCCCGTCCCACACATGAGAATGCCACGCTCATGCTTGCCCTCCGCTACGGCCGAGGAAACTTCTAAAGCTATGTTAGGATATAACGAAGGTTCCGTATTGTGCACGCCATAGTCCTTAACCGTGTGACCCTTCTTCTCCAAATAGGAGCGGATCGTCTCCTTAAGTTGAAAGGCTGCTTCGTCGCAGCCCACCGCAATTGATTCGGACGAACTCATACTTTTCTCCTAAGCTGTATTAATGAAAGTCATGCCCATGGGGCCGATGGGCTCTTTGTCGCACCGCCCGATAGAAATCGCGCATCGTCACTCCTAACGAGCGCGCACGGCTTCTGCCCCCTCCTCGCTAAGCCGTGCGCCCTTTCTGCAGTTGATGTTAAGTCTAACTTATGGAATCAAAAGAATTTTGAGAGATTTATCCCCTTTCTTCATCATATCGAATCCTTCCTCAAATTTCTCGAGCGGCAGCTTGTGAGTGACCACCCCCTCGGTCGGGATTCGATCCTTGGCTATGGCGTCGATGACAAACCGATACTGGTATGGTCCAAGGTGGACTCCCAGGACGTCCAACTGCTTGCGGTCGGAGATAATGCTCCAATCGACGGTCACGTCTTGCGAAAAGACGCTGAATTCGACGAAGCGGCCCAGCTTGCGAATCATTTGCAGGCCCTGAACCACTGCATTCGGGTGTCCTGTCGCCTCGATGTAAACATCGCAGCCGTAGCCGTCAGTCATATCCTTGACGATCTTCACCACGTCGTCGGTGAGAGGGTTCAGCACGATGTCCGCGCCGTACTTCTTAGCGAGTTCAAGCCTCTCCGGCTTGGTATCCATTACGATAAGCTTCCACGGGCTCTTTAGCTTAGCGCAACCGACCATGCCCAGGCCGAGCGTCCCCGCGCCAGCTAAGACAACGACGTCGTCCCAGTGGATGTTAGCCCGCTCGACGCAATAGGCTGAGCAGGCAAAAGGTTCGACGAGGATCGCTTTTTCGAGCGGCAAGTCACTAGGCACCTTATGATTGATAGCCTCTTTAGGATATTTCATGTACTCGGCGAAGGCGCCGTTCACATTATTCTGGAAGCCGTAAACATCATGCTTCTCGCACATCCAGTATTCACCTTGCCGGCAAAAACGGCAGTCCCAGCACGGAACAATCTGTTCCGAAATAAGACGGTCGCCGATTTTGACGTGGTCCTTCCTGGCGGCGTTCTCGCCAACTTCAACAATGATTCCCACAAACTCGTGTCCGGGAATCATCGGTTCCTTGATATACTTCGGCTGTCCACTGCCACCCCAGAACGATTCCGCTCCGAGATAGGTCTTAATGTCCCCCGCGCATATCCCACAAGCTTCCACCTTGACGATGATATCATCCGGTGTGGCACGGGGGACAGGAACGGTCTCGAGCCGATAGTCCCCGGGGCCATAGACCACAAGCGCTCGCATCGTCTCCGGCAGGTCGCCTCCGATCACTCCGGACTGCGTTGCTTCAGTTTTGGCTGTGCTTGGAGTTGCTGTTGCTGTACTCATATTATTTCTCCTTTCAGAATTCTTATTGCTTGAGTGTTTGTTCGTCGTCTTTGAGTGCGTGCCCTCAAATTCCGACTCCTTTTCAGTCGAAACATCGAACACTGGTTTCCATCTTTCAAGTGGACATTAGATGCTGAAGGTGAAGAGCTTGCATCAAACAATTAGACGTTCTCCGGTATCAGGATCGAAGAGGTTCAGATCCTCATCTTCGAAGGTAAGATGCACCTTGCTGCCGGGCTTGTAAGCTCGCGTGATGTCAGTACTTGCCATCAGCAACATATCGCCGTAGCGCACGCCTACACGTGTTTCATCGCCCAAATTTTCTACCACGGAGACCGTTCCCGGGACACTGACTTCGGATGGGGTCTGGCTCACATGAATGCCCCATGGTCGAACGCCAAGCCGCACGGAGGTGCGGTTCCCCAGCAGTCGCTGCACGTGGCTCGTTATGGGCAAAGCAAAATCTGTATCAGGGATAATCAGGCGGCGATTGGAATCGGAATTCACCATGAAAATATTCATGGGCGGCTCTCCTAAGAAACCCGCCACAAACTCGTTCGCCGGGTGATTGAAGACCTGCAAAGGAGTATCAAACTGTTGGAGCTTACCATCGTTGAGGACGGCTATGCGATCGGCCAGCGCCATGGCTTCAAGTTGATCGTGGGTAACGATAATCGTGGTAAATCGCTGCTCGATATTCAGGCGTTTAATCTCCGTGCGCATCTTCACCCGCAAAGCCGCATCAAGGTGGCTTAAGGGTTCGTCCAACAGCAGCACCGAAGGCCGGCGGATCAATGCGCGCGCAATGTTGACCCGCTGCTTCTGGCCGCTGCTGAGTGCTGCCGGTTTCAAGTCGAGCAATTCCTCAACGTGAAGATATTTGGCGATCTCGGCGACGCGCTTGTCAATTTCAGCTTGCTTAACTCCGTGCGCCTTCAGGTTGAATGCCAGATTTTCGCGAACCGTCAGCGGCGGGTAGAGCGCGTAATTCTCGAAAGCCAGCCCAATGCCACGATCTTTCGGATGGGTGTTATTGACCACTTTACCTCCGATGACAATCTGTCCATTGGAAATTGTTTCCAAACCTGCCGTCATCCGCAAGGTTGTCGATTTTCCGCACCCGGACGGCCCCAGCAGGGCGATAAATTCCCCATCTTTGATGTTCAGATCTAGCTGATCGAGGGCAGGGGGAAGGTCCGGCCGATATTGCTTGCCGAGCTTCTTGTACAGGAGTTCTGCCATCTCTAAACCTCCTTCACGGTGTCCGTCGACCGCGCTAAGAACCTTTGCGTTTCCGAGTCGAAGACAATAAGCATACGCGGATCGACTCGAAACTGTGTTCGTCGTTCCATTTCAAACGTCAGATGGCCATCGACCAACGCTCGCACGAAGTTACCATCTGCGGCCTTCAGCGTTAGGATCGACTTGGTGCCGAGTGGTTCGAAGCTGTAGATGGTTGCGTGAAACGCGTGCTTGTCTCCTTCGGAAGCTATGCGGATGTCAGGAGGACGGATCCCCACTCGAATTTTGCGGGTGTGCTTCTGGTTGAGGACCTCCGTCACATCGGCGGGAAGCGGCACCGAGATATTCTCGCCCAGCATCTGGATGCTCAGCGAGCCGTCGGACGATTTGAGCGCTGCATCAATGATATTGACTTCGGGGTCGCCGAAAAACCTGGCAACATCGATTGACGCGGGGCGGAAATACACGTCGTCAGGAGGGGCCAACTGCAGAAGGTGCCCTTCGTTGACCACCGCAACACGATCTCCCAAGCTCATTGCCTCCAGATAATCATGCGTGACATAGATCGTCGTGGCCCCAAGTTGCGTGCGCATTTCCTTGAGCTCGGCGCGCATCGAGTGCCGCAGCTTCGCATCGAGGTGGCTGAGCGGTTCATCCAGAAGAAAAACGTCGGGCTGACGCACCAGCGCTCTTCCCAAAGCCGTTCGCTGCCGTTGCCCATTACTTAGAGCTTGGATTGGCCGCTGCAACAAATGGTCTATTTTCATCACCTTGGCATGGTGGGTGACGCGCTCCTTAACCTTGTCCTCGGGCAACCGGAATTTCGGACTTCGCAAAGGAAAGGCCATGTTGTCATAAACGCTCAGCTGCGGATAGAGAGCATAGCTTTCGAAGACCATCGCCACATTCCGGTCCGCGGGCTCGAACCCTCCGATATCGCGTCCTCCGATCTTGACCGTTCCGCTATTGGGAGTGACAATACCCGCGATGAGGTTCAGCGTCGTCGTCTTGCCCGCGCCAGCCGGACCAAAGACCGCCAGGAACTCCTTGTCCTTGATGTCCAGACTTAGATTCTCGACGCCACGCCTTTTGCCGTAAAATTTCGTCAATCCTTGCAGTTCAACGCTCGCCATAATCTTAGCCTTTCACTGCACCGAAGGAGAGGCCCCGAACCAGGTGCTTCTGAATTAGCAGCGCAAGGATCACTTCCGGCAGCGCTGAAAGCAGTGCTGCGGCAGCCACCCACCCGTAATGCACCGTGTCCGAGGCAAGAAACCTCGTCATCGATACGGTTGAGGTCTGTGTTGAAGCGCCACCGAGTTGCAGCGCAAAGGTGAACGAGTTCCAGCAGAAGATGAAACAGAGCAGTGCCGCGGCAACGATGCCCGGCTTCACCATCGGCAATAGGACCTTGAAGAATACCTGCCACCAAGAGTACCCGTCGAGCTGGGCAGCCCCCTCAATATCCGGCGAAATGTCTTCGAAGAATCCCCGAAGAATCCAGATCAAGAGCGGAAGACTTATCAGCTGATACACCCAGATCAAACCGAAGAAACTGTCAATGAGGTGGAGCTTCTGATAGATGAGGTAGAGGGGGATAATGACCAGAATCTCGGGAGCAAATCGAAAAGAAAGAAAGGTAAACGCGATGTCTTCCCTCCCTTTGAATTGATACCTGCCGAGGGCGTAGGCCGCCGGCACTCCTACAATCAGGGAGAGGGTGACGGCCAGGCCGCTGACGATCAGATTGTTCCAAAGTGAGCGCAGGAATCCCTCCTGTCCGAGGACCGCCTTAAAGTTCTCCAGGGTCGGCGTAAAGATAAAGGTTGTCGTGAACATCTGCTCATCGGGCTTGAAAGAGAGGATCACCATCCAGACCAGGGGAAACAGCGCGAAGAGCGCATAGAGAAAGAGCACGAAATTTCTTAGGATCGGGCCTAGCAAACTGAGTATACCTTTGTCCCGATCCATAGATTACACAGCTCCAGAAGCCGCCTTTTGCGCTTTCTTCCAAAATCCAATCAGGATGAAGCAAATCACGTAAATGATGAACCACAAGAAAAGCAGCATCGGTATGGCTCCGCTAAGGTTGTAATATGGAAAGGCCTCGTTATAAGCCGCGACCGCCACGCTCAGGGTGCGGTCTCCAGGCCCGCCCTTGGTCGTCGCAAAGATAATGGCGAACTCCTGCAAGGAGGTCATCAATCGAAAGACCAGCGCAATCAAAAGCACGGGCGCAAGCATGGGAAGAGTCAGATTCCAGTAGACAAACCACGCAGAGCCCCCGTCAATCAGTGCAGATTCGTAGGGAGACTTCGGCAACGAACGAAGACCTGCCAAAACCAGGATCACCACAAACGGGGTATAAATCCAAACATCGATGATAATGAGCGAGAACAGCGCCCAGTTCGGATCCGCGCTCCATCGAAAATCTCCGAGTCCAATCCAGCCAAGAGGTATGCGAAGGATACCGACTGAGGGATTGGTGATCAGGAGCCAAATCAACGCGCCGATTACCGGCGCGATCATGAGGGGAAAAATTAGAACCAGGCGCAAAAATCTCGAGAACGCGCTCTCGTGATTGAGCAAGAGCGCGATGCACATTCCCAGAACCATTTCCGCCGCCGTCGCGATGAACGCGTACCTCAGAGTTACTCCCACGGAGTGCCAGAACTCGGGGTTGGTAAACGTGTCCACGAAATTTTGGAAGCCGACCATCTCATACTCAGGGCTTCGGAGCGTGAGGTCGGTAAAGGAATAAAAGATCGCAACGAAGAAGGGTATCAGGATGCCGATCGTCAGCAAAAACGACGGGGCTAGCACCAAGTAGGGCCGCAGCGCCTTCTGACGCGCGTATTTCTCCCCAGCTTCCGAAAGACTGCTCTGCGGCGGTCTAGTCGCTGGCGCCGAAGGCGATGTTGCCGTGCTCATTTCCGTAACAGGTCGCTTCTTGGCTGCTGCGAGTTCAAACGAGATCTTGTGCTGGGGGGCGCATCAAACGTTTTCTCTCGACCGCGGGAGCGGATGGGCGAACCTGACTCGCCCACCCGCCCGAAAACGGTGCGAACTCTTATTGGAGCTTCAACTTCGAGGTGTCGCGACTGATCTTCTTTGCCAGGCTCTCCATCGCCTGGGCGGGATCGGCTCCGGAGAGCACAATCTTTTGGAGCGTCGCAGCCCACTCCGTGGTTGATTGGATGAAGTAGGGTTGAGGTGTAAACTGAATCGCCGTGTTCGGAATCGTCTTGGTAAAGGTGTCGTAATATCCCGCGACTTTGCCGATCTTGTCTTTGAACTCCTGGTTATCCCAAACCGACTGGCGCGCCGGATCCACCGTTTTCGCATTCAACGCGGCCCAAAGCGTAAACTCCGGACCGGTGAAGTACTGCATGAAGAGCCACGCCGCTTTCTTGTTCTTTGAGCTACTGTTCATCGCCAATTGCCATACCCACTCATTAGATTTCGGCTGCTCACCAGCCTTAGAGACAGGCGGCGGTGCAAATCCGATATTGCCGGACTGGCTCGTGCTTCCGGGAACATTCTGGAAATACCCATTGATGTCCGCATCATACAGTATGGCGGCCTTGCCAGCGCCCAGATCGGCACCGCACTGATACCACGTGTAGTTCGACCATCCCGGAGGTCCTCCCTTCTTGATCATCTCCGCGAACTTCGCGGTCAAATCAACGGCTGCAGGCTGGCCCAGTGCAGACATGAGCTTTCCACCCTCGACGACGAAGTCCTTGGCGCCCGCGCTGACGAAGCTGCTCATATACCCAGGGTGGATTGTCGCCCAGTTCCGGGTGCCTCTAACCGCGACCCCGTACGATCCGGGACCGTTCCAATCCTTAAGCTTTGCCGCGAGTTCAGAGAGTTCCTCCAAGGTCGTTGGAACCTTCAAGCCCTTTTCGTCGAAATACTTCTTGTTGTAGGCAAGACAGTAGAGTTCGAAGCCGAGCGGAACGCACCAGAGCTTGCCGCTGCCCGGAGGCGATCCCGGCGTCAAATCCCACTTGCCCGCGTTGAACACCCCCTCAAAGATGTCCTTGGGGTTGTAATCCGGGCTGGTGGCGGAGGCGTCGCCGAGCATTTCGTCCAAGGGCTCGATGCGCTTGGCACTCGCATAGTCCCACATCTGGTACACCCCAGTCATGAACACATCCGGCACGCCAGTGGCCGCCGAAAGCTGCGTCGTGACCTTATCGAAGTAGTTTTCCTCGGGGGTGAGCTCGTATTTGACATCGATTCCCGTCTGCTCTTTGAACTGCGGCAACCGCTGAATAATCGCATCCGCATAAGGGTGCTGGTTGAAAGATATGCTAATTGTCTTGCCTTCAGCTTGTTTCCAGTCAAAATCCGCCGCGTCCACGCGCGGAATGCCTAGCGAAGTGACTGCGAGACTTAGCGATAGAGCCGTTTTTGCCACTAAGCCGTGGCAGGCGTGTTTGGAGAGTTTCATGCTCTGAGAGATTTAGGTTAGTCTTATTGTGTCGATGTAGAGAACATCAGGGGGTGATGGGATACTTAGCTAACTGTTAAATTATCACCAGTTCAATTCTTTTGTTTATTCTTAGTGACTTGTTCGAGGGCGGCAGCAACCACGGCGTCGACAGTGAAGCCGAATTTTTTGACGAGTTTCTGCAAGGGCGCGGACTCGCCGAAGGTTCTCATGCCAATGCGGGCTCCGTCGATGCCAACGTAGCGCTCCCAGCCGAACCTGGCCGCCTGTTCAACCGAAACCCGGGCGCGAACATTGGAAGGAAGGACAGATTCGCGATAGGCGTCATCCTGGTCCTCGAAAAACTTCCATGAGGGCATGCTAATGACGCGCGCTTTTACTCCTTGCTTCTTGAGCTCATCCTGAGCGGCGGTGCACAGAGAGACCTCGCTCCCGGTGGCGATGAGCAAAACGTCTGCTTCGCCCTCGGCGTCGGCGAGAACATACCCGCCTCGCCGCAGCCCGGAGGCGGCGGCATACTTCGATCGATCGAGCGTGGGCAGTGCCTGGCGGCTCAAGATCAGAGCCACAGGCTCGTGCTTCAACTCGACGATAACGCGCCAGGCCTCGGCGACTTCGTTGGCGTCGCAGGGACGGATATCAACGAGACCTGGAACCGAGCGCAGCGCGGCCAGATGTTCAACCGGCTGGTGGGTCGGCCCATCTTCTCCTACGCCGATCGAATCGTGCGTGAAGACGTAGATCACCGGTAGTTCCATGATAGCGGCCAGGCGCAGGGAACCTTTTCCGTAGTCGCTGAAGATCAGGAAGCCGGATCCGTAGGCTCGCAGCTTGGCCAGCGCCAAGCCGTTGAGGATCGCTCCCATGGCGTGCTCCCGAACTCCAAAGTGAATATTCCTGCCCCCCAGAGAATTGCGGCTTACTTCCCCCGCCCCCTCAAAGGTAAGGCGCGTTTTGGTTGAGGGAGAAAGATCCGCTGAGCCGCCAAGCAGCCAAGGGTGATGTTTGGCCAGCGCATTGAGCACCTTGCCTGAAGAGTCCCGGCTCGCGATTCCTTTGGCATCTGCGGGGAAGGTGGGAATCTCCGCATCCCAGCCTTTGGGAGGTTCTCGATGTTGAATCGAAAGGGTTTCAGCAGCCAATTCGGGATACTTCTTCTCGTAAGCGGAAAACAAAGACATCCATTCATCGCGAAGCTTCTTGCCGCGATTCCCAAGCTTCGCCTGGAAATCTTCGCGCACACCGGGGGGAACCAAAAATTTCGCATCCTCTGGCCAGCCGTAATACTTCTTGGCTGCCTTGATCTCCTCTTCCCCAAGAGGTTCACCGTGCGCCGCGCTGGTGTCTTGTTTGGTGGGTGCGCCGTAGCCGATATGGCTGTCGACAATGACGAGTGTCGGGCGGTCTGTCGTCTTCTTGAAATGATCGAAAGCTTCCCGCAGGAGGTCCAGGTCGTTCGCATTGGAGACCCGTTCGACGTTCCATCCATAGGCCAGAAACCGTCCGGCAACATCCTCGGAAAACGCCAGTGCGGTATGACCCTCAATCGTGATGTGGTTGTTGTCGTAGATCCAACAAAGGTTTGAAAGTCTCAAGTGGCCGGCCAGAGACGCAGCTTCCCCGCTAATGCCCTCCATCATGCAACCGTCTCCGGCAAGAGCATAGACGTCGAAATCAAAAAGCGGAAAGTCCGGCTTGTTGTACCGACCGGCGAGCCAATGGCTGGCGAGCGCCATGCCCACGCTGGTGGCTACTCCTTGGCCCAAAGGCCCTGAAGTTGTCTCCACACCAGAGGTCCAGCGATATTCCGGATGGCCCGGACACCGGCTTTCCAATTGCCGAAAGTTCTTGAGATCGTCGAGCGGAACTGCCAGGTCGCCCAGCGTTTCATACTTTCGGTTCACCGCCTTTACCCCTGTCAGGTGCAGCAACGAATAAAGGAGGGTGGAAGCATGGCCTGCCGAAAGGATAAACCGGTCCCGATTAGGCCAAATGGGATCCTCCGGATCAAATCGAAGGAAATCCTGCCAAACCACATAGGCTACGGGCGCCATCGCCATCGGAGTTCCCGGATGGCCTGAATTCGCCTGCTGAACGGCGTCCATGCTCAGCGTGCGGATGGTGTTGATCGACAGTGAGTCAGCGTTCTGCTGGGAGGCAGGAGCCTTTGGCAGATTATCCGGCTTCAGTCGGGCCTCTCGTATGGCTTCATTCATAACAACTGTTCACGGGCAAAACATTCCTTAGAATACGCCATTTTCGACCGCCAGGGCGAACCCTGTCATAGAGGGTTCTCCGCTCGGAGCGGCCGTTTCCAGGCGCTGCCTTCGATGGGAGCGCTCTGCTTCCCCTCCTGGAGTGGTTGAGGAAAAACTCGCACGCTGGTCTTCCAGCAGGTTAAAGCAGAATCCCTTATAAGAATCGAATCTCCACGCGTGCTGCAACAATTTCTTTCGCACTGTCGCCTCGATCGGACGACCAGCTCGGAGGGCGAGCGTCTTCATTCTCACGATAGGGAGGAGCTATTGCGGCAGTCTTGGCGGGAAGTCCCGCTTGGGTGGGTGATTTATTCGCGACATCTGTTCAGAGGCAAGACAATTTTTGTAAAACTTTTGTCGTTGTTCTTATCAGAAGTGCTTACGAAGGTGTTCGCAGCAAAAGGGTTCAGACAATCATCGGAGAAAGCCGTATGAACGGATGGGGATTTCTTTGAGATTGAGATAAAAAACTGTTTCCTCGTTGTCGAGGAGACCTTTCTATTGTAGCCATTAGCAATCATTTCGCGACGGCTGAAAGCGTCGTTCAAGAGAGAAGTGTGGAAGGATGCCGAGTGTGCCGCGCCCATTGAGAACACAATTGCAGTGGAGAAACTCCTGTCGCTGCCCTGCCGCAGGTCAGGATGATGTAAGCGCGCCTGCCATGACAAGAAGACCTGCCGAGGCAAAGCCAAGAATCCCGCTGCTGCAGCAGGCAAGCCCCACGTCACGATCAAAGAAAATGAAGAACCTGACGCAGTTCGAGTCTCGCCGCCGGTTGGATGTGATATGTGTTGGTCGCCTTGGGGTTGATCTCTATGCGCAGCAAATCGGGTCGCGGCTTGAAGATGTGACCAGTTTCGCCAAATATCTTGGCGGTTCTTCAGGGAACATTGCGGCCAACACGGCGCGGCTGGGGCTAAAGTCGGCCATGCTCACTCGCGTGGGGGACGATCAGATGGGCCGTTTTCTCACTGAGACGTTGGCCAAGGAAGGATGCGACGTGAGCCACGTTGTCAAGGATCCAGAGCGTTTAACTGCACTGGTCTTGTTAGGGCTAAAGGATCGACAGACGTTCCCGTTGGTGTTTTACAGAGAAAATTGTGCCGACATGGCGTTGGAGGCCGACGACTTCGACGAAGCCTTCATTGCTTCGAGCCGCGCGCTCTTGATCACTGGGACCCACTTCTCCACCGCGCAGGTCAACGAGACAAGCCGGCGCGCTCTGCACCATGCTCGCCGCAACAATGTGCGCACGATTCTGGATATCGACTATCGGCCGGTGCTCTGGGGTCTCACGGGCAAAGCCCAGGGCGAGGTGCGCTACGTTTCGAGTGAAGGGGTGACCAAGCACATGCGCGGCATCCTTCCTCTCTTTGATCTGATTGTCGGCACGGAAGAGGAGTTCGAAATTGCGGGAGGAGAAGAAGATCTCCTTGCCACGCTGCGGAGCGTGCGCGAAGTGACCAAGGCGACGTTGGTAGTCAAGCGGGGAGCCCTTGGGTGCTCGGTTTTCGAAGGCGAAATTCCCGGTTCTCTTGACCAGGCGCCGACGTTCGCCGGAGTCCAAGTCGAAGTGCTCAACGTTCTTGGTGCGGGTGACGCCTTCATGTCCGGCTTTCTAAGCAGCTGGCTACGAGGGGAGGATTATGAGGTATGCGCGGCTCGGGGCAATGGCTGCGGGGCGCTGGCCGTTTCGCGGCACGGCTGCTCCATAGCGATGCCAAGCGCCGTAGAGCTCGACTATTTTCTCAAGGAAGCGACGTTGGACCCGGACCGCATGCGCCGGCCAAATCGAGACAGCATGCTGGCGCATCTGCATCGAGTTACTGTTCCCCGCCCTCGCTGGGAAGAGCTCCACATTTTCGCCTTCGATCATCGCAGTCAATTTGCAGAGCTGGCGCGAAGGGTTGGGGCACCCGAGAGCCGCATCCCAGTGCTGAAAAAATTGTTCGTTGAGGCGGTAGCGTCTGTGGAACGGGAACGGGCCGACTCTGTCGGCAAGCTCGGGATTCTTGCCGACGAGACCTATGGGCAAGATGCGCTCAATGCCGCAACCGGCCGCGGGTGGTGGATTGGACGGCCGGTGGAACTACCGGGCTCCAACCCCCTCCAGTTTGAATACGGTCGATCGATCGGGACCAACCTGATTACCTGGCCCAACGAGCACGTGGCCAAGTGCCTTGTCTTTTATCATCCCGATGACCCCACAGAGCACCGACTCGAACAGGAGACCCAAGTGCGTGCTCTCTATCAAGCTACTCAAGCGAGCGGCCATGAGTTGCTGCTGGAGATCATCCCGCCGAAAGAGCGGACACAACTCGACACTGTGTATCGATGCCTCAAACAATTCTATGATCTCGGCATCAAACCTGAGTGGTGGAAGCTTGAGTCTATGAACGCAGAGCAGTGGCATTCCATTGACGAGCTCATTGCCGAGCGCGATCCTTTTTGCCGTGGAGTATTGCTTTTGGGATTGAGTGCTCCAGTTGAGAGACTGGCCGAAGGCTTCAAGAATGCTTCGGCGTCAAAGACGTGCCGGGGATTTGCCGTGGGCAGAACGATTTTCGAGAAGGCGAGTCTAGCCTGGCTGGAAGGGCAGATCGACGACGAAGCGCTCATCGCCCGCACGCAGGAAATATTCTACAATTTAATTACCCTCTGGCGCGAAGCACGTAAGAACGCGCCGGCAAGGTCAACCAAAACCATCCTTGAGGAGATCGCAGTATGAACGAGACCATTTTAGAGACGCCAACTTCCAGCAAACGTGGCACGGTTCGGCTTACGGCCGCGCAAGCTCTCGTGCGCTACCTTTCTGGATTATGCACCCGGCTTGAGGGACCTCAAGGCGACGAAACGGTTCCTCTTTTCGGAGGAGTATTCGCCATCTTCGGCCATGGAAACGTCGCCGCAATCGGGGAGGCTCTTTACCAATATCGCGACAGACTGCCGACGTACCGGGCGCACAACGAACAGGCCATGGCCCATGCGGCCATTGCTTACGCGAAGGCGCACTTCCGGCGCCGCATGATGGCTTGCACGAGTTCGATCGGACCCGGAGCGACCAACTTCCTTACCGCCGCGGCGCTGGCGCACGTCAATCGCTTGCCGGTGCTTTTTCTTCCCGGCGACGTTTTCGTCTCGCGAGATCCTGATCCGGTGCTTCAACAGGTGGAGGACTTCAGCGACGGAACTGTTTCGGCGAACGATTGCTTCCGTCCGGTGTCGCGTTATTTCGACCGGATCATTCATCCCTCTCAATTGCTCACCTCGCTTCCGCGTGCGATCCGCGTGCTGACCGATCCTGCCCTGTGTGGTCCGGTCACTCTTGCCTTGCCGCAGGATGTGCAGGCGGACGCCTTTGATTATCCGGTCGATTTCTTCGAAAGCCCGCTGGTGGAGTATCGAGCCCTGCCTCCAAATGAGGTGGAATTGGCCGCGGCCGTCCGCGTGCTGATGGCCGCCAAGCGACCGGTCGTCATCGCCGGTGGTGGAGTGCTTTATGGAGGAGCCTGCGAGGCTCTGCGTCTCTTTGCCGAGCGCCACGGAGTGCCAGTTGGCGAGACGCAAGCTGGCAAGAGTTCCCTGCCTTCGGAGCATCCTTTGCAGTTGGGCTCTGTGGGAGTAACTGGCTCGCCGGCTTCCAATGCGCTCGCGAGCGAAGCCGATTTGATTCTCGCCGTGGGGACCCGCCTGCAGGATTTCACCACGGGATCAAACTCGCTCTTCACCAAGGCGCGGTTGGTTTCGCTGAATGTAAATCCCTTTGATGCGATCAAAGCGCGGGGCGTGCCCGTGCAGGTCGACGCGCGTTTGGGCCTGGAGGCTCTGATGAAGGCGCTGCCACACTGGCGAGCCGAGGCCGCTTGGACAGAACGCGCCAAGGCGGCCGCGGGCGCCTGGCGGTCCACGGTGGAGGCAATTACACAGCGTCGCGACTTAAATGCCGGCGAGTTGCCGTACGATGGTGAGGTCATCGGAGCCGTGCAACGCTCCAGCGCCGAGTCGATGACCAAAGATATCGTTGTTTGCGCGGCTGGAACGCTTCCCGCTGAGCTTCACAAGTTGTGGCGCACTTCGACGCCAGGCGGCTATCACATGGAATACGGCTATTCCTGTATGGGCTACGAGATTGCAGGAGCCTTAGGGGTCAAGATCGCGCGCCCGGAGCGGGAGGTGATCGTGATGGTGGGAGATGGCAGCTATCTGATGCTGAACAACGAAATCGCCACCTCGGTGATGCTCGACAAGAAGCTAATCATCGTATTGCTCGATAACCGCGGCTATGGATGTATCAACCGCCTTCAGCAGCATTGTGGAAGCGCGCCTTTTAACAACATGCTCGTCGATAGCCTGCAGTTTGGTCCAGGGGCGCCAGCGATCGATTTCGCTGCCAACGCCGCCTCCCTCGGCGCGTTGTCAGAGAAGGTTAGCAACATCTCGGAGTTGGAAGCCGCTCTTCAGCGGGCCCGTGGAGCTGATCGCACCTATCTCATCTGCATTGATACCGATGACACTCGCACCACCAAAGAGGGAGGCTGGTGGTGGGAAGTGGCCGTGCCTGAGGAATCCCCCAGCGAGTCTGTCCGCCAAGCTCGCGCAGCTTACGTGCGTGGAAAGGAAAACCAGAAGCGATGATGAATCTGATCGTCAAACCTAAAAAAGGCTCGAAAGAAATCGTGTCGGTGACGCCGGCGTCGGCAGGATGGCGGTATATCAGCTTTTCGGCGTATCAACTGGCTGCCGGCCAAACCCTTGATCTTTCGGACAACTCCAACGAGCTCTGCGCCGTGGTGCTGAGCGGGATCGTCTCCGCTGAGACCGAGGGCCACAGCTGGAAGGAGATCGGCGGAAGAATGAGCGTCTTCGACGATGCCGCTCCCTACGCGGTCTATATTCCACCCCGCGCAAAGCTCACCATTGTCGCCAAGACGGCAGCCGAGCTAGGGGTAGCCGGGGGTCCTGCGAAAGGCGAGCTCCCAGCGCGGCTTATTGAGCCAGCGGCGATGCGGCGCAGCGCACGCGGCAAGGGCTCCAATACGCGCTACGTCTGCGACATTCTCCCCCAAGATGAGCCCGCCGAGTCGGTCCTCGTCGTCGAAGTCAAGACACCGAGTGGACACTCTTCGAGCTACCCCCCGCATAAGCACGACATCGATAATATTCCGCAGGAAAGTTTGCTGGAGGAGACGTATTATCATCGTATCAATCCGCCGCAGGGTTTTGTCTTTCAGCGCGTTTACAGCGACTCACGCGATCTTGACGAGTCGTTATCGGTCGAGGATCGCGATGTCGTTCTGGTGCCTCGCGGCTACCATCCCGTCGTCGTTCCCCACGGGTACGAATCGTACTACTTCAACGTCATGGCAGGTCCCAAACGCGTCTGGCATTTTCACAACGACCCAGCCCACGAATGGATTCTCTCCGCCAGTTGACGCACCTCTGAACCCCAACTGATCAACTATCGAGTATGTCAACGAAAACTCTCAAGGAAAACGAATTGCCGCCGATGAGCTCAACCACCGGCCGGATAGAGCATTTCATCAACGGCAAACACGTCCGAGGGGGAGGACGAACGAGTGACGTCTTTAATCCCGCGACCGGAGAAATCGCCGCGCAAGTCACCTTGGCTTCCGCGGCGGAAGTGGACGCGGCAGTTTCTGCCGCGCGCGGCGCCTTCCCCGCTTGGTCTAAGCTCTCGGCGCTCAGGCGTTCGCGATACCTTTTCCGTTTCAAAGCCTTGCTCGAAGAGCATCATGACGAATTGGCTAAGATCATCACCCGAGAGCACGGGAAGATTTTTTCGGATGCGAAGGGAGAAGTTGTTCGCGGCATGGAGGTGGTTGAGTTCGCCTGCGGCATTCCGCATTTGCTCAAGGGTCAGCACAGCGATGAGATTGGCGGAGGTATCGACAACTGGAGCACGCGCCAGCCGCTTGGCGTGGTCGCAGGAATTACTCCGTTCAACTTTCCTGCCATGGTGCCGATGTGGATGTTCCCAGTGGCTATCGCTTGCGGCAATACGTTTGTCTTAAAGCCCTCCGAACGCGATCCTTCAACCTCGATCCGGATCGCGGAATTGCTTAGCGAAGCCGGCTTACCCGATGGCGTCGTCAATGTTGTGCAAGGCGATAAAGTGGCCGTCGATGCTCTTATCGAGCACCCGCACATCGCCGCACTCTCCTTTGTCGGCTCAACGCCCATTGCCGAGTACATCTCCAAGGAAGCAACCAGACGCGGGAAGCGCGTGCAGGCTCTGGGTGGCGCGAAGAACCATCTTGTGGTGATGCCCGACGCCGATCTCGATCATGCTGCCGATGCTCTTCTTGGCGCTGCTTACGGATCGGCGGGAGAGCGCTGCATGGCCATCTCGGTGGCGGTCGCCGTCGGCAAGACCGCGGACAAGCTTGTCCAGAAGCTCAAACCACGCGTGCAGGCTCTAAAGATACGCGAAGGCATGGATCCGGAGGCCGAGATGGGTCCGGTCGTCACCGCCACGCACAAGGCGAAGATCGAAGACTATATCGAGGATGGCGTGAAGTCCGGGGCGAATCTGGTGGTGGATGGACGTGGATTCAAGGCCGCAGGGCACGAGCGCGGCTTCTTTCTTGCCGGGACGCTCTTCGACAATGTCACCCCAGAGATGCGCATCTACCGGGAAGAGATTTTCGGTCCGGTGCTGTGCATTGTTCGTGTGCCGAACTTTGAGAGCGCGATCGAACTCATCAACAAGCACGAGTTCGGCAATGGCGTCTCGTGCTACACCCGCAATGGAGGAACCGCGCGTGAGTTTGCCCGGCGCGTTCAGATCGGCATGGTTGGCATAAACGTGCCCATACCGGTGCCCATGGCCTGGCATTCATTTGGGGGTTGGAAGCGCTCGCTCTTTGGCGATCAGCACATCTACGGGGAGGAAGGAATTCGCTTCTATACTCGCTACAAGAGCATCATGCAGCGCTGGCCGGCCGGCGAACCCTCCGCCGTCGAGTTGGCCTATACCTCCGGCACCGAAGGCGATACCTCCACCCAAACCGAAAGCGCGTCCGGCGCGCAATTTGTCATGCCAACTAATTGAGCCGCAGCTTTGACGCTCCGGCTACGCAATGACAGAAATTCGTCTTTAGAACCTTCTTAGGCTCGCAGGAAACACGCTTAGCTAAGTCGAGTGGATCTTTCCCTTCCCCACTGAGGTGCTAGAGCTATGCCTTCGGACCGGCTGCCTTCACGACCGCGCTTGCTCCGGATCCATAACAGCCTTCGCCTCGCGCTGCTACTTCCGAGGCCAATGATCTTAGATTAAGGCATCATGCAGGATCTCGGCTGGATGCTGCGCCACTCGTGCGGTGCCGTCTTTGATCTGGTGCCGGCAACTCGTTCCCGGTGCGGCGATAATCGTGTCGGGTGGGGTGGCCCGGACCGCCGGCAGGAGGACGAGCTCGCCAATCTTCATTGAGATATCGAAATGTTCCTTTTCGTATCCGAAAGAACCGGCCATTCCACAGCATCCCGACGGAATGACTTGGACCTTGTAGTCCACTGGTAACTCCAGCACTTTCACGGTCGGCGTCAGCGAGGCGAGTGCTTTTTGGTGACAGTGGCCGTGGAGCTTGATATGGCGAGTTTCCTGGGTAAACGCTTCGCGTCGAATACGGCCCCGGTCAGCCTCGCGGGCGATGAATTCGTCGATCAGAAGGGCATTCTTGGCGAGCGACACTGCCGCACTCACCAGGCGCTCAGGCACGAGATCCGGCACTTCATCCCGGAACCCCAAAATCGCCGAAGGCTCGATGCCCACCAGCGGGATTTCCGGAGTAACGACATCCTTGAGCAATTCGACGTTGCGGATGGCTAATCTGCGCGCCTCGCGAAGGAGCCCTTTGGAAATCTGCGCTCGACCGCTGTCCACATGCTTCGGAATGACAACCTCGAAACCTAACCGATTGAGCAGGAGAGTGGCTTTAATCCCGACATGAGCGTCATTGAAATTTGTAAACTCGTCGCAAAACAGAAAAACGCGTCCATTCGGAAACGGTCCATGCTTATTGGCATAGACCCGATGCCAACGTCGCAGAGAACGCTTATTTAGCTTAGGCATTGACCGACCCTGAGCGAAGCCCGCGAAAGTTTTGAAGAGACTGGCGGTGGCGAAATTTGTGACGAAAAAGTTGAACACCCCCGGAGCTATCGAGGCCAACGCCATGGCTCGTGAAAAGCCGCCGATGAGTCGCGCGCGCATGGGCACACCTCGAGCATCGTAGCGTTGCTGCAGCCATTCGGCCTTCAGACGAGCGACGTCAACATTAGACGGGCACTCCGCCTTGCATCCCTTGCAGGATAGGCAAAGATCCATAACCGGCGCGATTTCGTTGCTGTTAAAAGGATTGGCATTCGTTGAGTGGGTAAGCACCTCGCGTAAGATGTTCGCCCGCGCTCGTGTCGTATCCTTTTCGTTGCGGGTTGCCATATAGCTCGGGCACATCGTGCCGCCCATGAGATGGCTCTTGCGGCAGTCGCCCGAGCCATTGCATTGCTCGGCAGCCCGCAAGATGCCGCGTGCTTCCGAAAATTTCAGCACCGTCTTAAATTGACGGACAGTCTGATTCGGTTGGTAGCGCAGACTTGCATCCATCGGCGGCGTATCGGTGATCTTGCCGGGATTAAAGATGCCGAAGGGATCCCAAGCGCGTTTGATCGCGCGGCAGAGAGCGTAGTTCTTCTCGCCCACCATCATGGGCAGAAACTCGCCTCGTAAACGACCGTCACCGTGTTCGCCGCTGAGCGAGCCTCCGAAGCGCTTGGTGAGTTGCGCGATTTCTGTCCCGATTACCCGGAAAAGCTTTTGATGCTCTTTAAGTTTAAGATTCAAGATGGGTCGCAGATGCAGTTCCCCCGAGGCGGCATGACCATAATGGACCGCGGAGAGTTCGTGACGCCCAAGGATCTCGTCGAATTCGCGCACATAAGCGGGCATGTCTTGCGGGTCGATCGCCGTATCTTCAATCACAGCCACAGGCTTCGCGTCTCCTGGAATGTTGGCCAGAAGGCCCAACGCCGCCTTGCGCAAGTTCCACACCCGATTCTGATTGGCGCCCCAGACAACCGGAAAGTGGTAGCCGAGTCCTGCGGCGCGCAATTCACTCTCCAGTTGCGCGGCCTCTGCGGAGACTTGCTCGCGCGTACCGCCCGCCAATTCCACGGCGAGGATGGCGCCAGGGTCTCCTTGCACGAAAAAGCGGTTCTTACTTTGCTCCAGGTTGGTTTTCGTGCATTCGAGAATATTGTTGTCCATCAGCTCGGAGGCGCGTGGCGCATGGCGCAAAGCGACCAGGTTCGCACGAAGAGCCTCGTCGATGTTGGAGCAGTGCACGCAGAGCAGAGCAAGCTCACGCGGGGGAAGCGGTTCGCATGACAAGGTGATCTCGGTCAGGAAGGCGAGAGTCCCTTCCGAGCCTGCAAGCAGCCGGCAGAAGTTGAATTGAGGTCCTCCAGATGTAAACGGCTCGGAGTCTGCGAGCAGGTCGATGGCATAGCCTGTGTTGCGACGATGGATGGATTTCTTCGGAAAGCCGCGTGCGATTTCCGCTCTGTTTTCGGGATCACTAAGAAGTTTTCTCGTCTCACGGTAGAGCGAAGCTTCGAGCGTGTCGCCAGAACACTTCGCTTCGAACTGCTCCGTGGAAAGCGGTCCAAATTCCGCCATCGAACCATCGCTCAACACAGCGCGCGCGGATACGAGGTGTTCGCGTGTGCTGCCGTACACGACGGAGTTCGCGCCGCAAGCATTGTTGCCGACCATTCCTCCGATCATGCAACGGTTTTGGGTTGACGTCTCGGGCGCAAAGAAAATGCCATGCGGAACGAGGTCGAGGTTGAGCTCATTGCGCACCACTCCCGGCTGAACGCGCACGCGACGCTGTCCTGCGTCAATTTCCAGGATGCGCGTCGAGTGGCGCGAGACATCGACCACAATTCCTGGTCCGACGACTTGGCCTGCCAGCGACGTGCCAGCCGTCCTGGGTATTAGCGAGGTCTTATGCTCCCGCGCGAAATGAACCAGCTTACGGATATCTTCCTCCGTCTTGGGAAAGGCGACTGCCTGGGGCATCTCGCGATAAACGGAGGCGTCAGTCGCATAGAGCTTTCGCATCGTCGAATCGAAGTGGAGCGAACCAGCCAACTCCGTAGCGAGGCGCTGGAAGTCAGAAATCTTCGGGGATGTCATGGTTTCTCGCGAGAGTATTGAGAGGCTTTGGTTCCTTCGAGACGCTCTCACACTATCGGCGTCGCACCGGCTTCTTTTCAACAATTACCCGCTTATTGAATTTCCGAAACCTTGACGGGCCTATTTTCTCTCCAGCTCTTGGTCACGGCGATCGCCAGGCGAAGAGTCTCCAAAGCGTCCTCCGGCCCGGGCGAAGGTTTGCGCGCGGCTTGCAAATCCTCGAAAAACCGCTCCAGCTGCAGACGATAGGCCTTTTCAAAGCGATCCGGAAAATTCTCGAAGTGGTCGTAGGTGGACGCGAAATTTCGGGCGAAGAGGAGCGGCGTTTTTTGAGGGGCCTCAATGACCACCTTGCCGGCTGATCCAGCAACTTCGGTGCGAATGTCGTATCCCCACTGCGATCGGCGGGAGGTTTCCGTCACCCCCAAAACACCATTTTTGAAGCGCAGGAGGGTGACGGCCGTATCCACGTCATTTGCTTGAGCAAAGCGATCGTCGATCAAAACCGATCCCCAGGCTTGAACTTCCTCGACCTCATCAACCAGAAATCGCGCAAGATCAAGATCGTGCACGGCCATGTCCAAAAACAAGCCTCCGCTGCTTCGCAGGAAGGTTAGGCTGGGCGGATAGGTGTCACGACTCAGCGCTCGAAAGGTCTCCAGTTTACCAAGTTCCCCTGCGGCGATCCTGGCCTTGGCTTGGGCGTAACCAGGATCGAACCGGCGCATGAACCCGATTTGAACGAAAGCGCCTTTCTCCTGAACGAGCCGTACCACTCGAGACGTCTCCGCCAAATCCAGCGCAATCGGTTTTTCGCTGAAAACCGCCTTGCCCGCTTCGACCGCCATCTCAATAAGGCGCGCATGCGTTTCCGTGGGTGTGACGATAACAACCGCATCGACGCCGGGATGGGAAATCGCTTTCTCAACATCCGTGAAGACCCCTTCAGCATTGGCGAGGACTTTGCCACGCTCGGCTGCTTCTGCGTTTGGATCGGCAACTGCGACAACTCGCACCCCTCGTAGTCCGACGAGGTTTCGCAGGTGGGTTTCACCCATCCGCCCTAGCCCCAGAAAGGCTACGCCCGTCGTGCTTGCCGCAGGCATTCGCAACTAGCCAACGAGTTTCTTGATGCGCTCGCTCAGGTGCGGCGGAGACATTTGAAAAACGTCGAGCAGGTAGTCGTTGGGGGCGGACTCCCCCCACCGATCCTCAATACCGAAGCGGATAACCTTTCGTGGCGAGGCTTCCGAGAGAACTTCGGCAACGAGTCCGCCCAAGCCTCCATAGATGGTGTGTTCCTCCACCGTAACCACCAGCTTCACTTTCTCGGCTGCGCTTACGATCTCGTCTTTGTTCACGGGTTTGAGCGAAGGCAGATGCAAGACGCCGGCAGAGACTCCCTGGCCGTGAAGCAGATCGGCGGCTTCGAGGCAGCGTGCACTTTGCGGGCCTGTGGAAATTATCAAGACATCGCTGCCTTCTCGCAGAGAGATCGTCTTGCCTGGAACAAAGGTATACTTTTCGTCAAAGAGGTTTGGGGATGCATCCCGCGCCAAGCGAAGATAAACGGGTCCTTCAAATTCGGTTGCCCAACGGATGGTCGCCTCGCCTTCGATCGCATCCCCAGGCGCCAAAACGGTCATTTCGGGCATTGCACGCATGATGGCGATATCCTGGACATCCTGGTGCGTCTTGCCCGTCAAGCCGGTGAGCAGTCCGGAATAGGCCGCTCCAATCTTCACGTTCGCGTGGGTCTGAGCAACCAGCATCCGAATTGGATCAATGGCCCTGTGAGTAAAGAAAACCGTGAAGGTGGAAAGCCAAGGCACGAAGCCCAAGGTGGCTAAGCCAACAGCAACACCAACAAAGTTTTGCTCAGCGATTCCCATCTGAAGGAATCTATCAGGATAATTCACCGCAAACTTATCCGCCTTGGTCGAATTCGCTAAGTCCGCATCGAGGACGACCACATTCGGATTGGTCGAACCTAATGATACCAACGTATCTCCAAAAACGTCTCGTAGTGCCTTCATGCTATTGCCTCCTCGATGCCAAGCTCCTTGGCAATGATTTTAAGCTCTTCCTTTGTCGCAACCTTGGAATGCCATTCGTGCTTTCCTTCGGTAAAGTGCACCCCCTTGCCTTTCGTCGTATGGGCAAGGATCATCGAGGGCTGATCGGAATCTCCCGATGCCTTGACGCTCTCCAACGCCGGAACAACCTGTGCAAAATCGTGCCCGTTGATCTCGATACAACGCCAACCCAATTTCTCGAAGATCCCGCGCAGGTCGATTCCCGACCAGGGATCCCGGCGGTCGCCGCGGTGCTGTTCGTTGACCGCAAGCACCCAACCAAATTGCTGCAGCCCATTCCAGTCCAGGATCGCCGTGAGGTTCCCGAGCTTGTACCTTGGAGCGATATGTAAGGCCTCCCAGGTCATCCCCTCCTGCAATTCCCCATCTCCAAGCATCACGAAAGTATGAAACTTCTGCCCGCGCATCCGCGCGCCTAAGGCAAAACCTAAGCCGACCGAAAGTCCCTGGCCGAGGGATCCGGTGGAGGTATCCAGACCGGGCAGCTTGGTGACATCAGGATGGCCTTGCAGCCTTGAACCGCCCTTGTCAAAGGTCTTGAGCTCATCGATTGGCAGGTATCCTCGCAGTGCCATGACACTATACTGCCCGATCGAAGAATGCCCTTTGGAAAGAATGAACCGATCGCGGTCGGCCCATCGCGGTTCTTCCGGCTTGATGTTCATCACCTTGAAGTAGAGGGCCACCAAAAGGTCCATTGCTGAAAATGGCCCGCCCACATGCCCGGCGCCGCTGCTTGCGACGGTGCTAATTGCCAGCCAGCGTGCCCTTCGAGCGAGCGCTTCAAGGTCCTTGTAGTCTTTATCGTTGCTCATATTTGATTGCCTAGTGCTTATCAGGAAATTAGATCTTCGTCGGTACCCAGGTGCCCGAGCGGGTCGATCGATCGATCGCGTCGAGAATTTCTTGATTCCTTGCACCGAAGCTAAAATCGGGAAAGCAGCCCGTCTTCCTTCCGATGCCCTGAACCAGATCGTGAACTTCAATGACTTTCATATCAAAATAGCCGAGGCCCCCACCGGCGAAATCGAAACCAAAGAAAGCCGAGTATTGCGGCACCTGAGATCCGCAATAGATCGTTTTAAAGCCTCGATCGCGTTTCTCTTCCCCCATGCGAAAGACGTGAAGCTCATTAAACCTTTCCCCGTTGTTATAAATGGTTCCTTCCGTGCCCGACACTTCCCAAAAAATTCCGAAAACCCGTCCGGCGCAAACGCGCGATGCCTCGATGACTCCGGCAGCCCCTGACTCGAATTTAACCAGAGATTGAATCTGATCTTCGTTTTCCACGGCGCGCTTCTTCGCATCCGCAGCAACCTTGCTGCCATAACCGGCATCGAAATCCGGGATAGGACGCTCCTTGAAGACGATCTGGCTATGAGCTGACACCTCTGTGATGTCGCCCATGAGAAATTGGGCCACCGAAACGGCATGCGCGCCAAGATCTCCCAGCGCTCCCGTGCCGGCAAGCTCTCGTGAGCATCGCCAGGACCAGGGCAATGAAGGGTCGTTGAAGAAGCCTTGGTCAAATCTCCCGCGAAAACGAATCGGTTCTCCAATCTCTCCCCGATCGATGATCTGCTTAGCAACCATCGCTGCAGGAGTTTTGAGATTATTGAACGCTACCATGGAGTAAACTCCCGCCTTCGTAGCAGCTGCTGCCATCTTCTGCGCATCCTCAACCTTTACGGCCATCGGCTTTTCGCAGTAGACGTTTTTGCCTGCCTGAGCGGCCGCCAGAGATTGTTCCGGATGCAAATTGTTCGGCGTGGTGATATCGACCACATCGACCTTCGGATCTTCGAGCATTCGGCGCCAATCACCGTAAGCTTTCTCAAAGCCCAACCGGCGGCGGGACCTCTCAGCCAACTCGTCGTTCTGGTCCGCAATCGCATAGAGAACCGGAGCACTTGCAAGATCCTTATACAAGTTTCCCGCCCTCCTGTAAGCATCCGCATGGGCCTGTCCCATGAACCCGGAGCCAATCAGTCCGATGTTTAGTGTGTTTGCCATAGATTGCCTCTCCAGCGGTTTCTCAGAACATTAGTTCTCTGATGGTCTTATAAGCCTTTTGCGCGTACAGCTGAGGAGTCGCCTTGGCGGGATCCTGCTCCGCTTCCACGACCAGCCAGCCACTGTAGCCGGAGGTTCGAACAAACTCAGCCACCTTTGAAAAATCTATGCAACCATCGCCCGGGACCTGTGAAAAGCCCTTCCCTGACTGCAGAGTTAAAGCTGACACCGCCCTTGCGCACCCAATCCAGGACGTTCGGGCGCACGTCCTTGAGATGAATGTGCGCGATTCGCTTTCCGAATCTTCGAAGAATTTCGCCATGATCCGCACCTGCGGCGTAGGCATGGCCGGTGTCGAGCAAAAGTCCCACAGACTCTTCGGTGGACTCGCAGAACGCCGTGATTTCCTCCGCCTTTTCGACCAGCATCATGAGATGATGATGATAGGCCAGGGTTACGCCCCGATCCTTCAATCGCGCGGTAAATTCTTTCAGCTTCCCGGCGTAAACTGGCAGATCCAATGATTTGAGACTTGGACTTTGGCTCAAGGGCTCATCAAGAGGGGAATCGCCCGGCATCATCCCACTTTCTCCGTAGACGAGCACCTGGCAGCCGCAACCCACCAACAGCCGGACATGATTTTGAGCAGCTGACCATTCCTCTTCTACGGATCGTTCCGCCAGATATCCCGAATACCAGCCTCCCGCCAGTTGAAGCCCATAGCTCGAAAGCTTCGGGGAGAGCTCCTGCGGATCGCGCGGAAATTTTCGTCCCAGCTCCACGCCTTCATAGCCGATGTCCGCGGCTTCCTTCAAGCAGAGCTCCAAAGGATTGTCGTCCCCGAGATCTGCAAGAACGTCATTCGTCCAGCTGAGCGGACTGACTCCTAAACGCACCCGTTTTTCCGAACTTGGAGAGCCTGCCATCACCGCCCTCCGCTCTTGTGTGACCAGGAGGCGCATTTCTCTGCTGGGGACTGATGATGACCGCGCCTTGAGGCCAAAAGTCGTCCGGTGGTGGGATGTTGGGGGATCATAAATATAATTCATTCGTAAGCGATCCGTAAGCAAGGCGTCAAGCAAAACATTCCTCCTTCTGCGCCGCCAAATCTCTGGGCGGAAATCAGCTGGACAAGCGGGCTTTGGCAACAGTCGAGTTTGTTTAGCTTTTGAGTATAAATATTTTATACTGTTCTGGCTCTTCGGGGACGATGAAGCTACACGAAAGATAAGTTTTTTCGTCGCTTCACGATTCTGGTCAACAAGATTCCCGATTTTATGCTTTCGCTTGAAAGTCCGTGTGATAAAGTTTCTGTGAAAGAAAAACATGACGACGACATTCTCTTTGAAAGATCCTGACCTTTTTCGTCAGCAAGCCTATATTGGCGGGCGCTGGTGCGATGCGGATAGCGGCGCGAGCCTGGAGGTCAATAATCCGGCGACCGGCGAGATCCTGGGGACAGTGCCCTTGATGGGCGCTAATGAAACCTGGCGCGCGATTGAGGCGGCCAAAGACGCCTTTGTCGACTGGAGCCGAAGGCCTGCCAAAGAGCGCAGCGTGCTGATGCGCCGGTGGCATGATTTGATCATGACCAATGTCGACGACCTGGGCGCGCTAATGACTGCCGAACAGGGCAAGCCGCTGACCGAGGCGAAAGGTGAAGTCGCCTATGCCGCCTCCTTTATCGAGTGGTTCGCCGAGGAAGCCAAGCGGATCTACGGGGACACCATTCCCTCTCCCTGGAATGATCGTCGCCTTGTCGTGATCAAGCAGCCCATCGGCGTTTGTGCGGCCATGACACCGTGGAATTTTCCCGCGGCGATGATCGCACGCAAGGCCGGACCAGCTCTGGCAGCGGGATGTACCATGGTGGCGAAACCCGCGAGCTCCACGCCATATTCGGCGTTCGCGTTCGCGGTGCTTGCCGAACGCGCCGGAATTCCCTCCGGCGTCCTTAACGTCATCACCGGCAATTCCAAGGAAATCGGTGGCGAGATGACTTCAAATCCCGATGTGCGCAAGATTACTTTTACCGGCTCAACGGAGGTTGGCCGCCTGCTCATGAAGCAGAGCTCCGCCACGGTCAAGAAGCTTTCCCTGGAGCTCGGCGGCAACGCGCCCTTCATTGTCTTTGACGACGCCGATCTCGATGCCGCCGTTGAAGGAGCCATCATTTCCAAGTACCGCAACGCCGGCCAGACCTGTGTGTGCGCAAACCGGCTTTACGTGCAGGCCGGCGTCTACGATGCCTTTGCCGAGAAGCTCGTCGCGGCGGTCGGCAAGCTTAAGGTTGGCAACGGCTTTGAGCCGGGAGTTCAGCAGGGTCCTCTCATCGATAACGCCGCTGTTGAGAAGGTCGAGGAGCATATTGAGGATGCCGTTTCCAAAGGCGGCCATGTTCTTCTTGGAGGCAAGCGCCATGCCCTTGGCCAGACCTTCTTTGAACCGACCGTGCTGGCCGACGTTACTCCGAAGATGAAGGTCGCCAAAGAAGAGACCTTCGGGCCCTTGGCCCCTTTGTTCCGCTTCGAGACAGATGAGGAAGGGATCGAGATGGCCAACGATACGGAATTCGGCCTCGCGAGCTATTTCTATAGCCGTGACATTGGCCGCATCTGGCGGGCGGCTGAAGCGCTCGAATCCGGCATGGTGGGTATCAACACCGGTCTGATCTCCAACGAGGTTGCGCCGTTTGGCGGCGTGAAGCAGTCGGGGCTTGGCCGTGAGGGATCCCACTATGGGATAGAGGAATTCCTTGAAATAAAATACCTCTGCTTCGGCGGGCTCGATAAATGAAGAGCACGTAGAATGACGACAGTCTCTTTGGCGGATTCGGACCTTTTTCGTCAGCAAGCCTTTATCGGCGGACGCTGGTGCGATGCGGATAGCGCCGCGACGCTGGAGGTTAATGATCCCGCCACCGGGGAAATCCTGGGAACTGTGCCCTTGATGGGCGCAAACGAAACCTGGCGCGCAATTGAGGCGGCCAAAGACGCCTTTGTCGACTGGAGCCGAAGTCCTGCCAAAGAGCGGAGCGTGCTCATGCGCCGGTGGCATGATTTGATCATGGCCAATGTCGACGACCTCGGCGCGCTGATGACTGCCGAACAGGGCAAGCCGCTGACCGAGGCGAAAGGTGAAGTCGCCTATGCCGCCTCTTTTGTCGAGTGGTTCGCCGAGGAAGCCAAACGGATCTACGGGGACACCATTCCCTCTCCCTGGAGTGATCGTCGCCTTGTCGTGATCAAGCAGCCTATCGGCGTTTGTGCGGCCGTCACACCGTGGAATTTTCCCACGGCGATGATTGCACGCAAGGCCGCGCCCGCTCTGGCAGCGGGATGTACCATGATCGCGAAGCCCGCGGAATCCACTCCCTACTCGGCCTTGGCACTTGCCGTACTGGCTGAACGCGCCGGAATTCCCGCCGGCGTTCTCAACGTGCTCACCGGAGCCGCCAAGGAAATTGGTGGCGAGATGACCTCAAATCCCGATGTGCGCAAGATTACTTTCACGGGCTCAACGGAGGTTGGCCGACTGCTCATGAAGCAGAGCTCGGCCACGGTCAAGAAGCTTTCCCTGGAGCTCGGCGGCAACGCGCCCTTCATCGTCTTTGATGATGCTGATCTCGATGCTGCCGTTGAAGGAGCCATCATTTCCAAGTACCGCAATGCCGGTCAGACCTGCGTCTGTGCGAACCGGCTGTACGTGCAGGCCGGCGTTTACGATGCCTTTGCCGAAAAGCTCGTTGCCGCGGTCGCAGAACTTAAGGTCGGCAATGGCTTCGAGCCGGGAGTTCAGCAAGGTCCTCTCATCGATAATGCGGCGGTCGAGAAAATCGAGGAGCATATCCAAGATGCGGTTTCCAAAGGCGGCCATGTTCTTCTTGGAGGCAAGCGCCATGCCCTTGGCCGCACCTTCTTCGAACCGACAGTATTAGGGAACGTTACTACCCAAATGAAGGTTGCGAAAGAGGAGACCTTCGGACCATTGGCTCCTTTGTTCCGCTTCGAGACCGATGAGGAAGGCATTCACCTGGCCAACGACACGGAATTTGGCTTGGCCAGCTATTTCTACAGTCGCGACATCGGCAGGATCTGGCGCGCGGCCGAAGCCTTGGAATGCGGTATGGTCGGAATCAATACCGGCCTGATCTCCAACGAGGTTGCCCCCTTTGGGGGCGTCAAACAATCCGGGCTTGGGCGCGAGGGATCCCACTACGGAATAGAAGACTTCCTCGAGATAAAATACCTCTGCTTCGGCGGATTGAACCAATAAAGCCTTACGGCAATCCTTAGCTGTGATTTCTTTGACCAATTCGGAACTTTTTACAGGCGGGTCTACCAAAGTTTACATGGCTGCACAAAGGTTGATAAGAGGCCATCGAAGGTCGGCGGACGCAGACAATGAGTAGGATTCGGCACGATCGGCGAGCGGCCCGGACTATACAATCGGTGCTGCTTACAAAAGCGTCTCCGCCCACAATGGACGAACGCCGTGGGAGTATCGTCGAGTTCCTGAAGAAGGAGGGCAAAATAAGGGTCGAGGAATTGGCCGACAGACTAAAGGTAAGCCAAGTCACAATCCGGAAAGATCTCGACGCGTTGGAGAACCGGGGACTCCTGGAGAGGAGCCACGGCAATGCCGTATTCTCTCAGCAGAGCCGATTCAACATTGCCTTTCTGGAGAAACTCCAGCTGCAAGCCTCGGCAAAGGGGCTTATCGCTCAGGCTGCTGCCAACCATATCCACGAAGGGGATTCTATTATTTTGGATTCTGGTACTACTACGTTGGCGCTCGCCAAGGTCCTGGTCGGGAAGTTTCGCTCTCTCTTTGTCATAACAAATTCTGTGCCCGCAGCTTTGGAATTAACGAACGCAGGGTACGAACTTCTCCTCGTCGGCGGCCAGGTACGTAATCATAGCATGGCCCTGATTGGGCCGATGGGACTTAGGAACTTGGAAAATTACCATGTTGATCGAGCATTCATGGGTACCAGCGGAATTACTTTGAAGCACGGATACAGCACGCCCGATTCGCTGGATGCCCAAATGAAACAGGCGATGATCCGCGTTGCTGACAAAGCCTACGTTTTAACCGATTCGTCAAAATTCGGCCATAATTGCATAGTGAGCTTCGCCAAGTCTTCGGATATTCACCTCACGCTAACCGATTCCGGAATTCCTCCAAAGGTTGTCAAAGATTTCAAACAACACGGAATCGATATTCAAATCGCCGTTTGAAATGATCAGTCGGAGTCTGTCTGGTTTTCTTGGTCGTCGCGTTACCGGCGCTCGGCCGGTTTTCTGCTTAGCTTGCACTCACCAAGAGCATTCGGTTATGACAGCAAGCACTCGTTCACCAAATTTGAGTTCATTTTTGACCAAGAGCCGCAGGAAGCCCGATTCAGTACCTTCAGTTTTCGCTATAATGTTCTTGCAAGCAAGACATCCATACCCTACGACCTTTTGTCGGCTAGATGGACGCCAATCGACTGCGGAGCGCTTGCTCGAAAGTTCGATCAAGCGGCTTTGGCCTAACCAAGAAGTTCCCGAACACCAGAACCAAATTAAATTAGCCCGGGCTCCGGGCCCAACTCAGGAGATTTGAAATGAAACGCTTTCTACTAGCATTGGCAGCTTCCGCCATCATGATGACCTGTGCGGTGGCGCAGAACGTCGGAGTCTGTATGGCTTATTTCGACGATCTTTTCCTTACCAATCTTCGCGAAGCCATGACGGCAACGGCGAAGGAAAAGGGCGTCAAGCTTCAATTTGAGGACGCGCAGGGGGACATCGGCAAGCAACTCAGTTCCATACAGAATTTCATCGCCCAGAAGGTTGATGCGATTGTTGTCAATCCTGTCGATAGCTCGGCGACGGCGCAGATGACGAAGCTGATTCAAGGCGCGGGCATCCCCCTTGTTTATGTCAACCGCGCGCCGCTCGAGCCGTTAAAGGGCGGCGAACCGGTCGTCTACGTCGGCTCCGACGAAAACGTGTCAGGCAAGCTGGAAGCCGAGGGAATCGCCAAGATGCTGAACGGCAAGGGCAACGTGGTTATCATGATGGGTGAACTTGCGACCCAGGCCGCCATCCTGCGAACCGAAGGCGCTGAGAAGGTTTTCAAAGAGCATCCAGAGATAAAGGTCGTGCAGAAGCAAACTGCCAACTGGCGGCGCAATGAGGCCATTGATCTCATGAACAACTGGTTGGTTGCCGGCACGAAGATCGACGGCGTCTGCGCAAACAACGACGAGATGGCCATCGGGGCGATTATTGCGCTTCAGCAGGCGGGCAAGGATCCCAAGAAAGTTATCATCGGTGGGGTTGACGCAACTCGGGACGCGCTTGCGGAGATGGAGAAGGGCAACCTCGCTGTGACAGTTTTCCAGGATGCCAAGGGTCAGGGCAAGGCTGTGGTAGACTCGGTCACCAAGCTGCTCAAGAAGGAGAAATTTGAGTCTCCCTATGTCTATGTTCCGTTCGAACTGGTCACTAAGGAAAACTACAAGGAGTACCTCAAGAGGCTATAACCTTTGAAGCACCGGGTCCAGATGGCCGTGAAGTCTCTGCCTAATGTAAACGCGTTGAAAGATTAGTCATGTCTTCTTCAGAGTCCTTGGGCTTGCACGAGCCCTTCAACGAAACTCAGGTCGCCGGAGTCTTTGCGGAAGCGCCTTATCTGCTCGAGGTGGAGGGCGTGCGCAAGGAATTCCCCGGCGTGGTGGCACTCGATGGCGTTCAGCTTCGGATTCGCCCCGGCACCGTTCACGCCCTCATGGGCGAGAATGGCGCCGGCAAGTCTACGCTGATGAAGATCGTGGCCGGCATTTATCAACCCGACACAGGAGAAATCCGCTTGAAGGGCAAACCAGTGAAGCTGCCGACGCCACTCGCTGCCCTCGATGCCGGGATCGCGATGATCCATCAGGAACTTAACCTGATGCCTTATATGACGGTCGCCGAGAACGTCTGGATTCGCCGGGAGCCAATGAGGGGACTTGGCTTCATGGATTTCGTGAACCATGCGGAGATGAACCGCATGACGGAGCATTTGTTCCGCCGCTTGAATATCGACATCGATCCAAACCTTGAGGTTCGGCATCTAACGGTTGCCAACCGGCAGATCATCGAGATCGCCAAGGCCGTATCCTTCGAATCCGATATCCTTATTATGGATGAGCCGACTTCCGCGCTCACTGAACGCGAAGTGGAGCATCTCTTTGCAATTATCGCCGACCTCAAGGCCCATGGCGTCGGCATCGTCTATATCACCCACAAGATGGATGAAGTCTTCGCGATCGCCGACGACGTGTCAGTTTTTCGGGACGGCCGCTACATTGCCACCCATCGTGCCAAAGACATCAATCGCGACATCCTGATCAAGGAGATGGTCGGCCGCGACCTCGACGCCATGTTTCCAAAAGAGACGGTCCCCATCGGCGACGTCGCGCTTTCTGTCCGAAACCTCGCCCTCGAAGGGGTTTTCTCAGATGTCTCTTTCGAGCTCCGCAAAGGAGAGATCCTTGGCCTTGCCGGTCTGGTGGGAGCAGGCCGAACGAATGTGGCCGAGACCATCTTTGGCGTAACTCCGGCAACCTCAGGAGAGATTTTCGTCAACGGCAAGAAGCTCATCGTCGATTCCCCGCAGATTGCCATGCGCGCAGGGATGGCGCTTCTGACTGAGGATCGCAAGGATACCGGCTGTTTTCTAGTGCTTTCTGTTCTTGAAAACATGGAGATGGCGGTGCTCCAGGACCGCTACGTCAGGAACGGATTTGTGACTCAGAGCACCTTGACGGCGGAATGCGACAAACTGAAGACGGCCCTCAGGATCAAGACGCCGGATCTCCACGAGCGCATCGAGAACTTAAGCGGAGGCAACCAGCAAAAGGGGCTGATCGGACGTTGGCTTCTCACCAAGCCGAAAATCCTCATCCTCGATGAGCCAACGCGCGGCATCGACGTCGGCGCCAAGGCGGAGATCCACAGGCTGATCTCGAAACTCGCGGGCGAGGGTCTTGCTGTCATCATGATTTCTTCCGAAATGCCGGAGATTCTTGGCATGAGTGACCGCATTATGGTCATGCATGACGGTCGGGTGACTGGGTTTCTTGACCGCTCCACGGCCGATCAAGTTAGTATCATGCACCTTGCCTCGGGCTAATCTTGTGCCCGACCGCGCAGATACCCTCATGATGCAGCAACACCCATAGATGGAGAAGAAGTAATGAGCAACGAGGTCAAAACTCAGACGGCGCAAGCGCCAGTTCCCACGGCGACTCCAGAGAAGAAACGGGGAGGACGCAAAATTCCCACGGAGGTGGGAATCCTGCTCATTTTGGTCGGCATCGCGGTGCTTTTCGAGATCTGCGGCTGGGTCTTTAAGGGGGACACGTTCCTCTTCAATCCTCAGCGCTTATTCATCATTGTTCTTCAGGTCTCGGTCGTTGGCTTGCTTGCCATTGCGGTGACCCAGGTGATCATTACAGGGGGCATCGATCTGTCGTCAGGCTCTGTCCTGGCCATCTCGGCGATGGTGGCGGCAAGTCTGGCGCAAACCCCGGAAAACACTCGCGCGGTTTATCCAGCGCTCACCAATCTTCCGTTCATCATTCCACTCCTGGGAGGTGTTTGCGTGGGGATGCTCGCCGGGTTTGTAAACGGGACGCTGATCGCGCGTACTGGAATTCCGCCTTTCATCGCCACGTTGGGTATGATGGTGGCGGCCCGCGGGTTCGCGCGTGCCTACACAGGCGGCCAGCCCGTCAGCATGCTGTCGCCAAACTTCACCTGGATCGGATCTGGCTACATGCCTGTGATAATCTTCCTCGTGACCGCGGTGATATTCCACATTGCGCTACGTTATACGCGCTACGGCAAATTTACCTATGCCATCGGTGCCAATCCGCAGGCCGCGCGAGTCTCAGGCATCAACGTGGGCCGTCACCTGATCATCGTGTACACGATTGCGGGCCTGCTATCCGGGCTCGCTGGAGTCGTTACCGCGGCTCGCGCGTCGACCGGTCAGGCCGGCATGGGCTTGGGCTATGAACTTGATGCGATCGCTGCAACCGTGATCGGCGGCACGAGCCTTACCGGCGGAATCGGCCGCATTTGGGGCACCGTCATCGGTATGGGAATCCTCGGCATCATGACGAGTGGGTTCACCTTTCTCGGCGTCGACGTCTATTACCAGGACATCGTCAAAGGCGTGATCATCGTCGCTGCGGTAGCCGTAGACATGTACCGCCAGCAGAAGCGCAGGAAGGCCTAAGGACAGCTCACGGGTCGCGGCAAGGCTACGTCTGCCGTGAATGAGGGTGTGTTGCCATCCAACATGCCTAAGAGTTTGAAATATGAGCACAACCATCGCGTCTTTCCGATGTTCCAGCTTTGTTGTCCCGACTGGAAAGCTCACGATCTCGAGCCGACAGCTGATTTCGACTTTTTGCCGCAAGACGCCGCTGGTCCAGCAGATTCACAATTATGCCAGATGAGAGTAGGCGAAAAGTGAAGGTAGGCATGGTTGGCGGGGCGCCGGGCGCCGGCATTGCTGGTTCACACCGGATCGCGATGCGCCTGGATGACAGATACTCTTTGGTCGCAGGCGTCTTCTCACGAAATCCAGAAAAATCACGCGCTGCCGCCAGGCAGCTGGGAGTTCCTGAGGACCGGGCATATTCCGACTATGCAATCATGGCGGAGGCGGAAAGCAAGCGGGGAGACAGGGTCGAGGCGGTGACCATTGTGACACCGACCGACAGCCATTACAAAATCGCTAAGAAGTTCCTGGAATCGCGAATGAATGTCATTTGTGACAAACCGCTCTGCCTCTCGGTCGCGGAAGCTAAGGAATTGAAAGACCTCGCCGAGCAGAAGGGGCTAATTCTTTGCTTAACGCACAATTATTCCGGTTATGCCATGGTGCGCCACGCTGCACGCATGGTCAGAAATGGCGATCTGGGAGAGATCAAGGTCGTCCAAGCGGAGCACGCCTCCGGGTGGGCTGCGACGTTGCTGGAAAAGCAAGGCCACACCCAGGCCGCTTGGAGGATGGATCCCACGTTGCTAGGTGACGCTAGCGTTCTCTATGACCTTGGTACCCATGCCCATCAGTTGACGCGTTTTATTACCGGTCTTGAGGTCACCGAAGTGGCTGCGGAATTGAGCCAGATCGTAGCAGGTCGAGCGATCAAAGACAACGCGAACTTGTTACTCCGGTTTTCCAATGGCGCGCGCGGAACTCTTTGGGCTTCGATGGCAGCGGTGGGAAACGAACACGGTCTCCGCATTCGTGTCTACGGAGACCGCGGTAGCCTGGCCTGGCATCAAGAAGATCCTTATCATCTGCGCTATTCTCCCATTGACGGACCGCCTCAGATCCTCGCGCAAGGCGCGGCTTGGCTCTCCCCGGACGCAGACAAATGGACGCGCGCGGGACTCGGGCATCCGGAAGGTTTTTTCGAAGCATTTACCAACCTCTACACGGAAGTGGCCGACGCACTCCTTGCCAAAGCTGAGGGGCAGGCCTTTGCGAAAGCAGAGCTGGGATTCCCCGATGCGTCAGACGGGCTCTGCGGCGTGGCTTTTGTCGAGGCGGCAATGCGCTCTTATAAAGCTGGAGGTGCGTGGACGACCTTAGAAACGTAGTAGAAATAAGTCGAGGGTGGGGAGGGGGAAGTGAGGTGAGGAGTGTAGGGGGAGGTGGGGGGTAGGGTGTGATGAGGTGAGGAGGAGGGTGAGGAGGGGGGTGGAGTGGGAGGGTGAAGTAGGATGGAGGTGAGGAGTGGGAGGGGGTGGAGTGGGAAGGAGTGTGAGGTGGGGTGGGGGGGGAGGAGGGTAGAGGTGGTATGTGTTGTGGGGAGATGGGGGGGGGGATGGGGGAGAGATAAGGGGGGTGGAGCATATGTGAAGAGGAGGAGAGTGGGGAAGGTGGGGGATGGTGAGAAAAGTGCGGGAGGATGAGTGAGAATGTGGAGGAAAATGAAGATGGTGAAGGGAGCGAGGGGAGCGCAAGAGGTGGAGGGGGAAGGAGCAAGATGCAAGATGGAATGAGTGGATAAAGAGGAGGAGAGGAGGAGATGTGATGATAGAAATGGTGGAGTGATAGAGAAGGAGTGGAAGGGAGAGATAGGGATGGGGGGGTGGAATGAATGGAGTAGAAGGAGAAGAAGCAAAGAAGTGGGTGAATGCACAAAAGGAGGGTATGGGGAAGCAGGAACGCGAGAAGATAAGAGGGGCGGGGGGAAGCGCGCAAGCCAGCGGCAACGCGAGGGAGTGAGTAGAACATGGAGAGGAGTGGAGAAAAGACAAGGGAGAAGGAAGTGAAGAAGAGGAGAGGAAAAAAAGAGAGGAAGTAAAAAAAGGAATGCGAAATAAGTATCTCAGAGAAGAAGGATCTTATGATTAAAGTAGCCGTACTCGGAACAGGTTTCATTGGTTCTGTTCATGCGAAGAATGTCGCACGTCACCCGGCCACGGATTTGGTTGCCGTATGCGACGTGAACCCGGAAGCCGCCGGGAAGCTGGCAGCCGCGACAGGAGCCAAGGCGGTGGGCGATGCCGCAGAGATTTTCAAGAACAAGGACGTTGAGGCCGTCTTCATCTGCACGTCAACGAACACCCACGTTGATTACCTCAAGCGATCAGCTCAAGCGGGCAAGGCGGTCTATTGCGAAAAGCCAATCGGCTTGGATTATCAGGAAGCGGTTGATGCCGTTAGCGCGGTCCGTGCGGCGAAGGTCCCCGTTATGCTCGGCTTCAACCGCCGATTCGATCCCAACCATGCCGCGCTGTGCGAAGAGGTTCGGCGCGGTGAAGTCGGAAATTTGGAGATCATTCAGATGACATCACGTGGCCCAAGCTTGCCCGCGATCAGTTACCTGGCTACTTCGGGAGGTCAACTGCGCGACCAGACGGTTCATTTCTTCGACCTTTTGCGGTGGATCACCAACGATGAAGCCGAAGAGGTGTTCGCCCTTGGAGCCGCTATGGTAGATCCCAAGGTCGCCGAGGTCGGAGATGTGGACACCAGCGCCGTAACGATTCGGATGACCTCCGGAGCGCTCTGTCAGATCGACTCTTCTCGACGCACGGGTTACGGATACGATGAACGGATTGAAGTCTTCGGCTCCAAGGGGATGATTGAATCGCGTCGTCAGCGCGCCCGCGGAGTCTCAAGATATTCGGGCGACAAAGTCATTGAGGATGGCCTCCATGCGGGATGGTTCGAGCGGATCGAGCAAAGTTATTATCGCGCTCTGGATTCCTTTGCGGAGGCGATCGCTAAGGGCACTCCACCCAGTCCATCGCTTGAGGATGGCTTGAGAGCTCAATTGCTGGCCGACAAGGCCACGGAATCGCTAAGGACAGGACGATCAGTCACAGTTGCAAGTTAATCACTTCTTAAGGTATTCCTTATAGTTCTCTTGGGTGACAAGCTCGAAAGGGATCCATACAAAGGGCTCAACTTTCTCGCCCTTGATGAGCTTGACCGCGGTCTCCACGGCACCCTTCCCCTGACCATTTCCGTCTTGGAAGACGGTCACATCGAGGTTGCCCTTTTCCATCTCAGCAAGCGCGTCCGGTGTTGCGTCAATTCCCCCGATGACAACTTTCTTTGGATCCTTGCCGGACTGCTGCAGCGCGAGGATCGCTCCGATTGCCATCTCGTCGTTATTCGCGGCGACGGCGTCGATCGGCGTTCCGGCAACCAACCAGTTGTTCATGAGGTCGATGGCCTCGCTCCGCCGGAAGTTAGCGGTTTGCTTTCCGACAATTTTCATCTCCGGGTGTTGGGCGACGACTTTTTCTACGCCCTCGGTGCGCAAAACGGCGGCCTGGGTCGCCAGTTCGCCCACCATGATGACCATATTGCCCTTGTTGTTCAACAATTTGGCGATCGCCTCGCCCTCGAGCTTACCCTACACGTTCGCGGTCAGAGGCACCATAGGCGACGCCCTTGGGCAAAGTTTCCTCAGCAGGCCTAAGGTTGACATAGACCAGAGGAATGCCGGCAGCGGTAACAAGCTTCGTCATCTTTGGTGTCGCCGTGGTATCGACAGGGTTGATGATGATCGCATCCATCCCCGCAGTTATGAAATTTTGTATCTGATTGAGCTGCTTTCCGATATCCCCCGAGGCGTCCTCGAATTGGATATCCACTCCCATCTCCTTTGCTTTTGCGGTCATGGCCTCACGGACTTTGACGAGAAAAAGGTGCTCGAAGGCGGACAGAGTGACTCCGATTTTTTGGGCCATCGCAGACGTCATTAGTGTGGCAAAAGCCGCGAATGCTATTATCAGGCGTTTCATCTCATTCTCCTACCGTTGACACCCCGACATCGGGTGCAGTTCTTTTTCTTGATTCTTGGGGGCACATCACTACCGCGCCTCTAAACTTTCCGTAACGGCTCGGCGCGCGATAAGGTTACGGCAAAAACGTTTAGCACGCAAGAGTGTATTACTACCAGTCCAAGCGACGCGAACGTGCCTAAACCACGCGCTTTTCTGTTCACACTACTATTCTGATTGACTTTGGCGGACGACCAGCGTACCAAAATAATCGCGAAGCTGGTCGCTCTCGCTTTCCCTTCTAGCTAAGCAATCAGCGTAGTCATTCTCAAATGAAACTTTGTGCAGTCTCAGACGGTTTAGGGCATCTTCCCTTCGAAGATGCCGCCAAGGCATTCTCAGAACTTGGAATTGCCGCACTGGAAGTTTGCATGGGCAATTGGTCCGGGGCTCCGCATGCAGACCTGCAATCCTTGCTCGAGAGCAAGCAGAAGCGTCAAGACTTCCTCTCTGTGCTTGAGCGAAACGAATTGTCACTGGCGGCCCTCAACTGCAGTGGCAATCAGCTTCACCCGGTCGAAGGGGAGCGGCACAGCAAGGTTGTCTATGATACGGTGCGGCTCGCTGAACTGCTCGACGTTCAAACGATTGTCCTGATGTCTGGTTTGCCAGCCGGAGGACCGTCGGACGTGAGACCAAATTGGATCACGTGCGCCTGGCCGCCGGAGAAGGGCGAGATTCTAGACTGGCAATGGAACGAGAAATTGCTGCCCTACTGGACAAAGCTTGCCGCGGCGGCCAAAGATTGCGGCGTTACAAAGCTTTGCATCGAGATGCACGGTGATCAACTCGTCTACAACGTTCCGACGCTACTGAAGCTGCGAAAGGCGGTCGGGCAGGTTGTCGGCGCCAATTTTGACCCAAGCCACCTATTCTGGATGGGCGCCGATCCCCTGGCCGCCATTCCTGCCCTCGGTGATGCCATTCATCATGTGCACGCCAAGGACACAATGATGAATGATCCCGCGCTCAACCTAACTGGCCGCCTTGAAACCATTGGACACGAGAACGTCAAAGATCGCGCCTGGAGCTACATCACCGTCGGCTATGGCCATGACGAAAAATGGTGGCGTGAGTTCTGCTATCGGTTGCGCCTCAACGGCTATGACGGCTGGTTGTCGATTGAGCATGAGGATATTGTTCTTTCGCGCATGGAGGGAATGCGCCGGTCGGTTGATCTTCTCCAACGGGTCTTGCTTGACGAGCCGAGCGACTATGCCATGCCGGGCCCTCCCGGTGGATGATGTCCGTGCCTCAGGCGGCGCCGCTAGCATAAGAAGCACTTCTGGCGCACACAGTCATTCGCCGCCCCCTACCCTAGGTAAACTGAATCAACACACAAACGCCTTAACAGGCTACAGGAAACGTCACCATGAGATTTTCGATTTGCGCCTGGACGTTTGGGAACACGCCAATTGACAAAGTGTTCGAACTCGTTTCCTCGGCAGGCTATAAATCAATTGACTTAACAGCTACAGTGGACGCTTGTGATTGGCCTCAAGCCGCTCGACTGGGCGAGAGATTCTCTCTTGAAATCAGCGGCCTCACGTGTGACAGCGGTTGGCCGACTGAGGATCATGACTTAGCAAATAAAGACGCGTCGAACCGACAAAAGGCTGTCGACTATTTTAAACGCCAGATCGAATGCGTCAGAATCGTTGGAGGTGACTACTTGATCGTTGTTCCTTCTGCCGTAGGCAAGTTTCGTTCGATGGCAGGCGATACCAGTGAAGACTGGAAATGGGCCGTTGAATCCGTCGGCAATCTTACGGAGACTGCGGCGAGCAATCAGGTGGCCCTCGTGATCGAGCCGCTCAATCGCTATGAAAGTTGTGTCGTCAATACCGCTGAAGATGTGTCGCGATTTGTGACGGAGGTAAACCATCCAAACGTAAGGGCATTGTTGGACACCTATCATATGAATATTGAAGAATCCGACATGGAGAACGCCTTTCTAACCGTGCGGGATTGCGTGGAAGTTGTTCATTTTGCCGATAGTAATCGACGTGCCCTCGGTCGAGGGACATATCGATTTCCGGCCCGTGGTAGCCGGCATGAAGGCAATCGGCTTCGACAAGACCATCGTCCTCGAGTGCACCGCGCCGGGTCCCGATCCGTTCAGAGCCGACAAAGGCGACGCGACGACGCAAACCATGGCACAATATGCAGAGGAATCACTCGCTAAGCTAAAAGAGTGGTTTACTTGAACGCTCGCCATGACTCATTTATCATGGCCGTCCCGGTGTTGGAAGGCGCTTACTTCAAACAGGAAGAACCAAGGAAATGTCTAGAGTAAGGATTGGGATTTTGGGGGCCGGCTTTATTGCCAAGGTGCATATCGGGAATTTGAAAAATGATGAACGCGTCGAAATTGCTAGTGTAGTCGACTTGTATTTGGATAAAGCTAAGACGCTTGCCAAGGAAGCGGGACCTCAGGCGAACGCTTTCAGTTCCTTGGACGAGCTATTCGCACAGTGAGGTAGACGCGGTCTACGTGACAACGCCTAACACGTTACATGTCGAACCGGTTCTCAAATGCCTGGAAAACAACGTGAACGTATTCTGCGAAAAGCCAATGGCTACTTCGTTGCGTGAGGCGGAACAAATCAAGGAGGCACAGGCAAAGTCCAAAGGGATTTACAATCTTGGGATGAATATGAGGTATGGTTATGTCTTTAAGAGAGTAAAAGAGCTAATCGACTCGGGAGAGGTGACGCCTTATATGGTGAACGTAAAACTGAACCGTGGAGAGCTGCTGAATCCGCCGTGGACGGCGGACCCTAAAGTGACGGGAGGTTTTCTTTATGAAACGCCGATTCATTTGTTCGACATCTGTCGGTACCTGTTTGGGGAAGTGGCCACCGTGAAGTGCGAGGCAAGACAGAGTATTTCGCAATCTGAGTTTGATGATTTCGCCGTCCTGCTTACTTTTGAATCCGGGACGATTGGGACCTTCGTAACCTCTGCGCATGCGGGATGGAGTTATCCTTTTCAGAGGTTGGAGATTTATGGCAAATACTCCACCATCGCAGTGGAAGATATGGAGAAAGTAATTTACGCCCCGGGTCTGAAGCGGGCAACGGAGGAAAGCGATTTTAAACAGGTTCCCTTTGAGGAAAAATGGGGATATGTTGAAGAAGACCGTCTATTTGTTGATGCGATTCTCAATGGGACCAAACCTCCTGTTACGGCAGACGACGGATATCTTTTGAGCAGGCTATTGGATGGAATCTACGAGAGCGCCAAAACAGGTAATCAATTGGATTTTCGTCAATGATCTTTGGCGCGAAAGACTAAGATTTGACGCGGAAATCGTATCAGCGCTCGCGAGCGAATGGTTTTCACAGAACTATGACTACCCAGCGCGCCGAAGCTTAAGGGCTCTGCAAACGCCCGCCCGACCTGTGGCAGGCGATCAGCCGTAGATGCTGGGCTTGCTCTTCAAAGCAACGGCCACCTTCTCACCACTCTTTTGCGCGGCCACGCCTGCCTCACAACAGGCCGCCGTGGCATAGCCATCCCAGGCGGTGGGACCGTCGACCTCGCCCCGTTTGGCTGCCGCGACCCAACGCTGTATCTCGGTGTCGTAGGCTTCTCTGAACCGGTCGACGAAACTCGGGGTAATCTCCCCTCCCCAGCGTCCTGCGCTGCGAATGTAAGGTCCGCCGTCCTCACCAATGTTGACGATACCTTTTTCGAACACAGCCTGAGTCGCCACTTGGTAGCCGAATTGGGCATTCACGAAGATTTCCACATCAGCCAGCACACCGTTGACGGTCTCGATGAGTACGTGCTGGGGATCGTGCTGGCCGGAAGGGGCATGGCTCGAGGCCCGGCCGAGCCTGACTTGAACGCTCTTGATTTCGTCACCGGTGAGATAGCGGATCACGTCGAACTCGTGCACCACTGAGTCATTGATGAGCATCTCATTGGTGAACCCCGGGGGTGTATCAGGATTTCTGTGCGCGCAGTGGAGCATCAATAGCTCCCCCAGTTCACCGGAAGCTATTATGCCTCGCAGACGCTGATACTCTGCATCAAAGCGGCGCATGAAGCCGACCTGGATACGTTTCTTTCCAAGTCGCTGCTCCGCCTCCAGGACTTCCCAAGAGGACGGCGCGTCCGGGGTTAGTGGTTTTTCACACAGAATCGGCATATCGTGCTTTAAAACCTGAAGCAACATGTCTCTGTGGAGAAAGCCAGGGGTGGCAATTAGGACTGAGTTGACATCCCCCTGGTCCAGAGCCTGTGCGATATCGGAAACCGCCGCGGCTGAGGGAATCCCTTCGACGGCCTTTTTTGCTCGCGAAACGTCCGCGTCGACCACTGCCGAAACCTCTGCCCCGACGATTCGGCGCGTGAGACGGTCGATATGATCCGCGCCCATTCTGCCCGCGCCGACCACACAGACCCTCAGTTTGCTTGAGTTAGATTCGGACTTCATTGTTGACTCCTTATTTTTTCCTCAGATCGAGTTGGCTGGCGAGAAACAGGCTGGTAGACTCCGCCGCGTGTCTTAGACGTCCAGCGCAAGCTTCCTGGCCATGAGAGCCGAGGCCTTGCGTTCCCGGGTGATTACCGCAATCCTCGATCGATTCCTCGAGCGGGATTCGTCACTCATTCCAGGTCACTTCGCAGTTATCTTTGAGTTCGACAGCCTGCCCGAGACGGAGCGACGCTCCCGCCGCCTCGGCCAGATAGACCGCGCGCAATCCGTCGATGGCATTTACGGGGAGCGGCGTGCCTGCGGACACACAGCCAAGAAAGGTTTCAATTTCTTTCCGGTAGCTTCCGCCATAACGGTCCATGTAGAAGGTAAAAATGCGATCCGGCGCTCCGAAGCTTGTGCCGGAATACCGCACGTTGCCAGTAGCTCTTGGGTTGTCGGAGATGACCATCCCCTCAGAGCCGAAAGCCTCGATACGTTGGTCATATCCATAAACAGCCCGCCGAGAATTCAAGATTACAGCCTGCTTGCCGCTCTGCGTAACCATCGTCACGCAGGCGGTGTCGATGTCGCCAAGCTTGCCGATCTCAGGATCAACGAGGCTGCTGCCGCTGCTATGGAGTCTGACCGGCTCCTCGCCGAGCATCCATCGGGCCATATCAAAGTCGTGAATCATCATATCTCGAAAGAGACCTCCTGACTTGGGGATGTAGTCGAGCGGCGGTGGCGCCGGATCGCGGCTGGTGATCGTGAGTTGCTCAAGCCTTCCAATTTCGCCTTCATCGATCGCCTTCTTGAGCCCAGCGTGCCCGGAATCAAAACGCCGATTGAATGCGAGCAAGACATTCTTGGTCTGAGCGCCCAGAACTTCGACACATCGCTGCGCGTCAGGCAGGTTCGGCGCGAGGGGCTTTTCACACATGACGGCCTTTCCGGCCTTAATCGCCCGCAGCACGAGATCGACGTGTGTGTCCGATGAGGTCACCACCAGAACGGCATTGACATCAGGGTGCTGCAAGGCCTCATCGACACTGCGCGCGACTGACGCTTTGCTATCCGCCGCGAGAGACTTGGCCGCCGACTCAACGACATCGTAAACAATTACGAGTCTTCCTCCCGCTTGACCGATGGCTTTGGCATGCACCCGCGCCATTCGACCTGCGCCCATTAAAGCTATTCCAATCATGATGCTCCTTTGTTCGAAATTTCCGAAGCTCCGTTATGTTCTAACTGCTGCCAGCACCCAATCCCTGGTGCTGTCACTTCCAAGGTCGTTCATCTGCGAGAATATCTCTATTCTGCGCATACGTGCGGGATTCTGCGGACAACATTAAAGATCAATCCAAAATGCTACCGAGGATCAATTAAAAACCCAGCTTGTGAACAAACTCGCGATTGCGCCTGGCTGATTCCTTTGGTGCGCCCATGCCCGGGAGAACATCTTGTTCCACAACCCCCCAGCCGTCATAGCCTATGCGACTCAGTTCTTTCATCAGGGAAGGAAAATTTACATCTCCTTTGCCCAGTTCGCAGAAGACGCCGTTTTTCACTGCTTGAAAATAGTCCCAGCCTTCGGCGGCGGCTCTTTTGGCAACCTCCGGCTGATGGTCCTTGAAATGGAAGTGCCAAACGCGATCACCATATCTGCGCAAGCCCTCCTCCGGATCGCCACCGCCGAAGCGGTAGTGGCCGCAGTCGAAGACGAGGCCAAGTAAATGTGGCTCCGTCAAAGACATCAGTTTTTCGATCTCGGCTGGGGTTTCCACGTAGCCTGCGCAGTGATGGTGAAAAGCGGTGCGGAGGCCAGTTTCCCTCTTCACAGCCTGGGCTACCTCCATGGCGCTCTTTGCATAGATCTCCCACTCTGAATCGCTCAATCCCATCTCAGGTGTCACCCGGCCGGCGTTTTGCCTCCGCTCAGGATCTCTTGCGTTGTCATCCGAGAGAATCAATAAAGGGAGATTTCCCTCCACACCGGCAAGCAAACGAGCGGTCCGCACAGCGATTTCTACGCCCGCAGCGAGTACGGAAGGATCTTTGAGAAACACAGGCACAAAGGCCCCAAGGAGCACAAGGTTGCGCCCGTGAATCTCCTCAGAGAGCTTTTTCGGGTCGGTAGGCATAAAGCCCCAGTCCCCCAACTCTGTGCCCGCATAGCCCGTCTCGACGATTTCGTCGAGTACCTGTATATAACCGGGCGCTTCGCCTTCGAGGTCGAATTCGAGTGCGCCCCAGGAGCAAGGAGCGTTTGCAATCTTGATCATGATTCTTATCCCATTGTCACGTCACCTATGTACCGAAAAGCGAAATTGCATCCGCCTAGAAGCCTTGCCAGCCGCGGGGGAGGGTGCACAGCCTGATCTTCGATGAACAGCATGAGAAAGGTCAAGCCCCGCGCGAAGCGAGTTCCTCAATGTCTAAGTCTTCCACTTATTTAATGAGCCTTGAACGACGCCGTTGTGTCTCTGCTACTGACCGTCCGAGCCGGCATTCCTCTTCCCGCAACAATCTTTGCCAATCAAGGTTTTCGGCCGCTCGTTTTCGAGGCGTTTTCACAGACGTCACCCATGAGACTGCGCTAGCCGAGATCAGGACATCTTTTGCAAAGCAGGCTTTCCCGACCGAGAGAGAGCCGCCCCATGGTCTGCGCGCCATCGCGTAGTTTATCCTCGCCTTTCGGACGGGCAAAGCTCGGCCTCCCCCAGCCCGATCGCGAGCCAGCGGGCCTCAAATTGTTCCCAGCGTTTCTCCTCTGGCAGCGTCGTGTGGCTCACGGGGAATTCCATGATCTCGATCGGAGCACAGAAATGGTTCGCAATGGAGTAAACCGTTTCCGGCGGAACTACCGGATCATGAAGCCCAAGGCCGATCAGCGTGCGACAGGAAACCAACCCGGCAAAGTTCATCGCATCGAAATAGCGGAGCACCAGCATCACATCTTCAGCATGCTCCGGGCGAGCTTCAAGATAACGCGCGATCTCCGCACCCGAGCCTGATTTCACGAGGAAATATCGCCCCTCCGCCCATCCGAAGGTCGGCACGCCCAAGACGAGAAGATCCGATAATCCCCAGAGCGCCTCGGCCATCAACGCGATGCCGCCCGCGAAGCTGAGCCCGTGCGTCAGGTGGCGCGTTGTTCGCCCTTTGAAGAGATCGCGCGCTATCTGCATGGTGCGCAGGTAATCGCAGACGGCTCCGCGGAGGACGGAGCTTTCAGGTGACTCAATGCCGGTGAGAACGTAGCCCCATCGCGAGCGGGCCGGCAACGCCGTCTCCGATCTGCCAAAACCGCGGATATCAATGCCAACCACGTTGTATCCTGCTTCCGCCCATTTCCTTTGAATGTCGCACTGTGCGCCGTAACCATGGCTATGCACGACAAGAGGCCGAGGTTCGTCGCTCCTGGATGCGATGCTGTAGCCGGTAACCTCGACACCGCCCAGTGAACGGAATGTCAGCCAGGAAAGTTCTCGCGTCCGGCAGTCCTCGCCAGCCATGGGTGTTAGGCGAACCTCCGATTTTACGCTGCTGAGTTCCTCGCGCGTTTTCGCCCAGAATCGGTCGAAGTCCGGCGGACGCGTCAGGATTGGACGAAGATCGCGTTCCATGAGACGGCTGCCGAAGATCGCGGTTTGCCCGCACGAGGGCGGCAATATATTGTCGGACCATGACGGCCGTTGAACAGGTAGTCGAAATTCCATTTTTTCAGAGCCTTCCCGCTGAGGCGTTGCGAGAGGTGGCGGCCAAATCGAGCGTGCTCGCGCTCGAACGCGGAGCAACTCTCATTTCGCAGAATGCTGCTGCCGAATATGTATTCTTCCTGATCTCTGGCTCTGTGCAGATTTATATTCACTTTCACGGCGTGGACGATTTGTTGGTGGGCACAATGCGCGAAGCGGGAGTCCTACTCGGTTGGTCAGTTGTCCGCAAGCCTCATCGCTACACCGCGACGGTCCGATGCGAGGAGGAGTGCCGGGTGCTGCGGTTGCCACGGGAAGTCCTGACCCAGCTGATTGAGACACAGCCGCGCCTTGGTTATCTGCTTCTCAAGCGCATTGCAGCGACGCTCGCAAACAGACTGGAACAGACGCGCGACATTCTGGTCCCACCACAAGCATCGCGCGGGGAGCCAACACCAGACGCCTAATGAAATCGATTGCGGACCTCCTTCGTGAATCACCGTTTTTTGAAGCCTTCTCGCCGGCGGACATCGATGCGCTCGCCGCGCATGCCGTGATGCACAGCGTCCCCGCAGGCGACGTGATCCTGCGCGAGAATGAGCCGGCTGAGGCTCTCTACATGATCGTGACTGGCAAGGTCTCTCTATCATTCGAAACATTTGATGCTTCCGCTGCGAACGAAAGGGCTGGCGAGGCCCAGGTTCACCTCCGAACCCTGACGGAACCGGGAAGAGTCGTGGGGTGGTCGGCCCTCGTCGAGCCCTATCATTACCGGGATACTGCCACTGCGACGGATGATACCAATCTGCTCGTTTTTGAACGCCAGTGGCTCGAGTCCCGCGCGGAGGAGAATCCGAAATTCGGCGTCGAACTGATGACCCAAATCTTGTGGGTTCTTGGAAATCGGCTACGCGAAACGCGCATCCGGCTGGTGGCGAGCCGCTATAAGGAGGAGGCGCTTGCGGTCCGGGCGCTTCTCGAACATAGCGCCTCGCAGCTCAGCGTCACATCGCCGCTGCACAAGCTTCCTATCTACCTGGAGAGTCGACTCACCCTTTCCGATGCGTTTCAGACGCTCGAGGTCCTGCGAAAACATGGGGATCCATTAGAAGCGAGCATCGCGCGAATGTGTCTCGAAATTCTGGAGAATGTTCGCAAGGAGCTGGAGGTTTATCGTCGACTCCAGGAAATCTACGAAACGGTGAGCGAGGCTCCGGCGGACGCAACACCGGAGCAAGTTCGCAGACGGTGCTGCGTGGAATTCTGCAAGCTATTTCAGCGCGTCAATCACGTCATTCGAGGTGAGGAAAATCTGCCCGGCGAGTCCGGGCACATTTTCATCATGAACCACATTGTGAGTCACCCGGAGAACACCCTGCCCAACGATTTTCAGCTTACGCTCGACACTCACTTCGTCGCATGCATGTTGCTGGCGCGAAAGTACGGGGAACCGCCACTGCGGGTGGTGCGGAAATCGCATCCCCATGAGTATGGACACCAGAAATACTTTGACCGGCTTGGCTACATCTATGTTTACGCGAAGCACATGGATGAAGACGAAGAGAACCCGAAGTTGCTCGCGGAACAGAGGCGATTGGCATTTCTCGACACGGCCGCGCGCTGTCTTGGCGAAGGCAAAAATCTTGTGATATGTCCCGAAGGCACATGCACCACAACCGAACGTTCTCCGCTTCCGCTTAAAGCGGGCGCCTTCCGCCTTGCCGCGTTCGTTGAACCGGAGCCCCTCATCGTTCCCATTGTCATCGCCAATTTCGATCGCAAAATCACCCGGACGACGCTCGTTGCGCACGTGCACACACCGTTTCGCTTGTCAGATCACGTCCCGAAGCCGATGCTAGATGAGGCGCTCTTCGCATTTATCGCGGATTTGGGAGAGCGGATGCGCTCCTGGGTGGGCGAGGCGTGCGAGCACGCCTCCCGGATGCCCGCACGTGCGCCTGCATAAAACTCTGGAGACATCCGTGAAGGGATCACCGACATCGCTGATCTATGGCGGCCAAGTTCACATTCGCCCAAAGTTACACGGACGTGCTCCTTTAGGCATTCCCTCTCTGCTCGCTGCTGTGATGTCTCGGGCGTAGCTTCGGGCGTGGCACATCAACAAGCAACATCAACGCGATTACAGCTGCGAGTCCCCGTGCACTCATGAACCAAGACACAGCGCTCGCCTTGCGGCGAAAAGCCAAAACACGCCAGCCGTAGCCTGATCCTGGGTAAATCCTTGCGCCAATTCACCGACAAGCTGGCCCCGCGTTACCGATATAGCCAATGCGACCGGCCTCACGTGCCGCTTGCTGCTGACGTTCCAGTTGAGCAGTCCACATGCGGTCCGCGCCCCTAGATACGGGTGGATTGCTGGCGCATCCGAGGAGCAGCAAAAAGACTACGGCTGCGAGGAAAGCAAGGCGAAAGCTCACATAATGCCCTACGACCCGCGCGATCGTTTGGGTATTTCCTTCCTTCCCTTGCCACTATGCTCGGCCCGCGTTCACAAAGATGGAACCAGGGCACCCATAAGGAAAAAGCCCGCGAGGACCCATCTCTGCCGAAAGGCGCGCCGGGCGTTTGAGCGTTAACTTAGGCGATAGCTTTTTTGCGGCCCGCGGCAAGCGTCAAAAGTCCAAGTTCCAAGAGGATGGCAGTGCTTCCGTTATCAGGAACTTTAGGCCGCGCCGCATCGTGGCTGTTCAGAAGAGCGAACGGCGGAGAATCGAAGCCAACACCGTCGATCAATTGGCGTAAGCCAGGCGAATCTTCCAGTGCCGGGCATCACGAACATAGATCGCTACATAGCAGCCCTGTTGAGTGATATAATGATGACTTAAATCCGACATGGCGCATATATCGTTGCCGATCATATACACCTGAACAACGGTATGTGACAGCTTTCTGGGATTCGATACAAACAGGCTTGCATACCTTTTCTCGATGGCTTGCTGACCGACTGCCACGTCAGCCGCAGGCTCCCACGCCACTACTTCAATTGCGTTCTGTGTGTAAAGGGCTGCGAGTGCGGCCGCGTCGTGTTTATTATACGCCTCCTCATACTTCCTTATTGCCGCTTCAATCTGCTGACGCAACTCTGGATTGGCCGAACGCACTTCTGGATCGGCCGAATCTTGCTCTGGGGCGAGGGCTGGCGCGGCAATGCCGATTGCCAACGCTGCGAAGGTAGATAGCAGGCGCATTTTCATTGTCTCTAAACAACCGCGCGCAGGCAGCGAACGCGACGAGAGCAGAAAGCGTGAGGAGAGTTGAAACACCCGTGTGGCCGGAAGAATCTGGTAGCGGTAGACTTGGTAGATTTCGGTTGATGGCGAACCATAGAATCGGACGAATCGGCTACTCAAAGACATCGCTTTACGAGACCAACCAGCGCTAAGGCCTCGTCCCATGCGCGGCGATAACCTTTGACAAACCGTCTGCAATTTTTACAGAAATTGCAATTTGGTGTTTCCCTAGTAATCACCAGCAGATCCTTTATTCATGTGGATTAGAGAGTGATTTGACCGTGTTGAGACACTCGCAGCGCATACGGGATTCGAACCCGTGTACCGGCCTTGAGAGGGCCGTGTCCTAGGCCTCTAGACGAATGCGCCTTGAAGAATCCGTAATCTAGAGCACTACTTGAAGCTGACAAGCGACAACTCGGGAACGCAGCGAAGAACATGGAATTAAACCTATACATCAAGCCATGGTGCCCCTGGTGCATTGAGGCCATCGCATGGCTTGAAGAGAATGGATATAAGTTTAACAAGATCGATGTGCTCGCTGATCCCGTGGCGTACGAGCGGATGCGTCGCATCTCAAGGCAATCGCTCACTCCAACCTTAGAAATTTCGGCGGGTTTGGTGCTGCCTGATTTTGATGTCGCCGACCTCGAGAAGTTCGTGCTAGAAAACGCACCACTGCCTTGACAATCTCTCATCTGCTCTTCGTTCTCGGGGTGGCTTTTTTTAGCGCAGCCCTGCGATCTTTTCAAAATTCACTGCTCTTTCGCTTGGGCACCCTGGGCGTAGTGGTGACGTCGTTTCTCGTTGGGTGGCTGCTGGGCGGAAGCGTTATTCTCGGCGCACTCCTCGCCGCAAGTTGGCTCTTTTTGCCTTGGCTCGAGATTCTGACAAAAGTACGCCGCCTGCGGCTTCCCCTTGAGCGAAGACTCGAGCCGCGCTCTCCGCCCACCCGCAGTTCCTTTCCCGGCTTTCAAGAAATGACCGAGGAGATCGAAAGTCACGGCTACGTACACCTGGAGGATGTTGGCTGGGACTACCAGGAGAACCGCCACTTCTATCGTGTCTTTCACCGACCAGAGTGCAAAACCCAGGCGTGTATCTGTCTCTCAGAGCAGGAAGACATGGCTTTCCATTACTTGACAATTACCTCCCGCACCCAAGATGGGCGAGCTTTCATAACCTGGAACTACCCGTTTTCCTACGGCTTAAAGTTGCAGCCCCACCTCTTTACTAATAGATGCCTTAGTCAGGGACCCTTCGCGGAGATGCGAATGGCCCACGAGACGTTTCTGCGTTCCCACAGCGTGGATCCCTCTGCCCTTCTCGACCCCTCGCCGGAGGAAACAGTTCCGACCATGCAGAAGGAGATGCGAGCTCAGATCACGCACAACATCACCCTAGGCTTGCTTGCTCAGGATGGAGATCACTTTATTCGCTACACAACACGCGGAATGTTCTACCTCTGGTTCCAATTTCTCCGAGACCTTGTCCGGCTTTCTTGACAGGAGCGCAGGCCGCCAGCCGCAGGAAAGCGACGTGCGGCGACGACAACCTTTGCATAAAAGTAAGGTTATCGGCTGAGCATAGAATGACCTGACGTTTAGAAGTTAATCAGAGTTCGATTTCGAGCTATGCAAATGCCGGCCTTGGCTTTTCCGTACTGCCGACAAAGAAGGGCAATTTGTGTGTTCCGCGAAGCAGAAGAGCAACGATCTGAGCTTTGCATGACCATGAGCAGCTTCATTAGGGCAGGCTCCCGATGCGCTTGGGACGAACAGCTTTGTCAGGAGATAAGGCGCCTTGTTGGTAAAGAAACTCCGACAAAGCAGCGGTGACTTCGCGCGAAGTGCGAAGGATGTCAAAGGTGAGTCCCGAGCGCGTGCCTTCGAAGAGGTTTGCCGCGGAAAAGAGTGCCGTAAATCCTGTGACGAAATAGGCGACGCTGCCAACGGCACCCGGCATTGCATTGGAACCTCCGGTCGTCTGCATCAGGAGAAATGGCCTTGGTCTCCTCTGCGAGAGATCGTAGACGACGGTGCTCATATCAAGTTTGGTCCCGCCTGCGCCGAATCCAACGACAGACCTGAGCAGACGACTGCCTTGATTGACTCCGTCAAAGCGTGCGGCAATCAGCCAGTAATTTCCTCCGGGCAATGGAGCGGTCGAGGCGACAGCTTGCGCCGGCGCGATATGTCTGGAAAGTTGTTGCACGAGGTTGCGAGTAAATTTTTCCTGAAGTTCGTATTTGAAGTTTTGCAGGTTAACTCCGCTACGATCAACCCGAAGAGCAGGATCATAGAAGGTCGGAGGTCTTACCAGGATTCGCTCCGGGCTTCTTGTCGGCGCACGCGCGGTCAGGAGGTCAGATCTCTCGACACTTACCGAGGCGCATCCGGCAAGCGCAGCGCACAACAGGAGAAAGCAGCATCTCACTTCGAAGATCCTAGCCGTTCAGCAAGCAAGACAATGATTTTCTCGTTGCCAATACGCTGGATGCCCTTTTGTTCAAGGCTTCATACAGATTAAGGAAGGCGCGAGAACAATGATCAACGCATCGCTGACGAGTTCGGGATACACCACTGATCGCAACCACAAATCTTTTCTCCAGGCATATTCTCGCCTGACGACTACATTACCCTACGGAGGATTTCTTGATGTTCACCGGTCTCATTGAAGAAGTCGGTGATTGCCTTTGGCTTCGACGTGGCGCGAACTCGATTGAGTTCGCTCTGGCGGCCCCCGGAATGTCGCGCCAGATTCGCACCGGGGAGAGTCTCGCAGTCAACGGAGCATGCCTTACCGTCGCTTCGCAAAGCGAAGAGCACTTTTATTTCCATCTCTTGCAGGAGACGCTGCTCCGCACCAACCTTGGCGATCTGCGTCCTGGCTCAAAAGTCAACCTGGAACGCGCCTTACCAGCAGACGGTCGTCTCGGCGGACACTTCGTTCAAGGTCACGTAGATTGCACCGCGAGAGTGGTTGCTTGCGAAGAGCACGGCGGTGATTTGAAACTTGCGTTGCAGCTGCCTTGCGAGTTCTCGCGATACGTCGTGATGAAGGGTTCGATCTGCGTCAACGGAGTGAGTCTCACCGTAGCTGAGCTGACAGAAATGTCCTTTTCCGTTTGGATCATTCCTCATACCAAAAGGCTAACCAACTTGGGAGACCTTGCTGAGGGGAGCCGAGTCAATCTAGAATTTGATATTCTTGCAAAATACGCGGCGCGCATCTTGGCTAACGGGCTTAAACCCCAGACGCCTTTTTCATGATGAACGTTCCCGTCGGTCCCCAAATGGGAGAGCTTGATTTGCCAGAGGCCCTTGCCGACGGATCGAGGCGCTTGGGCCAGAGCGCGGCTTTGGCACCTGGCATGTCCGTGGAGAGCAATTAGATGATATGCGGGCAAAGTTAATCGTGCGTCCGGCGGGGAGCGAAGCTTATGAAGTGGAAGTGGGTAATACCGCCACGATCGGGCGGAGTCGCGACAACACGGTTAGTCTGCACACCAATCCCCATGTCTCCCGGCAGCACGCCGTTATCCGCTGCCATAACGCCTGTCAGTTTCAGATTATGGACCTGGGAAGCCGTAACGGTACCTTTGTTAACGGACGGCGGGTTATCACGCCCACGCTTCTCACAGATGGCGCGATAATTCGCATCACCAATAACGAACTCGTCTTCGAGCAGTTTGAAGCGGCTCAGGATGGAACTTACGATATTACGATCGCCACAGGAATCGACGCCGCACAGGACCTGAATGCGGTCGTTGCCGTGATGGTCTGCGACATCCGCGGCTTCTCCACAATGGCAGAAGTGCTGACCGAGGACGAGCTCGCGCGAAAGCTCGGGCAATGGTTCCGAGACGCAGGCAATATTGTGCACGAGACGGGCGGAACCATCGACAAGTTCATTGGCGATGCCGTGCTCGCCTACTGGGCCCGAGAGACCCACGATGGTCGCGAGTCACACTGCGCGCTCGAGAGCGCGCTGAAACTTTTGAAAGCTGCCGACGGGCGAAGTTGGTCGGGGGCTGAGACAAGAAAGTTCGAGATCGCCGTCGCCTTGCACTATGGAGTCGTCACGTGCGGAAACATGGGAGTTGTCGCGCAGAGGGATCCGACCATTATCGGAGATACGGTGAACACCGTCTTCAGAATCGAAAGTCTGATGAAACAACTTAATCAGAAGCTCACAGCCTCCCAAGATTTTCTCAGCACGCTTTCCGATCCAAAGATTACCCTTGCTGATCTCGGCGAGCACCGACTTAAAGGAAAATTTCAGACCGTTCGCTTATTTGGCATGGCTTAGGGTGGAGACACCCACGACGGTCGAGGCATCTTTTATCCCCTTTCTTTTCCGCGAAGGGCGAACCACGCTGCCCAATAGGCGCAAACGCTCCAAGCTGCAAGGGTCGCCAAACCCCAAAGAGCGGGATTTGCGTTCATGTAAATCTGTCCGTTCTTTAAAGACTTGTCCCGATTCAGATTCGAGAACGCTGATGGATAGTCTACCCGCATCGCCCCACCGATTTTCCTCTGCCAAAACAGACTTGTATCCATCACGCCTTGCACTGCTGCGCTGGGCATGATCCTGGAAACGAAATATGGCCCTGCCTTCATGTCTCCTGCTGGGGGAATGAAGCCGGAGAAAAGAATCTGCGGAATCAATACCAGAGGAACTATCATGACTGCCTGGAGAACAGATCGTGCCGCCGCAGAAATCGCCAGGCCAATGCCCACAGCGGCGCATGAAGCGAGGATTAATCCTGGAATCTGCCAACCGCCAGAGCCGGTCGGGCCGCCGATAAGGAGCTGCATCACCCCGTAGAGCAGCAAGCTTTGCACGCAAGTGACGCCCGCGAGGGAGAGGAACTTCGCCAGCAAGTATTCGTGGCGTCCTAGTCCGATCAAGCGCTCACGGCGGAACATCGGAACCTCCTTCACAATCTCCTGAGCTGCGTTCCCACACCCGAACCATAATGTTGCGATGCAAGCAAAGAAGAGAACGAGCGGCGGGTCGTTGCTCACCCATGTGACGAGCAACCCAATGAAGACCGGTTGGCCAAGAGCAAGCAGCAAATTTTTCCAGTCGGCTCGAAAGATGGCCCACCGACGCAGCAGCAGGATAGGCAGGGCTGAGCTGCGCCTGTGCTTTCGGGGAAGAACGGGCATGGCCGACGGCACAACGGGATTTTCGGAGTGCGGCGGCCAATTCGATGGCGGCTGGTTGGAAAGGGCGTCGTAGAGAAGTGTCAGCCGTTCGACTTCGAAGTATTTCAAGGCGTCTGCGGGCTCACCGAAGAATACCAGCCGCCCGCCGAACAGGACAGCCAAGCGATCAAAAAGAAAGGCATTATCCAGGACATGGGTCGTGCAAAGAATGGTGCATCCCGTCGCTGCCAGATGTCTCAGGGATTCCATGAGCCTAAATTCAACCGCCGGATCCAAGCCAGAGGTTGGCTCATCCAAGAACATCAACCTGGGGCGGCAAAGCAATTCAGCGCCAACACTGACTCGCTTGCGCTGTCCTCCGGAGAGTCTTCCTACTGGTGTGTGGGCGCGGTCTTCAAGTCCGAGAAGGCGTATTGTATGCCCAACGAGCTTACGCGTCTCGGCCGCCGACGTGCCCTGGGGCAGGCGAAACCTGGCACTGAACAAGAGCGCTTGCTCGATAGAAAGTTCGAGCGGCACAATGTCATCCTGCGGCACATATCCGAATTCTCGCCGTAACGCATCGTAGTTGGCGTACAGGTCCACGCCATCGATCATTACCGTTCCTGAGTCTGCCGGTCGAAGAGCGCAGAGAGCATCGAGAAGGGTAGACTTGCCCGCGCCGCTTGGTCCGATAACGCCGACAAATTGGCAGGGAGATACGCTCAGAGAAATTCCCGAGAGGACTGGAATGCCGAGGGCGGATTTCTCGAGATCGCGGGCGTCAAGGCGTGCACCGGTTGTGCCGGCGGTCTCTTGCAGGAAGCGCCCGTCGAAGCGCAGGCTAAACGGGCCGATCCGCAAAAGATCTCCCAAGATCAGCTCTTCGGCTTTGAACAATCTACCGTTGAGAAACGTACCACTGCGGCTGCCTAAGTCCTCCACACGCCAGCCAGAGGCGGTTTTATGCAAGAGCGCGTGCCGTCGCGAGACGGCAGTATTTGGAAGAATCGCATCCGCTTCGGCGCTCCTTCCAAGGACCAGTCCATCGCGCAGCGGAATGGGCGCGAGCCCGCTTTTAGCCGGGGTTTCGCTGCTCAAGGCAGCACTGCCCAGACTTCAACCACGCGGTTTTTTGCGAGATCCTGCGCGTCGAAGATGTCGGAACTTCCCATGCCCACTGAGTGGATGACGTTCATAATAGCGCACCGCTCCTTAAGGGTTTTGGCAATGCCTTCGGCACGCTGCAAAGAAATGGCCAGATTCTTCTGATCATCGCCCTTTCTATCAGCGAAACCCAAAACGACGAAAACGACCGTAGGGTCTTCAGTGAACCTCTGAATTTGAGGCAGATTCAGCTTCTCTTTCAGATCAACGAGCTCAGAGGATCCGACGCTCACCTTGCCTGTCGAAAACGGTATGGTGACAATCCTGCCCATGCCGCGAGCGCGTTCGACCTGCACGTAAAGCTTATCCTTTTCCTCCGGATTAAGCCTCGGCATCACGTCAATGCGCGCAAGCACTTCAGCCTTCACCAGACGATTTTCGGAATCGGCCGAATCTAGATTGATCTCTGCCGGCGCTTCAACGCTGGTGGAAGCTTGCTCGTCGCCGGCCGACGGCGATGTCGGACTCTCCTCCACGGCAATGTTCTTCGGAGTTGGCACCGAAGCCGATGGTGGAGATGGCGCGGCAGTTCCTGTGCCGGACGGCGGGCCACATGCCCACAAAGCACAGAGAATGATAACTAACGATGTCTTGCGCATGGTCCGGCCACGATCGAATTTAATTCGACTTTGTAGTTTCCGGACCATTGATGTCAATTCGTTGAGAATGCGAGAAATCCACCCCGTGGACGGGACGTCAACCAATCGCAATATCTTTGGGTTGGACTGAAGTTGACGAGAAATGACCGCACCTTCGGCTCGGAACCGAATAGCCGCCTGAGGAAAACCGGGGTTTATCGAGCAGACCGCGCGAGACCGGGAGCGGTCTTGTCCTCCACAACGAACACCTTCCTATTCCTGTATGAGATGTATGGCGGTGGTGTTCGCGGAAACGGTTCCGAACACACGGTCGAGGGATGCACGCAATTCCGGCACCAGGAGCTCACGGTCGATACGTCCGAGCAGCCGGCGAGCTTCATCAACCCGCCCGCACGCTGAAAGAACGAGGGTGTAGTAAGCAGTTCCTTCACTGCTGAGACGTTCCAGGTCCTTGCGCGAGTCGAGCATATCCGCGCCTTTCTTCGGGTTACCAAGAAGAGAGAGGGCGAAGGCATAAAGGGCGGTATTTGCCAAGGCATCGGGATCATCTTCGTAAAGTTCCTGGGCAAGACGACCGGCGCGTTGGATCTGACGACCCGTCGCCATTAGCAAACTTGCGACATTGTACCTCGCAGCGCGATCGCCTGGATTTTCTTTCAAGACCAGTTCCATCATGCGAAGCATTCCGTCTGCGTTTTTCTCATACCAATAAGCTTGATAAAGTTCCTTTCGCGCGGAGATGTGCCGGGGATCCTTTTCGGCGATGATCCAAAGAACCTGTCGCACATCTCGTTTGTCGGCTTTGGCTATGAGAAGGAGGCGATCCAGGTGCGTCGGCTGCCTTTCCGCCGCCGCAAGAGCAAGCTGCCAGGCTTGCTCTGAGCTTTTGAGATTTCCCTGCCGCGCCTGCGCCCGTGACAACAACGCCAAGCGCACCGCCTCGAATTCCTGCCATCCGCTTGGGCTTGTGAGAGACTCAAGGTCGCTCCAGCGAGCGAGCGCACTGTAGCACTCTGCCAGCAGAAGGCTAATTGCCGGCTCACGGCGCAGGCGCCCCGGTGCGCTCTCGAGCCACATGGCAGCGCTTTGCGGCCCCGCGGCGCTCAGTTTCCACTTTCCAAGTTGCGCCGTGAACTCCGGATGTTCCAGCGCGCTCCTCTCGAGTTCAATAAGCCCGCGCTCATAGGCGGCCGACTTGGCCGCTGACAGCGCCTGGAGCTGCTGCAAGCGATCGGAAAATTCTGCTCGCGGCATTTCGCAGGCGCGCGCGGACCACGAGAGCGCCGCCGCATGGTCTTGCCTTCGCAGCGCGTCATGAGTCAGAGCTCGAAGAGCAATCAGCCCAAATTCGTCATCGTTGGCCAGCGATTCCATTTCGGCGCGAGCAGCATCGTGAGCCTGTTCGAGACCGCTTTGCAACTCAAGCGCTGTCAGCTTGACTTGAGCGCGGCGATTTTCTGGATGCCATTCGAACAATTCACGATATGCCTCGAGTGCCAGATCGGCGCGGCCACGCGCGAGGAAGAATTCCGCTCGAAGCTCGAGGAACTGCGGGGTTTTGCGGTTTGCTCCTTTGACCCTTTCAAGAACCTTACCGGCTTCCTCCGGTCTATCGAGCAGCAACGCCGTGCGCGCATACGCCAGCTTGGGCTCCAGGAGCTGGGGCTGAACATCCATTAGGGTTCGCCGGTGAGCGAGGGCTTCAGAAGAATGGGCCGACTCGAGAAGCGAAGCGATGGCGCGAAGTGCTTCAAAATGGTGAGGGCAATAGCGGAGCGCAGTCCTTAGACTTAGAATGCTGTTCTGTGCGTCATTGTTTTCGAGAAAGGATCTCGCCTCTCTTATCGCCCGCTCTCCCTGCCAACGGCAGTACGCATGATAAGTAAAGAATGAGCCGCCGAAGGCGAGAAGTATCGCCACGAAGGCCACGGAGATCCAACCGCCTCTTCGAAGTCCCTTCGCCCGGCGTGGCAGAATGTCCGCGCTCATGCGCCATGATGGGTATCCCGTTCGGCGATAGTCAAGTGGAAAGAATGCGTCGGAACCGCTTGGCTGCGCAGACTTCTGCTTAGGCCCTGGGCTCTGCGGAGTTCGAAATCAGCCGCGTTCGATACGGGCAAGCAACTGCTTTAATCGCTGCTCTTCCATATCGAAGTCGTATTCGATACGCCGGCGGACTTCCTCGGAAATGAGACCCCGGCGCCGCATTGTCGCGAGGCGGCGCCGGCTGCGATCCATGAGTTTCGATATCAAGTGGCGATCCTTGCCGGCCGTGTAACGTTTGATTTCCGTCGGAAGGGCAATGCGCCCCTTTAAAGCCTTGAGCCGATCCTGATAGTGGATCCGCCAGCGTTCGAGTGATTCCCGGTAGCCAACGTTTTCTTCCTTTTCAATGAGGTTATCTATTTCGGCGACGAGTTCCTCCAGAAGCGTGCTGCGCGCTACGACTTCGCTCTCGAAATCGGAAGCGGTTTCCTCCACCGCGAGTTTGCGGGCGAGCCAGGGCAAGGAAAGACCCTGCAGCACCAGCGTCGTGAAAATAACACAGAACGTGAGAAACAAGATGATATGGCGGTGCGGGAAGGCCTCGCCCATCGCAGTACTCAACGGCAGCGCGAGCGCGGCGGCAAGGGATACTACACCGCGCATGCCCGCCCACGAGGCCACGACAAGCTCACCAAACGACAAGTAGTCCTTATCCTCCCTTTGGAAAAAGCAGCGTTCGAGAGACGCCATCGGAAAGACCCAAAGAAATCGCACCGCGATGACAACCAAGGAAATCGCCACGCCAATAAAGATCATCTGTGCCACCGGAATTTTCATTTCGCGCACGATCGTGGGAAACTGAAGTCCTATGAGGATAAAGATGACGCTGTTCAACAAGTAGTCCAAGAGCTGCCAGACAGTGTCGCGCTGCAAGCGGCTTTCTGGACGGAGCGCCTCCCAGGATCGGTGACCGATGTACAGGCCTGCGGCAACCACGGCGAGCACCCCGGAAAATCCGAGCCTTTCCGCAGGAAGATAGGCGATATAGGGTGTGAGAATGGTAAGCGTGACCTCAACGGCTGGGTCGCGCAAGTGACGATGAAGATGGGCGGCAATCATTCCTATCGCCAAGCCAAAGGAAGTTCCCCCAACGGCCATCCAGACGAAGTCTCCGACCGCTTCGCCCAGTGAAAAAGAACCCGTCACCACCGCCGCTACCGCAAATTGATATGCCACGAGGCCGCTGGCGTCATTAACGAGGCTTTCGCCCTCCAGGATGTCGGAGAGGCGCTTGGGCACACGAAGATTCTTCAAGACCGCACTGGCCGCCACGGCGTCTGGAGGTGAAACGATCGCACCGAGGACAAATCCAGCCGCCAGTGTCATCCCCGGGATGAGAAAGTATGCGGCGTAAGCGACGCACAGAATCGTGGCGAAGACTAGCCCGACAGCCAGGGCAAAGATTGGCACAAAGTTCGAGCGAAAGTCATCCCAAGGGAAATTCCATGCCGCCGAAAAGAGCAGCGGCGGAAGGAAGACGAGAAAGACAACCTCCGGATCAAGCTTCGCATCCGGAAGTCTCGGAACCAAGCCGATCAGAAGTCCGGCAATCACGCACAGGATCGGAAATGGAAATCTAACTTGCTCGGCCACGACAGCCAACACGCTAACGATGCCGAGAAGAACGAGCAGAATCTGGATTTTCTCGACGATCATAGGCAAGACAAGGATGCCGGACTCCAAGCTCACAGGTCAATGGCAGGAAGGAGCTGCGCAACGTCCTTGCATAGCCGCTCGGAGCAATGCATTAGATCCTCATGGTTTCCATCGAACATACTGATCCGGTGAATGCGCGTATCCTGTCGGTTTCAGAGGACAAAATTGCTGGCTTCGTCCGCGATCCGTTCGCGGAAATTGCGCGCAGAAGCGGGCTGCCGCTTTCGACCGTGCTGGAACGCATTCGCGAGATGCTCGAAGCGAAAACCATTCGTCGGGTGCGCCAGACTCTTCTTGCCACAAATCTTGCCTCCGGCGCTCTGGTCGCCTGGAAGGTGGCTGCAGAAAAGCTGGAGGCGGCTTTTGACTTCATGTTTCAGGAGGATCCCTACTCCGGACACGTGGTCATTCGCTCGACCGACGCCAAAATTCCAGGCGAGGCTTACAAGCTTTGGACGACCTTAAAGGTACCCGCGGGTTACTCGCTCGATGCGCATTGCCAAATCTTGTCTCGGTGCACGGGCGCCGAGTGTTATCGGCTGATGCCGGCAAAGGGAATCTTCGCTCTCGGCGTCGGCCATGTGCGACGCAAAACGATCAATCCTGGCGATAAGGCGGCTGAACCTGCCAGGATGCAGGTTGTCGAGACCATCACTCTCACCAACCGCGAGTGGCGCGTCTTAACGGCCTTGAAGCGGGAGTTTGCGCCGGAGGAAATTCAGGAGCCCGCCTGGAACGCTCGTGCCGCCGAGTCGGGCATTTCCCTTGGAGAATTTTTCGCGATCGCCGAGTCCTTAGCGGCCCGCAAGCTGGTCGGTCGTTTCTCAACTTTTCTCGAACACGTCAAACCCAGCCAGACCGGCACGCGGGTCACGCGCTTCAACGCCTTGTTCCATTGGGCGGTCCCGCCCGGGCGCGAAATGGAGGCGGGCGGCGAAGTTGGGCGTCACGAAATACTCACCCACTGCTATTGGCGCGAGGCTGGACCCGAGTTCAATAACGTCAATATCATGGGAGTAGCTCACGGAATGGACAAAGAGCGCTTGCTTGAGCACAAGGCGGCGATCGACCGACATCTCAACTCGGTGGGAATTCCACTTGCCTACACAAACGTTTTCTGGGGTGGGCGCAGCGAAATCAAACCCTCTGAGATTTCACCTTACGCGTATGGCGAGTGGTTGGCAAAACAGGCGCCGGCTCACGGGATCAAACCGGAACCCGACGCGGTATCATTGCAATAACGCCCGGAGATCAGCTCGGCTGATTTTACCCCGCGCGTTCAGCGGAATTTGTTTCCAAAAGAGCCATCGCCTTGGCACTTGCCAGCTCGGAAGGTTAAGTGAGCAAAGTTTACGCAGTTCTTCCTCAGTCGCCTCGCCCGCCACGCAGGCTGTCACCTCCTCACCGCGGGTCCGAACAGGCAAGCCCAGCACCACCGCCTCCTGCACACGGGGTGAGAGTTTCAAGATTCTCTCGATTTCAGCCGGATTGACCTTGCGGCCGCTCACATTGATCACATCCGAGATCCGTCCTGTGATGACATAGCCGTTTGTTTCCTGCTCCAGCAAATCCGCTGGGCGAAACATGCCATGCTGGAAATTCCTGGCATCCTGCTCCGGATAGTATCCTTCGCCGACGGCTTGGCTGCGCACTTCGACCTGCGATGGCCCCTCATGTTCCATGCGCACCTCCACATTCGGCAAGGGCGGACCGACATAACCTGGTGGAACGTCTGCGGATTCACTCGAGTCGTAACAAATTCCACCGCACTCGGAGGAGCCATACAGCGAGTGGAGCTTGAGTCTCCAATTGCTGAGAAATTTCGCGGCGACCTCCCGGCTCAGCGGAGAGCCTGCCGAAATGCATAAGCGCAGCGAATTGCCGGTCCCGTCAACTTCAGCCAATGCTCGAAAAATGCCTGGCACTCCAGCAAGCAACGTTGCGCGGCTGGAGGCGAGACCATCGACCAGCGCTCGGGGCATAATGTCAGTGCCCGCAACTAGGGGGACGCCGCGACAGAGCAGCGGTGTGATCAAATTGCTGAATCCATAGGAATGGGCGAAGGAAACAACGCCATAGTTGAGATCATCTTCCCGCAAGCCCATGCCGTCGCAGACATTGTCGCAATCTGCAAGCAGCTGCCTGGCCGTGAAGCGAATCACACGAGGTTCAGAGGTCGTTCCAGAGGTCAATTTAAGCAGATGGCTCCGCACATCGACAGAGGGATTATCAAGGCGCATGATCTCTACCCCAGCTTCACTAAGCACGAAGCGCAGACCTACGCCGCAGAGCTTCTCGATTCGGTCACGACTAACGAACGGCATTTCGTTCTCCATCGGTACCAAGGCGTGATCCGTTCGCCACCCTGCCAGCAGCAGGGCGGGCCAAGCGACGCAATTGCCGGTTTGCAAGCAGATCGCTTCGCTGGGCTGATCAATTATCTGATCCGCCCAGCGGCAAGCCTCCTCCTCGAGCCCGGCAAACGTTCTCAGAATGCTTCCGTCCGGGGCAAGTATAGCCGGTTCTCGCTTCTTGGCGGCGACGATCTGCTCCCAACGGGTAAGGATCGGATTGTTTTCGTGATTGCAGGACATACCTTCCCTGCTAGTTTGAAAGGTTTTCACAGAAATGAAGTCCGCGATTCATCCCAACTACGTCGAAACCGTCATCATTTGTGCCTGCGGTGCGACGTATCGCACGCGCTCGACCCGCGAGAACATCAAAATCGGTATTTGCGCGGCGTGCCATCCCTTTTTCACGGGCGAGCAAAAATTCGTCGACACCGCCGGTCGTGTGGACAAGTTCAAACGCCGCTACGGAACGCTGCGCGCTACTCGCGCAGTGAAGTCCGCCAAGAAGGCTTAGATTCTTCTCCGTCGCGAAACGGTGATCGCGCTCTCCCGCGCTCTCACCGTCTCGCTCGCTGGTGCCCAGCATGAATTTCTCTCTCCTCATTGAAAAAAAGCGGCGGCGTTATGAAGAACTCGCAGCCGAACTTGGGGGAGGAACGCTCTTCGAAAACGCTCCTCGTGCTCGAGAACTCCTTCGCGAACATGCCCGATTGAAGGAGCTCCTCACACTGTGGCAGGATTACGAGAAGACGTCCCGGGAACTCGAGGAGAGCCGGGCTCTTGCGACGGGCACTGACGCTGAGATGGTCGAGCTTGCCGTCGCCGAGTTGCCAAAGCTCGAAACGCGCATGCCGCAACTCGAGATGGACCTCCAAATCGCGCTGTTACCGCCAGAGCCTGGAGAAGATCGTGACGCGATTGTGGAGATCCGCGCCGGAACCGGTGGCATCGAGGCAGCGCTCTTTGCGGCGGACCTCTACCGAATGTACAGCCGTTTCGCGGAGAGCCATGGCTGGAAGGTGGAGACGTTGGACTCAAGCGAAGCGGATCTTGGCGGTTTGAAGGAAATCGTCTTCCGGCTTTCAGGCGATTCCGTCTTCCGCAAAATGCGCTATGAATCGGGAGTTCATCGTGTGCAGCGCGTCCCTGCCACCGAGGCACAGGGGCGCATCCATACTTCTACAGCTACCGTAGCGGTTCTCCCCGAAGCTGAGGAAGTCGACATCCAACTCAACATGGATGACCTCCGGATCGAGGTGTGCCGCGCGGGCGGACCTGGCGGCCAAGGCGTCAACACCACGGACTCCGCCGTGCAGATCCTTCATGTCCCCACCGGCCGGATTGTGCGTTGTCAGGACGGGCGAAGCCAGCAGCAAAACAAGGAGCGCGCGCTGCAGATTATGCGGGCGCGACTTCTTGAGGACAAGCGGCGCGAGGAAGAGGAGAAATACTCTGCCCACCGAAGGAGCCTCATCGGAGGGGGTGGACGGGAAGAAAAGATCCGCACCTACAATTTCCCGCAGAATCGGGTAACCGACCACCGTATCGCTCTAACCCTCTACAATCTCGATCGATTCATTGAAGGCGATCTGGACGAGATGATCGAGAGCTTGCAGGCGAGCGACATTGCGCAGCGGCTCAAGGAGGCGGACGTAGAGTAGTGTGGGTCACGGGTTAAGACCTTGCAAGGTCATTCAGCAACCATCAAATCTGATCCATCGACCAGCCGATGACCGTCCTTGAGGTTTTGACTGCCGCTACTCGATATCTCGAGGATCATGGAGTAGAAAGTCCGCGCCTCAACGCCGAACATCTGCTCGCCCATGTGCTCCGCAAGAGACGATTGGATCTTTATCTTGAATTTGACCGTCAGCTTTCCGAGGGGGAGCGAGCCCCGCTGCGCGAGCTGGTCCGAAACCGCGGCGCTGGGAAACCCCTTCAGCATTTGCTGGGCACGACGGAATTTTTCGGCCGCTCGTTCCTCAGCGATGGACGAGCTCTGATTCCCCGACCTGAAACCGAGCAACTTGTGGAGTTGATCCTGGGAGATCTGGACTGCCGTAACAGCCGAATGAGCATCCTGGATGTGGGTACCGGCTCCGGAGTTATCGCGATTACCCTGGCTCTGGCGCTTCCTTTCGCTACAGTCGCAGCGACCGACATCTCCGCTCAAGCGCTCAGCCTTGCGCGTGAGAATGCTTCACGGCATTCCTTGGAGGCGCGAATTTCCTTTTGGGAGGTTGATCTCTTTCCACCCGGCTGGGAACGCTTTGACTGCATCGTTGCCAATCCCCCGTACATAGCCAAGGGAAATTTTTCCAACCTGCAAGTGGAAGTTCAGCATGATCCGCTCACTGCACTCGACGGCGGATCCGATGGCCTTTCTCTTATTCGAAGACTTATCGATCTCGCTCCGGAGCGTCTCGAGGCAGAGGGATTCCTGGCCCTGGAAATCGGACACGATCAGTCACCCGAAGTGCTTGCGCAATTTGCTGTAAAAAAGTACCGCAAGATCCGTGTGCACAAGGACTATCAGGGATTCGAGCGTTTCGTTTTGGCAGCCTCGCCACATAGACCTTGAGGCAAGAGGATTATCGGACGACAGGGGAATTTTCGCGACACAGCTTTCGAAAAACACTATCAAATAACCGCATGTTGACTGTGTATGGATAAGATGATCGTGCATGGCGGACATCCGCTTAGCGGATCCGTGCGAATCGGCGGCTCGAAAAATTCGTCGCTCCCCATCCTCGCGGCAACCCTTCTGACTTCAGAGCCATGTGTGATTTCACGGGTGCCCGACCTGAGCGACATCCATTACATGCTTACCATCCTCAATGAGCTTGGCTGCGAGGTGGAACGCGCGAGTGGTACCGTGACTGTCAAGGCGGGAAGCGTTCTCACGGACGCCCCCTATGATATTGTGCGGAAGATGCGGGCGTCGGTGTGCATTCTCGGCCCGCTACTTGGAAGGGAAAAGGAGGCGACGGTATCTCTCCCAGGAGGATGCGTCATTGGGGATCGACCGATCGATTTGCACCTCCGCGGGTTTGAAGCGCTCGGCGCAGCTGTGCGCGTGAAAGGCGGCAATGTGAAAGTGCTCGCCCCGGACCTTCATGGTGCGACCATCAATCTGCGCGGCCGGTTCGGCTCGACGGTGCTCGGCACCGACAACGTGATGATGGCTGCCGTGCTTGCCGAAGGGACCACGGTCATCGACGGAGCCGCCGAAGAACCCGAAGTCGAGGATTTGGCTAATTTCCTCATTGCGATGGGGGCGAAAATTGAAGGCGCGGGTACGCGAAGAATTATTATCGAGGGCACACGGGAACTGCATGGCGCCGAGCATGCGGTGATTCCCGACCGAATCGAGGCCGGAACTTTCCTGGTAGCGGCGGCGGTTATGGGGGAGAAGGTCACCATCACCCGAGCGGAACCGCGGCACCTCAAGGCGATCCTGGATCCCCTCAGCCAGGCGGGCTTCTCCATCTCGGCAGGCAATGACTATGTCACCCTGAGCTCCAACGGAGTTGGCCGTCCATTGAAGCTCGAAACGCTCCCCTACCCCGGTTTTCCCACAGACATGCAAGCACAGATGTGCGCCCTTCTCTCCACAATTGACGGGATCAGTGTGGTTACTGAGAATGTTTTTCCCCAGCGATTTATGCACGTCGCAGAACTAAAGCGTATGGGCGCAAATATCGAACTTCAAGGCTCGACCGTCGTCATCAATGGCGTTCCTAAGCTCAGCGGAGCGCCGGTGATGGCGAGTGATCTGCGAGCTTCAGCAGCTCTGGTGCTGGCCGGCTTAAAGGCCGAAAATTCCACCGAGATCAACCGCGTCTATCACATCGATCGTGGGTACGAAAGCATCGACGAGAAGCTAAACTCGCTGGGCGCGCAGATTGAACGCGTAAAGGTCTGACGGAAAACGCTCAGCGAACAGTCTTGCGGTGGATCCAGATGCTCTGGAGAATACCCAAGCTGAAGAGAATCATCGTCAGAAAAGAGCCGCCGTAGCTGATAAGGGGAAGAGGCAGCCCGGTAATCGGCGTGATTGAGATCGTCATGCCAATATTGAGAAAGGTGTAGGTAAAGATTAGCACGACAATGCCCACGGCCAGCAACTGGCCAAGACCGTCCTCTGCCTTAATCGCGATGTAGAGACCGAATAGGAGCAGCAATGTCAACGCTCCAATGAGCAAGATGCCGCCCAGGAATCCGTGTTGCTCGCCTAAGACAGAGAAGATAAAGTCGTTGTGCTTGATCGTGGTGGGGAGAAATCCCAATTCGTTCAATGTATTGCTGGCCTTGAACCCTTTGCCGTAGAAACCGCCGGAACCTACCGCTGTCAGCGATTGGATGATGTTCCAACCATTGCCTTGTGGGTCCAGGTAGGGATTCACAAAACTGGTGATACGGGCATACTGATACGGCTTGAGGGCAAAATTGACGATCAATGGCACCATCGCCAGGCCGAGAATAATCATCGACAAAAGCCACCTCTTGGGAACATCGCCAGCGAACAGGAGCGCCAAGACCACCGGTAGCCAGACAATGCACATCCCCAAATCGGGTTCCACCAGGATGAGCAACCAAGGTGCCCCGACAATTGCCCCACATCCCAGAATCCGAAGGACCGGTGCCATCTTCCTGGTCGCCTCCAAGTACACCGCAAGGGTCATAATTCCTGCAAGAACTGCAAACTGGGAAGGCTGAACGCTCATGAAGCCCAGATTTAACCAGCATTGCGCTCCGTAGCGTCTTTCACCGAAGAGCAGCACAGCTACCAATCCGAGAATACTCAGCACATAACAGGGCACCGCTCCGAGCCGAATCCAGCGATAATCGATGAGAGAGACGATGAAAAAGAGCGGCAGCGCAGCCAGAATCCAGACAATCTGCGAGGTCCAGAATTTCTGGTCGGGCATCATCCAAGTCGCGCTGTAAATCGCGAAGACCCCGTAGATCATGAGCCCGAACATCAGCAGAAAGAGGACCCAGTTCAGCCCCAGAAATTTGCGCAACCAGGAATGCACGTGAAGAGTAAACGTTTATGCCAGTTGAGGCACCGCCGCCAGTAGCGTTTTGGTGTATTCGTGCTGGGGATTTTCGTAGATAGTTTCAGCGGAAGCCGCTTCGACGATTTTGCCCCGATTCATCACGAGGACATAATCGCTGATATGCTCGACGACAGCCAAATCATGGGCGATGAAGAGGTAGGAGAGACCAAGTTCGTCCTGCAAGTCCTTGAGCAAATTGATAATCTGCCCCTGAACGCTCACATCGAGTGCGCTCACTGGTTCATCACAAACGATGAAGCGCGGCTTGACCGCCAGCGCTCGGGCGATACCGATTCGCTGGCGCTGACCACCGCTGAACTCATGGGGATAACGTGCGGCCATTTCCGGCTTCAGCCCGACTTGCTTAAGAAGGGTGGCGACAGAGTGGCGCCGATCGGCGGAGGAAAGCTCACGGAAGTGGATCTCAAGCGCCTCACCGATAATTTCTCCACAGGTCATGCGAGGATTGAGCGAACCGTAGGGGTCTTGGAAAATCATCTGCATCTCTCGACGCAGGGGTCGGAACTGACCTTCTGTCATCGGTAGGATATTCCGCCCGCTGAAGATGACCTCTCCTCCGGTTGCTTTAAGTAACTTGAGCAAGGCTCTTCCCACAGTGGTTTTGCCGCTGCCGCTTTCCCCCACCAATCCTACCGTCTGACCACTCTCCACGCTAAAACTGACGCCATCCACAGCTTTCACCTCATCGAGCCTCCGGCGCAAGAAGCCGCCGAAAACAGGGAACCAGACACGCAAATTTCTCACCTCAAGAAGCGGCATCGCGCCAACAAAGTGACGAAGGGCCAGAAAAAATCAAGAGGAGGATGGCACCTTACGCTCCGGTATCGCGCCGATCGTTTCATGGCGCGGGCTTGACGTCAGAGAGACAACCCATGGTCTGCAAGCCGGGCAGCCTGTGACATACGATATAAACGAGTACGAGAGGAAGCCATTCTGATACCGTTTTGACAAAGGCCAGTTCTATGCGATTTCACGCCAACCAACCAGTTCGGGCTCGTGAGAGGGCCGTGGTGCAGAGCGGCTTGCGACTGCGAAGGCGATATGTTGCCTATCTTCGCAGCCAGTTTTCATGAGCAATAAGGTTCGGAATCGCGTTATCGCTTTGGTTTGTCTCCTGGCGTTCCTAGGCATCGGCGTCTTGTTCTACGCGAACTGGGTCGTGCAAAAGCCGTTTGCGATAATCCTCTTTGTTACCGACAATTTAACGCCCTCGTCTCTCACCGCAGCGCGCATTTACAAGAATGGCGCGGACACCCGGCTGAACCTCGAAAAGCTCCCGAATCTGGGCTTGATCACGACCCATGCGGCGGATTTTGCGATCAGCGATTCCGCAGCGGCAGCGACCGCCATCGCCACAGGACAGAAGGTCAACAACCGCTCGGTTGGCGTAGATTCTTCAGGGAAACCTCTCTTGAACTTGCTTGATCTCGCGCGCAAGCACGGGCGCGCTGTCGGGCTCATTACGAATGTTGCTCTTGCCGACACCGGACCGGCCGCTTTTTACGCCAGGACGGCCAATCCTCAAGACGCACAGGAGATCACCCATCAGTTAGTTGAGGCCGCCAACATCGACGTGATCCTTGGTGGCGGACAAGCCGATTTCCTCCCCGAACACAAGGAGGGACGACGCGCCGATGGACGCGACCTGCTCATCGAAATGCGCCGCAAAGGCTACGACATCGCTCAAACCAAGTCCGACCTGGAAAACACTCCCGCCTGGCGTGCGCCGCGCTTGCTGGGCGTCTTTTCTGCGGACAATCTCGCCTTCGCGGACGAGATTCAATCGGCAGGAGCACAGCCCACCCTTGCCGACATGGTTATTTCGGCGGTTCGGCTTCTGCAGTATAATCGCAACGGGTACTTCCTTGTGGTGGATTGCGGTCTTGCAGGCAAGGCCGCGTCTCAAAACCAGGGAGAGCGAATGCTGCGCCAACTCCTGGTTCTTGATGATGCCATTGCCTCGGCGGTAGTTTTTGCAGGCGAGAATTCCCTCATCCTGGTGGCTGGGAAGCAAAGCGTGGGAGGCTTACGGCTTAATGGATATCCATTCCGGAATGACAAGGGCGTTGCTGTCGTGGGCATTAATTCCCAAGGCATACCTGCGCTAACGTGGTCAACCGGACCTGGCACTCTCGCCGGTTCTGCGGAAGCGCGCGAACCTCCTGCGGCGAACGAGCCTGCCGCGGTGCCTACGCCTGCCGCTGTCGGCGTGGCCGAGGACGGAATAGTCGTGGGAGCCGGAGTGGGTTCAGAGAAGGTTCAGGGGTTCAACGACAACACGGGAATTTTCCGCGTAATTTCCGAGAGTCTGTAACGTTGGACACTGCTCCTTCCAATACGCCAATCAGGAGCCGTAGCTTTTCGAAAACTTCTTTTTGCCCTCTGGCTCCGTGGAAGACGCGGCGGCGGTTTCCTCCTGAGGTTTCTCTTCCTGAGGCTTTTCGGATTGCTCTGCCGAGAAAGGCGTTTCCGTCGGAGGAGAAGACTTCGCCGCTAACGAGGCTTGAACAAATGCCATCTGCAAATCTGACAGCACGCTGCCCAAAATTTCCGCCTCTTGTGAGGTCAGATTGCCCCGAGTCTTTTCCCGTATCATTTCCAATTGGTCGATGAAGAGCTTTGCGGGGTCGAGAAGCACCTCGTTTTTACCGGATTGAGGGTTAGGTAGCCGGCCCAGGAATAGCGAGGCCTGCTGCGCCTGCATCATGACAAATTCGATAAATCTCTGGGATAACTCGCCAGATTGTGTGGAGGTCTGTACTTCAGCCATAAGTCAGGATTGTGGAGAAAGAGTGGAGTTTGCCGCAGTCTTCTCTGGAGGTCGAACGATGACTTCGACCCGCGAAGGCGTGGCGAAGTACTTTGCCGCCACAGTGCGAATCTCGTCAAGCGTGACTGCCTCGATCTGCTCCTTGCGGCGCGTATAGTTATCGAAGCCGAGGCCAACAAGTTCATCAATCGCAACGCTCGTGGCAAAGGCCGAGTTGCTTTGGTTGCGAATTGCTTCGGAGCCGATAAGCTTCTTTTTTGCGCGAACCAGCTCGTCTTCCGTGAGCCCGTCTTTTGAAAGGGCGCTGATTTCATCTTCGAACTCCGCGCTGACTGCTGCCACTTTCTTTGGATCTGTGCCAAGATAAAAGACGAAGGACCCAGGCGCCAATCCCGAGAAATTCCCGGCTCCGACAAAATACGCCAAGCCGAGTTGCTCCCGAATGCGATTAAAGAATCGTGATCCCAAGTCGTTCGAAGCCTCATTGAGGAGATCGAGAGCTGTGCGATCCGGGCTGAGAACGTCTGCTCCTGGATACCCGATCATCACAACAGCCTGCTGCTTATTGCGCTCTTCCACAGCATCGATCGGTACGTTCGGCACAACCGGCTTGGGGGGCTGTGACAACGCAAGTTCACCCGATCGCATTGTGCCAAAATCCTTTTCAACGAGTTTTAACACCTCTTCAGCTTTTACGTCGCCGAAGACAGCGAGGACACCATTGTTGGCGACAACATAGTCCTTCTGAAAAGCCACCAAATCGGCGGGAGTGATCTTTGCGACCGAGTCGGCGCGTCCGTTATTGCGCAAAGCATACGGATGCTTACCGAAGAGCTTTTCGCGCATGAGGTTTCTGGCCACGGCGGTGATCTGTTCGTCCTCGGCCTTGATGGCGGCGACTTGCGCAGCCTTCTCGAGGGCCACCTCCTCCTGCGGAAAAACCGGATTCTGAAGGGTGTCAGCCAGAATATTCAATCCGAGCGCGAGATTGGGTTTCATAACCTCCACGTTCACACCGAAGCTGTTGTTACCGCTATCGGAGCCAAAGCGGCCGCCCACGCTCTCGATTTCCTCTGCCAATTGAGAGGATGTGCGGTTCTTGGTGCCTTTCAGCAGAGCTCGGGACAGCAATTTGGTGATCCCGTTGTTTTCCGGAACTTCGGCCAGCAGGCCCCCGCGGAAGGCGGCATGGAGAGAAATCAACGGCAGCCGGGGATCCTCGCAGACAAGCAAACGCAATCCATTCGGAAGAACAAACTTCTTCACTTCCGAACGCACGCCTTGGGGGCTCACTGTTTTGTCTGCAGCAAGCGAGCCCGGTGGATTGAGTGAGGTCACATTCAGCTTGTCGGAGCGTAGATAGGCCTGAGCCACCCGCTTGAGATCCTCGGTGGTCACACGGGCGAGCGCGTCGAGATAGTCTTTGCTAAAGTTGGGATTTCTGGTGAGCAGCCAACTGGAGCCAAGGTCAGAGGCTTTGCCGCGCGTTGTGGCGAGACCGGAGAGTTGGTTTGCGAGAATCAAGCGACGAACCTTATCCAACTCGGCCTGCGACCCTCCATTTTCCTTGATTTGCTCGACGGCAGAAAGAGCTTCCTTTTCCGCTGCAGACCGGTTGGCGGGATCGCAGATCGCTTGAATGACGAATACCCCATCAGTCTGCAGCGAGAACATTCCCGCATCTACCGAGTGCACAAGACGTTGTTTCTCGCGCAGTTCCTGATTAAGCGTTGAGCTCCGTCCCGTTCCCAGCACGCTACCAAGAAGCTCCAAGGCCGGCGTATCGGGATGGGTAAGTCCAGGGATTCGCCAGGCGAGTGAGAGGCGCGTCAGTTCAGTAGCAAATTCCTCATGAGCTTCCCGACGGCCAATCTGCTCCGGTTCAGTCGCAATATAAACGGGTTCAACCGGCTGGCGCGGGTAAGCCTTCAAGGCCTCCGCCAGCTGATTTCTCACCTTCTCCGCATCGACATCGCCCGTGACGATGAAGGTGAGATTGTTCGGGACGTAGCGAAGCTTGTAATAACCCATCACATCGTCCCGCTTAAGTTTGTTGTAGACGTCGAGATATCCGATGATGGGATGCTGGAAGGGGCTCTCAGAGAAAACGGTGCGCAGCATCAGCTGCGAGCTTTGGCGCCCCGGATCATCAAAGCCCATGGCGAATTCGCGCCGGATAACTTCCTGCTCCTTGATGTACTCGTCCTCAGGAAGGGTCGAATTCATCATCGCATCGGAGAGAATTGTTAGTGCCTCGGCAACCCCCTCGGTCGGGACATCGATCCAGTAAACTGTCCTATCGAAACTCGTATACGCGTTAATGTATCCACCTCGATCCTGAATTTGCCGGGCGATCTCTCCCGCTTTGCGACTCGCGGTGCCTTTGAAGAGCATGTGCTCGAGAATATGCGAGAGGCCTGCGCCCATCCATTTGCCTTCGTTCACACTCCCGGTGGCACACCATGCCTGCACGCTCGCCACTGGCGCACTGGGATCCTCCTCTACGATCAGCGTAAGGCCGTTCTCGAACGAAAACACCTGGGCGCGACTCTCGGGCAGGGTCGGCTCGTCAGGACGAGGATCCTCTGCGGGAGCACGAGCAATCATCATCAGAAATACAAGGAGGAAAAGGGCGGGAAAGCGTTTCATGCTTTCTTTCCGACAACGCGACAGCCGATTGTGCTCAATTTCTTCGGCTCGGGACGGAAAGGAAGCACGAAAGCCTCGGCGAAGTCATAACCTTCGCGGAAACCCTCTATGGTGTCTTCATCGGTTTTCCCGAATACCCCTGCCTCCACGAGATTGAACACCATGTTGCCCACATCTTCAGACGAGCGAACCCCCCAGTAGTCCAGGACCGTGATGGCCATTGGGCCAAATTCTTGAAGACAGAGGATTCGAAAACCGTCAAGCAACTCGGTTGCGCCCACGTGCAAGCACCCTTCTTTGCGCGCTTTCTTCCTGCGCTTGAGGGTGGCTTCCAGAGCGTCGCGCAGGAACCCATACGCCTCCGCGCGATAGCGCAAATCATCCTTAGAGATCTTCTCAATAGCTTCCTGAAATCCGATCGCTTGCATGTTATCGCGGAGCTTGAACACCGGCTTGCAAAGGAAGCAGGGCCCGGCTTTCGCGCAAATGCTTAATGCCGAGCCCCGCGCAAAAGGCAAGTAATACGAAAGTAACAAGCAGCTGCTCGCGACGCGTTAGAGATGACATTCGGTAAGGATAGCGAGCATGCCCGTTCCTGCAAGTAGACAGAGAGTCACCACCCTCTTGCCTCGATGTCGTCAAGATAACGGCTTATGGGGTCGTTGCGGCGAAAACTTAGAGAATTCCCCTCAAAGGTAGCCTCGAATTCTTTGCTTGGCGTATCCAGACGTGCCGCTTCGAACCAATTGAGGTAATCCTCCATTTCATCAGCACGTTGCACGACCGCCTGCTGCAATTGCATGTTCTTCCGAATTCTCGTTTGGAGATTCTTTTTCGGTTTGAGCGCAAGTTGTCCGGCAATCAAGCGATATTCCTCGATGATCGCGCGAAGAAGAGGATGAGCCCTCACCTCGAGGCGTAAGAGGTCTTCGGCCTTTTGCTGGAGCAAGTACCGTCCACCGCTTGCTCTGGCCAACGCTTGGAGTGCTTCTGGACCAGCAAGAGGGCCTCTCCCCTCTTTAGAATCCACCGGCGCCGTAATCTCAAGAAGCAGCGAGAGTCGCTTTTGAGTCTCTCGGGCACTCAGCGGCTGGGCGCGGTTGGATGCTGAAGCCTCCGCAAGAGAGAGCATCCACAGCTTCGAAAGCATGGTCGGCTGCGCCGAGAGAATCGGAAATTTCTCGAGTAGTTTGGCACCATCCGCCGAATTCACAGATGGCAGGCTGGAGCAATATTCTGCGAGGTGCTTTGCGCCGTCGGGCGTGCGGAGAAGCGCCCGAAACAGACCCAGAGATCGCGCACGATAGACCGCGCGTGAGGTGGCATCCAATATGTCCGTCCGCTGCTTCAAGAATGCATCGAGTTTGGGGGAGCTTTGCTCCTTGACCAGTTGCTCGTACAATCCGGTGGCCACGCCCTCGTTGCGAGCCATAACGTCTTCGTACAGGCCCTCGATGAGCCAAGCCGGAGGCTGCTGAAAGGATTTGCCCGCTTTGGCTGGAAAATAGCGGTACGAATATTCCAAGAACAAGGCCCGATAGACCTCCTTATCAAAGTCCGTGCTTTTCAGCAAAGCCGGATCGCCAACATCGATTTGCAGCTTAAGCGCATTGCCGTCGCTCTCGTAAAGTCCTGTGCGAATGCGTGGTGAATCCGCGCGCCGCACAGCGGGAAATTGTATGATGATCGGCGACTTCCATTCGTCGGTAAGACCCAACCGGCGCAGCCATTGACCTTTCAAGTCTTCTGCTTTGCGGGCCAAGGAGGACCTGACGGCTCGGTCGGAGTGATAAATGACAAATTGTTGTGAGGTGCTGACGGACCTCTCCAAGGGCGGGGGCGGTTCGACTTTGGTTTGTCCCCTCGCGACAAGCGAGATCATAAATCCCGCCAGAAGGGATACTCTGCGCATTATGGGATGGGGGATTTCCGAGCCCTCCAGCTAAGCTTTGCCAAGGATGGAGTGAGCACGACATCGTCCACGGCTTCCAACAAGGTTGCCGCCTCTGAGGTCGATGCGACGACCGGTCGCAACACACCCTCGAGCAGTGGCACCAGGCGAATGCTCAAGGGCATACGACCGACGCCTCCGCCGACAACCTTCAAGGTCAACTTGCCACTCGAATTTTCAGGAACGGTGGTCAAATACATGTAAATCGGCCATCCGTGAAATCGTTGCTCGACGAAAAAATCAAACTCTCCGGATTTGATCATGACAAAGGCCCGACTGAAGTCCGCCTGCCATGGCTTGCCAGGCGCCGCAGGATCAGGGACAATGCTCGCGGCAAGATAGTTGTTCGCTTGCGCCTCTGTAATATCGATTGCTCTCGGATAGGCACTCCCAGCGAATGTTTGTAACGCTTGTTGAAGTTGGCCGGCTTGCGCTTCGTTGGCTGGTTGAGCGGGGGGAACACCATGCGGTGGACGGGCCATCTGGATCAGCACGGCCAATAGAGCCGCGAGAATCACCATGGAAAGGATTCTGCGGATGAACCAGAATGCCGCGCCCACCACGCCTAGTCCCCGCTCTCTTTGGCGCGCTTCACTCGCCCCTTTTGTCTGACCTGATTTTTTGGCGTCGTCTCCAAGCCCCTCTTGCAGCCGAGCGCCACAACTTTGACAGAAAGCTCGTGGCACATCATTCTGATGACCGCACTGAGGGCATTTGATGCTATTCACTCTTGGGGGGACTGCTCGGATTTCGAAGCTTCCGACGATGGTTTCTCGGCCGGCTTGGACTTCTCACCTGACGAACCTTCTTTCTTGGCAGCCTCCTTATAACCCTCGCTTCGATAGTCTGTACTGTAAAATCCACTTCCTTTGAAAATCAGCCCGGAGCCGGTTCCAAAGAGTCGACGAACCTTTCCTTTACCCCACCTTCTCATCCGGCAATGAGACTCGGGACAAACGCTCAGCGCCGGGTCCTTCATCGATTGAAACAGCTCAAAAGTCTTCCGGCATTTCTGGCACTCATATTCGTAAGTTGGCATAGTCTGCAGTCTCCATTATCGAGAATTGGCGGAATTTCTGCAATGCTGACCCTCTCAGCTTGACGTTTTTCAAAAGCCTGCTCTTTTAGCACGCCCATGAAAGTCTTGGGTCTGCTTTCTCAGATGGCTTCGATGGCATTGCTCTGCATGCTCAGTGCTTGCGCCGGTTACGACTCGAGACTCAATAGCCGAGACGTTCAGTACCTGGGCGCTGGGGGTCCGATTATTGACCCCGCGATAAAGGAAAGCCTGGCGCTGAAAAAATCCTACTGGGATGACTCCGGGATCGACGGTCCGCCATCGATCATTATTAATCTGAACAAGCAAACCGCAGCCTTCTACAAAGGAGGAAAGCTGGTCGGTATCTCGGCGATTTCCAGCGGGCGAGAGGGCTTCGACACACCTTCTGGGAACTATAAGATTTCGCAAAAGGATTTAAACCATGCTTCTAACCTCTACGGCGACTACGTCGACGCTTCAGGTAATGTGGTGGTCAAGGATGTGGACGTTGAAAAGGACCCTCGCCCGCCGGGGTTGAGCTTCCGGGGCGCTCCGATGCCTTATTTCATGCGGATCACTGGCGGCGTCGGAATGCATCAGGGGTTTCTTCCGGGGGTACCCGATAGCCACGGTTGTATTCGCATGCCCGAAAAGATGGCGAAGCTCTTTTGGGATAATGCGCCGCAGGGAACACCGGTGATTGTGGAATAGAAAAAATTAAAAAGGCTGATTTCGCGCCGCAGTTGGCGCGGAAATCTCCCAAGGCTCGAGCAGGGCTTCGGGAATCTCGCTGAGGAAACGTGAAGGCCTTTGAAATGCTTCACCGTATCCCGCGTTAAGCCTCATTTCCGGATAAGTCATGTAGAGTTCATCCTTACAGCGGGTGAGACCCACATAGAATAGCCTTCGTTCTTCCTCCAGCGCTTCGGGTATGGGAATGCTTCGACTGCTAGGAAACATCCCTTCGGCGAGCCAGATGACGAACACCACCTTCCATTCCAAACCCTTGGCTTGGTGGATGGTTGAGAGCGTCATCTTTTCCGAGTCGGATTCCTCGCGGAACGTATCTGCAGTTTCCAGGGCTCCTAATAAAGCGAGTTGCGCCAGGAACTCCTCGGCGCTTTCAAACTGACGCGCGAACGCCGAAAGCGTCGCGATGTCTTCCCTCCTGGCCTCGTAGTTGGCAAACTTGCTCTTCATGTAGTCGTCGTAGATGGCGAGCAGCACGCTCTCGATCATCGCCGAGGCGGCACCAAGGCGCCCGCCGGGTGACAACTCCTCCAAGGTGCGAACGAACTGTTCCCAAGCTGCCTGCGCTTTTGCTGGCGCTCGCAAGTGGCGGAGCCGGGAGAATTCGCGACCGCCTTCTAGTTTGGCGTTTGCTTGATCCCACAAGGATTCCGCGGACTTCGGCCCAATCCCGGGCAGAAGTTTGATCATTCGTTTGAAAGCGGTCTCATCGCGCGGGTTAACGACGAATCTTAAGAACGCTGCTACGTCCTTCACATGCGCCTGCTCGAAGAAGCGCAGTCCGCTGGTAATGACAAAAGGAATTCCCCGGCGAGTAAATTCCAGCTGCACTTCCATCGAGTGATAGTGCGCCCGATAGAGCACGGCCATTTCGCGCAGCGCGATTCCCTCTTCGTGCAGTTCGAGCACTCGTTGCGCCACGAAGGCGGCCTGCTGCGAGTTGGTCGATAGCGCCACCAGCGCCGGCTTGATGGGATAAGCGGGGCGAACAGGCGTCAACTCCTTGTGAAATTGATGCTCGTTGGCACGTATGGCGGCGTTAGCGACATTCAGAACCTGTGGAACACTGCGATAATTTGTTTCAATCTTGAAAACCTGGGCTTCGGGATACCTCGTCGGAAACTGCAGGATGTTTTCAAAGTTTGCTCCGCGCCATGAGTAGATGCTCTGCGCATCATCGCCCACGACCATTACGCTTCCATGGCGACTGGCGATAGAATCCACCAACTGCGCCTGAATTCGATTGGTGTCTTGATACTCGTCCACGAGAACATGACGGAACTGGTCCTGGTATTTCTGGGCAATGTCGCTCGCCGTCTGGAAGAGCTCCAATGTCTTGGACAAAAGATCATCAAAATCCATGGCATTGGCTTCTTGCTTGCGTTGTTCGTACACCGTCTGAACGCGGGTAATTTGTTCGCTCAAGGCGCTGAAATACGGATATCTGGAACGCAGCACCCGGGACATTGGCACGCCCGTGTTCACGGCATAGCTAAAAATATCGGCCAAAATCTCCCCTTTAGGAAACCGTCGATCATTCGTGCGCAAGCCTTCCCGCGCCACAATACTGGCGATCATCTGGTCCTGGTCGTCGCGATCCATGATCGTGAATCCTGGCCGGAAACCGATGCGTTCGGCGTGGCGCCGAAGAATGCGATTGCCAATCGAGTGAAATGTGCCGCCCCAGATGCCCTCGGCGCCCTGAGGTAACAGTGAAGCTACGCGGTCGAGCATCTCTCGCGCGGCCTTGTTTGTAAAGGTCAGCAGCAGGATGCTCCAAGGGGCAACGCCTTGCTCCAGCAGCCAGGCCACGCGATAAGTCAGTGTGCGTGTCTTTCCGCTGCCAGCTCCAGCGATGACAAGAGCCAGGCCGGGTGGCGAAGTGACGGCGGCTAGTTGCTGGCCGTTGAGTTCAGCCGTGTAGTTGATGCCGGCGCGAACGCCGGCGGAAGCTTCGAGGGTATACTGTCTAGCCACCTACTCCTCGTCGCCTGGAACAACCGAGGCGGGAACCCGAAGGGAGGCTAGCTGCGTGTCTTTGATGCCCAAACCGTAGGCGAGAAGCAAAGCGGATTCCTGCCATACGCGCGACTTGCTGCTGCCCAGGACGACAGCAATCATGTCCTTGCCGAGCCAGGATCCGCTTGAAATGAGACAATGCCCCGCCGCGTCAGTGTAGCCCGTCTTCATTCCATTGCAGAAAGCATAGCTTCGGAGAACGCGGTTTGTATTCTGCAGAGGGACCGTTCTCCCGCTGGCGTATCGAAACAGAGAGTGTTTGGTTCGGATGATTTCGCGCAGCAGGGGGTTGAAATAAACTGCTCTGGCCACGCGCGCCATGTCGCGCGCGGTCGAATACTGGTCTGCTGCGGGAAGTCCGTTGGGGTTCACAAAATGGGAACAATCACCCCCCATGCGCGCCATTCTTTCGTTCATCTTGAAGGCGAAGCTCTCGAGGCTTCCGGCATTGTCCCGGGCCAAGGCCCGTGCCGCATCGTTCGGACTTTTGATGAGCAATGCCGTCAACAACTCCTGCCGGGTATAGGCATCACCCGCTCTGAGATAAAGCTTCGTCGGCGCAGCCAGCATGTCGGATCGGTCGATGGTCACCGCAGCCGAAAGATTTCCGGATTCGGCAACGATGAGCGCCGTGAGAAGCTTTTGAGTACTAGCGACGGGCCGACGCAGATTCTCGTTCTTTTTGTAAATGACTTTGCCGGTGTTGGCATCGAAAAGAATGGCGCATTCCGCGGTGATGATTGGCTCCTGCGCTCGCACATCAGCCAACAAGCCAAGCAGCGAAAGGATCAAGAGCGCCGCGATCTTCATCGTGCGGGGAATAAACGCAATTTCTCGATCAATTAATAGCTTTTTTTCGCAATCGAATCGTGATCCGCTTGAGCTTAGCATCATCGGGAGGACTCCAAGTCGTAATGTCTGGATCATCCTTGAACACATTATGAACGACGTAGCGATCGTAAGAATTCAGCGGCTCTGTCTGCAGGGGCCGTCCGGTACTTTTGACCGCGTCCGCCAGATGACGAACTTTCGCGATGAGGACGTCGTCTCTCATTGCGCGATGATGATCAACATCAACGACCACGCGAGGCGCTTTGGGGTTGCCGGCCTGGAGAATGCGATTGAGGAGGAACTGTAGGTCGTCCAGCGTCTGCTCGCGCCGACCTATGAGGCGCTCGGCTTCGTGGGTGAAAATCTGAAGAACTTTGTGGCCTTCGCGCTCTTGTTCTTCAATTTCGAAAACAAAGCCTAGGTAGCCGAGCATCGTATCAAGAATTTCGCGTGGAGAAAGATTGCTGGTCATGAAGCTGCCCGTCTTTTCCTTCTCTTAACGCCGGCTGCTTCTCTTTTGGCAACCACGGTCTTTTTTTCCAGGGTCGGGAGCGGTTTGTTCCGCGTGAGATAAAGCTGGACGATCGAGAAAAGGTTCTGCGTCGTCCAATATAGCGCGAGGCCGCTCGCATAGTTGTAGCAGAAGACCAGGAAGACCACGGGCATGAAATAAAAGATGCGTTGCTGCATCGCGTCGCCGCTCTTCGGCTGAATGGCCATCTGCCAGATCATCGTTCCCGCCATCACGATGGGAAGGACGTTGACGGGAAATCCCCACAGCCGGAAGACGGTGTCGGGTTGCGAGAGATCTTGCACCCAGAGAAAGGAGCTATTTCGCAACTCGATGGCGCTGCCGAGCATGACGTAGAAGCCGAAAAAGATTGGAATTTGTATCAGAATGGGCAGGCAACCGCTGAATGGGTTCACCCCATACTCGCGATAAAGCTTCATCATCTCCTCGTTCATTTTTTGAGGATCGTCCTTATACTTCTCACGCAATTCGGTGACCTTTGGACTAAGCAGCGACATTTTCCTCATCTGATTGGTCGCTTTGTTCTGAATCGGCCAGAGAAGGGATTTGATGATCAGGGTGAGGACAATGATGGCCGCGGCGTAATTATGAAGAACGGCGTAAAGGCTGTTCATGGCCCAGAGCAGGAATTCGCTGACAAAGCCGAACATCCCAAAATCCATCACCGCCTCCTGCCCTTGACCCAGCTTACGAAGATGGGACAAATCCTTCGGACCGGCATAGATCTCGAATGACTCGCTCAGGCTCTGACCTGGCGAGAGCGTAAACCCTGACATGCTCACACCCCCCTGGATGCCGTAGACGGGCACGTCATTGAGCTTGCGAGTGTCGAAGCGCGATGCCCAAGAGGAGATGCCTTTGCTCTTCGCCGGTGTCACAATCGTGCAGAAATACTGACTGGCCACCGCAGCCCACGTGACATCTTTTTTCGTCTCCTCAAAAAGAGCTCGTGCTTCGCGCATCTGGATGCCCAGCAGCGGCACTGAACTCGGGTCAAACCAGTTGACGTCGATACTCGCGAACTTGCCTCCATGCATCCAATCGAATTTGGTATACATCGGCCAGTCATTAGGATGAATGGGTGCGGCTCCCCCCGCGCTTACGAAGTAGCCCTTTCGCATGACGTCGGCACTGCCCGTATTTCGAAACGTCAGATCCATTCGGACGACGTAAGTGCCGTCTTTCGTGCCACTTCCCGGAAGGGTAAATCTCTTCGTGATTTCCAAGCCATCGTCATCTTTGCGCGTGAAGACGGCCTCTCCCTTGTCCGGATTTGTCTGCATCGCGAAGCCTCCCCAAACTTCCGGTGGGCTGTCCCCGATTGCCCCGATCGGCGTTGTGCGGCTGCTGTTAAGAAAAACTGGCTCCCTATTCTCGGCGAAGTGCAGCAATAGGCCCGCCCGTTCAATCCCGCCACTGTCATTGCTGAAGACGTATTCCGCGCTGGAACTGTAAAGACTCTCGCTTTCAGCAGCAGGAGCCGCCGTCTTCAGTTCGGGTGTCGGCGTCGCCACCGGGGCGACCGTAGGGGTTGGGCTTTCGGCAACAGGCTGCGACGCGACCGGCGGAGCCTCCCGGCTATATGTCTTTACGTAATACCATTGCCAGGCTGCCAGCCCAACGATGGAGAGAATGATGGCAATCCAGGCTTTGCGGTCCATTTATTTGCTGGAGTTACGAGCTTCCGGCACAGGGTCGTAGCCGCCCCCACCCCACGGATGGCAACGAGCCAGTCGCTTCAGACCAAGCGACAGCCCGCGCGCCGCGCCGTGCCGCTGAACGGCTTCCAGAAGGTATTGAGAGCAGCTCGGTTCAAAGCGACAGCCGCAGGTTCCTCCGCACAATGCTCGCAAGAATGGAGATACCGTCCAGCGATAAACCCGGATCAGAAACATTAATAAAGCGCTCATCATACACACTGAATATCGCTGAGTGCGGCAGTTACCGATAGCGCTCATTTGTTTCCCTTTTCTGTTTGCCCTTTCTGCGCATGCTGGTGATTCATCGGGAGCCGGACAAAATAGGAAGCTGACGGGCGAGAATCAACCATTCCTCACGCATTTCGGAGAAAGTAGCCTTGGCCGCAGGCGATTTCGCCACGATCACGACCAGCCAACCAGGGTCTAAGACCGGCCGATACAAGCGGCAAATCTCACGCAACCTGCGTCGGACCCGATTGCGAATGACCGCCATACCAATCCGCCGCGGGGTGATGAAACCAAACCGCGTCTGCCCTCCAGCGGGATCCCGCGCGGCGCTTAAGCGCAGGAACCGTCCTTGGACAGACCTGCCTTCGGAGCGCACAAGAGCAAACTCGCCACCGGAGTGAATGCGAGCTGCGCGCGGAAATCGAAGTCTCTCAGGATTCGGTATGCCGGGCGTAGGAGATTTCGACACCCTTGGGAAGCAAGCGTTTTCGACCACGCTGACGTCGCCGACTGAGGAGGGCACGCCCAGCCTTGGTTTTCATCCGTGCGCGAAAACCGAACTGTCGCTTGCGCGTGCGCTTGCTTGGTTGATAGGTGCGTTTCATAGCGTCTGAAGACTGGAGCCCGAAACGATACGCCTTTACCCCCCACAGTCAATCCTCGAGATCGACCACAAAACCGCCGTCCGCAACCGCGTCCCAGCCCTTCAGAGCTCTCCCAGAATGATCTGGACAGCCAGCTCGCCCCGGGACGCTCCAGGAGTAGTTGCGCGTTATTGACGCAGCAGCTCCACACTCCGACAAAGTTCGACGAAATCGGTCCAGCGAAGCTCCAGATACGGGTCAGTTTCCTTAACCGCCTGGAGAGTAAGCTCAGCGATCTTTTCTTCCGCACGCTTTATATGCCGGCTCACCCGGCTTTCGTGCCACTTCCATAGACTGGCAATCTCTCGTTGCGTTACTCCGTAGACATGGACGAGTTGAAGCAAGATCAACTCCTCCACATCGCAAGCAGCGAAGGCCCGGCGTAAAGCGGGACCGAGAATTTCTATGATGGCCGTATCGGCTTGGGACGCGGATTTGCCGTTTTGCTGCGAACTTTCTGCGTCGATCGCCAGGTGCTGCACGGCCCGAGCATGTTGTGCCTCGCGTCGCTTCAGCGAAATCCAACGATTGACTGATATTGCGGTTAACCACGATTTCAGCGCTGACTTACCGTTGAACACATGGAAGAGCGGTCGTGAGCCCGTCAGGCAGTCGCCCCAGAGCTGCGCCAGAATGTCATCGATCTCATCTTTTGAAGCACCATAAGAAGCCAGCACCTTCGTCAGAAAAGGTGTTAAGCTCTTCTTGAGCTCGTTTATAGCCTCCTCGTTTCCCTCCAGGCATTGTTGCACCAGGTCGACGTCTGCAAGGACCGGTGCCTCTTCACTCCTCATTTCTGCCATCTAAGGGAAGGCTTTCGTCGAAACACAAGGCAAAAAACGCAAATATTCGAGGACATGATGACAATTTCTTTACAAAGGGTGAGAATCGAAGCGTAATCGGTACATGCCTGCCGATTTCAAGGTTATATTTCGCCTCCTTGAGCTCACCGAAGGTGAGGTGCAAGGTCGCGAGTCTGCACGTCCTCCCAAGCAGGTCGAGGGGCTTATCCAAGCACTATTATCCGGCGAGCTCGACGCGTCAACACGCCGACAACTCTGCGAAGTTCTCAGCCGCGAGCCTGAATGGCTCGCGTGGGTGGCCGAACAGATCAAGGGTCGTCGCAAGAGTTCAGGCCGTTTAAACGAAGAGTTGCGCACTTGCTAAGGCGCTCGTCGCACTCGCCTTGCCCTCTCGAGCTAGTCTGCGAAGCAGAGACTTCGCCAAAAACGGGTCGATTTCAGGATAGATTGAGAGCAATCGGGCGAGCACCCCGGAAACCCAAGCGGCCGCAAAGCTGCTTCCCGTCATCACTCGCTGTCCACCTTGCTTCCAAGGAACGCGCACTCCGGCCGCCGGGGCGGCAAATTCGACCAAGCTGCCCGGCAAGTAGCGAAGACCTCCCTCATTTGACAAGGCGCAGTCCACGCCAAGGACGCTGGAAAGATGCGCGGGCCATTCAGCTACCTCCGGACTTCCGGAAGCGGCGACAACATGAACACCGGACAATAAGGCGTTATCGGCCCAGTCTTTGTACAAAGGGAGATGACCCGAAATACCACATCCGAAGCTGCAGTTCAAAATGTCATAACCGAGAGCGATGGACCTTCTTGCCGCCACGGACACTTGTGCGGTTCGAGCGCTCAGACTTGATCCGAGCACACGGAAGCTTCCAATCTCGGCATTCGGGGCAAGGCTCCAGATAATACCGGCAACAGCAGTGCCATGGCCGTAGATATCCTCACCCTTGCCCTGGCGAAGATTGCCATTCTCGTCGGACACAATGTCATCGTTGAGGCGCCGTCCCGAGAAGTGGGGGTGGGAGGTCTCGATTCCGGAGTCGAGCACAGCAATTCTCACGCCGTGGCCGTCGCCCTTTTCGATCGCCTGCGTGGCCTGCGCCGGGCTGATCCACGCACTCATGCCTTTTGGACAAGCCTTTCCACTTCACGAACAGCGTTAGTAACAACGAGCAGATCTGCCGGAGAAAACGGCGGGGGTTCGGGCGCAGTGACGTCTACAGGCTTCACTCGCACGCACGACACCCCGCCATGAATCGCGTCGCAAAACCGAAGGGGCACGGCAATCATGGCGCATGTTAGCACGCCAAGTCTACGGTCCAGTGTCGGATCCTGCTGAGCGTTTTGGTAGACGGAGTTCTCACACAGCGCCTGCTCGGTGACGCAGATAAGACTCATGATTCCGGCCGTCAAGGGCTGACGATGGATGCCGACAAATTGCTCCCCGTAAGCGCCTGAACTCCACACCGGCACCAGAGCTTCCTGCTTCTCATCCAAGAGCCAGATGGTGCCCTCATCCGCTCCGACCGTTGCAAACGCCTTTTTGAGGACGCCCGCGACGCTCTGCGTGCACTCGAGGTGATGCAGTTCCAGAAGGGCTGCGACAACAGACTGTGTCACTTTACTTGGTCAATCTCCATAAGCCCCGGCATTTCCTACCCAAAGCCGCCGGCTCTGTCTACGCCCAAACTCGATGCTCTTCCAGAAGCCAGGCTGAAGTTCGTCTTGCCGGCGATTTCCGGTCGCAGCTCCAGATTGCGAGTATGTAGTCATGTTCTCAGGCCAAACAGCTTTCACTTCGATTCACCCATGCTGCGCGTTGGCCCAAGAATCTACCCGTAATATTCCAGGAATCAATGTTGTGAAAAATCGACGAGGCGTTCAAAATTTCCGCATGAAATTGATTTTAGCCGCTTGTCACATGAAAGGCAAGGCAATCACCCGCAAGTTTCCGAGATCGATGCGTACCATCTTTAAGGGTGACCTTTGTCACAATTCAGAGGAATTGACGCAGAAACTTCAACAATTTCGACGGTTAAATATTCTGGGAACTTCGCATTTGGGCACCAGTTCCGATCAATCAACTTTTACCAATCCCGACCGCTGCGAATACGCATGAATTTGGACGACGCTCAACGCCGTGCCGCTGCCGCGGACCTCACGGCGCCTGATGACGAAGAGGCGGAAGCCAGGGCAGTTGCTCCCCTTGAGCTCGACAGACCAGGCAAACTCGACGTGAAAAAGGATGCTCCCATACTACGGCTCGATGATTTCGTGTTTCTCAGCTCCGAGCGGAAATGTTGGCTGATTCGAACAGGAGATATTTGGTTTCTTGAAGCCTGTGGCGATCAAACGCGGATCTATCTCCCCCAGGGAGCGGTTCTCATCCGCCGCTCGCTGCGGGAGTGTGAGAGAAGGCTGGACAACTCCACATTTTTTCGGGCCACACGCGACTGTATTATCAACCTGACGCACGTGAAACAAACCCGTCTCTTAGACTCCTCTCGCGTGCTGTTCACACTCCCAAATGGAAAGGAAGTCCTTGTCTCGGGCAGACAAAACTTTCTGTTCCGCAAATTGCGAGCCCTATAGAGGGTGGGAATTTCTTGGCAAGGCGGTGACGGGCAGTTGGCAAACCTGCAGCCCACCCGAAGGGCATTTTTCGGTTTTGTCAGCCTAGGGAGGCTCATTTTAGTTTTCTGACGGGAGCTTCTTCTACCGCCTGACGCCTGAACAGGCACGCGCGAAGGTCTCGGTGGCTCTTGATTGGCTAATGCTTCAACTTTCCCTGCAAACCTAAACGCCCCGCCGCGTATAGGAAGGTGTGCAAGACATAGGGTAACTGGGTGCACTTCGCTCCTCTTGAGGAGTCGCGGAACCATGTTCCGATCACATAACAACCAGGAAAACAAGGGTGTGGCGAAAACGAGCCGACCAAGGGCGGCAGCTTGCTTAGAACGCTTCGGAATCCTCCTCGTGCCCGGTGCGAGGCGATCCCTGCGAATGTTCGAAAGTCATCACGTCAAACCTGGCTCGCCCGCGATTCGACACCGTTCCCTCACCGCTTGCGCTCTAATTAATACCCTTAATCATGGGTGTTCTCCGTCAATCACATTTCAATTTGCGCATGGAGTACTTCGCGCTAGGTTTCAGGGTGTTTGAAAATCGGGCAAGCAAACCCTTTCCTCTTTTCAGCTGAAATTGCTCAGCTGACGCGATTTTCCTATTAACGCTCATCGCCGTTCTCATTGAGAAACTCCAGCAAACCGCATTCACTTTCGGCATCTGAGGGCTGCCGGCACTATTCCACAGCGCCATGAAGGCGAAAAACGTTCGAAAAGGTTCTGAATCTACGGAACAGCCAGATCCTCCCGCGGACCGCGCGATAAGCACCGATACGACTGCTTACCCAAACGGGAGTCAAGCCGACCCCGGTGAAGTTGTTTATGAGCTCCGCGGCGAAGAGCCGCTGAAGAATGACGATTTCGTCGTTTTAACCGACAACGTTAAATGCTGCATCCTTCGAATGTCTGACTTGCTCCGCCTGGAAGCGGAGGGGAATTACAGTCGCGTTTACTGGATCGGTTCTTCCATGCTCATCCGCCGGCCCTTGCGCGAGTGCGAACGAAGACTCGACAAGACCAAGTTCTTTCGCGCTCGGCGCGACTGTATTGTCAATCTCGAACATGTGAAGCACACGAGAATTGTAGATCTAATGCGCTATGTCTTCGTGCTACAAGATGGCACCGAAGTGACCCTCTCGCGCAGACAAAGCCTCGTGCTTCGCAAATCGCGAGCCCTCTAGAGAAGCCTCGGCACGCGGCCCCTTTCTGGTTGGCGGCTGCTCTTCTGCGGATGCGCTCGCACGAGAGGTTTTCCCGGTTCCTTACACCGTTACCGTTCGTAAATCGGTACATCCCTTGACAGTCGCTTTAAGATTACCTGTCACATTTTCCT
>CAVUTD010000014.1:0-232614 GCA_963744345.1 uncultured Verrucomicrobiae bacterium
CCGTCCCGGCCGAGAAGGGAGGCTGGTCTCCGAACTGGTCGTGCCACAGCCGCCATCTGGCGCCGGTCCGTATCTCCAAGGCGGCCATGCAAACCGGGACAGGACGTTCTCCCGGCCGGCTGATAAACTCAAAATCACAAAGCCAGATCTCCCGGAAATGCGCAAAGAGGAAATGCACGACCGCGCGAGCCTTCTAAATCAAACCTCTAAGCCTCTTAATTACTAAATGGTCCGGCCCGTCGATGATCCGGTCTTTAAATGCAATCTTGAGAATCTCGTTGAATGGAAGATCGGGCCACTCCGGATCGCTAAGTTGAGCCTGAGCCTGCAGGATCCGATATGCGCCGAGATTCATATTCGGCACCACCTGAATCCAGCTTGTCATGGCCATCTCAGCCGCCTCCGCCGCCGACGTGTGCCATTGATTTTGACGACCGTCGGGTGCCGGCAGCTTTACCGGCCAAAGTGCGGGAACCTTCTGGCGGTTCACATACAAGTAGAGAACCGCTGGGTAATGCTGATTCTCTCCGCAAGCTCGGAAATGAACGGCGGCGGCACCAGATAGATTTCGCGATCACCGTGCATTTCCAAGAGCGCTGCGGGGAATCTGTAATCCTCGCCGGGATGCACACGAATAAAATCTTGCTTATGCGGGCGGCGAATCGGTACCACAGTGAGCAGTTTTTTACTACGGGCTGGCTTAGGTATGAAGCATCTAAGCGAAGGCTTTCGAGGTCGAATGGATTGAACGATGTATCGCGCGGCGGTTCTCCGTTTGGCGAGTGTTCGTAGCGAGGTGTGGTACGTGCTCGGAAGTTTCGGCCGAAGCCCGTGTTGATGTTTCGGTATTTTTCATAAATATCCTTTCTGATTCTTCAGGTTGAGGTTTATCTGGAGGGCTAACTTTCCCAAACATCTTCCCGGCGGGCTGGCCCATCGACTGCCGCAGTTAGCTGCCCTCCCTGCCCTCCCTCGCGTGCGAGAGACATCCCTCCCACGTGCCGCCAAACGCCAGGCGATGACGTTTAGAGGCATTCCTTCGCAAGTCGAGTTGCTTCACGCTGCCAGCCGTAAAAGGTGATTGTATGAGCGGTCCGACGTGATGCTGTTCGAATAGACTAGTCGAAATCCGCCTCGCTTGCGCCTGACAGCCTTGCGGGCGTTTCGTTTTCGAGTCGGCCCGATATCAATGCCCGCGGTCATTGCGTCACCTCATATTTAGAGATGAAATCCAGAAGCTGCGCTCGCCGAAAGCGACCGTGCCACTGGGTAATTTGCAAAATGGGATACGCTTTTTGCGCATCCAATCATCCAAAGTGCGCGTTGAGATTTTTAACAGTTCTGCGGCGGTAGGTTTATCAAGTACCTCGTCGTTTGTGTTGTAGTTTTCATTCATAACGGAGGGAGGCTGCGCCCGCTCCGCTGAAAACGTTCCGCGGCTTTCTGGAATTGTTTGAAAAAATCTCAGCCCACCAGGGCAAGCCGTCTCAATGCTCGATCGAATGAATCGGGACTGATATCCACGTCTAATTTGAGAAGCTCCACTGATGCTTTCTCGGCGGATAACTCTCGTAATGGCTTTCTTAGCCGTTGGCTCTTGAAATAGTGCTCAGCAATCACACGGTCCACATTCGACAACTTACTTCCTGCGACTTCTTTAATTTCGCCGTATTTGATGCGTTGCCTCGTTCGCTCGATCCTGGGATTGTGTTTCGCCTCACGCTTTACTGCTTGTTCTTCCCGCTCGGCAACTCCGCCCCATTTCTTCGGGTTCTGCTCACCAGCCTGGCGAACATCAGATGCGGCTTTTTTGAACGTAGCCCCTGCTGGATAGTCGCCCTCTCCAAGATCTCGCCCACGCTTGGAGCATCGGTGGCAAAGCCAAGCTCTCTTGCTGATGGCCGCCTTGCAGAGGGATGCTTGCGAAGCTCGCTGCCAAATTCCTGCTCTTCAAGTCCCCGAAGGTCCTCCAGAACGGCTTTGATCTCTTTCTTGCGCTCGGGATGGATCCCTTCCGGCTGGCTTCCCTTGTAATTTCTGCCAGTGAGTCCTGATATCCTTCCGAACGGTTGCCTTTCGCGCGGCTTCCTCTCTGGCATGCTCTTCGGCTTACAGCGTCCGTAGCGATGCCTTCGTCTCCTCTAGCTCTTCTGAAGTGAATTGCTTCGGGTCCTCCAATTGTTTTGGATTTTTCAATTGCTTTGCAGGCTGAAAAGAGAAGACAGGCGGGTTTCGTTTCATGCCGTCATGCGAACGATGTTGGGAGCAGGTTTGACCGGAACTATGCCGAACCACTCAGCCGCATCCTCTTCGGTGGCCAATTCCCTGTAATGCTGAAGATCATCGTCGGCGAATTGCCCGCTTCGAGCGCCACTTCCGCCACGTCCTTAGTCGCCGCCAGTCGATAGGTGATGAATGAATGCCGCAGTCCGTTGGCCTTCCAGGCGATGTTTGCCTTGGCCGTCGCGTTGCGCATTGCCTCGAAGAGAAATGGCTTTGAATGCGGCCAGACACTTTCGCCGGCGCGCGGCGAGTCCGCCAGCCACTGCGCGAGATTCGGCGAGATGGGAATCAATCGCCGTTGCGCCGTCTTGGCCTTGCCCGCACTGATTTCGATAAAGCCCTTGCGCCGCTCCAGGTCCGTCCACGTGAGCCGGAGCAATTCCTCCGAGCGCACGCCCGCAAACGCTTGGAGCGCGATACAGGTTGCGGCCTTCGGCGTCGCCGCATGCAGAATCTTTCGAAGCTCCACCGCCGTGAAAACCTCAATGTCTGCAGGTGATTCCTTCCGCTTGCCGACGCCATCGAGCAAGTCCGCTTCCCGTGAGAGCCACCCCCGGCTTTGACAAAAGTTGAAGAACGTTTGAAGCGTCCTCCGGTGATTGTTGAAACTCCGTGCGCTGAATTTCAGCTCGTCCAGGAAGTCCCGTACGTCAGCCGGCGTCAGTTGGCGAACCTCGACGTTGAACGCCTTCGCAAAATCATCCAGCCGATAGCGCAGATCGTCGATGTAAAGCTGAGAGCGGCCTTCTGCGCGTTTCTCGGCCCTGAATGCTTCAACCGCATCGGCGACGAGCTTGCCTTCCAGTCCACGCCCATGATGGCGCATGAAGAACTCGAGCCGCGTCCGCCAAGGAGTGGCCGTCAAGGATCTTCCTCGCCTCGCTGTATTCGATCGCTGCCGCATCCAGCGGAATCTCGAACTCTTTCACAGCATCGAGCGCCCGCCCGTAGGCCAGCCGGTCCTTGCCGGTTAGTTGGACCGCGTCCCCGTCGCCCCGTGCCAACTGCGCCGCCTTGGCTTGCGCCTCGGCTTTTGCCTTGTCCAGGTCGCGGAAGTTCAGCCGGTGGCGTTTGCCGCCAAGGTGATAAACTACCCGGAAGTAATCGCCCGAAGGCTTCGAGTCCCGGTAGATTTTCACGGTGGTTGAACCCGCCTTCACCGTGAGCGGGAAGGAGTTAGCTTTTGTCTTCATTTCGGACGATTTTTGCGTGCGGAACGGCGTCAATATTGTCCGAAAATGTCCGAAACTGCAAGAGATTTAAAGAGCTCACGCCACAACACCTTTCGGACCAGTAAATTAAATAAGCGACCCTAACGGGATTCGAACCCGTGTTACCGCCGTGAAAGGGCGGTGTCCTAGGCCACTGGACGATAGGGTCTCAAAAGGCCGCAGAAGATGGGATAATTGAAGCGGTCGAGCAAGGTCATTCTTATTGAGAGAAGCTTTCCAGGAAAGCATTATTCGGCTGAAGCGCCGCGTGTGCCGGAACTCGCAGCATCCTCATATGCGACAATCGCCGGGATGCTGTAGCGGCCGATTCGCGAATTCTCCGCTGATAGCAGTTTGTTTGAGGGCGACCTTTGCCTATTGTTGCGCAGGCCTCTGCTTTACATGAGCCTCTATTTACCTGTCCGACCGCGCCGCTTGCGCCAGTCCGATGCCATTCGCTGGCTTGTGGCAGAAACGCATTTGCTCGCGGGAGATTTGATTTATCCGCTGTTCGTTCACGATGAGAAAGAAAGCGTGGAAGTCTCGTCAATGCCTGGGGTCGTCCGGCACTCAATCGAGTCCCTCAACCGCGAATGCGAGGAAGCTCTCAGGGCGGGCATACTGGCCGTTGCCATTTTTCCTTCGATCAAACCGGGATTGAAGAACGCCAAGGGCACTCACGGCCTGAAGGATGACAATTTGCTCTATCGTGCTGTGCGTCAGGTGAAACGGGCGTTGCCTCAGTTGGTGGTGATTACCGACGTCGCGCTGGATCCCTATACGACCCACGGCCACGATGGGGTGCTCGCCGCCGACGGAAGCGTGGATAATGATGAGACCGTCGCGATCTTGTGCCGGCTTGCCGTGAAGGAGGCTCAGGCTGGAGCAGATATCGTAGCGCCCTCAGACATGATGGATGGCCGCGTCGCCGCCATTCGGGAAGCCCTCGACCAACAAGGATTTCAAGACACGGTGATTTTGTCATATGCCGCGAAGTATGCCTCCGCCTACTACGGTCCGTTTCGGGAGGCCGTCGGCAGCAAGATCGGCAAGGATTCGATAAGCAAATCGACTTATCAAATGGATCCGGCAAATGTCCGCGAGGCTCTCCGGGAAGTTTCCCTCGATGCGGAGGAGGGGGCCGACATCGTGATGGTCAAGCCGGCCGGTCCCTATCTTGATGTGATTCGCGCGGTGAAGGAATTCACACATCTTCCTGTGGCAGCCTACCAAGTGAGCGGCGAATACGCGCAAATCCACGCCGCTGCCAAGCTCGGGTGGCTCGATTATCACCGCACGCGCGATGAGTCGCTTCTCGCGATCAAACGTGCCGGCGCGGATCTTATCTTTAGCTATTTCGCCAAAGAGGTCGCCAAAGGCCTGGCTGCTGCGCAACTTCCGAAGCCTGACGCTGAGGCTGGCTAATACTTCAAGCTTCTAACCCAGGGGACGAGTAATCAAATTGGTCGGCCAAAGAATGTCAAGGCCTCAATCGTGCGCAGTGGTTCGGGAGGACTCTGCGACGTAGAGTGTCCATCGCAGAAGTCGAGGGCTCGCTTCGAGGACCTAGCAGACTGTTGAAGTGCGCCGTGAGAAAGGCGCGGGACTCCAGTGGGAGAGTTGAAAGAAACCCACCCGGCAAATTTCGCTCCAGCCGGTAGCAGTCGGGGCGGGCGAGGAGGTAACGAGCCGCCCGGAGCCCTCGATGGAAAAGGCTCCTTTAAAGGGAGTCAGCGAGCGAGCAGGCCGTAATGCGAATGAACACCGAGCAGGTCCCGAAATCATGTGATGCGAACGCCGACCCGGCTTCAACACGGGGAAGGCTGCCATCGCGCAGGAAGAGAGCGAAGCGAGCACTGCGCGAGTTCGCCGGGGCATTGGTGACGGCATGTTTGCGGAAGGAGTCCTGTGGCAACACGGGAAGTTCCGTGCGGCGGATCGGCGAAGGCCGGACCAACCGGAGGCCCGCGAGGGAGAGACCGGGCTGCGCGGGATGGCGGAGAGGCCCGTATTACCGAGGAAGCCGGGTAACGCCGGCGGAGGAAAGGGGCCTTGGTTCAAGGACGATGCAGGAAGAAGCGAAGGCAAGGAGATTGGCGTGAGCCTAAGAACTCCGGAAAGGGTCTGGAAGCTTCAGGGGGCATTGCATGCCAAAGCGAAGGGAGAACCGAGCTACCGGTTTTACAGTCTCTACGACAAGATCCATCGCAAAGACGTGCTCTCACACGCGTGGAATTGCTGCCGTGCCAATGGCGGTGGTGCCGGCGTGGACGGGCAAAGTTTTGAGCAGATTGAGGCATGGGGCTTAGAACGGTGGTTGGGGGAATTGGCGGAGGAAATCGGGAAGAAGACCTATAGGGCGCAGGCGGTGCGGCGGGTTTGGATACCCAAGCCCGATGGCAAGCAACGGCCTCTGGGAATACCAACAATTAGAGATCGGGTCGTACAGATGGCAGCGGTCATCGTATTGGAACCGATCTTTGAGGCTGATCTGGCCGAAGAGCAATATGGGTATCGGCCTGGGCGCAGCGCGCATGGCGCAGTGCGTGAAATCCACGGGCTGTTGAATGGGGGATACCGTGAGGTGGTTGATTGCGACCTCAGCGGGTACTTCGATTCGATCCCGCATCACGAACTGATGAAAAGCATAGCGCGACGCGTCAGCGACGGTGCCCTGCTTGGACTGATCAAAGTCTGGCTAGAGATGTCGGTAGAGGAGGACGACGGGCACGGCGGCAAGCGCCGTAGTAGCGTCGCAAAGGATAGCGGACGGGGCACCCCGCAAGGGGCACCGTTCTCGCCGCTTTTGAGCAACCTCTACATGCGGCGCTTCGTGCTGGGCTGGAAACAGTGCGGTCACGAGAAACGGCTCAAAGCGCGAGTGGTGGTTTATGCAGATGACTTCGTGATCCTGTGTCGCGGAACCGCGATGCGGGCAAAGGAACAGATGCAGAGGATCATGACAGCGCTCAAGCTGACGGTGAACGAGAAGAAGACGCGGATAGCCCGTGTGCCCGAGGAGTCCTTCGACTTTCTGGGTTATACGATCGGGCGATGTTACTCGGTGCGGACGGGGCGAGCCTTCATTGGCACACGGCCTTCCCGCAAGTCAACGAGGGCCATCTGCGCAGAGATCGGCGCGATGACGCGGAGTCAGTCCTATCGGAAACCTGCAGCCGCAGTCGTTGGGGAAATCAACCGCAAGCTGCAAGGCTGGGGAAACTACTTCTGCCTTGGAGCCGTGAGCCGAGCGTACCGGGCGGTGGACAATCACGCCCGCCATCGGCTACGCCAATGGTTGAACGGCAAACACCGGAGTCGGGGTGTTCACCCCATTCGTTATCCGGCGACCTACCTGCACGAAGAGTTGGGTCTGCTCCAGCTTGAACGCAGGACGTGCAATCTCCCGTGGGCGAAAGCATGAATTACCTTGTCCGAAAGCCGGATGCGGGAAAACCGCACGTCCGGTTTGATGAGCGGGGAGTGGAAACGGAGAGCACGGCAAGCTACTCAGGCACCAGCAACCGAAAGGGTTGGTCTCCGCTAAGGCTTCGCCTAAACTTCACCGCGCCACTCCTCGACTCTACAAACTCGCTATCTGAGCGGCATTGACAAAGAGGCGGGATATGTTTCTCAACGGCTACTCGCCGAACCGCAAGCTTTGGCCTCGAGCAAGAAGATATGCCTATGTATGTCTACTATAAATGGGAGCTGTCTATGCACGAGTGTATGTTTCCAAGCGACGCTCCCTCCTATACGCTTCCAGTATTGCCATTGCGCGTCGTGCCGCAAAGCGACCTCATCAGCGCACGTGCAAATCTGTTCTTTGCACTCGATCGTTTCCGATGGATTACTGGTGAGTCTTTGGTCGAGCGTTTCGTAGACCAGGCCGTGAATCCCGGCTATATGAGATGGTTCTGCAGGAAATGCGGGTCAGCCGTTCCGCGTCTCAATCGCACTGGACAGTATTATGTGGTTCCTGCAGGATTGCTTGATGGACGACCCAAATGTGAAGCCAGAGAAGCATTTACTGGGATGACCGCGCTCCGTGGCTCATTAAATATCGATGCAAGTCCTAAGCTATCTGAAGGAGTGGACTCCGTCATGCGAGAACAAGCCAGAAACGATCTCTCTGGGACGTATCCGCCCGGGATCTAGCAAGCACAATCCTGTTTACGCAGGGCTACAGCCGTCGATCATCGGTTTTCAAAGTCGAGTGCTGCCTCCCTAGAAATCGAGGTCGCGGTAGAGTTTCTTCACGATCGCCTCGGAGGGAAGCCCTAGATGATGCGACTAGACGCTTGGCCTGCCTATCGCAACTACAAGACCGCTTGTGTCTATCCTATAGAGAACAATAGAGCTTTCGTTGTCACCTAAGTGACCAGCAAGAAAGCGCCGGCCGTGACGGCGAGCATGATCAGATCCGACATTGTAATCCTCGGGCTGGCGGCGGACCCGACGTCTCCCTTCGCATGTCTTTGAGAATTCTTTGCGCATTCGCTTTTGATTCTGATGGCGACCATATTACGATGTTAAGCGAGGCCATTCGGCATCCTGCTTGACCCTGAAATCGACGCTGCGCAAGCTTACAGTGACGGCAGTGTGACAGCGTCGCTCGTGCTGGCAGCTTTCGCGGTGTTACCCTGAAGCATATGCCGAGACAAGTAAACGCCGAAAAGCAAAAACCTCTCGTGCTTGCGTCGTGACAAGATCCTTTGTGGCCAACACGTTGGTCGGTGTCAATATAAGCCTTCGCCTCGGTAGGCGAAGTATTTAAGAGAGAATAAGTAACGGAGAGCGGTAAACAACAAAACAAGCGTTGCAAGGGTGGGCGACAACTCTGTCGGCGAAGTGGGCCGACCACCGAAGGTGTTAATCGCGAACAAAACGAGAAACGACAATCCGAGGGCCGTTGCCAGCCGTATCAAACCGCTTAATGCGTCCCTGGCTTGGTCGCGGAAGCGATCGCGAAGCTTGGGAGGCACGGTCCAAAACAGCTTCAGCTGCGAGATCGCTCTTGCGCTTTGCTGGAAATCTGTTCTAGTTCGCTGCGCAGGTTAGAGCCCCTTTGGGCGTTGGTAGATTGCTAGTTGTGTTGGTAGCGGTGTGAACCGAGGCACTCAGTGGCGATTTGAAATCCGATCACCGGAAACAGCCGCAGAGACTCACCTCAACAAGATAGACACAACCATATGGCAACCAAACTCTATGTCGGGAATCTTTCCTTCGACACCACAGAAAATGACATCCAGGACCTTTTCGCCGGAGCCGGCACGGTTCGCGAAGCCGTCCTCATGCAGGACAGAATGACGGGCAAGTCCCGGGGCTTCGCCTTCGTGACCATGTCCTCAGAAGAGGAAGCACAGAATGCCGCCCGCCAGTTTAACGGGACGGCATTGCATGGCCGTGACCTTACCGTGAACGAAGCGCGCCCTCGTGAAGACTTCGCAGGTGGAGGCGGCGCTCGCAACAAGAGCTTTAGCCGCGGCGGCAACCGGGGCGGCGCTCGGCGTTACTAACCCAATCGTCAACTCCGTATAACTAGAATGCCCCGGCGAGAGTCGGGGCGTTTCTTTTTTGTGCCGTGTAGGTGACCATCGAGGCTCTGTCAATCGGCCTTCTTTTCGCCCGTTAGCACCTAGGGTAACGCGATTTACTCTGTGGCGACTCAAAGGCAGGAAAAATGATCATCGTTGATTCCCGCGCTGAGCTTATAAGCGAGAACCGCACCAACGGGCGTTAGGGCAAAGCGATGCGTCGCGTCCTCGATCGAAATACCCAGGCTCGCAACGGTGCGCATGACGCGGTAGAGCGGGGCGATGGGTTCCTGTTTCCACCGCAAGTTCATGGCGCTCCTCGGCCTTTTGACAGATGATCCGCCAGACAAAGTTTGGCTGCAACGTAAACAAGGCGAGTCGTCGAGAATGCCATAGCCATCTGGATCAGCTGCACGTGAGGCGAAGCTGTTTCAGTATTGCTGTTATTCCTCTCATGCATATCGCCGGATGCTGCGTTTCAGCCGTCAGTTTGGCGAGATTCAAGTTTCACGACCCACCTCCGTCGTGATTGGTCTTTGCGTATCGCGACGAATGTGCAATTCCTCAAGTTTGCCGCATCCGTCTATTCGAAGAACGCAACTTGGCAAACAAGCCTCAATTTAACCACCGGCATTGCTCCATCTTGGCTGCGCTTAAGCGCCAGTGACGAACTCCTGCTCTAGGTTCGTGCGGAGCTAGATCCAGGCGCCTGATCGTTAGCCCGGCTCGTAGATGGACCGAGTCGTTTGCCGATGACACCTTCCAAGCCGAGCTTGCGCACCGCCTCAAGAACCTCCCCGGATGCGCCTGCAACAATGGAGACAAGCGCAGCGGATCCTTGGGGGCAAGGAGGCTTTCCAGCACCTCCCGCCGGAGCAAAAAGGCAAAATCACAAATAGCCCGCCATTTTTTGGTTCAGTAATCGAAGGCGTAAAAATCAGTGGAAGGGACTGCGAAAGATTGGTTTGCAAGAGCTGAGATGAAGGGTTCCCTTGGGGATCCATGGCGACCAGCTCCCCATCGAGAACAAAGTCACCCTTGAGTGAGGCGAGCGCCTGGACGATGCTGGAAAACCGCCTGTGGAGCTCCTTCTTGTGGCGCGAGAATAGCGTGACCTCACTCCCGCGCTTTACAGCAATGCAGCGATAGCCGTCGAACTTGATCTCGAAGCTCCACTTCTCGCCCGCCGGCAGTGCCGTGACCGACTTACATTGCATCGGTTCAATGAAGGCAGGTTCCGTGCGCTTCGGAATTGTTTGGTCCTTCGTCGTCTTTGCCACTGTTAGTTTGATATCTCTCGGCAAGCCGAACTGAAAAGGCCGGATTGATCCATGCATCCGGATTTTTCGACCCGCCTACAGCGCCCGTGTTTGACTTCCGGCCCACTTTTGTCACTCTGCGCCCATGGAACGCACGCTTTCGGCTTCAGACTCCGGGCCAACGCTCCGGAGGGCCAAGAGCGATTTCCTCTCAATTCAGTAGGGGAAAAGCCATGGCCAGACGGCTCCAAGGCAAACGCGTTGTAGTGACGGATGCGAGCGAGTTCATGGGGCCCGACATCGTCGCCCTGTTCCGCGAGGAGGGCGGCGAGGTGATTGCCGATATCCGCGACCTGCGACAGCCAGGCGCCTGTGAGACGCTGATCGTCGAAGCCGGCCATGTGGACGTGCTGATGGTGAACCTCGCCGGCGCGTCGTCGGGCAAGGCCGTGGGCGAGGTCCAGGATGCCGAGCTCGACATGCTGCTCGATCGGCAGGTCCGCCCGCTGCATCGCCTGACGCGCGCCGTGCTGCCGCAGATGCTCGCCCGATGCAAAGGCAAGATCGTGGTGGTCGGCAGCGCCACGGGGCTACGAGGACAGCCGCGTCGTGCCGCCTATTCCGCCGCCCGCGCGGCGCAGCACGGCTATGTGCGATCGGTTGGGGCCGAGGTCGCGGCGTTCGGCGTGAACGTGATTGCGACCGGGCAAACCTTCGTGGAGAACCCGACCTACTTTCCGCCGAGCTACCAGGCGACCGAGGATTTCAAGCAGCGCATGCAAGGCGTGCCGGCCGGGCGGCTTTCCACGGGGCGCGAGGCGGCCATGTTCCTGCTGGCTCTCGCCGGGCCGGAGAGCGACTGGATCTTCGGCCAAGTGTTTCCTTACGCCGGCGGCTGGGTGACCTGAATCTCAGGCAGATTCTTGAAGGGACACTGGACAGTTTGCAGCGCCTTGAGTGTCGGGAAGATCTCGTCCCGAATCCGCGGAACGAAGCCGTCCTTCACCTTCGCGGACGAAGATGAGTTCGTTCTTCTCGTAAACGCCCACGAGCAACGCATCGAAGCCGCGCGCTCCGGGGATGTAACCGCCAACAACGAACTCCTGCTCCAGATTGGAGCGGAGCTTAATCCAGGCGCCTGATCGTTCGTCGGTTTCGTAGACCGAATCGATTTGTTTGCCGACGATACCTTCCAGACTGAGCTTGCGAACCGCCTCAACAATTTGCCATGTGGTTCCACGCAGTAACGGGGAGAGGCGCACGGGATCCTTAAAGTCGGTGAGGAGGCTTTCCAGCAGTTCACGCCGGCGCGTAAGAGGCAAACCCACAACCAGTTCGCCTCTTCGATGCAGCACATCAGAAAAGTAACAATATATCGAAACTTTCTGTGAGTCAGTCTTTTGTATAAGTTAAAACGAGGGTTTTCCTCGCGGACCAAAGGCCATAACTTCTCCGTCGAGGACGAAGTCGTCTTGGAGTGATGCAAGCGCATCCACAACTGTGGGGAAACGTTTGTTGAGCATCTTCTCGTAACGCGAGAATAGCGTAACCTCACCCCTACGCTTCACCGCTATGCACCGATAACCGTCAAACTTGATTTCATACATCCACTTGTCGCCGGCGGCAGCACCGTGACCAGCTTGCACTGCACCGGTTCAATGAAGGCAGCTTCCATGGGCTTCTGAATTGTTTGGTCTTTTGTCGTCTTTGCCTCCGCTTGCTCGATATCTCTCTGTTAGCCGAATTGAAAAGGCCAGATTGATCGACGCATTCGCCATCCTCCGGCGTGTTTGACTAAGTAGGGGTAGCAGTTTCAGACTGCACGTTGCAAAATAGTCGAGCGCGATCGCCTCGTCGTCCTTCTCATAGGAAGCGACGGGCAGCCCTGGTCCGAACCTCTTCTTTCCAGACGCGCATGTTTGCTCTATGCCGACTATCAGCGTGGTTTTGTAGTAGGCACCCTTAAGCCCCGGGGGTCCGCTTCCGCCTGTTACAACGCTAGCGCCTTGCCTTGAGTTTAAATCTCGACGATTAACTCGAAGTTGCTTGCTCAAGATAGTCTGTTATCCGGTAAATGCGGACAAATTTGACTCTGGAAAGGAGCTACTCGAATGGCAAAAGTCGTTTCGCTTGGGATTCATATCGTTGATGTTCTTGGCCGTCCAGTGGTCGGGATTCCACCAGGACAGAATCTTGCCATTTTGGACGAGATCCGGATGACTGTCGCCGGAACGGCCGCTGGTGCTTCAGTAGACATGGCAAAGCTTGGCCTTGAGGTGATCGCCATGGGCGCAATCGGCAACGACGAAATTGGTGAATTCTTGCTGGGAGTCATGCAGCGGCATGGGATTGATACATCGCACCTAAAGCGGAAGGTCGGAGCGCAAACTTCCTCAACGATGCTTCCCATCCGGCCGAACGGCGAGCGACCCGCACTACACGTGATCGGTGCCAATGGGGAACTGAGCTATGAGGACATCGATCTCGACGTAATCGCCCAGGCGCAATTCCTTCATCTTGGCGGCACTCCGCTCCTGTTGAAGCTCGACGGCGAGCCTGCAAGCCGCATTCTGCGCCACGCAAAAGAATGCGGGTCCACCACTACGTATGACCTCCTCGGAATTCCCTCGCCCAAGTTGACCCAAATGGTTGAAGTCTGCTTGCCTTACGTGGATTACTTCATGCCGAACTATGAAGAATCCGTCATGATCTGCGGACTCTCTGACCGACGTGATATCCTGCACTACTTCTTAGATCGCGGCGCGGCGCACGTTGTTTTAAAGCTCGGAGCCGGTGGCAGCTGCGTTGGTTTCTACGACGAGGGGCGTTTACAGCAGATTTGCACTCCAAGCTTCAAAGTGCCCGTAGTAGACTCAACTGGTTGCGGTGATGCGTATAACGCGGGTTTTATCAAGGGCCTCTCTTTGGGTTGGAGTCTTGAGGAAGCCTCCAGATTGGCAAGCGCATGTGGAGCCCTGGTGATCCAAGGCCTTGGTTCAGATGTCGGCATTATCGATTTCGAACAAACTATGGAATTTATAGCGCGTTCAGAAACACTGCCCCTGCCAGACTGATTAGGCCCGAACGGCTCCTTTTTCCAAAAAATTGCCGATTAAACGCAGACTCTCGGCCAGAACCAAATTGCTTAGCCTGTCCGAAGAATGAATGGTGTCTGCGAACGGGAAACGAAACACAACCGGGCGATGAAAGCGATATATTATTCTATCCAAGCCTTCCGAAAAAGCCGGCACATTTCCCCGCCCGACGTCACCCAGGGAGGCTCAAGTTTCGCGAACCACCTCCGCAGCCTTCTTGTCGTCGCGCATGGCGAGGAAGGTGCAATGACGCAGGTGCCCGGCATCCGTCCATTCGAGGAAAGCGACCTGGCAGACCAATTTCGGTTTGACCCGGCGGCATTGCGCCATTTTCTCTGCGGTTAGCGATTCGCCCCAGCGTGAGGCTCTCTTCTCAGGCAGATTCCTAAAGTGGCATTGGGCAGTTTGCAGTGCCTTGAGGGCCTGGATGAGCTCGTCCCGAATTCCCGCGCGTTGAATTGCGCCTCGCGCCGTCTAGGGGCCGAGCAGCGGGTCACAATTTCGCAACCCCATGGGCGCCGCTGGAAGCTCACACGGCGGGCAAAATGACTCATTGGTCACTATGCGACTCCGGTGTAGCGCTCATCGCACGATTACCTTCAAAAGCAATGAAACGTCCAAACTCAACCACATTGCGTCGTCACGCCGGATTTATGAAGGCGGGAAACATAGAAAAGGAACTTGAGAAGATACGAAAAGAGTTTGCTTGGATGCGGACCGAACAAAAGGTAATGGAGCGTTGGTCCGCCGACTCGATCCCGTGTGGGGCACGGAAGGCACCGGTCGGTTGGCGAACGCGGACACGCATCACTACACCAACTCCTGTCCCCAGGTGCATTCGTTTAATGACATGACGTGGGGCGATCTGGAAGACTGGATTCTTTCGCAGGAACGGAGTCGGGACAGCAAGGGATCCGTCTTTACCGGTCCGATCTTTCAAGACTCAGATCCCGTGTATGAAGGTGTGAAGGTCCCAGTGGAGTTCTATAAGGTGGTTGTGGTGGTGGATGACACCAAAGGTCGGCTGAGCGTAACCGCTTTTCGAATGGACCAATCTGACGTGATGCCGCCGCTGCCGGGAGTGCCGGAGCCTAGAGCGCCGTTCGATCCTGGGCGCTTTTCGGTGGACCAAATCACATTGTCGGAATTGGAGGAACGTTCAGGCCTAGATTTCGGAAACCTGAAGGATTTCGATGTAATGGCGTCGCAGCCGATACCAAGGTCTCTCTTGAGAGGTGCCCGGCTGCGTCTACCATTGACCGGTGTGCGAGAGGCTGTGCTGTGGGCTCCTTAAAGCGGAATGACGAGATAACACGCCGCTCGATTTGCTCGCACTTCCCGGCGGGAGGCCCCGCCCGGTCACCATGATTAATTGAAGGAATCAAGCGATGCCTGAGTGGAAGGTCTAGTAGAATTAAATTCGACCCATCGGCGGCATCCATGACATTAATTCTAATCGGCGTCGCATTTAGGACTTTTCATTAGGACAAGGGAATATCTGTCTGGAAGTTAGAACGTAAATCCCTATCGCTGAGGGACTTGAGCGGGTGACGAGGCTCGAACTCGCGACATCAACCTTGGCAAGGTTGCACTCTACCAACTGAGTTACACCCGCGAAGAGGGAGGAGGAACGATAAACGGCTGGCTGGAAACGTCAATGTATGATTTCGCGCCTAGGAGGGCTTAGAGTTTTCCCACATAGATCACCGGCCCTTGCGGGGTCAGGGATCCCCCCTTTGGCTCGATGGAAATCGCGAGGGCCGCAATCCGGTTGACAGGTTGCGCGGCGCTGAATGGCAGGCACTCTGAAGCTGCGGGGACCAGTCCCGCGTCCAGCGGCTGCTTCGACTCGGGCGTTATAATCCAGAGCTGATAGTCCTTGCCCGGCGCAGGTTCAGGAAGTTTGGCAACGTGGAGAGCTCCCTCTCGTCGTTGCGGATCCCAAAGGGCTATGACCTCGGCGCCCGCAGGGGCGCCCGGCTGAGCAGCGAACATGACCGGTTGAATCTCTCTGAGAGGATCCCGTTCCTCGAGAGAGGCCACCCGCACCTGAAGTTTGTTCTTTTCGTTCTCGAGTGTGTTGATGCGACCTTCAAGTCGGACACGCTCAGCGTCGAAGCCGGTGATGCGATCTGACAGGGACTGATTCTCCTTCTCGAGGCTTCCTATCGCCGCAGACAGGCTGTTTCGTTCGTTCCAGAGCAGGGCGCAGGCGACGGTCAATCCTGCAGCGATCGCCCAAGGTATCCAATTTGCCCAGCCGAAGGAGAAGGCCGAGGAAGGGGGTGGCTCAGCGACTTGAGCGGGCGCCCTGACCTGCTCCATGACGCGGTCAAGAACGTTGGGCGCCGGGTGTTGTGGAACCGATGTCGCAAGGAGAGTTGAGGCCCTTTCCAACTCCGCCACGAGCGTTGTTAACTCGGGATGATCCACCAACTCGCGTTCAAAAGCGGCCAGTTCGCTTTCCTCAAGCATGCCGAGAACATAAAGCGAGGCCAACTCCTCTCGTTCTTCCGGACTCATGCGAACTGTCTTAACGATTGCCGCATCTGCATCATTGCTCGGCGGATGCGGCTCTTGACGGTTGTAATTGGTACCGAAAGCTTTTCGGCGATCTGGCTATGCGAAAGGCCACCAAAGAAGGCGAGCTCCATGGATTCGCGAACCTCCGGTGGCAGCATTCCGAGAGAATCCCGCACCGCCTTGGCGCTTTCGGAACGCTCCGCTTCGTGGCCGGGCGCGGGAACCGAGGGCGGGTTGTTTTTGGTTTCCGCTTCCGCCGCCTCATAGAGGCGCAAGCGTCTGCCCGTGGCGCGGATCTTGTCAATCGCCTTGTGCCGGGTGATCGTGATGGCCCAAGCCAGGGGAGCGCCGCGGCGCGGGTCGTAATCGGCGGCGTCGCTCCAGATTTTCGCAAAGACCTCCTGGAGGAGTTCCTCTGCGTCTTCTGGTCGTTCAAGCATGCGTAGTGCGAGAGAATAAAGCATTCCTGAGAAGGCATTATAGACGCGCTCGAAGGCGGCCGCATCTCCTTCGGCCACGCGCCGTATTGTCGCGGGATCGATTTCATCCTTGCTGGCGAAGGGCGGAATCATTTTAAAGATCCGGGGCAGAGTTCCTTGTAGCCTGCTTAGGCTTCGCATTTGCGAAGGCAAGAAAAATAGCAGGAGACGCAACGGCATGTGATACGCAACTGAACACTCCACAAATCCTTGCGCCCGCCGGGGCTTTTTGGATCCGGCGGAAAAGCTCTATTTGGGAGGTCAATCACGGACGCAACGCACCGCCACATACTGTGTTTCGGGCAAAATGAACTTACGAATTTCCACTTCCACGCGTTGCGCGCGAAACTCGCCCACAAGCACCTCCGCGATCTCCGTGGCGAGCGTTTCAAGAAGCTGCCGTGGGCGTGCCGTCGCGACTTGAACGATACGGCGAGCCACCTCCTGATAGTCTACGGTACGAGCAATATCATCGGAAAGTGCGGAAAGGTCGTTCGGAGGGCTGAAGGTCGCATCAATTTGGAGGCGTTGGGAATTGCTTCTCTCCGCATCGGAGACTCCGACAAAGGCCTGAACTTCGAGGCCTTTGATGATGATCGCGTTCATGGGGAGCGCAGTAGGCCAGTCATTCCTTCCAGCGGTTGAAGCGCCCTACCCGCGAAAGCGTACCTCCCGCACGATCTTTGCGCTGAAGCGGTCTTGAAGTTTGCGCAAAATGTTCTGCTTCCATGAGCGGTCGAGTTCGTAGCGCACTGCGGGTTGGAGGACCTGAACGACCAGGACACCGTCCCGGATCGAAGCGGGAGTCGAATGTTGCGCGAGAAAGTCACCCACGATCTCGCGCCACGCCAACTGAATCTCCTGCTCGTTGAGGCGTTCGGTCAGTCCGAGCTTTTGGACGAGTTTCTTGAGTGCGTTACCTGCAGTGACGCAACGGTCGGGACGCGCTGTTTCCTGGGGCAGCCCGCGCCAGTCTTCCAGAACTCGCTTGCGGATCTCTTTTGCACGCATCACAACAAAAATGCCTCCGCCACGGCGGAGGCTACAAACCAGAGCGATTTTCTGGCGCCAAGCTATTCGCCGTCGTCGCCGATCGCTTCAACTGGGCAGCCTTCCTTTGCCTCTTTGCAAAGGGATTCTTCGTCGGGAGTCTCCGGCTGTTTGCAAACGTAACTGTGCCCGCCATCGTCATTGCGCGTAAAATTCGCGGGCGCTGTCTCACGGCAGAGGTCGCAGTCGATGCATTGATCGTCTACGAAGTATCTGCCGACGACATTTTGCGGATATTTATTCGCTAAATCTGCCATAGGTATTCTCCTCCTCCGTTGCGGCAAGCTACGGTCCCGCTTACGGAATGCAATCGTTTTTTACCACTTGACCGGATGCCCAGCGTGTTAAAGCAGCCAAAGATCAGCCGAGTACCGGCAGAGACCCGAGGGGGCTTGAAACCTTATTTTAGATTGGCGCGGGATTTCTGAAAGCAAGAGGTTTTTTGCCTTCTTCGGTCCAAAGAGCCATGATAGCGATCGAAAAGCAGACCGCTTTGAGAGCTTAGATGCTTGGCGGGATAGAACGGCTATGATTGAAGATCCGATAAGCTGCTCATGAACACTCCCTCCCTCAATCCCCTTCTCCCTGTGGAAGGCCGGCACGTTTTGCACCTCTTCTTCCGCGTCGATTACAACGCTTGGGATTTACTGGAGGGGGCGCAAAAGATTGCGGCAAAGACTGCAATGGCCTCTCTGATTCAGGAAATCCGTGCAACTCCCGAGACCCAGCTTCTGACTTTCAGCATCGTTTCGCCGAAATCCGATCTTGGCTTTATGCTGCTTACTCCAGATCTCCATATTGCCGACGCCTTCGGGAAACAGCTCGGCCTGGCGTTGGGATGGGGAATTCTTTCGCCCGAATTTTCCTGGCTCTCCATGACTGAACGGAGCGAGTACATCACCAGCGAGCAGGAATTTGTCCAGGCTCTCGAGAGCGACGAGAAACTGATCCGCGGTTCGCCAGAGTTCGAAGAGAAACTTACGGCCTTTAGGACGCGCATGGCGAAGTATCTCAAAGATCGGCTCACACCAAATTTACCTGATTGGCCGGTCATCTGCTTCTATCCGATGTCCAAACGCCGAGCTGCGGCCGGCCAGAACTGGTATGCACTCGATTTCCCCACTCGAAAGAAGCTTATGAGCGGCCACGCTCGTGTGGGACGCAATTATGCGGGCCGTGTTCTGCAGTTGATCACCGGTTCCACGGGTCTCGACGACATGGAGTGGGCGGTTACCCTTTTTGCCAAAACGACTTCGGATATCAAAGCTATCGTCTACGAGATGCGTTTCGACGAGGTTAGCGCGCAATATGCCGAGTTTGGAGAGTTTTTCATCGGCCTTCAGATGCCTCTTGATTCGCTTTTTGCCCGGCTGAGCTTGTGAGGAGGGAAGGATGCGATGTGGAATAAGGTTAGCCAGTTGGAAGCGTTGCTTCGTGCGCATGCACCGCTTGTGGTGGCCTATTCGGGCGGTGTGGATAGCACGTGCCTCTTGGCGGTAGCGCATCGGACACTCGCTGCTGGTGTGCTTGGGGTCATCGCCGACAGCGCAAGCCTTCCACGTAGAGCGTTGACTGCCGCGCTTGCTGTCGCCGATTCGGTGGGCGCGCGGGTGGAAGTAATCGCGACGCAGGAACTGGAGAACGCGAACTACAATGGCAACCCTCCAAATCGCTGCTACTTTTGCAAGGCGGAGCTGTTCGGGAAGATGGATGCTTTGGCGCGCCAGAGGGGCTTTTCTGCTATTGCCTACGGTGAGAATGCCGACGACCCTGCCCACCTGCGCCCGGGTTCAAGGGCCGCTGTCGAGTTCGCTGTGGTCGCCCCGCTCAAGGAGGCTGGTTTGACGAAGAGAGAGGTACGTGAGCTGTCGCGCCTCTACGGCCTGCCGACCGCGGATTCGCCTGCTCAGCCTTGCTTGTCATCGCGCATCCCGCATGGCACGCCGGTCACGCGTGAGATCTTGGGCCTGATAGAGCGTGGTGAGGAGATGGTGCGTTCGTTAGGATTTCGCGTCTTTCGCGTTCGCTACTTGAAGCCGTTGGGCGCACGCGTGCAGATCGCCCCCGAGGAGATGCATTCCTTGGAAAGGTTACGGAATACCATTTTGCACGGTTTGCTGGAGGTGGGCTTTGCCACGGTAGAGATCGATCCGGAAGGATATCGCTCTCGCCAGGTTTGAACGATTGATGATCGAGAGCAGCGCTTCGTAAGATTTGGACCTCCCAAGGGCTTCCCGCCGCGCGCCGGTTACGAGACAAATTGCGGCCTGGAAGTCGCTGTGCGAGTCGAAGAGCGACGGGCCAATTGGATCCTTCGGACCATGGCCAGCAGGACAAACACGATCTCCGCGGCGACAAAGAGCAAGGCCCAGAGAAATCCGCCCGTGCCGAAGCCATAACTGTGCAAACCGACGCCGAGAACGAAGTTTACTCCGTACCAGGCCATCAGCACCCCTTGGAAGGCCAGCACCGCACCTACAGCCATACCAAAGCCTGCCCATTTTCCCGCCACCCGCCCATGCAGAACGATTAAATAACCGAGCAGCGTGATGAGCGCCCATGTCTCCTTCGGATCCCAATCCCAGAATCTTCCCCAGGAGTAATTAGCCCACACTCCCCCCAGAATTGTTCCGGTGGCCAAGAGCAAGACGCCCACCTGCAAGGTCCGGTAGAGATAATTGTACAGGGCGGGCTCAGGAGACTTTCCTCGGATAACTCTGAGCAATACAATGTGACCAAGCCCGAGGGCTAGCGCGAATGCGGCATAGCTTAAGGTGATGGTGAGCACGTGCGTCGTGAGCCAAAAATTGTCGCGCAGAACGGGAACAAGCGGATTGATCGCGCGATCCAGCGACAGCGTCTGGGTATCCGCCAAGATCAGGGAGATGACAGCCACCGGCACCGCGCCAAGCAGAAAGTATCTGCTGCGGTAAATAGCCTCGAACACCAGCGCAAAGAAAACTGTGCCGAACGCCACCCAAACGACAGATTCGTACATGTTTGTGACAGGCGCGCGCCCGGCGATAAGAACTCGAGAGGCAAAACCCGTCATCTGCAGGAGAAGACCAGCCCCGGCCAGACTCCATGCCGCAGCATAGCCGAGGCGTCCCGAATTCGGGAGCAATAACATAACGCCGGCTGCCGCGTAAGCCATCCAAGCCCAGCGGAAGGGATGCGCCTTCTGATAGAGCATCTCGAGCCGGATCTTCCAAGCAGGAGGTTGAAACTGCGGCTCAAGATTGGACCATCCATTTCGAAGCGCCTTGGCCTCTTTGGCGAAGGCAGCCGCATCATTTGCTTCGAAGGCTTCTCGAAGCGGCCCGAGGATAGCGGACGTGCCGGGAACGGAGAGCCACTGAGCGTTTGAGGCTTGCGGGTTTGCCACCAACCGGAATGCGGAGCCGTTAACGAGCGATTCAAACTCTGCAATCCGCAACCCAACTTCCGCAGCCTCCTTAGGCAAGCCGGTAAGCTTTGGGCTCCCTGGCCGCGCCCGTACCGCTTGCGCTTCGCTGAGGAGCTTGACCAACGCTCCGCTTGCGGCCAACTCCCGATAGGAAAACAGCCTCCGAGTGGCGTCCAGGCCACAAGCCTCTTTCAGACTTTTGTGATTCACCAGGAGGATCGGCTTATCCTCCCATCCTCGCGGATTGAGCCAGAGCGTCGTGACGACTTCTGAGGCATCCATTGTTCGGCCGTCAATTATCAACCGGGTTTTTCCGGATAAACCAAGAAGCGCTTCTTCGGCAAAGACCAGGAAAGGCTTCTTGCGCCCGCCTTCCTGGACGGTGATCTGATCGAGAACTGAGAAATCCAAGGCGTACCCCGTCTGCAATGCAAGGAGGATCGCTAACAGCCAACGCATCATCGGAGGCTAAAGTTGCTACTTCTCTGCGCTTCTGCAAGCAGCAAGGCGGAAAGATCGTCGCTGAGGTCCTCCTCAGCTAAGTGGGGTCAATTCGGTAAAGTAGCGCCGGCGTCTCCTTTATAAGGAGATGATTCATTCCATGAATCCCATCCTTGGTGGGCCCATACGATTTGAAGCGATCAGAGCACGATTTGATACGCTAGCATAAAAACCTCGTAATTAGTAATTTACATAAATGAACATTTTCGAAAAACAGCCGCTTTTCTGTTGCAACTGCTGCACGAAACCAGCTAGATGAAAGGATGCGGCCAAGGATGAAAACCGCCCCGTCTGCCTCTGGAACGAACTGTTTCCTACCGGTCGATCGGCGGGCTGGTGGAGGCAGGCAATGAGCGGACGCATACTTTCGCTTGGTGTGGCTTGCGCGATGGTCGTGGCTCGCCTGGCTCTGGCGCAGTCCAACTTGAATACAGGGGAGACCTCGGCTGTCGATGAATCGCAGCCCCCCACTGTCGTGACTCCGAGTTCTGATGTCAAAGCGAAGGAATCGAGTGAGCCCTTGGCTCCTCAGGCATCAGCTGAAAAACCGCCCGCTCAGGAGGGGACACCGATGCAGCCTGAGCCAGTTCAGCCTGCGGAAGTTTTACCCGCTGAAGAAGCCGCAGCAGTCGATCAAGCGGTGATTCCCGTCCCAAGTCGCAAGCTTTGGCGAATTAGTCCGCTTTTTGCCGCAGGCGTCTACTATGATGACAACATTTTCTTAAGCGAGACGGATCGGGTTTCAGATGTCGTTTGGACGGTAGCAGGAGGATTGGCCTTTGAGCTGGGCGATTTTCGCCGCGGAGAGGAAAACTACCTCACCGCAAAATGGATCGGCGCGCCGGTCTTTTACACCAACAACCCGGAGGAAAATGGTTTCAACCAAAGCGCCTCGTTGCGAACTCAGTATCGCTGGAACAGGCTCGTCGGCCGGTTCGATAGCAACTTCTCTATCACTCGGGAAGCTAACCGGGAGACCAACACGATCACGACGACGCAGAGCTTTTCCAACGACCTTCGCTTTAGCTATGACTACAGCGGAAAAACCACCTTTTTCGTGGCTTTTTCGCAATTGGCCAGCGTCGTCGAGTCATTCCAAAACACCTATCAATACGAAGCTAAAGGTGGCGTGGACTACCGGATGCTCCCCAAGACGACACTTGGATTTGAGGGAGTGGGTGGCGTCCTCGTCTCCCCTTCAAGCCCTCTTCAATACTATCAGCAAGGGCGCTTGCGCGTTAGCTATGCCTACTCGGAGAAACTGAACTTCAATTTCAGTGGGGGCATCGAGGTTCGGGAATTTGAAGGAGAAGGGTCGCCAAAAGTTAATCCGGTCTTTGGCCTGGGAATGTCTTATCATCCCTTCGACGGTACCACCTTGAACCTTGGCGCCTATCGGAATGTCGTCGGTTCCGATGTGCAGGCCGGGCAGGATTACATAGCCACAGGTTTTGTGATCGCAGCACAGCAGCGATTCTTTCAGAAATTTATTGCGACACTTACCTTTGGCTTTGAGAATGACACCTACTTCGCAACGAGCGACGAAACTTCGATTGACCGCGTGGATAACTATCTCTACGTGCGTCCAAGTTTGCGCTATTCCTTCGTTCGTTGGGTGTCAGCCAACCTGTTTTACGAATATCGAAACACAGCTTCCAATCAGGAAACCCGGAGTTTCTATGCGAATCGCATCGGCATCGAAATGACGACAAGCTTCTAAGCTTATCTATTTACATGAAATTGGAGGAAGCCGCTTAAGGCATCTATCCAAGTTGGCCCAGTGGAAGGCACTTCAACTCACTTGAAAGGATTGGCAATTTTTTCGCTATGAAACACCTCGGAATTGCGTGCGGCGGCGACGACAATTACGCCACAGGCATTGCCGTGGCCCTGTATTCAGCGCTTATCAAGCTAAGCCGCTAAGTAATTCCCACGGTGTATGTCATGGATGGCGGCTTGTCTGCCGATCACTGCAAGCGCTTGGAACACGTGATCACCAGAGTTCGGCCGGATTCTTCGATTGTTTGGTGCCGCATTTCCGCCCGCAGATCTCGCTCGAGCTGCCCTCCACGGGATATCTCAGCCAAGCGCCTATCTTCGGCTATTCATCGGGCAATTTGTCCAGGAGAGAACTCAGCGCATCATCTACATAGATTGCGATCTTCTTGTTGTGCGCGATCTTTCCGTTGTGCTCGATCTGGATTTTGGCGATTACCCCATCGCAGCGAGTTCGAGATTTTATTTTTGACGACATATCTCAATCTGCCGCAACCTCTGCCGGAAGAGCTGTGCTTCCCTTGGGATCCGCAGGCAGGCTACTATCAAGCTGGGGTTTGCGTCATCGACTGGTCTCGCGTTACTCGGCCGTCGGCGCCGAAAAGAAAGCGCTCGCTTTTGGGACGAGGCTCTGCGAAGACCCCGTCGTTCGTAGTGACCAGGACATGCTCAACCCCGTGCTGGCTGGCTCGCTGGCATGAGCTCCCCTGCACATATAATTTCTGTTCACAGCTCCTCTATATCGAAGAGTTCCGGCCGAAAAAGGAGAGGCATCGCGGATTTCTGCGTGAAAGAAACAGACTCTACTCCGAAGCCAAGGTGCTCCACTTTGCTGGACAGCCTAAACCTTGGCATCACTGGACAACAGATCCCGGTGCTTCGCTGTGGGTGCGCGCTCTCATACGATCGGGTTGGTTGACCTCTCCGCGAAATGGGTCGTTGGATGCTGCGGTGGGGTCCCGGGAGAATCTTATTGAAATTGAAACAGGCCTGTGGCTTGGTGAAGAAGCGCGAAACCACAGCGTCGCAGAACGGACTACTGAAACGGCTCCTGAGGCATCCGTTGTGCGGGTTACGAACGAATTTAAATGAACGTTCCTTTTGTTAGCAAAAAAGTTAGCGACTTCGCGGTTCCACATCGATCAGTACCCTTTTGTAAAAAAACTTGTTGGTCTTTCCGTAGTTCCATCACGATAAGCTGGCACGGATGCTGCTGTGCATCGCAGGAAAATTTGAAGTATTTGAATGGATTGTAAGAGTTGTTCTTTCGTGGCTGGAAAAGAGGGGGAGGTGAGTGCGAACGCGCTGAACGAGGCGCACTCCGCACAGGGGAAATTTCGTGTTTGGATCGAGAGAGTGAGATTTGTGATCATTGGAATGATGGCGACCGTCCTGATGGGTGGGAGTCTAATGGCGCAGGGCGATTCCAATTATCGTTTGGCACCGGACGACTTGTTGGATTTTCGGGTCTTTCAGGAGTCCGAATTGGACGCGGTAATTCGCGTGGCGGGCGACGGAAATGCGATTTTCCCCTTGATTGGGCAAGTTTCCCTTGCAGGCAAGACCATCGGCGAAGCGACGGAGCTGATTCGGCAACGCTACATGGCAGGATATCTCGTCAACCCGCAGGTAACTCTTACCGTGCGAAATTATGCGCGCAGAGTATTCACAATGCTGGGACAAATACAAAGACCGGGATCTTATACGATCGAGGGGAGCCAGAGCATAAATCTTCTCGATGCGATTGGCATGGCAGGCGGCTATACACGAATTGCTGATCCCGGTAAAGTGACGGTAAAGCGGCGCGTAAACGGCCAGGAAACCGTTATCCGGGTGGACGCTCGGAAAATGGCGAAGTCGGATTCCCAGTCAAACTTTCGTATTCAGCCGGGAGACGTCATTACTGTGGGGGAATCCATTTTTTAGCCATGCCTGCAAATCCTGCCGATAAACAACTCTCCGAGCTTCTTGGGGAAAAGGAATCCGAAGCCGGTTTGGACATCGGGTATTACTTCCATCTGTTAAAGCGCTATCTTTGGCTCTTTCTCTCCATTGTTCTTCTCGCGCTCTTGCTCTCTCTCTTCTTCGCGCTTCGGCAGCCGAAAAAGTATGTTGCACGTGCCGTTCTGCAAGTTGAAGCGCAGGAGCAGAAGGTGCTGAATTCGGACGATGTGCAAACGCTTCGATTAGAGGCGTCGGACTACATGACAACGGTTGCCGAGTCACTCGTCAGCGATTCCTTCCTCGTGCGGGTGGCCAAGGCTTCCGGTCTCCTGAGCGATCCGACGTTTTTTGCTCCTCGTCCAGATGACCAACCCTATGGCGACGCGGAGATCGCTGGCCGCATGAGGGGGTTGGTTTCGGCCAGCGTGCGCAAGGGAACGCGATTTATAGATATCACCGTAACCACCGGCAGCCCGGAGCAGTCTAAGCTTATTGCCGAAACTGTGGTGAAAGAGTTCGTCCGCCAGGTTCTCGAACAACGCATGAACCTGGCTCGCTCGGCGAATGATTTCCTCCGCGACGAAGCCAACAAGCTTAAGGCAAAACTGGAAGAATCAGAAGGAGAGCTGCAGCGTTACCGGGAAGAACACAATGCGGTCTCCCTTGAAGACACCCAGAACATCACGGTGGAGAAACTGAAAGACCTCAACTCGCAAGTGACCGCCGCCAAGAGTGAACGCATTAGGCTCGAGTCGGATATGGACCTGTTGCGTTCGATCCCCCCGAATGATGTTGACCGTATGGTGCAAGTTCCGAGCGTCAGCGCCATTCCGCAGGTCCAGGCGCTGCGAACTCAGATAGTCGCTGCAGAAACCGATTTGGCCGCGGTGCAAAAGCGTTATCTCGCCAAACACCCCAAGCATATCCAAGCCGTTACACAGATAAAGCAGTTGAAGGATTCTCTTCGAGACACTTTAAAGAATTCGGGCCAAATCTTAGGGACGCAATATGAAGCTGCCACAGACACGGAGAAGAAGTTAAACCTCGCCCTTGAGGAGCAGGAAAAAGCCGCTCTCGACCTCAACAAGATCGCTATCCCTTATAACGTTCTGCAGCGCGAAGTTGAGTCAGATCGCGCCATGTACGATTCGGTGAACAACCGTTTGAGAGAAACGACGGTCTCCCTTGGCATCGAAAAGAACCCCTTTCGCATCGTTGAGGAACCCTTGGCAGCGAGCGAGGTGGCAACGTCGCTCCCGAAGATGCTCGGCATTGGTCTCTTTGTCGGACTTGCCCTCGCTGCCGGGACCATCTTCGGGCTGGATCTTCTGGACAGCAGCTTGCGTTACGTCGATCAGGCGGAAAGTTTCCTTGGTCTTCCGGTGCTCGCGGTCGTTTCGGAATTGGAGGCTAAAGATGGGGACACAATCGCGAACGTCTTTGCGGAGCCGGGTCCCTCTCAGGTGGCAGAGGCTTTTCGCAGCATGCGCACTTCCCTCTCATTGCTCGGCGACGAGGCTCACCGCCGCGTTTTCCTCATCGCCAGCGCTGTTCCCGGCGAGGGAAAGACTTTTTGCGCCTACAACGCCGCGCTGGCCTTCGCTTTGGAAGGTCAAAAGACGGTGTTGGTCGACGCCGACCTGCGACTGCCCGCCGTGCACAAAATTTTTCCTAACCCCGAGTCCGTTCGAACACGCGTAGGATTGAGCGACTATCTGGCTGGAAATGCGGACGTTGATAAGATCTTGATGCCCGGTCCTCAAGAAGAGCTTATGGTCATTACCGCTGGGAACAAAACCCCTAATCCCGGCGAACTGCTCGGCGCGGACGCTTTCGCAACGCTAATTCGAGTTTTGGTTGGAAGGTTCGACCGGGTGATTCTGGATTCAGCGCCAGTGAATGCTGTTAGCGATACGCTGCGCATCACGCCGCTGGCCGACTACGTGTGCTTGGTGATTCGCGCGGCTAAGACTCCGCGGAAGGCGATTGCCCGTGCCTGTAAACTCATCGAGAATGCGAAAGGAAAACTAGCCGGTTTCATCCTGAATCGCGTTCGGCTGGGTCGAGACTCAGCTTATTATTTTTATCACTACGCTTACGGAGATTCGGAGACTAAAGAGGCTCGTAGTTCCAGGAAGGCGTAGCGACAGTTAGAGTGGATTGTTCCAGCTCAAGTTCGCTTGGGAAGAAGTCTTCTTGCCGCAAAGGGGAGAAGGATGCCGCGCGAAATGAGTAAAGGCGGTAGCTTGGAGGGAAAGCTAAGCTTTTGTCTAATGTTAAAGATTCTAGCAACCAATTAACCCGGCGGGCGGCACGATGTCTGGCTGCCACGCTTTCAGGTCACCACTTTTCACTTGCGGCAGTTTAGGAGCTGTGACCATTCTCTAATCTCAAAACTATGCGTATTCTTATCACGGGCGGAGCGGGCTTCCTGGGCTCGCATTTGTGTGATCGCCTAATTAATGATGGACATGAAGTTCTGTGTCTCGACAATTTTTTCACAGGACGGAAGCAAAACATTTCTCATCTGCTGCAAAATCCTAAGTTCGATTTGATCCGCCATGATGTGACTGAGCCGTTCCGCGTAGAAGTGGATCAGATTTATAATCTGGCCTGTCCAGCCTCACCCCCGCACTACCAATACAATCCGATTAAAACCACTAAGACTTCAGTGATGGGAGCAATCAACTCGTTAGGTCTGGCAAAACGCGTCAGGGCAAGAGTGTTTTTGGCGTCAACGTCGGAGGTGTATGGCGACCCCGCTGTGCATCCGCAAAGTGAATCTTATTGGGGAAACGTGAATCCTATTGGTCAGCGCTCTTGCTACGATGAGGGGAAACGCTGCGCCGAAACTTTGTTTTTTGATTATCATCGGCAGAATGGGGTCGATATCCGGGTGGTGCGTATCTTCAATACGTATGGTCCGCGGATGTTGGCCGATGATGGCCGTGTGGTGTCCAATTTTATCGTGCAGGCCTTGAAAGGCGAAAACCTGACTATGTATGGTGACGGCTCACAAACGCGTTCGTTCTGCTACGTAGATGACCTCATCGAGGGTTTCGTGCGTCTGATGAATCAGGAGAAGACGGTTGGTCCGATGAATATTGGTAATCCCGGAGAGTTTACGATGCGGCAGTTGGGGGAGCTCGTCGTCAAAAAGGTCGGAGGTAAATCGAAGATCACTAATCTTCCCCTTCCCGCTGATGACCCGAAACAAAGACGACCAGATATTTCTCTCGCCAGGGAGGTGCTCGGCTGGGAGCCGAAGGTGCCGCTCGAGGAAGGCCTCGATCGCACGATCGAATATTTTCGTCAGGCTATCTGACGCTTTCCAAAACGCACCCAACTACGATCATTTTTATGTCGCAAGAAACGCCACCCACACAAGATTCGGAAATAAAAATTTGCTGCGTCGGCGCCGGCTACGTCGGCGGCCCCACCATGGCGATGATTGCGGCGAAGTGTCCTGACATTCGCGTGGAGGTCGTTGATCTTAACCAGGGGCGAATCGATGCGTGGAATTCGGATAAGCTTCCCGTGTATGAGCCCGGACTGGACGAAGTTGTAAAATCGGCTCGAGGCAGGAACTTATTTTTCACGACGGGCGTGGAGAATGCCATTCGTGGGGCAGACATTATTTTCGTAAGTGTGAACACGCCGACGAAGACCTTCGGAGTTGGCGCCGGGCGAGCCGCGGATTTGCGCTATATAGAATCGGTCGCCCGCATGATTGCCTCGGTGGTGGATCGACCGAAAATCATCGTGGAAAAGAGCACGATTCCCGTAAAGACTGCGGAAACGATCTTAACGATCCTGAGTGCGAGTGGAAAGAAGCTTAACCATCAGGTGCTGTCGAATCCCGAGTTTCTCGCGGAGGGCACGGCAGTGGAGGATCTAAAGAATCCAGACCGCATTTTGATTGGCGGAGAACAAACTCCGGAAGGTCTCGCCGCCATTGAGAAGCTGGTTTCGGTTTACGCGCGGTGGGTTCCCCGTGAGCGTATCTTGACCACCAATCTTTGGTCCTCGGAACTTGCGAAATTGGTGGCCAACGCCTTTCTTGCTCAACGAATTTCTTCCATCAATGCAATCTCGGCCCTGTGCGAAACGACTGGGGCAGACGTTGACGAAGTCGCCCGCGCGATTGGCACCGACTCACGCATCGGACCGAAGTTCCTTAAGGCTTCAGTGGGTTTTGGCGGCTCCTGCTTTCAGAAGGATATCCTGAATCTTGTTTATCTCTGCGGAGCTTTCGGAATTCCGGAGGTCGCCGATTATTGGGAACATGTTGTTCGCCTTAATGATTGGCAGAAGACCCGGTACGTCGCCCGCGTCATCAAGACCCTCTTCAACACAGTGTCGGGCAAGCGCATCGCAGTCCTGGGATTTGCTTTTAAAAAGGATACCAATGATACACGTGAGTCCCCCGCAATCTCGGTTTGCAAGGCGTTGCTTGACGAGCAGGCGCGCTTAGCCATCTACGATCCTAAGGTCGAAAGCGACCAGATTTTCGCCGATCTGGAGGTGAAACCTGACGATCCGCGCATCGAGATCTGCGCAGATGCATATCAGGCTCTCAAGGGAGGTCATGCCATGCTCGTGCTTACGGAATGGGATGAATTTCGCGACCTGGACTATGCCCGGATTTTCGCGGAAATGCACAAGCCAGCGTGGGTGTTTGACGGGCGCAACGTCCTTGACATGGTGAAGCTGCGGAGGGAGGGCTTTTACGTATACAGCATTGGAAAGCCGGAATCAATCTGAAGAGAGAATCGATCGGTCTCCCCGCCCCTTCATTCCCGCTTGGGCGCATACCACAAGGCTGTGTCGTCTGGAGGCCCTACTTAGGCATTCAGAGGGGGATGTTTCCGTGGCTCTAACCTCGGAATACGAGAGTCGCCGCGTCTGCGTCAGCAGTTGAAGCTTTTCGCTGCCGGCTCCTCTGACGTGGCGGCGAGGAGAAAAACCCTTCCTTCCTAGTGGTCTCGCTTGCATCCCGAAGCCTAGCGTTCTTGCGCAAGATCCTTAGCGTTGCCCTTCCCTTCGGGCGGCGCAAGCTGATCATTGTTGTGGGAAGCATGATCTTCCAGGCCGTTCTGCAATTGGGCGGGGTGGCTTCCGTCTTGCCGTTCCTGTCGGTCGCCGCTCATCCGGAACGTTTTGCCACCTCCCGCTTTGGAAGCATTTTGATGTCCGTCTTTCAGCTTACCGATCCCCATCAATTGGTGTATGTGACGGGCACGCTCGCGATTTTGTCGCTTCTGCTGGCGAGCGGATCTGCGATAGCTAACCAGATAATCATGGCACGATATGTGTCGAGCGTTGGGCACTGGTTGCGCATGCAGCTCCTTTCCAAGTATTACAGTCAACCCTATCCCTTCTTTGTGGCGCGTAACTCTTCGGTGCTCACGAAGAAAGCAAATTCGGACGTTTACGTCTTCATTTCATTTGTTCTCTCGCCGCTTTGCGACTTTGCCGCGAGGCTCTTCACGACGGCAGTTATCGTTCTCGGTCTGCTGGTGCTCGAACCGATTGCCACATTGGCTATCGCGGTGTTTTTCACGTGCTTTTATGTCCTCTTCATGAGCCTGACTCGCAGGGCCGTGCGGACGATCAACGAGATCTCCAAACAGGCAAGTCAGAATCTCAGTCGCCTTGTCCAGCAGTTTCTCTCTGGCATGAGAGACATTAAACTGAGGAACGCGGGGTCTCATTTTGTCGGTCAGATAGAAGAAATCTCGGAGCGCTATGCCAAGACGGGAGTGACGAGCGCGTGGATCGGCGGACTACCGCGCAACTTAATCGAACCCATCGCATTCGCGGGCACAATCATTTGGGCGATGGTCGCCTTGAGCACGGGGCGTCTTGATGCGGTCTTACCCACGCTCGGCGTGATGGCCATGGCCGGATATCGGCTCCTCCCGAATATTCAGCAACTCTATTCCAACCTCCATATTTTGGCGACCAATCGCTTCTCTCTCGATGAGCTCGCCGAGGAATTGGACTTTTCATCACCTTCTTTCCCGTTGAGCATTCCAAGGCCAGCGAGCGGAGCGCCCGCCGCGATTGATCAAGGCCCCTTGTTCTCTGAGGCGATTGAATTTCGAGATGTGACTTTTAGCTACCCTGGCGCGGAGCGGCCCGTTTTGCAGGGTGTTACGTTGCGGATCGATAAAGGCCAATCGATCGGTTTCGTCGGTCAGACAGGATCGGGAAAATCGACACTGATCAACCTCATGCTCGGCCTCTTTGAGCCGACAGGAGGCGAGATTCTCGCGGATGGAAAACCTCTCGGGAAGCCCGTGCCGCCCGCTTGGTATACGCGGATCGGATATGTCCCTCAGGAAATCTTCCTTGTTGACGACACCTTGTTTCGAAATATCGCTATCGGCGTGCCGGAGAGTGAAGTTGATCGTGAACGCATGGACAAAGCGATCTCTTCAGCGCAGCTGCAAGAGGTGATTGAAAAGATGCCTCAAGGGCTTGAGACCCAAGTGGGGGAGCGGGGGGTAATGCTCAGTGGAGGACAACGCCAAAGAGTAGGGCTGGCGCGAGCGCTCTACTTCGATCCCGAAATGTTAATTCTCGATGAGGGCACGAGTGCTTTGGACAATGAAACGGAAGCGAAGTTTATGCGCGCGGTCGAAGCACTACAGGGCGAGATAACGATTATCTCGATTGCACACAGGCTGACGACGGTGCGCGGTTGTAACGCCATTTACGTCCTCGTGAATGGTAAGATCGGGGAAGCGGGAACTTACGACGAACTGATGGAATCCAAATCGGAGTTCTTCCGTCTGGCGAGCGCTTCCGCGTGACTTGGGTCGAGAAACTGGCGTGGCTTCTCTAGCTTACTGAGAAGCTTGCGGCAGTAGCTTGGACCTTGGAAAAGGATCCAGTGACACGATGATCCGAGTCGCCTACGATGTTTCATTCGCCGTGCCTCCTCCGGGCAAGCCCGCCATGATGACGGGCGTAGGACGCGTCATCGAGGAGCTGTTCAAGTGTCTGCGCCTACATCCCGAGGTGGATCTTAGAGTCGTCGGAGGGTTTGGAGGGGATTGGAATCCGATGATAACGAGCCTCTCGGTTCAGGATTGGGCCTCCATGGTCGCGAAGCTACCGACGGCTTCATTAGCAGGATATCGAACAAGATCCCGGCTTGGCGAACTGTCCGCCAAAGCACTCTATCACTTTCAGGAGCGAGCGAATCGCCCCAGAAACTCCAGGAAAAATCCGGCCCTCCAGCGGGCACAGGATGTCGCCCTTGCTGCTCTCAGGCGCTTCGCGCATTCGCGCGTCGAGTGGGGACTTGGGCGAGATCAGACGGACGTGTTTCACTCGACCTTCCGATCTCCGCCTGACTGGCTCTCTCAGAACGTTCCGCGCGTGATCACGATTCACGATGTAATCCCTTTGCGTCAAAGGGAGGAATACGATGCAAGCACGGTGGGGTTGCTCGAATCGGTGTTGGCCAGCTTAAAACCCGAGAGGGATGTAGCCACGACGGTGTCGCAGTTTACCAAAGATGATTTTTGCGCTTTATCGGGCTTTCCACCCCAGCGCGTGCTTGTCGCCCCACTTTCGGCGGGAGACCACTTCCGCCCGATCAACGATCAGGCGCAGATTGCGGCTGTCCGAGCGCGATTGCGATTGGGTTCAAAGCCATTTTTGCTTTCCGTCTCGAATCCTCAACCCCGGAAGAATATTCCGCTGCTTATCCGAAGTTTCTACATCGCTCTTCGCCGCGCCCCTGCTTGGGAGGGGAACCTGGTTTTGGTTGGGGAAGCTAAGGCAGGCTGGGGCGTCGAGCTCATCGAGCAAGAAATCGAGAAGGGGGAGGAACTAGCGAGTCGAGTCATTCGCGCGGGCGCCGTCTCTGATGAAGACCTCGCCTGCCTCTATAGCGCCTGCGAGACTTTTGTCTTCCCCTCGCTGTCTGAGGGTTTCGGCTTGCCCGTGCTTGAGGCAATGCAATGCGGAGCCCCGGTGATTTGCTCCAAGACGAGTTCACTTCCAGAAGTTGCCGGCGAGGCCGCCATCCTTGTTGATCCGACAGACGAGCTGGCGCTCGCGCAGGCAATCGCGGAAATTCTTACAAATCCTCTGCGCCGGTCTGAACTTGTCACGCTAAGTGTGCAACAGGCGCGAAAATTCTCGTGGCAGTCGACGGCTGAAAAGGTGATAGCAGCGTACAGGATGGCCGTGAACTCGCCGGAAACAAGCCAGACGCCCCGGGAGACCTCGTCGGATTGAGAGTCGACAAAATCATCCTCTTAGCCAACAAAGGTGCGGAACTTCATCTGCAAGTCTTCGTTCGATCATTGCACCAGGTGGGCTGTACGTTGCCCATTTTGGTGATCCCGTACGGAGAAGCGGATCTTGAACTCCCGACGGGTTGCGCGTGGATTCCCGATTCCAAGCTTCTTAGCTTTCTCAGGCAAAATTCAGCGCATCCATTGTATGGCAAGTATGTTGCTCTCTTGCAAAACAGCTGCGCCTATTTTGACACCGATATTATCTTACTAAGGGAACCCCGAAAATGGCTGGAAAGCGCGCCAGCGGATAGTTTTGTCGTCGCAGACACGGAGTGGCGAAAGAACCGCTGGACGTACACCACGGATTCGCTGCGCTTCCTAATGCAACTCTCTTCTTGCTGGCCCCTCTTCACGTTCAATTCGGGTTTCTTTGCCTTTGAGAAAGCCTTGTATGAGGAAGACGAGTTGATCGATGTCATTCAATCTCCGGAATATCGCGATACATGCCTGAGACGAAAGTCTGCGCCGATCGACCAGCCCGCAATAAACTGGCTGGTGCTCCGCAAGCAGCGCAAGATCTTTAACTTCAATCTCCCGGAACAATGTATGGAGTCGACGATGGCGGTGGATTATGGCAACAGTGCGCCGGAGACGGTGACATCGAGACCGGGCGCCCCAGCCTTTCTTCACTTTGCTGGTCCGATATTCCAGGAAAATCTGCCGATCGTGAAGCTGTTTACGTCGTTTCTCACTACGCCGGAAAGGAAACGATGGGACGCTCAAATGAACGAGCGGCGCAGAGCTTCGCGTTGGCTGGAGAAATGGCCCCTTAGCATTCGGCTGCTCAATCGACTCATCCGAATCCTCGATGCTCGCTTCTACGTTCAGCCTAAGTCATAATCTAGCGGGCAGATCATGTGTCATGAAGGGTAGATGGAGGGCAGTCATTGGGGCGGCGACCGCGCCAAACTATATTGGTGGACTTGGTTCCTACCAAAGAGGCTTGGCCGCCACGCTCGAAGAGTTTGGTGTCGAAGGCGCCTTTCTCTCCATTTTTCCGGAGCATCCAACATTGGGATTCTCAGAAACGCCTATGCCCTGGCCGGTGAAGTTTGGCTCGGATCCCCGGACTTGGACAAAGCTTGGCGGGGCGATGTTGCGCATGGCTGCGAGACCATGGCTTCACCCGATGCTCGAATTTGTCATTTCCACCGTTCTGCCGCCCAACTTTCTCAGCAAGTTAGTTGGCAAGGTTGACTGGATCCACTTTGTGGGTACTGGTCACGATTATATCGGCTTTGCTCTCCTGCTCCTGGCAAGGAAAAGAGGGGTTCGCTTCACTGTTTGGCCCGCGGTTCATCCGAGAGGCTGGGGTGACGATGTGCTCGACGTGCGATTGTATAAAAAGGCCGATGCGGTGATGTGCCAAACCTTCTTCGAGAGACGCCACTTGACCGAGTTGGGCGTTCCGGAGAACAGCCTTCGCGTTTGTGGTCTGCCGCCGATGTGTTTGGGCGACGGTAACGAAGACGCGATTCGGCGAGAACTTGAGCTCGGGACTTGTCCTTGTGTATTATTTCTTGGTCGCAGGGACGAAGGGAAAGGTTACTTCAGCTTGCTCGCCGCATGGCCGATCGTCTTGCAGGAATTCCCCGAGGCCTGCCTACTGCTCGGCGGTCCAGGAAATCCACCGTCAGAGACTCTCGCGGGGTTGCCGCACGACTCCTATCGAAATCTTGGACTGGCCAGCGAGCGGACCAAAGCGGACGCCCTTGCGGCCTGCAATCTCTTCTGTCTTCCCTCCAGCCATGAATCGTTCGGTATCGCCTATGTGGAAGCGTGGTCCTACCAGAAGCCAGTCATTTGCGGTACGGCTCCAGCTTGCAGAGAATTGATTGAGGATGGAAAGAGCGGACTCTGGGCAGACCAGAATCCTGCGAATCTGGCCGCTAAAATTAAAAGGCTTCTGCGCGATCGCGATTCTGCGCAGGCCGATGGGAGAACATGGATATCACTTGCAGCAGCAGCGCTTTTCCTGGGAGGTGGTTGCCAATGCCCACCTGGATGCCGCCGGTCTGCAGCCTAAGATCTAGTCTCCATTTCCTCTTTGCTCCGCGTTTTCGTAGACACCCATTTCACGGATCTTTCTTCGAGTGAAAAGAGCAAGCATCATCATTCCTACCTGCGATCGCCCTCTGGACTTACAACGATGTGTCGGCGCATTGTTCTCTCAACTCCCGACCGATCGAAGTGTCGAAATCCGCGTTTGTGATGACGGTTCCAGCGACGCTAGCGCGAAGATGATTTCGACGGAGTTTCCCTCAGTAGCTTGGAGCAGAGGACCAAGGAAGGGACCTGCGGCCAACCGAAACTTTGGCGCCAAGCTCTCCGAATCCGAGTGGCTCATATTTGTTGACGATGATTGTATTGCGCGTGATGGCTATGTTGCCGCCTATCTGGATGCGTTTGATTCAGCTGAGTCGACTGACTTGTTTCACGGACTGACCTTCCCGCTGCCTGAGCCAGCTTCGCTCCTGTACGAGGCGCCGTCCATTAAAGGTCCGCAGCCGGTATTTGGCTCCTGTAACTTTGCGATCAGCAAGGGACTCTTCGCTGGAAATGGAGGATTCGATGAACGCTATTTCCCGACATTTGAAGACATTGAATTTTTTTCCCGCTTGAGCCGTTTGGGCTTTCCGGCTCAATGTGCTTTCGGGGCTGTTGTTGATCATCCCTTACGGAGAATTCCGAACTCTCGCAAGCTAGCCGCGCGCTGGGAGGCCCGAGTCGTTTCGGCCTTAGATTTAGGCGCGACTCCGCTCGACATTTATTTGAGGCTGCCAAAACACGTGCTCTTGGTCATCGTGTCTCGCTTTCGCGACGCGGACGCGAAACTCAATCTGCAGAACATAAAAGCGGCGTTGATTTTTGCGGGGGAGTTTCTCTACTCGCTTTATCTATTGCCCGGCTGGATTCGCAAACACGTCAAAGAGCCGCGCAGCCAATTTTGGCTCGAGCAGGTTGCGCTCGGAAAAGCTCCCCCACAGTTCGGGCTATAGGTGCCCGGGAGCTGGAGAATTCCGAATGATCGACGCCTCTGCGGCACCTAACCATCAAGTAAGCGCATCAGATAAAGTGAGCACGAAAGCTGCTATCGTCACTCTGTACGAAAGCCATTATTATCATGGCGCGGCGGCACTTATTAATTCGGCTGTTGCCAGCGGCTTTGAGGGGCTCTTCATTGTGGGCTATCGTGATCGCCTGCCACCTTGGGTCCAGACTTTAAAGACGATCGGCGAGGAGCAATATGAGGTAGCGAAGGTTCGCATCACTTTTTATCGGGAAGAGGCACCAAGACATCTCGGTTATCAAAAACCATTTGCTGCGCTGGAGATCTTTGATCGATTCCCCGAAATCGACATCTTGTTCTATGCCGATCCTGATGTGACTTTTCTCGCGCCATGGAAATTTTTTCTCCATTGGGCCAATTTAGGCATAGCGTTGGTGGAGGACTCAAATTTCCAGAGGGTCCATGAGAATCATCCGTGGCGCCCTATTTGGAAGGGACTGCTAAGCCAGGCCGGACTGGAATGTCATTCCGGCAAGAGCGATTCTTATGCTAACAGCGGCTTTTTTGGTATTAGTCGTCAAGACAAGGGTTTTCTGAAGGCATGGGCGGATGTGACGCTGGCTTACGAAGCTAGTGGAAGGACAACCGAAAGCTTTGCTATGGCGGAAAGATGGAAAGGAGTGGTTGGCGATCAGGACCTGCTGGCTGCGGCAATGATGTCCTGGACTGGACCTTTCAGTATTATGGGACCGGAGGCTATGGGCTTCACGGGGTACTTTTTCATTCTCTCTCACGCGATCGAAGCGCCGAAGCCTTGGGCTAAGAGTTATTTTCTGAGTGCCCTTCGTGGTATTGCTCCAACTCCGGCCGGGGGTCATTTTATCGAGTCTGCCTCGGGAGCGATTCAATCGGTCTCCCAGGGCGTTCAGTTCCTGCGGAAGTTAGACTTTCGTGCGGCGAAATTGATCTCACGGTTTTGGAGGCGGTCGTGAAGTGAAATCGAGAATTAAGCGTCTCAGTGGCTCCATGATCATCTTGCATGCTCAGGCAGCGGAGAGCGAGAAATGCTTCGGATCGGAGCTTTCGCCAAACTCGGCTAGATGAAGCTGGCGGTCACGGGCTTCGTTTCGGAGCAGGCTGGGAGTGTCGCGTCCGCCAATGCCTTGCTCTTACGCGAGCTTTTGCTGCGCGGATACGAAATCCACTTCTTTTCCAAAGCGTCGTTTGTGGATCCACGACCAGCTGTTGGGAAGCTTGACCGGTTCCGCTTTATCGACGTGACAAACGCAGGGCCAGATCAGTTCAGAAGACGTGTGGAGAAGATTCCCTTGGTGGGCTGGCCGGCGGGTCTCTTCGATGCGTGGACCTACAATCGCATGCTGGTGAGCGAGATGACGCGGGCTCATCTGGCGGAAAATTATGCTCTCAGTCTCTGGCTCGGAGAATTTGCGCGGGGTCGAATGCCCGGAACTCCCGTGGTCAGCTTTGTTCAAGGACCGCCCGGAACAGATGCTCGGTCGATTCTGCAGCGCTTCGAGGAAATCAAAGCGCTCGCGGGGCCTGCCAACGCAATCCAGTGGCTGCTCCTGGCCAAGTTGCGTCTTTCGCGGATCGGCTTGCCCCCGCTTGAACTCACCGACCGATTCATTGTCGGAAGCAAGGTATCGAAGCGGACATTGAGTTTGCGCTACGGGGTGGCGCACGAGTGTATCGATACGCTGCCGTACCCCATTGACCTTGAGCTTTTCGCGTTGCCCCGGGACACAAACATCACTGGTGGAAACGGAGTGGCCGGCTCTCTCCGGGCCTGCTGGCTAGGTCGAATCATTCCACGCAAGAGATTGGATCTGTTTCTCACGGGGACAGCTTTGGCGATTCGCCAAGGCATCGACGTTCGGCTCACGATCATTGGAGGAATTGGATTTATTCCCGGATATGACAAGTTGATCAGGGCGTTTCCTTTTCCCGACCGGCTTCGTTGGGAGATGGGAATTCCCAGGGAGAGAGTGCCTGCGCTTTTGCACGGCCACGATGTTCTTATTCAGCCCAGCGATGAGGAGAATTTTGGATCATCCGTTGCCGAGGCACAAGCGTGCGGACTCCCGGTGATCGTGGGGTCTACGAACGGAAATGCGGACTATCTCTGTTCGCGCGATATCCACCTGCGTGATGATCGTCCGGAGACATTGGCTGAGGCGCTGAGCGAGTTGAGCTTGCGTAAGGTGCAAGGCCGTTGGGGAGAGCCTGCGGCGTCCCGGGAATACGCCGAGCGATACTTCTCGTTGGAGAGAGTCACCGCCGCTCTCTCCAAGATCCTGGAAAATGCGGCGTCCTGAACCTGGACTACGAAGAAAGTCCCGGGTTGCCGCCGGCTTTTTTTTCGTCTCCGGCTTTAGACCTTCCCCTTGCGTGGGCCGGGTGATTGTCGAGAAGAACAGCAATTCTGTGATCGGGCTGATATGCCTGTGAACACTCAGAGCTCTCAAGAGGGCACCGTTTCTTTGATCATCCCGACGCTTCGGAGACCGGAGCATCTCGAGAGATGTCTGGCCTCCCTCGTTCCGCAATCGAAACCAGCTGATGAAGTTTTGGTGGGCGTCCGAGCCGATGACAACACGAACGACAACGTTTTGAAGCGGTATGCTGAGAAGCTGCCGGTGCGAGCGGTCGAGGCAAAGGGGGTGGGCGTAGTCGGCTCGATGAACTCGTGCTTGCGTCAAGCGAGTGGGGACTACATTGGCCTTCTGGATGATGATGTCGAATTGCCGCCGGACTGGATAGAGCGGATGGTAGGTCACGTCCGATCGAGTCCGAAAGTGTATGCGGCTGGAGGGCGAGATTTCCTGCAGGATGATCCTGAGATGCGACGCAGTGAGCCGCTCACAGGGGATGTTGGACGATTTTACTGGTTTGGGCGGATTACCGGCAACCACCATCGAGGCGGTGGGAACGCTCGCCCGGTCGATATCCTGCGAGGTTCAAATCTTCTACTCCGAGCCGATTTCCTGAGGGAGGTCGGCTTCGAAACCGATTTGCGAGGCAAGGGCGCGCAGGTGAACTGGGAACTTGCGCTTGCGCTTCAGGCACGCCAAAGAGGAGCCAGATTTATTTACGATCCTGAGGTTGAGATTATTCATCACGTGGGACCGCGCTTCGACGCCGACAGCATTCACCGCGGCGGCTTCGATTTTTCCGGCACTGTCGACATTGCTTTTAATGAGACCCTCGTCCTCTTGAAGCACGGCCGCGGACTTTTCCGCGTCTCCGCCAGCCTCTGGCAACTGCTGGTGGGGTCGGCGGTTTGCCCGGGCCTTCTGCACGCGGGCAGGCAGCTCTTGTCGAACCGATCTCATTTACTGAGCCGGGTTGCAGCAACTGGCTGGGGCCGGCTTGACGCAGCAAAGTTCTGTCTAAACCGGGGGTCAAGGTCGGGCACTACTAAGTCTGCCCAGCGGAATGCCAATGTGGGATCGGATCTTAGACTCGCCATCGTCATGCCATCAGCCCACCCACATGGCGGAGCGGAGGAGGCGCTGGTTCACCTCCTTCGGAACCAAGCCGCGGCACAGCTATCCGCAGTTCTCATCATTCTGCTGGAAGAGGGTGAGCTCAAAGAGGCCTTCAGAAGCACTGGAGCGACGGTTGAAGTCGTTCCTAGCGGGCGGTTGCGCGAACCCTGGAAACAGGTAGCCGCAATGCTCAAGATTCGTGGACTGCTAAAGAAGAATCAGATGGATGCCGTTTTAGGTTGGATGACGAAGGCGCACATTTATGGAGGTCCGGCGGCAACCCTGGCCGGAGTGCCCGCCTTATATTTTCAGATGGGGGTGCCCGACAACGGCGTGGTCGATCGACTTTCACGCCTCGTTCCCTCGGCGGGGGCGCTTGCCTGCTCGAATTTCGCCGCGCGCGAGCAGCAATCGCATGTTCGGTATCGTGTCCTGGGAGTAGCGCTGGCCGCTGATGTCAGCAGGTTTTCAGAAGCCGAGAGGAATTCTCCGTCAGAAACTCGTCGCCGCTTAGGTTTGGATCCGAAGCAAATGCTCGTGGGAATCGTGGGACGATTGCAACGCTGGAAGGGCATGCATGTTTACGCCGAAGCGATGGCGGGGGTTCTTCGGGAATTTCCAGACTGCCAGGGCGTCATCGTTGGCGGAAAGCATCACTTAGAGCCTGATTATGCAGATGTGCTCGCGAAGAGAATTCAAGCCTTGGGCGTGGCCAACCGGGTTCGCATGGTCGGCGCGCAACGTAACATCCCTGAATGGATGCAGGCCATGGATGTTGTCGTGCATGCCTCGGAGCGCGAGCCCTTTGGTATCGTTGTGGTCGAAGCCATGGCGATAGGAAAACCGGTGGTGGCAACCCGCCCAGGCGGGCCTGAAGAGATTATCACCCATGGTTTTGACGGTCAGTTGGTCAGCTGGAACAAACCGGATGAAATGGCGGAGGCAATTCTCAAATATCTTCGCGACCCGGAATGGGCCCGTTCCATTGGACAGCATGCCAGGAAACGTAGCGCGGAATATACCATGGAGAAATACGCGCAGCGAGTTGGTCATGCTGTGAGGACTTTGCTTCAAAACTAAGAAGAAGCTGGATCGATGCGTCTCTGGAGCACCCGAAACGCGTTGTCAATAGTGTGCTCAGGACGTACACTTCCTGTGGAGTGACTTTTTAGGAATTAGCTCTCATGGACTGGATCGTTGCCGGGATAATTGTGGCGATTGCCGGAGCGCTTGCTGCCCAGCGATCGAGCTATCTGGTCGACGTGGTCATAATCGTTTACGTCTTTAACCGCGGATTGCGTCGCGTGTTGGACTACTTCGCCGGCTCATTCAACCCTTTTTCCCCCATCAGTCTGACTCCACTGCTCGTCACCGGGCTCATGTTGCTCCCCTTCCTGGCGCATTTCGGATCGGTGCCGAGGTCCTTGAAAACGGTCTTTTACTGCCTCTTTTTTGCGACTGGGTATGCCTTTGTTATAGGTTTTTTTCGCATTCAACTTGGGGCCATTTATGCGTTGGCAGAGGTCTTGGCTCCCCTCGCGGTGTTCGGCTACATCCTCATCTTGGGGCCGGCTCAGAATACCAAGGATCGCTGGCTGCGCACTTCGGCCTGGTGCTCGATCTTGGCCGCAGCATACGGTTGGTATCAATATTTCACGATTCCGCCATGGGACGCTTTCTGGGTCAGGGCAGTCGGATTCGAAGGCTACTTGGGAATTCTGGAACCGACGAAAATGACGGTGTTTTCAACCATGGCTGAGCGGGGGGTGCTCGGAGGCTTCCTTGGCTTTGCCGTGGTTCCGATGATCCTGTCGCCGAAGTGGCGACCGCTGAGTTGGCTAGGGGTGCTCCTGGTCTTCTCAGTGATCCTGTTGGCGGGCACACGCACCGGGGTGATTCTCGCTGCGTTGTCGACGATGATCTATGTCATGGTCAATAAAGGCACCGGTTTCTGGCAATTGCTGGTGGGCTTTGTAGTGATTTCGGTCGCCGCCTATTTCGGTATGGGTGCCCTTCCCGGCGCCGAGAAGGTTCAAGACCGCTTTTCGACTCTGCAAAACATGCAGGAGGATGGATCCTATATAGGGAGAGTTGCCATTTATCAAGACTCCGTCGGGGCTATTCTGACAAATCCGCTTGGTTCAGGACTTGGCTCGACCGGCCTCTCTGGCCGAGTCAATACTGGAGGCACGGATACTCAGTCCGTCATCGCTGACGCTGGGTATGCGGAACTCGTTATCCAATTTGGCTGGTTGGGAGCCCCGCTTATCATTTACGCGCTGTGGCGCATGTGGCAAGAGATGGCGATACGCTATCGAGTGGGATACCGACCCTCCGAGTTGATGCTCGCCAGAGCGTTCATGATTTCACTGGTTCCCGCCTGTTTCGTCTCGAATATCATCACCCAATTTTCACTTCTCTGGATCGTCTTCGGCGCCGCGCTCGACCCTAAGGCATTCCGTCGTTTCGTTGCCAAGCTGAAAATGCTGAGCGAAACCGCGGGGGCTCGGGTCCAGCAAGGTGCGGCGCTTGCCAGTGAAAGTTCCTCCCGCGGGTCCTGAATACCGAGGCGGACAAGCGATTTCGCTGAGCGCAGCGTAAAATTAGGTGCCCTCTGTTAGGGTGGTGTTGTTCCGCCTCAGGATCGATTTGCTTCATTGCTGAGTCAAGAGTAGCGGAATTTGGATCCTAGAATTTCAACAAGGTGATCCCTTTGCGTTGTCCTTCGCAGTCGTGCGTAATGTTAACATGCGAAGGAGACCACCACCTGGCGAAGACAGGTTGTCTGGAGCTACTGCACTTTTCAGTGCAGCCCATCAGCTTGACTGTTTTACGTTGTTCCTTTGTCCCTTTATTAACATTTTGGGAAGATGCTGAGAAAGTAATGGAAAGGAGACAGTGAAAATCGCATTTTCGATGATCAACTGCAATCGCCGGGATGGAAGCGCCCGAGCAGTCAATGAGGTTGCCGAGAGGCTGGCTGATCGTGGCCATGAGGTGCATCTGTTCGCCCGCAAAGCGGAAGATCTCGATTTGAGCAAAATTCGCTGGCACAAGGTCCCGGGCATCGCGTGGCCCGAAGTCGCCGACTTCTTGAGCTACCATGTGAGAGTCAACCTGGCGATTCCCCGCCGATACTTCGATATCGTCCACGGCATCGGTTGCAACACCTTGCGCGCGAATGTCGTTACCATTCAGAATATCCAACCTGCCAAGAGGAAGATTCTCCGCCGGCTGGGAAGCCTGGAGAAGGTTTCTTTGCCCAGACGAATCACGCGAGCGCTTTACCTCAGAGTAACCAGCGAAGCGGAACGAAAGCTTTACACGCATCGAGCGGGAACGCGGCCGCCGCTCTTTCTGCCCGTGTCCCGTGGTGTGGAGAGTGAGCTGCGTGAGCATTATCGGATCGGATCGGCTCCGGTAAAGATCGTCCCCAATGCGGCAGACCTGAGTATTTTCAAGCCAGTTCCTGAAGAGCAGCGGCTGGCATGGCGAAGCCGCAACGGTCTTGGCGCTGAAGATATCGTGTTCATTTTCGCGGGAGGTGAATGGGTGCGCAAAGGCTTGGATTTGGCCATCAGGGCGTTGTCTCTGGTGCCGGATCGGCGGGCGAAGCTTTACATCGCTGGAGATGACGCAGCCCGCGAAACGCTTAGTGCCTTAGCCGCTGAGTGTGGAGTGGCTGATCGGGTGATTTTCGGAGGGTTTCGCAAGGATGTGCCAATCGCTTTGGCAAGCTCCGACGTTTTCCTTTTTCCGAGTTGGTATGAGGCATTCAGCCTTGCAACCATCGAAGCAGCCGCGTGCGGATTGCCAATCGTCGCAACCTCAATTAACGGAACTGAAGATTTCATTCAGCCGGGGATCACTGGAGAGTTCGTGAAGAGTGATCCTAAGCATATTGCTCAAGTGATCGATCCGCTCATTCAGAATGCGCAACAACGCAGAACGATGGGAGAAAACGCCCGACGGTTGGTGGAGCAAAAGTATACTTGGGATCGAGTCACAGACGCGACAGAGGACGCGTACAAGGAGGACCCTAAGCTCCAGAAATTTCAAGGAAACCTAACCATGCACCTGCTTGTCGTAAGTCATTCTTGCGCCACGCCAATCAATCAGCAGATTTATGCTGAATTGGAGCGCCAAACGGGCTGGAAGATCACCCTGGTCGTTCCCGAGGCTTGGAAGGACGAGTTTGGTAACACGCTCAATAAGGAGAAATGGCCGGAGTTTTCCGGAGATCTGATCAGTATCCCGGTTTGGAACAACGGCAATATCATCCTCCACATCTACAAAGAGAATTGGGGCGCGTTTTTAGAGGCCGGACGCTTCAGCGCAATCTATGTCAATCACGAACCGTATGCGCTCGCTACGGCCCACCTTTGCTGGGCGAACTCAAGGACACTGAAGGCGCCGTTTGGGTTTTATTCGTGCCAGAACATCCTGAAGAAGTATCCTCCGCCCTTTTCCTGGATCGAAGGAACCGTCTTCCGCAAGAGCGCCTTTGCCTTCCCGATAACAGAAGCGGTCAAAGAAGGTACTTGTGGCCAAGGGATATCGCGGAATTCCAACGGTCTGTGCTCTTCCTCTTGATCCAGTGATCTACCAACCCCGAGGGGCGGAAGAAGATCTCCGGCTAATTCCGCGAGGCGATCGTGAAATCATCATAGGATATGTGGGACGCCTTGTTGAAGCAAAAGGCTTACGCACGCTTGTCGAAGCTTTGCTGTTGGTGAAAGATCTGAATTGGCGATTGATTGTGATTGGCACCGGAGAATTCGAAGCCGCTTTCAGGCGACTCCTGGCAGAAGGGGGTATTAGCAAGCGCGTTGAGTTCTTAGGATACGTGCCGCATGCGGAAACGCCTCGCTATCTTAGCGCCTTCGATTTGTTGGTTGTGCCGTCGGAAACACAGCCGAACTGGAAGGAGCAATTCGGGCGCGTGATCACAGAGGCGTTGGCATGCGGCACTCCCGTCGTCGGGTCTTCTTCCGGCGAAATCCCCAATCTGATTCGCAAAAGCGACGGTGGACTGATTTTTACGGAGAAGAATGCCAGTGACTTGGCAAATTGCCTGCGAAAAGGGATCACACAAGAAGGCCTGCGCCGAAGCTTAGGCGAAGCCGGTCGCAAGTGGGTCGAGGACGAAGTCTCATTGTCCGCCGTCGCTAAGAGAATGGCTGGTACGCTGGAGCAGGTTGCGAGGTCCAATTAGAGCGGGGCGTGACCGTGTTGAAAAGCTGTCCCCAACGATTCGGCAGTCCGCTTATCAGCGGTTGAAATCAGCGAGGTGCCCGAGCCCCTCGCGACCGCTGTTTCAGAACATAGGCGTATCCAATGCGAATCATTGAAATCGGCATGCACTGGTTTCCGGAAGGGGGTGGAGGAGCGGATCGTTATTTCTACGGACTTGTTACACAGCTGGTGAGGCACGATTCTTCCATGAGAGCTCTGGTGTTCGGTGAGGCTGAAAACGCAGGGGGACAGGTCCGATTTTTGGGCAGCAGGAAGCAATCTCTTCTCCAGCGCTTCAGGGCGTTACGGAGAGAGACTAAGCACGAGATGTCGCGGGTAATGGCAGAACCCGCTCTGGTGGCGTCGCATTTCGCGCTGTATGGCTTTCCATTGCTCGATTTGCTTTGGCGCAACGCTCACGTCGTCCATTTTCATGGTCCTTGGGCGGAGGAAGCGTCTGCCGAGGGAGAAAGTTCGCGGTCGGTAATTTTCAAACATATGATCGAACGCGCTGTTTATGCTTCGGCTCGCCGGTTTGTGGTCCTCTCGCAAGCGTTTCGCGATATTCTGGTCCGCCGCTATGGCGTGGGAGAGGAGCGTGTCGATGTCGTGCCCGGAGGCGTGCAAGCGGACTCGTATAGCACAGGTTTGTCGCGCGAGCAGGCTCGGGAGAGGCTCGGCTGGCCGCAGGATAGGGTGATCTTGATTACAGTTCGGAGGCTCGCTCGCCGCATGGGCCTCGAAAACCTTATCGAGGCTGTAGGCGAGCTCCGCAAACGAGAACCGAAGATCCTTGCGGTGCTCGCAGGGACGGGACCTCTGGCGGCCGAGCTGTCCGCCCTGGTCGAGAAGCGGAACCTTCAGGAGCATGTGCAGCTGACCGGCTTTGTTCCTGATGCCGATCTGCCGCACGCCTACAGAGCGGCTGATCTAAGCGTAGTTCCATCGGTCTCCCTTGAGGGATTTGGTTTGGTCGTGCTGGAGTCGTTGGCGGCGGGAACTCCGGTCGTTGTCACTCCCGTAGGAGGTCTGCCTGAAGCGGTGCAGGGATTATCCAAGGATCTTATCCTTGAGGGTTCGTCAGCGGACCATCTCGCCGACGGGCTTGCCATGCGCCTTAGCGCACTTGACAAACTTCCTTCCGACACCGCTTGTCATGCCTATGCCAAGGACAATTTCGATTGGCCGGTGATTGCCAACAGAGTTGTTGACGTCTACAAGAAGGCGTTCCAAGAGCGTTAATCGAACGGCAATGTCTTTTCCTCGCCACGCGGTGCCAGTAGTGTTTTTGGATCAAAGCGGTCAGCTCGGAGGTGCTGAGCTATTCCTCGCTGACCTTGCGCAAGCTTGCTCGCCGTGGTCTCGTGTTGTCCTCCTTGAAGACGGACCGTTCGTTAGCGTGCTGCGCGATCGGGGCGTTTTTGTCGAGACCGTTGCGCTCCCGGGGAAGGCAAAGCAATGGAGTAAGGACGCGGGAGTTTCGGCGATGGTCAAAGCCGCTCCCTCCTTGCTCGCCCTCTTCCAGGAGGTGAGTCGCCGGCTCGAGGGAGCGAGTTTGATCTATGGCAACACTCCAAAAGCTATCGTGCTTGGCGGGTTTCTTGCTTGGCTAAGAAAGCGCAACTTGGTCGTCCACCTGCATGATCTGCTCACCGAGGAGCATTTCAGCCCGATGAACCTCAAGCTACTCGGGTTCTTTGTGCGACGCGCGGGGCTAGTCATCGCGAATTCGAAAGCCACGGCAGAGAGCTTCACGGCGATAGGAGGAAAGCCCTCACTTGTAGAGGTCGTTTACAATGGATTCAAACCTTCGAGTTTCGCGCGCCCGGCTGATTTCTCCCAAGCAACCTTACGCACAAAACTTGGCCTTCCGAGCGGATTGATGTTTGGAGTTTTTGGGCGTTTGACACGCTGGAAAGGGCAGCACGTCGCCCTGGCGGCCTTGCGTTCGCTGCCAGGGGTGCATCTCGCTATTGTAGGTGAGGCGCTCTTTACTGACGAGGATCGCGCATACCGCGATGAGCTACATCGTGTGGCCGAAGAGCCCGGTTTACAGGGCCGCGTCCACTTTTTTGGATTTCAGTCCGACGTCACCCCGATACTGCAGGCTATGGACGTCGTGGTTCATTGCTCGGTTGCTCCGGAGCCTTTCGGTCGCGTCATCGTGGAGGCAATGCTGGCCGGAACGCCGGTAGTTGCGACTCGAGGGGGAGGAGTCGATGAAATAATCACCGACGGTCACGACGGGTTCCTGGTTCCGTCAGCTGATCCGGTGGCCTTAGCTTTGGCTGTGGGCCGGATCATGCAGGATCCCGCAACCGGGTCGAAGCTCGCCACAGCTGGGCTGCACAGTGCCCGCGAGCGATTTTCCATGGAGCAGACGGTCGGTCGAATCTGCCAGCTTCTCAAGGATGTCGAGAACATAAGATGATCGATACGCCTGCCCCTCGCAAAATTGCCATCGTCCATGATTGGCTCCCGCTTTATGGCGGAGCCGAGCGCGTCTTGGAACAGATCCTAAAAATTTTCCCACAGGCGGACGTCTTCAGCATGATCGATGCCATCCCGCCCGAGCAACGTGGTTTTCTTCAGAACAAGGAGGTCAAGACGTCGTTCGTGCAGAATCTGCCGGGGGCCAAGACTCGTTATCGATCGTACTTCCCTTTAATGCCTCTCGCGGTTGAGCAGTTCGATCTTTCCGCTTACGACTTAGTAATATCAAGCAGTTATTCCTTTGCCAAGGGAGTCCTGACCGGTCCGGATCAGCGCCACCTCTGCTATTGTCACTCTCCGATTCGTTACGCTTGGGATATGCAACACCAATATCTCGAGCAGGCTGGACTCAGCAAAGGGGTGAAGAGTTGGTTCGTGCGAATGTTGCTGCACTACATCCGGCTTTGGGACTATCGAACGGCGGGCGGAGTCGACGCCTTCGCCGCCAATTCCGCTTACATCGCACGGCGGATCATGAAAGTTTACCGGCGTGAGGCCGAAGTAATTTATCCACCGGTCGCCGTGCAGGATTTTGAGCTCGAAGAGAAGAAAGAGGATTTTTATCTGACTGCGTCGCGGATGGTCCCTTACAAGAGGATCGACCTGATCGCCGAAGCATTCAGCCGAATGCCCGAAAAGCGGCTGATTGTCATTGGCGATGGCCCGGAAATGGAGCGCGTTCGCGCAAAAGCGGGACCGAATACCAATCTGCTGGGATATAAAGACAACTCAGCTCTGCGCTCGCATCTGCAGCGGGCGAAGGCATTTGTCTTCGCCGCAGAAGAGGATTTCGGAATTCTCCCTGTGGAAGCGCAGGCATGCGGAACCCCGGTGATCGCTTTTGGCCGAGGTGGCGTTGCCGAGACCGTAAAACCTGGCGAGACCGGCGTGTTATTTGACGAACAATCAGCGGACTCTCTCGTCCATGCCGTCCAACAGTTCGAAAAGATGAGCTTTAGCCCCGAGGAAGTTCGTCGTCAGGCCGAGCGGTTCAGCGCGGATGTCTTCAGAAAGCACTTTGCCCATTTTGTAAGAAGGAACTGTCAGGGATGGGAGGCCTCCCTGGGCCTTTGATGCTTTCAAGACCGGGCGGAGAAGCGCTGGTCAGAAGCATGCAGTTGTGATCATTGCAACGGCAGTGAGTCACCATGGCAACCTTGTTGCGGCTATTCGCCATCATTTTCTGTTTGGGTATCGTTCTCTTTTTGTCGCTGAAGCCTGGGCCCGAAGTTCCGCACGGAATCGCTCCAGACGAGGTTAGAGTTTATCTCAACACTCATGATGCCTTGCGAAATCAACTCGCCTTCGGCTTGTTCGGCATAGCCACGCTTCTCGCCCTGATGACGAAGAACTTCCTCAATCGACGACAAATCTGGGCAATCTTGCTCATTGCTCTCCTCATTCCGGCACTTGAGATCGCGCAAAGTCTGGATGCCAGAGCGACACGTGGATAGCGATGATGTGCTCAATGGGTGGCTGGGACTGGGACTGGCCAGCGCTCTTTATGCTGGCATCTGGTGGATCCGAAAAATCGCGGCGCGCGGCAGCTCCGAAAACTAACCTTGAAGCGCACGGGTTGCGCAACGAGAGTCCAGCCGAAATTTTTGAACGGCAATGAACATCTTGCCCGGCAACTTGCGTGGTCTCAATGATCCCTTCTCCCGTTTGCTCGAGGATTAACGGTCGGAATGAATTGGCTTCCGATCAACATGAGTGTGACAACTCAGCCCCTTCATAGCTAATGCTTTGGCATCGCATACGAGGGTTGTGGAATACCTATCACGGTATCCTGGCGGTGATTCTGACGGTGGTCTTCTGGAGCTACCTGATGGTGATGGGGTCGATCTTCCCAGATTTGGGGAGCCAGGATTTGCAACCGCTGCCCACGGCGACTCCGCTGCCCACGGCGACTCCGTTGCCCACGGCGACTCCGCTGCCCACGCCGACACGCTTTGTCTTGTACAATCTGGCGGGGGTCATTGGGGTGATCATCGCCGCGATTCGCGGCCGGGCGGCAGCCGCGACGCTATTGGCCGGAGGTTTTGTCGAATGTCACAGGCTGGCCCTGAAGCAAACGGTCTACGTGGGTGTGACCATCCTGATCGTGGTGTTGGCGGCCATGGATCCGATGGCGTCGCGGACGCAGAGATTCTCGCTCCTGTTCGGCTTCTTGTTGGTGCTTTATGGTGTCTTCTTGCTCTGCCATCTTGTTGTGCCGAAGAAGTTGGCGCACCAGCTTTTCGCCTCGGAAGAACACGAGCAGAGAACGCTACTGATTGGTCCCGTGGACAAGGCGCGGGAGATGGCGAAATGGATCGAGGAGACGGCCGCCTTCGGCTTCGGCATGCGCGGTTCGGTCACTACTGATGAGGAGGGGGAGGAATCACGGATCTTGCATATGGCCCGCGTCTCAGACGTCGCGACGCTCGAGCGCATTATCGGGAACGAAGGGATCAAACAGATCCTGCTGCTGGAGATCCCGCTTGATCCCGAAGCGCTTAATCTCGTGGTCAACGTCGCGAACAAGGCAGGGGTGCGGCTGCTCGTTCTCAACAATCTCACCGAGATCTTCAAGCACGATATCGCGCTCTTCAATCTACACAAAAAGGAGTTCATCAGTTTGAGAGATGAACCTCTCACAGACCCGGTGAGCCGAATCGTCAAACGAACCATTGATCTCATCTTTAGCATTCCCGTCGTCATCTTCGTTCTGCCTCCGCTGTGTCTGGTGGTGAAGATCTTTCAAGCGATCCAATCTCCCGGTCCGCTGTTCTATCGACAGACTCGCGCGGGCGTCGCCAAGCGCCCGTTCCGCATCTTCAAATTCCGGACCATGCGGGAGGATCAGGGCGATGCTGCTTCCAAGCAGGCGACGGCGGGTGACCCGCGCATTTATCCGATGGGGCGCATCTTACGAAGGACGAGCCTTGATGAAATACCGCAGTTTCTCAACGTGTTCTTCGGCGACATGAGTGTTGTCGGTCCTCGTCCTCATATGATCATCCATAATCGGAAATTCAGCGAGGTCATGGATCAGTATCACGTTCGCACTTTCGCCAAACCCGGAATTACTGGTCTCGCGCAAACGAACGGATTTCGGGGCGAAGCCAAAAACTATGAAGACATCATTGAACGATCAAAGCTGGACATCGAATATGTCGAGCACTGGTCGCTCCCTCTCGATTTCTTGATCATTTTTAACACGATAAGACAGATCTTTATACCTCCGCCGACGGCATATTGACGGGCGCGCGGGACGGGTGCACTTGGCGTAGAGGGAGCCCAGGTTCAGGGTCTTCCCAGAAAAAGCCTCGTTGGAGGCTTTTTTTGTTTCTGGCATCTTTTTGTTTGCTCAGGGCGCGCACTTTGCGCTGGGATCGCTCTTGAAATCGAGTGCAGGGAATCTGACGTGATGAGAATGGTTTTCTTGTGCCTGGGCTTGCTCCTTTGGGGCTGTGCCATCGCTCAACAGGTGAAAGTTTCGAGCGAGGTCATTGACGCTACCAATGCGAAGAAGCGTTCCGTGGCCGTCGTTGCCGATCTCTACATGGAGGATGCCGCCGAGGCGGATAAGCTTGCCGAGTTGATGCGGAGTCAGCTCACTGCGAAGGGTTTCGACGTTCGCGAGACAGAAAACGAAGCGGAGCTCATCGTCATTTCAACGGTTGAGCGTTCCCAATCGATTGAAAGTTCTATGAAGCCTCGAGAGACTGCGTGGCGTTCGTTCGACTTGCCCTACGGCGTCGGTCAAGCAAATATGATGCAATCGCAGAATGCTCTGCGCAATTTGGGTTTCGAGTTCGATTCTGCGGCTCCAGAAGAGGAGCGGAGGGTTGGGCTAATGGTAACAGCCGTTACGCGGCAAGCTTGGTCTAACGCGCCTCTGGATGAGAAGACGGAGATTCCAAGGGTATGGAGAATCATCGCGGTCACTCGCTTAGGGAAGGGAGACGTGACGCCAAAATTAATAGAAGCTGTCGGATCCAAACTTAGTGAAGTCTCCGGCGGGAAAAGAGAACCACAGGGTGTGCGATCAACGGGTGGTCCCGCCGGTTAAGTCGAAGCAAGCCTCAGGCGGGCGCTTGAAAGTAAAGAGCTACTCAGCGGTTGCTCACTTTTGCCAGTATGGCGTCCATTTCGGGCCGATGCCGAGACGCTCCCGAATCGCCACGCGGAGTTTGCCCCGATAAAATTCAAATAAGCATCCGTTCCTGGATAAGACTGCATTTCGAATTCCAGCCTTTCGCGTATATTGATGAAAAGCGGCAAAGAACTGTCCGTCGGAAGTTTTCATCTGATGAGTTGAACTGTCGAAGGTGGGCAGATTTTGCTGTCCGACAATGGCTTCAAATTTCTCGCGTTCACTTCCTTCCAGTGGGCCCGCGTGAATCATATAGGGATTGCCATAGGGGAGGAGGTTTACATTTCCGGCGATCGAGTCCTGCCTCAGGATATGGTTCCAGGCAGGCTGATCGCAATTGTAGTGAAGGCCCTGCAGGCAGAGATCATAAACTTCGCGCGCGGCGCGTTGTAAGATCTTGGCGGTTCCGCAGACAACTCCGCAGCAGTAAACGTTATACTCGCGAAAGGTTTCCTCAAGGTGGGGAAAGGCATTCCGCACGTTGGACAAGTTCCAGTCCGACTGCCCGAACTTCCAACCTTCATCAGCGATGGCAAGGTCGTGCTGCGCTAATGTTCCGTCTAAGAGATCGGAAGGATTTCGCTGAAAGGCAACGTCGCGAACATCTGTGGTGACAATGCGGTCAGCGGGATCGATCTGCGCACAAAATTCCGAGAGGAGCTTCCAACGGTCGTTGTTGACTGACCTTTCGCTCTTGCACCGTTCGATCTGAATGCCCGCCTTTTGCAGGCTGCGCAAGGTTGAGTCCGTTGTATGCTCATAGACAAAGAGGATAATCTTTCCGCCAAAGCCGGTCTTCTTCGCAGATCTATACCAACAGCACACATCTGCCCATTCGTGGTAATCAATCGCGCCGATCAGGTAATCCATGGTTTTCAGTCTCGTCAGTTATTCCTGGCAGACAAGGATTTTGATTTTCCCGGGTGACCCTCTCTTCTTGCCTTATGCCCGAAGCCAACCCTCGAACCGTAGATTTCGCTGCCGGCAGGCCAAGACCCCGTTTGTCACGCCACAGCACTTTTGGATTATGGTAGACAAGCTTTCGCGTGCAAAAATCAAGAGCAGGCGCTATCAGAGCGACGGCCGTATATGCCGCCTCCACTGTCGCGATGATCTTCTTTCTGATTAAGACTATCCTCGAATCGAAGCATATCCTCAGAGCCAAGGGGGTATCGCCTCGCGCAAGACTTAGCTTGCTTTACCGGCGCGCAACGATGGTCCTCGACTCCTCGCAAACAGTGACATAGTGATGCCCGGAATTCGGCATGACCGCTCTGAGCTCCACTGCATGCGCCATCCACCTGGAGAATCCGACCGACGAACACAAGAGTGCGGCAGGAATCTTAGAGGTGCCGTGCACTGGTACGGTCGTCATTGACCTCGTTAGCCCGCGGCCGCTGCGCCTCTGGATCGGTGAGCGCCCATTACTGGACGAAGACCTATGGTGGCGACGCTTTGAGCGTTGGCTGCGCGCCATCGTCACAGTGCCCCTGGTGGCCGGCACTCATGGACTACGCGCCCTTTACGGTCCGCGTCCACTGTGGCCGGTTGCGATCGATCAGCAATGCCCATCGCGCAATCGCGAGCGTGTGCGCCAAGGTCTGCGCGAACGCCGCCCCGATCGGTTTGAGCTAAGCGCGGTGGTGCTGCCGGACGCCGCCGCTATCGCTTGCAGTCTGCGGGTGCTCCCCGCCCAGTGCATCATCGACGGGGTCACGTACCAGCACGTGCTAGCGCGAACGCTCTCTGTGGCGAGCGAAGATCCGCCCGCCACCACTTGCGACCGTCCTGAAAGTCGACGTCGTTGGGAGCTGAGTTTGCGCTCAGCACTGGCGCCGCCCTGCCACGCGCGCGACGCCAGTGACGACGCCGACCGCGCAGCGGGTGTGCGCCGTTTTTTAGTGCCCGTGGCGAATTGCGCCCAACCATTGCCCCAGGCACGAGGGGAGGACGATGCTGATGACCGTTTAGAGCCTGAATGCACGGTGGTCGGCAGGTTGAGCATCGCAATTGAGCCCACCCTCGCCGAGCCGATGTCGGACGAACGCAGGGATTGCCTGCCGGAAGGCGTGCCCTCGCCAATATTTGCCGAACTACCGGTGCATGAGGCGCGGGGGCGCCTGGCTCCGCGCCGCGAGCATCGAGAGCTACGCTGGCCGAGCGCAGACGAACTGCTCGCGACGGTGCCGCGTCCCCTCCTGCCCGTCAGAAGCGAGGGTTTCGCGCGCCTGCACGACTATGCATGGCAAATGTTATGCCGGCTGCGCCGAAGCAGCGATTGGCGTTCGGGCTTACCCAACGATTACGTTGGCACTTCGCTCCAGAGCTTCCGTAATGAGATGTTTGTATGGGACAGCTCGTTCACCGCGATGTGCACCGCGTGGGGATGGCGCGCATTCCCATATTCCGCCACCCTTGACTGCCTCTATTCGCGGCAGATGGACGGAGGCTACCTCCATCGCGAGATCCACGTGCACGAGGGCGCTGCTCTCTGCTGGGAACCGGACTTCTCGCCGAACCCGCCGATTAGTGTCATCGCGGAGTGGAAGATCGCGAGTCTTACCGGCGACACCGCTCGCTTGGCGGCGGTCTATCCCCTGCTTTCCGCGCAACACGGCTGGTTGCGCCGCAATCGCCGGCTGGCCGACGGCACTTACTGGACCACTGGTCTGGCCAATGGCCTGGACAACTCGCCCTCTCTCGGCGACGGATACCCGGACCTGACCGCTCAACAGGCTCACGCGGCCGAACTCTTAGGATACATCGCCGCCGCCCTCGGCCGAGATGACGCGGCTACCGCGTGGAACGCCGAACGCGAGGAAACGGGTCGAGCGATGAACGCGCATCTTTGGTCGGACGATCTGCGCTTCTTTAGCACCGCGCTTGGCGGGGGAAAGCATAACTCAAACAAGGTGGTCACGGGCTTCTGGCCGTTATGGACCGGTCTGGTTCCTAACGAACGTGTCGAGGACTGCGCTCGACAATTGCTGGATCAGAACTCATTCTGGCGGCACCATCCGCTTCCCAGTCTGGCCGCCGACAGCCCCGCATATCGGCCATCGGGAGACTACTGGCTGGGTAGCACCTGGGCACCCACCAATGCCGCCGCCGCCTGGGGCTTCGCGCGTGCCGGCAGGCATGATCTGGCACGCCGGATCGTGCACCGCCACCTGCAGGTGATGTTGGAAGTCTTCCGGACCACCGGTTCCCTTTGGGAAAACTATTGTTCCGAGCGAAGCGAGCGCGGCTCTTGGTCGACGCCAGACTACTCATGGACGGCGCTCGGCCCCATTGCGCTGCTTTACGAAGTGCTGATCGGCGTGTGTCCCGACGCCTTGCACGAGCGCATCCGTTGGACGCTTCCCGAAGCGCCCGGTTGGGGATTGGAACGCATTCCGCTCGGTGCGGCCACCGTCGATCTGCGCCTGCTCGAGGGACGCCGGATCGAAGTCGGCAGCGATCGGGCCTTCATCCTCGAGCTCGAGGACACCGGTAGGGTTCGCTCTCAGCGCATCCCGCCGGGCAGGTGGATCGCAGAGATCGATGATGTGCCGATCGTGAGTGGATTTCGCCCTGCCCTCGGTTGTTGATCAGGCGCCGCCATCGCATCGCATGCGGTCGGACAAAGTGCCTGTTGGACCTTAGCTCTTGTCCTTTATGGGAGGGGCCAGGCCGCGAATCTTTTTGTGGCGCCCATGAAATTCCCGCGCGAGCGTTTGGAGAAATGCTTCACCTGCAACGGAAGCCCCATAAGCCACTGTGTAAATCTTCGGCATTTTCTTTTTGTCGCCGTAGAGCTCCACGGCAATGGCTTGGATATACTCGATGATTTGCTCCGCGGTTAGGTTAGGCCGGCCCACACCCGGGCCAATTCCACCTGGACCGCCCTCTTCGAAGACTTTTGGCGGCAATCCCCGGCGTGCTCGCTTGGTATTCTCGTCATCAAGTTCCTTCCAGAATTTTTCCGCGTTCTCCTTATTGCCTTTCTCAAGTCTCTCACGCTCCTTAGGGCTTATCTTGGCCCACTTTTCCTCCGCTTCTTTCACCCTCCTTTGGTACTCTTCGAGTTCCTTGCCAAAAAGAGCGCGTTCAAAGGTGGGGGCTCCATCGCTAATGATGAAAATGGTGTCCGCTTGCATTTGGAAGGCTGCTGCGAGTGGAGCATCGATTTGGCTATTCCTGCTTCCCCCTTCACTCACGAACTTGGTCCTCGATTCCAGCATGGGAAGATTGTAGTTGCGCAGCCGTGTTGCCGAGGGCCAGTTCCTATTATCCTGGGAGTAATTCTGCAGCACTTCCTTGCCAAAACTGGCATAGTACGGCGCGATGAATTCTTCTGCCTCCTTCTTGGTCGCGGGTTTAGCGACGACGAGCTTCGGCTTAAAGATGTCAACGCTATCGTCAAAGAAGATGAGGTTGAAAAAGGTGCCATCATTCAACTTTTCCACCATCTCGTTCAGCTCACTCTTGAGCACGTTGATGCCGTTCAAGCCCCCTTTATCGTCTTCGACCATACTGCGCGAAAGATCGATAATGAAGGCGATCCGTTCACCCGCAGCCTGGATGCCAAAAAAGCTTACCTTGGAAGTGCCGAGTCCAAGCCCTCCGGAGCCCGTCCCGCTGCCGAACCCGGTTCCTAGTCCGCTCATCGAAAAATTCTTGCCGAGAGTTTTCTTGATGTTGGACTTTACCGGCGCAGCCATCGGGTCGGCTTCGATTTCCGGCAAGGAAATGCCAGAAACCCGATTGGCTGTCAGGCGAGGTGAGACGCGCGGCCGGCCGCTATTTTGCTGCTGCTCGCGGACCTTGATTTTATGTTGCAGCTTCCGAGGTTCAAGCTTGGTGGTTTTTGCGGGGGGCGGAGGAGGTTTGAACTGAGCGGGAGGCCGCTCCAGGACCTTGAAGACGACAACTCCTCCAAGCAGCGCGATGATGGCGATATGGATAATAACGCTGAGCGAAAAGGTCCCCAACAGGGGCTGCTTGCGCTTATTGGCGAAGTCCGCAGGATTAGCGGTCGTTTCGCTCATCGGGATGCGAGCTTGTTTGCGTCGGGTTGAGTCATAAAGGTGACTGACTCAATCTTGGCCGCGGCGCATTCATTGAGAACATCGATGATCCTCTGGTACTTGGTGTTTTTCGCCGTAAGGATCGTAATCACGGTCGTGGATTTGCTATCGTCGGACATTGTCTTGTAGCGCTGAAGGGTTCCACGCAAAGACGCAGTATCCATCTGGGAATCGTTCAGGATGATTTGGCCATTTTCGTCGATTTCGATGATCTGTTCATCGAGCATCTTCATTGGTTGATCTTGTGAAAGGCGGCCGGGCAATTTCAAGCTGAGCTCGTTTTCCACCTTCGTGGCTCCCGCGGAGCACATGAAAAACAAGATGAGGATGAAGATCACATCCACCATGGGAGCGATCTGAAATTCGAGATTTCCCTCGGGTTCCGAATGGAGGCGCATGGGATTATTCGCGATTCAGGACGGAAAAAGCGATGTCGGTGATCCCGGCCTCGGCGCAGGCCCCCATCACCTTCTCAACATAGTGAGCAGGAGTTTTGCGGTCCGCGCGGATGACTACCCGATAGTTTGGATCCCCTTTAGAGCGGGGCGCAAGCAGGTCGGTAACTACCGGGAGGTCTGTGATCATTTTGCTCTCGATAGCGACGACTCCCGCCGATTTTTCGGGCACCCATCGCACATTGATGAGGGCCTCAGATCGCGCGGTGGCCTTTTTGGTTGCGTCGGCTCCGACGGGCAGTTCGATTGCCCGGTCCGAGCGCAAGGCGCTGGTCGCCGTAATGGAAATGAAAAAGACAAGCAGAACCAGAAGGACATCGCACATGGGCGCGATTTGGAAGCCGAGTTCCTCCAGGTGTTGTTGTCTTATTTTCATTCAACCCAAGGTTCTTCTTGCTAACGATTATTGCTGCTCGGCGTATTCCGCGCTGCGGTCCGAGCCAAGATATTCTTTTGGAATGGCGGCATAGATGGGGTCATCGCCAATATTCATGCCAGCCAGGTAGGCATAAGGCATCCCGCGAAAGAGGTTGTTGATGACCTCCTCAGTGTAGCTTGACACGGCGTGAATACGATTTCGGAAAAAATAGTAGCTGGCGAATCCAGGAATCGCGACGAAAAGGCCGGTGGCGGTGGCCACGAGCACCTCACCGATGGCGCCGGCGAGCGCAGAGGGATCACCGATGCCGCTGGTGCCTAAGGTCTTAAACGCGTTCATCATTCCGAGCACGGTGCCGGTTAGACCGATCATTGGGGTGACGACACCGATGAGGTTCAAGTAATAGATCCTGGTGTTCATGGTGGCGATTTCCTTAGCCATCACATCCTCCATGGCCTTCTCAGTAACTTCCTTCCCTTGACCCAGCATGCTAAGACCCGCCCTGACGACATTGGTCAAGAAGCAAGCCTTCGATCGGCATGTTTGGAAAGCGGCGTTATAGTCTCCGGCGCTGAATTGAGAGCGCAGGTGATTCACCACGTCTGGCGGACACACGACCTTGTTCTGAATCCGACGAACACTGTCGATAATCAATGTCAGCATGTAGACAGAGACCGCGGCGAGGGGAAACATGACGATGCCGCCCTCCTTCAGCACCTGGAAGAATGTCTTCTCCTTCTTGTGCGCGCCGGTGGCCGCGGGTTGTTCAGCCTGCTGCTCCGCCGACGAACTATCTTTCGTTGGCGAAGCCTCCTGAGCGCGGAGTTCAAGCGGCAGGAACCCTAGCAATACGACAAGCAGGGAAAGGCCGCAGGCACGGGAAAAAGGCTTAACGTTCACTGTCGATGTCTTCATTGTCTGATTTGGTTTCTGGTTTCTTAAGGAAATTTTCCCAAGCGGGCTTCTCTTCTTTCTTTTCAGATATCTCTGTCGTGGCAGCTGATTGTGTCGCATCCTCAGCCTCCGGGTGCGGAGTTTTTCCACTCTTGAGAGTCACCGAAGCGGCGGCGGCGAGGAGTTCATCAACATTGACAGGCTCTTTTTTCGCCCAGTAGTTCTTCGAAAAAAGCAGGCAGAGCTCCTGGCGCACTGATTCGCTTACTGCAGCGTAGTCGATCGTCTCGTCCATGATCTTTTCGGTTTCGTTACGATCCGAACCCGCTTTTCGTTTGGCGAGGACCTCTCCCATTTTCTGGTAACAGGCAGCTGCAAGATAAAGCGATTCGGGATAGACGGGTGCTTCGATCCGTGTCATGGCGACAGCCTCGCCAGCTTCCAGCGCTGCCTCGTGGTATTTTCCCTTCGCCAAGAAAATTCGGGTGCGCACGATACGATCGAGAGGATAATTCAGGTCATCAGGATTTGTCCGCGGAAAGTCCTTCATCAAGGCCTCCGCCTTATCGATCTCATTCCTGTCGCAAAGGCCGAAGGCGCGGATCAGTCTGGCGCGCTGCGGTGCTTCTTTGTTAGCTCCAAAATCCAGAGAGTTAAGCAGAGCTTCCGCTTCGGCATACTTGCGGACCTGACGATACGAGTCAGCGAAGTTAAGGAATTCCTCGGCAAGATTAGATTTGGGCAGGCCGACCAGGCTGCGCATGGGCTCGAGCATCGGATAAAGAGTCAGCGCCGTCTCAACATCGCCCGCCCGGTATGCCTCGGCGGCTTGTTTGATCGGCGCGGGAAGATCAAACTCCGCTGCCGATACGGTACTCGCGGGGATCGCGATCGTGCCGTTCGCGGCGGCCAAGTACAATTGTCCTCTGACAAGCCTGGTGGCATTTGCATGAGTCGGTTTGCCGCTCGCGCTATCGGTCAGCGTGACGGGATATCCGCTGAGAGCTGGCCCGGCAGGCGCCTGACCCAAGCAAAAGCTAAGGCTGGTCAGCGAGAGGCACGCATGAAGAAAGCTTCGCATCATGACTATTGAATCTCTTTCGGGCTTTTAGCCGCCGAGGCGAATTCGGATTGGATTTCCTTGAGCCGCTTCTCCGCGGAGGCGAATTCGGGAGTGGAACGAAGGGATTGATTGGCCAGCATTTCGCCGAGAGTGCGCAGCGCGTCCTCCTTCAAGCCCAGCTTTTCGGAAATCTCGGCACACCGCAAATAAGCTTTGGCGGTCCACTCTTTGAAGTGAGCGTAGAGAACGTAGATGCGCTGGTAGTAGGCAAAGGCTTCCCTTTCTTTCCCGGAAGCTCTCAGGCTCTCGCCGATCATGTATAATGCTTGCGGCCACAATTCACCCTTCCATTCCTTAGTCTGGAGCACTTCTTCATAGCGCTTGATTGCTTCTTCAAAACGCGCCTGAGCGAATTGAACATCTCCCAGGCGCATCGTGGCGCGTGCAGCGTTTGCATTCATCGGAGAGTTTCGCACTGCCTTATTGAATGCAGATTCTGCCCGCTTCCAGTCTCGCATGTCGAAAGCAAGCTCACCCAGCTTCAGAAACGCCTCTGCGGTCCACTGCGTGGATCCAAACTTGTCAATGACCGCGCGCGCGGCGCTCTCCGCCAGCGCCGGATTCATCTTCGCGCTCACTTCTGTGATCCAGAGCAGCACGGCGGGACTGGCCACCTCGATATCGGCGGGAGTCAAGGGAGAGGGAGCTTCCAGGGCACTCATTTGAGCTAAGGCTCGTTCATACCTCAGCGCGCGGGTGCGTTGTGCTTGCTGTGTCGCGGTAAGCGCCGCCGAGCGAACTACATCGACTGGGGGGAGGCCATTGAGCGCGCGAGACTCTTCGCAATAAGCGTCGATGATAATGTCGATGCCGATGGCCCTGGGATCATCGCCGTATTTCTCAATCGCCTGCCAGTAGGTCTCCAAAGCGTCTTTGGATCTCCCTTGGGCCTGCTGCGCGAAGCCCTTTCGATAGATCGCCTGCGTGTAGTCCCCCGAGGTCCCATACTTCTCGAGGTAGCGGGCGAACCACTCCTCAATTTCTTTGAATTGTTCGAGCTGTTCGTAGATGCGCCCGACTTGGAGTGCTGCATAATCGATCTGGCTCTGCTTCACCGCGCAGTCTTCGACCTGCTTATAGTGATCGAGCGACTTGTCTAACTCTCCCATCGCGCCGTAGCAGTCTGCGAGAAGGGTATGCGCCTCTGGCGTAAGACTATCTACGGGGAATTCCTTGAGGAACTGCTCAAGCTTTTCGGCGGCTTGTTGATAATTTTCGAGTCCATAGAGGCAAACCGCCTTTCGGAAGCTGGCATCCTCATAGAGCTTGCCGTCGTTGCTTCTTTCGCAAAACAGAGTGAAGGCATCGAGGGCATCCTTGTAGTTGTCTTCGAAGAGAAACGTCATACCGACCCAGTAGAGAGCGGCTGGCGCCTTGTCGCTTTCGGCGAAGTCTCTGCTCAGAGTTTGGAAGGTCTGGCGCGCCTCCACGAACCGGGCATCTTGGAACTGGGAGAACCCAAGCATGTAAAGAATTTGATCCTTGTAAGTGTGCTCCGGTCTGGTCTTGAGGATTTCCGAGTAAAACTCGATTGCCGTCGCGTATTCCTTATTTCGGACAAATACTTGGCCGAGTTGCAGGCTGACGTCCTCCCACTGTTTTCCGTCCGGGAAGGAGGCCATATATCTGAGGCCTGCCTCTTTAGCTTTGGCATCTTGTTCAAGCTGCGCAGCAAGAGCGAAGGCGCCGTAGCAGGAATCTTCCGCAAGTTTTCCATTCGGAAAGTCCTGGTAAATTTTCCAGTAGCTCCAGAACGCCTCATAAAATCTGTTGGAGCTAAAGTAGGCCTGCGCGATACGCATGAGCAGATCTTCGGAGAAATCGGGGGTTTGCTGAAGAAGGCTGCGAGCGTCCTGCAGTTCGCGGATGCGTCGATTGATGTCGACGACAAACTCAACTTGCCCGGCCTTGATGAGCTGGTTCCTCTGCTGGATGAGAGCGTTTTCCCATTTTTGATTGGCCTCCAGCAAGCGAGCCGGCGGCAGCACGAGACTATAGAAAAGCAGAGCGAGAACATCCTGCTTCGCGGCAAACATCTTGTCGCCCCCGCTAAGAAGCGCCATGTTGAAGTCAATGCTAAGCCTCGCGGTCGGCGCTTTGGTCAACATGTCGGGCAAGAGTTCGATCACCTTGCTGCCCTGATTGGACTCGATGTAGGATTGCGCGAGCCACACTACAGCCTGTTCGCGTTGAGCCTCAGTGCGGCTCTTTTGCAACATGGTCAAGAGTACCGGGACCGCCTCGCTCCACTTCTGATCGCGCATGTAACACGCGGCAAGCTTTTCCCAAAGTGGAAATCGCTCTAGATCGCTCATCTTGAATTCTAAAAGCTTCCTATATTGCTCAGCGGCTTCCGCATAACGCTTGGTCTGCGAAAGCGTGTCACCATAAAGTTCCAAAACCTTGCGGGAGCGATTGCTTTTGGGATGAGCCTTAAGGAAATTCTCGAACGCTGTCGCTGCGCTCTCCCAATTGTCGCTAAAGACGTAGCCGAGGCCCAAAAAGTAGCGAAAGCCCTCCACTCTGGCCTGGATCTGCTGGTCCTTCGACTCGCCAAGCCGATGCGCTACCAATTCCTCCAGCAGTGGAATCGCTTCGACATACTTTTGGGATCCCACCATAAAGGCCGCCTGCTTCTCCAGTTCCCCCGAGGGCAGCTGTGAAAGATCCGAAGACGCCTGTTCCTGAGCCGAAAGATTCGCCGTCAGGAAAATCCAAAACAAAGCCCACCGCGCATTCCGGAATCGCGAAACTACTGCGTCGCAGAAAGAGACAAATTCTCGAGTAAGATAGTTGCTTTGCAAGGGGATCAGGAAAGCTCCTAAGTAGATTCTATTCAATAGAAACAGTTTTGATATTTTTTCAACAGTAAAGTAGCCTTCTCGTTTGTGGGTTTGTTCTTGAATTCAATGTCGACTGCCGTGTTCGTGGGGCGGCGGATTTGTGCACGTGTTTGTGCTCAACATCGGGTTAATTTTCGCTGGCTCGCTCCCAGTTCGCACCCGCCAGGTGAAGGGTCGAGGCGACGTATCGTAGCGATTTGGCTCTGCCTGGCTGCTGATCGCCGCTAGCCGCTCGGTAGCCAAGCTACCAGGAAGGAGCGGAGCAATTGTTCACTCGATTTCGCGAATGAGCGCGACGGCCCAAGGCAAAAGGTTCAACTTCAAGCTGAGCATCCCCTTTTTATCGGTAGTCGCAATCTGGCGATGGGTAGCCCACGCAAATTCTCGCAGCAGCGAGATCTGATCAGGGGTGGGGGAAGGAGGGCTTCCCATGGACTGCCATTGACGCAGAGCAAAACCGTGCGCCGCATCGACTGTTTCAATCAGGAAAGCGGCGTTTGGCGGAAGGTCCTGAATTTCGATATCGCGACAGACGGGAGATCCCGCCGCAAGAGTCTGCTCTGCGACCGCTAGGATGCCGGCGAAGGGCGGCGCGTCCGAGTGTTCTGCAGGAAAGTGATAAATAATAGCCCGCAGCCGCCCACCGCTTCTCGTTCGCGTGGCAAGAAAGCCGTCGGTTCGAAAAACCTCCTCTTCCCCAAGTTGATTGAGGAATCGATAGGCGTGAAAGGCGGGTTTGACGATTCCCTGGTAGTTGATCAGTCCGAAGCCTCCATGGAAAGCAGTGTCGCCGGCGCCATGTTCCTCAAAAACATCCGTGAATGTCCAATAAGTCAGAGAATCGACGAGGCCTGAAGCTTCAATATTAGTCTTGATGATATAGGCGGCCGCTTGGGGAAAATCATGGGTGAAGTCACGCGCGGAGGGGCTGGTGCTCCATTCGGTAAGGTGAATTTCCGCAGAAGGGAACGCGCTTTGAGCAACAATCTGTCGCAACCACTGGATATCTCTGAGGATCGAGTCGGCTGGGCGCGTGCGAATTCGATCGACTTCATGTCCAAAGGGGATGTCGGTCGGATAGGGGTGTGCTGAAACAAAGTCGACCGGCAGCCTTTCACGTTCGCAAAAGGCCAGGAATTCCTGGATCCACACCCCCTGCCACTCAGCATCGGCCAAATTCTTGAGTTGACCGGTCAGAGATTTCTCGCCCGCCTCGATCTCGCCTTTAAAGCGGTCATCCGGAACGAAGTTGCTCGTCGCTGGCCCACCGACTTTCAAGTTGGGATCAATGGATTTAACCGTCGTGGCGGTCGCCCGATACAACTCAAAGTACTTGCTCCTGGTCGAGTTGAAAAAGAACCAAAGGTTTGGCTCGTTCCAGACCTCGAAGTACCATTGTCGAACTTCGTTCGCTCCGTATCGTTGAAGGAAGTGCTTGATGAGTCTGTCCACGAGGATGCACCAGTCGCCGTAATGCTCCGGCGGCGTAACATGCGCCTGCCACCAGAAGCATCGAACATCCGACTCGCCGGCCAAATCCTTCGGGAAAAAGCCTAACTCGACGAATGGACGCACCCCGCAGGCGAGCAGTGCGTCAGTCAAGTCGTCAATGTACTGCCAGTTAAAGACCAGCGCACCATTCTGGCGGCGGCATACGAACATGTCATCGTGCAGCAGACCGTGGAACCGCAAGTAACGAAATCCACAATCCTTCGAAACAAGCTGCAAATGTTCTCTCCACCCAGCACGCAGACCTTCGTTGGCGCGCCCCGCCGCTGAACAGAAGTTCCAGTAGGGCAGGAGAGCGGTTGATCTTCCCTTCGCAGAGAACTGGATCTTTGCCTCACCTCGAGTCGAAGGCGCTCGGCGGCTCGGCCCGTCGTGGTTGGCTACAGAACCTGGCTCCATTTCGAGAACGGGAGTATTTGACATCTCGCTGAGCTGACTAAACAGTTTGCACACCTGTCAAACATAAAAAGTCCCATCGCTACCGAAATTTGCATCGCATTTGTAGCGGGGCCAAATCCGGCTGGATGAAGAACGCGAGTTTATGAGAAACCGGCTCTGAAGGAACCTCGACCTTGCGACATATAGATTCAGGAGCGGTATTTTGCACAGGGTGCCTTTTTTCTGCAGAGAGTTTTGCTTTACCTTTGCAAACGTTCAGCGAAGATAACGTATAGACTTTGATGCTGTTGCATGGCGATGCTTGGCGACGCTCCCCCAACTATGATCCGAAAATTTGATGCGAGGCGGGCGACGCGCTCCAGTTTTCTCCCGCGATTCGATTTTGAGCACATTAACTGTTTCATGAGCCATGGCGTTAGAAAAGACTGATACGCTCGGGATCATCAACAACAGTCCTCGCGCGCGGGCGATTCGTCATATTCAGGAATGGATTACTGACGGCCGTTTGGCCCCCGGCTCCCGATTGCCTTCTGAAATGCGGCTGGCCACCAAGCTCAATGTGTCCCGGACGACTGTGCGCCTGGCCTTGGAGGACTTGGAGCGGCAGGACATGATCCATTCAGAGAACCGGCGACGCATCGTCAATGGAACCGTCAAGCCAAAGAAGACCTTCTTGTCGGATGCCATCGCTCTGATCATGGAACCGCCCGCACAGCATGAGTTCTCTGAGAAGATGCACAACACGTGGCACATCAATTTTATTCACGCGGGAGCTGTTCATGCGGTGCGCATGGCGGGCTACGATGCCCTGACCGTGCATCCTAAGCGCATTGCCGGTGATTTGCTTCAACGCCTGATTATGGAGCGCCCGGGCGGGGCCATTGTTTTGTGTGGCGTCGTGCAGGATAAGTCAGGCGAGCACATCGGGAGAGCACTTCGGGAAGGCAACATTCCGTTTGTGATTTACGGCGACATGGGGCTCGCGAGGGATAACCCCAGTTTTGCCTCGGAGATCGACGCGGTAACTTCCGATCATGAAGCGGGTTCTTACGCGCTGACGAAGTGGCTGATTAGCCAAGGCCGTAAGCGCATTCTTCGCTTTTGGCAGCTTGCGATCGGCGGCCCTTCCGAAGTTCAACCGTGGCTGGCCCAGCGGAATGCGGGCTATGAACGGGCGATGCGCGAAAGCGGCCTCGAACCCTTGCCCGCAGTCGAGATTTTTGATCCGGGGTATCACAATTTCAACAACACAGAGGAGGACTTTAAACTCCAATCTCGCCTTATGGCGGGCTATCTTGTCGAGCACCTCCATGGCCCAAATGCCATTGAGGCGATTATGGCGCCGAGCGATGCAATCGTGGGCCATCTTTGCGCCGCCCTGCGTGTGCATGGCAAACAGCCAAATCGCGATGTTCTCCTCGTCGGATACGACAACATGTGGGAGGACATGGAGACAAAACAATGGGAGCCGCTAGGTCCCGTGGCTACGGTGGATAAGAAAAATTTAGCGATCGGGGCCGAATTGATGGGTTTGCTGAAAGAGCGGATGAGCGGACAGCTCTTTGAGAAAGGACAACGGCGCACCGTGGCACCCGAGCTCGTCATTCGCCCCTCGGCCTATCCCGGCTTGGGAGCAAGGCAGTCGCTCACCAAACCTCTTCGCGGAGAACCGGTCGCTTAGGATACCCTAGAGGCGCTCAACTTTCGCCTGTCCCGTATCGCGCAGAATGACGATGTCGTAGTAGTTGGCGGGCTGACCAGCAATCTGCCGACCCGTGTAGGTAATCCCAGATCCTCTCAAATCTTCGGCGGCCTCCACCAAACGAAGTCGGAGAAATTTTCCACCGACCAACGTTCCATCTGGCTGAAAAATCTGCGCTCGAACCTCGGACGTCGATGTCAGATCCAGGAAGGTTCCTCGAAAAGGAAACGCACTGGGCAGATCGCTGTCAGCGACCTTGATGAGGGAGTTAGCAATGGTCACGAAATTATCCGGCGATTGCGTGGGATCGAAACGGATGCCCTCCGGCAAAAGGCGCCAAGGCGCTACCGATTTCCATGCCCCAAAGGTTCCATCATCGTTTCGCGCAAGCTCGAAAAGGGAGTATGCCGAATATCTCGCGAGGCCCGCGGATTTAATGACGACGGCTGTGAAAGCTTGCCGCGAAATAGAATTTTGCCGCGCACTTGCCAAGAGGTCGGCCATCCGATTGCCGGCCACCGTCAAGGCATTAGCCCTGATCGGAGAGAGAGAACCCATTGTGAGACCAGCGAGCGCCGAGAGAATGGCAATTACTGCCAGAAGCTCGATCAGGGAATACCCGCGAGGCGCTCTATGCACGTGTGAGAGGGATGGTCTAACCATGCTCAGCATTTGGGGGCAGCTAAAAATGAAGGATTTCTACGGAAAATGCAAGAAAAGTTTTGCCTGTATCGTTTTTGTTTTCGTCCATTGAAGCTCGCTTGTAGAAAAAGTCCTTCGGTCCTAGGCTGGAGCCCGGACAGCCGCCCTTCGCTTACTTGTAAATCTTCAATGCGAAACGAGAGGAGAACAAATGCCGCCCCCGTATCTAGCGGGTTCTGGCACGCAGAATCCTTGATCCGCGGTTGATCTGAAACGCACTTTAAGGGAAAAAGTTGCAGGCTTAAACTAAGAGGCGAACTGCGACAGAAAGGCTAGCAAGGCTTTTTACGTCTTGAACCAGACAAGTTGCGTAACCGCCCAAAATAAGCATCAAATAAACAAGTCGAGCCGGTATGATATAAATCGCTCTTTACAAGGAATTCTTGCCTCCTACATTATGAGCTTGAATTTAGTTGTGTTGCACGGAACCACCCCTCCAGTTGCTTCCGAAACAGGGCGGAGCAGCCGCACGACCAGGCGCTCAAGCATTCGGGAGACCAGAAACATTTTCCCCTCCCGACCCGCTCAGACCTCTAGGGGGAGCATGGCGAAGTCCGGTTTCACGCTGGTCGAAGTGGTTATTGCGGTAGGTTTAGTGGCCTTCGTGCTGACCGCCATCTTGGGATTGGCCGTGATCGCCTCCAACGAAACAAAAAACGCGGACCTCAAGGCACGTTTAGCCTGGATCACAGAACGAGTTACCTCCGAGCTTCAAAGTCAGCAATTCTCCTCAGCTTTGGCAAACTTGCCAGCGACCAACTATTGGGACTATTCAGGCTTGGCCGTTACCAATCTGATTGACGCCTATTTTGTTTGTGAGGTGACTAATGTAACACCCGCTGCCGGCTCGACCAATAACCTTGCTCTGCTGCAAATGAGGACGCGCTGGCCCTCCCCTCAACTGACTTCGACGAATGTCTGCGTCATCTCGCTTTTCAATTACCAATAGGAGGGAAAGGCTCGCAGGTTTCTCTCTTTTGGAACTTCTTGTTGCCACCGCAGTGTTCGTCTCGCTGGCTCTTATATTGGTTTCAATCGCTTCTTCGCTTTCTTCTTTCTGGCAGTTGGGGATTGCTCACAACGAACGTCGCTCTTCGGCTCTTTCCGCATTTTCCCGCATGGCACGCGACTTGCGTTTCGCTGCGCTTCCTCCCGATCCCTTCGCGACGAACTACCAGTTCGTGATCAATCCGGCGAACGTCGGAGGCAACTACCGCCTTCCGCAGGCGGTTTTTTGGCAAGCGCCCGTGGCGAGCGACCGGAGCCGCGGGAACCTCGCCCTGGTGGGATACTTTGTGCAATGGGTCAATGAGGCCCAAGGTCCGGTGCCGAAACTTTGCCGGCTGCTGGTCGATTCGAATTACTCGATGCAGAAACCTTCCGATTATGTGTCTGATGCGCTCATCGCAAGCAACGCTCCGGCGACGAAGACCGCCAGTTATCTCGGGCAATTGGCAGAAAACGTCCTTGGCTTGTGGATGCGGCCGCTCGATCAGGATAAAAATCCTATTCTCAGTGACGCGAAGGCTCAGACTTTTCCCAACGGTGAGTTTGATTCCATCCGCGGCTACACGTTGGCAGTCACCAACGGCTCCGGCGCGCCGGTGACGAGGGTCTTTGCCCCAGCCTTGCCCGCAAGCCTGGAGGTGGCCCTGATCACCGTGGATGCTCGGACCGCAAAGCGACTTACCGGTCGGGCCAGTGAGAAGCCGAGCACGACGAGTGGCGATATGTGGGCTGACGTCAACATTTTTTACGACAACCTCCCTCCGGACGTAAGGCAGGGCGCGCGCATCTATAGCACGGTCATCGACCTCCACAGCGCTCCTCGGTGATTGGGATGAAATCCTCTTCCAAAATGGCTATGTCTAAACGCCTGGGATCTGCCCTGGTGATGACGCTTGTCATTGTGGTGCTTATTACAGTCGTCACTGTCGGCTATCTCGCGAGCGTGATGCTGGAGACAAAGACGGCTGGTGCAGGCCTCGATCAAGAGAGGGCTTATGGCATCGCCATGATTGGTGTGCATGAGGCGATGTCGAAGGTGCGCGACGCGCTGGGACCGTGGGATGATCCCTATCGGAATTTCGCCACCAATGCGCCGACGTTTTATTGGTCGCTGTCGCCGGGACGCATCGCACGATGGTCGTATTCGAGCGCGACTCCCACGAATTTCGCGCTCTTCTCCGAATCCAGCGGAACAAATCTTGTCAACCTCAATCGCGCTTTGGCCGACGGAAGTTATCCGATCATCGGGGGGGCCAGTCCTCCCGATGTCTCGGTCAAATGGATCAATGTCTTGCGCGACCCCTCTCAGAATGCCGGCCCAACCAATGCAATCATCGGCCGCTACGCTTATTGGGTTGATGACGAAGGGGCCAAGATCAACATCAACACGGCCGATGGCACGGAAAAATACACGACCAATTCCCTGGGAATCGGTTCACCCAACGAGGTGAGCCTTGAGGTGCTCTTTAGCGGAACCAACGGGCAAGTTCCTGCAAGAGAAATTGTCCAGCTTGCACGCAGCAGAGCCTTTTTCTCTCCGAGAGACATTGTCAGTGCGACGAACGTCAGCTCCGACGTCTACACCAACAACGTATTTGCGCTGACAACGTTCAGCCGAAGCCCCGATCTCAATATTTTCGGCCAGCCGAAAATGGCTGTCATCCCACTCTTAGGCGGTCCGGGCGGGGACGCCACGAACATGGTGATCAACGGGATTACACTGCGACCTGTGCAGGAGATATATCCCACTCCTTTGCAGCTACCGGTGTACGGGGTTCCCAACCCGGTGACAAGCAAAGTGGAGTACCTCTTCGTGGCCCCTGGCATTTCGTGCAGAGCAGGGGCGCTTTACCTTGGGGCGTGCGAATGGCTTCGACCAGGGAGCCTGGTTTTATACGTGGGATGGTTACTGTTACAACAATGGACAGATGCTGGCCAACTATCTCGCGGGGACCAATTCCGCCGGCCAACTCTTGAGTTGGCCCGTTTTCCCTGGTTCATCGACGGCTGGGTTTAACGGCAAATACACCCCCCGCCAGATTGACAGTATCGTGGCGCAGATACTAAGCCTCGGAGCAAAGGCGATCTCTGCCGACTACCCCCATCCAGCGTCCGGGGACTACCCGACGAACAACGTCACACCCTCCGGTCATGATTGGATTTTGGATGGCATGTACGAACAGATCGGCTGCCGGTATAACGTGGCGCCCTTTGTTTTTCCAGGTTGGTTAAGCCGGCAATGGGTGATTGGCATGGGTCGTGCGCCAAAGGTCAATCGCATTTTGCTGGAATTTACGACCTTCGGTTCGCAAGGCGTCCTCAACCAGCCAGGCTACGTCCCGCCGCGTGCGATGGTCGATGTCTGGATTGAGAAGTGGCTCCCGGCCGCCTACCTCGGAGGAGAAACGGTTCTCGCTCCTCAGGGAACCGGCCGATTTTTTGGGCCCCGGCTTTACTATGGAGCGCTCAACGCTTCGGACATGTTTCCTGACATAAGCGGATTTCCGCTGCCTGCGCCTATCTTGAAGAAAGCGGATGGGACCGATAGCTATTGGGCAAACCAACTCCTACGCAATAATCAAGGGATCGACTTCGCCGCAAATCCCTTCAACCTCGACGATCCTGACCAGGGCCTCGCGGCCCTCTGGCACGATCCCTACGCGCGAATTCCTAGCACCACTCCGCCTCGTTATGCGGGGACTGGAGGCATGATCGAAGCGACCGGTGGCTTGGCTGTTTCCGCCAGCGGTCTTGTCTCTCCCCTCGCCATGTCCGCGATCCAGGAAAGCGCCGCCGCCAGCGAGTGGTATCCCGGAGAGCTGCGCTGCATCCGGAGCAGGTATGGCTCGCTGTTTCCGTTGGCCATGCAAGTCAATGCCGATGGCTCGGCTTTGGAAATTAGCGGCGGCATAGCCATCCGTAGCCAGATATTTGGGGGATGGTTTTCGGATCCCGACCCGGTTCCTCTTGAGTCCGTCAGGGGAGACAACGAGGGCAGCGTTGGCGAGTTGCTCAACAATGAGGAGTGGTCCGAGCCGACTGGGCCCGGTGGTCCCGGAGTTGACCTGCGCGATCGGCATATCGCTTCCGTGATCCCGGTGAGTGTAAGCATCCCTGTGCCCGGGAACGGCCAGATTGCAGGAAACGTGCGCTATCTCTTTGCCCGAACGAGCGATCCGTTGGTCAATAAGTTCCCCGGGGATTGGAAGCCGATGAGCGCGGTAAGTAACACTCCACCCTCCACCACCATGGGGTGGAACAACGCACTCCCCAACCAGTTTTCGAGCTACAGCGAAACAGGCATCAACTTTCGCTCTGAGCTAGACGATCCGGATTCCTTTTGGATGCCTCAAGCGGACTGCGCCCTCTCGAGGAAGGGTGATCTCGCGAGCCAGACGTTGATTCCCCGCAGCGCACGGATGCCGAGTATCGGCTATCTGCAGTATCTTCGCACCGGAATCATTCCCGATGATGAGGAGACTCAGCCATACGAAGATCAGCACGGAGAACCCTTCAGGCTGCTCAGCTATGCGCCGTCGACAGACTCGGTGAATCAAAAGACTACTCGCCCGGGCGCCCATCCACTCGGTGCAAGTCAACCCTACCCCGACTGGGCGCTTCTGGATTTGCTCTACGTGCCCTCTACGCTCGCTCCATTTGGGGGTGTGTATCACGCGTCGACCAATCTCCTCTCGCAGGGGACGTTCGGCGGAGCGACGAGCGGTCGAGTCAATCCGAACGGATCGGTCATTTACACAACCAATGCGGATGTTCCACAAGCGAATGTCTCGCGCACTATTCCGATGCAGGCGGTTTTCAATGGGGTAAAGGTTGGCCAGCAAATCAGCGGAAGCGGTGTGAATGCTGGTTGGACAGGAGGGACAACCGTGGATGCTGTGGCCCTTGCAAACGCCGTGGAGAACTACCTCCGAAACAATGGGAATGGGTCTTTGCGCATGCCTGCTGAGATTTGCAATGTTCCGGAAGTTGCGGCCCTCCGCGCTTCCCAGAACCCAACGCGCAACGATTTGGTTCGTCAGGTTGTGGGTAGTCTTACGACGCAGGGGAACGTTTTCTCGGTCTGGACGCTTGGACAAGTGGTTCAAAAGAATCCGGGGAGCACGAGCTATGGAGAATTTCAGCCCGGCGACAATGTCCTGGCGGAAGTTCGATTGCATTTTGTTGTCGAGCGATATCTCGATCCCGGCGCGGACGGTGTTTACGGCAATTCTGCAGATCCGGGTCCGGATGGCGTTGTCGGGAGCTATGACGATCCTGAAGAGGACACGAATCACCCCTTTCAACCGCGTTATCTCTATCGTGTAGTAAGTTCTGAGGAAATTCGATGAATTTGCACATGAGGTCGACTCCGAGCTCACGAAATGCCAGAAAATACAAGAGCTTCCATCGCGCTGCATTTCTGTCCGGTTTCCTTGCGATGATCTTTGCGGCGTGCGGAGTCCAGGCGCAACCCGCGCTCCGCGGCGGCTTGGGCGGTTCCCTCGAGGTGGAGACTAAGTGGCCGGGAGTGAGGTTGCAGCTTTTCCGAATCGAGCGCAGCAACCCTTTGAACCGCTTGATCGTTGCCGTGCGCGTTCTCGCCACCGAACAGGCTCCTCGCTCGGGGACGTTCCTTGGAACCAGAACCACCATGCCCGCCAATGCCACTCGCGAACAAGTCGCCATGGGCCTTTACGATCCAAAGCCGTTTTCCCTCGCTGACTCCGAAATGACTGAAGACCAGACTGGACGTAGATACTCCGCCCTTCCGCCAATCGCGCCCCCTGGAAAGAAATATCCTCCAAGCACAATTCTAAAGTCACTTTTGCCCGGGCAGTCCGAGATCCTTACCATCCAGTTCGCGATACCTCCGTTGACTTCCGGTGATGAGCCTCGAAAGCAGACCGCCACCTTCGTTTTTCCCAGCGCCAAGGCGTCCATAACCAACGTACCGATTCCGACCGTTGAGGCTGCTCAGACCAACCCCGACTAAAGCTGAGAAGTTCCCAACTTGAATTCAGTCTCTCGTCTCGAGCAAGAGAACAGCGGCTCGAGAGTCGCCTTCGGGAAAAAGATAATTAGTGGGACGGGTTGGTCGGGAAACAGCGTTGTTTTTGTTGACCACGTATGAAAGCAGTTTAGCCTCCCAGAGCCATGATTTTCCGAGTTACCGTCCCTAAATGGTGTCTCCTCTTTCCCGTCCTGCTGGGCTACATTTTGGCGCAATTGGATGCACCGGCGACCGAATCCCCTAGCGCGGCACCCGAACCTTCGAAATCGTTTAGCTTCTCGTGTAAGATCGATAAACCCGGGCTTACCAGTGCCGGCGTCTTTGATCAGGACGGGAAGCTGATACGGGTTTTATGGACGATGAAATCTGCCGAGGCGGGCACGCTCAAGGGCAGATGGAACGGCAAGGATGCCGAAGGAAAACCTGCTCCAGCGGGACAATACACTTGGAAGGTGGTGGTGAATCGTTCGAAATACGATAACATCGGCACGATTGGAAACACGGGACAGCCGCCGACCTCCAGCGGGCATGTGCCGATCTTTATCGAAGGTGTCGCGGTCGACGCAAACGATGGCGTCTATACCGTGCACGATTGGGACGAGGCGCACTTCTCGGTCATCAAATGGTCGCCAAAGAATGGGCAGGCGGAGTTTAACACGGGAAATGCTGTCGGCGAAGCGCTTCTCAAGGGGATTGCCGTCGAACCCGACGGTTCCTACGCCTATGTCACGGGTTATCAAGAGATCAACGATCGTGCAAAGGCAAAATTCGGAATCTGGCGGATAAAATTGGCAGGAGGCAAGGGCAACTCAAAGGTTGAGGACTTCTCAACGGCCGGAAGAGCGATTTGGGTGTACGACGGGGATGCGCAAATTTCTGACGACGTTTCGGCCAAAGATCGCGAATTGATGAGCATGCCCTTGCTCTCCTTGGCAGTGTCTGGAGAGACCCTCTACGCAACAGACGCTCTGAAAGGCAGATTGTTGCTTTTCGACAAGAAAAGTGGCGTGCTCAAACAGGAAATTCCTCTTCCGCTTGCGTGCGGAATAGCCGTGGCGCCGGACGGAAAGATCTGGGCCGGACATGAGCATTCGAAAGTGAGTCTTCTGGACACGGCAGGCAACGTCCTCGCCACCCCGATCAATGATCTGCAGGGGGTGCGGGCGCTCGCCTTAAGAGGCAACAAGCTGTACGTGGCAGATCGAGAAGCCGGCCATTTAAGAATTTATGAGGTGAATGGAAATACCGTGACTCTGCAAAAGACCTTCGGAGCACCTGGCGGCCCCGGAGACCGCGCGCCGGAGCGCTTCACAAATATTCACGGCATGACCGCGGATGGCCAAGGCAATGTCATCGTGACCGATCGGGCCGGCCAAGGATCGCGCATGCAAAAATTTACGCCGGACTTCCAACAACTCTGGCACCAAATGGGCCTGGAGTTCTCCTCCCAAGGAACCTTTGGCAAGAACGATCCGGATACTCTCTTCACATCGAACAAGAACGCCTACCGGCTGGAGCGAAAAACCGGAGGTTGGAAATTCCTGGGGCCCGCCAAGACAGACAAGCCCAAGACCTATTTCGGCAACTTTGATAGCTCCCACCGGGGACCGCCTCGCATCGTCACGTTCGGCGAAAAGAACTTCTTCTATTTCCCGGCTGGTGATGGCGTGGCGATTTACCGCATCGATGCTCCGGAGGATGCTTCTCGCGGACCAACCCTGAAGCTGGTGACTGCACTGGCCGGAGCGGAGCCGCTGCCAGATGGCACAGTGCCCAAGGAGCCGTGGAAACGAGAGAACCGCTTCCTGTGGTCCTGGCACGATGAGCAGGGCGACCATGAGCTGCAGCAAGAGGAAATTACTTTGGCTGAGACGCCGGAGATGGATTGGGAATGGCCGTTGGTGGGAATCACCGTTGATGAGAAGGGCTGGCTTTGGATTGCTTCTGCGATACGAAGGCTTTCCGGCCCTAGCGAGGAGTCGGCAATTTACGCCCTACGTCCTCAAAGCACCGACAAGCTGGGCAATCCAGTTTATGATTGGAATACCGCGGTCCGTGTGGTCAGCGACCAGGCTGGGCCAGCCGCGCTCGGTTTATCGCGGGGCGGCTTGCAATGGAAGCTGGCGGGGCGTTCCAGTGAGGATGGAATGATTTACGGCCTCGCTTATACCAACAAGCCAGGCGCGCCTCAGGAGGGCGCAATGCACATGGGGGGCAATGTCCTGATGGGATTTCAGGAGAAAAACAGTGAGAACCCGGGGGAGATCTCAAAAGCTCGCTGGTGCGTGGTTCTTCCTAAAAAGACGGTTGGCTTGGCTCCAATACCGGGCGGGAAAGGCGGAGTATTGATCGGCGGGGATCCATGGCGCGGCGGAGTTCGTCACTACACGAGGGACGGACTCCTGATCGGCGGCTTCCAGTCCGATTCTCGTTTTGGCACTCAACCCCTTGATTGGCCAAGTGGATTACTGGACGCTCACCTGGCCATAGGGTGCAATCGCGACCCCCGCGACGGGATTCTCGATGTTTGGACCGAAGACAACTACAATCAGCGCCTGATTTGGTACCGAGTGGACGATCGCGACATTGAGAGCTTTGAGGGAAAACTCGCAATCCAGTAATCTCATCGCTGCAGCGGCAGACTCTTTGCCCTCCAGGCTGACCCTCGGCCAAGAGCTCTCTCTCGAACTTCTCGGGCAAGGAGAAACCTTTTTCGGTTTGGGCGCAATTTGGCACCGCAACGTGAAGCTGCGAAGCGGGTCGCGACCAATGTTCGTCGAGATTCGCAATCCTTCTGCCGTGGAATTGTTGAATTATCGACTCACCGAAATCGAGAATTACCCAGATAAGGTTCTGATGCGCTTCTCGATGGACGCGCAGGAGGGCGGATTAATGGAGTGGATGGTTCACGAGGTGCGGCCTCGCTACAATACAGGCGGATGGAGGCGCGTGCGGGAGCCCGCGATGCACACTACCCTGGAATTAGAACTCCGCCCAATCGAACGAAGTATCGGAGAGCGCAGCTACTGTGGTTTTTCGTATCGCTATAGCTACAGAAGCCCCTCGATTCCGATCTACAAGATTCTTGACCGTGCGAGTTGGGAGGTTGGGGGAAGCGCCCTCGGCAACGAATTCTGGATGCGAAATTGCTTTGTACCCTCTACCATACGCTTTGAATCGCCAGAGCAATTTTACTCAACGGAATGGTATATACCGGATTGCGCAAATCCGAACGCGTTTCAATTCATTCCCCTCCAGACCGAATTTCAGGGCTTCACCTTCACTGCGTCACGCGAGGGGGTTCTCGTCACCTGGGCTTCGGAGGTGGCACACATCAGATCGCTCTTCGAAAAGCAGCGAGGCGAGGAGATTATCGCGCATTTTCACGAGCATTGTGCAGATCTCGGACACGAATTCCTAACGAGTCCCATGGAGGTGCTCTGGTGCCCAGGGCTGCGCAATCGGGTAGAGCTGGCGAATGATTATGAGGCCATGCGGGAACTCGTTCATGAAAGCTTGCATGCGCAAGTGGGGATGCGCCGGGAGCGGGTAACCACTTTTGGCCACATCGAAGAGTGGACTCCTGCTGACCTCGAGCGATATCGGAGGCTTGGTCTTCCCAAGCTCCTCCAAGCGGGCGCGAAAACCATTTGCCTGGGCAACCATTTTCAAAACAACATGAACACTTGGGGCGTGAGCAACTTCTGCGCTACGGTGGACTACAAAGTCGCCGCTTCGATCGGCGAGGAAAACCTTCGCGCCTTCTGCGCCGAGGCTCAAGCGGCAGGGGCCACGGTGCAAATGTGGGGAAATACGGCCATCTCGACTTTGAATTTGCTTTTTGAGAATCGCGTCGCCGACAGCGACCGCATCCGTTTCCTCCGACGCGAAGGCTCGATCATGGAAGCCCTCGATAGAAAGAGAAGTTTCGTGCGCAATGCCTCAAATGCCATTGAAGCCGATCATTATGCCCCTGAATTTGCAGTTTTAAACCTTCGCGATCCGGCCGTGCGTGAGTACTGGTTGCAAAGGTGGAAGGAAGCCCACGACAAAGTGGGCCTCGGAGCCATTTTCCTGGACAGCTCGTTCAACCTGTCCAGCGATAAATTCCACTACGTTCAGAATACGCTTGCGGATCAATTCAGCGCGACCCCTGATCAGGCGCATCTGCTCGGATTTTACCGACCGTCGCTCGAGGCGCCAGCGGCGATCCTCACCCAATATCGAGCGCACCTCGAGCTCATGGCTGAAATGCAACGCATTGGCTACATTTACGGTAACGAAGATCTCGGCGTTTTTGGGATCCACCGTCACGGGCCGGCCATCGCAGCGCGACTAAGCAACCTGTTCTTGTGGAGTGATTGCCTGGGCTCCTTCGACGTTCCAGCTATTCGGAAAGCCAGAAGTGACCCCGATGAGGTCTTCTTTCGCGGCCTCGCCTACCGAATGATGTGGGCGCTGCATTGGGATGTTGCTAAAGACGCACTAAGCTTCCGCTACGGAGGTCTATCTTGCGAGGAAGATCTGCCGGGTGCCCACCATATTGCTTTGCTCCACGCTTACACTGAGGTCGAGCCTTTCATGCGCAAACGCACAATTCTTCCGGAGGAAGCCGGTGTGCTCTACCGCTCGCGATCCGGCCAGGTATTGTGGGCCTTCGCGGACTTCAGCCTGCCTCTCGAAGAGGGGCAGTTGATCAGAGATGTTCTAAGCGGTGAGGTTTCCGACTTTACACCATTCACCGCGGTCAAGCATCGTGTTTACGTCATTGAGTCAACAGAGGACTCGCTTTTGGTAGAATCCAATCAAGCGTTCCTTCCTTTGGAATGCAGACGGACTTGTGATCGCGCGGAAGCGTTACGGTTCAGTATGGAATCGTAACAGATATCGCCAGGTTGGGGATTTCAACGCAGCTTTTTGCTCCTTCTGAGGATCCTTGCAATCTTCCTGGCGAAACACATGCTCGTTGTCATCACGGCGGCACTTTAACTTCTCGAATTAGCCGCAGTTCAGTGAAGTACACGAGAATGTCTACAAGAATAAAGTGCAATCGGCCTTTGACTAAGTTGCGCCCAAGACGACTCATCAGTGAGCGCGTTTGACTTAGTATCGCTTCCCGCTTGATGAGTGGGCGAAGCACTGCATCATTCTTCAGATTCGGGTCCAGTGACCACTCGCTATGTCTGATTGACTTCTGTGCGAGTAGCTTCAGCGTATCCTCTTGCACGGATTCAGCACAGGCTTCTGCAACGAGATAGGTCAAGAAGCCTTCCGCTCGTAAGCGGTGGGACAGGTCGGAGTCCTCGTGTGTGCGCTGATAGCGTTTATCATACCCGCCGATCTTCTCGAATGCGGTGCCGCGCACCAGCACGGCATGACCGGTCGCGAACGTGATTTCACGCGTTTCCGAACCTCGCTCTTCGACATTTTCCTGGAAGCGCATTCGCCACTCTGTCAGTAGAAAACGACGAGCACGCGGCACAAGGCGCCCACAGGCCGCCCCGACTTCGGGGTGGGCCGCCATAAATCCAGCGACTGTGGCGAGCCAGGTCGGATCGAGCAATATTTCGCAATTTAAGAAAAGCAAGTAGTCCGCCTGAGAGCGCGCAGCCGCAAAGTTCCGCGCACTTGAAATACCTTGATTAGGCTCCTGTCGCAAAAGAAGAACACGCGAAGGTGAGTCCACATCAGCGGGAAGCTGAATGGGTGTGGGTGAACCATCATCTACAATATATATGGTCTGTGGTTCTAAGGTTTGCTTTCGACAAGCCTTAATGGTTTCGCGCAAAGCCGTCTCAGTTTCCCGATAGCATGGAACCACAACATCAATGATCGGCTGCATGTAAAAATTCTTAGGAGGTCCCGCGCTCTTCTTGGTCAAAAGTCCCTGGTCCGGCGATGAAAAGCGGGCATATTTTGCTGTCCCTCAGACTGCTGGTTGTGTTCTTAGTCGCTGCTTTAAGCAATTTACAAGGGGAATTGCCACTTTTGGAGTGTTTGAGGTGTCCTTGGTGCATGTCATCTTCATCCCTTCTTCATACAAAAACATCTCTTGAAGTTCGATATGCGGTCATGAACGAGCCCTTTTGAGCTGAAAGCCTCCGCCGGGAACCCGGCCGCCCGCAATATAAGAGTGGTAGATTGAAGTCTTAGATCTGCCCATAAATTGGGATGACGGGGTGGTAATCCGCAAAGTCGGCAGAAAACTAGTGAGCAAGGGTGTGCGATTTTCTACCCGGCAGATCCGGGTGAGAATGCACCACCATCCAGCCGCTACGGACAGAATCACCGTGACGCCCACGCCCCGACATCGGGGCAGCAGTATGTGGTCTTAAGCCGCATTTGCGCGGATGACTTTTCCTCGCGATGATGGTGGGCGTTAGATACCCGAGGCGACATCGCCATGTACGACCGAACGGCGCAAGCATTTTCGCTTTTTGAGTCCACGTTAGAAAGTTAAAATAGCTGAGCACGCCAGAGCAGGCTTTCGGACGTGTAGCAAAGGAAGTAAGCAATACCGCTGCGATACTGAAAATGTGGTCGTCCTCCTGAGATCAGCTCTGAGAAGGTCCATCCGTTTTAGGGTCAAAACAATTTTAGTACCTCGTGAGCATAAGAACATCGTATTAAACCGGAAAAAATATTGACGGGCTTTCCATTTGAAGGACATTGTTCGCTCCTTCGGAGAAAAACCCTAGAAACTCATTTCCCTCTTCTCGACTCGCAGCAATGAAGTACCAACTGATGGCTCTCAAGGGGTGCTGGCAGATCGTTCTGGTTGTCGGTGAAATCGTAGCGTTTGGCTTAGTGACTCTGACAGCTTGGGCCGATGGCAACCCACTGCTCCTGGAAGATAATTTCAAGGTTTTGAACGTCAATGCTCCTGACGAAAACTATCACTTTGTCGGGTCGAATGCGCCCGGGCAGCTATTTCTTCCAAAAGAAGAGGTGAAGCTCAGGTTCAATTTTGCCAAGGGCACGGATACGGGGAGTGTTAAGGATTTTGCGATCGAGGTTCAAGAGATCACCACGCGCGACCCGGACGCGCGTTCCAAGGGCGGCTTTACAGATACTTCAGGCGATGCTCCTTTGATCGGGCGCGAGGGTGAGGCTCTCCGTGTTCCAATCGAGGTGCAATTCACGGAGCAGCCTAGAGCGGAGTTCGAGATCAAAAACTTCCCTCTGCCTGAGAAATTTGGGACATACGCGCTCATCCTTTGTCGCGGCGAAAAACGACAATTTCTGGCGACGCTGGCGCGCGTGCCGCAACCGCGCGCCGGCGGATCGGTCGAGAACGCGCCGATTTTCGGTGAGGGAGTGCTTATTGATCATGATGGGCGCCGCGCCGACTACTATGCGCGCATGGGAGTTCGCGGCTGGAGGACAGAAGCGGGTTGGAACGAGAGGGAGGACGGATCAGTGGACTGGACTCACTTCGACAAGCTTTTCCAAGCCGCGAAGAAGGCCGGGTGCCAGGTACTCATCACCTTGGGTAGCCATCCGGAATGGACGCGACCATTCTCGGTCCCTACTCCCGCAGCGGGGTGGACACCTAAGACAAATGGTTACAGCGGGACCGGAGACTGGTTGTGCCGCCCTGAGTTAGATTCGCGGTATGGTAAATGGATCGAGAGCTTCGTGAACCGCTACTGGGAGGGCGGACGGGGTGGTCTGTGGGGCTTGGAGAACTACAATGAACCTTGGGAAGGTGGCGGAATTTCTGGATGGGCGAGCGATGGTCCGCGCTATCGGCAGTTGCAAAAGCTGATTGCAACAAGCGCCAAGAAAGTAGACCCGCAGGTTCGCGTACTAGCCGCTTCCTCGATTATGAACACGGAAGACAAGCTGTATTCTGATGGCAGCAGTGAGATGGACGGATACATCGACATATTCACAGATCACTACGTGCCTCCGGTGGGCTGTTATGGACCAATGGTCGCCAAGGCTCGTGGCAAGCGGAGTATGGAAACCGAGACGTGGTTTGTGAATTCGGAATATTCCTTGCCGCAAGGTGCCGTGCAGTTTCTGGCATCAGGTCAATCTTGCATCGCTCCATGGCATCCGCGAGTGCTCTTCGACAGCCTTCCAGGCAACCCGGAAAAATATGCCATTCCGGCCCCGGTCACCGTCGCCACAGCCGCCTTCAATAACATGGTCACTGGAAAGCCATTCGAGAAGATGATCTTTGCCGATCACCTGCCCTTCGCTTTCCAATTTGGCAAAGACGACGACAAGGATGGCTTGGTGATCGTCTTTGGCCGTTTAATGCCGATCGGTTCCCAAAATTTCAGAGTGATCCTCTGGCCTCAAGTCAATAGCGCAGCGGGTGGCATCATGAAAATTGAAAATGGCGATGGGCTCCTCGAGTTCTACGATCTGGCGGGGAACCGCGTTCATCGCGATAAGAAGACCGTCGAAGTGCCGCTCAGCTTTTTGCCCACTTACATCCAAAGCCCCAAGGGCCCCGCCGCTGTGGCGCAGCGTTTGAAGCAGGCGACTATCGAGGGCAAACGGTTCATTGAAATCGTGCCGCTTGATTTCAACGGTCTTCCGAACGCGGCAGAAACCGCGCTGCGTGCGACACTCCGCAATCGCCTCAATCGAGAGGTGACCGGCACTCTCAAAGTGACCGCTCCGGCCGGAGTGACCTTGCGAGGACCCGATCGGCGTGAGGTGACCCTTCAAGCGGGCGAAGCCAAGACTCTGGAAATCCCGCTCGAGCGCGTCGAAATTTCGCCGGCGAACTCTTATCCGTTCCGTTTTGAGTTTTCGAGTCCCTTCGGAGACGCGGAGTATTCAGAAGCGGTCAATGCGGCCGTAGCAGTGCGCGGCACCAAGCAGGTTGATGGCAATCTGGATGACTGGAACGATGTTCCGGGCGTGACCGTGATGGGCACCGCGGAGAAAGTGGACATCAGCGAACAACTGCGTCGTCCCTGGATCGAGCTGCAAAAGAACCATCCGCAGGCTACCACCGGGGAACTCAAGATGGCTTGGGATGAGAACTACCTCTATATCGCCGCTCGTGTCAACGACCCCAGCCAGGAAGAGGCAGCGTTCCGCTTTTCCGAACGCGACGAGAATTCCTACTTTCACTCCGCGGCTTCCGATAGTCTTTCTCCCTACAAAGAATTCATTGAAGAAGTTCGAAGGAAAACAGGCGATCCTGAGAAGACCTTCGCCGAGGTGCCCTACGTTTACAGGCGCTCACCAGAAACGGGGATCCCTTTTCGGCGGGATCGCCTGCAATTCGGCTTTGACGTGGCGCCTGGGTGGCACGATATGCAGCCAGTCACGAAGGTGCCTGAAGGATTTCACGCAGTGCCCGACACTGATTACGAGTATTCCTTATATTGGGTGGATGACGGGAGAAGCGGTTCCGGCGAGCTGTGGAGACTTCTCGCGCCGGGCGTGCCACGCATTCACGATTGGCCGCACCAGGTACGTGGGAAGGCGACCACTGGCGCGGTGTCCAGCGCGAAAGCGGCTGTTCGCCGAGACGGGAGTACGTATCAGTATGAAACGGCCATTCCTCGGGCCGAGCTGGCGGATCTGAAGTTAGAGCCGGGAACCAGATTTGGTTTTACCTTTGCGGCGGGAAACAGCAAGGGAGCGAACGCATATTATGGCTCCGACAAGGCCGCCACGAAAAATAACGCGCTGACGCTTCACCCCTATTGGGAAAATAGCCCTGACGCCAGTACGCAATGGACTCTTATTCAGTAGTCCAGCCTCTCATGAAATCGTTCGTTCTCTCCTTCGCGATTCCATGGCTGCTGACCGCTGTGGTCTTGTTCCTTCTGGTTGAGAATTCGCAGGCGCAATGGATCGCTACTGGTCCTGGCCCCTTTCGTTATGACGATGTTGCAAACTGGGAACGCCGAGTAATCAACGATCAGATCGCGAGCAATCCGGGAACCGATCAGACGATCGATTTCACTTCCGACCGCACGATGCCGAAAGGACTGGTCATCAAGCAACCGTTGGCAACCGACCAGCGCCATTACAGCCTCAAGTTTAGAGCCCAGGATGCGAAGGATTCGACGGCCGAGTCTCGCACGCTGACGTTCCGGGGTCCCATAGTGGTGGACTTGGGCGCAACCAACGACGTTACGGCATTTTTTGGCGATGTGGGGCATCTAAATTTGGATTTCCACAATGCACCTGCGGTTTTTGAAATGCTAAGTGGCAATAGTCATGCTGAGATCAAAGGATCGATTCTCAATGCCCGGGGCCTAACTGTAAAAGGTGGGCGAGGGCGGGTTTTGCTTTCCGGCATCGACTTGAATGTCACGGGAGATGTGTCGGTGGAAGGCGCATGGCTTGGTCTAACCGGAAAGGCGGCTCTGCCGGAAATTAAGGCACTCCATCTCACGGGCTACTCTAACTTCACTCTTCACAACGATAGGGAAAACGTCGTTGACCGCCTCCCTGATTCCGCGCCGATTATATGTGGGGGCACTGCGGAGATTCGTTTCGGGACGAGTGGCAACTTACAGTCCGAAGAGGTGGTTGGGAAGGTTTTGCTTACTGAGGGTTGTCTGGAGCTTTGGACATCGGCTCACGAAGGCGGCAGTTCCGTGCTCACCCTGGCTGAACTGGTGCGCGAGCCTGATACAATCCTGATCGTGGGGTACGAGACGCCGGAAGCAACCAGCCGGGTGAAATTGGTCAATGACAGGCTCGCTTTGGACGCTTTGGTCGGAGGTGGTGGAACCGTGGGTTCTCCGACGGCCAGCATCATTCCTTGGGCGCGAGGTCACGGGGGAGGTAACTTATATGCAGCGGCCGGTTTTCTTACCTATTCGCGCGGCGATGGCTTTCGCGAACTGGCAAAAGAGAGCGAATATGTCCAAGACGTCAACGCGTCTGCTCAACCGACTGACAATGTCCGACTCGCTACTGGAGAAAGTACGCTCTCAGAATCGAAAACCGTAAACTCACTTTTCATTGATTCTCCCGCGGAGGTTAACACCAAAAGTGCTCTTGATCTCGGCGGCAATACGATCACCGTGACCAGCGGTGCTATTTCAGCGGCGTCGGAGAGCTACGTGAGCAACGGGAGTATCACGACGGGCAATAATCGCCCTCTCATCATCAATGGCCCGATCTACATGAATGCCAGCCTCGAAGGCACCGGCGGATTGATTTATTTCGGCGGGCGTTTTCCTGACCTTCGATTGGGGAGTACCTGAAAATACTCTCACTGGGGATTACGTCATTGTTTACGGCGCACTCCGGCTGGGCGACGCTGAGAACATCCCGGATTCGGTGACGGTTCGGCTTAACCGGATTGCCGAGCTTGTCGTCGATGGTTCGGAAAGCATCTCCGGGCTCGCCGGAAGTGGGCGCGTTAGATTTGCCACTCAGGGACGAAGTGTTCTCATGCTGGGCCGCTGCGAAGGTTCCGCAAATCGTGTGGTGGTGGGTCAAGAGGGGGAAATTCACCCCGGCGATCGGGCAAAAGGACGGCCGGCGCCTGGCACTCTTTTCCTCTGGCATCCTGACGATGCCAAGGAATACGGCAGTCTCGATTTCGAGGATGGCACCCTCGTAGTTGACTTAGCCCAAGCTACCCACGACGCGGTGGTGCTCGAGTCCGAGAACAAATCTGCGAATGTTGTAGGCGGAACTTTACGCGTTAATTTACTCGGTGGTTATCAACCGAAGCTTGGCACGAGATGGGAAATCATCAAGGGAACCGCCCCCGCTACCGGAGAGGGTTTTGAGACCATTGCAGATGCGACGGGAAAGGGATATAAGTATTCAGCCAAACCGGACGGAAACAACTGGGTTTTGGAGCTAATTGGCAAACCATAGAGAATTCGTGTTGATTTCCTGGTGTCAGAGTCTCCAGTGACGGCAAATTAACGGTCGCGGCGACTCCCTCTTTTCCGGGCGCGATCTTTCGGTGACAGTTTTGATGAGACAATTACCGCGCGTGCTTTGCCTCTTGGAGGTATTGCTGCTGTTGTTGGGCTGTGGGTCCAAGCAAACTCTCTCTTCGCCCGATGAGCAGATTCGGCGCGGTTGGGCGCAGTATCGGCTGGGTGAATTCAACTCCGCCGTCCGGCTTTTCAAATCTGTGAGAGAATCCCAGCCGAAAGGCTCCGAGCATCAATTGCAAGCGCTTTATGGCGAAGCCTCGTGCTGGAACCATCGGCGGGATGGACGCGACATTGCCCAGGCAGTCGCCGGTTATCGGGCAGTCATTGCCAGCGCGCCGCAGCATTCTCTGGCCGCCTGGTGCGCGCTCGACATCGTGCGTAGCCGGCATCTTGCGCCTGCAGATCAAGCGATCGACTACGAACAACTGGTGCGTGATTACGCCGAAGTTTATCGAAACTATCCTGGCACGCCCGCAGGTGAAGAGGCTTTTTTGTATGAGAGTAGCCTTCCGCTTCCAAGAGCTGGCGCGCAAGAGGCTCGGGCCATCTCGGAGAACGTCATGGCGTTTCTCGTGAATCATCCCAAGACGCCATTTCTGTCTCAGTTCTATAGCATCATCGCCGAATGCTACCGGAAAATGGGCGATCAGAATCAACGGCTCGCCTATATGATCAAGGCGGTCGAAGCCAGAGAAGTCGATCCGTCCAACCCCATTGACGACCGCTCCACCGCTTATTGGAACATCGCATACGCGGCGGAGTTCGAGGCGGGGAACTTCGAACTGGCGCGAAAGCATTACAGGTTGTTGATGAACGAGTATCCCCGGGATGTCCGTGTCTTCGGCGTCCGAAAGGCTCTCCAAAGGATGGACATGATTGAATCCGCATTGCGGGAGGGGCGGGATCCGGCCCCCCATCTGCTTGGAGGCATGCCGGTCTCCCAGCATGTGGAGACTCTGCGCGAGAACCAATGAGACGATTGCTCTCCAATTGGAAATCAGCGCTGCCTTGGACGGTGATCGTTCTGGTATTTTGTTGGTCGGCAGTCACCGTTGCTCTGCGTCCAACTAAGCTAGCACCGGACGACATCGTGAGAATCCGCCTTGCTCATTGGCAGTTGGAGGCTGGAGTTCGGGACGGGCTGACAGAGGCCTCGGCAGAGTACGAAAAGTTGCATCCGAACGTGCGGATCGTTCAGGAGGCTATTCCAGAATCGACCTACGGGCAATGGATGAGCACCCAATTGATGGGCGGGACCGCTTCGGACATTGTTCAGGCAGGGATGGTCGAAGGTCACCTGATGACGGCTTTCTTCACGCGTTACTTTCTTCCGCTCTCCCGCTACGTGACCCGACCGAATCCCTACAATGCGGGAACCGATCTGGAAGGGATTCCCTTAATTCAGACATTTAAGGACGGCATGCGCCGTTCGTTTATTGACGAGACTCAGGAGTTCATGACCGTTCCGCTGGCGCTCACGGGAATTCGCCTCTTTTACAACAAACCATTGCTCCACAAGCTAACCGGCCTCAACGAAGCGCCCGCCGATTATCGCACGTTTCTCGAAGTATGTCAGAAGATTCGCGCGCAAAAACAGCCTAACGGTCAACCGTACGTGGCCATCGCTGGATCCCGATTTCATTATATGCGGTGGGACGAAAGCCTGATCAAACCGCTCACGTATCCGGCCTCTCGCGAGATTGATTTCAACCGGGACGGACGATTCAGCAAAGAGGAAATGTTTCTGGGTTTTGCGAGCGGGAAGATCAGCTTTGCCCATCCCGCGTACGAAGCCAGCTTCAAGATGGTTCGAGAGATCACGCAGGAATTTCCGAGTGGCTGGCCGGGACTCACCCGGGATGAGGCACTTTTCAATTTTGCGCAACAAAAGGCGATTTTCCTCGCCACGGGCACCTACGAAGCCGAGGGAATCAGAGAGCAGGCCGCAGGCAAATTCGAGCTCGGCCTCATGGATTTTCCCTTGCCCGCGAAGTCGGACCCTGAATTCGGTAAAGTCGTTCAGGGACCTCGTTATGAAAATCCTGAGGGCTCTATGCCGATGGCGGTGACCCGCACCTCGAAACATCCCGATGTCGCCGTCGACTTCCTGCTCTTCCTAACCAGCCGCGGCGAGAATGAGAAATTCAACAAGCGCCTGAAGTGGATTCCGATCGTTACCGGCGCCGAGATCGACCCTTATATCAAGCCGTTCGAACCGACCCTCGAAGGAGTCTTCCCTGCCTTTGATCCCACCATCGGGGGGGAAAGCTTTATCAAATGGAGCCAGCTCTTTTCGTTGTATCAGATCAATCAGATCAGCTACGAGGACATGGCCGCGGAATTTACCCGGTTTTTTACGACGCAGGGGCTCGAGGACTTTCGAGAGTTTCTCCGCAACCGAAGGCGCACACAGATTCAGGATGAACAATTGGCCGTGGGCCTGAGGTCCAGCGCGCAGCTTAAGGAGGGGAAGGAAGCGGAAGCCGACTGGATCAGGTATAGAAATGTCGTGGTGTCGCGCCAGCTCTCCGCAGACCGCACGCTGCTTACCGATGGGCTCATTTTCACCGACCCCCAAGCCCTGAAGAATCAGTCTTTTTACCAATACACAGCGAAGGCGCTCGACAACGTTCGCAGATCCGTGGGAGCGGATATCGTCAAGGCTTCAAAAGAACGGGAATGAACGCCAAAAAGATTCGCTGGAAACATGTCAAACATCATTGGGAGATTTACCTCTTCATAGTTCCGGCCCTGCTTCTTGTCGTAGTCTTTCAATATTATCCGGCCGCGAACGGGATTTTTCACAGCTTCTATCGCTGGAACGGCGCCGATATCTCGGAGTTCGTTGGCCTTAAGAATTACACTGACCTCCTGCAGTCTGCGGATTTCTGGCAATCCTTCCGAGTCGCTCTGCTCCTGGGGTTATGGAATGTGGTTAAGATGATTCCGGCTATCGCCGTGGCCGTTTGGATTCATCGCTGCAGTAGTGAGCGGATGCAATATCTGTATCGTTTGCTGTTCGTTATCCCGATGGTTATTCCGGCCTTGGTCGTAGCGTTGATCTGGCGATCATTCTTCTTTGAAGCGACTCAAGGATACCTTAATCAGTTCCTGGAAGTATCCGGACTTTTCGCCCTTCTTTGCAAACTGGACGCTTTTCTCGGCTGGGGTGGCATTTTCGTTGACGGTACACGGCCCGCATGGCTCGGCGATCCGCGACTGATTCTTGTAGCCTGTGTCGTGTGGGGGTTTCCATGGGTCGGTTCCTTCGCGGTGCTCACTCACCTTGCCAAATTGCAAAACATCCCCAAGGAGATCTATGAAGCTGCCAGCATCGACGGCGCTTCCTGGTGGAGCAAGTTCACGCGCATCGAGATTCCGCTCATCATGAGTTCGATCTATTTGATGCTCGTCTTTGTGATCATCGGTACCATCAAAGATGCCGGCATGATCATCGCGCTGACGGGCGGTATGGATGGTGGACCAGGCGGCAAGGCGACCGTCCCGGCTCTCTTCATGCTTCGGAAGGCTTTCATCAATCAGGAAATGGGCGCCGCCTGCGCTGTGGGCATTGTCCTCACCATCGTTGTCATGTCCTTGCAAAAACTCAGCTCGATGGCCCTCGAAGAAAATCGAAGCGCAATCGCGGTGAAAAAGGCTCTTCCATCCACCCTGCTGGTGGCGAGTGTTGTTCTTTTTTTGCAACCGGGCTGGCGGACGATAGGCATCTTTCTTTTTGTCGCCGCATTCCCGTACAGCGCTCTTCGCCATACCCTGCGCGAAAGCGTCTCGAGGCTTGGTTTCTCGCGATATCGTTCGGGTCCGCGCCCTTCCCGGAAACCTGCACCTTTGGTCAGCAAAGCTGGCGCTTGGTTTCTGCGCGGCTTCAAACACGCGGCGATTTGGGGCGTGCTCGGATTCGCATTTCTTCCGGTTTACCTGGTTCTGATCGTCAGTGTGAAAACCAATCAGCAGTTTTACGAAGCGCCCGGGCGCTTGACCGAACCACTTCACTGGCACAATTGGGCGGATGCCTGGAACCTCATCTCCTCTAGCGTCGCCAACAGCATCTTCATCTCGACCACGGGAACCGCGCTGACTCTCTTCTTCGCCCTCTCGGGAGCGTATTTTTTCGCCCGGCTGCGCATGCCGCTTTCGAGCTTCTTCTGGAACGCTCTCTTGGTGTTGCTGATGATGCCCTCGGTGGCTAATCTTGTCCCGCTCTTCCGTCTCCTGGCCGACTTAAACCTTCTCAACACCTTGGCCGCGCTGATCATTGTTGGAACTTCCGCCGGGCAAATCTTTGCCATATTCGTTTTGCGCAATTTTGTTGCCGACATCCCGCAAGATCTTTTCGAGGCTGCCGAGATCGACGGCGCAAATCACTTTCAGCAGATGCGTATGGTCGTACTCCCGCTTTGCGGACCCATTCTCGGCACGGTCGGGGTCATGCACTTCATCTCGGAATGGAACGAATTTGTCCTGCCATTAATTGTCATCCGCGATTCTGCCGCCTTGCCCGTAATGGTGCAACTCCAGCGACTCGCCGGAGAGTACATCAAATTTTTCGGCCCGCTTATGGCAGGTTATGCCATCGCGAGCATTCCCGTGATCGTTCTTTTCACCTTCTCAATGCGTCTATTCGTACGGGGTATGACCGAAGGGGCGATCAAAGGATAAGAACGGCAGAGTGTTGAGAGTTGCGCCTAAGGTGAGCCGGTTTTTCGCGGACACGTTGCCGAACTCAGGCCCGTCACGAGCATCAACGCGTTTGTTCACTATGCTCCTCTGGCGCTAGCGTTATTGATGAGTTTACGAGGTGGGGCGCTGCAAAAATCGCCCACGGCCAACCAGGCCGACGAATTTGCCATCTTGTGCGGCAATTTCGCCGCGCACGGTTACGATAGATGGCCTGCCTTCGATTATCCAGCCTTCGAAAGCATTGTAGTCGACGTTCATGAGCTGCGTTTTGGCGGTTAACCTGCCGCGATAGTTCGGATCGTACACGACGAGATCGGCATCGCTGCCGGGCTGGATTGTGCCTTTGCGGGGAAAGAGATTAAAGATCTTTGCGGCGTTGGTGCTTGCGACCTTGACAAAGGTGTGGAGATCGAGTCGGCCGGCTCTCACGCCATAGGTATAGAGAAGATTGATTCGATCCTCTAGGGCGGGAATTCCGTTAGGAATCTTGGTAAAATCAGCCAGGCCCAGCGTCTTCTGTTCTGCGAAGTCGAAGGGTGCGTGGTCGGTTGCCACGGTGTTCACAATGCCCTGTCGAAGAGCGTTCCAAAGCACTTCTTGATTTTTCTTCTCGCGCAAGGGCGGTGACATCACGTACTTGGCCCCTTCGAAATTGGGCTGCTCGGCGTAAGTCTTGTCGAGCAGCAAATATTGAATCAGTGTCTCCACGTCGATGCGTACTCCCCGCAGGCGCGCGCGGAGCGCTTCCTCCAGCGCTTCCTGGCAACTTAAATGGACAATGTAGACGTGAGCGCTGGTTAACTCAGCGAAGGACAAGAGGTGATGCACGCCTTCCGCCTCCACGCGGGGAGGCCTGCTCCGATAGTGACCTTCCAGGCCGGTGACGCCCTGGGAGAGGAGTTCGCTTTGGGTCTGGGCGATAAGAGTTTCGTTTTCGCAGTGCACAGCGGTCACGACGCCAAGCTCCTTAGCTAACTTGAGAGTCTGATAAAGTTCGCTATCGTTAATTCCGAAAGCGCCCTTGTAAGCGAGGAAGATTTTAAACGACTGAACGCCAGCCTCGACAATCTTGCGAAGCTGAGCGGCGGAGTGTTCGTCGAACTTCGTAACAGCCATGTGGAAGGAGTAGTCACATGCGGCTTTTTCGGCGGCCTTCGCCTTCCATGTTTCAAACCCTTCTGCCGGCTCCATCGCGCGAGAAGGACAGCACATCTCAAAGAGCGTCGTTGTACCACCCACAATCGCCGCCTTCGTTCCACTCTCGTAATCATCCTTGGCATAGGTACCCATAAAGGGCAGATAAATGTGCGTGTGCGGATCGACGAATCCGGGGAAGACGTATTTGCCAGCGGCATCGATCACGACCGCATCCGCTGGCGCGTCGAGGTGCCGGTCGATGCGAGTGATCGTTTCGCGCTCGCACCAAATGTCGGCCACATAGCGAGCCTCCCCTGTGACGATTTCGCCGTTCTTAATTAAGAGTCCCATGGCAACTTTCTACCCAAAGATATCGAGGAAACAAAGGTCTTGTCGGAGGACGAAGTTTTCCAAAGCTCAGACGGCAAACCAGACGCCGTTATGATTCGAGCCTTAGAAAAAAAAGGCGAACTCTTGACTAACGGCTCAGGGCCGCGGATTGCTCGACGAATAAATCACCGTGCCATTCGCTGTCTTTCACTAAGCGTTTGCGCTCCGCAGTTCGCCGGTCCGCTTTGCCTTCTGTTTGAATACGGACCAGTTCGGCATGGGTTGTGAAATAATCGAGGCTGTAGCCCCGAAAGTCATCGAGGGTCTGAAACTGGTGTTTCTCCATGAAAGCAAGAAGACTTTCGCAGAGCGGCTGCACCAATTCATAGCCGAATTTCATCACGCCGGTGCAAACCTGAACGGTATGCGCACCGACCAGGATGAATTGAGCGGCGTCCTCACCGGTCTCCACCCCCCCAATGCCTGACAAAGAGCAAGCGGGAAATTCGTTCCGCATGAGCGTTGCGAGCTCCATGCACATGCGAAGGGCAATAGGCCTGATCGCCTTGGAAGAATACCCGCCAACGATCGAGTAGCCCTCGACAGTAGGTTCCGGTCGAAGAGTATCGAGGTTTACACCAAGGACGCAGCGGATCGTGTTGATCGCGCTGATGCCGTGCACGCCCGCTTTCAAGGCAGCTCGTGCGGGATCCTCAATGTGCGTGACGTTGGGGGTCATTTTCGCCCAAACGGGTTTTTTTGCGGCGCTCATGACCCAGCGGCAAACTTCCAGGAGAACTTCGGGGTCTTCGCCCATGGCTGAGCCCATCTTGCGCTCAGGCAGCCCGTGCGGGCAGGAAAAGTTCAACTCGAAGCCGTCGACACCCGCATCCTGACAGCGTTCGACTATCTCTAGCCATGCGTCTCTGTTGTACTCCTCCATGATTGAGGCTATGAGAACGCCGCTCGGATGCTTATCCTTGCATCTCTTGAATTCTTCGAGCCAGATTTCGAACGGCCTATCGCTGATTAGCTCAATGTTCTCCCAGCCGACGATCTCCCTCTTGTCGCTCGCATAGAGCTTCCCATAACGCGGGGTGACGTTAACGATCTTGGATGCGTTGAGGCTGATCGTTTTGGCGATGACGGCGCCCCAACCTTCGCGAAAGGCCCGATCAATGACGTTGAGGTTCGTGCCTGGAGGGCCGGAGGCAACGACGAAGGGATTCGGAAGTCTAAGACCGTCAACAATGGTAGAGAGTGTAGACATGAAGTAACGCGCAAATTCCAGCGATCGTGATTTTGGAATGATATGTCAGCGGTGCAATCATGCAATTTCTCGCTTCGAACAGCACGAGATATGAGTCCCCTGGCCAGCAACCTGAGAAAGATGTGTTATCCTGTCGTTCGCAAGCCGCTGGCGATAGCGTTAATGGAGAGAATCACCTTCGGTAGGAGCGTTTTTGTGTCCGAAGACCCGGCAGCTTGCGCGGCTCGAAATTGAGACAGGAGCTGAATCTGCTGCTCATGAAGTATGCGCAAGGCATTGGCGCGCAGACCGAGGGTCTTTAGCATGCGAGGTCTGCGAGCCTCTAGACTGCCACCAAAGACTTCGGCCATCATCAAATGCGTCTTCTCGAACTCTGCGAGGATCAGACTCAGAATTGACTCGCGTGCACCCGGTTCCTGCACCAGCTCAGCATATTGGCTCATGATGTCCTTGTCGGCACTCGCGATGTTTGTTTCGACGTTGGTGAGCATGAAATAGAGGAAGGGGGATTTTTTCAATTGCGCCCGCAGTTGGCCCAGGGCTCCCGATCTCCAAGCGGCGAGAGCTTCCAGGGCACTGCCGACGCCGAACCATCCCGGTAAGTAATAACGGCTTTGATTCCAACTGAAAACCCAAGGGATGGCGCGCAGGTCAGCCAAGGTGCGTTTTCCGGTACGACGCGATGGCCGCGAGCCAATGCTACTGATCTCAAGAGCGTCGATCGGCGTAGCTTGCGAGTAAAACGTCATGAAACTCTCGGAGGTGATGAGCTTCGCGTAGGCCTCCTGACTGGCGGTCGCAAGCACTTGACAGATTTCTTCGGTACTATTTTCCGGGGCAGGAGCCTGCTTCTCCATCACCGTGAATGCCGTGACACCGGCAAGGAACAGCTCTAGATTATACGTGGCTGTGACAACATTCGCGAACTTCTGCGCGATGGTTTCCCCCTGTTCTGTGAGGCGAATGTCTCCCTGAATCGAGCCATGCGGTAGAGCGCCCAGAAAGCGGTGCGTTGGGCCTGCTCCCCTGCTGATGGTACCGCCGCGGCCGTGAAAGAAACGGATCCTCGCGCCGTGAGTAGTGGCGGCGGAAGCGATGGCGGCCTGCGCCTTGTGCAGCGCCCACTGGCTCGCCAAAATCCCGCAGTCCTTGTTGCTGTCGCTATATCCGATCATCACCTGCTGCACCGGTTTGGACTGGCGAAGCGAGAGAACTTTCAGCCGACTGCTTTGATCGTACGCAAGGCTCCGTTTGGTGACCGGATGCGCAAGGAAGGCGTCGATCAGCCCCGCGCTTCGCTCCAGGTCATCGAGCGTCTCGAACAGAGGAACTACTGGAAGAACGCAGAGCAATCCCTCAGGTGTCCAACGCATGAGTCCGGCTTCACGGGCAAGGAGATAGACAACGAGAAGATCGGAAAGTTGCCGCGTCATGCTCACAATGAGTGCGCCAATCCCCTCGCGTCGATGATTGCGAAGATAGTGGCGGAGGACGGCATAGCATCCCAGGACCGCATCGGCGTTTTCGCCGATACTTGAACCGTGATAAAGAAAGGGGCGGGGCGATTCGAGTTCGCGGTTGAGAAATTCCAGCCGACGCGCTTCCTCCCACTCGCCGAAATCGGGCATGGGTTGTCCGATCGCGGCAAGAATTTGACTCAAGGCCTGATCATGGAATTTGCTGTTCTGCCTGATATCGAGAGAGGCGAGATGAAATCCAAATACGTCGAGGGCGCGACGGACAGGCCAGACCGCGCTGTCAGCCAGTCGCTTGGCGCCGACATCGGAGAGCGTCTCATCGAGCAAACTAAGGTCTTCATCGAGCTCGTGGGGGTTGCGGTAATAGCGCATGGAGCCGTCCAACGTTGAAGGATCATCTGTGTCAGCCGAAGCGAGCGGGAGTTTCGCCTGAAGCAGCATGACATACTGACGCCACGGCTCATCGGAATGCTGACGGACGATGGATTCGCTATCCGGGTTTTCCGCTCGCAACCGTGCGATCGCCCTTTCGAGGCTCTCTGGCGGGCTTTGGAAGTTGCTTGAGAGCGGAAGCTTTTCGGCGAGTTTCTCAAGATGGCGATGAATGACGATCATCGCGTTGAGGCGCATCTCACCCAGAGTTTCTTCGGTAACTTTCGCCGTAACGAAAGGATGCCCGTCCCTATCGCCACCGACCCAACTTCCGAAGCGCAAGCGCGGCCAGACGCGAGGGTTTTCCAGCAGCGCGGGATCGAAGTCCGCGCTCTTCCATGCGCGAAGAAGGCGCTCGTCGAGTTCTTCGAGGGCGCGAGGAAAGACTTCGCGCATGTAAAAAATTACGCCGCGTCGTTCGGAAGCGATCTCTGGCTTTTCGAGCAGGATTTCGCCACTACGCCAGAGGCGTTCGAGAACGATCTTGATCTCGTCGCGAATTGCCTCTCGGCGCGAGGGGGTTAAACGCTCGTCTTCAAGAGAACTCAGGAGCAGGAAAATAGCGCGGTGCTGTTCGAGCACCGCAGCTCGTTTGGCCTCGGTCGGATGTGCGGTCAAGACCGATTCAATACGCACCTCCGGCAGGACGGTGAGGATTTCCTCAGCAGAAAAGCCCGCGGCTTTCAATTGCGTGAGTTGCTGGCCCCAGAGGCCAGGTTCGTCAGCAAGGCCGTGCTCGATCTCGCGCAGATGTCGCGTCCGCGTGGAGGCATTTTCTTCAACCATGTTCAAGAGCTGGAATGCGATTGAGTACGCCTGCTCGATTCGAGGAGGAGGTTCATCGATGTCGTGCGTCTCGCCGCCGTGTTGCCACGGCAGGAACTGCGCCGCCTTTGTCTCGCCAAGTTCGACCAGGACCTCCTTCAGACATCCCATGAGGTAATCCAGGTCGGCATCGATCTTTACAAACCCGGAAGCGATATAATCAGCCGTTGTCTTCACCCTGCGCCGAATGATTCTGAAAAGTAGGGCAAAAGCAACAGCAGAACTTTAAATCTCGCGAAGCTGCCGGCCCTTGAAGACATCCTCGCGCGCAAGGAGGGCATTTTTTTCTGCGTGACAATTGAGCTGCGGATGGCCTTTTGATGAGGAATGAGTGAAGGCATCCTCTCCGGGAAGACCGGCGTCATCTTTGGCGTCGCGAACAAGCGTAGCATCGCCTGGGCCCTCGCGAAGGCGTGGCATCGGGCAGGCGCCAGGTTGATCTTTAACTACCAAGGCGAGCGACTCAAAGAAAATGTCGAAGAACTCGTGGGTGAGTTCGGCAGCGAGGTTCCGCTTTATCCATGCGATGTCGCGAGAGATGACGAGATCGATCGATTCTTCTCCAAGGTTAGAGAATACACGCCACAGCTCGATCTCTTGCTCCATGCGGTCGCCTTCGCTCCGAAGGAGGCCCTGGAAGGCGATTTCATTTCGACCAGCCGCGAGGCCTTCAAAGTTGCGCATGAGATCTCCGCCTACTCGCTTGTCGCTCTGGCACAGCGCGCCGCACCTCTCATGACAGATGGCGGCAGCATCGTCGCCATGACTTATTACGGCTCCGTCAAGGTCGTCCCTCACTACAACGTTATGGGGGTCGCGAAGGCCGCCCTCGAAGCGTCAGCTCGCTACTTAGCATACGACCTCGGAGAGAAGAAAATCCGCGTCAACTGCATAAGTGCGGGACCTGTGCAAACGCTGGCCGCCCGAGGAATTGCCGGCTTCACCCGTATGCTTAAGCACTATGAGGAACACGCGCCGCTCAGGCGCAGTTGCCATCCTGACGAACTGGGGCACACCGCCGTATTCCTTGCGAGTCCCGGCGCAGCGGCAATCACCGGCCAGGTCATCTACGTTGATGGAGGTTACGAAGTGATGGGCATGTAGGGCTCTCGCGATCGGCTGCTCTCTCCATGGCACGCGCATTTACGGTTTGGCGCCGAAGGTTCGCACGGCACGGAAGAGTGCGTCGCCTCCCCAATGTCTGCGGTGCTGATTTCGACTCCCGATAAACTTTTAGCAGGCCGACTCTGATGCTTCAGATAATAGCCCTTACCCAATTCATTTTTCTGGCACTCGGCTCAATGGGTGTAACCGTTCTGCTAAGGGCGTCAGGCTACCCCATAGGTTCAGTCACCGATTATCCCGCGCTATCCCTCTTCCTCATGCAAAACAGCGTCTCCTTGCTTATGCTCCCCATCCTATGGAGCGCTTATGCCTACGCATCGCAGAAGGTGCAGCGCGGGCTTGTTTCGTCAAGAATCGCAATTCCTGTCGGGATTGGATTAGCAGCCTTGATTTTCGTTGTCTACGCGATCGCCATCGTGGGACACTTTTGACATGCTCATCCAAAGCGGCGCTCGATTGTCCATGCGAGGCGCTGCTAGTGGAGGGCTGGACTTGAGCCGCATACTCCTGAAGAGTCTGTCGGCTAAATTCGGCTCACGGTTATTTCGAAAACCGCGCCTATGTTTCGGCGTAGGCCTTGCGCAAATCTCGGACAAATTGTTGGTATTCGAGTTTCGCGGCTTCCCGATCTGGCATGCGCAAGATCATGGAGGGATGAACAGTGACGAAGACATTCCTGGCGATCGTCGACGGAAGAGCGCGCCCGCGATCACGAAGAATGCGAACTTTCGGTCCTAACACGGCGGCGGCAGCTGTGGCTCCCAGGCAGACGAGGACTCCGGGATGAACGACCCGTATCTCGGCCTCGAGCCAGGGCCGGCAAGCGGCGACCTCGCGCGGGGAGGGCTTCTTATGAATGCGTCGTTTGCCACTTGGCTCCCATTTGAAGTGCTTCACGGCATTGGTGACATAGCAATCCAATCGTGAAATTCCCGCGTCTCTGAGAGCGTCATCCAGCAGTCTGCCTGCGGGGCCCACGAACGGTTTTCCTTCTTGATCCTCCACGTCGCCCGGTTGCTCACCGACAAGCAAAATCTTTGCGGAACGGTGACCTTCACCGAATACGGTTTGTGTCGCATTTCTCCACAAGGGACAAGCTCGACATCCGCGCGCCGCCTTTCGCAGCTCCTCGAGGTCGTTCGTCGGGGGCACCGGTGTTTGTTCTGCCGCTCTCAAAGGTTATCCTCCGATTGCTCCAAAGCCTGCCTCGATACGCGAAGCAAGACGGCGATTCCTGAGCCAAGCACACATTCGTTGATCGAATCGTGCTGGCCCTTCGGACGCATGCAATGCTTTCTTGATCACCGTTAGCTGCCACAAACTCTCTATGATACCCTCTACTGAAGGCGCTAATTCGGTCCGCAGCTCTCGCGTGCACGCGTCGTGACTCTTGACAACATACTGGTCAATACGCGCAGGCAGCTGATGCGATTCGAAATAGAAGCATGGGCTACAATATCTTTTACATCATCGGTGTCATCGTCGTCATTGTAATCGTCCTCAAATTGCTCGGCCTGTATTGACCCGCGCTTTGCTTCAAACCAGCGAAGGGCAAGTGCGCGTTCAACTCCGCCCAATTCGCTGTTTTCCCCGCTAAAAGGCGGCTCGCTTTGCCTCGAAACGGTTTGTCTTGTTAGCACCTCACCTGCGTGTGCCGTCACAAACTTTCGAGGGAAAGCCCTTCTCCCCTTGAAGTAGTGAGTTAGGAAGCAAAGGCGAATAAACAGGCGGGAAAGTGTCTGCTGGTCAGCTTTTTCAGCGCTGGCTCTCCCCGCTTAAAAGACATCTGGAAAACCATGAACTAGATTGTCAGGCAGGTGGTCGTGCGGCGGGAATGGGATGAACAAAGAGCAACGCTTTGCATGGACATGCTCGGACGCTGAAATTACTCGGCGCGCAACGTCAAAGACAAAGCCTGCAACCTTGATGACCAAGCTAAGGCAGGCAAATGCCGAAGGCGTCAGATCCCCAACAGCAGCTATGTTTAACTCATCTGAATTCCACGCCATTTCGCGATGAAACGCGTCCTTCGCGACAATAGCCTCTCGCTCGTGCTTCTCGTGCTCTTTGTCTTGTTCCTTGCTGGTCAGGCGATCGCGGGATGGCTTCATTACAATGAGGAACAACAGGAACACCAGCAAGCCGCCATTTCATTTCTCGAGTATCTTACTACCGGCGCATTTGGTGAATCCGTGTTTGAAAACTGGGAAAGCGAGTTTCTCCAGATGAGCTTATATGTCGTTTTGACAGTATTTCTTTTCCAGCGCGGCTCAGCCGAATCCAAGGATCCCGACAAAAAGGAGGCCGTGGACGAAGATCCGCACGTGAATCGCCATAAAGCACACGTTCCCTATCCGGTGAAGAAAGGCGGGGTTTTGCTCATCCTCTATAACAATTCTCTCGCGATCGCTTTGCTTTTGCTTTTCGTCTTCTCTTTCTTTGGACATGCAATATTTGGCTTCAGGGAATACAATGCTGACGCCATCCAACATGGCCGCCCTCCGCTAGCGTCGACTTGGGAGTATCTCGCCACTTCGCAATTCTGGTTTGAATCGTTTCAAAATTGGCAAAGCGAATTTCTTGCTATCTTTGCCATTGTCGTCCTTTCGATCTGGTTACGGCAAAAAGGGTCTCCAGAATCCAAACCTGTAAGTGCGGGCCATTCTGAAACCGGAGTGTAAGAGCGCCCTCCAGAGTCACGGACGTACCGCGCGAGGTCGCAATGTGTCGGAAATTGACCGTTATCGTCCGCCGCAGCTTAGTTACTCGGGAGGTTGTTGACTGGCAGAAAGACGCTGGTCGTGATCTGCTTCTTCGAGTCCCTCGTTAATCAGTTGTTCGGCCGGACTCACCTCGTCTTCGAGGTTTGTGCGAACACCTCGGTGTGGGTGGGAGGCTGGCCCGCTACTCCAAGATTGGATTGGTTCTGTGCTCTCGTCAGCTTCGGGCGGCGGTGGCGTCTCGGTGTGCAGCAGTTCATCCCGAGCGCGGAATCGATCCTGTTCGCCTGCTTCGAGGCGCCCATCCATGCGAGCGATTTCCGCAGCGCGCCGCTCGATGTCCACGCTGCTGATCTCACCGATGCCACGGCCATGAATTTCAATCCTGCCGGTGTCTTTCATCTTGCTTGGTATAGTTGTTTCGCATTTCGCGCGTGGGGCGCGTTCCTTTGCCTTCAGGAATTTTGCAGAACATGTAGTGCAACGTCCTGGACGACCTTTGCCATCGGAGAAAGCTTCAGAAGCGTTCGATCCGGGATTTCGATGCAGGCATCCAGAAACACTTTTAGAAGCGAACCCAAGGTATGAACAAATTTACTCTCAAAGGCAGTTGGAACGAAGTTAAAGGGAAATTGAAACAGAAGTATGGAGAACTTACGGACGACGATCTGACGTTTGCGGAAGGTAAAGAAGACGAGCTGCTCGGCCGGTTACAACAGCGCCTTGGCAGAACCAAGGAAGAGCTTCGCCGTGAAATCGAAGAAGTATGACAACGGTCGTTGGTATATTTGACGACGCCTCGAATTTGGAGAAGGCCGTTGAGCGACTCGCTGCCGCCGGCGTTGACAATACCGTTTATGACGAGTCGACGGCGGCGGCTGAGCAAGGAAGGGCGGGTGAGATCCGTTCGGTCCTGCCGCCCGGGGCGATTCCGGCTGCAGGCGCGGTGCCGGGCGGAGGCGTAGTTCCGGCAGCGGGCGTAGTTCCGGCCGGCGGATCTGGGGGCGATATTCGAAATTCCCGCGCTCCCGATCAGCAGACGATCGTCGAAGACTTCAAAGCTAAACTGGCAGATTATCGCTTCTCGGATGATGTGATTGCGGCCTACGCAAGAACGCTACTGCACCACGGAAAATTCGTTCTTATCAAGACCGCGGGCGATCGTGCTGAACAGGCGGTGGACATTCTGCGCGACTGCGGAGCCTCTACGGTCGACCGTCACGGTTAGGGAGAAAGAGTTAGAGCACCACTCCCCGGGGGACTCCCGCAGCAGGGAGCTTTAGGCGTGCAGAGTTCCTCCCACTGGCGGCGAAGCTCCGTCAGGCACATTGCGCCGGAGTTCGTCGAGCCAAGCGTCAGCTTCTGAGTCCGAGGGCGCACGCCAGTCGCCCCGCGGACTGAGCGAACCGCCCGATCCAACCTTCGGTCCATTTGGGAGACACGAGCGCTTGAACTGGCTCGTCTTAAAGAAACGGAACATGAAAACCTCCATCCATTTCTTAATCGTGGGGAGATCATACTGGCGATGTTTCTCGGCGGGCATATCATCCGGCCATCTGCCACGCACTTTGTTCGCCCACGCATGTTGACTGAGAAAAGCTACTTTGCTGGGGCGAAATCCATACCGAGTTACGTAATAGATGGTGAAATCTTGGAGATCGTAGGGGCCGACTTTCTCTTCTGTGCTTTGCCCGGGCTGGGTCCGATCGTCGGTTTCATGCGGCACCAATTCGGGAGAAATCTCCGTATCTAGGATAGACGCGAGGATGTCATTGGTTTCAGCATCAAATTGCTTCGCACTGATGACCCAACGCAACAGGTGTTGAACGAGCGTCTTGGGAACAGAGGCGTTTACATTATAATGCGACATGTGATCGCCGACGCCGTAAGTGCACCACCCAAGCGCTAATTCACTCAAATCTCCCGTGCCTAAGACCATCCCATTATGAAAGTTGGCCAGCCGAAAAAGATGCGAGGTGCGCTCGCCTGCCTGGACGTTCTCGAAGGTGATATCATAAACGCGTTCACCTTTGCTAAATGGATGTCCCAAGTCGGTTAGCATCTGCATGCAGCTGGGCCGGATGTCGATCTCCGCTTCGCTAATGCGCAGCGCGCGCATCAGGGCGTGCGCATTTTGCAAAGTAATGCTGCTGGTCGCGAAACCAGGCATGGTAAAGCCGAGAATGCTTTCCCGCGGGAACCCGAGACGATCTAAGGTTTTCGCCGCGACAATAAGCGCATGTGTCGAATCAAGGCCTCCGGATACGCCAATGATGATGTTCTTCAGGCCAATGCTGAGCATCCGTTTCATCAGCGCGTGCACCTGAATATTGTAAGCTTCGTAACATCGCTCGTCGCGGGCCACGGGATCGCTTGGAACGTAAGGGAAACGCTCAACGTTGCGCCTGAGGGAAATCTCACCGGGCGGCACTTGGAACTCGAAAGACACTCGGCGAATGGCCGACACCTTCTCTCGATGATCAGCGACAGCGTCGTTAAAGCTCGTCGCGCGCATTCGATCTTGTGCGAGTCGCTCCAAGTCGATATCGGCAACCACTACCTGCTCGGTCGAAGCGAAGCGTTCGGACTCTGACAGAAGTTCGTCGTTCTCATAGATGATAGCGTGGCCATCCCAAGCGAGATCCGTGGTGGATTCGCCCGGTCCCGCAGCGGAATAAAGGTAGGCGGCAATGCACTTTCCTGACTGTGAGGCACAGAGATCGCGACGGTAATCGGCTTTGCCAATGGTGATGTTGCTGGCGGAGAGATTTGCCAAAACGGTCGCTCCAGCCAGTGCGGCGTAGGTGCTCGGCGGTATCGGCGTCCAAACATCTTCACAGATCTCCACGTGCAGTGAAAAATTGTCATAGTTGCCGGCGTCGAAAATGAGGTCATTGCCGAATGGCACTTGAGCACCCAAGAAGGAAACCTCGCGCCGGACGGCATTCCGCCCAGAGTTGAACTGGCGCTTCTCGTAGAACTCTCGATAGTTCGGAAGAAACGTTTTTGGAACGATGCCAAGCAGGTTACCTCGGTAGATCACCAAGCCGCAGTTGAAAAGTTTTCCTTCGAAACGCAGCGGTGCCCCGACGAGCAACACAGGCCAGAGATCTTTGCTGTTGCTGATGATTCCCCTGAGCGCCTCCTTGGTCGCATCGAGCAAAACGTCTTGATGGAAAAGATCATCGTTGGAATACGCGGAAATTCCCAGCTCAGGAAAGAGCGCTACGGCCGCGCCGTGTTCCGACGCTTCACGCGCCAGAGCTAATGTATGTTGGGCATTGAAATCAGGATCGGCTACTCGCACCCGCGGAATGCATACAGCCGCACGAACAAATCCGTGCGCGTAAATCGAATGAAAAGGAGACCGCTGCATAAGGGTCGAGAATAACGACCGGCATGACTTCGCACAATGGAAAGTGACGTGCCGGGGTGGTTCACCTTGGAACTCACAACCGCAGAACGTTTCAGGTCTTGGCCTGATGCGACGGTCAGGGAGGTGCCCTATTGTTTGTAGCTGGAAGGAGCGTTTAGCGGAGCCCAAATTGAAACTTATGGGCAAATCCCCTTCGTCGTCGTCTGGGGCGCCCGCAGAAAACGCAGCAGGTCTTGACTCGAGCGGCACGGTCTCGATCGCTCAACAGGGCGCCTCCTTCGAAGCGGACCTTCTACGTGCCATGCTGGCATTCCGATCCGGAGACTTTTCCATCCGCATGTCGGCCCGGCGGATTGGGGGGCAGAGCAAGATCGCTGAAATATTTAATGAAGTCGTCGCGATGAGTGATCGTCGCGCGCGACAGGCTGCTCACGTCGCCCGAGTGGTTGGCAAGGAAGGTCGGCTACGGCAGCGGATTTCGACGAACGGGTTCATTGGAGATTGGGAGAAGGAAATAGAAGCTCTCAACACACTTCTGGACGATCTTGTGCGCCCTACCGCAGAGGTCACCCGAACAATCGGTGCAGTGGCCAAGGGAGATCTTGGTCAAACCATGGCTCTGGAAGCGGATGGTCGCGCCCTGCGAGGTGAGTTCTTACATTCGGCCAAATTGGTCAATGGCATGATTGAGCAGCTCGCGGTGTTCACCTCCGAAGTAACTCGCGTGGCCCGAGAGGTGGGCACCGAAGGCAAATTAGGCGGACAGGCGAAGGTCAAGGGCGTTTCCGGTGTTTGGAAAGATCTCACGGAGAGTGTTAACCAGATGGCCCGCAACTTGACGGGGCAAGTGCGGAACATCGCCGATGTCACCATTGCGGTCGCACGAGGCGATTTATCGCGCAAAATCACCGTGGACGTGAAAGGTGAGATTCTGGAGTTGAAACAAACCATTAACACGATGGTCGATCAGCTCAATGCCTTTGCCGCTGAGGTCACGCGCGTGGCTCGGGAGGTCGGCACTGAAGGCAAGCTTGGCGGCCAAGCCGAAGTTCGGGGCGCAGCCGGCACTTGGAAGGATCTTACGGACAATGTCAACTCAATGGCATCAAACCTCACCGCACAGGTGCGCAATATCGCCGACGTCACGACCGCTGTTGCCCGCGGCGATTTGTCGCGCAAGATCACCGTGGATGTCAGAGGGGAAATCCTTGAGCTCAAAGTGACGATCAATACGATGGTGGACCAGCTTAATTCCTTCGCTTCGGAGGTCACCCGTGTTGCCCGCGAAGTCGGCAACGAAGGGAAGTTGGCCGGGCAGGCGGTTGTGCCTGAAGTCGGCGGAACATGGAAGGATCTCACCGACAACGTCAATTCCATGGCGTCGAATCTCACCGCGCAGGTTCGCAATATCGCCGATGTCGCCACCGCTGTCGCCGGGGGCGATTTGTCGCGCAAGATCACTGTCGCTGTGAAGGGCGAGATGCTTGAGCTGAAGAACACCATCAATACAATGGTGGATCAGCTGAATGGTTTCGCCTCCGAGGTGACTCGGGTGGCCCGGGAAGTCGGCACTGAGGGAAAACTCGGCGGCCAGGCGCAGGTTCGCGGTGTCGCCGGGACGTGGAAGGACCTGACCGATAATGTGAACTCCATGGCGTCAAACCTCACCGCACAGGTGCGAAACATCGCCGATGTGGCAACGGCTATCGCGAGGGGAGATCTTTCGAGAAAGATCACTGTGCCTGTAAAGGGGGAGATTCTCCAGGTCAAGAAAACCATGAACACCATGGTGGACCAGTTGAACGCCTTTGCCTCTGAGGTCAGCCGCGTTGCTCGCGAAGTTGGCACCGAAGGGAAGCTTGGCGGACAGGCAATAGTGCCCGATGTGGCCGGCACCTGGAAGGATCTTACAGACAACGTCAACTCGATGGCCAACAACCTGACCGGGCAAGTGCGAAATATCGCCGGCGTAACCACCGCCGTGGCGCGCGGCGACCTCTCGCGCAAAATCACCGTAAATGTGAAAGGCGAGATCCTCGAACTGAAGGACACCATCAATACGATGGTCGATCGCCTCAACGCCTTCGCCTCCGAGGTGAGTCGCGTGGCACGCGAGGTCGGAACCGAGGGCAAGCTCGGCGGACAGGCGCAGGTTCGCGGTGTCGCCGGCACGTGGAAGGACCTTACCGACAATGTGAATTCGATGGCGAGTAATCTCACTGCGCAGGTCCGCAATATTGCCGGAGTGACTGTGGCCGTAGCCAATGGCGATCTCTCCAAGAAGATTACTGTGGCCGCTCGCGGCGAGATCTTGGAGTTGAAGGAAACGATCAACACCATGGTAGACCAACTTAACGCCTTTGCTGCTGAAGTGACCCGCGTCGCCCGCGAGGTTGGCAGCGAAGGCAAGCTCGGGGGTCAGGCGCAGGTGCCGGGTGTTGCCGGAACGTGGAAAGGTCTGACCGATAACGTCAACTCGATGGCTTCCAACTTAACCGCGCAGGTGCGAAACATTGCCGATGTCGCGACAGCCATCGCCCGCGGCGACCTTTCTCGAAAAATCACAGTCGACGTTCAGGGCGAAATTCTGGAGCTGAAGAACACGATCAACACCATGGTAGACCAACTCAACGGCTTTGCTTCGGAAGTAAGCCGTGTGGCGCGGGAGGTCGGCACTGAAGGCAAGCTCGGGGGTCAGGCGCAGGTCTCCGGTGTGGCTGGGACATGGAAGGATTTGACGGATAACGTCAACTCCATGGCGTCAAATCTCACCGATCAGGTGCGTAATATCGCTGAAGTCACCATCGCGGTGGCCAACGGCGATCTTTCGCGCAAGATCGCGGTCGATGTTCGCGGCGAAATTCTGCAGCTCAAAGAGACCGTCAACACCATGGTCGAACAGCTGCGATCGTTCGCTTCCGAGGTCACTCGCGTGGCACGCGAAGTCGGGACGGAAGGACGGCTCGGCGTTCAGGCCGTCGTCCCCGGCGTTGCGGGAACATGGAAGGATCTCACTGATTCGGTGAATGCCATGGGCGCGAACTTGACCGCCCAGGTGCGAAACATTGCCGAGGTAACCACCGCAGTGGCACGGGGTGATCTGTCGAGAAAAATCACGGTCGATGTCAAAGGCGAAATCCTTCAGCTGAAGAACACCACTAACACCATGGTTGATCAGCTCAACGCCTTTGCTGCGGAAGTCACTCGTGTAGCGCGCGAGGTCGGCACTGAGGGTAAACTCGGAGGACAAGCCCAAGTCCCCGGGGTGGCAGGTACCTGGAAGGACCTGACCGACTCCGTGAATGTCATGGGGGCGAATCTCACAGACCAGGTACGCGGAATCGTTAAGGTTGTCACAGCGGTCGCGACCGGCAACTTGCGCCAGAAGCTGACTGTGCAAGCCAAGGGCGAAGTGGCCGCGCTTGCCGAGACCATCAATAGCATGACCGACACTCTGGCAACATTTGCCGACCAGGTGACCAACGTGGCGCGTGAGGTTGGAGTCGAAGGACGGCTCGGCGGGCAGGCAAATGTTCCCGGCACTGCGGGAACATGGGAGGACTTGACCGCAAACGTTAACCTTCTGGCCGCAAATCTTACCACCCAGGTGCGCGCGATTGCGGAGGTCGCAACCGCCGTCACCAAGGGCGATCTGACGCGCTCCATCCAGGTGGATGCTCGCGGAGAAGTCGCGGAGCTCAAGGATAACATCAACACGATGATCGAGAATTTGCGCGTTACCACAGAGCGCAACCAGGAACAGGACTGGCTCAAGACGAACCTGGCAAAGTTCACCCGGATGTTACAGGGACAACGCGACCTGTTCACAGTCGGAGAGATGCTCCTTTCGCAGTTGGCCCCGTTGGTCGATGCTCAGCGGGGAACCATTTATCAGATGGCGAAGATCGATGAGGACGGCGCTTTTCTCCGTCATCTCGCCAGTTATGCAAGTAGCGCAAAGGCGCCCGAGTTCATAGCGTTGGGTGAAGGGCTTGTCGGACAGTGCGCGAAGGAGAAGCAGCGTATCCTCCTGTCAGCAATGCCCGGCCACTACATGCCAATTCATTCTTCTTTGGGCGGGGCGCAGCCGGCCAACTTGGTCGTGCTGCCCGTGCTTTTCGAAGGGCATACCAAGGCAGTCATCGAACTGGCCTCGATTCACCGTTTCACCGGGCCTCATTTGAACTTCCTCGAGCAACTGACAGAGTCCCTTGGTGTGGTGCTCAATACGATCGAAGCGACCATGCGCACCGAGGGGCTGCTTCAGCAGAGTCAACAACTCACTGCGGAGCTGCAGGACGGGCAAAAAGAGCTCCGGCAAACCAATGAGGAACTTGAACGGAAGGCCCGCCAACTCGCTGATCAGAACGTCGAAGTCGAACGCAAGAAGATGGAGATTGAACAGGCCCGGAGCGCCCTGGAAGAGAAGGCTACGGAGCTCGCTCTTACTTCGAAATACAAATCGGAGTTCCTCGCTAATATGTCGCATGAACTTCGCACTCCGCTAAACTCCATCCTTCTGCTAGGTCAGCAACTCGCTGAGAACACGATCGGCAACCTTCAGCCGAGGCAGGTTGAGTCTGCCCACAACATCTTCGCGGCTGGCTCCGATCTGCTCAAGCTCATCGACGATATCCTTGATCTTTCCAAAATTGAATCTGGGACAGTCACCGTCGAAGCAGAAGAGATCAGTTTCGGCTCGTTTAAGGAAGCGATCGAACGCAGCTTCCGGCATATCGCGGAAAGCAAGAATCTGCCCTTCCTGGTCGAATTTGACTCGGGCCTGCCAGGCTTCTTCACAAGTGATCTAAAGCGTCTTCAGCAAATCATCAAGAATCTGCTCTCGAATGCCTTCAAGTTTACGTCACAAGGGCATGTGGGAATAAACGTCCGACTAGTCAACGCCGGGTGGAGCTTGGACCACCCAAGTCTCAATCATTCTGAGGCTGTCATCGCGATGACGATAAGCGATACAGGAATTGGGATCGCCCCCGAGAAGCAACCGGTGATTTTCGAAGCGTTCCAGCAGGCCGACGCTGGTACCTCTCGGAAATACGGGGGGACGGGTCTCGGCCTCGCGATTTCCAGGGAACTCGCGGCGCTGCTTGGAGGGGAAATCCGGCTGACGAGCAAACCCGAGGAGGGTAGCAGTTTTACGTTGTATCTTCCGCTGCATTACAGCGGACCCTCTGTTCCAACGATGGCTCCCATTGGGAGTCTCTCGCTTCCAGGCACAAATGAGCGATCGCTACCCACTGTTCCCGCCGCGCGGGAAGAACGAATTGCCGACGACCGCAACGATATTTCCTTCGGGGATTCGACCGCCCTTATTGTCGAAGACGATCCCCACTATGCGCGCGTTCTCTTGGGTGTTGCCCGCAACAAAGGGTTTAAGGTCGTAGTGACAAACCGGGGCCGCGACGCGGTCGCACTGGCTCGCCAATATCGTCCCGATGTCATCACGCTGGATATTTTTCTGCAGGACATGCTCGGATGGACAGTGCTCAACAAGCTTAAGCTCGCGCCGGAAACGCGGCATATCCCGGTGCAGATCATCACAGTCGAGGAGGAACGGCGTCACGGGCTTTCCCACGGAGCTTTTTCCTACCTTGTCAAGCCGGCGACAACCGAAGATCTGGAGAGCTCTTTTGAGCGGCTCAAGAGCTTCGTTGCGCCCAGAACCAAGCGTCTGCTCGTGGTCGAAGACGATCATCGAGAGCAGCAAAGTATCGTTGAGTTACTGGGCCATGACGATATTGAGATTACCACCGCCTCAAGTGGAGGCGAAGCCTTCGAGGCGTTGCTCGATCGTCCGTTCGACTGTTGTGTCCTTGATCTCCGGCTGCCTGACATGACGGGCTTCGAACTCCTCGACAAGCTCCAGGAAGAGACCAGCCTGCGTGAAGTTCCTATTGTTGTTTTCACGGGCAAGGAACTCTCGGCACAGGAGCAAGAGCGGCTGCGGACCGCAGCCAAAAGCGTCGTTCTCAAAGATGTCCGCTCTCCGGAACGCTTGCTGGACGAAACGGCCCTCTTTCTGCATCGTTCGATGAGCGATTTGTCCGAAAGCAAGCAGGAGATGCTCCGGCGTCTTCACGAATCCAATGAAGCCCTTCGAGGACGCAAAGTGCTTATTGTCGACGACGACGCGCGCAATATCTTCGCGCTTTCGATCGTCCTCGAGAATCAGGACATGGAAGTGCTAAGCGCAACTAACGGCCAGCAGGCGATCAAACTGATCCGTGCAACGTCGGACCTTTCCCTCGTCCTCCTGGATATCATGATGCCAGAGATGGATGGCTACCAGACCATGCGGGAGATCCGAAAGGTGCCCGCATTCCGGGCCTTGCCGATCGTCGCGCTCACCGCCAAGGCGATGAAAGGAGACCGCGAGAAATGCTTGGAAGCAGGCGCGATTGACTATATCGCGAAACCTGTGGACACGGATCAATTGCTCTCGGTTTTGAGAATGTGGCTCCACCGATAGATCAAGCGCGATCATCTCTATGGTAACTACCGAACAGGTCCTTCCTGCGGAGGCCGCTTCCCAGGAATTTGATGAGTCGACATTACCGCCGACTGTGCTCCTGGTCGACGATGATCCACGCAATCTCTTCGCGCTCGAGAGCTTGTTAGAGAATGAAAGCTACGCGATCTCGACGGCACAAAACGGAAATGAGGCGCTCCTTGCGCTGATGAGCCAGGAGATCGCAGCCATTGTGCTCGACGTTCAGATGCCGGAAGTCGATGGCATTGAGCTTGCGCGCCTGATTAAACAGCGCAGGCGGACTCAGCATATCCCGATCATCTTCCTGACGGCGCACTATCTCGAGGATCAACATGCGGTTCTCGCCTACGATGTCGGAGCCGTTGATTACCTGACAAAACCGATCAATCCCGTGGTCCTGCGATCCAAGGTCAATGTCTTTGTGGATCTCTTTTGCAAGACGCGCGCTCTGGCCAATATGAACGCTTCCCTCGAGGCCAAAAATTCGGCTCTCCAGCGAGAGGCAGAGGAAAGAATGCGACGCATCAAAGCGGAAGCTGAGCGGGCCGAGGCCGAAGCGGCCAACGCCGCCAAGGACCGCTTCCTGGCCATGCTCTCCCATGAACTTCGCACCCCACTCACACCGATTATTTACGCGGTAGCGCTACTGGAGCGAGACCAGGACTGTCCGCCGCATATTCAAGAGGCCTTGGCGACAATCCGCCGCAATGTTGCCGTTGAGACTCGCCTGATTGATGACTTGTTGGATCTGGCTCGCATTCGCAGTGGAAAGCTTACCCTGGAAAAGGAATCGGTCGACGCTCACTTAGTTCTTCGCGAAGCCATGGCGATTTGCTTTGCAGATGCTGGCCAGCGATTGCCACGAATCGTCGAACATATGAGTGCCAAGAATGCTCAACTGGAGGCCGACTCCGCCCGTCTTCGTCAGGTCTTCTGCAATCTGCTCAATAATGCAGTAAAGTTCACTCCGAGCGAAGGGACGATTTTCATCCGTACGGCAGACCTAGACGGTTGGTTGCGGGTAGAAGTTAGCGACACTGGGCCAGGGATAGAACCTCACAAGCTCAGCCGTATTTTCGATGCCTTCGAGCAAGCGACGGCGAGTCGGAGTTCCACAGCGGGCTTGGGCCTTGGTCTTGCTATTTGCAAAGCACTGGTGGATCTCCATGGTGGAATTATCGAAGCTCGTAGTGCGGGACCGAACACCGGGTCTTCATTTATCGTCAGGCTGCCGAGCTCTGCTTCTGAAAAGAGCGAGAACTTGCCAGATTCGGTGGCGATTTCGCGACCCGATCCGCTCAGTATCCTGCTGGTCGAGGACCATCAGGATACTGTGGAAAGCCTGCGGTTGTTACTGACGCGCGAAGGTTATCAAGTACACACCGCCACCAGCGTAGCACGCGCCTTGGAGGTTGCGGAGAATCAAGGCTTCGACCTGCTCATCTCGGATATTGGTCTCCCGGACGGGTCCGGGACGGACCTTCTGAGGCGGCTCAAAAGCGCCACAAAGCGTCGCATTGTTGGAATAGCGCTCAGCGGGTTCGGTATGGAAGATGATTTGAAACGCAGTCAGGAAGCCGGCTTCGCAGAGCACCTCACCAAACCAGTGGACTACGCCATTCTTGAGCAAGCGATCACGCGGCTCGTCGGCGCCTGACTAGGGTTGTGAGGGCCTTGATGGAACGGCTGAAGCCCAAGCTTCGAGCGGAAGCTCAACGGAAACGCACCCTGTCGGACGACCTCGTGTCGGCCTTCAGGCGCTGAGCCATGTGTTCGAGGGCGAACCGATATTGTCTCCTGGTCTCCGAGGCGACGCAATCTAAGGGAACCGCCACCTGAAACTCCCGCATATAGGCATCATTCGCGGTGTATAACACGCAGATATCGGCGGCGAATCCTACAAGGATCAACCGATCAATTCCAAGTCGCTCAAGGAGCACGTCCAGCGTGGTAGAAAAGAATCCGGAATGCATCGGTTTGAGAACAAAGTAATCATCGTCCGCGGGCTTCAACAACTCGACAACGCTCTTGCCGTGACGGCCTTCTTCCAAGCAATGCTCGATCTGCTGACGAAAATCGGAACGCCATTGGCCGAAATTGTCGTTGGCGTAAATAGCAGGAATTCTCGCTCGCCTCGCGCGTTGTTTAAGCTCAGCAATGCGTTTTGCGGCGGGCAGAGCGTACCGCAGGAGCGCTCCAGCTTCGGGGAAATCAAAGTCATTGATGACATCAATGAGAATGAGCGCGTCCTTCTTGGTTTGGAGATTCTTTTTGCCCTTCATCAGTTATCCTCCTTTCAAATTCATGAAAAAACGAGAGTGCAATCTTTCGACATAGTTATCGATTCCGAGCACCAAACGCGCTTTACCTAGCGCTGGATTTAGGCCAGGACAACTTTGATCGAGCCACCCGCGTTCACCAGGCAACCATGATCAAGACGAGCCTCGATTCCACCAAGAACCCTGGAACGCACGCTGTTTCAGCTTAAACGTAAACCTCTCAAAGGACCACTTAAAAACGAACCCCAAATATGAAGCTAAATACCCTTAAAGACCTGTATATCCACGAAATCAAGGACCTTTACAGCGCTGAGAAGCAACTCGTCAAGGCGCTGCCGAAAATGGCTAAGGCCGCCACCAACGAAGAACTAGCGGGGGGCTTTCGCGCCCATTTGGAGCAAACCAAGAAACATGCTGAGAGGCTGGAAAAGATACTTTCAGACCACAGCCAGAGCACGCGCGGCGCCAAATGCAAGGGGATGGAAGGTCTCATTGCCGAGGGTAGTGAAATGATCAAGGAGGAGGCAGACGGCGAGGTCCGCGATGCGGGCCTGATTTCGGCTGCACAGCGTGTTGAACACTATGAAATCGCCGGATACGGCACCGCCAGAACCTACGCGGAGCTTCTGGGAGACAAAGAAGCCGTCAAGGTTCTTCAAACGACATTGAACGAGGAGGCAGAAACCGATAAGAAGCTGACCGGATTGGCCACATCTTCCATCAACGTAGCGGCGGACAAATAAAGCCTTGAGGACCTTGCGCGGCGCGTCGGATAATGGGAGTGGCTCTTTTGATGAGGCTCGCTGACGATTCCCGATTTCGCTCCACGGTCAGAAGAATCGACAAACGCTTCTCAACGAGGAGGTGACTTGCGCCGGCATTTACGCACGGTCGTGAACCTGGCGGCTCATCGGGAGTAAGCATCACAGCAGCGTGTCCCGAAGTCCTTTATTTCTTGGCCAACCAGCGCGATAAAATGCATTCAGACTCGCCGCCGTATACGGCTGATGAGAGAGCAAAGATCGAACCATTGTCATGCCAAGAAAGAATGCCAAAATGAAGAGTTCCTCAGAGAGCCCCGAAGCGGAGAGACCTGAGGAGTTGGACAAGGAACACGGGGAGGAAATTTCGCAGAACGCCAAGAGCCGTTTGCGTGACCATTCCAAGAGCGAAACCGCAAAGGCACCGCCACAGTCCAAGTGAGCCGAACATGAGCTGACGACTCCTCCGCTCCACTCTCCGTTTTAGTAGTCGAGCGGAATGCTCCCGCTGAGGCGGTTCTCGTTGCCAAGCAGCAATGAGCCGCTACTTGCAAGCAAGACGTGCTCGGTCCCCTACTCGACGAGTCGTCGAGCACTCGTTGGAACGACCATTCGATCCTTTCCTGCAAGCATTTGCTTCAGGATGCGTTTCAATCTTCGGCGACTGTTTTGCCGATATTCAGTTCTTGTTACCGCGCCAGTACCAGGGATCTTCCCACTCATTAGTCTCGAAGTCGCCCCGGCAGCAAGATGCAACTTTGATCGGAGGATTGCAGGAAAGGGAAAGTTCATCAATCAGGTCTGCTCCTGAACTGAGGATAGGGCGCCTGTCTCCGCGTTCTTATCGGGGGTAGACCATCCCGAAATTTGCCTCGCGACAGGTCCGAGATCTTCCCAGTTGTGAAAGCGGCAGCATGGAGGTCGGAAGCGCTTAGAAAGTGGTGCGTTCTACCGTCGTTGTTGTAGTTGGAGTGGCTGTGGAACGCATCTCAGTTGTCCTGGTAGTGGTGCTGGGCTCGACCTCCCTCCCGACGCTTATGCAGCCAGCAAAAGCCGTTAGAAGTGTAGCGATGAACAGGACAACCAAGGTGGAGTGTTTCATACGTTTCTTTCGGATAGCAGCGGGCGGGCGGTTCTAGGAAGCGGGTTGTCTGCAGGCGCGCCCTGGCAAGCATCTGGTGAGCGGGTTACCGGCACACCACGTAGAGGACCACGAAAATTGCTTCTTCCCGCTTGGGAATCTTCAACTGCTTGCAGAATCACTTTGCTTGATTTTTTCCACGACTTTATCCAGCGGGACATCACGCTTTAGCTCGTCAAGCTGGGGATCGCCAGCTTCCTCGATCTTCAAGCGAGCGGCGATCGCAGTCGTAAGTTGGATCAGTCGCGTAATTTCGTGTTCTGCGAGAAGGCTGATCTGAAGATCAAGATCGGCGCGTTCATCTGCTTGCCGGGTCATTCGATTTTGCGAAATTAGGATGAAGGTGGAGAGAAAGATGGCTTCGACCGACGCAACGGTTGCGAGAATCACGAAGGTTGGGTCAAACTTTGGAATCGGAGTCCATCCTAAGTTGATCATGGTCCATGCGCCCACGATCAGCACATGGATGTAGACAAAAGGCATGCTGCCGGCAAAGCGAGCTATGGAATCGGCGATGAGCTGGGAGGGCGTCCGTCCACGTGCCTGGCCACGACGTTGTTCGCAAAGCTTCTCGATATTACCTTCAAGAACGCGGTTAAGATCTCCCGAAGTAGACATATTCTCAGCAAATTACCGCACAGTCGCTCGCCACCAAGTTGAGAGATCACCTCTTATTTTCGAGCTTCTGATACATCAGCGCTGCGATCAAACCGCCCAGCATGTACCAGGCCACGGTAGCGATGCGCATTCTTCTCGTGCGTGCGGTAGGCGATTTGCCGATCCCCAAAGGTTCGGGCAGTGCGACGGCTCCCAAGCCTGCCGACAGCCCGAGCAGCGCGCCGCGAAGCCAGGCCGACCGAGCTGAGCCCAGCCCGACGAGCGCGTAAAAAAGTGAGTTGGAAATCAATTCGCCGATGAACGATACCGCATAGAGCGACAGCCCGTGCAATGGCTTTAACTGTGCCTTTCTCATCGCTTGGGAGGCCAGGCGCATTCCGAGGAGGTCGAGTCGGGGTGCGCCAGGCATCACCCTTTTGCCCACCTGATTTGCCGCCGTCACCGCCAGAGCGCCCAGAAAGCCGGAACCAAGAGACTTCTTCATGACACCAATTCGCCCGAGAGCCTGCCTTCGGATGCTTCCCGTTACCTGCAGGGTTGCACCTTAGCTGAGAGGCGCTCTCTCTGGGAGTTTTTCCTTGCCAGGATATCGGGGAGAGGCCGCTTGTGTGTTTCGCTTCGAAGCAAAAGCATGAGTAATGAGACTGCCCTTATCACTGGAGCTTCGAGCGGCATTGGCCTTCACCTCGCCACCGAATTCGCGAAAAACGGCCATCCGCTCGTTCTGGTGGCGCGGATTGAATCCGAACTGCGCGAGATCGCTCAAAATCTGAACGCCTCCTTTGAAGTCGAAACTGCGGTAATTGCCAAGGATCTGCGAGATCCGAACGCAGCAGACGAGATTTGTGAAGAGCTTGAAGAAGGCAAAATTGAGATCCTGGTGAATAATGCCGGCGTCGGCCAAAAGGGCAAAGCCTGGGAGATCCCGTTGGAAGAGGATCTTTCGATGATCAGCCTCAATGTGGAGGCGGTGCTGCGCTTGAACAAGGCATTCTTGCCTCACATGGTCTTCCGGGGGCGCGGGCGCATTCTTCACACCGCGTCGGTCGCGGGATTCCAGCCCGGCCCGGGCTATGCGGTGTATGCGGCGACCAAGGCGTTCCTTCTCTCCTACAGTGAAGCACTCGCGACCGAATTGGAAAAAACTGGCGTCACGGTGACAGCGCTTTGCCCAGGACCGACTGACACCGACTTCTTCATCAAGGCCGACATGCTCCAGACACGCGCCTTCCAAGAGGCCCAACTCATGGCACCTCAGGATGTCGCCGAGGCGGCGTACAAGGCGTTGATGGCGGGAGACCGGGTGATTGTGCCAGGCGCGATAAATAAAGCCCTCGTCTTTACGCGTCGGTTTCTTCCAGAATCTGCGCAAGCGAAACTTCAAAAGGCGCTCGTTTCCGACGTTCCGCAAAAGAAGCAGAAACGGGTGCGCGGCGAGCGGGAGCAGCAGAAAAAATAAGCGGCGAGCCCGATCAGTTGCAGCAATGTCGTGAGCGGTAAGTTCAGGCAGAGGAAACCACCGAAAATCGGCGATGTCACTGCAGGGAACCAGCGCGCTCCAAACCAAGCCTAACTTGGAGTCGCTGATAACGCTCGCAAGCGGTCCTTCAGCAAGACGATTAATGCCAACGCGGCTAGGAGCATGTCTCGTAGAAGCGCGAGAGTCATTTTGGTAACAGACGGCTGCTCCTCCTGGCCGAAACACGAACAGCTAACGACAATACCGTTGGCTAATGCCCAGCTCAAAGCCGTGGCGAAGAGCAGGCAAAGTGCGAACACGATCAAGGCTCCAATTCGTTTCGCCCCGGGGATTAGGATCAATGTACCCCCGGCAAGTTCAGAAAGAGGCAGGAGGATCGAGATCGGGCGGTTCCACGTTTCTGGGATGAAGGTGAATGGGAGCAGAGCCACAGCGAACTGGGCGTTGGCAGAAGCCTTGATCAGGCCTGAATAAAGGAAAATGCCTCCCAGGAGCAGGCGAATTCCCAACGTTATGTGTGTCATTCCCGGCAAATGCGCTCGATAGAGAGAATCACTCTCCAGGCCATCTCGACGTTGTGCACCCGAAAAATCGCGGCACCACGGAGCATCCCCGCGACGATGCAAGCCGCCGTGGCGGCATCGCGCTCCTCAGGGACAGGAATGTCGAGGACGCGACCAATTACGCTCTTGCGTGAAACTCCGAGGAGTATGGGACGGTCAAATTCATGAATCCTTTCGAGTTCTCGGTAGATGCGCAAGCTATCTGCGGCTGGCTTGGCGAAATCGATGCCCGGGTCCAGAACGATCGCATCGCGGGGTAGGCCGGCCTGTGCGGCGAGAGGGATTTTTTCCCTGAAGAAACGGAGTAGCTCCGCCATGATATCCGGGTAAGTGACGTGGGTGTGAGGGATTTTCGGCGATGCAACCGAATGCATGATCAGCAGCGCTGCGCCGGTTCGTGCGCAAGCCCGGGCGTTGCGATCATCCTGCAAGGAGCCGAGATCGTTGAGCAAGTCTCCGCCCGACGTGAGCGCCACATCGGCGACCTCCGGTCGCCAGGTATTAATGGAGAGCAGAGGAGGGAAGGTCTGGCTTGAGTGCCGCGGTTCAAGATCCTTCCACACGCTTGAAAAATTGGCCAGAAAGGGCTGTAAGCGGCACAGTTCTTCCTCAGCGCTTATGGGAGGCCGATTAGTACGCGCGCTCTCCGCCCCGACGTCGATGATATCCGCTCCCTTCGCCACAAGGTCTCGCGACCTCTCCAGAGCCCACTGAATGTCGACTTGTCCGTCTCCGCAGAACGAATCGTGATTGAGATTGACGATGCCCATGATCAAGGGACGGCGTGGAAATCGTAGGCATCGATCGCGGGCCAGCAGTTCCATCTTGTTTTAAAAGCCATTCTCTTCCAGGTTTGGTATCTCTTGCAACAGCCATGAGTTTCATTGACACGATTATCGACAAGCTGAAGCAGGCCCCAAAACGGATTGTCTTCCCGGATGGGGATGATCCGCGCGTCGTGCGCGCCTGCCACGAATTCTATGAGAAAAAAGTTGGGATCCCAGTTCTGATTGGTAATCGCGACGTCATCGAGCGCGTTGCTCTTGCCGAAAAAGTCAGCCTCGATCACGTCGCAATCATTAACCCGGAGACGGCTTCCGATTTGCCGCTCTTTTGCGAGCGCTTTGAAAAGATCGACCGCTACAAGAAAATGGGCGTCCGGGACACCAGGGCCCTGATGACGAATCCTAATTACTACGCGGCCATGATGCTGCAATACGGGCAGGTCGATGCTTTGGTGGGTGGCGTGAGCAGTTATTCGGGGTCGCTTTTGCGGCCGCTCATTCAACTCGTCAAACTGCTTCCTCATTCTCCCTTCGTTTCCGGTTGCATTGTCGCAGAACTCTCCAACAAGAAAATTGGAGACGATGGTGTGCTGTTTCTTGCCGATACCGGGGTCATTCCGGATCCCGATGTGGAGCAACTTGCCTCCATTGCCGTCCAGACGGGTCTCGTCGCCCGACAGGTTTTTGGCACGCGCCCGCGCATTGCCATGCTCAGTTTTTCCACCAAGGGTAGCGCGAAGACAAAATCCACCGAAAAGGTAGCTCGCGCCGTAGCCATTGTTCGCGAGCTCGCTGATCAACTCGGAGTAGAAATCGCGGTGGATGGTGAGATGCAAGCCGACACGGCGCTGGTACCCGATGTGGCTCAGCGGAAGATGGGACCGAGCACCGTTGGGGGGAAGGCCAATGTGCTGATCTTTCCCGACCTCAATAGCGGGAACATTTCTGCCAAGCTCATTCAGTACCTCGCCGGGGCTCGCGTATATGGTCAGATTCTCTTGGGTCTTTCCCGACCCGCTGCCGATCTCTCGCGCGGAGCAGACGTGGATGACATTGTGTCCGTCGCGGCATTGGTCGGTCTTCAGGCCGTCGAGTATCGCAAACTTTATCCGCCGGAAGTGGTCGAACAGGACGTCGCGTAATTAAAGCGCGGTTCCCCGCTCCCGAGTTCAGCTTCCCCGCGGCCATTGAATACCACCACTCCGCGCATCTTCATAGCAGCCACCGAGCAAAATACAGGCAAGACGACCACGTCACTCGGCCTTTATGCCGCTCTTCGTCAGAGCTTCGAAAGGATTGGCTTTATCAAGCCGATTGGACAGCGATTCATTGAATGTGAAGGAAGAAACGTAGATGAAGACAGCGTGCTCATCCGGGAAATTTTCGGAACGCAGATCCCTATCGAAGACATGAGTCCCATCGCGGTGGAGCCGAAATTTACGCGCCAATACATCAACGATGGCAATAGTGATTTGCTCGTCGGCCGAATCCAGCATGCGTTTGATCGCGCGACATGGGAGAAAGATTTTGCAATCATCGAAGGAACAGGTCACGCGGGGGTGGGGAGCGTCTTCGATCTTTCGAATGCCCGCGTAGCCCGGCTGGTGCATAGCAAGGTGATTCTCGTCACTCCCGCGGGTATCGGGCGTCCCATCGACGAAGCGGCAGTCAACAAGGCGCTTTTCGACAGGGAGGGCGTAGAGGTCGTGGGTGTCGTCATGAACAAGGTGCTGCCCGAAAAGCTCGAATCGATCAAAGATACCGCTCGGCGTGGCTTTGAGCGCTTGGGGCTGGAGTTGTTGGGAGTTATCCCGCGCGAGAACATGCTTGAACAATCTACTCTCGAACAGATCTGTGCCGATATCCGCGGCACATTTCTGCATCGCGGGAAATATAGTCGCAGCCGGGTTGCTCACGTCAGGATCGGTGCGATGAGTTCAACAAGGATCTTTCGCGATGCCAAGGAGAGCACCCTCCTCGTGGTTCCAGGTGATCGCGAAGATGTCGTCCTCTCGGCCGTGGAGCGCGTAGCGGACCAAGCATTCCCATTTTGCGGAATCGTCCTCTCGGATGATATCAAGCCTGCCGAAGCGCTGATGCAAAAGCTGCGAGCTTCGCCTTTATCCGCCGTCGTTTCGCCGCTCGACAGCTTTTCGGTCGCCAGCAGAATCATCTCGAGGAATGTGAAAACTCTCCCTGGAGACACGGAGAAAATTCTTCGTATTCAAAAGCTGGTCAGCAGTCATGTAAATGTTTCGCGGATCCTGGAGAAAATCGACGTGCCGCCTAGCATGTCGGGTAAAGTGCTCGATTTTTCCAGAAACATTGACAGTGACGTGCATGTCGCTTCTAATCCCCGGCCATGAGGTTTCCGCTGCCCCTCACGGCGAAGATAGCTCGGTACATCATTAGCAAAAAGCTCCGAGGTGTGGAGAAGTTCGCCACCGTGCTGCAGCTCGAACCGCTGCATACCTGCAACCTAACTTGCACGGGATGCGGCCGCATCCGCGAATACTCGACTTCGCTCAAGGACGTCATGAGTCTCGCCGATTGTCTCGGCGCGGCTCAAGAGTGCGGGGCGCCGATGATTTCCATCTGTGGAGGTGAGCCCCTTATTTACCCCCACATCGAGGCGCTGGTGAATGGTCTGCTTGGCCAACGGCGCATCGTCTACATCTGTACCAACGGCGTTTTCATGCGAAAAAAGATGCGCGACTACATGGCAGATCAACTTGCCCAGCTTCGCGCTCTCGGGAAAAGCGCGCGCGCACTTGAGCAGAAGATAGATGTTCTCTTATCGGAGGAGCTCATTACCCCAGCTCAAGTCGAGGAGATTCGCAAGCCGAAAACGCATTCTGATCGGCTGGTGATTGCTCCTTCGCCGTGGATGTATTGGAACGTGCATCTGGACGGTTTGGAGCGCACGCACGACCTTATCGTGGAGCGCGAGGGGGTCTTCAAGGAATGCATCGCCGCCATTCGCATGGCGAAAATTCTTTGCTATCAGGTCGCAACCAATACCACGGTTTACAAAGAAACCGATATGTTCGAACTCGAACAGATGTTCGACTATCTCTCCTGGCTGGGAGTCGACGGCCACACCATTTCGCCGGGGTATGATTATGATGCGGCCAAAGAAGACATGCGCAAGAGGTTGAATCTTCAGCCCGAAAATTTCTTTCTGACGCGGGCCATGACCAAAGAGAAGTTTAAGAATGTCCGCGAGTGGGGGAAACGGTACACCTTTTTTGGAACGCCCATCTATCTCGATTTTCTGGCCGGAAAGCGCGAGTTGACCTGCTCGGCCTGGGCTATTCCGACGCGAAATGTTCAGGGGTGGAAAGCGCCTTGCTACCTGATCACCGACGGTCATTATGCAAGCTATCGAGAACTGCTGGAGAAAACGGAATGGGAGAAATACGGCGTCGTCGACGGAGTCGCGCGGGACAAGCGATGCGAAAACTGCATGGTGCACTGCGGGTACGAACCAACGGCCACGCTCGGTCGCTGCGCCAAACGTGGCGATACCCTGCAGAATATCGCTTTCAACTTTGCCTCGAGACCCGTGCGTTGCATGGAAGGCGCAATCGTTAACCCGTTTAACGGCGTTACCGCCGGAAATGGTCACAAGACGGGACGCCCTCCCAAGAGACAACCCGCCGCAGTCTAAATGATTCACATCAGCCCCAGATTGTTTCCGCGCCGTCTGCCTTTCTGGCAATTTGGATAATCTCAAGCGATCTGCCTGATGAGTCTTGGTGCCGCAAAAGTTCTTCCATTTGAAGCTCCAGCTCTGTCGGTTTTAGCGCCGCCGCTCTCCCTCGAGGACTGCATTACGCGCGCTCAGGGAAATCTCCTTCGTCTGCAAAGAGCCGACGGGCATTGGGAGGGCGAACTCATCGCAGATGCTACCCTCTGTTGCGATTACGTTATCTACATGCATTGGCTGGGCCAGGTGGATGAATCCTTGCAGGCAAAATGCGTGGCTCACATTCGTCGCCGGCAGCTCGCTGATGGGGGCTGGAATATTTTTATCGGTGGTCCGAGCGAGATTAATGCATCGGTTAAGGCATACTTCGCCCTGAAGCTGGCCGGCGACTCGCCCAATGCCGCCTGGATGAGGGAGGCTCGCGCGAACGTGCTCCGCCTTGGGGGCATCCCTCAGATCAATACGTACGGAAAGCTTTACCTTGCTCTCCTCGGCCAGTTTCCTTGGAAGTTCCTTCCCACTATTCCTCCCGAGATCTTCCTCTTCCCCACTTGGTTCTTCTTTAATCTCTATGAGATGTCCTCGTGGAGTCGGACGATCATCGCGCCGCTGACGATTCTCAATCACTACAAGCCCGTGCGCCCTCTCCCCTCGGCCATGCAGCTCCACGAGCTCTATCCGGCAGGACTTGAGAATACCGATCTCTCTCTCAAAAAGCACCCGCGCTTTTGGGCGTGGCGGAACTTTTTTCTCCGGTGCGACAAATTCTTAAAGGTTTACGACCAGTTGCCGATTCATCCGCTGCGGCGGCGAGCGCTGCAGGCTGCCGAGACCTGGATGATCGAGCGTATGGGTGAGGGGAGTGAAGGTCTCAGCGCCATCTTTCCTGCGATGCTCAATGCCATGATGGCCTTGCGCACCCTAGGTTACGGGGATGATCACCCGCTCGTCAGAAAAGCGGAAAATGATTTTGCCGGATTTACTGTGGACGACCCGCAGGATTTTCGCATCCAGCCTTGTCTTTCTCCGGTCTGGGATACAGCCATCAGCACGCTCGCGCTCGCCGAATCCGGGTTGCCTCGGAGCCATCCGGCGTTGGAAAGGTCTGCTGCGTGGCTGGAGAAAAAAGAAGTCCGTCTGCAGGGGGACTGGTCCGTCCACGTCCCAGGCGTTGAGCCCAGCGGCTGGGCCTTCGAACACGAAAACAGGTTTTACCCGGATACAGACGACACCATGATGGTGCTCATGGCATTGCAACTCGTCAGACCCTCCCAGCCTGCGAAACGACGCGAGCAAACGGCACGCGCGCTGACCTGGCTCCTGGCGTTTCAATGTAAGGACGGCGGATGGGCCGCTTTCGACAAGGACGTCATGGCGCCGTGGCTGGAACATGTTCCCTTTGCTGATCACAATGCCATCCTGGATCCTACCTGCTCTGATCTCACCGGTCGCGTCCTTGAGTTGCTCGGCAGACTTGGATTCGATCGGCAGAGCTCGCCTGTTCGTCGTGCCGTCGAGATGATCCGCCGCACCCAGGAGGCCGACGGATCTTGGTATGGACGCTGGGGTGTCAACTACATCTATGGCACCTGGCAGGTTTTGCGAGGTGTCGCAGCGATCGGCGAGAATATGAACCAGGAGTGGATCCGCCGCGGATTTGACTGGCTCGAGAGCTGCCAAAATGATGACGGCGGCTGGGGTGAAACCTGCGAGTCGTACAACTTCCCTGCTCTCAAAGGGCGAGGTCCCAGCACCGCGAGCCAGACCTCTTGGGCCGTCATGGGACTGTGCGCCTTTGGTGATCCGAAACGCGATTCCATACGGCGCGGCATCCAGTACCTCCTGCGCACACAGAATGAAGACGGCTCCTGGACCGAGGATCACACCACCGGCACCGGCTTCCCCTGCGTTTTCTACCTAAAGTACGATATGTATCGCCAGCATTTCCCTCTCCTCGCGCTGGCGACCTATCGGAAAATGCTCTGATATATCTGGCCGAGGTTTAGAGAAATTTTTCAATTTCCCTCAAAGTCTCTCTTAGCGCACGATATCCAAAGTGACCTTGCCTCACCTGCAGGAGCTTTGCCCCGGGCCAACTCTGCTTCAGATTGAGAAGTTCCGTTGCGGGCGAAACACGGTCGTACATCCCAGCGGTTATCACAATGCGGTCGCAGGCGCAGATTGGCACACCATGAAGCGGGGAGCTCAAGTGGGCATGGCGATAGCTTTCGCCGGGCAGAATCCCTCTCGAGCGAAGGAGTCTTCGTAGAGAACGCGCGCCGGGATTCTGCCAGAGCGCGTGCTCGATATTCACAATGGGCTGGATGAGAGCGACAAAACGGAAATCGGCTTCGAGGAGACTCAGGAGCGCACCATTCCAACCACCGAAACTCGTGCCCAAGATGCCGAAGTCGGTGCAACCCCCTTGCCGCAGCATTGCCATCAACTGCCGAAGCTCAATAACGCCTTGGCGAATGGTTTCGCCGTTGCGAATGAGATTAGCGGTGATCGCTAGCTCCCCGTTTAGATACCCACGAGGGGTGCGCGAATAGTGAAAGGGCAGATGGGGAAAAACGGTGTTCCAGCCTCGCTCGTTAAACCACCGGGAAACCTTGAGGTATCCGAAATCATTTGCGCTCATTAGGGCATGCAGCAAGAGAACGGTCGGTCCCGAGGGCCCGCGGGCTCCCCATTGGACGCGCACTCTCGGTCTGTCGTTCTCGAAGAACCCGCTCAGGATTGGCGTGTCCCACTCAATCCAACCTGTCTGAAGTCGCCTGCCAACCGCCGAGGGCGTTCGATAGAAGTCTTCCCGCGAGAGGGCGGAACACGCGGAAAGGTAGGATTGAAGTTCATGTCTGGAGCAGGCGTGATCCCGAAGCCGCAATTGCAGCAGATTCATGATTCCGCACATAGTGCCATCCATGGCGAGAGCGAACGTCCTTTCAAGGGCGCGTGTTGCCAAGCTTGGAGCCGGCCGTTTCCCAGGCGGATCTTCAGGTTTGAGGTCGGTCATTTTATTACAATCAACCCTCTCTCATGCGCTGCTGAGGAGGCTGTGGCAAATCGAGTTCCGTTAGACGAAAGTCTCGGCAGAGGCGCTCCCTCAGCCTCAAGATTTCGGACCGAAACCTCTCGCGAACGTAGTCTTTCTTTTTCCTGCCAGCCAAATCCATCAGCGGCAATATAGGCTCTCCAAAGCCAATCCAGATCTTCGGGCGGCGCCATGGCAGCCAATTGCGAGGGTTGTAAAGCCGGTCGCTACCGAGGATGACGCAGGGAAGGAGCGGCGCATCCGAAACTGCGAAAAGGAGGCTGACCCCCTGTTTCATCTCGGCTCCATTCACGATTGAGGCCGCACCATCGCGAATGCCCCCCTCTGGAAAAATGCCGACCACTCTTCCTTGTTTGATACTTCGCGCCGCGCAACGCAGCGCTGCACGATCGGGGCCGCTGCGCTGGATAGAGATTACGTTTAGATCCGAGAAAAGCCGGCGTAGAATACGCCCGCGAAAGAGATCCGACATACCGATCCAATCGATCCTGCGCGGGAAAAAGACTGTGATCATCGGCGGATCGAAGTGACTGATATGATTTGAAGCAAGAATGAACCCGCTGCTTTTCGGAATATCGTGATAAGAAATCACCCGAACACGCGCTTTGGCGGCAAAGAGGATCCGGAACATCGTGCAGGCAAATTGCCAGAGACATTCGCGCCAGATGCGTTCTCCCAAACTCACTCTGAGACTATCATGGTGACCGCTTTGATATTGCAACCTTCGAGCTCCCAACACGTGATGAATCTTGCTACCGTCTCGCATCAGGCCAGTTTTCGCGTCGGGAATGGGGATCAAGAGAGCAAGCCTGAGAGCCTCTCATTACGTGCGACACGGCCCCGATCGCTAACGTGCTAAGTGTTCATCCAGATTAGCGAAAGTTAGGGAGAACATGAGCTGCCATAAATATTCCAGTTACTTAACACATCCATTGGCGGTTGCATACTAAGCTTAGGAGCAGTCTTTCTAAGTAGCCCGCATCCACTCAGCCCTCGCTCTTCGTGAAGAATTTTCGTTGCTTCTCTGTAATCGATTTACCCAGTCGCTCGAGCACCTGAAGCATATCCTCCCACACCTTGCGTTTTTCCGAAACCGCCTGGTTTCGCAACAGGTAGGCAGGATGATAGGTAACCATTACCGGGATGCCGTGGAAATCCAGCCAGCGGCCTCGCACTTTGCTTACGGAGGTGGTCGCACCGAACAGACCTTCGACGGCGGTCGCGCCAAGGGCCACCATGACACGCGGTTTGATCAAATCGATCTGCTTTTCCAGCCATGGCAAACAGGTGCGCATTTCGTCCGACCTGGGTTTGCGGTTGCCGGAAACGCTTGCCGGCATATCAGGACGGCATTTCAGAACATTGGCGATGTAAACGCCTTCGCGTCGAAAGCCCATGGCCTCGATAATCCTCGTGAGAAGCTGCCCCGCACGACCTACAAAGGGCTCGCCCTTGGCGTCCTCTTCGACGCCCGGCGCTTCGCCGACAAACATGAGCTCGGCTTTCGCGTTGCCGACTCCGAAAACAACTTGCGTGCGAGACCTGACAAGGTGGGGGCACTTAACGCAGACAAGTGCCGCGTCTCTCAAGGCTTCAAGAGTCCAGTTCTCCGGAGCCGATGTCGCGGGGGGAGGTGAACCCTCTTCAGTTACGGCGAGAAATTCGCGTTGATTCAGCTGCTCGAGCAGCGCGGTCGAAGAAGTCGGATACGGCCCAAATCCCTCGCGAATCCTCTCCAATATCGGAAGCGTCTTCAAGAGGGCTAGCTCAAAGGCGTCGTGCACAGCCCATCTTCGCAGATCAACGCCCTTGCGCTCAAGACTTCTCAATGCCGGGGCATGAAAAATCAATGGGGATTCCAATCAATAGGTGTCGACGAGAGACCTGATCTGGAGGTTTCGCTCGATGTCAGTGATTATCGCGGCCATTGCTGTGCGCAGTCGCACTTTGCGCCAATCCGCGGGATACAAATCGAAGAAGTTGTCTTCGAACCTGTGCGCGATTGCGGGCAAGTCGATTTGAACTGCATGATGAAAAGAGCGTGAATGCAGTCCAAGCTGGAACTCGTGCTGGCCAAGGCATTCGATAGTGAAGGAGATGGGACTGCGGGGAAATTCAATCAGGCGAGGCGCCGTCAGGAAGACTGTATCTTCCGAGGTATCTCCTTCGTGTGTTTCTAGTCGCACCCGCAAGTAGATGTTTCGTGCTCCATAAAGTTTCAGGCTCCGCGACAGATCCAAAGTCTCTTGCCGGCGTGATTCTCCGTAGCCCAGAAAGACGCTCTTTTCGCCAGCTTCAAGCGCACGACCATCGAAATGAAAGAGATTCCAACTCAACAGCCCGTTGGTTTTGCATGGGGTATCGCACACTGTATAGAGATGAATCTCGCGAGCGCTGCTTCTTCGCATTTTGCCCATTCCCATGCGCTCGTCGTCAGGAATGTGCGCGGAAACCAGGATTGGAGCAAAGAAGCGTTTCGCCGCGAAATGTAGTGCTTTCCAACGGCCGCCAAATTCCAGGCTGCTCCACGAAAAGCCAGGCCAACAGTCGTTCAGTTGCCAGTACAAAGCGCCCATGGTGCGGGGAATCGATCGGCGAAAATGCTCGACCGCAACCTTCATGCAATAGGCCTGGTTGATCTGCGAGAGGTAGGCTACGGAAATGTAGTCGTGGGCAAGGCGATACCTTCGCGAGACGTAGTCTCTGATAATGAAATTGCCGGCGCGATTCTTCTGATGGTTCTCCATTTCCGGGTCAACGATGTTCCACTGCCCGGGCGCACAGAACGTGGAAGCAATCTCCGGTGAACTGAAGGATTGCATCCCAAATTCTGAGTAAAACCGGAATTTTCTTTTCTCGTAACCTTTCACGGATTGTCTCGCGTGCCACACGTCCCAAAAGTGACAGTCGCCAGCGCTCTCATTCTTTGCTCCCCGCCAATATCCTTCGGGATTATGGGGTGAACTCGGCCAATAGGCGGTTTCGGCATCATAGCGCGCGACGGCCTCCGGCAGGATGCGGTAGAAGATGTTTTCGTAAGCCTCCTGTCGCTCTTTGGTTTTCAGAATCTCCCTAGGCATCTGCTCGATCTCGTTGTTTCCGCACCAAAGCGCCAGACAAGCACGGTTCGCAAGCCGCCTGATCTGGTATTCAGCTTCCCTCTTCACGGAGTTCAAAAACTCCGAGTTCCCGGGATAGATCGCACACGCAAACATGAAGTCCTGCCAGATCAGCAAACCTTTCTGATCGCAGAGGTCATAGAATTCCTCCATTTCATAGATGCCTCCGCCCCACACACGCAGCATATTCATGTTGGCTTGCGCGGCGCTGGTCAGCAAATCCTCATACTGAGCACGGTGGACTTCAGCGACGAAACTGTGCGCTGGAATCCAGTTTGCTCCCTTGGCAAAGAGAGCTCTTCCGTTCACCACGAACTGGAAGCTTTCCCCAAAATCATCGGCGTGCCGGTCGAGGACAATGGTTCTCAAACCTATGCGTGCGTTCCAGCGATCAACGACGAAGCTTCCCTGCACCAGTTCAAGTCGCACCTCGTAGAGCGGTTGATCGCCTTGTCCGTTTGGCCACCATAAGCGAGGATTGGGAACGTCGACCTCAAGCCTGGAGACTTCGGCCACGAACTGGTCTTCCTGGAAGATGGCACCACGAATTTCGCCGCCCTGCCTCGCAAGTTGAGCTTGGATGCTGAGAGTGACCCCGCCCTTCTCGTGATGCTGTCGGATTCGCACAGTTTCAAAGCGGTTTTCTCCCCACACCTCGAGACGGATCGGCTTGTACACGCCGCATGAGGCGAAGCGGGGTGCCCAGTCCCAGCCAAAGGAATATTGAGCTTTGCGAAGCTGGCACCGGCCTCCGACAGGGTCGTTCAACTCCGCGAAATCGCCCGGTTTTCTGCGACGTCGGATGTACTCTGCTGGGCTGGCAAAATGAATCTCCAGAACATTGCGCCCGGTGCGGATTGCTTTCTTTGCATCAAAACGGTACTCGAGAAACATGTTTTCGGTCGATCCGAGAAGATGTCCGTTCAAACGAATGGTTGCGATTGTGTCGAGGCCTTCGGCAACGAGTTCGACGTGCTCATAATCACCGAATCGGGGCTCCACGACGAACCGGCATCGATACTCCCAGTCACGCTCTTCAATCCATTGCAGCTCCTTTTCATGCGATCCCCAAAAGGGATGAGGAATTCGCTTGTGCCTGAGAAGGTCTGTGTGCACGCAGCCGGGAACTTTTGCCTTAAGCCAATGCTGCGACTTCGGCTCAAGGAAAGCCCAGGAGGTCAAGAGCAGTGTCTCCTTCTGCATTGGGCAACGTTCTAAGACTGGCTCGGGCAAGGCAAAAAGGCAAAAACACCGCGCCCTACGCGAGGCTTTTCTTTTCGCCTGCTTCGCGTATGTGTTTCTCGTAAGTTATGCCTGTTTGTAGCCCTCATCTGATCGTTGAGCCCGAGGATGGTGTCGAGCCCGTGCGCGATTTCATCAGTTCCGCCGCGGAGACACTTCTCATTAAACAATTCACATTTTCGGAACCGACTTTGCTGCAAGCGGTCACGGATCGCAAAAGCGCGGGGGTGAGTGTTCGTGTCATGCTTAATCCCAAGCGCTCAGGGGGTGATCGCGCCAACGATCAAACCTACGACTACTTCAAAAACAATGGCATCAGCATCCAATGGGCGAATCCGAAGTTCTACGTCACCCATGAGAAGTCGATTGTCGTCGATGGGAAAGCGGCTCTGATCTCGACATTTAACCTTTGTGAGAAGTACTTCACACAAACGCGCGACTACGGCGTGGTGACGTATAATCCTGCCCGGGTCGCGCAGGTCGTTGAAGGGTTTAACGCCGATTGGGAGCACCGCGACTGGATTCCCGACCCGGAGGCGGGGCTGCTTTGGAGCAACGCGAATTCACGCCTTCGCATGTCGCACTTCATTGATGCGACCGATGAAAGACTCGATGTGCAGCATCCCAAATTCGTGGACGCGGTAATTCTTGATCGCCTGATTGCGGCGGCGGAGCGTGGAGTCCACGTGCGCGTTCTTTGCGGAGGCAAGCATGGCATCAGCGATTGGGATGTTCTCGACACATTTTCCTCGCTGCGAATGCTGAAACGCTTTGGGGTAAAGGTGCATAAGCAAAAGAATCTGCGTCTTCATGCCAAGCTCCTGATTGCCGACAATTCGCACGCCTTGGTCGGCTCGATGAACATTGATCGAAGTGCGTTTGACCTGCGGCGAGAGCTGGGCACTACAACCAAGGACGAAGCCATCGTGAAGCGGCTCACGAAAGTCTTCGAAGCCGATTGGGAGCTCTCGCATAGCTATGATCCGCCGGATCCTCTCGATCCGACAAAGCACAAGGAAACCGACTTTCCGCACGATCATGAGCTAAGACATGAGTAAGCCGGAACAGCCCGCCAGACCGACTTTGCTCGAACTTGCGTGGACGTTCAATCATATCGCCCTTGCTTCCTTTGGAGGTGGATTGTCTGCGTGGTCACGCGAGGTGATCGTAGTGGAAAAGAAGTGGATGGCTGACGAGGAATTCCTGAGCGCGATCACGATGTGCCGGATCTTACCCGGCGCCAACCAGGTGAATCTGGCGGTTTTCGTTGGCTCGAAGTTTCACGGGTTGGCCGGCGCGGGCGCTGCGCTCATAGGACTTGCATTTCTTCCTGTGCTCATTGTTCTTGGACTCGGCTACGCCTATTTTCAGTTCCACGAGATACCCGCCCTCCAGAGCGTGCTGCATGGTGCGGCGGCAGCAGCGGTCGCACTAACACTTGCAATGGCTATTAAAACGGGGCGCAAATGTTTAACGGGGCTTATCCCGGTTCTGCTCTTTGCAGCGATTTTCGTGATGAACGGCATCCTCCGCTGGCCACTTCTTTCTTGCCTTGCGCTCCTGGCGCCGCTCAGCCTTCTTTGGGGATGGCCGAGGGCCAATAAGCCATGAACGCGAAAACGCTCCTCCGCATCCTCCTATTGTTTAGTTCTCTTTCACTGCTTTCCATTGGCGGCGGAAATACGGTGCTCCCGGACATGCACCATAAGAGCGTTGACGATTATGGCTGGCTGACGGACAGCCAGTTTGCCGATGTCTTCGCGATCTCGCAGGCGGCGCCGGGTCCGAGCATTCTCATCGTCACATTGATCGGCTATAAAGCCGGGTTGAAGAGCGGAGGAGAGTTGATGGGGATTCTCGGCGCTCTGCTCGCCACGACGGCAATGATTGTTCCCGCCGGGTTGCTCGTCTATTTTGTCGTTCAATTTTGGGAGCGCGCCAAGGACTCGCCAGTGCGTCATGCGATTGAAAAAGGATTTGCTCCTCTCACCGTTGGTTTGGTTCTGGCGAGTGGCTATGTGATGAGCAGGGCCGCAGACCAGGACTGGCGTGCGTATCTCCTCACCGCGGTCTGCACGCTCATTTTCGTCTTTACCAAGCTCAATCCACTGATCGTGGTCGCAACTGCGGGACTGCTGGGCTGGATGGGTCTGGTCTGAATAGGGGCTTCAAATCGTAGAGCGCGCCACGGGCTGCCGCAGGTGGCGGAGCCCCGGGTGGCTGGGCTGCAGGAAAATCCTTGCCGCGCAATGCGAGCCATTCGACGTTGAGCAGGGGTGCGCTGGAGCGCCAACTGACATTGCCACTGAGCGAATCCTTAAGAAGCGCAAAGCTGTCCTGGTACTTGAGTCCATGGCTCCAAAGGTGCCCTTCATAGCCGCAGGCAACCTTCCGTCCGAGAAGGATCAACGGATGATTGTAGTCCGAAACGCACGCGAACCGCATACCTGCAGGAATATCGGCCAGAGCGTGTCGCCAGGCGTCCAATTCAGAGCGTTGCGCAAGCGGGTACCCGTGACGTCCGTCAAGTCCGCCGATCAACGAAACACCTCCTGAAAAAAACAGCGCAACACAAAGGGCGGCGCGTTCAGAGAACGCGAGAGGGGCAATCAATTCTTTCCATAGATACGGTGCGATCACAAGCCAACTCCAGACCATCAGCTTCATATTGTCCCATTCCCAAGGGGCGAACACAAAGAGGCAGCAGATGACGAACGTGGCACACGCAGTCCAGACAAAACAGCGGGTCTCCAGGTCTTTGTCGAAGAAAAGCTTTAGAGCGAGGATCACAGCCAGCGGCAAGGCGAGCCCGAAATTCCAGATCCATACTTCCAGATTCCATCCTGGGCCCATGATCCAGGAGGGAGACCATCGGATTCCCGAAGAAACGGAAAAGAACCCGGTGACAAGGAATACGCCTGCCGTCGCGGGAAGCAAAGCCGCTGCGACGAGAGCGCTAACCTCAAGGCTGCGTCTTTTGTGGAACGGATCTCCTGGTCTCAAGCGGAGTTCCACCAGGTGCTTGCCGTCTGAGCCCGCAAGGGACTTGCTGATCCAAGGACCCTCAGCGCAGAATAGTGCAAGGAAAATTGCCAGCAGGATTACACTTAGGAAGAGGAAGGCGTGAAGGCTAAAGAGAGGCATGCTGGCATAAAGCAAGAGCTGTAGCCAGAAGGGAACATTGCGATCCTGGCAACGAAAGTAGCGGTCGCGCCAGACACTCAAGAGAAGGAGACCGGCTGGCAGAGCGAAGAGCAGACCTCTTTGCGTGACAAACATTGAGAGAAAAAGGTTCTTCCAAACCATTTCACGCTGGAAATCCTCAATTTGCAACGTGCGCAGGGCCACAAATCCGGCGAGGCCTCCGTTAAAGAGAAGAGCGGCTGCGCCAAAAGCGCCACCCCACAGCCAAAGCGCATAACCGGTCATAGCCGCGCCGGCTAAGCCTGTCCACACGAGGCCGCGGATGGTATCCACGCCGCAGATTTCCAGAAGGCCGTTAAAGAGGTCGGCTCCGAGCGGATAGCTTAGTGGCGCTTTGCTTAGAATCGAGCTCTCGGGCCAGAAGCTGATTCCACTTGCCAGATAGCGAATGAGGTTGAGGTGGAGAGAAACGTCTCCAAGGTTGTTTGGCGAGAGAACGCAAATTTCGTCACCGCGCGGATAGACAATCCACAAAAAGGCGCGCAAGGACACAAGGGCGAAAATCGTAAGGATTGTCCAATCCCAAAAACCTAAACGAAAGTCGCGGTTCGACTTGGTTGTCCTCCAGGCAACCAGCGCGGCCAGCATGCCACAGGCCAACGCGATCCATCCTGCCGAAGAACGCAATCCGGAAAGCAAGAACCCCAGGCAGATCGCAGCGACGACGCTAGCGGCAGCAAAGGCCAGGGCGGAGGCAAGAGGTTTCAAGGTTTTCCGTCGACGAGAGGTGGTTCGTCCTTGAACCACAGATGGTAAGTGTCCTTGCGGAAATAGGCCACACACTGCTCCTGCGAATCGCGGAGTCGAAAGGATCGCTTGTAGTAGTCGCCGCCGAGCTTGGCTTCGATCTCCTGCGCCTGATTTTCCTGCGCGACAATGAAGTCGGCATCATAAGTCCCGGGCGGCTCTTCCTTCTTGTAGTAGCCAATCTGAGTAAAGTCGCCGAGCATCCACGGCAGGGGATAGTAGCTCTCCAGGACAATTTGACCGCGCACGTGATAGTAGCGCGGGTCCTTCCTTGCCATGGCGAGCAACGGGGTGGTCAGCGTTTCTACCTCATGATATGTTTGCACGTAGACGTAGGGCTCTCTTTCATTGGTGAAATGAAAAAAGTTGAGTCGAACCGAAAGCGCCGCGCTAACGAGAAGACTTAGGGCAGCCGCAAGCGGCAAAAACGATCTGGCTGCGGAAAGAATTCCTTGCGAGTTCGGTGTGCTGGCCGCCGAGCCGAGGATCAAGTAAAAAGGCCAAAGAATTGAGATGATGCACCAAGGGGTTTTGTAAGGGATGAGCGAGTATGCGAGGAGGACACCACCACCGTAGATCGCGACGTATCTGAGGCGCGGGTCGGAGGGTGCGAAATATCGAAGAGAAAGCGCCAGCCCGAGCAATGCCGGCCATTCATATCGTGCCATCAGCGCCACCCAATAGTAGTTTATGGGCCCGATTTGATATGCGGTCTTCTCGTGGCCTGCGGACTCGATTCCGGTGTGAAACCACGCGCCGAAGGTCTCGAAGAGTCCACTTAGTGCAGGAAAATCCAGAAACGTTCCTGAATAGAAGAAGACAATCGTCAGAAGGGCAATTGATCCGCCGGTAGCCAAATCTTTCCAGGTCCATTGTTGATGCGCGATCGAGATATTCGGATGCGAGGGAAGGAGTTTTTGCCACAGCCATAGCACGACGGCCGCCAGCAAAAAGCTCCCGACGTGCAGGACATAGGTTTCCTTGCTCAAGATCATCCCGCTGGCTGCTGCAAGCACGGCAAACAGAAAACGACGCTGACCCTGTTGCCAGAGGCCAAGAATTCCCCAGAGGAAAAGCGTTGAAAATAAGACCAACCACGACTCGTGAATCGAGTAGCGACCATAAAAGGAGTAAGCTGGCGAAAGCGCCATCGCAAGCGCCGCAAGCCATGCCGCCTGCCGACCGAAATGCTCTCGAAAGCTCAAGAGAGACCATACCGCCAAAAGGCTCGCGATCACAGCCGGCAGACGCAGCGCCCAAAGATTGCGGCCGAACAACGTCTGCGAGAGGAAGACCGCATAAAAATGCAGCGGCCCGTGATAATTTGTGGGATCGTATCGAAAATAGCCATTACGCGTCATCTGATCGACAAACCAGCCATTCACGCCCTCATCGAAATGCGGTGGCTTAATGTCGAGCAAAGCGAGACGGAAGGCGGCGGCCAGGGTCACAATGCTAATCTCAACCCACGGGAGTGTTTTCAGCCTTCCGGTCACGCGAATGGGATACTGTTCGGCCCAATTGGGTTCAAGCCCGGCGGTGTGTTGAGAAATTCGCCCGAGATCCGTTCATGCCTTGCGCTTGGCGTCAGGCGGCATGAACCCGCGCTTAGCAGTGCAAGTGCCCCCGAGAATACCCGTTACAAGCGGCGGAACATTCTTTTGCACTTGTCACTCACCGCTCAACTCTCGATTCATCCGTTATGATCAAACTCGGAGTCAATATTGATCACGTGGCGACATTGCGCCAAGCCCGTTACCGCGAAATGCTGGAAGCGCCGAATGCCGAGCCAGATCCCCTTGCCGCCGCCCTCTCGGCAGAGCAGGCCGGAGCTCATGGCATTACCGCGCACCTTCGGCAGGACCGCAGACACGTTCAAGATCAGGACGTCCATGCTTTGCGGGAGAAAATCAGCACAAAACTCAACCTGGAGATGGGCAACGCGGCAGAGATCGTGGAGTTTGCCTTGAACCTCCTGCCCCACGATGTGTGCCTCGTTCCGGAAAATCGCCAGGAAGTCACAACCGAAGGTGGACTCGATTGCGCGACTCAGAAATCCTCGCTGCGTCCGACGGTCTCCTGTCTGAAGGAGCAAGGGATTGTGGTAAGTCTTTTCATCGATCCCGAGGAAGAACAAGTTACGACCGCTGCAGAACTGGGGGCGCAAACGGTCGAGTTACACACCGGAGCTTTCGCAAACAGCCTTGGTTCAGAACGCGAAATTGAACTGGCTCGTCTTATCAAGGCGGCGGAGCTCGCGCATTCCTTGGGGTTGAACGTCAATGCCGGACACGGCATTAATTATGAGAATATCCATGACATCCTTCGAATTCCCCATCTTGTGGAGTTGAACATCGGTCATTCCATCGTTTCACGGGCTATTTTCTCCGGGATGGAGACGGCGGTGAGGCAGATGTTGCACTTGATGAATGGATAAATTCGATCGATTTCTGGCGAGCGAACTGGAGCGTTTCGCAGACGCGGGTCTGCGCCGTTCATTACGCGTCGTCAATTCGCCTCAAGGTCCTCAGGTATTCTGCGACGGCCGCACGCTCGCGAACTTTTCCTCCAACGACTATCTCGGACTCGCAACTCATCCAAAGCTGCGAGAGGCTGCACAGAGGGCGCTGGAAGAAACCGGTACGGGCATGGGAGCTTCGCGCTTGGTCTGCGGAACGCATGTTGACCATCAACGCTTGGAGACAGCGCTCGCACGCTTTAAGCAGACGGAAGCTGCGGTGACCTTTTCCAGCGGCTATTCTGCGGCACTCGGCACGATACCGGCTCTGGTAGGCAAGTCAGACGTGATCATTCTAGATAAGCTTTGCCATGCCTGCCTTCTGGATGGTGCGCGCCTGAGTGGCGCATCGATGCGGGTTTTTCCGCACAATCGCCTTGAGGTATTGGAGAGCCATCTTCGATGGGCTGCTGAAGTCCATTCCACTGCCCGGGTCCTCGTTGTCATCGAATCGGTCTACAGCATGGACGGAGACCGCTCCCCTCTCCGTGAGATCGTCGAGTTGAAGGATCGGTTCGAAGCATGGCTTTTTGTTGATGAAGCGCACGGGGTCGGCGTAATCGGAAAGCAGGGGCGCGGACTCGCTGATGAGTTGGGTGTTTCCGATCGCGTCGATGTGCAAATGGGCACTCTCGGGAAGGCGCTCGGATCGTCCGGCGCGTATATTTGTGGAAGCGTCGCTCTGCGCGATTATCTGATAAACCGCGCTCGCAGCTTCATCTTCTCGACGGCGCCACCGCCGCCTTGTGCCGCCGCGGCCCGCTCAGCGGTGGAACTCCTTGAATCCGCAGAGGGAGCGAGGCTCCTCAAGATCCTGCAGAAGAACATCTCGGCCCTCGCCCGTGGGCTGCAAGCGCCGGGCGAAAGCGCGATATTCCCGATAATCGTGGGTGGTGAAGAGCTTGCTCTAAGCGCCTCACGATCTCTCTTGAGGGAGGGCTTTCTGATTCCGGCTATTCGCTACCCTACGGTCGCGCCCGGCGCCGCGCGATTGCGCATAACAGTCACGGCCGCTCACGATTTGGCACTTATCGAGCGTCTCGTCGCGATTGTAAGCTCTCTGGGAACTGCAAGGTTACCAATCACGCGCGCCCCCGTAGCCTAAGGACCCGGGGGCAATCCTCGGGTCCTGGACTTTTTTCAGGGTCTTGGGATCAGGAAGCGGAAATTATTAGCGTTGCGATGGTAGTTGGGTTGCTCCCGTCGCAGATTGGATTATCTGGCCGCCAGCAGAGACAGGGGCCTGCAGTCCCGACCCTGTTTGGAGTGGTGAGCCGCTCAAGGAAAATGGCTGGGGCAACGGACCTCCCAATCCCGGCTCAGAAAACAAGGGCTTAAAGGGGTCGGAGGCATCCGTCTTCTCTGCAGGGTTGTTGGGTGTGGAGGATCCCTCAGTCTTTTTAGAGGCAAGCGTCTTTTCGTATGCTGAGATAAGTGGTTGAAAAGCCGAGATTTCTCCGAGGCGGATTTCAACGGGATCCGTTTCGTCACCCTTCGGCTTGCCAGCGGGGTCTGAATTTTCATCAGATTGCGTGCCCTGGGGGGAGTCCTTCAATGCCTCCTTCCGCTCGTACCAGAAGCGCCCATCTTTGGAGCGATCTTTCTGAAAGCCATATTTTTGGAAGTCGGTTCCGACGAGCTGGGTTATCGGCAGTCGCGTGATTCCTGCATCATTACTAATGCGAATGGTGTAGTCATCGGTCACCTCAACAAGTCCAAAATATTTTGTCCCGTCGAGTTTTGTTACCGCGCCTTTTTGGGGTGCCGGATTATTGTCGGTCTGTGCCTGGAGGGGAGCGCAAAACGCAAACGCCCAGATCGTCGCAGAAAACCAAATGCAACTCTTCATGGTAGCAATCAACATGACTCACGAACGGTCGAATGGCAATGCTCGCACGAATTATTCATTCGTTTGCAGCGCTCGTTATTTCGCCCAAATTCGGTTGAGAAAGCAAAACTATGTCTGTTGTGGCTCGGTTCTGGCGCCGCCGCGCAAATCCTTGTGAGTTGCCAGCTTGAAGGAGACTGGTTGCCAGGGTTGCTTGCGTTGTTTATGGAGAAAGAGATGGAGGAGAAGAGTTACGATGTGGTCGTGGTCGGCGGTGCATTTTCGGGCGCGGCGACCGCGTTGCTGCTTCGGCGCGAAGCGCCCGACCTTCGCGTTGCAGTGATCGAGCGATCGAGGCACTTCGATCGCAAAGTCGGCGAGGCGACTACTGAGGTGAGTGGTTGCTTCCTGACCAAACGTTTAGCGGTCACGCATCACCTCTGCCACCACCATGTGGTCAAAAATGGATTGCGCTTCTGGTTCGCAAGAGAATCAGAAGATGCGTTCGATCGCTGTGGAGAATTAGGGGCATTTTATCAGGTTCGTCTGCCCTCTTATCAAGTAGACCGGGAAGTCCTTGACGAGCATGTGCTCTCTCTCGCGACAGAAGCTGGCGCTGACCTTTGGCGACCTGCTAAGGTTACTTCCATCGAGCTTGCCGACGGCGGCCACTCCCAACTCATCGTCCATGATCGGGGGCAGGAGCGCACACTGTCTGCCCGCTGGATCATCGATGCGAGCGGTCGGGCAACCTTGCTGGCACGGCGCCTTGGGCTTTTACGCAATCTTCCTGAGCATCCCACCAACGCGATTTGGGCACGTTTTCGCAACGTAAAGGATTGGGATGGATACGATCTGATGAGCCGCTTCCCGAATTATGCGCGCTCGTGCCAAGTGAGTCGTGCTTCGGCGACAAACCACCTCACTGGCTATGGCTGGTGGTGTTGGATCATCCCTCTACGGGGAGGGGACTACAGCGCCGGATTGGTGTATGACACGCGCCTTTATCGGCCGCCGGACGGCGCCCACCTCGGTCAGAGATTGAAAACCCACTTGCTGAGACACCCTGTCGGAAGAGAAATTTTCAAAGATGCCGAATACATCGATGGCGATGTGAAGGCATATTCGGCTCTCCCCTACTTTTCGACAAAGATTGCGGGACCCGGCTGGCAGATCGTTGGAGACGCAGCCTCATTTTTAGATCCCCTTTACAGCCAGGGACTTGATTATTGTTCGTGGACGGTGTCTGCTGCCGTTAACCGCATCGTGTTGGAAAATAAGGGCGGAACTTGTAATTTTGAGGATCTTAACGCGCGGTTTTCCCGTTCCTACCGGAACTGGTTCGAGGCACTCTACAAAGACAAATATTATTACTTGGGTGATATGGAATTGATGACTGCGGCTTTTCTCATGGATCTCGGATTGTTCTTTCTGGGACCTGTGCGCACGGTAGTGCGCTGTCCGCGCGCGGGATTTGCTGAATTCCCCTTTCAAGGTCCGGTGGATGGCGCGATCATCGGCCCGATCATGGCCTTCTACAATAGGCGCCTTGCTTGGATCGCGCAAAAACGGCTAACGGCAGGTATCTACGGTGCAAGGAATTTGGATGCGCAGACGTTGCTCAAGGGTTTTGAACCAAATCGTCGTGCTTGGAGGCTGATCTTTCGCGGTGTGAGGATCTGGCTGCGCGCGGAATTGCGCAGCCTCTTTCTACCAGCGCCACGTTCCGCTCCGACCGCGAATCCAATATCCGCAGTCTGATATGGCATTTTCCTGCTATCGGGAGTTTGTCGAGACATTAGAGAAATCCGGTGAACTGAGGCGCATCAGCACTCCTGTCGCGACGGAGCTTGAGATGACCGAGCTTGCGGATAGGGAGATGAAGTCTGCCGGGGGCGGCAAAGCCTTATTGATCGAAAAACCTACGATTGACGGCGAGGTCAGCCCATTTCCTGTCGCAATCAACACGATGGGATCCTGGAAGCGGATGGCGCTGAGTATGGGAGCAGCAACCGTAGATGCGGTGGCCGCCGAGCTTGGCGCTTTGTTAAAGGCAAAACCGCCAACAAGCATACGCGAAGCGGTCAAGCTCCTCGGCACGGCGCTCGAAATGCGTCACGCAAGACCCCGGCGCGTTAAGGATGGCCCATGCAAGGAGGTCATCCATAAAGTAATCGGCTCGGAACTCAGAGCAGAAAGCTGGCCTTCGGCACCAGACTGGCAAAACCCATCAACGTTCAACTCTCATTGGCCAACTCTGCTCAATCTCCCCATTCTTAAGTGCTGGCCGCTCGATGGGGGTCGCTTTATCACGCTCCCGTGCGTGGTCACTCAAGACCCCGATACCGGCGAACGAAACGTCGGAATGTATCGCATTCAGATCTATGACGAACGAACGACGGGCATGCACTGGCAGCTCCAAAAGGTTGGCGCGCGTCACGGCCGCCGATACTACGAAACAGGCACTCGTATGCCGGTGGCTATCTTTCTTGGCGGCGATCCTGTGTTTCCCTTTGCCGCCACAGCGCCGCTGCCGGACGGGCTGGATGAATTTCTGCTTGCCGGCTACCTTCGCAAGAAATCAATTGATCTGATCAAGTGCGAAACGAGTGAGCTTGAGGTGCCCGCTAATTCCGACTTCGTTATCGAAGGCTACGTTGATCCTCGGGAACCGCTGCGCGACGAAGGTCCCTTTGGCGATCACACCGGGTACTACACGCTGCCTGAACCCTATCCGGTCTTTCACGTTACCGCGATCACTCATCGCAAAGACGCGATCTATCCGGCGACCATCGTCGGTATGCCGCCCATGGAGGATTTCTACATGGGGAGTGCCTCCGTGAAATTGTTCCTCCCGGTCTTTAAGATGAATTTTCCCGAGATCGTGGACATTGCGCTGCCGGCCGAAGGCGTCTTTCATAACCTGGTTTTCGTCAGCATTAAAAAGACATACCCGATGCAGGCTTACAAGATCATGCACGGACTCTGGGGCATGGGACAGATGATGTTCACGAAGTATATGATCGTGGTCGATCACGACGTCGACGTGCACAACACCAGCGAGGTTCTCTTTCGCCTTTGCGCGAATACAGACCCGCAACGCGATAGCATCTTGACCAAAGGGCCGGCAGATGTGCTTGACCACGCCACAAGTGAGATCGCCGTCGGCAGCAAACTTGGGGTCGATGCGACCAAGAAGCTCCCCGGCGAAGCCTTCCACCGACAGTGGCCGCCTCTTATTACCATGGACCAATCTGTGCGGAAGCGCGTTGACGCACTCCTGAGTACGAGGTCTACGCCCGTGACGGGGAATTAACCTGATCCTGCGCCGCCATGAGGCGATCATAGAGCGGCTGGAGAGCTTCAGGTATTATGCGGACGCTGCCCACAACCGTCATGAAATTGGCATCACCCATCCAGCGTGGAACAATATGAAGGTGAAGATGATCATGAACTCCCGCACCTGCGCACTTGCCCAAATTCCAGCCAATATTAAAGCCTTGAGCTTTGACACACTCTTTCAGCAGACGCTGGGCATGGATGCAAAGATACCAAAGCTCAAGCACCTCGTCATCGGTCAACTCTGTCATATCAGAGACCTTGCGATAGGGAACCGCCATTAAGTGTCCCGCGGAGTAAGGATATTTGTTCATCAGGAGAAAGGCGGCTTTACGCCGGGTGATCACGAGGTGAGAGGCATCGTCCTGAGTTTGGGCAGCTTCGCTGAGGAAATCGGATCCTACCCGGTGCTCAGCTTGGAAATATTCTACACGCCATGGAGCCCAGAGCGATTCGAGGTGTGCTTTAGGAAAAGATTCACTCATATTGATGGACCTATTGTGTAGGTGCGAACGCTCTCGCTCTTGCCCTTAAGAGAAATCTCTCCCGCTCGTTCGAAGGGAAAGCGGCTGCGGGTGGCGACATAGCTATATTCACTGGCCAGGATGTCCACTGCGCGCTCGGGAGTCGCCCGTTCGAGGCGCGCGGCGAGGTTGATCACATCCCCGATCGCGGTGAACTCCATGCGCTGCTTGGAGCCGATGTTTCCAACGATAGCCAAACCTGTATTAATGCCAATTTCTATGCGCAGGGAAGCTAACGCCTCGCGCGCCCTGCTTTCGGAACGGGACCATTTTTCCTGCAATTTGCGCAATGCATCGCGCATATCGAGCGCGGCTTGCACAGCGTGTTCTTCTTGAAACTCGTCGTCGCGCAGAGCCCCACAGAGCGCCATCAGGCCGTCGCCCATGAATTTGTTCAGGTGCCCGAAGTTCTTGAAAACGGCGTCGATCATCTTCTCGAAATAGTCGTTCAACATCGTAACTGTTTCCTCCGGGCTCAACTGCTCGGAAAAATTAGTAAATCCCGCACGTCGGCGAAGAGCGCGGTGACTTTCTTTCGTTGGCTATAAAGACCGGAAGACTTACCGGCGTAGATGACCTCATTGAGGATGTCTTCGGACACATAGCGCGCCAACGCGCTTTTGAGATCCTCCCTTTGCTGCAAACCAATCGTCATTTTGTTGAGAGCTTCGGCCACTTGACCGAACTCGTCTTTCGTGTGCAGCTGAACGGTTTGGCTACAGTCGCCGGCGGTGATTCGATCGACGGCGTTACGAATCGTAATCAGTGATCGGGCGAGTCTTTGCGAGGCAAAACTCGCCAGGCAGTAGGCGACAATCAGCGAAACGCCCAGAGCAAGAAGACCATTCCAAAGCAGACCTCTCAGCCGTTGCAGAGCCTCTGTGGCACTGACGTCCACCCCAACCGCGCCCACGGTTTCGTTTTCCGCAGTGCGAATCGGTGCATTCGCCGTGAGGCAAAGCCCCCATTGGTCCCTCACAAAATCTTCATCAGCTTGAAAATCGTTGAAGCGGACAAGGTAGTTCGGATTTTCGGTCTTGTAGACATCTCCAACGTTCGACTTGTTCACTCCCTCTTCCTCCGCATCGAGGACAAATTCGGCGATCTTTGGATCTTGAGCGTAGGGACGCATCGAATAGATGTATTTGACGTGGAGATCGCGTCTCCGATTAGCGTCGCGTGCCCGCCGCAGGGCCGCTTCCAGTCTCTTATAGGTAGGGCTGTCTCCGCGAATGCTCGTATGAGCGTCCGCGTCCAGCATGGCGCCGGTCGTCGCCGCGATGGAAAGCACGTTCATGCGCATCAGATCCATGAAGAGCCGCTTTGTCGGGCCATATATAAAGCCGCCGATGAGCAGACCAGTCAGGACCGCCATGACCAGGAAAAGGGCGAAGACTTTGGTCCGAAAGCGCATTGATACGTTGACGAGAAGAATCCACGGAAATTTCCGAAAGAGAATCTCGAACTCGGGAATTTATCCGATGGCATCAAGGATCGCGCGCGCTGCGCGACGACTGGCACCCACGGCTTTGAGAGTGGTTACGATTTCGCTGACCTGAGCGATAAGTCGCGAGCGAGCCTGCGGATCATTCAAGAGGCGGAAGGCTTCCGAAGCGAGAGCCTGTGGTGTGGCCAAGTGCTGGATGAATTCCCGGATGACATGAGGCGCCGACGTCGCGGGCAGGCGCGGATCTACGGGGGGATTTTGTTTGTAATTGTTGAGGATATTGATGATCCCGAGGCAATCCACGTCAACAAGTCGGCGACCCACTTCAAAGGTCAGCCAAGCCGCCCGGTAAACAAGGCAGTAGGGCAGCTCAAAAAAAGCGGCTTCAAGGGTCGCGGTGCCAGAACAAACGATTCCTGCGACCGCACGCTGCATCAGGAGGTGAGCAGTTCCGGACTCGATCACGATTGGCAGATCGCCTGCCATTTGGCGCATCTGCGGAACGTGAGCTTCGCTGGCGGCTGCCGCTTCGAAGTGGACGTTAGGTTTTCGTTGCCGGATGAGGCGGCTTGCTTCGATCATTGTGGGAAAGATGCGCTTCACCTCTCGTTCGCGACTTCCCGGGAAGAGACCGAGCAAATTTTCATCGCGGGTTTGATCAGACTTTTCGGCAGCAAGAGCTTCCAGGAGGGGATGTCCGACGAAAACCGTGCGAAGTCCGCTTGCTTCGTACATGGGCTGCTCGAAGGGGAAGACACAGATCATCAAATCAAGGAACCGAGCCATTTTCGCAATGCGACCACGATTCCATGCCCAAACCTGAGGGCTGATATAGAAGAGAATTTTCCCAGGAAAATCGCGTGCTCGCAGCGCTTTGGCCAAACGCAGATTGAATCCGGGATAATCAACCAGAACGGTTGCCGCAGGGTTCGTTTGCGTGATCTGCCCGAGCATGCGGTGGAATTTCTTTCGGAAGTACCCGTAGTGCTTCAAGACGTCCCACAGGCCCAGCACGCCCGCTTGAGCAATCCAGTCGTCAAAGGGTTCGCTCGCGAGTTGTCGCATCCTGGGTCCGCCGGCACCAAGAAATCGAAGGTCTGGGTTGATCGCGTTCAATGCGTTCATGAGCTCGGCGGCGCGCGCGTCTCCACTTGCCTCGCCGGCGACGAACCAGAGGCTGATCATGGATGCTGGAGATCGACCTTCTTGCGAGGATCGGCTTCCTCAATACGACGAGTGATCTCCAAAGCAATGTCCAGCGCGTCGGCCGCCTCGTAACCGGAGACCTTGGGCTTGACGCCGTCGCGTGCGCATTGGATGAAGGCTTCCAGCTCAATTTTCAGCGGCTCCCCGCGTTGGATCTCGATTTTGTCGCGGACGATTGCCTTTCCCTTGGGGCCATCTTCGAGCCTGTACATCACGCCAGCCTGTTTTTGGTAATCCAAGGACAGATAGGCATTCTCCTGAAAGACGCGAATCTTGCGCACTTTATCGCGACTGATTCGACTGGCGGTCACATTGGCGACACACCCGCTCTCGAAGCGAAAACGAACATTCGCGATATCCTCGCCTTTGCTGAGCACCGCGATGCCAACGGGATCCATGCTGACGATGGGCGAGCGGACGATGTGCAAAATGACCTCGATGTCATGAATCATCAGGTCCAACACAACGCCGATGTCAGTGCTTCGGTTTGGATAGGGTGAGAGCCGTGTGACTTCGAGGAAGCGCGGATTCTTCAGTTTACGTTCCAACGCCGCGAGCACCGGATTGAATCGCTCGATGTGTCCAACTTGGAGCACACAAGCACGGCTGGCCGCGAGCTCCGAGAGCGAGCGGGCATGAGCTGGCGTTTCGGTAACCGGCTTCTCGATCAGCAGGTGCTTTCCGCGTTCCAAGAGGAAAGCGCCAATTTCGTAATGGGTTACGGTGGGGGTACAGATGGTTGCGGCGTCGACCAGGCTGGCGAATTCTTCCAAAGAGCTGGCGGAATACGTGCGGTATTTCCTGGCCATGTGCCGGGCGACGTCTTGATCCTTGTCGTATATGGCCGAGAGGGAGCAACTCTGGAGTTCCGAGTAGACGCGCGCATGATTGACGCCCATGTGGCCTACGCCGACAACGCCGGTGCGAAGAATGCTCATTAAGAGACACCAAATAAGGTAATGCCAGCCTCTCGAGCCGCGGTGCAGACCGCCGGCCTATCGAGGAGAAGGGTAGAATTTGCTTCGCAGGCGACGATTCTTATTTTCGCCTGCCGGGCGACAGCGATCGTCGTTTCCCCGAGAACTGGAACATCGAAGCGCATGTCCTGCCCGGGTTTACTCACCTTGACCATTACCGCATTCTTGCGGGCGAGGTTGCCACCGCGGCGGATGCATTCATCGGTCCCCTCGAAAGCTTCAACGGCGAGGACAGTTCCAGATTTAATGATCACGGTCTGGCCTATATCGAGCTCGCTAATTTCCTTGGCGATTTGGAAACCAAATCGAATTTCATCCATGTCGCGCGGCTTGATGTGCGGACCTGCAATATAGCCGGGACGCGCGAGATGATCGTCGAGGAAGGTCGTCGCGTTCAGGACCTCCAGCCCAGCGTTGGCCAGTTGATTTGCCACGGCGCCGAAAAGAGTTTCGGCGTTACGGCGCTTAAGTTTCGCGAGCAGGATAACGGTCCGCAGGTCTGGGCGCAGATTGTAGAGGTTGGCTGGGGCGAGTTGGCCTGCCATCATGGCATGGCGAGCGCCGGATTTTTTGGCGGCCTCCAGAAGTCTGCCTAGCTGCCCGATACGTAGCCAATGCACTTCATCAGCCCTCGCGCCGGTGGCTTCCGGAGTTTCGCCCTCGAAGGCTGCGAGCGAAATTTTCTTAACACCAGAGGCTCGCGCCCCTTCCATAAGGAGAGTGGGGTAGCGGCCTCTTCCGGCGACGAGAAAAAGAATCTCAGGTATGGTCAACACGCAACTTGTCCATGGCTGACACTGAGAGCGGATGCCTAGCAGCTCTCTCCAGGAACAGACGACATTTAGGATTAAGCTGGAATGAGTTGCATGTCGAGTGAGTTTGCCTCGCGTTTAAGCCATTTTAGCCGCTGGAGGCGGAATCTGATCTCGTATTCGGCGATGCCCTTTTCGACATAGTCTCGCCCGTAGCGCAGCATTCGATAGACTAGACGGGCGAGATGGTGGGCCATGGCAACAACGGCTTTGGGGGCGCCCAAACGGCCTTTGAGGCGGCGATACTTTGCCCCGAGCGCTGTCTTACTGTGGGTCAAACTCTGCGAGCAAAGCCGTAGCGCATCGGCGCCTCGATTGTAAACTTTGCGCGTGGAGCGACGCAGCACTTTGCCGCCACTAATTGCGTTGTTCGGGCAGAGTCCGAGAAAAGAAGCGAACTGCTTCTCGGTATTCCAGCGGGTCATGTCCAAGCCGACTTCGGAAATAATGATCTGGGCAGCTTGCTCTTTAATGCCGGGTATTTTTGTTAGGTCCACGCCACAAACCCGGTGCAACTCGCTCTTCAAGCTCGCGGGTGGCGCCTCGAGGGCGGCGCGATCTTCAAATTGCGCGAGGTGTTGCGCAATGCGTGCCTCGCACTCAATGATTTTGCTTTGAGCGAAGCGGTAGGATTCCAGCGCCACTCGCAAGGCGAAGAGCAACTCCTCGCGCCAGTTGCCGTGCAGGCTTTTGGCTACGGTTTGTCGCGAGGCTTTGATGCGAGTGCTGCACAATGTCGCAAGCACCGCGGGATCACGTTCTCCAGCCAAGATCGCCTCCAAAATGCGCATCCCGCTTTCACCGACGATGTCGCTGATCACGTTGCTTAACTGCACGTTCATTTCGAAAAGTGCTTTCTGCATGTGATGGACGCTCTGAGTGGAATGGACCACCAGGTTATCACGCAGCCGCATCAAGCTGCGAAGCGTGCGAATCTGGCAATCGGGACGAAATGATCCACTAAGCAAACCGAAGCTGTGGAGCTTCTGAATCCACTGGCAATCGAGCACGTCGGTCTTGGTGCGACCGGGCACGTTCTTGACGTGCCGGGCATTGACCACCCGCACAGCGAAGCCGCGCTCCTCAAGGATCTCATAAAGGGTGATCCAGTAGATGCCCGTCGATTCCAAAGCCACCGTCTCAACTCCGCTTTGCTTGAGCCAGTCTGCCAACTCATAAAGATCAGGAGTAAAAGCTTTGAAGCTTCGCACTGGCTGCGGATCACGATCAGCGGGCACCGCCACCACATGCTCTTTGGCTCCCACATCGATTCCTGCCGCGTTGCGATGGATCATGGGTAAACTCTGCAGACAGACACTCTTCTTGGCTTGATTCTTATTTTTTGTCATAGCTCAGGATGTTGATAGTGGAGCGAGGCTCGGCCCGGCCGCGGAATGGGTTTAATAATCTCTCCAACGGGGTCGAGCTTCCCTCCTTCTTCACCAGAGAAAAGCCGCCACCAAACAAGCTACCGCCTATAGACCGGAGCCATGCTAGCTATCGGGCACAAAAGCACCAAACCAGCGTCGGCCTTAGCTTGCCAAAACCTCACTTGGCCACGCAGTGTGCGCGCTCGCGCATGTGAAACCAAGTTCCTTGCACAAGTCACGAATCCGCAGGAATTTGTGAACGCTAGCTAGTCCCAAAATAAGCGAAAAAGCCGACCCGAAGCGCGCCAGCGGCGCGTGGGTCGCATTTTCGACATCTTCGCGGCCGATTTTTTGCTACCGAACCGCACGGTGCTGGAGGGTAAGGGTTCAAATGCGAACTTTGGCGTTTGGCGTCGTGCCGAGGGGCAATTGTGGCAGTAATGGGGGCATAGTTTGCCTTTTGTTGACACAAGTTGTGGTGTGGATCTGGGTGGTTTTGCTTTGTTAAGTGGCATGGAGCCAGCGCAGATGCTCCCATGCTGCGAAGAGGTCTTTGAGCCTGCTGTTGTAGCTCATGATTCGGTAGATGACACGTCTGCCCGTGCGCACGATCTGCGCGGGCAACAAAACGATGGCGTGCAAGAAGCGCCGGAACTCCATCTTGATCAACTCCGCTCCCCGTCGCCCGTTGGGCAAGAGCAAGCCGAACCATGCCTTCAGATTCCAGGCCAAGGAGGTCATCACCATGTAGGCCCAGTTGCTGAGCAAATCGTCCACCGGCATGCGCATGGCGTTGACTCCGTTTTTGAGTTGTTCGATCACGTTCTCCTGATTGCAGCGCCCGTTGGCCAGACTCACGATTTGCTCGCCTGTGTAATCGACGCGGTTACTGATATAGAAAAAGTAACGGATCTCATCGAAGAGGACTCTCTCGCCCTTTTGCACGCTGATGTTCTTGCGCACGCTGATGAGCCGATAGGGCCGCGAGCATTTGAGGGGCTGATATTCTATCTCGGCAATATCCTCGCCGACCAACACCTTGTTCTCATAGCCCTGGAAACGAATCATGCTTTCCTTGACTCGCTCGGGCTTGCGTCGCGGGCGGCTGACAATCTCGTAGCGTGGGAGCCGCTTCAAGGGCTTCCAGACCTCCTCTGGCAAGGCTTCAGCCAAGTTCACCACCTTGGGATGGGCATCCATTCCGAAAATGAATTTGACTTCCTGCTCATCCCACCGGTCCAGTTCTCCGGTCAAGGTAAAGTCGGTGTCCCCGCGCAGGGTGATTTTCCCGGCATAGGGTGTTACCAGTTTGATCGCCCGATCGATCCAGGGCACGCAGCCCTCGTGGCTCACGACATTGCCGGGACGGTTGACCAGATAGAGCACTTCGTTGGTGTTGGCCAGGGAGACCACCAGCGGGGCATAACCCCAGATCCCTTTATAGGAAAGAGCCATGCCGCCTTTGCATTGCCCGAAAGTCGGCGCAATCGTGCCGTCCGTATCGATAAGGGCCTCCGTCAAAAAGCCCATGGGCTGGTGATTCCACACTCGCCGCCGCACCGTGTTGGTTATCTCCATCAGGTCGAGGATATCGTCCTCTTCAAAACGACGGGTGAAGTCCCCGCTGGTGGTCGGGTCCGGAATGCGCTGGGCGCCCAGACCATCGAGGAAGGCCTCATCATTGCGCCGCAGTTCAATATCTTCCAGCCGCATTCCCTCCAGCAGTGCATTGTAGGTCAGATTCAACACATGGTCGCTCTCATGATAAGGAAGGTGCTTCTTAAGCAGATGCAGCCGGGAGTCGATTTCCTGCTGCAGCCCCAGTTTGTTGACCATCAGATGGATCGCGCCGATGCCCCCGCAGTTGACCGCCCTCGCTTTCTCGGCCATCTCATAATGAATATTGCTGACCTTCATGATCGGCTCCGCCTGATCGCTCCAGCCACGCTCCGGGTCCAGACGGCGTTGAATTCGGCGCTTGCGATTGCGCAGAATCTTAGCATAGTTTTTCTTCACTCGAAATGACCTTTCTCTTTGGGTGGCTTCGGTTTACTCACCGCCATCAAACCAAGGATTTAAGGGCATTTCGAGTCTTTTGCGTCGTCCCCTACGATCAAATCACGCTTCTTTAAGGGCTAGTTTGAGAACATGTCGCTGAAACGATTCACGCGAAATGATTCTCGCTTCTTTGACGATGCTGAAGCAGGGGGGGACGCAGACGGGGGCGTTTCGTTTTCGCGGGTGCGCGCAGCGGACATTTCCGAAGGTTGTGGTTGTTTCTCCTGCAGATTAAAGGTGTTGACCGCGACCAGTGCGCTGCGGCCGGATCCGTGAAGTTTACGGCGTTGGGCGATGAAGGCACTGGGCACGTAATAGTTCGAATAGTCCTTCCCGAAGGCGCGCTGATTGTAACCGATGAAGAGATTTTTTCGAATCTCGAAATGGAGATGCGCCGTGTACATCCCTCGATTTGAACCGATCGTGCCGATATGCTGTCCGCGCACGATTTGTTGTCCCTCGCGCACAAGGATCCTACCGAGGTGAGCGTACACGGAATCGGCCGTCTTCTTCTCTCGGTCTTCGAGAAAAATGTGGCGAATAATCACCAAGTTGCCCCATCCCATGCGCATGTCGCGAGCCAGAACGACAATGCCGTTCGCAGAAGCATAAACGGGCCTGCCCGAATCTTTATTGCCCCCTTCGAGCCCGTTCCAGTCCTCGCCCATGTGAAATCTCGGCCGAAATCCACGTGACATATAATAGCCTTCCGCATCGGGTTTCCCCACCGGATGATCGAATCCGTCCGCGATGCGTGTGCGGGCTGAATCGGGCGAAGGAGCACTGACCAGAGCGGTTACAAGGCAGAAGAGGAAAATCCAGAATGCATATCTGTGGAGGAATCGCATCAACCGGAACTTACTGTTAGCCAGTCCGATGATGCAACTTTTTCGGTCGGTCCAGCTTGTTTGGAGCAAATAAATCTTCTATCTAAGGCTTAGATGTCATCGGTGACTTTTCTAGGTACCGCGCCGGGAAACGGAGCTGCGGGACGTTTCCAGTCGAGCATTCTCCTTGAGGTTGAGAACTGCCGGGTGCTTCTTGATGCGGGGGAACCGTGCGCTTCGCAACTCCTCGAGATCGGGGTCCCGCTCTATGAGCTTGAAGCGGTCTGGATCACTCACGCTCACGCGGATCACCTTGCTGGCTTGCCAATGCTGCTGCAAGCAAGTTGGCTGCATGGTCGTAAAAAGGCGTTGCCCGTGGGAGTACCCCACCATTTATCAGAGCCCCTTCGTTCATGGCTCGATGCCATTTTTCTGCGCCCGCAAATTCTCTCTTTTCCCATCGACATTTTTTCCTGGCAGGCGGAGACCGCGACGAGAGTCGGAGAAATCATCGTCTCTCCACATCTCACGAGCCATCTCGATCAGACCCGCGAAAAGATCGGCAATCCCGCTATCGAGTCGTTCCTTTTTGAAATTGACGCTGCAGGAAAGCGCCTTATTTATTCGGGTGATCTTGGATCGCCCGGGGATCTTTCCATGGTCTTGCGTAAGCCGGTGGACCTACTTATCTGCGAGCTTGCGCACTTTACTCCGGAAGAGTTGATCAAGGCGTTGCGCGGAGCAAAGATTGGAACTTTGTGCCTGACGCATGTCTCGACCGATCTCGATGAGCGGCGTGACGGCCTACAAATGCTTTTTGACCGCGAACTCTCGGATACAGATGCGGTCTATCTCCCCGATGATGGTGAGAATATCGATTTTTAGGTTGCTTGTTGTCTAACGAGGCGGGGCCTCAGACCAGGCGAGATGTATTGTCAGAGCGGGAGGGTTGCGTGAAAGGGGAAGCCGGAGGCCCCGCCTCGGTAGAAAATTTCGACTTGTTATTGATGCGGCTCCTTCGGCCTCTGAGAAAGAGTGGTGTCCGGTTGGAGCAGCAGAGCGGCATCCCGCGAGGAATGCCGGATTGAGCCGTCAAGCGGCTGGTGTTCTCCAGTGATGGAGGCTAACAAATGCCCAACCAGACACCGCCATGACTCTGCCAAAAAACGTCGCGGAACTCCAGGGTGAAAATGTCGTCTTCGAGTTGGAATGCATCGACCGAATGTATCTGAACCTCTATGTGCCGCAGTTGGCGAGCGCACCGGGGGTGGCAGCCTATTTTCGCGGCTACAAGGGCCACCGGTTCGCTTCGACCAAGGAGGCGGTGACCATGAGCGAGGGGTTTCGCCGGCAGGTGCTCGACTTTGCCGAGCGAAAGGCAACCCCGATTATCCGGTTTGAGAAAGGGATGCGCAAAGACGATATCATGCACAAGCGGCTGCGGAAGTTCAAAGCGCGGGAGGGTGTCGTCTTTATCGGCATCGCCCAGGAGAAGGCTCGCGTGCCGCGCACCATCCGCAAAGGCTTCGGGGAGGCCGAAGGCACCATCCCGTGGATTGATTACACCACGGCCATGGTTAACCACTATTATTTTTACTGCGTGGACGAAGACTTCGGAGCCTTCTTCATCAAGTTCTGCTCCTACTTTCCCTACACAGGCAAGCTCTGCATCAACGGGCACGAGTATCTCAACGGGCAGCTGGCCCGGCGCGGCATCGAATTCGAAGCGCTCGACAACGGACTCTTGCGCTGTGCGGACCCGGCGGCGGCGCAGCGCATCGCGCAGGCTTTCAATGAAAAGAAGATCGAGAGATTTTTCCGCAAGTGGCTCTCATTACTGCCGCACCCCTATCCAGCGGCAGACCGAAAGGCCGGCTTTCGCTACCGGCTTTCGGTGTTGCAGGCGGAGTTTTCCCTCACTCAGATTTGGGATCACCCGCGGCACGGGAGGGAGTTTTTCGAGGAAGTCATCCGGGAGAACATCGATTTGGGCCGACCTGAAACGGTGCAGTTGATCTTTGGGCGCAAAATGCGCAAGTCAACTGTCGCCGGCGGCCGATGCCGGACGCGCATAGTTACCGAGGGGGTCATCCCCTCGCTGCACGTCTATTACAAAAACACGCACCTCAAGCAGTATCACAAGACAGGCGGGCGCGGTGCGGGCCTGCGTACCGAAACCACCATTAACAATAGCTACGACTTCGGCGTAGGGCGCCTTCTGGGCAACCTGCCCAAGTTGCGCGAGATCGGCTTTGCCGCCAACCGCCGCATGCTCGAGCTCGAGAAAGCCAGCCACGACTGCCGGATCGGCGCGCAGACATTCGAAGCCCTGCAAAGCTCGGCTACCATTGAGGGCCAGCGCGCCAGCGCTCTGCGTTTTGGCGACGCGCGCGTGCAGGGCCTCTTCGCCGTGCTCCTGCTGCTCTGCCTCCAGCTTGAAGGCTTCCGCAACCGGCAACTGCGGCCATTACTTGCCCAGATGCTCGGGTTGGAAGAAAGCAACATGAGTTCGGGCCGCGTGAGTTACCAACTGCGCCGCCTGCGTCTGCACGGGCTCATTGAGCGCATCAAAGGCACTCATCGATACCGCTTGACTCCCGAGGGCCTGCGCACGGTGGTCTTCTATCAACGCACCTATGCCAGAATCATCCGTCCGGGCCTCTCCGTTATCCCCAGCACCTCCTGCCGCCAGGACCTGCCAATGGTTCGCGCCTTCCATAAACTCCAATCAGAAATCGATGCCTTTATTATCCAAAAGGCCGCCTGAAAAACTTGACTCAAATACACCGACTTCGTCGGTTCAAGGACTCTAGGCTGCTGCACCCGGACCACCGGCAGTGGAAAGCGCATCTTCAATTCACTGTCGAGATGGATCTCCACATGATAAATGCCATACTGCTGAAACTGCACTCCGCCGAAGACGTGGACATTCGTCATATGTCATTCCAGGGCCGGAAGAGAGAACTTTATTTCGCTCTGCGCGAGACGTTGATCGTCCTGGCAGCCGAGGATCAACGACTTCTCCAGAAAGTGCCCAGTGCCGCCGCACCAGCGCGTCCACAGACAGAGTTTGAAGAAGCCGATGGGGAGCGTCAGGGCTGGGATAACTCCGAAGACGCCAATGAGCGTTTGTTGCCCGCTGATTTCGGCGCGCACGTCTTCACAAAATACGGCGGCTTGGAGATCTGGGAGGATCAACCCCTCGGTCATGCTCGGTGATTAAAGCCACCCTCCCCAGATGAGAATGGCCACGACGATCCCCAGCATAATGCGGTAGTAGCCGAAAATTTCCATGCTGTGCTTCCTTAGATAAGACACCATCCATTTCACCGCGAGCACCGCCGACACCCACGCACCAAGGAAACCAAAAAAAAGTGCCAGCGGACCAAAGGAACGCGCCATCTCTTGACCATGTTTTAAGCCATCGTACGCCGTGGCGGCCCCCAAAGTGAGCAAGCCAAGCAAGAAGCTGAATTCGACGGCAGCGGGCAGACTCAATCCGACGAGAACGCCGCCGACAATGGTCACCAAGCTGCGACTAACCCCGGGCCACATCGCGATGCATTGGATGAGTCCGACCACGACCGCCATCCTCCAGGTAAGAGAATCGAGGCTAAGTCCCGGTTGATGAGTTTTCGCCTGCCGTGAGGATTGCCACCAAGTTACAACCAGAATCGCAACCCCGCCGAAAAACCAGGCCGCGACAATCGGCCAAAGTCCCCACGCCTCGCCACCGAAAAGATATCTCTTAATGGGTTTCTCCAGAAGCAGTCCAAGGCAGGCGGCTGGCAGAAACGCGGCGACGACATTGATGGCCATGCGGAGACCGTGTGGATCCTTGCCGCTGATTCCGAAGAACATTTGTCGAACGCGCGAGAAGTAGATGCCGAGCACGGCAACGATCGCTCCAGCTTGTATGCAAATTGCGAAGGCATCCGCCGATGCACTTGCGGGAATACCCAACGCTCGCTGCGTAAGGAGGAGGTGTCCCGTTGAGCTGACTGGGAGATATTCGGTAAGACCCTCAACGACGCCGAGAACGAGGGCCTTCCACCAGTCCATGGAACAAAGTGGACGAACTGGATGCTAAGGCTACCTTCTGTTAGATCGCGTTTTCGCCCGTCTCTTCAGTGCGTATCCGGATCGCACCTTCTATCGGAAGAACGAAGATCTTGCCATCGCCAATTTTTCCGGTCTTTGCGGAGTCCGAGATGGCTTTCACCGCCTTTTCAACGATGTTGTCGATGACGACGATCTCGAACTTGACCTTGGGAAGAAAGTCGACCGTGTATTCGCTGCCACGGTAGATTTCGGTATGTCCCTTTTGGCGTCCGAAACCCTTCACCTCGCTGACGGTCATCCCCTCGATGCCAATTTCGGCCAATGCTTCTTTGACGTCTTCCATTTTGAAAGGCTTTATGATGGCCTCAATTTTCTTCATACAGCAGAGTGTTTAGGCAGCTTAGCGAACCTTGGCAAGCGGAGATGCGGAGGAAAATCGGCCTTCACACAGGACTCAGTCAGGGGCAGTGTTGATCCTGTGTCGAAGTGCAGTCGTTGTGTATTCGCAGCATTCTTCGGAGATGGCTGCTGCTCTGAACAGACGCTAGACCATCCTTAGCGGCGGGAATCGGGCGGACTGGGCGGAGCATTGTTTCCGGTGTGCCATCGCCTTTTTGAGAAATTTCATCAACGGTGAGCCTGGGATTTGTGACATTTGTTCAGGGAAGACTTACGGCACACGGTCCTCTTAGCGACTGGCAGCGCTGTTGTTCAACCGTGGGCCGGGCGGTCGTGTTGAAGCTTTCGGTTCGTGTTGGTTTTCTCGCTCGAGCGAGGAGGTTTGGCTTGGGTAAGTTTAGAGCAGAGGTTCTCAAGCTTCCTAGGACGAGCGAAAAAAAGCCTCTCGCAAACATCGAAAATCCTGTTTAGTAGGGGCAAAGGGGGCATAGCTCAACGGTTAGAGCAGGCGGCTCATAACTGCTTGGTTCACGGTTCGAATCCGTGTGCCCCCAAAAGTCTCAGCCATCGACTCAGTGAGCTTGGTTGCTTCTTTTTCTTGCCACTGTCAATCGCATCTCCATCACTTCTCGCGTATGAGGACTTCCCTTGGGCTGCTCGCGCGAAGCATGTTCCTGCTCTGTGTGCTGGTCCTCCTGGCCGTCGGCTTTCTCCTCGCGTGGTTCGCCTCATGGCGGGCGGATAAGCTTGCTTCGCTGAATTCTGAAAGTGAGCTTGAAAAGACAAGTCGGGGAACGGTGGAGTACCTCCGCGCGTGGGGATGGTTCCGCAGTGCTCGTCTTTCACGGCGCTCCCGGCGGCTACGATCAGGCGATGCTGGTGGGTTCGTATTTTGGGGAAGGCGATTTTCATATCGTCGCGCCCTCTCGTCCGGGATATTTGCGCACTCCGTTGACGACTGGAGTCACGCCTGAAGAGCAGGCAGATGCGTTGGCCGACTTAGTCGACCGACTGGCAATCTCCAGCGTGGCAATTCTCGCGAGCTCGTGCGGAGCGCCGGCCGCCGTTCAATTCGCTCTCCGCCACCCGAAAAAGGTTTGGGCGCTGGTCCTGATTTCTGCCGTCATCGCGAAATCCAATCCTGGTGGCGAGCCGCCGAGGAGGGAACCGGGAAGTCTTATCCTTGCAGAATTGGGCGGCGACCTTGGCGCATGGCTCTTTTTTGAAGCTGCGGAAAAGGATCCCAGCCGAGTCCTCTCGCGGATCGTTGATGCTGAAAATAACGGGAGCTCCCTCCAGCGGCAGTCTTTGATCGGCTATGTCCTCAAAGATTCGGATCAGCTCGGGTGGCTGCAGAGTCTGATTGGAACGTTCGTGCCCCTGAGCGCAAGAGAAGCAGGTATTCGCAACGACGTGGTTCAGATCCGCGGGTTGGCCGACTTGCCCTTGGAGAAGATCAGTGCTCCGACCCTGATAGTGCATGGCACCGCTGACAAATGTGTTCCTTTTGCCGAGGCCGAGGCTGTCGCTCGCAGGATACCTGGCGCGATTCTCTTCCCTGTTCAGGGAGCCGGGCATCTGGTCGAGATTGGTCCATGGGCCGCGGGAGTTCAGAGCCGGATTAGCGATTTCCTTCGCCAACACTCCGGAAGGCCGTCCCCACCCTAAGAGGGATATTCTCAGATGGAGCGCTTAGGATCGCCTTGCCGAATGGATTGGATCCAAGCCGCGTTGGTCGAAGAATTCGCCGCCTCGGGCACAGACGCCTACAGGATTGCTGACGGCCAAGAATGCCGAATTGAGCGTTTTGGTGACGGCGTAATCATTTCGCATGCCGCTGATGTGCTCCCTGCGAACATTTTGGAAGAACTCTCTCAATGGCTCGAGCGCACTGGCTTAATGATTCGCAGGATTTACGCGCGCCAGCTTGTCGTTTCTCCAGGAAAGCGTGACGCGCCACGGCCAATAGGACGCTCTCCTTGCGAGCATACCTGTACTGTCCACGAGGCAGGTCTTCGCTATGAGGTCGATTTTCTCGCGGGGTATTCCTGCGGTCTATTTCTCGATCAACGCGCGAACCGAGAAGTGTTGCGCGCCGCGAACGCGGATCGCCTCCTCAACCTTTTTGCTTACACGTGTTCGTTTTCTGTCGCTGGAGCTGCTGCCGGAACGAGAACAGTGAGCATTGACCTTTCCAAGGCAGCGCTCGAGCGCGGCCGCCGCAACTTCACACTTAATGGCCTCTCGCTCGAAAAACACCGCTTCATTGCCGACGACGTGTTCGCGGTATTACCTCGGTTCGCTCGGCGGGGAGAGAAGTTCGACGCGATTGTTCTGGACCCGCCCACTTTTTCGCGAGTGCGCCGCGGGATGGTGTTTCGGGCGGAAACGGATTTTGGGCGGCTTATCGAATTGGCATTTGCTTGTGCGGCTCCGGGAGCCTTGGTTCTGCTCTCAACGAATTGTTCGAAACTCGACGAGTTCCAGTTGCGATCTCTTGGTCGTCAGCACGCTTCAATCCCCGTAACGTTCATCGCATCACCGGTGTTGCCCGATGTCCCGGTCGGACATGGAGCAGCGACGGTTTGGATGAGGCTGGGTTCAGGGAAGCTCGGGTAGCCATCGCTTGCGCAAGTGCGGCTCAACACGTGGAGTCTTATGGAGCAGAGCTATGAGCAACTGAGAAAGCGATGCGGGCATTCACCGCTCGTATTGCACCGGATTTGTTAAAATCCCGATTTTTTCGACTTCCACAGAGACGCTATCGCCAGCTTTGAGCCAGCGTGGGGGGTTCGCCGCCATGCCGACACCCTGCGGTGTTCCCGTAAGAATGGTTGTGCCCGGGAGAAGAGTGGTGCTGCCGCTGAGAAACTCTATGAGCGTCGGCACATCAAAGATCATGTCGTTGGTGTTCCCGTCTTGGACCGTGCTCCCGTTTACGATGGTGCGAATCCGCAGCGAGTTCGGATCGCGGATTTCATCAGGAGTAACAAGGCAGGGCCCCAGCGGACAAAAAGAGTCAAACGACTTGGCGCGGCACCACTGACCACCTCCCCTCTTCTTCTGCCAATCGCGCGCGCTCACGTCGTTGGCGCATGTGTAGCCGAGGACATAATCGAGAGCGTTGTTGCGAGACACGTTCTTGCATGATCGGCCGATCACGATCGCAAGCTCGCATTCGTAATCAACCTCCTGACTGGCCAGATGGGTCGGGATGAAAATCGGCTCGCCAGGATTTTGAAGGGTGTTCAGCCCCTTGGCGAAAAGGACAGGATATTCCGGAATTTTCGCGTTGGTTTCTTCAGCATGCCGCCGATAGTTCAGCCCGATTGCGAAAATCTGCGAGGGCAGCACAGGGGCAAGCAGATTTTGGATATCGGCGGGACGGTTCGTGGATCTCAGCTGTGAAAAGAGGTCGCCGGCGAGTTCTACGGCTGAGCCGTCTTCCTCTCTGGCGCCGTAGTGTTCGTTGCCTTGACGATCCCGGTAGCGAATAATTTTCATGCATCTATCGTGAAGTTGTCGTTGCTCACATTCATTGACGTCGCACGCTCGTGCAAACCAACATAAGGACTGCAAGAGAACGCAGCCCACCGGTCAAAGGAAAAACTGAAAATTTCATGGAGAAGAGGGGCTTGCTTGCCGCAGAATGATCCAACCAAAAGACCTTACCCATCATGAAAATGCACACGGTCAGCCTTATAGCCGGCGACGGCGTTGGTCCGGAAATCGCCGACGCTGTTGTCGAAATTTTCGGAGCCGCTAAAGCGCCGGTCCAATGGGAGCGACAGATTGTCAGCACGGAGTCTGTTGAACCTGGCGGACAGCTCATCTCCGAGGAGGCGCTTGCTTCTATCCGCAAGAATAGCGTCGCCCTAAAAGGCCCCCTGGCCACGCCGATTGGCACCGGACACGTTTCCCTCAATCTTACTCTGCGTAAAGCATTTCAGCTTTATGCTAACCTCCGGCCCTGCCGAAGCATTGTGGGACTGAAGACACGTTATGATGACGTCGACGTTGTCGTGGTGCGAGAGAACACAGAGGGTGAGTACTCCGGACTCGAGCACGAAGTTGTGCCCGGTGTCGTTGAGTCGCTCAAGGTGATCACCCGTGCTGCCTCCACCCGAATCGCAGAGTTTGCCTTCTATTATGCCGCCACGCAAAACCGTCGCAAAGTTTCGGCGATCCATAAGGCGAATATCATGAAGAGGAGCGACGGTCTATTTTTGAACTGTTGTCGGGAAGTCGCGAAGAAATATCCCCAGATCCAGTACGACGAAGTCATTGTTGACAACTGCTGCATGCAGCTTGTTGCAAATCCGCAGCGTTTTGACGTTATGGTATTGCCCAATCTTTACGGAGACATCGTCAGCGATCTCTGCGCGGGACTCATCGGGGGATTGGGCATTGCTCCCAGCGGCAATATCGGTGAGAGCGCCGCGATTTTCGAGAGCGTCCACGGCACTGCGCCCGACATCGCCGGGCAAGGCAAGGCGAATCCCACGGCGCTCCTGCTCAGCGCCTGTATGATGTTGCGCCACCTTGGCGAGATTGATCTCGCGGCGCGCATTGAACAAGCCTGTTACGATGTTATCGCCAGCAAACAGCACGTGACCTTCGACCTTGGCGGAACTGCCAAAACCTCCCAGTTTGCTCAAGCGATCATCGAACGGCTGTAAGTCGCCGCTGTCACAACCCGTCTGAGCGGCGTCATTTTTTCCCCTGAGAAACTATGGTTTTCGAGGGCGCCATTCCAGGCGCGATTCGATAAAGCGCACCAAGGCCTCGAACTCCTTCGGCACGTCGCCGGGGGAAAAAGTGAGGCGGCGCGAACCCTCGGGAGTCGTAACCAGAATGTTAATGTTGCCCCGGTCGGGAGCGGAACGCCTTGAGGGGAGCTCCGGCGCATGAAGGAAGTTCGAAGCTTCGAGCAGTTTCTTGATTTCGGCTGCTTCTTTCGCTGATGCCTCGTTTGAATTGAAAGACCACGCTTTTGGCACCGGCACTTGCAGCCCGGTCTGAATAGCTTCGATAGTAATCATGAACGCTGTGCGTCCGACTACGCAAACTATAGTACTTTCACATCTTTCCAGGCCTTAGTGACGGCCTGTTCCTCTAAACTGCCGGAGCCGAATTCGGTTCGGGCAACCTGAATGGTCGCTTGGGCAGCCCGAATAAAGGTGGCATTCTCGCCCAGAAAATCGCACAGCGTGCGATACCAAATGAGGCCGGCCTGCTTCCAAGCATAGCCGCCAATCTCTGTGGCGGCGAGATAGAAGGCGTAATTCGGAATCCCGGAATTGATGTGCACGCCGCCCTGATCATCCCACAGCGGCATCTCCTTGAAATCGTCCATCGTCGCGGGCTGCGGATCGGTGCCCAGCACGGGATGCTTTTCGAAAGCAGTTCCAGGAGCCTTGAGCGAGCGAAGGGCATACTTCTTGCCCACGAGGACGTTCTCTCCGATCAGCCAGTTGGCGCTCTTGGCATCCTCGTTGGCGATTCGCTGCTTCACGAGCGAGCCAAAGACATCAGAGAAGTGCTCATTGAGCGCGCCGCTTTGGAATTCGTAAATGAGGCCGGCCTCGTGCTGCGTCATGCCGTGGCAGAGTTCGTGACCAATCACGTCGATATCTGCCGTGAAATCGCCGAAGACAGTTCCGTCACCATCGCCGTAAACCATTTGCTCCCCATTCCAAAACGCATTTTGAAAGTTTTGGCCGAAGTGAACTGTCTGGATGATCTCCATGCCGCGGTCATCGATCGAATTGCGGCCGTACTCCTCCCGAAGCAGCGAGTAGGTATGGCCGGCAGCATCGTATGCGGCGTCGACCGTAACGTCCCGCGTGGCTTTGCTGCCCTCTCCACGTCTGAGTTTGCCGGGAAGCTCTTCCGTGCCGCCAGCGTCATAAACCTTTCGAATAAGTTTGTCCGGAGCCGCGGTGGCTGCTGCGCCAGCTACGGCTCGGAAGCCCAATGCTTGAAAGGCGTTCTGCGCTTCGCCGCGACGACCGCGGAAGTAGCGCGAGACGCGAAGAGATTTTAGGGCTCGATCCCGCGCGTTGGCGGACTTGCCCTTGGAGGCAAGCTTCTCGAGCATGTATGGTGGGACGACACAGTGGAGTGGATTACGATGAAGGGTGCAGGGCATAGCTCGTGTTGGTGTGCCTTTCGGTCGCCATCGGCCGATCGGGCGTTGATAAACTCTCAACTCTGAACGATCAACTCTCAACTCTTGGCCGGCCACGGGGGGTTGAGAAGGCGACCGTGCTTCTCGAGGAGGCTTTTCAGCCTGCCGATCTGTTGATCGAAGGACTCCATCATCCAGGCTGCGGGTCGAAGCGCCTGTGCTGCGGACCGGCTCTTCTCGTAGCCCATGAGCTCGCCTAGCCCGAAATAGGCTTCAGCCTGCGTGGCGAGGAGCCAAAATTTCTCTTCCAGGTCGCGGGCTTGCTGTTCCGCCTTGATCTTATCGGGTTCGACCTCACACGATCCCGCCCGACGTTGGATGCTCTCGAGCTCCTCCTCGCAAAGCGCGAGGACGTCACGTCGTATCCGATTGGCGAAGACGAGGTCGGCAATCTTGTCTTCATTCGTCGTGTCGAGAGAGGTGTCGGTGCGCACGTTAAGCAGATATGCGAGATTAATACCATTGTAGCGGTCGTTGCGGAGATAATAGCCACGGGCGTAGTACCGGATAGCGCGAGCGAGGTGCTCCACGCCCTGGTCCCTGTCGAAGAGTCGCTTCTCGATCGCGCCGGCCAAACCAACCGTCTCTGGATCGTTCGAGTCCTTGAGGTTGAGCTTTGTGTCGAGCACCTTCAGCGCATCGTTGAGTGCTGAAAGCTCGTCGGGTTGCTTAGCCTTATAAGTAGCCAGGATCAGGCGCTGGATCAGGTAGGTGTCCTCATGTGCCGCAGGGCTGATCCCTGCGGGCTCGCCTTTGCAGAGTCGAAGAGCGAGCTCGAAAGCAGCTTTCGCGTCGGAGAATCGGCTTTCCTTAATGGCCTGCTCGCCCTGATCCGTGAGGATGGCCAGAGTCTTGTCTGCCGGGCCAGCTTCTGCAGTCCGGACGCCTGCGCCCGCTTCGGCGAGTGCCTCGCCGGCCTGCTCAAGGGCTTGAGCCGCCTGCGCTACCACTTCAGTCGCGCGGAGCGACGGGGGTGTGAGCTGATGAAGGAACGTGTAGACAGGGCTGTCCGTCTTCTGCTCAACCAGCACCGCTTCGAGCGTGGCACCCAGCTTCTTGCGAAAATCCATTACCTCGTCGTAGTCGATACTCTCCCCAAGATGCGTATAACCGGTGATCATGACGTGATTAAGATCAAAGGGATAAGGCAGCTTGTTTTCAGAGATCACGATCGTGGTCCGAGGGCGGAGCGCGTGGCGTATTCCAAGTTCGTACAGGGCATTGGGATTGGCTGTCGAAAGATCGGCGATCACCACATCCGCCGTCAGGAGTTGCTCGTACATCGGCACGTCGATGGCGCCTGAGTGCCGGATTTCGTCCGCCCGGATGCAAACGAGTCCTTTCTCCTCGGCAACCGGTTTGATCAACAGCCGATACGATTTATTCAAGTCGAGCTTGCGTCCGGTCGCAAAGTCGGTCTTGACTCCGAAGCCCATGACGACGAAGCATCGCTTCGCACTGCTTGACGTTCCCGTCCCCTGATCATTCATCTCTTTTAACGGGGCGCACTCGGCAACTGTGTCTAACTCGCAGCTTGCTTAATCGCTTGTCAGTCCTGCGACTGTTCTCTATGCTTAAACCTATTGAGATCATTCTTTGATCTATCACCGGCATCAGCCTCGATCTCGCTAACAGTCGTCGTAACTCCGTGGCCGCTCCCACAATAACTCCCGGAACAGCTCGGGTCCAGTTATCTTAGTGCACATGTCTTATTCTGGTGCGAGCACTTTTGCCTAAGATTGGCTTTCGCAAGAGTGTTCTCGGCGCAGCATACGCGAACAGGGGTTGAGGTCAAGCCCCCGAAATCGTTCGACGATGCCGATGATCTCTCTGGAAACGATAGCCAAAGGTGCTTTCGGATCTCTCGGGTGCGCTTTATCTTGCGCTGCTGCAGATTTAACTAGCTTAGTTTGCCTTCGTGCGGCGCTGCTGGCTCCCAAGAAAAGCATAGCGCACTGGATCTAAGCGAGAATTCGCACTTAACGAGGCGAGGATGATCCAGGGCGCGGCCCAGCTGTGCCGGGGCGTGGGTACCATGGCATGTAGGGCCCAAGAAAGTCGACTCGTACTCCGGGAACGCCAAACCCGCCTGGGCGCGCCCCGCGCGTTCTACGCTTATCAATCTCTTTGATCAACTGCCGGATTCGATTCAGATCGTCTTGCGGATTCGGATCTTCGCCCGGCGGCTGCTTCGGCGGAATCCTGAAGACTTCATTGCTCGTTACGCGAACCGGCTGCCATGAACCGGTGGGTGATTCGAGCCTTACCCTCCCTTCAAGAACTCCTACCGCAACGGATTTGTTGGCGTCGACACCCACCCAGAACTCCGTCCCTTCAACCCCCGCCGTGGCGAATTCAGTTTTGACAGCGAAAAAGCCTTTGGCTCGGACAAATACTTTGCCGACAACCAGAAATATGGATCCTATGCGAACCCTCGTCCCGGGCAGGACATAGACTTCGTCGCTCCCGGGAAAGTGGAGAATCACGGTGGAACCTGGTCCGGTCTGTAATTCGTCGCCCGTTGTCAGGGGTTGGTCCGCTCGGGCGGGACTCGTTCGCCCTTGCTGAATAACCGCGGCCGAACCTTGTACTCCCTGACGGTCGTTGTGGTGCCGCATCCGGCTTGTCCGAGGATGAGAGGCAGCAGAATCAAAGGGCGAAGCGCTGCGCCGCTCGCGGATGAGCGAGGGATGTCCGACCGTCCGAGTCTGCGCGCAACCCTCCCGAGCGCCCAATAGCTGATGAACATAGTGCCGAGGTCGTATAGCATATTGAGAAGAATTCCATGGTTAACGTAGAATCCAATTGCGACCGCGATATATATCGCAAGCATTCCGCCGAGATAGCAACGTCGCCGTGCGGGAGACGCCAGCGGACCGAAAGAAGCGTGGGGCTGCACCGCCAGCGCCCATTGTTAGCATGACGAGATATAGCTGCCAAAGGCCAAGGGGGCGAATCCAGGTGCCTCTTAGCAATGTATTAAGCATGTCCGCGTGCACCTCGAACCCGTTTCTTCTCTTTGAAATGCGACGAAGACTTCCACTGTATCTTTCTCGTTTTCCCATCCAACAAGAACGATTTTTCCCATAAATCGATCTTCTGCGCCAGACTCCTCGATGATGTCCTCGTAATCGATAGCGCCGCGCAGGTTCCTCCCGCAGTTCTGTGAGTGGGGAAAACTCGATAATTCGCTGCGCCACCCAATCGCCTACTTCAAGAATCGGACAATCTGCGTCCCGCTCCGAAATCTGCTCGATAGTCGAATACTTTATCCGCTCCAGGCCGCCGGCGGGAGTTTGCCGGGGACTTCGGGGAGGATTTTACAGGCGCCTGCGGATTGGCTCCGTCCCGGACGATGAGCCCAAGGAACTTTCCCCCGTGAGTAGCTGCCAAAGCACTCAGGGCCAAGATTTTTTGCTTTCCATCGACTGCCAGAGGGGCGAGCGTTGCCTTTCCAAGTTTCGTGCCGGCGCAGAGTAGCCCGATGCCGCTCGCCGCCTCCTCAACGTCTTTAACGGGCGATGAGCCGCTCTTCGTGCCGAAAATGACCGCAGTTCCACGTCTCTTCGCGCATTTCATCGCCGTGATCAGTTGATCGTCGTACAGTCCGCGTTCGTTCAGATATAAATCAAACGCGATCGATTTGGCTCCAGCTTTGGAAAGTGTATCGATCAACTGCGCGTGCTCTCTGCGCCAAGTCTTGAGCTTGCCCCTCTGATTGGGCCAGAGCTGGGTTGAGGATGGGCCCCGAAAGGGGCATACCGATCCGAACCCATGAAGCGACAACGACACAGTGAAGAACAGATCATCGCGGTCCTGCAGGAAGCACAGGCCGGAGCTACCATCGAGGAGCTTTGCCGTCGCCACGGCATCAGCCAGGGCACCTACTACAAATGGAAGCAAAAGTTTAGTGGCATGGAGGTTAACGACGCTCGGCGTCTGCGCCTGCTTGAGGAGGAGAACCGCAAGCTTAAGAAGCTGGTGGCCGACCAGGCCCTTGACATGATGGTACTCAAGGAACTGCTCGGAAAAAAATCCTAAAGCCCAAAGCACGCCGCGCTGCGATGACAGAAGTTATCTCCTGCTTTGGGCTCTCTTTTCGCCGAGTCTGCCGGCTTACCGGCTGGAACCGTTCCTCCCTGCAATACCAGCCCGAGGGCCGCGACGACACCGCCTTGCGCGAGCGTCTCCGTCACTGGGCCGCTCTCAAACCGCGCTGGGGCGCTCCGATCCTCCACGATGTCCTCAAGGCCGAAGGCCTCGTGATCAACCACAAGCGCACCGCACGCGTCTACCGCGAGGAAAGCCTATCGCTACGCCGTCAACGTCGAAAGAAGCTGCCCGCCTTGGCTCGCGTTCCCATCCCTCAGCCGGAGCGTCCCAACCAGCGCTGGTCTATGGATTTCATCCACGATCAACTCTCGAGCGGACGTCGTTTCCGTTGTCTGACTATCGTCGATGACTTTACCCGTCAGTGCCTGGCGATCCATGTCGATACCTCCATCGGTGGTGCCGCTGTCGTTAACGTGCTTCAAGAGCTCGCTCTCACCCGTTCCCTGCCAAAGATCATCACTTTGGACAATGGCCCTGAGTTGACCGGCAAGGCTCTTCACCTCTGGGCTCAATCTACGGGCGTCACCCTGCATCACATCCAACCAGGGAAGCCCATGCAGAACGCTTTTATTGAAAGCTTCAATGGCACTTTCCGCGACGACTGCCTTAACCAGCACTGGTTTGCCTCCCTCCCCGAGGCCAGACTCCTGATCGAACATTGGCGCTCCCACGATTATAATCGCCTTCGCCCTCATTCCTCCATCGGCCGCGTGCCCCCAGACGCCTTTGCCTTGCCCTTTCTTAACCCACAACCTAACACATCACTAATCCTCAACCCGGTGGCGGCCTAATATTCGGGGGCAAGCTCAGTCTTATCAAGGGGTTTTCCGAAGTGCCGCTCAGTGCTCGGAGTGATCGCCACAATGGCGATTTGTTCGCTCAGTTGCGGTTTCCTGAACAGGCTTCCCAGTGCCATCGTATAGCTCTCGATTCGGGTGTCGAGGCCGAAAAGATCGAACAACTTCACCCAGACGGCAATGAACATGATGAGTGCGCACAATGGGACGATCACCTTCGCGAGCCGGCTCAGCTTGTCTTTAAGCCGCTTCCATCTCTCTATGGACGCCTGTTCACGACTGGCGGTGATGAAGTCGATCTGGAGCTGCGTCGGCTCAGGCTCCTTGTGAGTGCCGGCCTGGGCGAGCCTTTGCTCGTCTTCTGCGACCCATCGCTCGGCTTCCAGCAGAGCGACACCGCGAAGGAGCAAGTCGTTGTCTTTGCCTCTGGCTTCCCAATCGATCGCATCCGTGAGCAGATGTGTGTGGACGCGCAGCCACTCATCGTCACGTTCGATCGCATTGATCAGCTCGTTGAGCGCGGTCTCGAAATCATCGCTTTCCCGGCAGAAAATCCAATCCAGCCTCGCGAGCGCTTCGGGCACAGCGCTTGGGTCCACGTCCCGCGCGACAATCGGGACTAGGCGCTTGTTGTTGTCTGTCGCATGCTTAATCTCGCGTTCGCAAACAGCCGACCTGACCGAATCTGGCGTAAGCACCGCGACAAATACATGCGCCTTTTCGATCTCTCGTAAGATGGCCGGCATAAACTCCTCGGCCGGCTTGATGTCCCAATCCACCCACACGTCAGCGCTTGGTTCAGCCGAAGCACGAAATCCTTATCCTTCCGCGAGTAGGAGATGAAGACGTCCTTCATAAAGTCCGATCCAGATCGCGTGACAACATTCAGGTTGCCATCAATGATCTCCAAAAAGCTCGGCCAGTTTAATCACAAAAAGATTGGAAATACAAACACAAGACGACACAGTCCAATTTTTGGAGGTCCTGATCAGACTAAGCGTAAAGTGCCAACCCTCTTCCTGTAAACGATCCCCGAAGAGTCGAAACGCAAGTACTGCCAACGGGATTGCGTGGGTTCGGCAAATGCAAGCAGATGCACATTTTCTGAAAGCGTCGCGAGAGACGTGTCAAAAGACTAAGTTCTAAGTAATCGCGGGGAATTTGATGAATGACAGTCTATACTCTCCCCAAGATGGGTATAGCTGGTTATCATCACATGATTAAGATCAAAGGGATAGGGCAGCTTGTTTTCAGAGATCACGATCGTCGTCCGGAGGCGGAGGGCGTGGCGTATTCCAAGTTCGTAGAGCGCATTGGGATTGGCCGTCGAAAGATCGGCGATCACCACATCGGCCGTCAGTAGTTGCTCGTACATCGGCACGTCGATGGCGCCCGAGTGCCGGATTTCGTCCGCCCGGACGCAAACCACTCCTTTCTCCTTGGCAACCGGCTTGATCAACAGCCGATAGGATTTATTCAGGTCGAGCTTCCGTCCGGTCGCATAGTCAGTCTTGGTTCCGAAGCCCATGACAACAAAACATCGCTTCTGGTCGCTTGATCTCCCCATCTGGTTGTCATGCTCTACCTCCGGGCCGAGCTCAGCAAGCCTGTCTGACTTTGTCGCTCGTTCAATCGCTTGTCGGCCTGCGCCTTCTCCCCATGCTCAAACCTCTTTGGATCATTCTTTGATCTATTCCCGGCAACCAGTCCTAATCTCTCTAAGGTCGTAAGGCTGTCGCATCTCCAGCAATAACTCTTCTAAGACTTCGGGTCTAGTTATCTTAGGGCATACTTCTTATTCTGACTTGAGCACTCCTCCCTGGGCTGGAAGGCGCGTGCTTTAGCGGATCATATTCGAAGCGGAGCGGGGGTCAAGACCGGGAGTGCTCACGCGATGCGGCGGGCCTTTTCATTCCGCTAATCCTCGGATGCCACAGTGAAGTCGCGGCTATTCCTTCCAGTAACCGCAGCGTGCTAGCTGCGAATGTGTTGCGCACCTCGAATTCGCGCTTGAGACCCGACACGAACTCGATTAGCTTTACCTCTCCCTCGCGCATATAGGTCGTCCAAGAGGACGATGGTGACCCACCCTAAGAGCGAATTCTCACTCGAAGAGTGGGGGACGGTCGGGACCAGGTGGCTGACTGGCAAGGGCGTTCCGAGACCTGGCCTAGGCGGCCTAGGACCCGGCCCAGTTGGCCTAGGACCCGGCCCAGTTGGCCCAGGACCCGGCCCAGCCGGCCGCCCACGACCCGGCCATCCTCGCACATACGGCCCAAGCAAGTCGACTGGTACTCCGGGAAGGCTAAATCCCCCTTGGCGCGCGCCACGCGTTCTACGCTTATCAATCTCCTTGATCAACTGCCGGATTCGATTCAGATCGTCTTGCGGGTTCGGATCTTCGCCCGGCGGCTGCTTCGGCGGAATCCTGAAGACTTCATTGCTCGTCACGCGAACCGGTTGCCATGAACCCGTGGGCGATTCGAGCCTTACCCTTCCCTCAAGTACTCCCACTGCAACGGATTTTTTGGCGTCGACACCCACCCAGAACTCGGTCCCTTCGACCCCCGCCGTGGCGAATTCAGTTTTGACAGCGAAGAAGCCTTTAGTCCGCACAAAAACTTTGCCAACAAAAACAGAAAACCGATCCTATTCGGACCCTCGTCCCGGGCAGGACATAGACTTCGTCGCTCCCGGGAAAGTGGAGAATCACAGTAGAACCGGGTCCAGTCTGTAATTCGTCGCCCGCTGTCAGGGGCTGGTCCGCTCTAGCGGGACTCGTTCGTCCTTGCTGAATCACCGCCGCCGAACCTTGTACCTCCCTGACCGTCGTCGTAGTGCCACACCCGGCTTGTGCGAGGATGAGAGCCAGCAGAATCAACAGGCGAAGCGCTGAGCCGCTGGCGGATGAGCGAGGGACGTCCGACCGCCCGAGCCTGCGCGCGGCCCTTCCGAGCGCCCAATAGCTGATGAACATAGTGCCAAGGTCGTATAGCATATTAAGGAGAATTCCATAGTTAACATAAAGTCCGATAGCGACCGCGATATATACCGCGAGCATCGCCCCGAGATAACAAAGCCGCCGGCCCGGAGATCCAGCGGGCGATAGAAGCGCGGGGCTGCACCCGACAGCGCCCATCATTAGCATGACGAGATATTGCTGCCAAAGGCCAAGGGGACGAATCCAGTACCTCTCAGCAATGTGTTAAGCATGTCCGCTTGCACCTCCAATCCGTATCGCTCTTCTCCTTGAAACGCGATGAAGACCTTTTTTTTATCATTCTTGGTCTCCTGTCCAACAAGCACGATTTTTCCGCTAAATCGATCCGGTGCTCCAGCATCTTGGAAGATGTCCTCGTATCGGTAGCGCCGCGCCGGGTCCTGCAGTTGTTCCGAGCGGGCTAAACTCGATAACAAGCTGCGCAATCGTATCGCCTTTCTCAAGGACAGGACATTTTGGTTGCGGGCTCGAAAGAGTCTGGACAGTCGAATACTTTATCGGTTGCGCCGAGTTCCCGGCTGGAGTGCGCAAGCGGACTTGCCAGTTTTCCTGATCGATCTCTTCGAACTGGCCCCCTTGATTTGCTGCCAAGACGGTTAGCGCGAGGAGCTTTCGCTTCCCACTGGCCGCCACCGGGGAGAGCGTGGCATAGCCACGTTCCTCGCCGGCGCAGAGTAGCCCGATGCCGCTTGCTGCGTGCTCAATATCCTGGACGGCCGACGAGCCGCGCTGAGTGCCGAAAATGACCGCGGTTCCGCGAGCCTTCGCCGATTGCATGGCGGTGATAAGCTCATGGTCGTAGGGTCCGCGTTCATTCAGATACATATCAAACGCGATCGATCTGGCTCCAGCGCGCGAAAGTGTGTCGATCAATTGGGCGTGCTCTCGACGCCAAGTCTTATCAAGCGGTTTTCCGAAATGGCGCTCAGTTTCCGGGGTGATCGCTACGATGGCAATTTGGTCGCTCAACTGCGCTTCTCTGAACAAGCTACCGAGTCCTTTCGTAAAGCTTTCAATCGGTGGTGTCGAGGCCGCCGAAGAGATCGAAGAAGTTTACCCAGACCGCAATGAACATGATAAGCGCGCACAATGGGACGATCACTTTCGCGAGTCCGCTTAATTTCATTTTCAGCCACGCCATTCTCTCTACGGATGCCTGTGCGCGACTCGCGCGAATGAAATCAACTTGCCGTTGTGTTGGGTGAGGCTCCTTTTGAGGGCTGGCCTGAGCGAGCCATCGCTCGGCCTCTTGCAGATCAACCCCGCGGAGGAGCAGATCTTTATCTTTGTTTCTGGCGTCCCATTCGACCGCCCGCATGAGCAGACGTGTGTGGGCGCGCAGCCACTTGGGGTCGCGTTCGATAGCATCGATGAGCTCGTGGAGGGCGCTCTCAAAATCATCGCTGTCGCGGCAGAAAATCCAGTCCAGCCTCGCGAGCGACTCGGGCACAGTGCTTGGGTCCACGTCCCGCGCGACAATGGGAACCAGTCGCTTATTGTTGTTTGTCGCATGTTTAATCTCACGTTTGCAGACAGCCGAGACGACCCAATCTGGTGTGAGCACGGCGACAAAAATATCGGCCTCTTCGATCGCGCGGAAGATCGCTTCCATGAACTCCTCGGTGGGCTGGATTTTCTCCAAATCCACCCAGACGTCGAGTTTGCGCTCATCTAACGCTCGGTGCAACCGGCGCACGAAATCCTTATCCTTGCGCGAGTAGGAGATAAAGGCGTCCGCCATAAAGTCCTATCTAGGATCGCGACATCGTTCACCTCGCCGACGAGTTCTTTCCAGATAGCTCAGCCAAATGTGATCACAAAACGATCGGAAATCCAACATAAGACACGAAGAGACTCTTTTTCTGCAATTCCCTGGTCAGACTAAGTGTCGAAAGGAGGCAAGAGGACGCCACTGTTCTGAGCGAGTCGCTAAACTTGCGCCCGCGAGGCTAAGGCCGAGTTGCAAAATCGATTGAACCTCAGTAAGCCGATCGAGGAATTGTGGCGTTTTGCGGGATAAAGCTCGCCAGCAGTTCCCAGTGGTGTTAGGCACATTTCTCGTGCACTTCGAGGGAGGGATCTCTGGATGTCGCGGCAAGTTGAAGAATCTAATGCCTGCAAATATCGATCTTACACGCTATGAAATGGATGTTGCCACTTTTACGAGGAACTGGGACAGACTGCGGGCGCATATCGCTGCACAAAACCGAGCGTAGATTGAAATGATTAGGGCCGTGATTTTTGACTTGGATAATTGCCTTGCCGCCGCGAATGAGGTAGGAGAAGCGCCTCTTTGAGCCAGCTTTTGAGGCGATGAGGAATGCCAATCACGGCAGGCTTTCGGAGGCGGAACTCGAAGAGGCACTCGGCGAATGCTGGCGTCGTCCTCTCGATGATGTGGCCCACACATACGGCTTCTCCAGGGAAATGCTGGCCGCGGGCTGGAAAATTTTTGCTGAAACAATCGTCGAAACTCCAATGAAAGGGTACGAAGATATTGCCTTTCTCCGTGAGTTGCCCGCGCAGCTTTATTTGGTCACCTCCGGCTTTCGTCGCCTTCAAGAAAGTAAGATAAAAGCTTTGGGCTTAGATCAGGTTTTTGCCGGAATCTATGTCGACGCGATCGATGAGGCCGACAGGAAGGGAAAGCAAAGTATCTTCGAATCCATATTGCTCACGAACAAGCTTAAGCCAGAGGAAGTCCTCGTGGTCGGGGACAACCCGGATTCGGAGATTGAAGCAGGAAATAGGCTGGGCATCAAAACCGTGCAGATCTTACGGCCAGGGGTCCCTCGCGGTGACAACGCGACCTACTACGTGCAGACATTGACTGAGCTAAAAGCAATTCTGCAGCGCGCCGTTGGCATTTAGGAAGCCTCGTTTCCTCCCTTCCGCAACAAGGTTCCCTGGCGAATCCCTGTCCAACCAAAAGACCCTTAGCCCTTTGGTGTCTTCTGAGAACTACGCGCCCGGCTTGACGAGGCCGCTAAAGCGGGGTGGAATGTCATCAACCTGGAATATGACCCTTCTGTCGAGCAAAGGAAAAGAGGGTAGCCAAGGCTTCTGATTCTGAGGCGTTGCGGCTGGCTTGCCGCACGATCGTTTTCAGCGAGAAGCTCTTGACTACCTACGAAACCATGAGGGCGGACGACGGTCGGCGAAACAGAAAATAGCCCAAATTGCAAAACGGTGCTTCCAATAATATTGCCATTTTCTCCGTGCTCCGAACAATGCCAACAACAATGAGTACTATTGCACTCTGAGCCCACCTCTGACAAACCCCTCCACCAATGCGCAGGAAAGCGAGAATTACCCTGTTGTGGCCCTCTTTCCAGGCTGAGAACGGTGATTGCTGTTTAGTTCTTTACACCGCCACTCAGACCGGATGAAATGCGGAAAACGTGGCCCGTTCCTGGCTGCCCGAACCATGAATCCGACGGTTAATTTCCCCAAAACCAAGTTGAACGGGTCGGTTCAATTACTTGTTATGCCGCAGAACCTGAATTACGAAGCTCGAACGTTCTCGTGGTGGGAGGAGCAGCCCAGGATTCGTAGCCGGCCCATCAATCACTACGCAACGTCATTTTAAGGAGAGAACCCATGGCCGTCCTCGCATCCGAAACCGCCAGCGCCACTGCGGGCCGCGAAGGCAAAGCCACCAGTCCGGACGGAAAGATCAACCTCAATCTTTCCCCGCCCGGGTCAAAAGGCCCCGGCACCAACCCGGAGCAATTATTCGGGGCCGGCTATTCGGCCTGCTTCGGCGCCGCGATTAAAGCGGCGGCGAGCCTTGAGAAAATCGCCCTCAATGCCAATGACATCAAGGTGACCGCGACCGTGAACCTCAACAAGGACGAAACCGGGGCTTTCCTGGATGTGACGCTGAACGCCGAGTTGAAAGGTGTCGACCAGGCGCAGGCCGAAACGCTCGTTACCAAAGCGCACACCATTTGCCCCTACTCTAGGGCAACGCGCGGCAATATCGAGGTGAAGCTGCAGGCGAACGGCAAAGCACTGCAAGAGACGGCGTAAATTCCAGGTTAGCGGCCCTAGCGCTGCTCCCCGCCCGCATCCCACGCCAAATGACCCCAAGCATTCCTATGAACTCTGGCCGCCATCCGCGCCCGGAGAGATGGTCATCTTTGACAAAGCCAACCTGGACTTTGCCCATCCCCTTGATCTTTTCCACCGAGGCGTTTTCTGGGTCACGCCGCCAGGGAGAACATGGTCTGCGAAGTCCTTAAGGCGCTGCCGGCGGCGGACCGCAATTCTGCGCGATGAAATCATTGGCCTGCGCACGGCCCGTCTTTGTGTAACAGAAATGTCTGCAACACAGGTCGGGTCGTAACCGACAAAAAATTGTTGTGTCAGTGGAAATCTTTTGACGAAGTTGTGAGCGCAATGATTTTGTTGCTCGAAGAATCGATTTACCCCCCATGGCCGTACCCCACGACGCGACAACCGCCAGGGCAGTTAGCCGTCTCCGACCAACATAAGAGTCGACTAAATCAGAAGTAGAGCAACCCCATGAAAGCCCTTCGTTTCCACGCCAGTAGAGACTTGCGGGTCGAAGATGTGGATGTTCCTGAAGCCTGCGGCCCCCACGAGGTTCTGCTGAAGAACTCCGTTCTCCAGACCGCTCACGAGCCTGGACCACTCGCCCCCAAGGCCCTCTTCTGCAGCTTCCTTGCCGCCGTTCTGTGCCGTGCGATGCCGTTGTATGCTGTTTTAGAACAGGCTGTGCAGTCCCTAGGTAGTCAATCGCTAAAAACTCTCGAACCATCAGCGAAAAACTGTTGACGAGTTTTAGACAGAAATGCTTTGTCAGCTGTGTAACTGACATCTCCCTAAGGTTGACATGCCTTTGAAGTCGATCCCCCTGACAATGCACAACCACTCCGTTAAGATGTTCCACGGAAAGCATTCCCCAGCTGGCTGTGCGATGCTGCAGGATGTCTCGGTGACGCTGCGCATACGGACGCTACTAAAGTAAAGGAGAGAAATGCCAGAGATTTATGATCATACGGGAGCTCCGCTTAAACACGGGCGTGCCCGCGTCAATGGAATACGCATGCACTATGTCACGGGCGGTCATGGGGAACCGATCCTACTCGTGCACGGAACGCCCAAAACACATTTTTACTGGTATAAGCTGATCCCTCGTCTCACAGAGCATTTTACGGTTGTAGCCCCGGATCTTCGGGGCTTTGGAGACACTGATCGCCCTCCGGCCGACGAGGGTTACGATTCGCTGACAAATGCAACGGATCTTGGAGAGCTAATGTCTCTGCTCGGGCACGAACAGTTTCACGTCCATGGTGAGGACCGCGGTGCGGAATTTGGCTATGTCTTAGCAGCAACTCAACGCAACCGCGTCAAGACATTGTCATTCTGCGAGATGTTACTGTCCGGTGACGAGTTGGAGAAGTGGTCGTACTTCACCAAAGAGAACATATCCGCGCAATTTCGCCAGCAAGGCGTTTGGGTATGGCACATACCTTTTTTCTGGATACCCCATATCCCTGAAATGCTGATTGCGGGGCATGAACGCGAGTTCTGGGAATTTTGGATTCGGGCCGAAACTTGGAATCCCACCGCAATCACCGCCGAGGCGATCGACGAGTGGATTGCGCGACTCATGAGCCCAGGCGGCCTTCGAGGGGTGCTGGAGACTTACCGTGCAGCTTTCAAGAACGCGCGCATCAATGACGAACTGCGCTCGGTCCGCCTCACGCTCCCTGTTTTGACAGTGGGCGCCCCAGAGTTTTTCGGGCCGCTAGTTAAAGAGCAGATGCTCAAAGTGGCCGATCGCGTTGACCGCGCAGAAATCTTCGAAGAGTGCGGACATAGTCTTGCGCTCGAGGCAGACGAGAGGCTCGCAAGCCTTCTTTGCGAATTCATGTTGAGCCGCTAATTATCAAGCTAACTATGTTATACAAAATACGCACTACTATTCTCTGCAGCTTTCTTGCGACATTGACGACTCTTGCCCTTGCGAATCCTGCAAGTAACATCGGCGACGTAAAGCATCCGCTCTGGTATCAGCCGCCATCCGAGAAGACCCTTGAGCTTGCTAAAATTGATGACTTGTCGCAAACGGTCGTCAGCGACGGGGAGCAAGGAGAGAAAGGCGTTCTCGCATCAACTCTGAAGATCACAGACGATCAGGCCGCAAAGATCAAGGCCGGCAACTTCACCGTGGCCATTGCGATGGGCTGGCTTGGCGATGACTGGGCGTCGCAGCAATTAAAGGGCCTCAAGGAGACCTTCGCTAAACTGGGCGTGAAGGTAATCGCAGAAACGAACGCGGATTGGGATGATGCCAAGCAGATCTCCAATTTGGAAGCTATCGCCGCTCAAAAGCCAAGCCTCCTTGTCTCCATTCCGCTCAACAAAAAGACCACAGCATCTGCGTACAAGAAGATTCAAGAATCTGGGACAAAAGTGATGTTCATCGACCAAGCGGTTGATGGAATGAAAGCGGGAAAAGACTACATATCGATTGTTTCCTCTGACAACCTGGCTCTTGGAATGTACGTCGCGGACAAGTTGGCGAAGGCTGTCGGCGGCAAAGGCGACGTGGCGGCGATGTTCTTCGCAAACGATTTCTATGTAACCAATCTGCGATACATCGGCTTCATAGCCCGTCTCATGGCCAAATACCCCGATATGAAGCTTGTTGCGGTAGCCGGCCATGACGACCCCAATAAGGGACAGGAAGTTGCGCAAGCGCTCCTGGCGCGCTATCCAAATCTCAAGGGTCTCTATGGTTCGTGGAGCATTCCCGCAATGGGCGCGGCAACTGCCGCACAGGTGGCAGGCCGTACTCCCAAAGACTTCAAAATAGTTTGCGAAAACTTTGACCAGATTGTTGCGGCGAATGTGGCAAAAGGAGGGTTGATCGCCGGGATCTCCTCACAGCGTCCTTATGATCAGGGCGTGGCGGAAGCGACGGCGGGGGCACTCGCTTTGATCGGCGAGCCCGTGCCGACCTACATCGTGGTTCCGCCGTTCGCAGTCGACCGTGACAACTTGGCGGAGGCCTATGAGACGATCTATAAAGTTCCCCTGCCTGCAGGGATGATGGCGGACCTAAAAAAATAGCGGCATACGCCAAGCCTCCGTCCGGACAATGAAGCCTACGGTCCACGGAATGAGCCTCATAACCGCGAAGGATCCCTAATGGAGGCGAATATACTAGAAATGAACGATATCGAAAAGTCGTTCAGTGGCGTTCCAGTGCTGAAGAAAGCGACCTTCGCACTGCGAAAAGGAGAGGTGCACGCTCTCATGGGTGGTAACGGTGCAGGCAAATCTACGCTCATGAAGATTCTCACCGGCGTATACCACAAGGATGCCGGAACTATTCTTCTCGACGGCAAGCCTGTAGAATTGACGACCGCGCTCCAGTCGGAGCGTCACGGTATCGCAATGATCTACCAGGAACTCAGTCTCGTTCCAACGCTGACGGTGGCACAGAACATCTTCTTAAAGCATGAACCGCGAGCCGTTGGCAACGTGTTCATAAATGATGCCGAGTCGGGGCGTCGCGCGAAACGCCTCATGGAGGAACTTGGTCACCCTGTAGATCCGCGGACGCCCGTTGAGCAGTTGAGCGTCGGCATGAGTCAAATGGTCGAGGTCGCCAAGGCGCTTGCGAAGAACGCTCGCATCCTGATCATGGACGAACCAACTTCCTCACTGACGGATGCGGAGACTGAGATTCTCTTCCAATTAATCAATCGCCTAAAGCTTAGCGGGATCTCGATTATCTACATATCACATCGGATGTCTGAGATCTTCACAGTATGTGATCGTGTCACGGTTATGAGAGACGGGACTTGCGTCAAAACTAATGATTGTCGCGACGTCACGATGGAGGGCCTAATTGAATCGATGCTCGGGACAGGAAGAAGTATAGAGTTCGAATGGCACGCCCGCGACTATCCCCGTTCCGACAAGCCGGTCCTCGAGGTTAATAACGTCGTGGTTGCGAGTGGGGGGGAACCTGTGTCTTTCTCATTGTATCCAAGTGAAATTGTCGGACTTGCCGGACTGCTAGGATCCGGTCGGACTGAGATTGCGGAAACCATCTTTGGCATGCGTCGCCCGCACAGCGGAACGGTATCTGTAAATGGTAAGACGATTCATACAACCCGCGAGGCGATCGATGCAGGCGTGGCGCTGGTTCCCGAGGATCGACGGACACAAGGCCTCGTTCAGGATCATTCGCTTTTGTCCAACTTCATTTTACCTAATCTGGCAATCTTCACGCGCGGCTTCTTCGTGCGCGATCGCGCTGGAGCCAAGGCTGCCAAAAATTACATTCAGAGGCTGCAAATAAAGACCCGTGGGCCGGACGTGTCAGTACGGGTTTTATCCGGTGGCAATCAGCAGAAGATCGTTCTGGCAAAGTGGCTGGAGCGTAAACCTCGCCTTCTCATCCTTGATGAACCTACGATGGGAGTCGATATCGGGGCAAAGTCGGACATCCTGCATATCATCCGTGAGATTGCCGACGGCGGCGCGGCCGTTCTAGTTATTTCATCGGAATTAGAGGAGCTTTTAGCAATGAGTGACCGGGTGCTTGTTATTCACGACGGCAAGCTAGTCCACGATTTCAATCGCAAGGATATTCCATCCGAGGAAATGTTGCATCATGCCATCCAAGACTAACACATTACCGGCATTGTCCCCGTCCCGCGGAAGCAACATAAAGTTCCAGTGGCAGGATTACATGGTCTACATTTTTTTTGGTCTCGTGCTTGTTTTCTTCGCTCTCACCATCGGAGACAAGGGGTTTCTTACGATGCAAAACCTTTTCAATATCACCCGTACGACGTCGATGATCGTCGTCATGGCTGTGGCTATGACATTCGTAATTTCCTGCGGCGAGCTCGACCTGTCGGTGGGATCAACGGCGGCATTGGCTGCTTTAACCGCCGCCTCTGTCCTCGAGGCCGGCTACGGCATAGTCGCCGCCGTCCTGGCCGCCCTTCTTAGCGGGTTGGCTGTCGGCCTTGCCAACGGGCTGTTGGTGACCGTCGTCAGCATTCCATCATTCCTCGTAACCCTTGGTATGATGCAGTTGATCCGCGGCTTGGATATGCGCGTTACTTACACCAAGCCAATCGGGATTACGGACGACTTTTTCAATAGCGTTTTTGGATCCGGGAGCATCGGACCCGTGCCTTCGCTGTTCATATGGTCGGTTCTCGTAGCCGCCATTGGGCATCTGGTTCTCCGCTATACTGCGTTCGGGCGTGAGGTGTTGGCCGCGGGTGGGAACCGAACCGCCGCACAATACTCCGGAGTAAACACGAAGCGAGTGAAACTTTATTGCTTTCTTATCTCCGGCGCGGCGGCTGCATTGGCCGGAATGCTTTATTCTGGCATGATGCAAACAGCACGGTATTCCTTCGGAACGGGAGCCGAACTGGCAGTTATTGCCGCGACCATCCTCGGCGGGACGAGTCTCTTTGGGGGCAAAGGGTCGATTATAGGAACTTTCGTGGGCGCGTTGCTCATCGGCACAATAAACAATGGGCTCATTATTATGGGTCTTGATGTCAGCGAGCAATATATGATCGCGGGCGCTATCATTATTGTAGCGGTGGCTTTCGGGAGGAAGCCAGTGCGGTAGCTTCTAGACGCAAATGGAATCGGGGAAAATAATATGCGAACCGAGACTTACATAACGATTCACTTAGCGAGACCCGCACTTGAGCGCCGCGCCAAGTAACGCCAAGGGTATCCGCGTGGGCACTGCCTCTTGAATAGGTGGCGTTGCCCAAGCAGATACGCCTAGACTTAAGCTAAGCTGCTTTATTGATCATTTCGACAGAAGCGGGGATGGGCTCGTTCGACCGAGCGGCGCGGATAGCGGGTCGCAAGCGGACGACGAGGGATCAGGCGACGGACAGCTTGACGTCGACGTTATTGCGGGTGGCGGCGGAATAGGGGCACACCTGATGCGCCGCCTACATGAGCGCCCTCGCTTGCTCCTTGCCCACCCAGGGAAGATACCCTCCAGCTCTACCGCCAGTCCGCAACCGCCGCCGTCGTCTTACCAATCGACACGTTGGCGGTGACGGTCGGCTTCGCGTCGATCTTCCGCTGGCGCGCCACCAAGCCGAGCAGCGGAGCGCGCCGCCGACGCACAGCAGCTAATGGACACCCAACGATGTCAGAATTACGGGCCTGTGAGACTTTTGACCAAGTTCGCTCCAGCCGCTCGCCGAATAAACCGTGCCGCAGAACTGGACGACATCGACGAAGGTTTCGAGCACCAACACCGCATGGCCGTAGCAGGCCTACCAATCGGAGGGAAGGCGCTCCAGTCAGGCGCAGCACCTTGCTCGCCCATCCGACCCATCCTTGGCCATGCTTGAGGTGCTTGGCGGCAGCGCAGAAGACCAGCAAGGCAAGCAACTGACCTTGGGCAGCAGCGAACTCTTGCCATTCCAAGGTCTAGGAGCAAAACCGCAGGATTAATCTGATATCTTCCGAAAGCCACGAGCCGATCCGCCTCTCGACCCATCGCACCGTAGCGCCTCGTTAAAACTGATGGAGCCCTACGACAGACTTTGAGACCAAATTTTGGGCATCTGCTTGGCGCAAGCCGGGATTTAACGGAAACTGCCTGCAGTGTGTTGCCGATCCATCCCAACGGAGAGCGGCCGGTCTTGCGATCGGCGCAAGCGGTGAGGGATAGTCGCGGGGATTTTTTAATCTCGAGATTCGGCGTCAATACCTCCGGGATTGTCCGAAGCCGCGTATCGGATTTGGGGGTACGCCCCTATGGAGCAGCGAAGGAGCATGGCGTGATTACCACTTTTGACGTCCTGGCAGTCGCAACGCCTAATTTGACGGAAGTGGTCAATATCTGCCTCCCCTACGTCGATCTTTTTATACCCAATTACGAAGAAGCGGTAATGATTTCTGGCCTGCGCGGGCGACAAGAAATCCTTCGGTATTTCTAGAATCGAACATACAGTCCTGCGCATGGGCGCAAATGGGAGTACGATCGGAATTCTTGAAGGTGGATTACTGAAAGAAATTCGAACTGCAGCGTTTGACGTTCCCATCGTTGATTCTACCGGTTGCGGGGATGCCTATAATGCCGGATTCATTAAGGGCCTTTCACTCGGCTGGGATTTAGAGAATTGCGCGTGGTTGGGTTGCGCTTGTGGTGGTTTGGTGATTCAGGGCTAGGCTCTGATGCAGGGATTGAGGGCTTTGAAGGCACGGTCGAATTTGCAAAAAAGACCGGAGGCGACCCATTACAGATTGACGATCACCTAGAAACCAAGCCGATCAACATCGTGGGAATGCCAACCGAAGCGCTTAGTCTTCACTCTCCTCTAGCAGAGCAAGCGCCGTGTGATCATCAATAATCAAACGGCTGATCAGTCCAGCGCGCAAGGCTCCAAGAATCGCGTTCTTTTTATCGAGACCGCAGACGACCGCCACAACGTTTTTAAGAGACTGGAAGTCCTCCCAGGACAAGGCCATGATACGATCGTCCACGTCTCCAAGAATTCTTGTGCCATTGATGTCGAAGTAACGTCCGGAAATGTCTCCCACCGCACCTCGCGCTCTCATCTGATCCATGGTAGAAGCATCCAAAAAATCGGTTTGCACCACAGTGGCACTGTGATCGACCTTCCCCACACTGACCATGCACACAGAGGCAAGTCGTGCGACGGCAAGAGTTGCTTGGACTCCGGGATCAGACATGAAAAGATCCCGAATCTCTTTGGAGGCGACCATCGCCGGGACATATAACTGGTAAACGGGTGCATGAAGTTTTTCACCGAACAGTGACGCCACTCCATAAGGGTTAAAAGTGTGTCCGCTGTTTAATCCCCCGAAGGACTGAGCGATCATCGCACCCTTTACAGGAATTTCGTTCAGGGCTCGTGCAACCTCTAAAAGTGTCTTTCCCCAGCTGATGGTGATCACCTGATTTGGCTGAATGTTGTTCTCCAGGTAAAGCGCTCCCATTTCGCCGACGGCGCGCAGGACGTCGGCGTCGGTGTCTCCGACTGAGGTCGGGACGACGAAAACCTCCTTCAGCCCAAATCGTTTTGCGAGCCGGGCTGAAAGTTCCATTTGTCTCAAGACGTCCCAACGCAGCGAAACCGTAACGATGCCTTGTTCTAGGGCCTGGCGTAGCAAGCGAACCACCGTAGGTCGAGACAAGCCTAGCTCGTCTGCGACTTGTTGTTGAGTCAATTTCTGGTGGTGATAAAGCCAAGTGGCTTTCGCAAGGGTGTTTTTCTGACCGAGAAGTAGTGTCGGGGTAGCTTTCCTACGCCCCCTTTTGGCGCGCTTGATCGGGACGAGACCGTTGGTCTGCTTCATGGGCGGCTAAACGTTCGGTGCGACAACAGCTTTTGTCACTCGGATAACAGTTAGAAAATCCCTGCCATGCAAGGGAGATATTGTCAAAAGCCATGTATGAGGAGATGATGCGTTCTTCTCGGAGCGTCTTTTTTAATTTCCTGGCCCTTGACGCTCAAGGCGCAGTTGGAGCGGCGCCTAGTCGCCGTGCGAATCGACCTCTTAAGTTTGAGCGGCGCCAATCTTTGGCCTTCTTACCCGGCGGCAGACTGTTAGACTAGCCCTCGGCCGCGGTAACTGAACACCCCGGTACTCAGCTCTTTCTGATGCCACCTGCGCACCCCAACAGTGTATAACCCACCGGCTTACGGCTGTCGAAGGCTGCCAGGTTGGCTGACAAGGCCAAAATCGGCTACCATCCTGACCTCCAGGGGCCAGACGTTGCCGCATCCTGTTAGTGACCGGACCAGAATATCAACGTCAGCCGTGCTGTCCGGCTACCATTCGCCGCAAATTAGCTCGCCCTGGACGTCGATGGTTAGGCCCTGTCACCATCTGGCGTAGATCGGGCTGGTGATCCTTGCTATGGCCGCGCTCGCCGAGCGTCTCGCAGCGCTGACTTTCAAAGTAAAGGGAACTATCGAAAAAGACCAACTTACTTCGCTAAACGGTCGCGCCGACAATCAAAAAGCCTTCCTCCAACAGGTGTTTGGTGCAGCGCTCCGGGCGGTAGTGACGGCCCGTCAGGTGGCAGGGGTTCGTCCAAAAAGGCTATCGCTCGATGAAAGTGATGCAAACTCAAGTCCTTTAGCGTCTGGGATTAGGCACCGCTAGGCGGCGGCGGTCATCACAGCGGGCGGAAAGCCGGTGAACACCGCAAGCAAAGAGCCCGTTCGAGGTCGACCTCGAAGCGGCAAACTTTGAGCAGGCCGCGCAAGACTTCCGGGAGGCCGCTCGCTCGTCACAAGCGGCCGAAGACCGTCTCGGCCCGAGACAGCATACGGCAACCGTGTTTTGCAAAAGTTCATTTAAATGAACAAATATATTGACATGTTCAAAAATTCTGTGATTTTTCGCGACCATGGATCCAGTTTGTTTTGAGGAAAACCCATCCCGCATCGTCGACGAGGCAGCGAAACCAGCTTGGCGTCAGAACCGCAGAGGTCCTAACACCCACGATAACTTTGCGACGAGGATTGCAGACGATGGCCGTTGTCCATCGCTTCCGGTCGCACGGCAGCTTGAACTTTTGCGTCTCCTTCGCGTTCGAGGGCAGCTGACTGTCAGAGAAGTGGCGAATCATTTTAGAATTTCCGTAGATACCGCGCGCCGAGATCTTGACCTTTTGGCCCATCAGGGCCTGCTCAACCGGGCTTACGGGGGTGCTGTCGCAACTGAAAATTCGGTGCCGCAAGGACGCAAGGGTATGCCAGGGGTAACCAGCCATCCCTTCGAAGAAGTGCGCCTTGCGCGGTCACTTGACCAGCTCATTAAAGACGGTGAAACGCTCCTTCTAAACGGAGGCTTCGCCACGAGGTGTTGTGCCGAAGCACTAGGCTGCCGTAACGTAAGAATAGTCACCAACAGCCTTGACTTACCCTTCGAGTTGGTAACGGGTGCCGACGTTTACGTTCTTGGAGGAAAATGCCGGCCGGACACGCGGCTGACGGTGGGCCCAATGATCATCTCGGGAGTAAAGATCAACGTGGACTCTGCGGTCATCAGTGTTGACGGGATCACTGCCAAAGAGGGACTCACTGCAAACCTTCCCGAAGAAGCCTTAATGGCTTCAGAAATGATCGCTGCTGCGCAAAGAACAATAATTGTGGCGGATTCTTCTAGATTGGGCAAGCGGTCTTTCGCTGGCATCGGGGCGATCGAAAGCATGCAAATACTCATTACCGATAAAGAGCCGCCGGCCGATTTAGCTCAAGCCTTACACGCGGCACGGGTGGAGGTGATTATTATTGCACCGTAGGAGGCGGCCAGCCCGTTTGACGCTCAGCGGTGCGCCGCGTGGTCTGGCAGAAAGCAGATGGTCTTTCCAAGCCCGGGTAAACACTCCAAGCCGATGGACCGCAGCGTCGAGCATTCACGTCCTGCTCGATCATGCGTTCTGTCGGAAGTGGCGGCCAGGCCAGCTAAGAAAGACGCTAACAGGGAGTAGCGCAGGGTCAGTAATGGTGAGAAGCAAAGAACAGCATGGTGCTGCACAGGACGCAACGAATGGAACTCGGTTGCATTGACACTTTACATTCGAATAGAGAAATAGAACTGCCTGTTACTGCTTAGAGACGCTAACGTTCGAGGAAATAACGTAGGGGAGATAAGATTCACACCAAGAAAATGACAGGTGGGTCGGTTAACAGAGCAGCATAGAACAGCACCGCACTGCACAGGACGGCCCACTACAAAGAACTCGGGTTGCATTAACACCGGATCGCCAAAAAATTTCCCTGTTTAGTGCAAATCTATATTGACCAACTCGCGACGCAATGTTTCCCTAGAGGTAGCAGTTCCCCAGACCTTTTCTCACCTCATCATACCCAGGGTGGAACCACCTTCGGGTACGTGCGACTACGGGCGCGGGGTCTCGGTAAATCATAAGTAGACCAATGATATGAAAGCGCTTCGTTTTCACGGCAGGAAAGACTTGCGGGTCGAAGACGTCGAGGAACCTAACGCATGCGGTCCTCACCAAGTTGTGGTAAGAAACTCATATTGTGGAATCTGCGGAACTGATCTGCACGAGTACAATCACGGCCCAATCCAGGTACCGGAGAAGCCCCACCCGTTCTCGAAAGCTGTTCTCCCCTTGATTCTCGGCCATGAGTTTTCCGGGGTGGTCGTCAAAATCGGGTCCGAGGTGCAAAACGTCCGTCCTGGGGATCGCGTGTCCATTCAGCCCAACGTTATTCCGGGCGGGGATTACTACGACCGGCGTGGTTGGAGCCACCTGAGCGATAACCTGTCGGTGGTTGGCCTAAGCTACCCGTGGGGCGGGATGGCGGAGCGGTGCTTGGTATACGATTACAACGTCGCCAAGTTGCCCCCCGAGGTCTCCGATGAGCAGGGCGCCATGATTGAGCCCGGAGCCGTCGCGGTTAATGCGATCGAACACGGTGATCTCAAGGCCGGAGACACGATCCTCATCACCGGTGGGGGACCCATCGGAGCGCTGGTCGTGTTAGCTGCTTCTGCAGCCGGCGCATCAAAAATTTTTCTTTCCGAACCGAACAAGGTCCGCCGTGAACTCGTGGAATCCTGGAAGGTGTGCACCGGCATTTACGATCCGTTAAGCCAGGACGTGGCTGCGCTCATCAAAGGGCAGACGGAAAGCAATGTCGGGGTGGACGTCGCCATTGAATGCGTCGGAAACGAGAAAGCAGTAGCGCTGTGCATGGATTCCGTGCGTCGTTGCGGGACCATAGTGCAGGTGGGTCTTCCCACGCGCGCCACCGCCATCGACTTGCACAAGCTAGTGACAAAGGACCTAACGTACCGCGGTAGTTGGGCTTATAAGAACACCGCGTGGCCACGCGTGATAAGCATGGTGGCTTCCGGAAAGCTTCCGGTGGAAAAAGCGATCACCGGCAAGGTGAAACTCGAAAACGCAGTTGAGCAGGGATTCGACGCTTTGACTGACCCGCATAGCGCTCACCTTAAGATCCTCGTTGAGGCGCCGTCCTAAGCATACGGCAATCTCATTATCGCATATAATATAACTACCCACCTAGTTAACTACCTACCTAGTTTAGCTGCAGTATTTATGATGAAACGTTTTATCGGCAAAACTGTTGTGGTGACCGGCGGCAGTCGCGGCATCGGGCTGGGCATCGCGGAGCGCTTCGCGGAAGAAGGGGCAAACCTCGTTCTTGCGGATAAGGCTTCAGGAGTCGAAGAGGCCGCCGAAAAAATCAAAACACTCGGAGTCGGGGCCCTCGGGGCTGTCTGCGACGTCACCAACAAAGGCGAGGTCGAAGACCTCTATAAGCGAGCAGCAGAGCAGTTTGGGAGCGTTGATGTTTCCATTCAAAACGCTGGCGTTATAACAATCGAGAAGCTTGAAAACCTGACCGAAAAAGACTGGAATTTTGTGATGGCCGTTAACACAACCGGAGTGTTCTTATGCTGTCAAGCCGCCGCCAAATACATGATCAAGCAAGGCAGCGGTCGTTTGATTAATAGTTCGTCAGCGCAGGGGCGGCAAGGATTTATCTACACCCCGCATTATGCGGCGAGCAAATTCGCGGTGATCGGACTTACCCAAAGTCTGGCGAAGGAATTGGCGCCTCACGGGATAACGGTGAACGCTATTTGCCCTGGAATCATCGGGACAGACATGTGGGCCTACAATGACGAGAAGTGGGGAAAGCTTCTTGGCAACTATCAACCCGGTGAGTTGATGAAGGAATGGATTGAAGGAGTCCCACTTAAACGTGGAGGCACCGCTAAAGACATTGCGGGGCTGGTGTCGTTTCTTGCGTCCGATGACGCCGCCTACATTACGGGACAGGCGGTAAACGTAGATGGAGGGCTAGTGATGTCTTAGGACCAGCCGTTCAGACGGGCGTGAGGCGGCTGCGACATGCGCTTCTCGCGCGGGTTCGTTTTTCAATTACAACAAAAAATTAAACCTAACTAATGCCATGAACAACCCACCAAGAATAGTTCCCTGCCTGCTTGCAATCGCGGGCCTTGCTTTGTGTACCGCCGGATTTGCGGCGGACCAACCCGCGCCGGCGCCACTCAAACCGATCACGAAGAAGCTGACCTTCATCTACATCCCGAAACTCGTTCACCCCTGGTATGATGAGGTGAGACAGGGGATAGAGTATGCTGTGGAGGAAGTAAAGAAAGAAGGAATAGACGTCGAGTACATTTGGGATGCGCCGGCTCAAGCCGATGTCGATGAAGAGAACAGGAAGATCCAAGCCGCCATTTCCCGCAGGCCCGATGGGCTGTGCGTTTCGGCATTGGACCCGGCTACGAACTCACAGTTGCTGGATGAGGCCATTGCCGCAAAGCTCAATGTCACGACGTTCAACGCAACTGCTGGGCCCAAGTATCCCTTTGTCGGCCGAAGCAAAGACGTTGACGATGGCTACCAGTGTGGGAAGTACGTGGCAGAAAAAATGGGTAAGAAAGGTAAGGTGGCCATTCTCTTGGGGAGCCTGACGGCTCCAGAGCACCAGGGACGCGTCCAGGGCTTCAAGAAGGCGTTAGCGGAGTATCCAGACATAAAAATCGTGTTTGAGCAGCCCGACAATGACAATCTCGAGCAGGCCGTGTCCGTTACCGAGAGTGCGTTGCAGGCACATCCTGATCTCAATGCCATTTTGGCCTGCAACGCGAGCAACCCGATCGGGGCGGCGCGGGCTGTGAAAAACGCCGGTAAAGCGGGAAAGATCCTGATTGGGGGTTTTGACAATCTTCCCGAGACGCTGGACTTCGTGAGGGATGGCACGATCCTGGTGACCATGGCTCAGCGCCAATGGGAGATCGGCTATTGGAGTCTGAAGTACCTTGTCGCGATGAACAGGGGCCAGACGATACCCCAAGATCACGATACCGGCATACTGTTGGTAACTGCCGATACCCTTAAGCAAGCCGCCAAATAGCGATCGCCTTCAACCAATGTCGACGGCTTGATGAGCAGCTTGTAGAAACTTGGAGGGCGCAAACGTGGCAAATCGGCCGATGAATACGCCGGAGTCGCAAAGCAAGGAGGAGCTGTTTTTCGAGGTTCGTAACGTTTCCAAGAGTTTTTCGGGAACGCACGCTCTCAAAAATGTCAGCTTGGACATTCGCAACGGACAAGTCCATGCGCTCATTGGTGAGAATGGTGCGGGCAAAAGCACGCTCATGAACATCATTTGTGGCAAGCTGCAGCCAGATACCGGTGAACTCGCGCGAAATGGCAAAGTGTTGCACTTCCGCTCTCCCGTGGACGCCCATGGGGCGGGCATTGCGATCGCACCCCAGGAGCTTAACCTCTGCCCGCACTTGTCCGTAGCAGAAAACATTGTGCTCGGAAATCAAATTGGTGGATGGCTCGGCATCGACCAAAAGGCCACCCGCCGTGTCGCGGAGGAACACCTTGCTGAAATCGACGACAGAATCGATCCAAAGAGCAAAGTTGGGGATTTGAGTGCAGCCGCCCAGCAATTAGTCCAGATTGCCCGGGCCACGGCCACTCGTGCCGATATTCTCATTTTTGACGAACCAACGGCCGCGTTAACCGATCGCGAGGCAAAAAGTCTTTTCGGATTCATCTTACGCTTCCGAGAACGGGGCGGAGCCAGCTTTTACATCTCCCATCGCCTGGATGAAATCCTTGAATACGGAGACCGCATTTCTGTGCTTCGTGACGGCACATATATCGGGGAGCTTGATCCGCGTAAGACGAACAAAGATGAGATGGTCCGTCAAATGGCTGGGCGGCAATTCAGCAAGTCAAAGCTGCGGGCGGAGGCGAAAGATGCGACAACGAGCGAAATCGTTTTGAAAGTTGAAGATCTCGCTCGCAAGAGGGAGTTTGACGCGGTGAGCTTCGAACTGCGGCGTGGTGAGATCCTCGGGGTATCAGGTCTGATCGGGTCCGGCCGGACGGAGGTGGGAAAGTGCCTCTTCGGACTGACCAAGGCGGATCGGGGCCGGATCTTAATCGACGGGCGGGAAGTGGTTCATCATGGTCCTGCGGATGCCATAAAAAACGGCTTAGTTTATCTCCCGGAGGAGCGCAAGAAGGAAGGAATTTTCCCCATCTTGAGCGTACGAGAAAATCATTGCATTGCCAGCTTTGAGCGCTTCAGGAAAATCTATGGCTTAGATCGGCGTCGAATGGTTGATAGCACGATGGAATACATCCGCCGAATCGGAATTAAGACTTCCCGCACCGAAACGCCTATAAAGAACCTAAGCGGGGGTAATCAGCAGAAAGTCATAATCGCGCGCTGGCTCTTGAAAAACTGTCGTATCCTGATTCTCGATGAACCCACGAGGGGAATCGATGTTAAGGCGAAATTCGAAATCCAATCGTTCTTGCGCGAGTTAACGAAGGAGGGACTGTCTATCATCTATATTTCCTCAGAAATGGAGGAAGTGCTCGAAGTTTCCGATCGAATTCTGGTGATGCATCTCGGAGAGGTCAAAGGCGTCGTGGAGGCAGACCAAGCAACCCAGGAAGGATTGTTAGGCATAGCAATGAGTTTGAATGCAGACCTCCATCGCACATTCATTAAGCCGGTAACGAAAAAGCTCACGTTCGTCTACATTCCGAAACTCGTCCATCCCTGGTATGATGAGGTGAGAAAGGGGATAGAATATGGCATCCAGGAAGTAAAGAAAGAGGGAATAGAGGTCGAGTATCATCTGGGATGCCCCGGCTCGAGCCGATATCGATGAGGAAAACCGGAAGATTGAAGCCGCGATCTCCCGTCAACCTGATGGACTTTGCGTTGCAGCGTTGGACCCGGCAAGCAATTCGCAGCTGCTGGATGAAGCTCTAAGGGCAAAGATCCATGTTATGACGTTCAATGCGTTTGCCGGACCCAAGTATCCCTTTGTCGGTCGCCACGATGACGCTGCGGATGGGTACGATGTTGCCAAGTATCTGGCGGAAAAGCTGGGCGGGAAAGGCAAAGTGGCCATTCTTGCGGGAAGTCTTACGGCTCCGGAGCACGCGGGGCGCGTCCAGGGATTCAAAAAAGCGTTAGCTGAGTATCCTAACATCAAGATCGTGTTTGAGCAGCCTGACAATGACGATCTGGCAACCGCGGTGGCGGTCGCCGAGAGCGCTTTGCAAGCGCATCAGGATCTCAATGGTATTTTGTGCTCCAACGCGAGCAACCCGATCGGAGCGGCGCGCGCGGTCAAAGACGCCGGCAAAGCGGGCGAAATCCTGATTGCGGGCATGGACAATCTTCCCGAAACCCTAAAGTTCCTTAAGGAGGGCGTGATCCTGGTGACCAAGGTGCAGCGCCAGTGGGATATCGGTTACTGGACTCTCCGATACCTGGTCGCGATGAACAAAGGACAGACAATTCCACACGATCACGACACCGGCGCATCGATGGTAACAGCCGAGGTCCTTGAGTAGAATGAGCTAGCGTCGAGACCAATGAGTAAAAAAGACAATCTCTCAATCGACACGGCTAGCCTGCCGGAAACTGCAGCCGCACCGGCGACCGAGGCCAGGTCCCCTGGCGGCATTTTCAAAAGGTTCCTCCAATGGGAAGCGAGCGGGGTCCTATTGGCCCTGATTGTCCTAAGCGCGTTTTTGGCAATTGCTTCGCCGAATTTTCTTACGACTTATAATCTTACGGTAGTCATCCGCGAGGCGTCCTTTGTAGGGCTCGTCGCCTTGGGCCTGACTTTGGTGCTACTATTGGGTGGAATTGACCTTTCGGTGGGCGCAGCCGCCGCCCTCTCAGCCATTATAGGAGGCCTGTTATTAAAGTTCGTTGGAGTACCTCCCTGGCTCGTGATCCCCGCTACTGCTCTGTTCGGCCTCGCCATCGGGGCAGTCAATGGTTTTTTTGTTTCAGTTCTCAAACTGGCGCCGTTTATTGTCACCCTAGCAACCTGGGAAATCTTCGCCGGCCTGACGCTTGTCATTACCAAAGGATATCCGATCCGCCCATTGGGACCGGGTTTTACAGTATACGGACAGGGCGCGTTCTTGGGCGTTCCAGGACCCGTGCTGCTTTTCTTAGTTGCCGCCGCCGTCCTTGTATGGGTGCTTAGAAGCACACGGTTTGGGCGCAATCTTTACGCAATCGGGGGCAACCGGGACGCGGCTGTTCTGGTGGGAATTCCAGTGTTGCGCATGGAACTGCTCGTCTATGCGCTGGCCGGTATGTTCGCGGCGCTGGCGGGCATCATGTACGCGAGCCGGATGGATGCAGCTCAACCAGCTGTGGGCGAGGGTTGGCTCATGAAAGCCATCACTGCCGCTATCCTAGGCGGAACATCGCTGAAGGGTGGACAAGGAACGATTCTCGGAACCGTGTTTGGCACCCTCCTAACGGCAGTTCTCGCGAATGGATTATCTCTTATGAACGTTTCGGCGTATTGGGCGCGAGTCGTCATCGGTGCCATTGTGCTCCTTGCGATACTCGGAGACCTTCTGCGCCACCGAGCTAAAACTTGAGGGCGATTTACCAATGACAAACTACGCAGCACCTCCACCCAGTTCACAATCAGCGGCCACGCCAAGCGCGTTTTCGTTGCCCGAGAAGAGCAAAGCGCTCGGTCTGTATGAATCGATGGTCCTCCTCCGCAAGTATGAAGAGCGGATCTACTTTCTCTTTCTCGAGGGCCGCATCTCCGGCAGCATCCATCAATCGCACGGGCAGGAGGCTTGTGCCGTCGGCATGTTATACGATACGCGGCCGACGGACTACATGGCCTCGACGCATCGGCCTGCGAGTCACGATCTGGCCAAGGGGGTATCGCTCGATTCGATGATGTGCGAGATGTATGCGAAGAGCAACGGCTGCTGCCATGGAAAGGGTGGCGCCATGCACACTGGCGACATCTCAGTGGGCGCCATCCCGGCGAATGCAATTGTGGGCAGCAATATCCCGATCGCCACGGGTATCGCCTTCTCCTGTAAAATGCGCAAGACGGACAACGTCGTCATCTGCTTCTTTGGAGACGGCGCCAGTAACGAAGGCGCGTTCCACGAAGGAATCAATGGCGCGGCTATTTGGAACCTGCCGGTAGTCTTCGTTTGTGAAAACAACCAGTATGGTGCTTCGACGAACGTCAAGGCGACGATGAAGATTGAGACCATCGCTGAGCGGGCGGCTTCTTACGGTATTCCCGGTGAGCGCATCGACGGCAACGACGTCCTGGCCGTCAACGATGCCGCCACCAGGGCAATCGAGCGTGCGCGTCGGGGCGAAGGCCCGACGCTGCTTGAGCTCATGACCTACCGCATCGCCGGTCACTCGCGCAGTGATGCCTGCGCGTATCGCCCGGACGAGGAGGAAGCGTCTTGGTTCGCGCGTGATCCCATCAAGCTGTTCCGCAACCTGCTGGTTGAGACCAAAACTGCGACCGAGGCCGAGTTGGATGCGATCGATGCGAGCATCGAAGAACGCGTCGACAGGGCAGTCGAGCTAGCCGAATCCTCCCCCGATCCACTTCCCGAAGACGCTATGAAAGATGTTTACTGGAATTCCGCCCGCGAGAAACAGGTGCCAAAAGAAATAGACGCGCAAGAACAACAAGAGCGGCGCCTGCAGGTAATTAACGACAAAGAGTGATTATGGCGCAGATATCCATCGTTCAAGCATTGAATCAAGCCATCATGGAAGAGATGGAGCGCGATGAGCGTGTCTTCTGTCTTGGTGAAGACATCAGCGATGCCGACGGCGGCTATGGCGGCGCGTTTGCGGTGACGCGGGGCCTACACGACAAGTTTGGGTATGATCGCGTGTTGAATACCCCGATTTCGGAGATCCTGATCGCAGGAATGGCGGTAGGCGCCGCCATGACCGGGATGCGTCCCATCGCCGATCTCCAGTACGGTGACTTCCTATTCTGCTGCATGGACCATATGGTCAATCAGGCCGCAAAAATGTGCTACATGTCGGGCGGCAGGGTCAACGTTCCAATGGTAATGCGCGCACCGGTGGGCGCTACCGGCCGAGGAGCGCAGCACGCACAGAGTCTCGAAGGCTTCTTTACCCACGTCCCGGGGCTAAAGGTCATCTGCCCGGCAACGGCCTACGACGCAAAGGGTCTGCTCAAGACTGCGATTCGTGATGACAATCCCGTTCTGGTGTTCGAGCACAAGTTGCTTTACGGGGGCAAGCGCAAGGAGAAGGAAGCGCTCTCCACGGCCAGCGAGGTCCCTGATGGCGACTACACCATCCCCTTCGGCGAGGCCGCCGTCCGCCGCGAAGGAAAGGACATCACCATCGTCGCCAATCTCTTAATGATGTACTTGGCCATGAACGCGGCCGCTGCGCTCGATGAGGAAGGCATCAGCTGCGAGGTGATAGACCCGCGGACCCTGGTGCCCTTCGACTACGAGACCGTGGTCAATTCTTTGCGGAAAACTGGGCGTCTGATGATCGTGCACGAGGATAACTACAGCAACGGTTGGGGCGCTCAACTTTCCTCTTACATCGCAGAGAACGAGATCTACTTGCTCGACGCGCCCATCCAACGTGTAGCGGCCTACGATGTGCCGGTCCCGTGCGCGCCGATCATGGAGAAGTTTGTCATCCCATCCACAGAACGCATCATCGCAGCGGCGCAAGCGCTGATGAAAGCGTGATGTATCCAAGCAAAACAAAAGGGTCCAAGTAATGTCATCGATTCGATGTGTTGATCTACTTCGCCACGCCCAGGAAAATTCATACGCCGTTGGCTACTTCGAGGCGTGGAATCTGGAGTCGCTCCTCGCCGTCGTTCGTGCCGCTGAGATCGCACGCTCGCCGGTCATGGTCGGATTCTGCGGTGAGTATCTCGCCAACCCGCAGCGGAAATTTAAGGAAGATATCAATCTCTACGGCGCGTTTGCACGGCAAGTCGCGCAAGGTGCTTCCGTTCCGGTAGCAACGCTTTTGAACGAATCGATCGATATGAACGTGACCTACCAGGGAGTGAAAGCGGACTTCGATATGGTGATGTTCGTCGACGAAGGAATGCCGATTGATCAACTCACAGTTGTCACGCGAAAGCTCGTCGAGTTTGCCCATGCGTGCGAGGTGGCGGTCGAAGGAGAAGTTGGTTCGCTGGGAGTGGCCGATCAAGCCACGGGACAACAGAATGCGGGCCATACGACTGACCCGAAGATCGCAGCGAAGTTTGTCGCCGAGACGGGCGTCGACGCGCTGGCCGTGTCCATCGGGAATGTTCACTTTCTTGAAGGGCGCAAAGTCGAGCTGGACTTCGACCTGCTGGAGCAACTTCACGAGCGAGTCTCGGTCCCGTTAGTTTTACATGGCGGGACGGGTGTGGATAAGGCGGATTTCAGGCCGAGCATTGAACGCGGCATTGCCAAAGTGAACGTAGGAGCGGGCTTAAAGCGTGTCGTGATTGAGAGCAACCGCCAGTACTTGGCCGAGAGCGACCTGAGCCGCATGAATCCCAATGACGTTCTTGGCCGCGGAGGTGTGCTGGATATGAACGTGCGCAGCCAGGCAGCTTTGATTGACGAAGTGATTGGATTCATTAAGGCCTTCGGTAGCGAGAACAAGGCGAGCTAAGGAGAATAGATGCTGGCCAAAATAACGATGCCGTCCGGTGGAACCAACACCGACCAACTCCGGGTAGTCTCATGGAAGAAGCAGGTGGGCGATCCCGTCAAACGCGGGGACATCCTGCTGGAGGTTGAGACCGACAAAGCTGTGCTCGAAGTGGAGAGCTTCGCGAAGGGCACTCTCCTCAAGCGTTTGGTGGAAGAGGGCAGCTTATGCACCGGTCGGGGACGTGATTGCTTACATCGGAGAGCCCGAAGACCTCACAGCTCTTGAAGCCGAGTCCGTCCCGAGCAAGCCTACAGCTGATGACAAGCCTACAGCTGATGACAAGCCTACAGCTGGTGACAAGCCTATCGCTGGTGACAAGCCTACGCTGGTGACCAGGATGACTCCACTCAGATTGGATCGGTAACGCTGGAGTCTGGATCGGAGACCACTCATACGGCACCAGGCCGACTCTTCGGGTCGAGCAGTGAAAGCGACACCCGCAGCGAAAAAAGAAGTCCGTGATCGCGGTTTAGATCTGGCGGAGGTTCATCGCAGTGTGGGCAAAGATATTCTGCGGCGCAGCGACGTGGCTCAATATGCCAGCGTGAGCACAGGATACTCTCCAACCCAAGCTACGGGTGATGCAACGGACTTCACGCTGGTCCCGCTAACGCCCATGCGACGCATCATTGCCGAACGCATGAGAGCCGGCTCTTCGGTTCCCACTTTTACGGCAGAGATCGAAGTCGACATGACCGGCTGCATCCAGCTGCGCTCCGAGCTGAACGAGCATTCCAAGGGCAGCAGGTTCGGCTATCACGACATTATTGCGAAGTGCGCCGCCATCGCTGTCGAGAACTATCCTCTCGTGAACGCGTCGTTCACCGATCAGGGCATACGAGTATTCCGGTCAGTCAACATCGGTATTGCGGTCTCGTTAGAGCAAGGCTTGGTGGTGCCTGTCGTCTGCGACGTGCGGAGGATGGACATTGCCTCTCTCGCGAAGGCGAACGCCGCCAATATCGCGCAGGTCCGCACCGGGAAATTTGATCCCAAGCTTCTTGCAAAACGGGACGCTCACCATCTCGAACCTCGGCATGTATCCCATCACGCGCTTCACAGCCATCCTCAATCCTCCGCAGTCGTGCATCCTAGCCGTAAGCTCCATTCAATCGCGCGGGGTCTGGGCGGACGGTCAGCTCCGCGAGCAGCCCACCGCAGCCATCACCGGGACCTTCGATCACCGTGTCGTCGATGGAAAATACGGAGCAGAGTTCTTGACGCACCTGAAAGAACTGCTCGAACATCCCATCTCACTTTTTGTTCGCTGAACGAATATGGCGAGCGCAATGGCGGCACATTACCATGGCCCACCTCTCACTCAGCGAAGCCTTGAGAGAGGCGGTCATGGACAGCCGTCAGCTATTTGTCCACAAATTCAACAGAAGGTTCGACGGTAACAAGCTATGACGAGTTATCTGATAGGGCTGGACCACGGAACGGGCGGAGCCAAGGCATGCATCATCGATGACCAGGCCAACGTTCTCGCTTACGCTTATCGCGAATATCCCATCTACGCCAATCATTCCGGATGGTCAGAGCATGATCCTCATCTCTACTGGCAGACAGCTTGCGAGGTCATCAAAGAATGTCTCGAGACCTCAAAGGTTCGCCCGGATCAAATCAAAGGGATCGCCAACTCGTCCGCGCTACCTTCGCTCGTGATGGTGGACAAAAATCACCATCCCATTAATCTCGCCTACAATCTAATGGATCGCCGAGCTACGGAACAGGTGCAGTGGCTGCGCGATAATATTGGCGAAAATCGGCTCTTCGAGGTTAGCTGCAACCGGCTGGAAGATCACCCCACGCTGGTGAACCTGATGTGGGAAAAGCAGAATCGCCCCGAATGTTTCGCGCGGATATACAAAGCGCTGACCATCGACGGGTTCATCCGATCTAAAGCTGACTGGGAAGGCGACGGCAAATTTCTCTTCGGGCGCGTTCTTTGGCATCGCGTATGATCTTCGACAAAACAAGTTCGATGAAGAACTCCTTGCGAAAATTGGTCTTGATCCGAAAATCATGCCTGACTTCTTCTCCTGTGAAGAGGTCATTGGGTCTATCACGGAAGCGGCCGCCGAAGAAACGGGCCTGGTTGCGGGCATTCCGGTCGCGGCCGGTTCGGTTGATTGCAACGCCGGTTGGGTCGGAGGCGGCGCAGTAAACGCTGGCGACATCCAGATCAACCTGGGCACATGCGGCGTCATCGGCGTCGTCCACGAAAACCCGGAGTTGATCCTCGACACGATGATCAATTGCTCCTACGTGACCGACTCGCGCAAGGTATTTGCCACGATTGCAGCAACCACCTGCGGTGGGCAGTCCCTGCGTTATCTGCGCGACAATTTTTCCCAGCTCGAAGTGGCTACCGAGAAAGTTGTCCCGGGCTTCAGTGCGTACGACTCGATGGAAAAGCAGGCCGAGTCCGTTCCTCTCGGTTCGGATGGTCTGCTCATTTTGCCCTACCTGATGGGGGAGCGCACACCGCTTTGGGATGTGCACGCGCGTGGGGTCATATTCGGCCTTTCGTTAAAACACACCAAGGCCCATCTTGTCCGAGCCATCGAGGGAGAGTGCTGATGTTGAAAACAGCATCGAGAAAGGAGCCGAGCGTGATCTCAGCGACGGTTGTTGACGAGGCCGATTATGACTTGGGTTATACTTCCATTGATGGTGAGGAACAAATATATGTCCGGAGCCCTTGGCTGCGGCGGCCGCCTGTTGTTCGGTGGCCACCCAAGCATTCCCCGTTGGTCTCGGCCGTGGCCGGCGAGTGAATATCGATCCGGTAAACTGAACCGGCGCCGCTGCTGCTGCGCTCTCTATTGACATTCAGTGCAGCGAGAGCTTTCCGTTTTCGTATGAGAGCGGATCGCTTGGGAGCTCCGTGCGAAAGAGCCGGGGCATGATTTAGCTTGAATAAGTTCTCGTCCTTATAGTAGCTCCGAACCCTTTCGAGCAGAAGGTTCGCGCGCACCGCTCCTGTGAAGCTGTTGGCTCCTGAGGTAGGATTGATTTAGCCCGAGCCTCACCCCTTCGGGCTGACCATCTGGGTCAGTCTGTCTCGCTGCGCTCGGCTCGAACTCCGTTCTCACCCTACCTCATCTGCCAGTCCCCTCGGACTGGCTCCTGAGGTAGGATTGGCTGCGCCGGTCTCCGCTTCGCTCCGGCTCGAACCCAAGGCTTCGAATCCCGAAGGACTGGCGCTTGCGCGCCTCGCCAACGATAAAGCTGTTGGCTCCTGAGGTAGGATTCGAACCTACGACCAATCGGTTAACAGCCGACCGCTCTACCGCTGAGCTACTCAGGATTACGGAAGGTGAGGTCGGCTAGCAAAAGCGCAAACCGCCACCTTGTCAAGGAGGTGGCGTTTGTCCGACAAGCCACGCTGCCACGTTCCTTTTGATCCATTCTCGACCTTTCCCAGTTTTCAAGAAGCGTTCTCGTCTCATTGCCTCAGCACGGGAATCGTACGTCTCTGAATAAGCAAGCAGCCACGGGCCAGGCCGCCGCTTGGTGTGAAAACTCCGGCGTTTCAGTGGATCGTTGTGTTCCAGAAGTCGTCGGGCCAGATCTTCAGTCTGTGCCCTCACTTCTGAGGGCAACGTTAACATCGAGATAGATTGTAAATTTGCAGGAGAAGAGTAAGCGTGCGGGCCTGCTTCAGATTAGCAATGACCGAGTCTCTCATAGCCTACGTCTCCCTCGTGCTCTGCGGAATGGTATTGAGCTGGTTCTTGCTTTATCGGTCGATCGTGCGGCGACTGAATGTGCGTCATCGGAAGAAGTATTTGACCATGCGAGCAACCTCGGGAGTTCCAAAAAACAGCATCGATTAGCTGTTTTCCTTTCTGCGGTATCTTTGCTTGGGAGAACACCGTGAGCTACGAGATTCGACGATGTCCGGTTTATGCCTGCTGCTAAAGGGATGCACCCTCGCAATCTTGCTTCTTTTCGTGTTCTTGATGTTCAGTCCGGTGTTTCTGCCAGGCGGCCACTAGGCCGATCAACTCTCCGTTAAACTCCAAGCAGATTCTGCCCTGCCGAGTTGGCTATCGGTCAGCCAGTGAACTTTTCGATTGCATAAGCCACTTCGACGGCAGAGTTTGCGCCTAAGAGGATTTTCTCCCATGGCGTCAAATACTCACAGCGCGATCGAGGAAGCACCGAACGCTGGAAGCTCGGAGGCCGGAGATCGTTTCGATCGAGGAAGGTAATGCGAGCGTTCGGAGCTTTTTCCGTTTGGTCGGCGGCCATCTGATCCCCTGTGAACCGAACGCGGCCGAGGTTATCGCCTACACGTCGCCAACCATGGACGACGAGGCTGAGTTGCAGGAGCAATACAAAATCGATTACCACACACTTCAGTCCTCGCTCGATCCGGACGAGCTCTCGCGCCTGGAGATCGAGCACGGTCATATATCGATCATTTTCAAGCGGCCGAAGAGTTTCTGTGCGGGCGACAATTTCCTGATGAAGCTGACCTCCACCGGCGTCTTTGTTTACCAAGACTATTTGGTCATTGTGATGGCGGACGACTCCCCCATCTTCGAGGGCCGGGTTCCCTTTGGGGTGCATTCAATCCATGATGTCATCCTCCGCCTGCTCTATCAGGCAACACTGCATTTCGAAGGACATCTGAAGGCGATCAACATGCTGGCGGATTCTCTCGAGCGGCGGATCAACACCTCTCTGGAAAACAAATATCTCCTGAACATGTTCGCGCTCGAGAAGAGCCTCGTGTTTATCTTGAACTCCATCAGCTCGAATGGCTCGCTGTTGGAAAGAATGAAGGCGCTCTCCGAGAAGCTCGGCTTTAACAGCGAGCACGTCGAAATCCTGGACGATCTCATCATCGAGAATCAGCAGTGTTACCGGCGCGCGGAGATTCACGCCCAAGTGCTCGCCAACCTCATGGGAACGCGCGCATCCATTGTTGGCCACAATCTGAATCAACTTATCAAAACATTTACCATTTGGACGGTGGCAATTATGATTGCGTCCCTGGTTGTTGGGCTTTTCGGGATGAATGTCGCCCTGCCTCTTCCAATGGAAGAGGCCTACTGGCCTTTCTACCTTATCATTTTTCTGGCAATGCTAACTGGCGGTGCGATTTTCTTCCTTCGCCGAATAAACAAGTGGTAGCCATGCCACGTTGACGAAGGGCTAAGGTAATCCTCGATTGATAAGTGAGAGCAGCTTGCGAAGGGGAGTGGAACTCGACGCGGAAGGCACGCGACTAAATTGCGGTTAGATCGCCTCGAGTCCGCCACTTTCTTAGCAGCCGGGCGCATGCCCATGGGTGGCTCAACACTTTCGTGGGTTTACCGCTACTTCCCGAACATGGTTCTCCGATCCGCCCATTTGACACGCTATCTGTCTTGGCGTCCTCGGTGAATGCAACCTCTTCGGACCCGGAAGAAGATCGGCGATCGCGCCGAAGCTCTATCCGCCGATCCTTTGGTTGAAACTCCAATTCGTGCCGGAGCGCAGCGGAGTTAACCGCGCGCAAACTGCTCGCTTAACCGCGCGAGCGCCAACGCGCCGAGGAAGAGGCCGAAATCACGCAAGGCGACATCGAAATAGCCAGGAATCAGCAGCAAATTGGCGATGATGACCAAAAGCCACGCCGCAACCACGTAAGCAAAGATACGCGGCTTCCAGGCGACGCCCACACCCGCGACAATCTCGATCACGCCGACCGCAAACATCAGCTCGTGCACGCCGATAGGAGAAAGCTGCGCGACAAAAGCCGGAACATACTGGTCCCAGTTCACCAGTAGGTGAAAGAACTTGTCTAAGCCCGCCAGGATCGGCGCCGCCACGAAGCCTAGTTGAAGAATTCTAAACGCCTGATAACCAGGCGAACTCCAATCGCTCTCCATTTCCGCGGCGTCGGAGACCACTGCGTTGGGATTGTTCACTGTTACCTTCATGAAGGGAAACTTCCCGCAGTAAATATAATAAGTCAAAATGTTTTTATGTTTATTGCTTGTTCAAGCTTTTCAGCTAACTTTACCCGGTGAACGTCTCGCGCTGGGCGCGTCGCCTTCTTGAGAGCACGCGCGGAAAAATCATCCGGCTTCTCCGGGAAGAGCCGCGGACGGTAGCGGAGTTGGCCGACGCATTGAGCCTGACCGATAACGCGGTTCGCGCGCACCTCGCCACGCTGGAACGCGATGGTCTCGCCCGCCAAGGGGGTGAGCGGCCTGGTTTTCGCAAACCGCATTTTTCTTACGAACTGACGTCTGAGGGCGAGGAGCTCTTTCCGAAGGCATACGGGCCACTCCTCGACAGAATTCTTGCTCAGTTGAAAGAGCGCTTCGGCCCTGAGGAGCTCGAAGCAGCTCTGCGCGAGGTGGGTCATCGGATGGGCGGGCCCCACAGGGCACCCGCTTCGAGCGCGCTTGAAGAGCGACTCGAGCAAGCAGTCAGGCTTCTTGCAAGCCTTGGCGGTCAGGCGCGAATTGAACGTGAGAACGGCAAGGTCTTTATCCGTGGCGCCGGCTGCCCGTTGTCCGAGGTCACAGCCAATCACGCCGAAGTGTGTAAGCTGGTCGAGACGCTCCTCGCCGAGGTTATCGACGCCCCTGTGCGTGAATCCTGTCAGCGCGGACCTTCTCCCCACTGCTGCTTCGAAGTCGAGACGACGGCGAGCAGGGAGGAAGCATCTCGCTGACCGCGTTCTTCCCCATGGTGTTCCCAACGCGCTGACTCAGCGAATCTTTTGAGCCCCAATCAACGCGAACCGACAAACCTAACGCTAATTTCGCCGCCGTCTTCTTTCCCGTTGATGTGAAGAGACCGACTCTTTGTTGGATGCGATCTGGCTCCGCACATTGCAGATAGTCTCAACGCTGTAAGCGCAAAGCGATTGGCGCCCTATACATTTGGCGCGTGCCTAAATAAATCGATCTGTGCGTTCCCCAACGGATAGGTGACGTTAAGACCTCTCCTCATGGCGAAAGATCGGAGAGCGTGGGTGTCCCTGCGACTTTCGCTGATGATGTGCTCGGTTGGAATTCCTCGGGCGACCAACGCATCGGCAATCAAGGAGCGATGGCAGCGCCAGGGAACAGCTTCCGCGCACATCAGCGCGACCCGTTGTTTTTTCGCAAGCTCGATGAGGTTTTCCAGACTCTCCCCAAATTCTGGCGTCTGCATGTGGTCGGCATAGCCGCGGAAAGATGCATTTTTCCAACCCGTATTGATTGAATCCGCCCTCGGCCGGCGCAAGCCGCCGAGTGCGGCCATATGAGTGTAGGCAATGCCAACGTCCTTGAGCGACGCTGGCAATGTATCGCGGTTGAATTGGGGATTGCGCCGCGACCGAGGGACCGTCCGCACATCGAGCACGCAGGTGGCCCCATGCGTTTTCAACAGATGGACGAATTCCTCGATCGTCCGGGTCGAGTGTCCGATGGTGAGCACCGTCGGAGGAGCTTCGGACTGTTCGTCTTTGGACATGGAAAAGAGTTCTGCTTTAATGTTCGCATTTCACCGGGGCGGCACGTCCAAGCCTCAGACCAAGACGAGTGCAAGAAGCTGGCGTCGAGCCTAGTTATGCAGTGCCAGCTTCACCAGGGAATCTTCCAAAACCCTGGAGCTCTCGCCGCTCGGGATCGTTGTGCTTATTATCGACGGGCTGTTCGAGCCTAGGGCCTCGAATCGATGTCCATGGCAACAAGGCACACGTCATCATCGAATTTATGGGTAGCCGAGAACCGCTGCAGATCGTCGATAAGACTACTGCAGAGTTCCGCCGCAGGAAGCTGCGTGCGAGTATCGACCGCTTTCAATAGCCGCTGATAGTCGTAGAGCTGACCCTCCGAGCCCTCGACCTCGAACAGCCCGTCGGTAAACAGCAGGACGATCTCGTGCGGCGAGAGTCTGCAACTGAGGGTCTCATATTTGGCATCCTCAAAGATGCCGAGAACAGGGCCCGACCGTCGTCCCCCATCGAGCGGCGAGGCTATTGATACGGATCTGTTTGCTGCGCGCGCGAGCCGCAATGGGTGCGGATGTCCGGCATTGGCGTAGCGCAACTGGCCCCTGGCAAGATCGGCCAACACGTAACATGCCGAAGCAAAGAGCGTGGTCTCGCTGTTTCTAAACGTCTCAAGCAGCGCGCGATTAAGTGCAATTAGCAGTTCGCCGGGTCTCGTCCACAACGGACGCAACTCGATGACTATGGAGCGGACAATCGCCGCGACGAGTGCGGCGCGCACACCATGGCCCATGACATCACAGATAAACAATCCGGCTTTATCGTCGGAGATGTCGAATACGTCGAAGAAGTCGCCGCTGACAACCATCGAGGGTCGGAAAAACGGATAAAAACGAACGGCGCTATTCTCTTCGGTGACGTGGTGAGGAAACTTCGGGAAGCGTTGTGGCAAAAGAGCACTCTGCAATTCACGCGCCATTTCCAGATCTTGTTCGAGAGATTCGTTTTTCGCCCGGAGCTCCTCTGTGAGCCGGGCAAGCCTTTCGGCGGCGCGCTTTTTCTCGGTAATATCGCGGGAAATGCCGAACGTGCCGATGATCTTACCCTGCGCGTCGCGCAAGGGCATCTTCGTGGTTGAAACCCAGGTATCATCGCGATCGGGCCACGTCTCCTTTTCCTCGTAGTCGACTATCGGTTCTCCGGTCCGAATGATTTCGCGTTCGTCCGCGAGCGCGCCCTCCGCATGCTCGCTGGAAAAGAAATCGTGGTCGGTCTTGCCAATGATTTCCGCCGGATCCGTTTTGCCGAACAGATGGGCCATAGCCCGACTAACTGCGATGAAACGGCTGTCGAGGTCCTTAAAGTAGATGGCGTAAGGGAGATGATCCATCAATGTTTTCAGCAGATTGCGCTTCTTGGCGAGAATCAGTTCAGTTTTGCAGCGTTCGGTGATGTCCCAGGCGACGCCGACGATCCGTGAAACCTCTGTATTGTCACGGCAGTATGGTCTTGAACGCATCCTTATCACATGCTCGCTCCCGTCCGAAGGCCAGATCACCCGGAATTGTGTGTCCATGCCAGTGCGTGCCGCAGTCGCGCGGGCAAATTCGCTGCGAATCCTTTCCCGGTCCTCTTCGTGCACCAAACCAAGAAAATCCTCGTAATTGCCCGTGAACGCGCCGGGAGCCAGTCCGCAAAGGCTATGCATCCGGTCATCCCACCAAATCACCGAAGCAGAGACGTCCAAATCCCAAGTTCCCATCTCTGCGGCGGTCAGCGCGAGATCTACTAGATCCGCCTCGCTGTCGCGGTGCGTGTTGCCCATAGGAAAGAGAAGAACCTCTACTTCATTTGATACCAAGGTACGCTCAAATTCAACCGTGGTCGAGTCTCCGAGATATCCTTTTTGAGCTACGCGGCGGCAACCCAATCCGTGCCACCGCGCGCCGGGATGGATTGGGACAACACTTCACGTTGTCGATGGTTTCTTGCGCAATCAAGATTTCAACCTCAGGCAACCCGGAAAACCTAGTTCTTCATCTCAGCGAACACCTTCCGTGGCGAACCCTTTGCTGACGAATCTGGTCGCGGCTTTCGCATCGCGCTTCCGACCTTCCCCGGCTCAAACCTCCGGGCAGCTTTGTTGAGCGCGTCGTAGAACTTACTGATCCCGGATCAAACAATCTTTGCTTGACCAAGCCCACGACTCAGAGGCCACGACCATTCCGCCGAATGATCCTCACTCACGTCCTGGATTTCGCTTGTGAATGCAAATGCTATTGCCATCGGGATCAAAGATCACCGCCATTCGGCAAACCGGCGTGGAGAGTGGGTCGATCCGAAACTTCACATTCTGCTGCTGCAAGTGAGCGACGGCAGCATCGAAGTCTTCCACTTCGAGCGCGGCGCTACAGCCGTCAGCATTCGGTTTAAATCCCGGTGCGCAACCGAGGGCTAACGCATAAGGACCAAATTCGTATTCGGTCCATTGACCGTGCTCATTATTGGTCACGGTCGTCGGCGTGAGCTTCAAGACGCCTTCGTAAAATTCACGCGCACGCTCCATGTCAGTGACTGAATAACAGCAAAACGCCAGTTCAATAACTTTCATGTGATTCTCCGTTTTTGTTCTCGCCCACTGCTGAGCCGGTAATTCTTCGTCTCCATCATTGCTGGTTAGATAACAGTCGCTACCGAATTGTCATCCGGCGAGCCCCATTGCGTCGCCGGTAAAATAAGTCCGCAGGGGTGTGCATGCAATGGTATAAACTATCTGCGGATCCGGGTTCGCATAGCTGGAGCGCAGATTGGCGTTCTGAAATGGAATCTTCGAGCGTATTTATGGGTATCCCCTGCAAGCAGGGGTCGGTCACGCCGCTGTCTGTCCAGCTCACGTTGGCAGTGATTGTTGTAGGAATTGGAGAATGGCAGGCGCGGGCAGCGCTCCGGATTGCCGCGCGGCTTCGCGGCCAGCTTTGAACAAAATCAGAGTAGGAATGGCGCGGATGCCAAAGCGCGCACCCACGTCGGGTAGTTCGTCGGTGTTGACTTTGGCGACGAGCCAACGGCCAGTCCCGTCGGCAGCAACTTTAACCAACTCGGGCGCCATCATTTTACAGGGACCACACCACGGCGCCCAGAAATCTACGAGGACGGGCAGCACAGACCGAGCGATGAGCGAGTCAAAGTTTGACATGCCCGATACCTCCACTGGTTCTGCCGGCGGAGGAATTTCTGTCTGGCATTTGCTGCAGCGAAAAATCGAGCCGAGACGCTCGTAGATCAACCGGTTTCGTTGACCGCAATGCGGACAGGCACGGATAAGCCCGCGCTCGTCGGGTTCAATCGTAGTCATCGCAATCTCCTGGTGGATCTGGAATAGGCCCACTCATGATGTCTATCAGCCGGTCAGGACGCTGCGATCTCGGCAGCCCTCGCGTGCGTGGGCCGCATCTCGAAACCACCTTACGAATCTTCATCTTCACCGCCGAGAGTTCCAACATCGCTCGGGTTGATAAACCTTAGCAGAAAGAACTGCGCGTGATTGTAAATTCTCGAGCAACCGTACTCTTAGAGAATACGTTCGCGACATTTGGAAGGTTGTGCGCGTCCAGTGTGAGACTGCCTCCGCCGGAATCTCTCCGCGACCAAAGACAGCGATTTCCGCGACAGCTTCGCGGCGGAGCCTAACATTTTGCCAGGCCAGTTTCGACTGACCCGACTGATCCTAACCGACCCGAGATGTGCTCGAGACCAGCCAACCGGGCGAGTTGACAAGCGGTCAAGCCGCGAATCGTCGACCTCTTAATAGTTACTGAATGCGCCCATCCACTTCGCTGCTATACTCATGCTTATCTTTCTTTTCGAGCGCGGTTTGCTGGGGAGTTGGCGGAGGTTGATTGGCACATCCGATCACTAGCAGGGAGGCAACGAGGGCGAGAGCGGCGGAAGGAAGCTTCATAGAATGGCGTTTCCCGCATTTAACATGATTACTCTAAAAAAAGACAGGAAAAAGATAGCTAATTCTCAGTCTCGAGTCGAAAGCGCTCCGATCGGTTCCTCGGTTCGCGATGACGCGTTCGCCTCTTTGCTAGGCTGGGAAAGTCGCACCTGGGCGAGCACGCTGCCGGTGCTAGCGACGGGCAGGACGGATTGATTCTTCACCGCTCTCTGGCGAGATCTCAAAACGACAACGGTTCCCTCAGCCCACCCCTTGCGTAATAGTCTCAGTAGCTAAAGGTCACCCCAGCGCTGGCCCAAACCTCATTTTGCTGATCGATCTGTCGAAGCGCAGTCATTGCCACGCTGTAGCTGATTCCTCCGTAGATGGATATGAACCGACTCACTTCCCAGCTCGCCTTGAGGCCAAATTGAAAGTGATTCCAACCGTAGTAAGCGGTTGTATTGTAACCGAGGTTCAGTCCGAGCAGCAGATACGGCTCCAAGAGGAAGGCGCGGCGAACTACAGGAATCGCTGCGTCAACTCGCATTTGCAGGTACGAACCGGGCGTGTGGTTGAGGTCACAAACAAAGAGCAGACTAGGAGTAACGTACGGGATGGCCTTCGTTCCCAGAACGAAGAAAAGCTCGTTGCCATAGGTGCCATGCGAATGGCCCGGATCTTCGTGACCATTGCCATGATGGTCTTCCCCGACATGTTCGTGGGCTTCATCCGTTCCGTGATCGGGGCTGGCTGCTTCGGAATGCTCATGCGAGACCACGCCAGGTTGATAGCGGAAGTTGTATCCAGGAGTGAAAAAGAGCCTCTCGGTTCCGAATGTGTAGGCGATAGTGAAATCCCATTCCTGGTATTCATTTCCGGTGCCGAAGCCTGACCAGACGCTTAGCTGGAGTCTCTCGATACGCAGGGAGAGTTCGGTTGTGTAAGCGCCACACGATCCAGTCTCGTCGACGCCATAATGCATTTCCCTGCTGGTCCAGCCGGTTGCAAGGCTTGCGCTCCCCCAACGGGACTTCGCATCAAAAGGCTTAGCGAAGGATTTTTCGGGTGGAGTGTCGTGTCGGTCATGAGCGAGAGCGCGCGCGTTGTCCGGCGTGTAAAGGTCTCCACCGAGCCCGTGAGGGAGAGCAGATCCGACAGGATGGATGAAGAGGCCAAAGGAAAGAAATAGATGCTTCATGCTAACAATAAAATGGAACCGGCCATCGCGAAGATCGGCCGAAAAGCTGAGACGACTCCGGCAACACGCCGGTTTTTGCTCGAGTCACCGAAACGCGAAAAGCGTCTCGATGTTAGGAGAACCTCTCTGCACTCCGCCCCGATGTTTTCGGTCAGAGGAGAAGGATGCTCCCAAATTTCTCGATATTAGGAAAGTTTGGGAACCGGTGCGGGAGGTGCCTGCGAACGCTTAGCCGGCGTGGCCTCGTTCAGATCAAAATATCTATAATCCTTACCGTCCGGTCGTTGGGAATATGGTCGCATCGCCAGCCAGAAAATCTCGCCCTTTTTCTCGAACTTGACGATTGCGGGCATGCCATTCTCTTTTTCCCGCTCCTCGGAAATCTTCTTGCACAAGCCACATGGAGAGCGGCCGTTGAAAGTCTTCGCGATTGCTTCGGCAATTGTTGCCGTCCTGGAATAGTCTCGGATCATTTGCGCCCAGGCAATCGTCTGGAACACCGCCCAGTGTCCGCCTGACAATGCAAAGCACGTCAGACAGATCAACGGTATACCGAAAAATCTGAACAGCCTGGACGCATTGACCATGATTGAAGGTCTTGCAGCGCAAAGCGACGCAAAAGTCCAGCGATTTGTGCGAAGATCGAGCAAACCAGGCGAAGGCAATGACTGTCGGACGCAGCGAAGGTGACATGAAGTGTCTCCGGGCCAGCTTGCCAGCAGAACCACTTTTTCGACAAGTTTGCTGACAGAAGAAGAGGTTGTGTTACTCTACGCCGCTAGCCTTCTAATTTCAGCATCAACCCCGCAGTTCATCCATGGCTGATGATTTCAAGCCTCCGTCAATAGTCTAACTTCCTCGCGCAACCTCCTTATGAAAATTCTTGCAAAAAGACTTGGTCTGCCAATGACACGATGCCATCGCTCTGAAAACCTTATTAAGATTGCCAGAATTGAGCGGCCGCGACGCGGTATTACGCGTCTTTTCCACGCCGGCTTGTTAGCCGCCGTGTTATTGGCGGCTTCACCTGTTCGGGGTGGCGAAAACGGCGAGTGGATCGATACCTGGTCCGCGAGTCCGCAACCGGTGTGGACGCCCGATTTCTTGGCCCCGATCAATTTCCCGCGAAACCTTTGGAATCAGACCATCCGGCAAGTTGCACGCGTCTCGGTTGGTGGCAGCAAGCTGCGCGTCGTTCTGTCCAACGAATATGGTTCCCAACCATTGGTGATTGGCGCGGCGCATGTCGCGCTTTCCGATCAAGGCTCGGCAATAAAAGCCGGATCCGATCGAGTTCTTACCTTTAGCCACAAGGAATCGTTTACCATACCGCCGGGCGCCCTCGCCGTCAGCGACCCGGTGGACCTGACCGTGCCCCCGTTGGCCAGCGTGGCCGTGAGTCTTTTTCTTCCGAAAGTCACGCCGACGACGACGATGCACTGGGACGGACGCCAGACCGCCTATATCGCCGCGGGGAACAAAGTCGCCGACCTCGAAATTGCTCCGGACATCAAGATCGAGTCTCGGCTTTTTCTCAGCGGAATTGTGGTAGATGCAGCCCCGGACGCGCGCGCCGTCGTGACCTTTGGAGATTCGATCACCGATGGGGATGGCTCCACGCTCGATGCAAACCACCGCTGGCCCGACTTGCTGGCCGAGAGACTTCAAGCCAATGGAACCCCCATGGCCGTCCTCAATGAAGGCATTTCTGGCGCACGCGTGCTGAGCGATCGAATGGGAGTAAACGCCCTCGCGCGCTTTGACGAGGATGTGCTCACTTATCCACACGCCGATACCGTGATCTTAATGATGGGAATCAATGATATCGGGTGGCCCGATTCTGTTCTGGACCCGAACGCTCCCGCGCCTTCCGCAGAAGAAATTATCGCAGGCTACCAACAGCTCATCGCGCGCGCCCACGATCACGGGATGCGCATCATTGGCGCAACGTTGACTCCTTTCGCGGTTGCATTCAAGGGAACGCCGCTCGAGGGCTACTACAATGAAGACAAGGAAGCCAAACGGGTGGCAGTCAACGAATGGATTCGCAATAGTGGCGCCTTCGACGGAGTCATTGATTTTGACGCCGTGGTCCGCGATCCCGCTAGTCCAAAGCAAATGTTGCCGGCCTACGATAAGGGCGACAACCTCCATCCCAATGACGCCGGCTACAAGGCCATGGCAGAGTCTATCGACCTAAACCTGCTAACTACCAAACCATGATCGAGTCCGAACGCTGGACTTGCAGCTTCAGCCCTTGTGCGATGTAGCGGGATGTAGCGGCGGTCTCCCGACCGCTGAGAGCCCTCGACCGTGGGGACACGGCGCTACAGAACCTCCCCCGATCGTGGGCCCAGCCCAGCGCTCTCCGGGAACAGGGTGACTTCAACGCTACTCGATCAGGCCTGTTGCCGAGAAATCTATGCCGACGCTGCGGCGGATCATGTCCAGAGTTGCCATCGTATTGAGCGACGCATCGAGCGTGCGGTAGGGGGTCTCCAACTCACCTGCGGTAATACATCGCGCCACCTCAGCGGCCTCGTAATACAGGCCCTCGAAGTGGCGTCCAAAGGCTTCCTCGTAGCGCAGCGTCTGTGATCCGTCGGCCGAACTCACCGTGAACGAGCCGGGTAGGTGAAAGTTTTTGTCGAACTGAATCGTCCCCTCAGTGCCGATGATGATGGCGTTCGTCGGCGTGAAGCCGTAGAGCGTCGTCCAAACTGTTCCCTGATTCCCATCCGCATCGGTAAGAATCGCGGACAACTGGCCATGAACGCCACTGGGATCGAACTGACTGACGCCCTTCACATCTTTCGGCACGCCGAAAATCGCGGTGAGAAATGAGACCGGGTAAGTTCCCAAGTCGAGGAGCGGACCGCCAGCGAGTTTGGGATCAAAGATGCGGTGATCGCGAGCGAAATACTCCCCGTAATCGGTAAATACGGATTTGATCTCGCCGATCGCCTTAGCTTCGAGCAATTGCCGAAGCACATCGAATTTTGGAAGAAAGAACGTCCACAAGGCTTCTGCGAAGAACCGCCTTTTCCGCCGAGCAAGCTCCACCATCTCGAGCGTTTGCGCGCGGTTGAGGGCAATAGGTTTCTCCACGAACACGTGTTTTCCGGCATTGAGCGCCAGGGCGACTCCTTCATGATGCAAATTGTGGGGAGTGGCCACATAGATTACGTCCAGATCAGAAGCCGCCACTAAATCATCATAGTCCCCATACGCTTTCTTCAACCCCATGCGCGAGGCGAATTCCTCAGCCCGTTGCTTGTTACGCGATCCCACCGCGACGATATCTTGCTTCGTATGGGCGCGCACCGACTCGATGAACTTTTCGGCAATCCAGCCCGAGCCGAGGATACCCCAGCGTATGGCCGGCGCCTCGCTGGCGGGTTTGATTCGTGAGGGGGGTAATGATTTGGGGAATGACATCGGTTACATCCTTCGTGGTTCAGGCGGTGGAGGTTTTCAACCTATGCGAATCAGGCCGCTGCGCGTCGAGCCAAATCTCCGGCGCAGCTCTAACATCAGCCTGTTTTGGGCGAGTCGCTGCCGCACTATATGGCACGGAAAATTTCGCGGGTAAACCCGGCGACGCGGTGGACTTCAATTAATTGCTGACACCGTTCACCCGAATCGGGCCTCAATGATCGAGAAATCGTCCTCGAGGCGTTGCGATCCACGCAGCTGATAAACATGCTGCACGAGTTCATCCATCAGGTTGCCCTGCTGACCCGCAGACATGGCCAGGTAGGCTATACACGCATCGAGATTCCAAGCGTCACGTCCATCTCGGAAGATTTCAAACACCCCATCGCTGAAAATCAGCAACCGGCCTCCGACGGGAATCCGACACGACTGAGCTGAAAATCTCGCATGGCGGAGCACTCCCATCATGAGACCGGAAGAGGGCAGACGAAGGGCGTTTGATTCTCCTGGAGCCAGCACAATAGCAGGTGGATGGCCGCCTCCGCTCCAGGTGATCGTTCGGGTCAAGCGGTGATACACGCCATACCAGATCGTGAAGAAGCGTTGGCCGTGCTGTTCGCCTTGGAAGACACTGTTGAGCCTGGCAAGGACTTCCTCAGGACGTCTCATATCTGCGCCCGACAATGCGCCAGCGCGAACTACGTTGGTAATGGTGACCGACAACAGCGCGGAATCGAGACCGTGACCCGTGACATCGACGAGGTAGAGAGCGAGATGATCGTCATCTACCCAATGATAGCCGATGGTATCACCACCCAGCGTGGAGGCAGGCAAATACCTCCAATCCACAGAAACCAGTCCGTTCATCGGCGCCGGCATGCAGTCACGAACGTACTTAACGCCCGCGGCAAACTCCGCGCGCATCCGGTCATCGCTTAGACTCTCGAGGAGGGCGGCGGCATCCATAAGATCAGGTGTGGTCAAGCCCTCGGTGAATGTGCCGTGCACGACGCTTAACGCCTCGAAGGCCTTTTCGCTACGGCCTTGCTTTCGCCACAATCGGGCCAGACTGGTCATCGCGCGCAACTCCCAAGCCTTGCTTTGTTGGCGACGCGCCGTGGCGATAGCACGTTGAAAGCATTCCGCCGCCATGGTCTGATTCGCGGATTCTGTCAGTATTAATTCACCTTCGAGTCGCTGGAGCTCCGCCTCTTGAAATCGCTCATCGTTCTTTTCGACAAGGAAAAGCGCCTCCTTCAGAGCGGTCCGCGCCTCTGCGAATCGACCCGCCCGTAAACAAGCGTCCGCGAGAATGCTTAAATAGTAGGGGACTGCCAATTCCGCACCGGTGGCTCGATAGGCATCGAGGCCACTCTGCAAGAGTCGAATGCCCGGTTCCAAGCGGCCTTGGAGCAACATGCCGCTCGCGGAGTAGAGTGTCCCCGACGCATGCCAAAAGAGAAATGCTTGTTCGGTCGCGATACGAATTTGTTCATCACCCGCGGCCTGCGCTTTCGCGCCCAACCTGCAGTGTTGGTAAAGCCAGCCGGTATGATGCAAGGCGTACTCGAGGCTGAAGGGGTGATTGATGGAGCGCGCAAGCTGAACCATTTCCTGGTTGAGAGCTAGTGCTCGATCGGCAAAGCCAAGATGCCATAACGCCAGGGCCAGGTAACAACGATGGGTAACCCCCGCATCTTCGCCCACCAGGCGGGCCCAGAAAGCAGTGCGTTCTCGATCATCGAATTCTTCTATCGCGCGAGCACAGCATTCCCGGGCACCGGCGAAATCGCCGCGATAAAGTCGAGTGAGCCCCTTGAGAAAGAGAGCTTCCATCAAAATGCCTGGATCCTGAAAGCGTTCTCCAAAGACAAGGGCTTCATCCGCCAACTCGCTGCAGATGCGAAAATCACCGCGGACAATGTGGTAAGCGAAATTGCCCCACATCATTGTGAAAAGTTCCGGTCTTTGCTCCACGCGATCGCAGAGAGCGCGTGCCCGATGGAAGATTGGCCCGACTTCCGGGGCTGCATATCCCCGCGCCGCGATGTAGGCGGTGCCGAGCGGACCAAGCAATTCCAACTCGCGAGCATCACGCGCCGCCGAAGGCTCAAGTGTTTCAAGCAGCTTGAGACCCTTGGAGAGATGGCTAATGGCTTCGGCATGAGCAAACCGGTCTCGCGATCTGATTCCCGCCTTCAGACAGAATCCGATGGCTCTTTCCGTGGCGCCGGCCACGGCGAGATGCTCCGCCACCATTTCCGGCTGCGTCTCAAGCAAGTGGCCAAACCGTGTTTCGATCGCTTCGGCAACTTGGAGGTGAAATTGTCTCCTCCGTGCTTCGCTGATAGCGCTGTACAAGGCCTCTTCGATGAGAACGTGCTTAAAGGTGTAAACGGATGCAGGAGGCTGACCTGTCGCATAGAGCATGCCCGCCGACAAAAGTTTGCCTAACTCACGTTGCAGAGTTTCTTCATCGACGCTCACGACTGCCGCCAGCAAGCTGTAGTCAAATTCGCGTCCGATGGTTGCGGCGATTTGCACCACATCTCGATCGCACGATATTTGGTCGAGTCTTGCGACGACGAGATCTTCCAGGGTGGCGGGTAGTTCGTTCAATCTTGTGCGAGAGCCGATGGGCGCGGGGAGTCCGGTCGATTCGAACATTGCCGATTCGCGGGCCATTCTGCTGAATTCTTCGACGAGGAGTGGCACGCCCGCGCTCCGGGTGTAAATCTGGGCAAGTAGCCCTTCGGGCACTACGTTGCCTGCATCTCTGCGCATCCAATCGGCTACTTGCCGTCGTGTCAGCCGATTTAGCGCGAGATTGGTTTGATGCGCCAGGGCAGGCCAGGGGGTTTTGAATTCCGGACGAAACGTCAAGACGGTGAGAATTCGATTGTGCGGTCCCTCGCTGATAAATTGAGCGAGGAACTCCAAAGTCGAGGCGTCAATCCAATGCAAATCCTCGACGATGAAGAGCACCGAGCGGGCGCGAGAGCGAGCGAGCAACCACTCGCGTAGGGCGGCAAAGGTTTGCTCGCGCTCGCGCGCAGGCGTTAGGGCGAATTGCGGATACCGCTCATCCGCGGGGAGCAAGAGTAATTTCGCGAAGAGGGCGACTATCTCTGGCCGCCCCAAACCGCAGTCCTCCAAGTGTCGCGCCAATCGCTCGAAGCGATCGGCCGCAGTCTCCTCCGGTCCCGCGTCGATGAAGCGCTCCAGATAATCCGTCACGGGGTAGAGTTCCGAGTTCTGAAAATGCTCTGAGCATCGCCAGTCAATCAGAATGGGACCATTGCCTGTCCTGTCTGCCCTTTGCTCATCCCTCTCCATCGCAATATCACTGCCCTTTTCCTGGACGGATTGGACGAGTGTTTGCACGAGACGAGACTTGCCGAGCCCAGCCTCGCCGATCACGAGGACAACCTGGCCCATTCCTTCCTGCGCTTGTTCCCACCGGTCTTTGAGAAGACTCAATTCGGTATCTCTTCCTGTCAGCGGCGTCTGCCAGGGTTGCAAGGGGCGTCCTTGGCTCGTATCGGAGTCCGATCTCGGCCATTGGTTTTCCTCAGCAAGTTTGGAGAGATTCATCGCCTCCATTCCAGATAGCAGAATCCCGTGCGACGACAATCGCGCAGCCGGTTTAGCGAAAAACCAGGAAATGGCTCCGCTTTTAAATTCGGAAGAGATATCCCAGCGTCTGGCGTCGCTGGAGCTGACCGATGGTTGAAGCCCGCAAGAGACCTCCGCAGAGCAGAGCCATGCCTGCAAGAGCCGCTTCGTAACGAAATGCGGATCCCTAGGGGTTTCGGCGGGCGGTTGGTGTCCACCGCCTCAATGATTGTCCGGACGACCTCCTGAGGTTTTCCTGAGATATCGACGATGAGTGCGTCCCTCGGAATTTCCAAAGTGTCGAACTGACTACGCAAAAGGGCCGCATTGAAGAAATGACTCTTCCTTTCTTTTAGCCGCCGCGAGATGAGATCAAATTCCCCCTGCAAATAGACGAATTTCACCTCCGGGTCATTTCGCCCCAGGATTTCACGATAGCTCTCCTTCAATGCGGAGCAGGCGAGGACATGACCATGCTCGTCGCGTTTCCATTGTTCAATCGCCGCTCGAATCGCACGCAGCCATGGATCGCGATCCTTGTCGGTCAGCGCAATTCCGTTTCTCATCTTCTCGACGTTCTCTGGATTATGGAAATCGTCTGCATCGCTGAAGCTCCAGTGTAAAGTGTCCGCCAGCGCCTTTCCGATGGTCGTTTTACCGGACCCCGACACACCCATTACGATAATCACCATGCCAACTCTCCTACGCTTAGTTCATTGGACAGCGAGGAGTCTACGACAGAATGCAGTTCGCCCTTCGACAGCCTGGAACCCGCCCCGCAGGTGGTGGAGAAGGCCAAAGCCAACCGAAACGGATCGTTCCCTCCCAAAGGAAAAGCCGAACATCTCTCTACAGCCAACTAGCCGATCTTCCGAAGTTCGGCGCGAGTCCTTATGGTCTTTGTCCTCGAGCACCCCGTAACAAAGATCGAAGCCCTTCGTGCCTCTTGAGGCGACTCCTACTTCTCACTCAGCAAGGCTTCCCTCGCCGCGAAGAGCTCCTGCTTCTTCGCGGGACTGACGTCCGGGTAATGCAGGTCCAAGGAAGCAAGAGCGTCGATCACCGCTGAGGCGACGATCACCCGCGTAAACCATTTGTGATCGGCCGGCACCACGTACCATGGAGCCTCGCTCGTCGCGGTCTCCCGAATAGTGTCTTCATAAGCTTCCATGTACTTGTCCCAAAAGCCTCGTTCCGTGGCGTCATTCGCTGAAAATTTCCAATTTTTGTCCGGGTTATCGAGTCGTTCGAGGAAGCGCTTTTTCTGTTCCTCCTTGGAGACATGGAGGAAAAACTTGCGCACGATCGTGCCATTGCGAGTCAGGTATCGCTCGAAACTGCCGATATCCTCGAAGCGTTCCTTCCAGATCTCTTTGGTGACACATTGTTTCGGCAGCTTTTGGCCCGCGAGAAACTCAGGGTGGACGCGCACCACCAGAGTCTCTTCGTAATAGCTGCGATTAAAAATACCGATGCGTCCACGCTCGGGCAGCGCCTTAACACAGCGCCAGAGATAATCGTGATCGAGATCTTCGGAGCTGGGTGACTTGAAGGAAGTGACCTGACAGCCTTGCGGATTTATTCCCGACATGACGTGCTTGATGGCGCCATCCTTTCCCGCGGCATCCATTGCCTGAAAAATCAGCAGAACCGCCCAGCGGTCTTGGGCATAGAGCACATCTTGCAACTCGACCAATGCTTGTATCCCGGTTTGGAGGGCTTCCTTCGCGCGCGACTTGTCTTCGGACGTCAGCTCACCCGTGTCTTTCGGATCCACATCCTTAAGGCGGAACTTTTTACCTTCGGTAACTCGATAAGGCTCTGAAAATCGCTTGCCGGTTTCGATCACTTCACTGGTCTTCATAGTTGTTCCCGCAATGAGGGATTGTTGTTCAAAAGTCGAGGCGTTTAGTACCTATAGTGGCCAATCCGCGACAGATGTTCGTGGGGTGAAGGTCAATCGCAAATTGGCGCGATCGCATTCTAGCGACCTCGAATGGTCGGCGTCGAGATCCCGGTCAGCCGCGTGGCTCGATGAGAGCGAACCGGAAATGAATTGTAGACTCAGTTTGTCACCATCGCCCGGCATACGAGGAGGCTTTTGCAGCTGGGCGGTGTACCGGCTGGCAGGCGAACAGACGAGACCTAGCAGAAAGAGCGACTGATCGCTTCCCGAATTCTTGTGCTCGAAGAACGCAGCTCTTCTCGAAGCTTGGAGTAAACGAAGTTGGCAGAACCTGTCCATACTTCGCAATTGGGGGCCCTGCTCCAATGGTTCCCGATCCCCTCCCCCAAGACGAGCCGATTAAAGCCGAAACTTCGGGAAAAACTTTTCCTGAAACGAGGAGATAATTCTGCCTTTGTAACGTGGTGAAGCGACTATCATGACAAAAACCTCCACATACCTAATAAATCCTGCACTCTGGCTCTGGAACCGGAATACCGCTTGGACACTCCCACTCCGCAGATCAAAACGCTCCCTTATGAAACCGTTTGCCCCTTTCCTCAGACAAGGCGCCGCTCGACTGCTTGGCTTCGTGCTGTTAGCCTCTTTGCTCGCCCCACCTTCCTTTGGCGCCGGCGTCACCGTTCGGTTAGCTGCCGAGCCGGAGGGTAGTGAGTACGGACGTTGGAACCGGGCCGTATCTGAAGAATGGGCAAAGAAAACGGGCAACAAGCTCGAATATATCAGCAGGCCCGCTGACGCTTCGGCGGCCTTGCCGCTGTATCAGCAATATTGGATCGCGAAAAGTCCGGACGTGGACGTTTACTTGATCGACGTGATTTGGCAGGGGATTGCGGCCCCGCATGCCGTTGATCTGAAGAATTACTACAAAGACGACGAGATCACAGCCTACTTCCCGCGCATCATTCAGAACAATACGGTTGGCGACAAGCTCGTTTCGATACCCGTGTATACAGACGCCGGACTTCTCTTCTATCGCACCGATCTGCTCGAAAAGTATGGCTATAATGCGCCGCCCAAGACATGGGAGGAACTCGCGGCGATGGCCAGGAAGATACAGGACGGCGAACGCGCGGCAGGTAAAAAGGATTTTCACGGCTTCGTCTTTCAAGGCAGGGCGAGCGAAAGCGTCACCTGCAACGCACTGGAATGGATTTACAGCTACGGGGGCGGCACGATCGTCGAGCCAGACAAGAAAGTCACTATCAACAACCCAAACGCGATCAAGGCGCTCGACACCGCCCGCAGCTGGGTTGGCGCCATCTCGCCGGTCGGCGTCACCACCTACGGCGAAGAAGAAGCTCGCAATGTCTGGCAGGCCGGTAACGCCTGCTTTATGCGCAATTGGCCCTATGCCTACGCCCTCGGCGCCGATCCCAAAAGCGCCGTGTCCGGCAAGTTCGATGTCACCGTTTTGCCGAAGGGCGGCGACAACGGCAAGCACGTCGCATGCCTGGGCGGATGGCAATTAATGCTTTCCGCTTACTCCAAGGTGCCTGACGCCGCCGCGGATCTGATTCGATACCTCTCCTCGGCGGAGCTCCAAAAGAAACGGACTATTTTGTGGAGCGGCCTTCCCACCCGGCCGGCTTTGTACAGCGACCCAGAGGTGCTCGCAAAGTACCCTTGGTTCAAGATCATGGTGGACGTTTTCAACAACGCTGTGGCCCGGCCATCCACTGTTACGGGCGCCGACTACAATCAGCTGTCCACGGCATTTTTTCAGAACGTCAATAAGGTGCTGACTGGCGGCGAATCAGCCCAAGGAGCGGTCTCACAAGTCGAGAAAGTTGCAAACCGCATTGTGCACTAAGCTAGCCCATCGTCCCATCGACTTCGAACTGCGTAGAGCGCCACGAAAATTTCAGCAAGGACGCAGCCGTAATCTCCGTCCGTCTGATCCCGTCGTTTTCTGGTGACGGTATTCGGCCAAGGATGCTTCTGCACGTGTCACCAAAGGAATCGATTTTTGTTCCCGTGCGATTCTGATCGCTTTGTCGAAGGAAGCCTCGATTGCGTTCTCGTCAGCTCCCATCGCCGCGAGAAACACACCGCGCAGCCGGCGCAGTTCCGCGGACCATTGACGCTCCTCAGATCGCTCGACGAGTTTATCCGCCTCGTTAAGCGTTTCGAGAGCGTCGGCCGTGCGATCCGCAAAATATAACGCTTCGGCCTTCAGTCCCAAATAGTAAGGCAGGGAAAGCAGGGTCCCGGTCGACCGGAAGTCTCTTATTCCCTGTTCGATCTCCGGAACACCTGTGACGGTATCACCGGAAGCGCTGCGTGCCCAACCGCGGTGAATGCCTCCTTCCGCAAGATGTTGCGCAAAATTATCACGTGTGGATACTTCGATGATCAAGGAGGACAGGCGCTCCACTTCAGGAGGATTGAGCTCGATTTCCGCGAGACCCATCGCCCAGCCCAGCGCGATGGTCAGCGCGTGCTCATCCTTCATCTCCTGTGCCAATGAGATCGCCTCCTGCAGCTTTTCCCGGCATGAGTCAGCATCTCCCAGATGCCACTCGGCAAACGCCTTATAGCACAGGCAGCCGACGACCGGTGTGTCGACATCTTCGGGATGAGATTGGCTGCCTTGCGAGCGCCAGATCCTGATACCAGAGATCGCGTGTTCTCGAGCGGACTCGAAATCACCCAGGAAGTAGAGGGTGGCTGCTAACGCATTGTGGCACCAGATCATGAGTGTAGGATCATGTTGCTTCTGCGCGAGCGTGTATAGCCGCTCGGCGATCTGCATCGCCGCAGACAGCTTGTCAGTCACCAGAGTATAGCGCCATTGACCCAGAAGTGCTCGCATGAGGGGCGGACGACCAAGCAAGTGAGACAAGGACTCAGCGTGCTCGTAACAAATTCTTGTCTCAGGTGCTCCTACTCCTCGCGTGGCGGTCAGGTACGTCGCCGCCTGCATAAGAATGAAGAGTTGATCTTCCGCGGTGAGACTCTGCTCCTCGACCGAGGCCTTAACTGGTGATCCCCAGCGTCCTTGCTCAAAGAAGTGTACCAGAACCGAGAGCAACGGCCCCCTCGCGCCAAGAGCGGTAGCCGCAAAGCACGTTTCGCCCCGTTGAATTCGCGGGATGTACACTTCATGCAACGCCTGGCGAAACAACCCGGCATGGCACCCGCAGATGACTGCCAGGAAAAGCGGTTCCATCGCCCTAAAACTATCAGGCAACTGCGGCGCAATGGCTCGATAATGATGATAGAGCCGCCTGTTGCATTCCTTCCATGCTTCCGTCCTTTGGCTCCGGAGCTGCTCGCCAAAGAACTCGCGGACCAGAGGATGGGCATCCAGCTGTCCAGGATTTTTCCAATCTGCTCCCGCCAGCAGCCTGGCTCTCCTCAGTCGCGCGAGAATGGCTTGCCATTCGTTCGGCCTCAAACCGGTTAATGACTCGGTGAGCCCTGGAATTGCCGGCGGCCTCAGCAAGGCTTCAAGCGCCTTTTCCTCCGCTGGTCGATCAAACAGGCCTAACATGCGCAGTACGGACAACTCGGGACCATCGCCAAACCAAGTCTGGTAAGATTCCATCACTTTTCGGGCGTGCACGCCCTGCCGCACGTCATCGGCAAGATGTCCTGACACGTCTTTCCGGTGACGAATATCTCCGTAGTACGCATCGGCAAGGTAGCTGCCCAAAAGCGTCAGCGCGAGACAATGGCCTGCGAACTCTTCGCTGGCACTTCGCAGCTCCGCTTCATCCCCATGAACGCCAAGTGCTCGAAGCAGCTTTGCCCCGGCGTCGCTGGAAAGCCGCTCCAAGTCGCGACGCAGAGCCGAGGTGTGTTCGTGACCCGCGATGTCCGCGATCGGCAGCCGCGTGGTAATTACGCAAAGCCCCGAGTTGGAGGCGGCAAGCTCGCGCAAAAGCGCCTGCAGGAAAGGATCACGGAGCCGTCCTTCCTGTGGACCCGGCGGATTCTGGAGAGGTTCCAGGCCGTCCAAGATCAAGAGCGTTCGGCGATGTGTGATGAGTTTTGCCAATCTTTCCCCCTTCTCCCAAGCCGTTCCGATCCGGGTATCGTGGTCTCCGAACCAGGCAAGGGCTGCATCGATAAATTCGTTTGCGGACGAAGTACCACCGCTGGTCCCCTGCCTGTAAAATGACCAGCCGAAAACGAGTTGGGCAGCCCGATAGTTCTCAGCCGCCATCCGTCCGAGCCAATGATTGACGAGCGTAGACTTGCCAACACCCGCCCAGGCAACGATCGAGACGACATTGATATCCCGGTTTTCCCAGGCAGCATCCAGGAAGGCAATATCCTCCTCCCGACCAAAAAGATCACTCCCGGTGATGGGCAGGCGGGCCACCGAGATTTTCTTCGGTCCCGACCGGACTAGTGGAACGAACGGCCTGAGATGTCGCGCCGCGGAGACGGCCTTCTGAAGGCTGCGACGAGTGATCTTCCGTCGTGCGTCGATCGCACGTGATATGGTTTCGATGGCTCCGATGAGTTCGGCCGGATCCTGAAAACGCCGGCCCGGGTCTTTCTCGAGGAGCACAGACAGGAGAACCGCGATCGGTTGCGGAACGGCGTCGAGCCGGTCGAGCGGCAGGGGTGAATTAAGATGCTGATGCATCATTTCCGCAGTCGTCCCGCTGAATACGGCTTGGCCGGTCACCATTTGCCAGAGCACTCCACCCAACGAGTAAAGGTCCGAGCGGATGTCCACTCCAACGCCAGCAAACTGCTCCGGACTGGCGAATTGTGGTGTTCCTGCAAAGGCTCCGGGAGTCGAAATGGCGCCTTCCGCAGAGGCTTCGTGCGTCGGCTTTGCCAATCCCAGGTCGATGATCTTGGCGGCCACCGCGCCTCCCTCCTCGAAGCTCACCATGATATTGCTGGGCTTAATGTCCCGGTGGACGAGCTTCCGCTTGTGCACCGCCACCAAGCCGGCACCGACCTGCCTGGTGATCTCCAAGGCCAGCTTCATCTCCAATGTGCCTGAGCGCCGAATAAGATTCTCGAGCGTCTCCCCTTCGACAAACTCCATCGCGTAAAAGTAATTCTGACCGACCCTTCCCAGATGAAAAACCGAGGCGACGTTCGGATGACGAACACTGGCGGCCATCCGCGCTTCGCGGAGAAAACGAAGCCGGGTAGGCTCGTCGCCGAGAAGTTTCTCGCTAATGAGTTTGAGTGTCACCGGAATCTGCAAGGCGACGTCCATGGCCTTATAGGTAACACCCATCCCGCCTCGACCGAGCTCGAGAACCTGGCCGTGCGCGTCTGTCAGGAGTTCATAGTTGTCAAAGCGCGGGCCACGTGCATTTTCCGGCTCAATCGCGGTCTCCGAAAATTCGCCCGACTCGAAATCTTCAACGACCGCCTCCTGCAACATGCACACCGGACAGAATTTCCAGCCTGTGGCAATCGCAGTCCCGCAACTCGGACAGATGCGCTTCCCTTCGGTTTTCATGGGCCAAGCCGCCCCCCGGATGCCCTTAAGGCTTCGCAAAGAGCACGGATCTCCTCGTCAATGTTTGCCGGGTCCGAGACCGTGCGGCCGACCTCCTCTCTTAGGATGGCTCGGTATCGCTTGCGCATGCGATGAACAATCGTCTTGACGCCGGAGGCGCTGAGCCCAAGACGCTTCGCCACATCCTCATAGGAAGGCAAAGCGAGGGCACTGTTGGGATCAAGGAACGATTCCAAAGCTTCGAAAGTCGACTCCTTTCCCGCAGCGATGTATTCCTCTCGGAGTCGTGTCATTGTTTCGCCCAGAACTGTCATCGCCCAGCGCGCGTCGAAGATCTTCTCCGCTGTCAAAAACTCGACCGGCTCGCGCCGATAGCGTTCTTCGGCATCCTCCGCATCCAATTGGACGAGTTCTTTGCCCCCTCCTCTCTTTACGCGGCGGCTCCAGTCGGCCGCATCGGCGATGTAGTTTTGGAAACAGGCGATGAGAAAGGATCGGAATTTCCCCTTGACCGGATCAATGCCGGCAAGTGCCCGGTCTGCCAGCAGGTGTAAGAAGAAACCCTGGGTTAAGTCCTCGGCGTCGCTTGGCGAGTAGCCACGACGCCGGGCGAAAATGTAGAGCGGGTACCAATAGACCTGACACAACTCGGCTAAGGCCAGCTCTGCGCCCTCCGCCTGGCTTTGCGCTGCCTTCATGACAACCGTCCAGCGCGTTGCGTGGAAGCTCGCCGCTCTTGGCGGGCGGAGATTGTCGCGTTTCACGAGGAAATCTCCCTTTTTTTACAATAGCGTGCCGAACAGTGTCTAGGAGCAAGATTTTCCAAACCCAGGAACCGTTTCGCTCTTCTACCGGTATGAAGACCTTGATCGCCGCGATCGCACGCACGAGAGTCTTACATGGTGAACTCTCGGCAGTCGGTTTGCCGAAATGCCGGGTGGGATTGCTGAGGAGGATCGCGAGGGGTCAATTCAGTGGGTCTCGATCTTCGGACGAAGGGCGTCCCGCCGGTGGTCGTTTAGGTAAGCGTAGAAGAGACCGATGACAAGCCCGCCGCCCACATAGTTACCGAGAAGGGAAAAGAAAAAGTTCTTGCCCATGTGCACGAGGTGGACGTCCTCGGGCCGCTCAAAAAGAGCCATGGCAAAAAGCGCAGAATTCGCGACGACATGTTCAAACCCCATGTAAGCGAAGACGGTCACCCCCATCATCAGCACCACGATCTTTGCCAGATGTTCGGTGAGCTGCATGGCGACGATCACTGATGCGTTGATAAAATAGTTGGCGAAAATGGCTTTGACAAAAATCAGCCATGCGCCGCTGCTTACCGTCTTGGCATCGACCGTGTGCACCAGGTGTTCGAGCACTTCGTCGCTGAGCAGGCCACAGCTCCACACTAACAGGGCAATGAACTCAATGCCGATCAGATTGCCAATCAGGCAAAGGGTCCAGATCTTCATTGTATCGCTCCAGCTCACCTTGTCGTAGTAGCGTCCAACGGTGAAGTACATGAAATTACTGGTGAGCAACTCCGAGTTGGTGAAATAGATGAAAACGAGCGCCATGCTGAAGCTCGCACCCATTAGGTACTTGCTCAGCGCGGAATTGAAATCAGCGCCGAGATCCGCCTTGATCTGATAGACGAAGACGTACATCAGGCAAATGATGATCCCGGCCATGGCCGCACGGAGCGTGTAGCGAACGAAAAAGCGCTGATGCAAAGCCCGCTTGACGTCGATGGTGTCAAGGATGCGCTCCATCACCTCCCGGCCGTAAAAAATCCGGGTCCACACCATCTCCTCGGCTTTCAGTTCTTTTTCTTTCTCTGCCGCTTTTGTCCCGCTTGTTCGCATATATTTCTATCTCCGGGCAGAACGTGTAGCTGTTTACCGAGGTGGCGGCGATTCTGAAAAAAAGTTCTCCGAAACTCGCTCTATCCGGCTCTTCCGAAGACGGTCACACCGAGTCGATTAATGTAGGGTCGATGGGCCAGGCTTTCGGCTGGCGGCGAGCCGCCGTGCATCATCACGGACATCGTTAAGAATTTCCGGGAAGGTTATAGAAATCAACGTGAGCGGAGGTGCCGATTGTTGAACACGACGGCGGATTATCGGGCGAGAGACGAGATGTAGGGATCAAGTGCGCAGTCAGATCCACAGACGCTTGGCAGAAGCGCTTCGGCAATTTTTCGCAAGTCAATTCCAGTGGCCAAGCTCGGACTTACTCTACGCCGCTCGCCATTTGGACATCGAGGAAGTTGCTTGATCGGCGGATCAAGCTTGTGGGGTGTTGTCTGCGTTGGCGCGCTCTGAATCGATAGGCCGGACTTCAAAGGACAACCCGCAATCCAGGCAAGGGTTGCCGCGGGCGATCTCCGCGGCTTCATCAAGGCTGCTGGCGAGAATGAACCAATACCCGCCGATGACTTCTTTCGATTCGCCGAAAGGGCCGTCCGTGATGACGTTTTTCTGAGTAATGGTTTTGCCTTCGTAGGTAAGGCGCTGCCCCCGCCGCATTTTTCCCGCGTCAACCAAGCCATCGAGCCACTCGTAAAAGCGATCAATGACGTTCTCGATTTCGTCCCGCGAGAGAGACTGGTCCCACTGGCCTCGGGAAATCACGAGGTATTCAGCAGGAGAAAGGGGTTCACTCATCGTGGTCTGTTTATCTGGTTGTGTCGATGGAGCCCGAATATGCGTAGACGGCGACGGCGTGGCAAATGGCGCCGGCAAGCACGAAGAGGTGCCAGACAAGATGCGAGAAACGCAACTTCTTTGCGCTGTAGAATGCCACCCCGGCGGTGTAAAACACGCCTCCCGCCAGGATCAATCCAATGCCAGCGAGAGGGACGGTGTTGATGAAGTCAGCGATGAAAAACAGTCCGAGCCAACCCATGCCGATATACAAGGCATTAGAGATCCGCACGCTGTCGTTTCCACCGCAGAGGACAAAGCAAAGACCGATCAGGGCCAGCAGCCATTCCAGAGCAAAGAGCAAGATTCCACCATGCGGACGGAGCGGTCCCAGCGCGAACGGAGTATAGGTGGCGGCGATCAAAGCAAAGATCGCCACATGGTCAAACAGGCGTGCCAACTCCTTCGCAGGTTCGGCAATCAGCCCGTGATAGGCGGTCGATGTCAGAAAGAGTATCAAGACGGCTGCCGCAAAAATCCATTGTCCAATGGTCGCGTCTCCATGCCACAGAAGGACAAGCGCAAACGCACAAGCGCCCGCCACTCCCAAGGCCGCGCTCCATGTATTCGCGAGCTCTTCCAACGCGGTTTGACTCCGCATCGAGCGAGACGCGCAACCGGTTAACTCCACCCGCGAATCGATAGACGGAGGAAGCTCCATGATCGCAGGCATGCCGGGCCGAGCTCTCATTGGAGACAGCGTGACTTTTTCGGGAGTGAGTTGCACCGGCGTAGGGAATCCCACAACGCGACAGATGGAAAGGCATTTTTATCTCGCGTGCCGAAGGCATCTTGAGCGAGACAGAAACGAGCGACGGGGATTTTCCTGTCCGCTCGATCCAAGCGCAGTTCTCTGTTTGATTGAGCCGCGGGTCCGGGTAAGAGGCTGGCGCCTGAATCTGGGAAGACGAGGTCGGCCCGCGTTAGTCGTTTCCTAGTAATGGTGGCGCACGACTTTGAACCTGCGCCATTGGTCAGCAGAGTAGTCCACAAGCCTGCCAATTATCGAAGCCTCGCATCCGAAACACGACTTTGGAGAGGCGGCCCCCCGTCGCCGAAAGCTGCCCTTCCAACGTCACGGAGACGGTCGCGACCACTTTAGAACAATCGAATCGCGGTTACGGCGATACGCCCTCCGAAACAGACGTCGACGTCGGCACCACGCGTGCGCTCACGAGAATGATAAACCCCGTCGTAGAACAGCCCGCCACCTTCTTCGTGCCGGTAGCTTAGCGGCAACGGGTGAGGATCGAGCGCGCAAAAAACCATTTCAGGCTCATCTTCGGAGGGGTGCAGATGCGGCAGATTGACGTTGTAGAAGAGACCTGGATTAGTCGGCCTTCGCGTGAGCTCTCTCAGCACCCGCGCCACCCAGGAGGCTGCTCGCTGCCAGTCGAACTCCATGTTCTCGCGGCGATAGTGCGAGACGGCCACACCCGGCCAGCCATGCAGCACTGCCTCGCGCACCGCCGCCACGGTTCCCGAATAATGGACATCGGCCCCCAGGTTTCCGCCGTGATTAATGCCGCTGAGCACCCACTTCGCATCGGGAACAAGCTTGAGCAACCCAATTCGCGTGCAATCCGCCGGGGTGCCATGGACGGCGAATCGCTTCTCTCCGCGCGCTTCGATCCGGAGAGGACCATGCGCTGTGACAGCATGGCTGACCCCGGACTGCGGACCCGCCGGCGCGACCACGACCGGTTCGCCGATCGTGCATGCCGCGCACCGCAATGCCTCCAGGCCGGGAGCGTCAATCCCGTCATCGTTGCTAAGGAGGAGATTCATGGGCGCAACTTAATGGCTACAAAAGGCTTTTATTTTCCAGTCGCCTCTTCTATTTTTCCTGCAAATATCCGAACCGCAAGGGCGGGCGCCAAAGCCGTGAATATCGAGTTTCTTCCCGTGTTGATAGTCGAAGAAGTGAGGACGTTGCTCGACGCTGATTCCAAATTATCTGAAATGCTGCCGGAGATGGAGCGCGCTTCGCTCTCTCCTCAGGTTCGTAAGGCGATCAACCGACGGCGAGATTTGGAGCAAAGTCAAAGCAAATCTCTGGCGGAAATTCTAGCCCGATTTGACGCCCATCCCAGTGGTGGTCAATGCCACGCCATGCGCGGCCTGATCGGCGAGGCTAAGGAAGTGCTCAGTCGCGAAAGCGGAATGTATCCGGCACGGCTCGAACCAAGGGTATTGGGCGTATTGCGCAAGGCCGGCCATCTGCGCATGGCCGCCTTGAAAAGTCTCATCGCCGTCGCTCAGCTCCTCGAGGCGCATGAAATCAAGAAAACGCTCGAAGAGTGTCTTTCGCAGGAAGTCGAGGCGGATCGCTTCGTCTCTGACCTCACGGATGACATGCTCCGTTTGATGACTGCGACTTCGCACGGAGAAACGGCCAGCGCCCTCGACGCACTCCAGCGTTACTCTTAAGCGGCGAGAATAGTCGGCTTCATTTGTCGCGAGGATCTTCGCGGTTGAGACCCAGTTGTAGCGACCGTCTCCTCACGGTCGAGGGTCTTCGGCGGTGGGACACCGCCGTTAGAACAAAGACGAAGGTTTTTCCGAAGACCGCTCAGAAAACGCGCCTAAGCCGCAGCCTCTGCGGCGGTTAGCGACGGATCTTCCTCCGTTTCACGCTCTGCTCGGTTGATTGCGTCTATCAGCAGCCGGATGGTGCCAAAGTCACGCTTGTGAGGCGTCAGCACGATGCGGTGGAAATGGGCGAGGTGCGTGTCATCCGCCTCCTCGGGCAGTGCCGCGCTTTGCATAATGCGATCGGCAGCTAGAAGCGTGTCGAAGTCGCGATTTAGCTGATCAATAGCCGATTGCTGAAGTCGATGCGTCGTGCGAATGACCATTCTGTTCTTCACCCAACGGTAGGAATGAAAGTTGTGATAGAACTGCACAACCTCCTCGAGTGTTTCTTCCAGACTGTGGGTGATCTTGAAAAGGCTGAGATCCGTTGGGGAGATCAGACCCTGGTCGAGCAGGTCGTCGACGACAAATCGCCTCCATGTCTCCCAATAGCGGCCGTTGGATCGGTCGAGCAAAACCATCGGGACAATCGGGCTTTTTCCGGTCTGCATGAGAGTGAGGACCTCGCAGCCTTCGTCGTGGGTGCCAAATCCTCCCGGGAGCAGCACGAATGCGTGTGTTTCCTTCACAAAGTGAAGTTTTCGGGTGAAGAAATACCGGAAATTGATCAGCTTGGGATCGCCATGGATCGTTTGATTCGCCCGCTGTTCAAAGGGCAAGCGGATGTTCAGGCCGAAGCTCTTTTCTGCGCCGGCTCCTTCCTGAGCGGCTCCCATGATCCCATCACCGCCACCGGTGATGACCATCCAATCCAGTTCCACCATGTGGCGCGCAAGTTCCCGGGCGAGCCTATATTCCTCCGTCTCTGCTTTCGTCCGGGCGCTTCCGAAGATCGCCACTTTCCGAATCCCCTGATATTTTCCGAAGATATTTGAGGCATGCCGCAGCTCCCGCATCGCGCGATTATAGAGCTTCAGGTCGGCGATGGCTGTCTTGTCTTTCCCGAAGCGCAAGACGGTCTCAATCATCTCTTCCAACATTTCGGCCTGCTTCCCTTCCGCGACTTCGGCCACAAGACTCTTGATCCGGGGGTCCTTCACTCTTTCTTTCATAACAAAACCTGTGCTGGAATTTCTTGCTAATCGCCCCAGTCTTTCCGGCTCACGTTAATATCCGAACCCATGATCATAGTCATCCGCCCCAAAGCGTCAAAAGAACAAATCGCGGAGGTCATCTCCGAAGTCGAGAAGCTCGGCTACACGCCTGCCCCCATTCACGGAGCCATGCAGACGGTGGTCGCCGCAATCGGCGATGAACGGACGCATGCGAATCTCGAATCACTCACCGCCTTGCCGCAAGTCGAAAGCGTCCTGCGCGTGCAGAAGCGCTACAAACTGGCCAGCCGGGAATCGCATCCGGAAAATACCGTCGTCAGGGTGGACGGGCTGGAAATTGGGAGCGACCAGTTCTGTCTGATGGCCGGGCCCTGCTCGGTCGAAAGCGAGGAGCAGCTGCTTGCCACGGCGGCCGCCGTCAGGGAGTCCGGGGCCACCGTCCTCCGCGGAGGCGCCTACAAGCCACGCACCTCGCCGTATGAATTTCAGGGCCTCGGGAAGGAAGGCCTGCGCCTCCTCGCCCTCGCTCGGAAGGAGACCGGACTCAAGATCGTCACCGAAGTGCTGAGCGAGCGCGATGTCGAGCATGTCGCCGCGGTCGCCGACATTCTGCAGATCGGAGCGCGGAACGGCCAGAACTTTCAACTTCTCATCGAGGCTGCGCGCAGCGGCAAGCCGATCCTGCTCAAGCGGGGAATGAGCGAACGCATTGAAGAATGGCTGCTCGCTGCAGAATACATTCTTGCGCACGGAAATCCGAATGTCTTGCTCTGCGAGCGCGGAATCCGAACTTTCGAGACCTACACCCGCAATACCTTGGATCTGGCGGCGGTTGCCGTGGCCAAAAAAGAATCTCATCTCCCAGTCATTGTGGACCCGAGCCAGGGTTGCGGACGCGCGGATCTCGTGATTGCCCTCTGCTGTGGGGCAGTGGCGATGGGTGCGGACGGATTGCTCGTCGAAGTTCATCCCAATCCCGCCGAGGCCTTGAGTGATGGCCAGCAGCAGGTCGATTTCGCCTCTTTCAAGAATCTGGCGAGCGCGCTTCCCCCATTTCTAGCAGCGACGAAAAAAACCTGGCTAAAGCCTTCGCCACAGGGAACAAGCGAGGCCGTCGACGAAGTCATTATGCCTCGTTAGCATAGAACTTGATGCCGCGTTGAATTTTTGGCCGTCCATTCAGCGCGCGCCATTTGTTGCTGTCGCGTAGCGAATAGATGCAACCACAATACTCCTGCAGGTAGAACTCTTCCTCTTTGGAGATCTCGATCATGCGCTGCGCCCCGCCTCTCTTCCGCCAGTTGAAGGTCCAGTAGATGAGACCGGGATAATGGGAGGCAGCGCGCACGCCACAAGCGTTTATCTGGTCCATATTTTTCCAGCGAGAGATCCCGAGGCAGCTGGTCATCACCGAGAAACCATTCTCGTGCGCGAAAAGTGCCGTGCGCTCAAAGCGCATATCGAAGCACATTGTGCAGCGTGCGCCACGCTCCGGCTCCCATTCGAGACCTTTGGCGCGGGCAAACCAGTTCTCGGTATCGTAATCCGCATCGACAAAGGGAATCGAATGTTTCTCGGCAAACCGGATATTCTCAGATTTGCGGAGGTCATACTCCTCGCGCGGGTGAATATTGGGGTTGTAAAAATACACCGTCAGATCGATCGCAGACGCTCGCATCGCCTCGATGACCTCACCGGAACAGGGGGCGCAGCAGGAGTGCAACAGCACCCGCCTGTTTCCGCCGGGTGGATCGAGAATCGGACGTTCAAATTCCTGTGCAGTAGACATCGAATTACTTCTTGAACACGATCATCCGGGCGTCAATCGCGATAAAATCGCTCACCCAGCGACGTGGAGGTTCGGGTCTCATATACGGCGCCCAGCGCGTGTCTATCTTCCCATGCTTGCCACGGCGAGAAACCGGATAGAAGTCCATCCGCGGCGGCAGGTGTTGGAATGTCACCTCGCGACGGGCGTTCGAGCTCTTCAACCAGACGGCATCGGCTCCATGAATTTGAGCATTGTAGATCATGCTCTTGCGAAGAAAATTCCGGCCCCGATCGCTTTCAAAAGCCAGGCGCCCGATTTCCTTGAATGGTCGCGTCGGACGAGTGGTGAGAATCGGGATCGGCGCGTCCGGCGGCTTGGCCGGAAAATTCCGAAGCGACTTGTAGTAGACGGCGGTCGATTCAACGGATGCGCAGCCTGCGAGCAAAACCAAGATTCCCGCAGAGGCTGCGAGAATCAGAGTTGCACGAGGCGAGCTCATGAGCGTTAATGTACGGCAACTTTGCGGTGCCGTGAAAACGAAAATCGTAACCAGCGCGGCTCTGGCCCTTGCCGTGGTCCTCGAGTTGGCACAGGCAGGTCCTCAAATTGGAATTTCTGCGCGAGGGGGCGCTCGCTGGTGTGCTCCGGCGAGCACAGTTTGTTCCCCCTTTAAGCCTTCTCCCAAGTTCGTTACTTGCGCCTGGCCCACTTACTACTATCCGTGGTATTATGGCTACATCTCGTCACCAGTCGACGCTTCGAATAGCTTCAGCAATGTCTCGCCAGTTTTCGACAACGGCCAAACGGGAATTTACCGCGTGCCGGCCCCGATCATTTCTCCTCCGCCGGTGATAGCTCCGGCGGGGCCCACTTTCGGCTGGCAACGCTGATTTCCCCCGCAGAAGTGCGGCCTTCCTCTGGACTAACAGACCAAGGAAGGCCGCCTCTGATTTTGATAGAGGCTTGCTGCCGCCCTGGCGTCACGGTGGACGCGGCGAAGTGCTCGGCGCTTACCGGCTCGAATTCGCCGGTTGACAAAGCACCCGCGAATACCGAATTAAGATTTCACGGCTGTGCGCAAGAACGCGCTAAGCCGACGCCAGCGATGGTGACCGTAGCTCAATGGTAGAGCTCCAGATTGTGGTTCTGGCTGTTGCGGGTTCGAGTCCCGTCGGTCACCCACCGACGCGACGAGAATGCAGTTCGACTACCCGCGCGTTAGCGCCTCTTCCGGCGAAGCCACTTTCGTAGAGCTCGCCGCAGGCGAGATAATCCCGTCGGTCACCCACCGACGGGACGGAAGAGGTCCACAGATTCGAACAGATATTTCGGCTGCAATGGCAAATTTCTCACCGCTTCTCGCAAAAAGAACCCCAGTTCGTTTCAAACACCGCGTCGGCGAAGACAAGCGCTGCCCCGTAACCACGATATCGCACAGCGAATTCGGAGAAGTTGTGGGTACGCAACAAGTATTCAAGTTTATCGTCGCGGGGCGCGTTCGCCGGATGACAACCAAATCGTGTAAATCGGCGAAATCTGTGGATTACGTCCTTCCGCTCACTGGATAGTTACCCCTACCCAAGGGATCTTGACGGACACCCACGGCTTGACGGCGTTCTCGACAAGTCGGCCGGCGTTGAGAAGCTCAGCCTCGCTCAAGGGCGGACCGATCAACTGCAGGCTTGTCACGGGAACCCCTTCGTACAAAAGCGGCATCGGCATGGCCATGGCGGGGCTGCGGCCGAGACTTACATAGCGGAGCGGCACGGGTAGCGCCAAGGCGGGATTGCCCGCGAAATTAACCGGCACCGTATTCTGCACTACGAGCATGCGGGCCTCGAAAAGACCACTCTTCAGGAATTTCGGCATCGGGATCGCCGCGTCCTGCAAGGTGGGCAAAGCAATGAAGTCTACTTTCGTGAAAACGCGACGCAGGCTCTCTTGCCATGCTGCTCGTCTGGCAAGCGCCTGTCGATACGTGTACGGATAGCTGATGCTGCCGACGAAGATGGCCAACTTGGTCCGGGCGGTCACGCCTTGAGCAGTCCGAAAATCCTTGTCGCTGAGCCAGACGCCGGCAGCGGCGACGGCATGGCCATCCTTCTTTGCTTGCTCCCATTGCTCCCTGAAGTCGTCGTCCAGAGGCACGACTTGGAAGCCAGCCTTCGCCAGCGCCTTGTCGATGGCGGCATCGACTCTCGGCTCGGTGCCTGTCAGATAAAGCCGTCCGACGCGGATGTCGCCGCCGGCAGGCTTGGCAGCTTGGGCGGCAGCAAACTTCGCGTCGAATCCTCTTTGCAGGAGGTCCATGGCCTTGGCAGTGGTGGCGATGTCCCTGCCCATTGGGCCAACGGTATCGAGGTGATCGGGTTCGATCGGGACGACACCTTCGATGGGAACGAGTCCGTGAGTTGTCTTCAATCCGACGATGCCGCAGCAAGCTGCCGGCACCCGGATCGATCCGGCGGTGTCCGTCCCGAAAGCGATGTCGGCCATGCCGCTGGCCACCGCGACGGCAGAGCCGCACGAGGAACCGCCGGGAATCAGAGCCCGCATTAGGTTGAACGGGTTCCTCGGCGTTCCAAAGTAGTCGTTCAGGCCGGACGGTGAGACCGCGAATTCCGTCATGTTCGCCTTGCCGACGATGGGCACCCCTCTCTCTCTGGCGATGGCCAGACACGCAGCATCCTTCTTTGCGGGGGCACGAGTCTTGGCGAAATACTCCGAGCCGGCCGTCGTGACCACGCCCTCCATATCGATGTTGTCTTTGATGGCCAGTCTGAGCTGCCCGCTATCGGATTTCACGGGCCAGTGCGTGATGAAAGCGCGATTGCCGGGCAACAGAGCGTTGACACGCGGGACGACCGAGCAACCGCTAAGACACAAGCAAAGAAGCGGCCAGGCAATGAATTCGCAGGTGAGGCGGCGACGTTTCTTCACGAACTCGGACGACCAATGATGGGCGCCGCGCAGCCGCCTTTCCGAAGTCTCATGCGCCCTCTTGCCGCGCGAAGAACCCGGTGAACGGAAGTCGGCAGAATCTCCAATGGTGTGGCCGCAAGAATGTGTGCGCAAAGTTTCACCACAATTCCACGGAATAGATCGATGTCCATTTGGGCTTGAACTGGAAATCACATCGACAACTACTTTGGCTCCATGAGCGAATCAAACCCTTACGAGCCGGCTCCTTACGTCAAGATCAAACACCCTGAATGGACGAAGAACGCTGTGATCTACCAGATTAATACGCGCCAGTTCACGGAAGAAGGCACTCTGACAGCCGCCGAAGCACACCTCCCAAGGCTAAAGGATCTCGGGGTAGATATTCTCTGGTTGATGCCAATTCACGAGATCGGCGACAAGCACCGTAAGGGAAGCCTGGGAAGTCCCTACGCGGTCAAGGACTATTACAGCGTCAACACGCATCTCGGCACGTTGGCCGATCTCAAGCATTTCGTCACTGCCACGCACGAGCAAGGGATGTATGTTATCCTCGATTGGGTCGCGAATCATACGGCGTGGGATAGTAACCTTGTGACCGAACATCCGGAGTGGTATGCGCGCGATTGGAAGGGAGACTTTTGCCCAACGCCTTGGTGGGACTGGCCCGATATCATCGACCTTGACTACCAACATAGTGCGCTTCGCGAGTATATGACCACGGCGATGAAATATTGGGTCTCCGAGGTCGATATCGACGGCTACAGGTGCGACGTGGCGGGCTTCGTCCCAACAGATTTCTGGAACAATGTGCGAAGAGAGCTCGACGCCATTAAACCAGTTTTCATGCTTGCTGAGTGGGAATCGCGCGACCTGCACGCTGAGGCCTTCGATATGACCTATGCCTGGAGTTGGAACGAGGCTGTTCACCGCATCGCCATGCATCAAGCGAACCTGAACGGGCTTTTCGTCTTTTACTCGTGGAATCAAAAGGCTTTTCCTGAAGACGGCATGCGCATGACCTTTGTCAGCAATCACGACAAGAACGCCTGGGAAGGAACCGAGTTCGAGCAGTTTGGCGATGGTCTGAAAACCGCGATGGTCCTCTCCGTAATTGGCGAAGGCATGCCCCTGGTTTACAACGGCCAGGAAGCAGGCAACTTCAAGCGCCTGGAATTCTTCGAGCGAGATCCAATCGAGTGGAGGTCCCACCCCAATGGCGAGCTCTACAAGAGCCTCTTCGCACTGAAAAAGGATAATACTGCTCTCTGGAACGCCCGATGGGGAGCGAGGATGATCAGTGTGCCCAATAGCGCCCCGCTCGAAGTCTTGAGTTTTGTTCGCCAAAATGAGCGCGACAAAGTCTTTGCCGTGCTCAATTTCTCCGCGCAACGACAAAGGGTCGCCTTCCAGGAGCGTCTCTATTGCGGGAAATATGTCGACTATTTTGCCGAACGGCCGGTTGAGTTGGGCGAGTCCTTCCGACTAACCCTCGAACCATGGGATTATCGCGTCTTTGTCAAATCCGCCGCCGACCAGGCCGCGCGTTCTCAGGTTCCTTAGTTATGCTCGAAAACCGCCAAACTGTTTCGAAAGTGGATATCGGGAATCCCTTAGGATCTGACGGTCCTTCTAAGCTAATACATTAGCCTGTGCTGCGCCCACTTTATCAAGAGCCTTTCCGTCCCCAATTTCATTTCACGCCAGAGCGGAACTGGATGAACGATCCGAACGGGATGGTCTATCACGACGGTGAATACCATCTCTTCTACCAATACAATCCCTTTGGCGACAAATGGGGCCATATGAGTTGGGGCCATGCTGTCAGCAGAGACCTCGTTCATTGGAAACACCTCCCAGTCGCCTTAGCTGAGGAGGGAAACCTCCGGATTTACTCAGGTTCTGCGGTCGTGGATTTTGCCAACTCGAGTGGTTTTGGAACAGACCGCCCTCCGCTGGTCGCCATCTATACGGGACACCGCGAGGAGAGCGGCACCAGTCAGCGGGTGGAAGATCAACGATTGGCCTACAGCAATGATCGTGGGCGGACATGGACACACTACCCTGGCAATCCGGTCCTTGATATCGGCTTGCCCGATTTTCGCGATCCGAAGGTCTTCTGGCACGAGCAGACGAAGCGATGGATCATGGCCGTAGTCCTGCCCATGGCAACGAAGATCGGGCTCTACGCTTCGGCAGATCTCAAACGCTGGACGCCCCTCAGCGAGTTCGGCCCGGCAGGTGTCTGGCGGGATCCAACTATATGGGAATGCCCGGACTTGTTTTCGCTCGAAGTTGAGGGAGAGCCGGGGCCAGGGAAGTGGGTGCTTATTGTCAACATCAACCCAGGCGGTCCCGCGGGCGGCTCCGGAACCCAATACTTTGTTGGCGAGTTTGACGGCATCCAATTCGTTTGCGATCCGGACCATTCCGGCGAAGCGGTCGTCTGGCTCGACCACGGGAGCGATTTCTACGCCGGGGTCACGTGGGCAAACGTTCCCGAGTCCGATGGACGGCGCATTCTCCTCGCGTGGATGAGCAACTGGGCATATACGCTCGACGTGCCCACCAGCCCATGGCGCAGCGCCATGACTATTCCTCGGTCTCTTACTCTGAGGCGCACCTCCGCTGGCTTGCGGTTGGCGCAAAGACCGGTCGAGGAACTCGCGATTCTGCGAGAGGAACCCGCGCACGAATTCCTCGGTGGATCTTTCGCAGCTGCCGATCTCTGGCTCTATCAACGAAGCGATCTCAACGAATTGCTCGACGTGGAGATGACCTTCTCTGAGATTGTCCCGAGCGCGCCATTTGTGATAAACATTCACACTGGCACCGCGGAGGTCACCGCGATCGCGATAGACCCGAGCGAGGGCCAACTTACCATCGATCGCACGCATTCGGGCATCAAAGAATTCCATCCGGCATTCGCCGCTTCCTCCAGACATGCCGCGCCACTGCGAATTGCCAATGGCATTCTCAAGATCCGATTTCTCTTGGATACTTCATCGCTCGAAATTTTCGCGCAGGACGGCGAAATCGCTTTGACAGACCTCATCTTCCCGAGTGCCGGCAAG
>CAVUTD010000015.1:0-313367 GCA_963744345.1 uncultured Verrucomicrobiae bacterium
AGAAGGTTTGGGGTTCGAGTCCCTACGGCTGCGCTGCTGATAATCATTTGCTTAGGGCAAATCTAGCAGAAACGCGAAATTTTGGTTTGCCACTTGCTTGCCACTTTTGAGGCGAAAGGGGGTCTCCACCAAACTTTGGGGATGGGGTAGTTTTACTGGGGCCGGTTGCTCGCGCGCGAAATCCTTGGAGGATGGCTGCAACACCCGCGTCAATGGGGAACCTCCGCGCGCGAGTCCACGCTCTTGACGGAATATGACAAGCAAGGTAAAAGCGGGTTGCCGTGGAAGAGGGGCGTCTATGATTTCTTCGCTGTGAGAAAGGTTGTCCTGGAACCCGCAGGGTGAACTTCATGAGACGCGCCAGAGCCGAAGCACAAATGCCTTCGTGATGCTGGCTGTAGACCTTCTGTCGCCAGGGCTCGGTGCTGCGCTTCCAGGGTCGTAAACCGGGCGTCTCCGGGAGGAAGCTGCGCCCGCAAGCCCGACATTCAAAGCGTCGGGTCTCGATTTGCAGAAGGCTCGGCAGTCCAAAGGAGTTCAGATGCCGAGCGCGTCGTCGATACCTTCCCTTAGCGACGATGCGAGTGCTGGCACAGCTCCGGCAGCAATCGGGTTCCCTTTCTATTTCCAAATGCACAAACACTTGTTGGTTGCTTTCGCTTCGCAAGAAGCGGTAGCCTCTTAATCCGATATCACACACAGGGGGCATGGTGGTCATTCATTGACCCCATGTCCCCACTTTTTGATGGAGAGCCCGAAAGGGTCGCTCTCTCAAAACGCATTTTTACCCAACAGCTGAGCTACCACGCCCGACACATGGAGTCGCAGCCCCCACGCGAAAGAGATTATGGCTGACATCGCCAACTACACCGACCTCGCCCCAGTCATGCAGATAAGCGAAGTCGTCGTCGGGCATCAGTAGCAGCGCGTTTAGGATGCCGCGCGATGAAAGGCGACTAACGTAATTTTTCGCTGCCAAGAGGGTGATTCCGAAGCACAGCTTCCTTTTGGCCTGACGATGGGAGGGCCATGATGTTATCGCAGTCGGGTCGTAAAAGTCGATCCTTCGCGGTCCTACGCAGTTTGGAGCGGTTCTAATCCGTTGAGCACCATGGAATTCTCGGCTTGCCGGGGTCAACCTCGCGTTGGTAAGCTTCCCCAACCATGCTAGGCGGAAAACGAGCAGGGGAAACAAAGTGAGAAGTGATTCGTGAGAAGTGAGAGGTTAGTGAACCCCAGCAATCGCTTGTCACTTCTCACCTTTTACGCTTTGAGAGCGCGCGCCCGGGGTGACTCGAACACCCGACCCACGGATTAAAAATCCGGGTCCTTGCTAGGTATGAAAAATCCGTTGCCACGACGTTGCCGCCTTAAAGCGCATTGCTATAATGGCTTCGCTCGCACGTCGGCCTTCAAAAAAAAGAGCGTAAAAGCATACAGAATTTCGAGTCGGCGACGTCTCCAATATGATGAGTGTCCCAGCTGAAGGAGCAATGCGCCTCGCGGAGATTCTTCGAGAGATTTTTGCCTTGTCTGAACCAAACCGCCCGAACAGTTCGAAATCCACCGCGGCCGATGATCCGATCGAATTATTGGACGCGCAGTGTTTGAACGGGATTCACCAGGCTTGCGCGCCGCACGGGAAACAGACAAGCGCGGAGCGTAGCGAGCTCGAAGATCAAGATTGTCATCGCTAGCAACACCGGTTTGTAAACTGACGTTTGGTAAGGTTGCGACGTGATCAACTTGCGCTGGTTAGGCGCCATCGGCAAGAATAGCGTCAAGCGCTGCAAAGGCTGCCCGGCAGACTCCCTGCTGGGAATCGTATTCCGGTGCGTACTTCGAGGCGAGCGCAGCGGCTCCCAGTAAGACCCGACTCCGAAATGGCCGCAATACCGGCGGCCACCTGCTCGACCGAGAGGCTGTCGGGCACCGGCAAGAAGTTTCCTGAAGCTGCGCTGCTTAGTGAACCCACGATCACCGCGGTGTCAATCACTCAATGTGGCGGCATTGGGAATGACCCGGGCCGTAGAGTTCATAGGGTAGTCCCGGTTTCAACGTTTGCTATGCGTCTTTTGAAGAATGCTCTCCCGTCTCTTGCGCCTAGTGCTTAACGCGCGTAATCGTAAAACAACTTTGCGCTTTCTCTCACGACGACTTCATTTTCCCAGTAGCCGACGTGGGCACCAAGGGGTAGATCGCCAGAATCTACCTGAATGTCCATGACCGCATGATTCGGGTTGTAAAGGTTGCGACTGGCGAATCCCAGCAAATCATCGATGTCGTAAAAAATTTTCCATTGTATTCCGGTTGAGACGACGCCGATATCTGCCGGATCCAGTCCCACATGATTGAATAGTTTATCAATCATGGCCTGCTTTCTGATCACCATGAGCGGCAGCTGCGAGGCTGCGGATGCCAGACCCCCTAAGGTTAGCTCGCCATTTTGTGCCTTGTTGCGCCACTTTTGAAATTCTTCACTTGCCCAAGCCCCTCCCTGATAATTTTGGACGAAATCGGGTACGTGCCCCTTTTTGAAGAGACCAAAGAGGAAGTCGTGAATTACTGTTACCCCGAGGCTGTGACCAAAAAGGTGAATCCGTACATTGGGCTCGGTTATGTAGGGTTGCATGGCAACCAAAACCTGATTGTAAACTTGCGCACGCACGTAGATTTCTCCGTCGCCGGAACAGTAATAAATCACATCTGTGAGCCCGAATGAGACGACTCCTTCGCGCACACTAGTTATAAGTTGTCGAACGCCTGGGATTCCCCAGTCGCTTGTCAAGGCGTTATTCGGCCCGGGAGCTTTTTTAATGTTTTGATATGAAACCTGCTCGTTCACGAACCGCTCCACTTCCGTGAGCCTGTGATCTTCTCTCACCGGATTCTCCGTTGATGAAAGCTGATGACCCCACTCGACGAAGATAGGACCATCGGGAAAGAGGCCTTCCAGTTCGGCTTTTTGTGCTCGCAAAGCCTTCCAGAACTTGTCGTAGATGCCACCCGACCTGCGCGGATCGCTCGGCGTGACATAGGGTGTCATTCCGTGGACAAAAACAAGGATATTAACTTTGGATGGCATCTACACCTTAACGGAGCGGCTGTAATAGAGTATGTAGTATTCTGTAGGATCCGTTAAACAAATTAATAGCACCACACACCTTGTGGGATCCAATAGCTCATCGGCGATTTCCTTGACCACACCAGTCACCTCCAGTTAGTCTCGACCACAATCCCCGCCGTCAGGAAGAGCGCCATGCTCGGTCACATCTTCCGTTTAACGCCGCCTTAATTTGCTCGATAGTCTCTCGGAAGATGTCGTAAATCACGACGCTGCGGCCTCCGTTGTGGGCTTGAGCTGGGCCACGCCTCACGCGTGAGCCCTCGCGAATAGAGTTCCAGCAACGTCCCGTCATCCGAGAGCCTAGCGAAGTAACCACCAGCGACCTGGCCGCGGTCGAACCAGCGCCGCGCGAAGTAACGGCCCGGTGGGCCGGAGCTCACCGAGGAATCGAAGCTTCAGGATTCGCTCGAAGGCAGACTTGGAAAGGCAACAAATCGACGACGGCGCGTTCGCTCAGAATCTTTTGCTCGCCGGCCATCAAGATGTCCTTTTGCGTATTCCCTTGCGCACATCTTCATGATCTGGATGTGTTTAACGTCCTGCCGTGTCGTTTGATCGATACCGGCCGCATTGGCAATCTTCGCTTTCAGGCACGAGATGGGGTCAAGCACACGAACAGTTATGCCTTGGACGCTGATTTTTACGGCGTTCTCTTCGCCGATTTGTCGCAACCCATTTACACCATTGAGCAGCTCCACTTTGATCTTCAGGTCGCCCTTGGGGACGATAACCTGCCCGATACCAGGCAGTCGCGGCGGTGATAAGGTTACCGGCACATTGTATTTTCGCCGCCAAGTCAAAAAGAATTTTCTGAGGGCCATAAAGGTCGATATCCTTGCTGACGAATGGCTCGAACGCGCGGAGCGCTTCACCGACTTTCGGAGCGTATGTCACTGCCCAGATATTGACCGCCTGTCCCCCGACAATGAGAGGTAATTGGCCATCACTCGGAGTGGTGACCACATCAGCGATGTCAGCCAGTCCGATTCTAACCGGCTCTTCACTCATTTGAGCCGGTCTTTAGGTCCCTGACTGCGATTGAACTCGCTCCAGCCGTTCCGACAAATCCTGCCAGTCAATTTCGATTCGGGCGTCCAAAGGAATGAGCGAATTCTCCGCCTGAACCTGCCGGGCCGTTTTCTGGCCAGAAGCAACCGCTTCGATCATGGCACGACGATCCGCCGCATGTTCGGCTTCGTTTTCCTCCCACGTCATGTAGCGAATGTCCGGCATAGCGCTCCTTTTGAAGGAGCCTACCCTGAATAGGGCGTTCCTTCAAGGCCAACCGTTCAACAGGCACGGGCTCCAAAACGGCAAAGCTCCCTTTCGGTTTGCATTGGCCGAGGCTTTGAGCGCTTCACGGAAGATATGTCCATATGCGTTCGAATGATGCGCTGGTTGAATTCCTGATTCACAGGGATTGCCCCTTCGTCACGTGCTGCGCGTAGGCATTGCGGTTTGAAAAGGCCGTGAAGCCGAACAGGCGTGAGTAGCGTTTGTGTTCCGAGCGATATTGCCGCTTGAGTTGGAAGAGATTCTTTTGCAGGTCGCGGATGGAACGACGTTCGATTGTCGTCGCAATCTTCTCCGTCAACTGCACCACTTTTGGCTTGGGGACGCGCATCAGGCGAGAAACCAAGCGGCTTTCGCCCTGGATCGCGAGCGCCTGGCGTTTTTTGGCAATGCCCGCTTCCAGATTGCGAATGGCCTGGTAGAGCTGCTTCAAGCGGATCGCGTCTGCGGTCTGCGTGCTTTGAAGCGCGTTCGCTTGGAGTGGATTCAGCTTCGGTGAGAACACCAGCTTGTCGGCGTCGAGCCGCATGGAAAGCGTTTCCTCCAATTTCTCGGGTGAAGCCAGGATTTTTTTCCAGCGGGAATTTTCCTGCTCGAACCACGACTTGATGCCGTCCATCTGCCGCTTGTGTTTGGAGTTGCTTGAACGGGACGTGCTGCACCCGACATATTTTCCGTTCGCCGTCCGCGGACAAATCGCCACGTGAACGTGCAGATGCGCCGTGTCGTGATGAAGGCCGTAGGCGTAGCCGACGGAATCGCCGCGATGATAGGTCTCGTTGAACTTCAGCATGACGCGTTTCATTGTGGAGTGCAGAACCTGATCGGGATTGATGCAGATGTGATTGTGGAAAAACCCGCCGACGTGTACCTGCCCGAGCGTTTCCTTCGAGGCGTAGTCGGTAAAATGTTTGAGTTTCTTCCCGATCTGCCGGTCCATCTCCGTGCGTTCCCGCAGCGAAACTTTCCGGCGGGAAGTCTCGTCGAGATATTCCAGGTCGAGGCCGCCGCGGGCGGTGGACTTGCGAGCAAAAATCTGCCCGTTTTTCATAACAGGGATTGAAGCAAATGGATCGTCGTATCGAGTTTCTTGTCCATCTGTCCCAACAGGACGGGATCAATTTTGTCCTGGGTGGAAACAACGTAGATGATGGCTTCCAAAGTTTGAGCTTTCGTCCGAAAGCCCATCATCTGATGGAGCGTTTCAAATCGCAGTTTCGCGTCGTAGGAGATGTCGAGAGCGATCTGCGTGGTGCCGGGTTTGGATTGGTGCGCCATAAAGATTTTCAACGTGAAGTGTCGGGACAAGCGAATGCGCTATGCCGAAAAAACGAACTGTTCCCGGACCGCGCCTGACGCGGGGAGGGAGGCGGGAAAATAACGCCAGCGGCCCGCCCGCACTTTCCCCTAGGGAAAGTGCTATCCCGTCGCGTCGTTGACCTAGGAAATGACGCGCAAAGGTCATGAACCTCGATGGGTCGAGCAAGGTCTGAGGAGGATCGAAGCGGGTCAAGCCGCCGATTTGAAGAGAGACCGGAGCCTGGCCGAAGGCTCTCGAAAATGGGCGGCTAAGGGGGAAGCTTCCCCAACAGGTGAGCCGGTTTGCAGCCGTTACATTGGCAAAAACGGGCGAAGGAAAGGAGCGAATGCTTAGCCCCTGGCTGGAATGGAAGGCATCGTCCGGGACAGCAACCAGCTCCCCACTACCTGCCCCGAACGTCCCACCGGCTAGCACCGCCCCGCTCCGCACCCGTTCTCTTTTCCTACCAGCCGCGTAAAGGCCATCGTGGATTTGCCACCGACAGGTTTCCGAGAGAGCCTGTTCCACTCTCAAAAAGCGGGAGAGCTGGTTCATTTCCTCGTGACTGAGATGCGCCCTCACGCCGCTGCCTCGTTTGCTTTTCGCTCACTCGGCATGAGCGGTGGTACCTCGCCACTCACCAATCGCGCATAAGCCGACTCGACGGATTCCGTCGCGACGAGAAGGTCGCGGCCCTCGCGGATAATCATGAGCCACCTGCCTCCCGCGTGCCGGGTAGCCCACAGCATTCGATCAACGAGTTTGGCCGAGCCAAGCACGGCGATGACCTGCTTTTTGGTCAAAGCCAGTGGGCGCATTCCGTCAATCAAAACACGTTGGCCGGAAGGCTCTGTTTTCATTTTCGAGGGAAGGTTTCGATGACGATTTCTCGTTTCATCGAGGAACACATATCAGCCCTAAACGGAGGCATGGCCCCCAATTCGGGGCAAAGTATACCAATCGCGGCGTGGCGCTTTCGGCGCTACCGGCGCATCATCAGGGCAAGTCTAGCCGCCGGATTTCGTGTGATTGTTCCCGACTCGGAATAACCTCATTGTCCGAAATTTGAATGCGTTTCTCGGACGAAAATCGGATCTGGATAAATGCCGAAGAACCTTGTCGAGCCTACAAGCGGGCACTCAGCGTCCCAGCAGGGCTTGCCCGATGGTCACGAGGTCTTCCATAACTCTCCTTCCCTGACTCCCCGAGGACGGGACTGTCTTCATACAGAAACTGCATGGCTCGCGTGGGAGCCAGTTGGTCGAGGGAAACGAAATGCTCCTCCACAGCACGCTTTGCTCGGGAGAATCCGCTGTTTCCTGCCGTTTCTTCGGCTTGAAAAGCAGCTACGACTGCTTCCGCTCCCTCGTGCCATGCGGTCACGGCGAGCAAAACGTCGTAGGCATCCTTCGGATGTTTCCCCTCGAATGCGTTCAACTTGAGCACGAGCAACGGCCCAATGTCAGCGATCGGCACCTTGAGAGTTCGCTGCGAACCATAAACGTCCTTTCCATCCACTTCAACCCAGCGACGCTTTTGGAGCGCCCGGTCTGGCCGTGATTCCATCGATTTGCCGGGCCGAGCCTCGCAAGTCGGCATCCTCTGTCAGAAAGTCGATGTAAAGCGAACGCCCCTGCACCATCTTCACCAAACGCTCATCCTCCTGCTTGAACCCAAGCCCGCTCAGGTCGCTCAAAATCGTCCCATACATCCCTGCAGACGCTCCCAGTGAAATGCCGAAATCCACATCGAGAGTTACCGCACCGGGCAAATTTGCTGCTCGAAGCTTCTCCGGGCTAAGGGAGTAATGCACGGCAAGGCCGCCGACCACGACAAGATCGTCCCAATAATTTCCCAGACTCTCCCAAGCCGTGATGAGGGTGCACTGTGCAACTTCCAGGCTCCGGGCCGGATACTCGGCAAATGAATCCGTCTTCTGTGTCATGCCCAGCCTCCCGCGAAGTCCGGCCATCGTCGCAGCTCCTTTGCTGCCTCGTCGCCGCGCAATCCCGCATTGACGAGATCAAGATAAGTCTGAATGTCAGAAACTAGCGGAAAGCCGTTCACGATTTGCCCCGGAGTAAAAACGCCCTCGTCCTTGGGAACCACAAGCCGCAACCGCCCCCCTTCAACCCGGCGCGCTTCCAGCTTTTGGCGCAGGTCGGCATCGTCCGGGAATTCATCCACGTAAACGGAAACGAGTGGCGCGGTCGTGTAAGGATGGCGCAACTCCGCGGCAAGCCATTGCGTGAAGGCATGGCGATGGTCGCCAAAATACTCGTGGCTCCTCGGGCGGGTATTTGTATTTCCGAAGGGATTTGCTCACTCACCTCGATACGCGAACCGGCACACTGGAGGGGAAAGCGATAGCGTGGTAGTGATATTTGCGCAGCGTCCCCAGCAGGAGGTTCGTGCGGCTGTTGGAGCGGATTTCGTCCTTGAGCAGACGTTCGAGCAACTCCACCGCGAGGTTCTTCAGCGGCGTCTTCCGCATGTCTTCGAGGAACTCGTCGCTGAGCAGGCCGATGTTCGGCTTTTCCAATCCCGCCAGCGCGAAGATGTCGTTCACGCCTTCGGACTAAATCGCGTTGTCGAGGATCTGCTTGAGCGCGGAGTTCTTTTCGTCCTCGGAGATCCTTTTCCAACATTGCCGTGTCTCACTAGCGCGGCGCGGATTGCGAAGAAAAAGGCGATCTCGGTCCGCAGTCCCGCCGCTTCGTCGAGCGTGGCGCAGAGCGAATACGTCTTCGTCACCGACGCCATCACGTCGAGAAACCGCTTCTTGCCATCGTTCAGTCCGAGGATGTGGTTCGCAGCCGGCGCGAGCAGTTGCAGCGGCTTCGTCTCGAATTGCCAGTAATCGAACCCGTGTATCATGCCACGCACGACATCGAGCTTCTCCTTGAGAATCTTCAGCGCGTCCTCGGCCTTCACGGTCGGCTGGCCGTTGCCCTTCGCATCGGTGTAGGTGCGCAGCGCGTTTTTTAGCTCGGCGGCGATGCCGATGTAATCGACCACCAGCCCGCCCGGCTTGTCCTTGAAGACGCGGTTCTCCGCCAACTCAGGCAAGCTGCCGAATGAGATCAGCCACTCGTACAAAGGCGCCGGGCGGTCCCTCAATAACGCGTCAAGGCTGCCTCAAGGAGGGCGAACTCGACCGGCTTTACTGCATTCGCAAGCACGTCGAACGCGAGTTGACAAATGACGCGGCTACTGTCGCTGGCAGAACGCAGCTGATCTGAAATCCAAGCGCGAAACACTGGATCGTTGCGCATTGATGGCGCGAGCAGTTTGGCCAGCGCAATTCGAGTATCCAGTTCCGTGACTTTTTGAAGTTCACCGAAAACAAGCGCCCGACACTCCCTGTCTCTTTGGAGTCGCGTCCGCACTGCCGCAATTCCGTCTCGCGACTCACCGAAATAATGCTTCGTGAGTTTGCTCGGATAGCGCACGAGATATTTTGCCATAAGTGCCGCGTCTGCTACTGACGCGAACAACCAAGCGGTCACTGGCTCATCAGCTTCGATCAGCTCGGCTAGATTCGCAGTGGCGCTAGCGATCGGCGCGGAGTCAGGCCATCCGCGACACAGGGCTACCAAGCCAACATCGTGAATCAATCCGGACGTCGCGACCGAAAGCATCACTTGGCCAGCAGCCACATCTCCCTGGAAATGGTCGGCGACGTAAGAAGCCATTGCATTGTAAGCCGCTCTTTCCACCATCATCATTGACTGCTGTCCACCGGGCAGGAAGTGTTGCAGGCGGGCTAAGAACAGATCGCGCAGAAGAGTGCTGCGACCGTGCAGCGCGATCAGAGCTTGCACCTGCTCTAACTCCAGTTGCTTCCCAGTTCGGACGCCATCTTCGAACACAGACGTTTGATCGAGCGCATACTTGCCTTTCCCTGCCTTTGCCAGCTCAGTGACGATGACTGGCGAATGTCGGAATCGCGGCCAAATATCGGGAACGGCCGCTGCCAAGGCTTCCCAATGGTCCACCACTGCTGCGATGAATTCCCAATTATGTCTCGAGTTAGCATAGGTGCTCAGTTCGAACGGTCGCCCGTCCTCTCGCTGCTTGGCCACAAGATCAGCCCGGCCGAGTTCCAACAGTGCGGCGACAGCCGCTTGCTGCCGCGGCTCTCGTCCGATCAGGAAGGCCATTAGGTCTGAACTGAGAACCGCTGTTAATTCTTGGGCGGGGCGCTCGGCGCGGAGACAGGCTCGCGCATATGCACGCGCCGCCAACGTGCGTGCTTCTCCGTTTGGTTCGTCCCTAAACTCCCCTACGATAGCGACAGCACTCGGCACCCCTCTTCGCGCCAACGGCTCGACAGCACGAACAAGCTCAAGCCTGAGGTCCTCATGAAGAACCTGCATAGTCCGATCAAGCATTGGTCGTATTTCGGGATCACTCTCGTAAGCCTCAAGGAGGGCCGACAGTGACATGTCTTCCGAATATATGGTCGATTTCGCCAGCCGCTGGACCAGAGGATTCTCGGGCCAGATTCTCAAAAGCGTGTGATGTCCCAGCCGCCAGTAGTGCCCTTGGTTGTCGGCAGTGAGCCGCGCCTCCACTAACGGCCAAAGGTCTGGCGCGTCGCGCCCTTCTCTCTCCACAAGAACTGCCATAGCCGAACAAGAATTAAAAACATGAGCATCGCGCACGACGTTTCGCAGTGCGGCGCCAAGTTCCTTTTGGTCTTGGATGACGTTCGGAAGCCATCGCACTGCCTCCGAACGTCGTCGCTCATCGTGCACGTAATCGGTGAGCACGGATCGGACTTCCGAGTCGTCCGGTCCGGACATCTCCAAGAGGGTAGAGATTATCCAGTTGGGCCAAATCTCGCCGCGTCGCAACCAATCGAGCAACGCTTGTCGACACTTTTGCGTGCCACCCAACTTTGCGATGACTGCGACCTCCATCGGATCATGAGGTGACGCGTTCTTCTCAAACCATGCTTCGGCGGCGGAAATCAGGAGCGGATGTTTGGTGAAGCCGGCGAGTAGATCTTCATGAACGTCGCTGATAGTGAAGTTGCGACGGCTGCGATCCTCCAAACCCAACTGGTTCGCGAGCATGCGCGCCACGTCGTCATCGCCAGGACATCCCTGCAGGAGATAGTGAATCGCTGGGTTCGGTGCCCATGAACCTGGAAAGCCGATGCCGCGAATGCGTTCCAAAGCGCCGCGTTTGAGTTCAGGATCGCGTGGCCAGCTGCCAACCAGTGCGGCTATTATGTCTTTTTCCCAAGGCCACGGCCACTCGCCTTCCCGGCAAAAGCCAACCAATATCGCGGATTTCGGGTGAGCGTTCACCTCGCTTGAAGCGCGTTAGGATCGCGACACGTCGCAGTTCCTTTGCTGGGGCCGCGCTCGCGGCATCCAAGAGGGAGGGCACGGCGGGGTGCGTTGTCCATCCCGTAGCGAGGGCGTGCAACGCTGCGCCCAGCATTTCCGGATCAGCTGGCCCTTTTAGGATCGCGAGAAACTCGTCTGCTAGCTCCGGCGCTTTGTACGCGCAGGATGCTAGAGCTTCAGCGATGTGCCGGTAGTCATAGCTGCTGTCACAATTATGTAGCGCGATGCGCAGGTCAGAAACCGTTTCGGAAGTGGGTTGTTTTACCGCAACGGCAGGAACGTCATGCAGCCACCGGACCCGGCCGGGAAACCATCGGCCGATCCGCGATGCTACCAGCGCGCCCACATGTTCTGACTCCAAGCCTGCTGCCACTTCGCGCACTAGCGAAAGGCGCAGAGGCATCCACCGACCGCATTCGATCCACGAGAACACCTGCGTCATCAGCTCGCGCGCCTTGCTACGAGAGCAGTTAATCTCGGCTACCGCTAGACGAGTGAGCAGGATTTGTTGGAGGGGTTCATCGAGGCAATCCGACACGGGCTTTCGGATTTCTTCAATCAACCCATCGACATCATCCTGCCGCTCCAGCAGTTGCATCAGTGTCAGCGTCACTTCATGCCAAGGAGCCTTCCGGCCGGCCTCGACGCAATAGTTCCTCACCGGGTCTAGTGAAAGTCTCGCGAGGTGTTTGGCCGCGAGATACTCTTGAAAAATTCGGTGCACCAATCCCACGTGTTGTTCCTGCGGTGCCACCAACACTCCAAACTCGTGTTGGCCAAGTTCGAGAACGCGAGTGGCCCACTCCTCCGCCTCGCTGGCAGACAGCTCAAGATCGGAACGGAAGTAGTCGCTCAACAGCTGCGCCGCGCGTTCATTCGAGAGAACGAGCGAGTTGGGCTCTTGGTGAATGCGATAAGCGAGATACTCAAGCCCGCGCCGCACACGGGGTGAACGCGTCGCCGACTGGTCGACACGGTGCATCGCCGCTTGGGCGCGTCGGCGCGGTTGGTCTTCCAGCAATGCCTTTACAAGTTCCTCAAGGGCGGCCAGCCGACTGTTCGGGAGCACACGTCCCGTGAGTCGTAAATAAATCATGACTGAGAGCAGCAACGGAATACCCCCTAATTCGGACAATGTGGGGTCTTCGGAGAGATCGTTTGCGAACTCCGTGGCATCGCGCGCTACCGCCTGCTCCAGTGCGGCAGCGTCCAATGCCACTCCGGCTTCGTGGAAATGCCGGAACCAGTAGGTTGCGAATTCCCGCTGCTGCTCGGCAGTTAGTGGAAGAAGATTTGCACCCTTCCAATCCGGGCCAAAGTCGCTAATGCGCTCGAAACCCAGTGGGCGACCGGTCGCAACCAGCGGGAGTCGCCGGGTCTGGACGTAGGCACTAAGCGCAGTAAGTGCTGACACGGCGGCTTCACGGTTTTGCCACTCGTCGAGGCCGTCTACGAGCAAGAGAAGGCGCTCATCTGTCAGCATTTCTTCGAGAAGCGTTAGCACTTCGCTCTTCGCACCGAGCACTTTCAGCCACGAATTGAGTGCGCTCTCAATAGTAGCAGCCTCGTTCTCGGCAAAATGACGGGTTAGGAATCCAAACGGTAGTAGCAGCGGCAGCCGCTGACCCCACGACTTCGCGAGAGCTGGAAACCGGGCGTCATCGCTCAAAAGCGAGTGGATGACCACGCGCAGAGCCGCGCTTTTCCCGAAGCCAGCTCCGCCGAGTAGAAGAAATCGATCGCTGGTCGCTAGTCCTGCCGACAATGCGATCTTTGTCCGAATCTCCCGCCTGCGGAATCCCATGGCTGAAGGTTTCTCCTCAACGTCCTCGGTATCTTCCCCCGGTTGGGCGCTAATCGCTTGTCCTTGCTCAACTACAGATTCGACAAGCTCGATGATGGGTTCGACATAACGCTCGAAGACCGGCACTCTCTTGACGGCGCCCCGGAAGACTGGAGCTGCTGCCGGTATGCCACCGTCGACGGTTTGGAAATGAGTGGCATACAGCGTCAGGACAAAACGACGTGTACTAATCTTCTGCTCCCGACTAAGCTTGCGTCCGGAGAGACTCACCAAAGCCTCAGCGCCATTGAATGCCTCGACCCAGGGACGGCCGAAAAAGTCGTCAACTAGATCGGGATGCTCTTTCAGCATTAGCGACAACCGATCCCGATCCAAAGGCTCGAAAACAATGTTCGCCGCATCGCATCGCACGCGCTGCCTTTCTATCTCTTCGGCCAGTTCAGTCGCGTTCAAGCTTGGTGCAACCGCCAGTCGAAAGACCTTGGTCCGAGCCGCCCAATCACCCTCCAAAAACTTTGTGACGGCATCCTTAATGTTCGTAGTCGTAACCTCCTGATACCTCTTGCATTGCCAAGTGGCATAGTCCCCGGTTGCACGCCGAACATACAGGTCGATACCTTCTTGAGCTTGGCCACGCTCTCCGTAGATCCGGGCATCCTCAACGTCACCGTCCCGATGCGCGAGGCGAAAGCAAATGCGTTCGAAGTTTTCCCAAGAAAGACTGCCAAAGGGCAGCGCTTGCTCGCGAGTTACCGCCGGCGTCGCAATCGCAGGAGCCTCTATGTCAAACCACAGCGAAGCAATTGGCATATCTGAAGAGGACCTTCTAATGCCTATACTACCTGCACTTTAGTGCCGTAGCGCCAGCGCGGGTCGCCCTCGAGTTTCGCGTCCCACGATACGCTCATGTTAAACGGCGGGTTCGCCATCACGTAATCGGCGCGCAGGTCGAAGTGCTGGTCGCTGGTGAAAGAGTTGGCGGGCTCCTTGCCGAAGTTGAAGTCGATGCCGCGGATGGCCATGTTCATCGCGGCTAGGCGCCAGGTGGTGGGGGTTCGATTGTTTCAAATGCCTGCCCGGCAAACCGGTGCGGCCAGCGCGCCAGTTTGTCCTGGCTCTGGACACCGCTTGGCGCAGAAGCGCGTTCCGGTTTCGCGGAGCGGATTTGGCGGGCCTGCTTGCAGGCAAAGAAGCCGCCGGAGCCCATGGCGGGGTCGTAAGCGCGCCCCTGGTAGGGCTCGAGCATCTCGACGATGAGGGAGACGATGGACTTCGGCCTGAAATACTGGCCGCCCTTTTTCCCCTCCGCGAGGGCGAACTGGCCGAGGAAGTATTCGTAAACGTGGCCGAGGATGTCCTTGGCGTGCAGGTCGGCGTGCTCGAAGGGGATGGTGGCGATGAGGTCGATGAGGCTGCTGAGGTTCGCCGGGTCGAGCTGGAGCTGGGTGTAGGTCGCCGTTCAGCTTCGGGTTCTCCCGCCCGATGGCGTCGAGCGCGTCGTCGATGAGCCGACCGGTGGAGGTGATCTTGTAAGTGGTCTTTTTTCCGTTGTTGACCTCGATCTCGGTGCCGGGCGGGAGCTTGGCGCTGTCCTGGAGCGTCTTCCATCGGGCGAGCGCGGGCACCCAAAAGACGTTTTTCTCGATGTAGTAGTCGCGCTCTTCGAGCTCGTGATGGATGGCTTCGGCGTAGTCCTCCTCCGAACCCCCATCGTTCGGATCCAGGTAGTAGTCACTGTTGGGATCGCGGAGCTGAGCTTCGATTTCTCGCTGCCGAGTCGCGAAGGAGTCGGAGACGTATTTGAGGAAGATCAGGCCGAGGACGGCGTGCTTGTAAACGGCGGCGCCGAGGTTGGCGCGGAGACAGTCGGCGGCGGTCCACAGTTTTTCGAGGTCTCTTAGAAATTGCTGGGAGTCGGACATGGAGGAGAGACAGAAGGATAGCGGCGAGCAGAATGCAAACCATGCGGCGTCGATCTGATGAGGGTTCAAATCGACCTGAGCGTCAGCCAACGAGGCCACGAGTTTTCCATCGCTGTCCGAGGAGCAGCGTTTGGTCAGCTTGTGGGCAAAATACTTGGCATGGTAGGCAGTCATCCGGGTGGACGCACAAAGCTCCACACTGCCAAATCCAATGCGATTTGACGAGGGAAACACAAGATCGTCATATAACGTACTGACGTGTGGCGGCTTACGAACGCCGGATAATGCTGGAAAATCACCGCCGGCCGCGCCACCCAATAGTGCCAATCGGCAATGGCCTCGACGGTCTCTAACTGTCTCTAGAAAATTTACCGGACCCAAGACGCAAGCGGTTGTTCAACTTTCCAGAGGTCAAGGCAAGTCGTCCATCGACGACATTATGAGATGTCTGTGATAGACGACTTTTTTATTTGTCGGCAAACGACGACATGCTAGATTCAATGAGAAATGAAAGCCAAAACTGTCCGCGACCTCGCAGCCATTGCGCGGGAACGCCGCCGCCATTTGGGCTGGTCGCAATCGCAGCTGGCAAGAAGGGCTGGCGTGGGGCGGGACTGGGTGGTGCAGTTCGAGAAAGGAAAGGTCACGGTGGAATGGGGGCTTGTCGTGCGTGCGCTCCGCGAGTTGGGGCTCTCGCTGGAGCTGCGTGTTGAAGAGGGCCAAACAGGGGCGGGCGATTTGGATCGCATTCTCGCATCAGCGCAAAACCCGCGGAGAAAATCGTGAGCGACTCCCTGACGGTCGTGGCCGAGGGACTGGTCATGGGCGAAGTCGTGCTTCGCGGTGACCGGCTGAGTTTCCGCTACGAACCGAACTGGCAAGCCAGCGAAAACGCGTTCCCGCTCTCGCTTTCCATGCCGCTCATCGTGAAAGAGCATGGGCACCGCGTGGTCGAGGCATTTCTGTGGGGTCTGTTGCCTGACAATGACGCTGTGCTCAGTCGCTGGGGCCGGCGCTTTCGGGTTTCGCCACGCAATCCCTTTCGTTTGATTGAGCATGTCGGCGAGGACTGCGCGGGAGCCGTCCAGTTTGTCCGGTCCGATCGTCTGGAGAACCTCCTCGCCGAAGGAACTGAGCCGAAGGTGTCCTGGATGTCGTCCAATGAACTCAACGAGCGCATTGCAGCGGTGGTTGCCGATGCCTCCGCCACGCGGTTGGGAGCCGACACCGGGCAGTTCAGTCTGGCCGGCGCCCAGCCCAAGCTTGCGCTGTATTTCGATTCGAAAAAGAAACGTTGGGGAGTCCCGGAAGGACGCACCCCGACAACGCATATTCTCAAGCCGGCGACCGGCGCTTATGACGGACAGGTCGAGAATGAGCATTTTTGCCTGAGGCTGGCGGCCGAACTCGGGTTCCCGACTGCTCGCTCCCGGGTCATGACTTGCGACGAAACACCCGTGATTGTCATCGAGCGGTATGATCGCCTGGAAAAGAACGGAATCGTCCGGCGCATCCATCAGGAGGATTTTTGCCAGGCGGCGGGGATTCGCCCGCAATTGAAATATCAAAACCAGGGAGGACCGTCACCCAAGACCATCGGCGAAATCCTGCGCGTTTTTTCCTCTTCTCCCGAGGAGGACGTGGTGCGCTTCATCGACACGTTAATCTTCCACTGGTTGACCGCGGGGCCCGACGCCCATGCGAAGAACTACTCGATACTCATCGCGCCTGGCACCCAGGCGCGGCTTGCTCCGCTTTATGACCTGGCCAGCGCCTTGCCCTACCCACAGCAAATCCCCCCACGCAAGGCCACGATGGCGATGAAGATCGGCTCGAACTATCGGATCCAGCAGATCCACCGCCGGGATTGGGAAAAGCTGGCCCGGGAACTTCGATTGACACCTTCAGGGGTGCTGGATCGCATCGCCGATCTGGCTGGCCGAATTCCCGACGGAGCTGAGGCTGTCGCCAAAACAATCCACAAAGAGGGTGTTCGCCACCCGGTGATCTCCCGCATCGTGGAGCAAATGGGGGAACATATCACCCGATGCGCGGATGCTTTGAGTTCGACCGGCGCATCCTGATTCGGACGCGAGCTGCTGGGTCTTTAATTTGGAGTCTTCGAAACCGTCAGAACTGCCGTCCCTGCGCCACCCAGTAGTGCCAGTCGGCAATGGCTTCGGCCGTTTTCTCGTCCACGCCGATGCCTTTGATCTGCGCAAGGGGAATTCCCATCGTGCAATCACGCCATTCGGCCTCGACCATCATTTCTCCGAGGCCGTCTCCTTCGTCGTCGTCCAGCATTCCCAGCGCGGTCACCCGCTCACCGGGTTCCAGCGGGGACATCTTTCTGGATTTCACGCATTCGGCTTCGAAGGGGAAAGCTAGCGTATTCTCCAGATAGCAATACCAGCCCGTCCAGACTTCACTTTCGTTGTATGCGTCCACGATGATTTCCATCGTGATGCGTTCCTCGCGGTCGTCGTCGCGCTTGGGGCGTTTCTTGTTCATTCTCGGAGAGAGATATTGGGAGGCCGTTTGCGGTAGTAACAGCCTTTGAACCGGCGCAGGAGATATTCGACGCCGTCCGCGCCACCGGTAAGAAAATAGAGCTTTTCGAGGCCCGAGCTTCCTACGTCCCGGATGACGCGGCGGACGAAGGCCGGACTAATGGCGTCCTCCTCGATGAATGACTGAAGGATTTCCATCTCGTCCGGCGTCAGCGGTTCGTCCTGTTTTTTCAAACCGGAAAGCAGAATACCGTAGCCGGTAAACATTTCGACTCCCTCACCCTCATGGTAAAAGACGGCCACTCCCTTTTCGTTTTCGACGAACTTGCGTGGATAGTCGCCCTGTCCCGGACGTTTCACGCCGTGTTTTTTGAGGATTTTTTCCAGATCCTCGCCAGCTTTGATCTCGGAGAAAACGCGCAGGCGTTTTTGTTCGGCTGCGGCTGCTGACAGCCCGTTAGGAAAAAGGGCGAGATCGGAGCCGTGAAATCGCACGAAATCCGCGAAATGCTCCCCGGCGAATTCCCGCACCCGCTGCGCCAGGTCCGGACAATACCGATAAGCGATGAAAGAGCTTTTTTCGCGAAACTCCCGCTTCACGGAAGAAAAGTCCCTGGGAGGTTTTTCCCAGGTCTGCTGCGTTCCTGACCAATACCATTCATCATGCCAGGGCACGAGGCTGCCATAAACCATCTGGCCGGATTGAAATGCGCACGTCTTCCGATCCAACTCGACCCGAATGCGATAGCACTGATCATTGATGAGATTCACCGCATCCAGAGTTTCCACTTGCGGACCTCGGACGTTTAAAGATTCGATCCGGTAAAAGGCAGCATGGCGTTCATACCAGCCGCGCAGCACGGCGCGGTCCGCATCCGGCAAATCCAACGCCGCAGCGAGGATATCCACGGCTCCCAGTCCCGACCATTCCGTGTATTGCTGGCACAGAAAATCGTCGGTGGCAGTGATTTCTTGATCCGGGTTTGACTTCCTGCCGCCGCATGTAGTCGTTGAATGCGAAGCGGAAAAGAAACGAACGGGTTCCCAGCCACACGAGCTTGCGTTTCACCTCCCAGCCCCGCCGGTTGGGCTTGGCCAGGAAGTCCGCCACCGCGGACCGCTGCGGCTGTGCGGCGAAAGCCTGGGAGAAATACTTGCTTGCGAAACGGGCGATGGCCTGAAACCCGCGATGCTCCGAGGAAACGATGTGATCCGGTCGAAAATGTCGCCACACACTGTAGAGAAAAAACTGAAAACGGCGGGCGTCGAATGTCTCGAACGCCTGATCGCCGGGCTTGCACAAAAGCGGCAGCGAAACGCCGAAAAAATCTTGATGATACGCCTCCAGGCTTCTCCAAAGTCCGGCGTCCGCGTGCAGGTCCTCGGCCAGCTCCGTCAATGCGATGGCCAGCTCGCCGAGTTCATCTTCATCGAGAAGAAACGCGTCCGATTCGATGCCTTCTAGACAATCGTCGAGTCCGTCTCGAAACCGGAGAGCCGTCAAAAATAGCGCCTTTGTTTCGCGTTTGGCAGCGCCGGGAGGACGGACTGACTCGACTTGATCGCGAAAAGTCAGAGTTTCAATCATTTCCACTCCCTGGCATAACACGGTTGTTTCATCAGATCGCCATATCGCATGAGAATCCGAATAAGGCGAAGCCTTCGGCATGACAATCCATCAGTTTCCGCCTACCCATTTCATAGAGAATGAAATCGGAGGACAATGGAGATCGCCTGGCCGCCATGTTTGGGCGGTGCTTAAAGGGATATGAGGCCGCCGGATATTCGGTGGAAGATGAGTTGCCGCTATCTTCTTACTCAGAGAAGCAAGCCTGAGGACAGCTTGAGCGAAAGAAAATCGGTGTCGACAATAACGTCGAAGGCTTCATGCGGCGAATTCTACGACCTTCTCGGCGTCAACGTCGGTTGCTGGATACAGCTTCCAAAACTTCTGCGCTGCCTCGGGCGTTACAAGTGCTCTGTAGTGTTGGAAAATCACGGCCGGAGAATTGCCCATTTCTGCTGCGGTCAAAGCCTCGTTTTTGTGGAACGCGAGGTGATAGGAGCCGAAGGAGTGGCGGAGCACGTTTCGAGGCCAAGGGGTGAGTTTCGCGAGAACTTGCAGCCGCTCATGTCGTTCGCGGTAGGCTGCCGGCACGACCGGTCCAGTGACCTGCGCCACCGGCATCAACCAAGCGGCAAGATTATCGGAAATGGAAACAATGCGCCGCTGGCGGGTTTTCGCCTTCCGGGCTGCGACCTCAATGAAGCGCTGGCTGCCGATCAAATGAATGTTCTCCCATTCCAGCACCGCCAACTCTCCGGTGCGGAGTCCGGCGAAAAGGCCGACGGCAATGGATGCCAGCAACGGACGACATTCCTCATCCACCGTACATGCTGCGAGGAGCTTGCGCGAGGATGGTTTTTAACGTGTGTGGTAAACAAATAACCACATTATTATTTATCTTGTCGAATACAATACTAGGCACCATTCGGGCACTGACTGGAGATTGATACTCTACATTGTCTTGTAACGTGTCACATCAGACGCCGCCCAGTGGCGTCATGCAATTCATGAGGCAACCGCCGCTTTCTTTGCTCTCGTAGCTCCTGCGTTAATGTCGATATTCGAAAGAACCCTGTCGCAGCAGTATCGCTTGGCTCTTTTCAGCCAAACGACCGGGTTTCTCGGTGCGTCGAGCCGAAGCCTCGCTCCAGAAGTGCTTTCAGTTGTTGGTCGCTCAACGACCACCGCGGTTCGTCAAGAGGTTTAGCGACGAGCGCGTGAAGGATCCTGATGGCTCCATCCATCCGCTCTTGACGTCCTCCCCAAAAAGTGGACCGGAGGAATTTGAGTTTTCTGGTAGAGGGAGTTCTCCGAAAAAGGAGGAGAACCGAGATGAAAAAGAGACATCATGAAGAGCAGATTATCTATGCCCTGAAGCGTCTGGAAATAGGCAGCAACGGGCTGGAGGTGCGCCGGGAAATGGGAATCAGTGAACAGACGCTGTATAACTGGAAGCGGAAGTATGGCGGGATGGGCTTGGGAGAGTTGCGACGCTTAAAGCAGCTGGAAGAGGAAAACCGGAAGTTGAAGCAATTGGTGGCCGATCTGAGCCTGGACAAGCACATTTTGCAGGAGGTGCGAAAAAAGCTCTGAAGCCCGCAGGAAAGCGGGAGTTGATCGAGCAGATCACGCAGTGGTTTGAGATCGGCTCCCGTCAGGCGTGCGGGCTGGTGCTCCTGCATCGGGCGACGCTCTACTATCGAAGTCACGCCAAGGATCGCAGCGCCTTGAAGATGAGGCTGCGGGACCTGGCCATGAGACGAGTGCGCTTTGGGTATCTGCGGTTAACGGTAATGCTCAAGCGGGAAGGCTGGGCGGTGGGAAAGAAGCTCGTCTATGGCTTGTATCGGGAGCTTGGGCTGCAGATGAGGACCAAGAAGCGAAGGAAGCTGGCCAGCGAACAACGCGGGCCGGTGCAGAGTGCGGTGAGAGCGAACCAGCGATGGTCAATGGACTTTATCACCGACCGGCTGGAGAACGGGCGATACTTCCGGACGTTGCCGGTGGTGGATCAATACACTCGGGAATGCCCGGTCTTGGAAGCGGCCCACTCGTTGACAGCGGCTAAGGTCGCCCATGCGCTGGATACCGCGGCCGCCAAGCGCGGCTATCCCAAATCGATTACCGTGGACAACGGCAGCGAGTTCTGCAGCCGAGTCATGGATGCGTGGGCCTACCGTGATTCCTGAACCTCTTGGACGACCGGTGTTCACGTTAATCTGCTGGGCAAACTGAGCCTCGGAACGCGCAAACCGAGACGGATGCAGCGTTCTAATGCCCAGGCTGTGCCTTGCCACCCTGCTATCCTGCCTCGATACGCTCCAGTCGCAGAAGCAGCCGCTGCGCTGTAGCCCTCTTTATCGCTCCGGAAAACTCCGGGTCCTTGCGCCACTCAGTCATCGTATCAGGATTGATCTCGGCAAGAAGGGCTGCTTCCTCGTCTGTTAACCCGATGGCGACAGCTTCTGCGAGGCATCGACTTCCCGCAGCCAAACGCCCGGCATCCGCGAGCGCTTTTTCTACCAGTCCGCGCAGATGCAGCGAGTGATTGCGGGAAGCCAGTTGCGGGCACAACGCCGCCGTGTTCGCACTGAAGCGCGATCTGCGAGGAAATCGCCGATGCCAACACACCGAGGTCGGTTGGCCCGCCGAGCCACGGACGATCGCCACCGCGGTTTGGTCGCAGGAAGATCCGGTCGCCGTGCGTTCTTAGCGGAAGCCCAGTAAAAAGCGTCCGGCTGCGATGTTTTCCCGGTTGCAGGATGCGGCGGGTGCCCCATGATCGGCGCACTTCGACCCCTCGGCATGGATTTCCTGAATGAATTATGTTGGCGACCGGAAATTGGCGATCCGAGTTTCATGGGCTGGTTCACTGTCGTCGCCTACGGAATCGTCGCCCTGCTGGCCGCGCGGGTGTGGCTCAAGGGGAAGGACCGGATCTGGCTGGCGGTCACGCTCGGGATGGCCGCGTTGTGCGTGAACAAGCAACTCGATTTGCAATCGCTGTTCACCGACATTGGGCGGGTCGCGTCGCACCACCTCGGGTGGTATGAGCAGCGCCGGAATTTCCAGAAATGGTTCGTGCTGGGGGTGTTCGCCGCGTCCGCTATTTTCGGCGGCTGGTTCATCTGGCGCTACAGGGGCTTCTGGGGACTGCACAAGTTGCTCACGTCCGGAGTGCTTTTCCTCGTCACCTTCATTGTCATCCGGGCGGTTTCGTTCCACCACTTTGACAGTTTCCTCAAGGTCAAGCTGGCCGGCGTGAAAATGAACTGGGCGTTGGAACTCTGCGGAATCTTCCTCATCGGCCTTGCTGCTGCTAGAGAACGGCCCGGAAAGTTGAAAGCCCGTTAACGACCCCGAGGCGCTGCAAGCGCTAAGCGATGCATATGACAGGGAAAGGGCAGAGGAGGGCTAGCGAGCATCTCGTCTGCGACCAGGGCAAAGCCCTTGGTGAGCGCCCCGGGGGAGAGAAAAGAATGAGGGGAGCAGAAGGGTCAGGGAGACTTGCAAAGACCCCCCACTGGTTAAGGGTGAAGAAAGTCGAGGCGCAAGCGGATTGTGCTCGTGCTGCAAGGCGGACATCTCGATATGATTAAAGCCCCTAAAAGCTCGGAAACAAGTGTCCGCTGTCGCTCCTCCCAGTTCCGAGTTTCCATCCGGCCGATTGAATTTACCAATCCCAGTTTCTTTTAGTAACCCGAACGGGGTGCCGGACGCCGGGAATCCAGGATGATTCCTGAACCTCTTGGCCGATCCGTGTTCAGTAAATTTGCAGAGCGAACTGAGCCTCGGGGCGCGTCTTATTGAGAAGAAAAGTCGATCGTTTTCGCGAGAGCTCTAGCAGGCGTTGCGGCCGCTACGAGGTTGCCCTTCGCCGGTTCGATTACTTCGCCTCGCTCGATAAGGAACCATCCGAACGCGTTCCGCGGCTCGGCCCAGAGGCCAGCGTCAGCTACAAGCTTGCGGTATTTGTCCTCCGCTTCCTTGAAGCGCAATTGCTTCTCAAGCAGCGAGGCGACGAGAAGTTCCTCCTGGAGCAGGTTGCGCAACTCTTTCTCCTCGCGATCCCGCCGGTTTTCTGCGCCTCGATTAGTTCCTCTCGCTCTTTGCCTCAAGGAAGGCGAGAGCTTCGCCAACGCCATTTTCCTGCAAGAGCTTGCCGGCCCTCAGGCTCTCACTTGCCTCGCCCTCCTTAGAGGTTTGCTCGCTCCTGTCCAGAAACCGATCGAGATCAGAAATCTGCTGCTCGCGGGCTTTTTCGATCTCATTGATCTTGGCCAATCCTCGGTCTTATTGAGTAAAGTAATGCGCTTTTGCGTCTGCGCCCTAATCTCAGTGGCAACCTGCTCGCGCATCCTCGATCTGTCGTAGCGGAACTGCTCAGCCACCTTTTCTGCCGTTGCCTGAGGTCCGCGGGCCACCCACTTGAATTCCTTTGTTCAGGTTTCGTCGGCCATACCTGCCGCACAATTCACACAGTGCTGCTCACGTGAGCCAACTTGCCGAATTGCTTTCCTCAGCCACGGCGCTAATCGTCGGCCATGGCTCAGCTTGCGCTCCACCATGTTAATCTCATCGTTACTGATCTGCCGCGGTCGCTCGCCTTCTATCAGAACCTATTCGGCCTCACCAACATTGAGCGGCCGCCCTTCAAGGGTGCCGGTGCCTGGCTCGCCTGCGGCGACATGCAGGTGCATTTGACCCTCTATCCGACCGGGTCTTTCCGGACCGGCAACGTCGACGGCGCTGACTCCCATTTTGCCTTCCGCACCGATGATTTCGACGGTGCGCTCGCCACGCTGACTGTCAACGGTTTTCGCGAAGACGCGGCGGAGGACGACCCGATGCGTGTCATGGTCCGCCGCGGCGGACCCGCCGGTTTTCCCCAGCTCTTTATCCTCGATCCCGACCGCAACATCATCGAGATCAACGGCGCGCCATAGCCAGTCCCCTTACTCCATTCGAACGCGTGCCGCGACGCGCTAATGACAGGCTCGCAGCAATTATCTCCCCTTCATTCAACTCGCATCAATCAGGTTAGGCCGGCGCAGGTGTTGCGCGAAAATTTGAACCTCACCGACGGGTGATCTGAAAGTCGGCGTCTTCTCCCAACGTTCAACCGAAACAGAAATTCGATACACTTCAGCCGCCCCAGGAGCCTGTTCGTAGAATATCAGAGGGAAGTTTGCCCGTGCTCTTCGTCACGAAAAGCTAGCAGTAATAGCTCAAGTTTATTAAGAGCCTCATGCTCGTCGGGTCCGATGGCTTCAAGGATGACCCGGGCGCCGTAATTCAAATTGGCAGCAAGCACTGCCAACAGACTGTCGGCCGCGAACTTCTCCTCGCCTTTCCAAATCGTGATTGTGCTCTTGAACCTACTCACCCAGCGGACAAATCGCGCCGCGGGGCGCGCGTGCAATCCGAGCTTGTTGACAATCTCGACTTCTCTCCTCATACGAAAGGCAACGTAGGTCGACCTTCCAAATCACGAAATCGAAAAGCCCGTTCTTAAGCACTCCGCGCGTCGCAGCGCTGGGAAGGGCGGCGACTCTCTTCTTCACTGCATCGCGAATCTTGTCCGCGTTGCTTTCCGGTCCGCCGATGACCGTCGCGCCGGCGCCGCGGAAGACGAGCTTGTTCGTGCGTGTGTCCAGGAGGTCGAGAATCATCGTGCCCTCGGTGTTAGTTGCTCACGTCGGCGTAAGTGGGCCGCGCGCCGGATCACACGCCGTAGGTGCCATAGCGGTAAGGCCAGGCTCGAGCGTAACCAGCGCCGTAGCCCCAATCGGTGACGGCAATGAGGGCGGAGAGTTTGGCGGCAGTGGATTGCATGGGGACGTGTTTTCGTTAAAGTTGAGTCGGACGCCGCAGATCACTGGCGTGGGCGCGCGGCTTTCTATCGGACCCTGGTCCTATGCTGAACGCCAACGGGCGGATCGGAGGGCGAGAGAAAAGGGGCTTCAGAAAAACGCCGGGACGATGTCCACGAAGAGGATCTTCACGATGGTCATGGCTGGAAAGATCATAGCGTAGCCGATGTCCGGCCGGTCGGTGGGAGTGAGCTTGTTCGAGTAGGCGAGGATCGCCGGATTGCCACAGGCGCCCGCAACGATGCCCGCCACCTCGTCGAATGGCATGCGGAAAAAGAGGAGGCCCAAGGTCAGGATCGGCAGCACGAGCGCGACCAGCACAATTGCAGCCAAGCCCAGCATCACCAACCCGGTCTCGGTGACGGTCGCAGCGAATTTAGGCCCCGAGGCCATTCCGACTTGCGCTAGAAACAGCGTGAGACCCAGGTTGCGGATCACGAGATTGGCGGAAAACGGGATGGTCCAGTTCATGCCGCCCGTGCGGCGCAGTTTGCCGAGGATGAGCGCCATGATCAGCACGCCGGCCAGTCCCACCGAGAGCTTGCCGACGCCGGGGAGTGGAAGCTGGATCGCGCCGATCAGGAAGCCGAGCGCCATGCCGATGCCGATGGAGATGTAGCTGAACTCGGCGGTGCCCTTGATTGAGTCGCCGAAGTATTTGCGCAGCGCCGTGAAATCGCCGCGATGGGCGAGCACGCCGACGCGGTCGCCGAACTCCAACACGAGATCAGGGCGCGGCAGGATCTCGGTATCGCCGCGGCGGACCTGGACGAGGACGGACGCCTTCTCCCCCGGCAGGTCGAGATCGCCCAGTGTTCTGCCCACCACCGTCGGGCGGGAAGCAAATACGCGCAGATAGTCGAGGTCCCGCCGGTCCGTGACGAGTTGGCCGTGGGCGGCTTCGCCCAGGATCGTGCCCGCCTGCGCGAGCGCTTCCTTGGAGCTAGCGGTCGCGAGCAGCACGTCGTTTTCGGCGATGACGAAGTTGGGCGAAGCCGGCTCGTTGCGGCCCTCCCGGCGCAGCGCGACGATCTGCACCCCGCCGGGCAATGCGGTCATCAGCTCGCCGAGCGACTTGCCGCACAGTTCCGGATTGCGCACGGCGATTTCGAGAAGCTCCAGGCCGGTGCCCGTGGGCACTTGGATCTTCGGCTTTAGCAAGGTGAAGGCGACATAGAGGAACAGGATCGGCCCGCCCACGCCGATCGGATAGGCCACCGAGTAGCCGACGGCGGGATCGTCGTTGCCGAGCGTCGCGACCGCCGCCTGCAGCGCCGCCGTGCTGACTCCCGAACCAGCGAATAATCCCAACGCGTGCCCGAGTTTGAGGTCCATCATCTTCATGAGGGCGAGGCTCACCGCACCTGCTGCCAGCACGCCGGTCAGCGCGATCATGTTCGCCCAAAGCCCGCGGCGGCTCGTTAGCCCGATGAAGAACTGCGTTCCGTATTGCACGCCCACGCCGTAGAGGAAGAGCGCGAGCCCCAGCGTTCCGACCATCGCCGACGGCACCGACTTCGGCGCGAACCAGCCCGCGGCGAGTGCGACGAAGAGCACCGCTCCCACGCCCAGAGAGAATCCCTTGACGTTGATTTCGCCCACCAGATAGCCGATGGCGATCGTCAAGAACAGCGCCATTAACGGCTGTTGTTCGAGCAGTGTCTTGATTAGTTCCATGACTCTTCCTGTGGCTAATTTGATTCCTTAGCCCGCGTTGCGGCCCGTGTCGCGGAACTGGCCAACGACCAGTGGTCCTTTTGCGGGGTGAATCGATCCTGAATCTGGCCAATCTTCCCTTGCGCGGTGACGAGCGTAAAGTCTGATTCTCAGGGCCAACAATTATGGAAACCTTTACTTTCGATGACGCAAGCAAAATGACTTCCGAAGCGCTCTTCGAGCAAGACTGGAATTTTCGCATCATGCCACATGGTGGTCGACGAGAAGGCGCGGGGCGACCGCGCGGTCCCGACAACGGCCCAACGGTCGAGACTCACAGCGTCTCGCTGCCGCCCAAGACTTGGCAATTGATCGACGAAATGCGCGGAAGTTCGTCCCGCGGGGTATTCATCTCGGTGTGCGTCTACCGGCAAATTTCGGCTCGCTTAATTGCAACCGACGTCTGGCAGGCGAGCCAAGCGAGCCATCAGCAAAGCTTGCCCCCGAATACGCTTTGACGATCGCAAAATACGTCGCTTACGGGGGATCAGCTGGCGCGGCGTAGCGCTCTCTCAAGGATCTCGGCAACGCGCGGCTTGTTCGTCACCGGCGTGCACGGCGTGCGGCGGTAAACTTGCAGAAAAACTAGACTTGAACCATACGGCCGGGAGTTGCTATGCATCGCCGATAAGCGAAAAACAACCGCTCACACATGCCGCCATGACCACGGACGGAGTCGCACGCGCCACAGGGGCTGACATGGGGGGCACAGGCAAGGAACGGGGTCTAAGGGCTCTGGGGTCCATGTCAATCAGCCTGGTCGTGCTCGTAGTGGCGGCATGTGTCCAGCCCCTGTCGAGTGCCGCCCAGACCGCTCCGACGCCCGCCGCTTCGGTGCCATCTCGCCCGAGGATACCGCCCCCGGACGAACTCCAACTGGAACCCGATCAAGCCCCCGCTCCGGAGCGCCCGGCGCCGCTGCTGCGACGATACATTCCGGGTCTCCAGAAGGGCATGGAGAAGTTGCCCGCATTCATCCGAGACACCGACCTGAACCTGCACTTCCGGACCTTCTATTTCGACCGGATAAACCCCGACGAGAGCGTGAACGAGGCCTGGGCGATCGGAGGCTGGCTGGAGTACCGGTCGGGCTGGCTCTGGGACACGTTCGCCATGGGGGCGGTCGGGTATACCTCCCAGCCCTTGTACGCGCCCGACGACAAGGACGGGACCACACTGCTTGCGCCCGGCCAGGAAGGGATCACTGTGCTCGGCCAGGCCTATGGCCAGCTCCGCTACCGGGACTATGCACTGCTGACGGGCTACCGGCAGATGGTCGACGACGGGTACGTGAACAGCCAGGACAACCGGATGCTCCCGAACACCTTCGAAGGCGTGACTCTGAAGGGCAAGGTCGGCTTCGTCGCCTACAACGTGGGCTACCTGTGGGAGATCAAGCCCAGGAACTCGGACGAGTTCATTTCGATGTCCCGGCAGGCCGGAGGCAATGGTCCCAGCGAGGGTTTGGTCTTGACGTCGCTGACCCTCACGCCCTGGAAGCCCCTAAACGTTTACCTGGGGAACGACTACGTCGAAAACGTCTTTAATACCGTCTTCGGGAAAGCCGAGTACACGCACCAGCTTACCGAGGAGTGGAAGCTCCAGCTCGGTCTCCAGTACACGGACCAGCGCAGCGTGGGGAACGCCCAGATTGGTGAGTTCAGCACCTGGAACGTGGGGCTCGGCGCCCGCCTGTCCTGGCGGGGGCTCGCCCTCGGCACGGCCGCGCACTTCACAGGCGACGACAACAACATCCAGTCGCCCTACGGGACCTGGCCCGGCTACCTATCCTTGATCCAGACCGAATTCGACCACGCCGGCGAGAAGGCCTGGGGCGTCGGCCTCACATACGACTTCGCCGGAACGCTCCTCCCGTTCCAGGTTCCCGGCTTGCTCGCGCGCCTGGCTTACGCGCGGGGCACGGACATCGTGAATCCCTCGACGGGAAGGAGTCAGCCGGACGAGTGGGAGGCGGATCTCGACCTCACCTGGAATGTGCCCGCGGTTAAGGGCCTGCAGGTCCGGTTCCGCAATGCCTATTGGGACAACGGGGGACCGCAGACCGGATACCAGTTCCGGGTGATCCTAAACTACGAGTTCGATCTGCTGTAACCGAGCGGTGGCAATCCGTGATGTCCGCCAAGGGGACGCGAACCAGGTCGGCGGGCAACAAACTCTCGATCTTCTGCAGCTCGTCAAAGATGCGAATGGTCGCCTGATTGTCTCGGGCGACATCCTAGGATAAGCGTTGAGTTGTGCCTACGGCTGCGCGATCGGCGGCGCTCCAGTACGTAATTATCGTTCGCGGGAGCTCCGGTTGATATGAACCTTGCGAGAATGTTAGGAGGTTCTTTTCTCGCGACGTGAAACCACTCGCCCAACCCCTGGCGGCAAAACTGGAGGCATGCAGTCAAAAATCACCACATTATTGCCGCGCTGCAGCCCCTGCGCTTCACCTTACATCAACCCCTCGCGTTTCCCTTAGCCGAAGACACAACCCGAGGGCAATGGCAGAAGCCGCCATGATGTAGTAGCCCGGCGCAATCAGCGCGCCGGTAGCGTGAATCAGCCAGCAAGCCATCAGGGGCGTTGTGCCTCCAAAAGTCCCCGAGCCGACGTTGTAGCCGAAAGCGAAGCCACTAAACGCACTGTCGTCGGGAAATGCTCCAGCGCCGCGGTCATGGCAGGTCCCATGAAGCACGCAGCCAGGACGACGAAGCCGACCGCAGCGACGAGCATTGAAACCATGTGTCTGTTCGAAAGCAGGACGTAGAAGGGTTAACTGAGGAGTAAGAACCCTATGCATCCGGCAATAAGCACCGGTTTGCGTCCGACCTTGTCCGACACCCATGCGGGGATCGCGATGAACGCGACGTTGAAAGCGCTTGCCACCGTTCCAACGCGCATTGCCGCGGCGTGGTCGACGTTGACAAACGATACAAGGTATACCGGCACGAAGGCTACCACGAGGTAGTAAGAAAGAGCGTGGAAGGCAGCCAAAGCGAACGTGAGAAGCACGGCTCTCCATTGGCCCCCAAACCCTCCTTCAGCGGCTGCTTCATTTGACGCGGCCCAATACCGCCTTGCAGGACCGATGCCGACCCTCCTCTTCAGGCTCAAACGTCGCCATGAACGCCGAGGAAGCAGTCGCCAGGGGCCATCGGCACACCTCTCGCGCGTCCGCCTACTCAACCTCGTGCTTCAGCGGTTTGGTCCCCAACGCACCGGCGCATACGATGCTCAGGATGACCAGCGGTAGCCCGACGCCAAACGACCATCGAATGCCGAAATACTCGGCGATGTAACCGAGCAGGGGCGGTCCCAGCAGGAACGCGACAAACGAGACCTGTGCCAGCGATGCGACGTTGGTCGGCGCTGGCCGGTCGATGAGCTGCGCTGCCGCCGACATAGCCAGCGGGAAGATCACCGATGTGCCCATCCCCATCAGCGCAAAGCCGACAAGCGCCAACCAATCGCTGGGGGCGAAAAACACCAGCAGGACGCCTACGCCGAGCACCACAAGTAGAACCCGCGCGACAGCGGTGGGTGAATATCGCTCGACAAAAGGATCGGCAAAGAACCGTGTCACCGCCTGCACCCCGGCGCCGAGCGCCACCGCAAAGCCCGAGAGAAACGGTGACACTGCAAACACATCACGCATGTAGATCGCCGCCCAGTCGATTCCCGCGCCCTCCATGATCATCGCGCTCAGTGTCACCGCCACGAGCACCATGATCGGCATCGTCGGCACCGCGAAATGCGGCGGCTTCTCCTCCGAGCTGCCAGTGCGGTGTGGCGCCGGATCGAAGCGCCCAAGGATCAGTGCCACACCCACGATCACCAGCGGGACCATTAGGAAGAGGTGGATCTGCGTCGAGAGTCCCAATTGCGCGATGAGCGCCGAAATGATGCCCGCTGAGAAAAAGCCAAAACTCCAGAATGCATGCGCCCGGTTCATGATGCGATAGCCGATCATGTGCTCGGTGCGGTCGGCCTCAAGGTTCAAAATGATCTCGATGCCGCCGATGACGATCCCCACAGGGAACAGCAGCAGGAAAAACGCCAGAGGACCGCCGGCAAAGCTCGCGGTCGCATAGAGCAATGCGAGGAGCGGAATCATCGTCAGGATCGAGCGACGATAACCGATGCGTTCGAGGATCGGCCCGGAGAAACTTAGCGACACCAGCGTGCCCGCGGCGGCGCCGATGAGGCCGAAGCCGAGCGGCCCCTCTTCAATCTGCATCATTCGCTGCAGGTCGGGCAATCGTGGCGGCAGGCTGCCCATGCAGAACGAATAAACGAAAAACCCGCCATACACCCGCTGTTGCGGCGGGAGATCAAGACCGACTCTCATGGGGAAAATCGCTGCGGAGTTAGGCATTTTGGAACTTGAGAGCGCACCAAAGAATGGGGGTCAGCGTCTGGATGTTTTTCTGGCTCTTCGGGCGTTCGCTGATGACCCCGCACAAATGTAGTCTGCCAGGCCGGAAATAGGGTTTACTGCAACACATCCGTGGATTTTGACTTGGCCCTCAGGTCTCTACGAGATTTCCTTCAGCAATTGCAACAATCGCAAGAGACCCGCGAGCCAATGGAAGAAAAAAACCCACTGCGCCGGCAGCCTGATGATCATCATTTGGGGTCGGTCCTATGAACTAAAAGGCCTCGCGCCGCTCGGAGTCCGGCGATTTTGCACCAATTTCTCCCCATTCCCCTCACGCCAGCAGTTTGCAAAGCCAAAAATCCACCAACAATCTCAACATGAATGCTCCCATGAATCCAAACAAAGCACTTTGGGAAAAAGGTGATTACGCGCATTGCCGAGAGTATGCGAGAAAGCGGAGAGGCGTTTATCCAGAGCCTTGGCATATCAAACGGTCTCAAGGTTCTGGACCTTGGCTGTGGCGATGGCACGACTGCAATTCCCGCAGCAAAACTCGGAGCGGAGGTGCTTGGCGTTGATATCGCGAGCAACCTGGTTAGGGCTGGAAACAAGCGGGTCAAGGAGCTTGGGCTGGGCAACTGCCGCTTCCAGGAAGGCGATGCGGCGAATCTGCATCAAGTGCCGGAGCAAGCATTTGATCTCGTTGTGAGCATCTTTGGCGCGATGTTTGCGCCCAAGCCGTTTGAGGTGGCCAAAGAGATGGTGCGGGTGACCCGGCCCGGAGGTCGGATCATTATGGGCAACTGGATTCCAAACGATCCGACGTTGGTGGCCCAAATTTTGAAGATCAGTTCCGTCTACACGCCGCCACCGCCCGAAGGCTTCGTCAGCCCAATGATGTGGGGGATCGAGAGCAACGTGATCGAACGATTTGCCGGCGCGGGAGTTCCCGCCGAGAAGATCTCCTTCGCGCGGGACGCGTTTACGTTCAGCTATCCCGGGCCGCCTGGGGCGTTTGTGGAGGAATTCCGAAGATATTACGGGCCGACCATGAACGCCTTCGAAGCGGCGGAAAAGAACGGTCGAGCCGCGGATTTGCAGAAAGAGCTGGAAGAACTGTTCAACCGCCAGAACCAAAGCCCGCGCAAGGATGCCACGTCCATTCCGGCAACCTTCTTGCGCGTCACTGTAGCGCTTTGAAAGGGTTCAAGTGGCAAGAGAAAGTCATGCCTGCACCGCGTAATCACGCGCCGCAACGAACCCGGTCATCGCGCTTCGGTTGACATTCACACGCCCCGCCGACAATCTCTCGCATGCAGCGCAGGCGGCAAGCGCATTTGGGTTCCGGCGGTAATCCACACGTCGCGAACGCTGCAGCGAACTGCGCGCCCGCGGCCCGTCGCGAGAGTCAATGAGCGATTGCAGATTAGTTCCGAATTGGACGTCGAGCCGGGCAGATCCTGAATATCCACCGAAGCTTCCCGCACTTGGTCGCTCGAGTGATTATGCCCGCTGGACAAATATCCGCCTGGAGGGCAGCGCCTATTTTGTCGGCCAGCGCGCTAAGACCAGCATTAGTCGGATGAAGTTCGTTGACGTCGTCATCTTTGCTTTTCAGCGTTCTCGTCAGATCGATGTGGAACCGCAAGTCTTCCTGAGCAGTAGATGGAATGTTCGTTTTTCAGGAGTCGTAATCAAGGATTAGGAACGCTCCCATGGTCCCAGGATATACGCCACCGATTCAATAACAGCTTCTTCCAACTGCCAACCGTGCTTGCGCGATAAAATTGTCACACGCGGTTCACTGCTCACGGGGTCAGCAGGCAGTGCCGCGAGAGTGTAGAGGGTCAGCTTCGCGATCTGACATAGCGAAGACTCTCAGAGTCCATTCCCCGAACCGGAGATTCCCAAATCTGGCAAAAATTTTCCCAGTTGTTCGCGTTTACGACTTAATAAATGCAAGAAGGTCGGCATTGATCTGGTCCGCATTCGTCGTCGGCATGCCGTGTGGAAACCCTTTGTAGGTTTTCAATACCGCGCCCTTCACCAGCTTGGCGCTCAGCGGACCAGAGTCGGCATAGGGGACGATTTGGTCATCGTCGCCATGCATTACCAAGGTCGGCACGGAGAACTTCTTCAGATCCTCCGTAAAGTCAGTCTGCGAGAAGGCTACAATACCATCATACTGCGCCTTGATCCCGCCCATCATGCCTTGGCGCCACCAATTCTCAATCACACCTTGCGATACCTTCGCGCCTGGCCGGTTGTAGCCGTAAAACGGCCCGCTCGGCACGTCCCAATAAAATTGCGCCCGGTTTGCGGCGACCTGCGCTTGAAAGCCGTCAAATACTTCTTTAGGTAGACCGCCGGGATTTGCTGGTGTCTTCACCATCAGTGGCGGCACTGCGCTTATGAGCACGGCCTTTGCGACACGACTTTCGCCATGGCGCGCCACGTAACGTGTGACCTCGCCACCCCCGGTCGAGTGGCCAACGTGAATAGCGTTCTCCAAATCTAGATGTGCAGTGAGCGCGGCAAGGTCATCTGCATAGTGATCCATATCGTGTCCATCGTCAGGTTGGCTCGAACGTCCGTGCCCTCGCCGGTCATGGGCGATCACACGATAGCCGTGATTCAAGAAGAACATCATCTGGGCGTCCCAGTCATCGGCCGATAGAGGCCAACCGTGGGAGAAAACGATCGGCTGACCGGTGCCCCAATCCTTATAGTAAATTTGTGTGCCGTCTTTTACTGTGATCGTGCTCATGTGTTATTCCAGTTGGTTGGCTACTTAAGCGTTGTGAACGCGTTCTAAAAAGCAATTGTCAAAATGCCGGCCGATGATCGCTCAAGGAAGCTGCACAGCGGCACTTTCAGGCAAGGTCGGGGGGAATTCGCCGAGGGGAAATTGTCTCCGAGTTTGACATCGCGGAGTCTTGGTCGAACGGAATTGAAGTTGGCGTCGCTGCCAGGCGAGATACCAGCGCACTATCGCTCCTTGATAAGTCACCTTTCAGCATCGTTCCCGCCGCTGTTACGAACGCCGTCAACGCACCGCTTTTAAGTGACCACTCTTTGACCGCTTAATGCCGCCATCGCTATAGAGTCTGGCAGCCACGTGTTTAAAAGACGCTACGCTTTCTTTAACGGTTCCGCGTAATGACTCATCCCTTGAATGTCGATCGCCACGAATGGTTCATCGCCTACGACCCATGCGTCGTGCCCTGGTGGGAGCAGCGAAACGTCGCCTGGCTCAAAGTCCATTTCGCTTCCGTCATCCATGACGACATGGATGCGTCCTGAGATGTGATATTGAAGATGCGGTGCCTGACAGCTTTCCGTCTTCGCGATCGGCTTTACGCAAGTTGACCACTTCCAGCCCGGTTGGAGCGTGACACGGCCGAATGTCACGCCGCCGAGAGTAATGAGCTCCAATTCGCCTTTGTCGAAGCTGCGCTTCTCATCCGGCTGCGACATGTTTTTTGATTGCATTTGCGCCATGGCCGCGAGCGTAGAATTTGCCTTTTTCTGAAGCAAGAAGATGCTGCTTCTCCGGACGCGGTGGGGGACCAACTCAAGAAGAGCTGGCTCCGCAGCTGTCCTTGTGGGCTGCGGAAGAGCTTCGCAGTTTAGCCGCGAATGTCGTCTATTCGGTGCCCGCCTCAACAGGACGTCGGGCGAATAGAGACTTTTCACCGAATCTGACGTCGAACGATGGTCCGTCAAACTGCGAATGTGACTGCCTGTCGCGGCGACGCGACATCCGCCACATCTTTGTAACGACGGTCAAAAGGAGATAAGTTGAGGCTGGATATGGTAGTCTGTTTCAGTGATGAAGGATGACACGGCTGAGGTTCTGTCGATCGGCGGACGGGAGGTCCGTGTGACTCACCCAGACAAGGTTTATTTCTCTAAGCGGACGAAGCTCTCGAAACTCGATCTTGTACGCTACTTTTTATCGGTCGCCCCCGGTGCTCTCACTGGAATCCGCGATCGTCCACTGGTTCTCAAGCGCTTCGTAGACGGCGCCGAAGGCGAGGCGTTCTATCAGAAGCGCGCCCCCGTTAAACGGCCCGCATGGTTGCGAACAGTCACGCTGTCATTCCCTTCGGGCCGCAAAGCGGAAGAGGTCGTCGTTGATGACGCGGCGGGGCTCGCCTGGATCGTCAACCTAGGCTGCATCGAGCTACATCCGCACCCCGTGCGCTCCAGCGATCTGGAGCACCCGGACGAGCTGCGAGTCGATCTTGATCCAGGTCCTGGCGTGAGCTGGCGGGACGTACGGCGCGTTGCTCTTGAAGTGAAATCGCTTCTCGAGGAGATGGGGCTTCGTGGCTGGGCGAAAACGAGCGGTTCACGCGGGATGCACGTGAATGTGCGAATCCAGCAGCGCTGGACGTTCGACGAAGTGCGCCGCGGCGCACTCGCGTTATCGCGTGAAGTGGAGCGACGCCTCCCAGGCCTGGCTAGTTCGAAGTGGTGGAAGGAGGAGCGTCACGGCGTTTTCCTCGACTACAACCAGAACGCGAAGGACCGTACTACCTGCTCGGCGTATTCCGTGCGCCCGCTTCCCGACGCCCGTGTATCCACGCCACTCCACTGGCATGAGGTCCCCGACTGCGACCCAGCTGACTTCGCTGTACCTACGGTTCCGAAGCGCTTCGCCGAGTTCGGTGATCCACACGCCGGGATGGACGCCGAGCCAGGTTCGATCGATAAGCTGCTCGAACTCGCGGCAAGAGACGAGGCCGCGGGTCTCGGTGACGCGCCCTGGCCCCCGCACTTTCGTAAGATGGAGGGTGAAGCACCGCGCGTGGCCCCTTCACGCGCCAAGTTCGTTAAGAAACCGCGCGCGAAGATGCCACTTCTCGTGATCGCGAACTCTCCTGACAAGGATGCCGCTCTCGCGGGACTGGAGAGGTGGAAAAGGAGATATCCCAAAGTGGCCAGGCTCCTCGCCGTCGACGACGTGCTGATCGACTCCATGCGAGGCAGGTCATCCACCTGGACCCGCATCCGAGTGAACCTGCGGAATGTGCCGGAAGCCCTGCGGCCGTCGCAAGAAACTCCCGACCCTGACAACGATCCAACGCGTGAATGGCGTAACTGGCGCGCTTCGCAGCAGCATCAGAGATAGCGTATTCAGCGACCGCTACCGAAGATCTCCGCCAGCTCCTGCGGCGGGACAACTTCGAGCTGGGCATAGGTGCAGTCGCTCGGCTTCTTGTCCGTGCGCCACCTTCGAAACTGCGCTACGTGACGGAAGCGGCTGCCCTGCATGTGGTCGTAAGCGACTTGGACCGGCAGCTCGGGGCGTAGCGGCTCCCAGGACAGGTCCTTGCCCTGACTCCAGCGGCTTTGGCCGCCAGGCATGCGATGCTCAGCTCCATTCGCGAGTCCATCCTCGGCCCAATCTTTCCACGGGTGAGCGGCGAGCGCGTTCTTGCGATATGGCGCCAGGAATTCTACAAGCTCGCGTCGTTTCTTTTCCGTGAAGCTCGCGCAGACGCCGACATGTTGAAGCGCACCGGAGTCGTCGTAGAGGCCTAGCAGAAGTGAGCCGACCGCCGTGCGCCCACCCTTCTTGTGCCAGCGAAATCCGGCCACGACACAATCGCAATCGCGCTCGTGCTTGACCTTGAGCATCACGCGCTTGTTAGATTCGTAGATTCCCGAAACCGCCTTAGCGATGACGCCGTCGAGACCGGCTCCCTCGAAGCGACGAAACCAATCCGTCGCTACGCTTGATTCGCTGGTGGCGGGCGTCAGGTGTATTGGCGGCGCTGCAGATGAAAGCAGCGATTCCAGCCTTCGGCGGCGCTCGTGGAACGCCGTATGCCGCAGATCCTGGTCTCCCTGCGAGAGGAGATCAAATAAGACGATCGATGCCGGAATTTCCTCTGAAAGAAGCTTCACCCGCGACGCAGCGGGATGAATGCGCAACTGCAGGGCATCAAAGTCAAGCGCGCCATTTTTTGCGATGACGAGTTCGCCATCAAGCACGCAGCGAGCGGGCAACTGAGAGCGGAGCGGCTCGAGTAGTTCCGGAAAATAGCGGTTGAGCGATTTTTCGTCGCGGCTCTGGATCAGGATCTCGTCCCTGTCGCGAAACACCAGGGCACGAAATCCATCCCATTTCGGTTCGAAGATCCATGTTCCACCTAGCGGCAATTCGCCAATCGGTTTGGCGAGCATCGGCAAAATTGGCGGGTTCAGAGGAAGGTCCATATCTCAATGTTATACTGCACGCGCACATACCGCGACCCCTGAGGACACGAGCAATAGCGATCGGGCAGTCCAATAAAACGATTGCCATCCTCCAACTGAAGAGATGCCCCTGCTCATGATTCAAGTCCCCGAGGACGAATGGACGGGAAACCCCGAGGACGCGCAAAAAATCTTCGATATGCTGGGAAGCACGGACAAGGAACTGTTGTGGATCGAGAACACCAAGAAACGCTTCCGGGACGGTTACAATTACTTCGGAAGACATCCGGAAAAAATCATCGCCTTCTTCGATCAGCATATGAAGTGATTCTCCCGGAAAGGCGGCACAAACCGACGCATTCAATCCGCTACCCGCTCCGAGTTCGAGCTTGGATCGTACTGAGAAACCCGAGACTGAAATCGTTCGCCGGACGCGATCCGAGAAGATGTAAGGGCGCGTCTCACTATGACCTTTACTGGAAGTCCGGACCAGTTGCTCAGGCCCTCGAAAGCTGATCCCCTTCTGCAAGAAAAACCTGTAATTTGGTCGAGCGTGACGTGTTGGCGGGCATATGATCATCGGCCATTCCAGTTCTGGTGCGGAAGCCTTGGCGGCTAAGGTCCCGGGAGCGCATGTACCCGCTTTCGGTATCGTTCCCAGCGAAGTACGGCCGACGTTGCGCGTACGTGTCCCTGCACAGTTTTGAATTACGCTTAGGCTCGGGTAGCTTGAAATCGATGACCACCATTAATGAAATCGCCCCCGACGTTTTCCGGATCTCTATTTATGTCCCGGACTTTGACATGCAGTTCAATCATTTCCTGGTGCGAGACGAGGAACCGTTACTCTTTCACGCAGGGTTGAAGTCGATGTTCCCGCCCTTGCGCGACGCTGTGGCCAAGCTCATCAATCCTTCAAGACTGCGGCATATCGCCTGGAGTCACTTCGAGTCCGACGAATGCGGAGGCCTTAATGAGTGGTTGCACCTCGCGCCCGATGCCCAACCGGTCTGCACTCTCGTCGGCAAGCTTGTGAGTGTGGATGATTTCTCGATCCGCCCTGCGCGGGGCATGACTCCCGACGATGTCCTGAGCACTGGTAAGTATCGTTATCGGTTCTATCGGTCGCCGCACATACCTCATGGATGGGACGCGGGTGTGCTCTTTGAAGAAACGCGCAAGATGTTGTTTTGTTCCGACCTGTTTCATCATTTCGGCAACGTCGAAGCCGTCACCACCTCGGATCTGATCGAACCGACGCGGAAAGCGATGCAGCGATTGCAACAAGGACCGCTGGCCGGCTACATGCCATACACCCGCCAGACTGAGGGAGTGCTGCGCTCGCTGGCGGATCTGAAGCCGGAACTGCTTGCCGTTATGCACGGTTCGTCCTACAGCGGATACGGTGACAAGTTGCTCATCGGCCTGGCTGGAGTCATCAAAGAGAGCTTCGATCAAGTTTAAACGAGGCGCTGAAGCGATTCCCAGACAAGGTTAGCTTGTCCCGGTTGCACGCCTAATGGGACGGTCTCAACTCCGCTTTCCCAGTTTTCACGCTTCTGCGAGTTCAGAGCGTCGCAGATATCGGGACAGACCGACACCCGGAGTCGAATGAGACGGCGCGAAAAAACTAAGCTAACGTACAATACTGAGGATAAAAGGGCTTTACGCGCGTTTAAGTTGCAAGGTCGAGCAGCCGGCGCGTATACAGCAGAAAGGAGCACGCGTATAAAGCGTGAAGGGAGTATGGTAGGATTGGATGCGCAAATGAGCGAAACCAAGGAGCAGTCTTCGAACGGTAGCGCGATGCTTTTTGTGAGCTACTCCAGGAAGGATGAGGAAGTAGTTCGAGGCCTGATTGCCGACCTGGAAAAGACCCACCAGACGATCTGGTTGGACCGGGATCTCCGAGGCGGCGAACCATGGTGGCAGGAAATCCTCGGGCGAATTCGCGAGAGTACCGTCTTCGTTTTCGCCCTATCTAATAGTTCACTCGGTTCGAAACCCTGCAGGGCAGAACTCGCCTATGCACGCGAATTGGGCTTACCGATACTTCCCGTGCAGGTTGGCGCGGTCAACAATCTGCGAACTGCGCCAATCGCAGAGATCCAGATCGTTGACTACCGCGAGCGCACTGCGGCGAGCGGCATACATCTCGTCTCTGCGATTCATGATTTCTCGACGAGGCGGCGCGAGTTGCCTTCTCCGCTGCCCGAGCCCCCGCCAGTTCCCTTCGCGTACCTATTGCGGCTGAGATCAGCAATCGAGGGCGCTCAACTCTCCCCGGCTGAGCAAAGCGACCTTGTCGTTAGGCTGCGGGAGTGCCTTGAGACCGAGGAGGACCAGAGCGTTCACGAAGATGCCAAAGAGCTTCTGCGACTGCTCCGACGGCGCTCGGACGTAACTCATCGAAACGTCGGCGAAATCGACTCACTGCTAAGCAACAATGCGCAACTGCCGGCAGGGGACACGAGCGCTGCAGGTAAGCCTCAGCCGCCGGCGTCAACCGTGGAAAACGTGCATCCGAACCGTAGGTCGAGTTCCTCGATGGGAACGAACAAGTCGACTGCGACTGCTCCACCGGGTGTGCCCGCCACGATGCCTGCGGCCAAGTGGCAGCCTTCTCCACCGGATCCGGATATTGGCGTGTCGAAGGGGACGAACACGGAACGTAGTGGGAATGCCTTGTCTATCGCCGGGATCGTCTTAGGAGTGCTCGCAGTGTTCTTCCTTCCGATTATCTTCGGGCCGGCTGGCATCGTTTGTGCGGCAATGGGGCGATCGAAGAAGCAGCGGTTGGCCAACGTGGCACTCGGTGTCTCAATCGGGGGAACAATCTTGGGCTTCATCTTTGGCGTGCTGCTCGTCCTCTCGTATTCCTAATGAGTTCATTCTCCTTCTCGGGGCCACGGTGGAAGAGAAGAATCCTCTTTTGCGGGAACCGCTCTTATTCCGAGAAATTCACTCTTCGTTGCGAATTCTGCAGAATTGAGCCTTGCGTTCTTATTTGGATCGCTCCGGACCCGCTCTAACCAAAGCCTTCGACCGATTATGCGCTCTTTCTGTGGAGTCTATCTGTCTGCATTTGTCACCGAAAAAGATGATTGCGTCGACCGATCAATTGCGTGCGCACATACCTGCCTCGCCGGGCATTGAACTTGAAGCCACGAGCGGCAGTCCCGAGAGATTACAACGACCGCAATGGGTATCTGCCTGACTTTCTCGACGAGGGAAGCGACTTCCTAGTGCCGCTGCCACTGTTCAGGGTTGAAGACGATCTTCTTAGAGTCGAGGGAGCGCCTAAGGAAAGCCCATTTGAGCTGCGATACCAAAACTTCAGCGTTGCCATGAGCCGATCCCGTCGGTTTTGCTGCAATCACGGGTGTCAATATCGACGGCAGCGCCCATTTTTTTCGTCCCAAGCGCCCGGGCTGGAAGATAGACCCGCGCATTCCCAAGGAAGCTCAAGTAGGTGGCCCGGAACTTTATGTGTCGATCGTGTTCGATCGAGGACATATGGTTCGCCGGCTCGATCCCATATGGGGCATAGAAAGCGCCGCTCGCTTGGCCAACGCGGACACCCATCATTACACCAATTCCTGCCCCCAGGTGCATCCGTTCAATGATATGACGTGGGGCGACCTGGAAGACTGGATTCTCTCGCAGGAGCGGAGCCGCGAGAGCAAGGGGTCTGTCTTTACCGGTCCAATCTTTCAAACTCCGATCCCGTGTATGAAGGGGTGAAGGTCCCAGTGGAATTCTATAAAGTAGTTGTCGTGGTGGATGATGACAAAGACCAGTTGAGCGTAACCGCATTCCAGATGGATCAATCCGGTGTGATGCCGCCGCAGGCGGGGGCGCGTGCGCCTATCGACCCCGGACGCTTTTCCGTCGACCAAATAACTTTGGCGGATTTGGAGGAACGTTCAGGCCTCGATTTCGGCAAGCTCAAGGATTTCGACGTATTAGCGGCGCAGCCAATACCAAAGTCCCTCTTGAGAGATACCCGCCTGCGTCTGCCCTTGACGGCTGCCCGAGACGTCGTGCTGTGGGCTCCTTGATGCGGCTCGGATCCTGAGAATGGGTCAGTTCATCTGCGATTATTGAACTTCCAAGTTAACATGGTGGCGCGGGCGTCGAACGGGAGTAAACTCGTCGTTTTGCGCGTCAGCTTCAGAACCTTGAGTTGTAGGTCAAGCGCCAGCAGCCAGAACGGCGAATTCTTGACTTCTTAGTCAATCACTAACCGCGATTAGCTTGAAACTGGAGGACTCCCAACCCCTCTCTGGTACACGCGATATTTCGCGCAGCCTGTATTAGCATACGTCAGAAATAGGACAATCAACGTGTACGTTGCCTGATATGTTGACGTTGTTTTGCCCTCTTTTCGAATCTGGTCGCCAAGAGTTTCATTGGATTATGGCATATCGGGCAATTGCACGATCGCATGGACCTATGTCAAGCGGTCTTCGCGCTTTGTGATGTCCGCTCGCACAGCCGAAAGCTTAGCAGTTGTCTCGACAGCTTGTGCCCTATCGATTTTAGAATACTTCTTGATTGAAGAGTTCGCATCTGTAACCGGGCGTGACTTCTCCTTCCAATGATACCGCTATTCGCGCAGGGATTCCCTATCGCGGCCGGATTGCTCCAACGCCTACGGGTCATCTCCATCTGGGACATGCGGCGACTTTTCTGACGGCCTACGAGCGGGCCGCCAAGGCCCGAGGAGTTACGGTTCTTCGGATTGAAGATCTCGATCCCCATCGATGCAAGCGGGACTATGCGGAGGCGGTCATTGAGGACTTGAGATGGCTTGGAATCGAGTGGCAGGAAGGACCGTATTACCAAAGCCAGCGCAGGGAGTTTTACCTCGAAGCATGGCGCGGGCTTCGCGACGGGGGCTTTATCTATCCGTGCATTCGTTCCCGAAGGGACGTTGCGCAGGCCGCGATCGCTTGTCATGACGAGGGCCCGATTTTTCCGGTTGAGTGGCGGACGCCGACTGCGAAAGCAATGGAATTTGAGAAGCCAGAGGGTGCTAACTGGAGGTTTCGGGTTCCGGATGGCGAGGTAATCGGCTTTCTTGACGGAAATTGTGGCTCTATTCGTCGGACAGCTCTGCGGGACTTTGGTGATTTCCTGCTTTGGAATCGCGAGAACATCCCGGCCTACGAACTAGCTGTCGTGGTGGACGATCTCGCCATGGGTGTTACGGAGATTGTTCGCGGGGAAGATTTGCTGACCTCAACCGCACGGCAGATTCTCATCTATCGGGCCTTGGGCGTCGCGCCGCCGGCGTTCTTTCACTGTCCGCTCGTCCTTGACAAGAGTGGACGCCGCTTGGCGAAGCGCGACGGCTCTCTCAGCCTCAGGGCGTTGCGCGAGCGAGGTCGTTCGGCCGAGTGGATCAAAGCGCGAGCGAAGGCACACACAGCGAGAAGTTGATTGTTGATAGTTGGGTTTGATGGTGGTTCGAGGGAGAGGAGTTCTCGTTGGCGCGCTGGCCTATCAACCATCGACTATCAACGCTGCAGCGACCACTTCAGCGCGGCGATCTTCGAGCGGTCTCTTCCGCATTCCGCGGCTATTGAATGCAGAGATGCGGAAAAAGCCTTCGCCTGCGCCGCCAAAGCCGCTGCCGGGGGTGATAGCGATGTTTGCTTCGTTCAGGAACTCGATCGCACATCGCCCAGCTTGTGGCGATTTGAGGACCTCGCACCCAGAAATAGGGGCGTTGACACCGCCGTAAACGGTCAGATCGTTCCGAATCACCGCCTCTCGAAGAATCCCGGCGTTTCCCATGTAGTGGGAAACCAAGGACGTGACTTCAGATTTTCCTTCATCGGAATACAGAGCCTCTGCCGCGCGCTGAGTGACAAACGAGACGCCGTTGAACTTTGTGCTGAAGCGACGGTTCCAAAGCGGGTGGAGGGGGCGTTTTTCGCCCGTGCGGTCTGACACTCCAGATCTTTGGCACCACTGTGAAAGCCCAGCGAACGCTGGTGAATCCGCCGTTCTTTGAAAAGCTGCGAAACTCGATAGTGCATTGGCGAGCGTCGGCGATTTCCTAGTTGTTACGCCCGCAACGCAGGCCAACGCCACGTTGGGTCAGGCATATTCATTGTGTAGTGTGGTCCGCGGATCGAGTGAATTTGCACAGCAAAAGCTTGGCGGCGCGAAGGTGATTCTCGCCACAGTCACGAGAGGGGATGCGATGAGCGCGGTGCTGGATGGTTTGGGAATCAACGGGACTCTTATTGTGGTCGGCGCGGCGGATTCAATCCAGGTTTCGCCGATGCTGTTGCTTTCCCGACGGCGATCGGTGAAGGGCTCGTACTCCGGCACCGCGATTGATTCGCAGGACACCCTCGAGTTCAGCGTGCTGGCCGGCGTGCGCTCGATGAACGAGACCTATCCGCTGGAAAAGTGGCGGAAGCTTACGAGCGCATGATGAGCGGCAAAGCTCGCTTCCGCCTAGTGCTTCAAACCGGCAATAAATAGCCATCTGGGAGTTGCCTAATGCTCACGGTGAAACGACTCGCACTTCGAGGCTCGTATCGCGCCTTGGCTTGCCAACTCGCTGGTTCCTAGGGCGAACTTGACGTTCTTTCGCCGGCTTCCATAATCCCCAAATCATTCAACCCGCTGCATCGTTTCGACCATGAGCACCAGATCCTACGCCGCACAGACAGCTACTTCACCGCTGGCCCCATTTTCCCTGCAACGCCGCGACCCGCTACCAAATGATGTTCTGATCGAGATCCTTTATTGCGGTGTCTGTCATTCCGACCTTCATCAGGCCCGCGACGAGTGGCGCAATACCGTTTTTCCCTGCGTGCCCGGGCACGAGATTGTCGGGCGAGTCCTGAAGGTGGGCCGCAACGTGACGAAATTGAAGGAGGGTGAGCTTGCCGCTGTGGGTGTTATGGTCGATTCCTGCCGCACCTGTCCAAGCTGTCAGGACGGCTTCCAACAGTACTGCGAACAGTCTCCCATCTTCACTTACAACAGCCCGGACAAGCACTCGGGCGGAGTGACGTATGGTGGCTACTCTGAGGCCATCGTGGTACACGAGGCGTTCACGCTAAAGCTCTCGGCGAAGGCGGATCTCGCGGCTACGGCCCCGTTGCTCTGTGCCGGCATCACGACCTATTCACCGCTCCGCCATTGGAAAATCGGGAAAGGGCACAAAGTCGGGATTGTTGGTTTAGGCGGACTCGGACACATGGGCGTGAAGTTCGCCCACGCCTTCGGAGCGCATGTTGTGGTGTTCACGACTTCGCCCGGCAAAACTGCCGATGCGCTCCGACTGGGAGCTGACGAGGTGGTGGTCTCGAAAAACGAAGACGAAATGAAGAAGCATCTCCTCAGCTTCGATTTTATCCTCGATGCCGTATCCGCCGAGCACGATATCAACGCTTATCTGAGCCTGCTTAAACTCGATGGAACGCTGACGCTCGTTGGCGCTCCGGCAGAACCGCTCCCCGTCGCCGCGGTAAATCTACGCCTGCCACGCCGTCAGTTCGCCGGGTCCGCCATCGGCGGTATCGCTGAAACGCAGGAGATGCTCGACTTCTGTGCGGAGCGCGGAATCGTCAGCGACATCGAAATGATCGGGATCCAGCAGGTAAACGAAGCCTACGATCGCCTTCTAAAGAGCGATGTGAAATATCGTTTCGTCATCGATATGGCCTCTCTCAAGCAGCAGGGGTAGACCCGCAACCGGCCGTCCTGCCATCGGGTTCGTCATTACGCAGAGGTTGTGTTTCTTGGGGTCTTTCCTAGATTACACAGTAAGGAGCTGTATAAGCAATTGGAAAACAGTGAGAAACAGATATTTGAAGCGGGCGCACGTTTCGGAGCGGGAATTTCGACAGGTTTTGAAGATGTATTGCGCGGATGTTGGAGCACTGACAGCAAGTAAATTGACGGGCTTAAACAAGAATACCACGCATCGTCTTTACGGGTTGCTGCGGGCTCGCGTGCTGGAAATGGCCAAAGGCGAAGCCGCTCCTTTTACTGGAAGCGTCGAGGTGGATGAAAGCAATTTCGGGCCGCGTCGAGTGCGCGGGCGCCGAGGCCGAGGATCGGGCCGAAAAGTTGCTGTCATCGGTCTGCTCAAGAGGAAGGGAAAAGTCTTCTGCTCTCCGGTCATGAACTGCTCGAAGGCTGAATTGATCGAGGTGATCCGCGGCCAGGTGCTTCCCCGCAAGAGCACGATCTACACCGATGGCTGGCGCGCCTACGACGGATTGGTGCTGGAAGGCTATAAGCACCATCGCATCCACCATCACGACAATGAATTTGCCAGAAAGCATCGTCATATCAACGGCATTGAGTCCTTCTGGAGCTACGCCAAACTGCGCCTGGCAAAGCTTCGCGGCGTTCGCTGGGAGTACTTCTATGACCACCTCAAAGAAACCGAATGGCGCTTCAATCATCGCCATGATAACCTCTTCAACCTCCTCATCACTAACCTCGGCTCCTCACCTCTAATCTAGGAAAGACCCTTTCTTTTAATTGTTGCCGAAATAAAATCGAAGTCCGGGCTGTCAAAAAAGATTTCAAACGTGTTTCTCCTTTGAAGCCACTCGCGCTCTGCAGCGGGGGCGATCCGTGGACAGTATGGAGGTGGGGGTCGAGCGGGAACGCGAGGCTCTTCTACTCAGGATCGAGACACATCGCTCCAAGCTGCTAAGCGTCTCCGTATTGTAGGTAGTCAACATCCTCCTTCGATAGCTTGGTGTCTGCACAAGCAATGCTGTCCTTCAAATCCGCCAATGTTTTTGGACCGATCAGGGCAAATACGGTGAAGGGTTGGTTGATCAGGTAGCCGAGGACGATTTGCCCCACCGAAAAGCCGTGTTTCTGTTGAAGGCGACGTATGCGCTGAAAGCGGTCTCGATTTTCCTGATGATCAAAGAGAACTCGTACTCGAGCATCGGGAGGAAGCTTGTCCAACGTGTTTTGTTCAAGCCGTCGAAAGTAACCGCTCGCCTGCGCCAAGTAGGCAAATGCCGAAAGGTTATGCTTAATGTGCCACTGGACAAACGACTCGTCGACGAAAGCCCACGTTGGATCGGCTCGCTGCACGTCGGGCTTGGCGAGGCTCCACATGTTCTGACTCGCGAGAAAGCCCTCGATTCCTAGGCGCTCCGCGGCGAGTCGGGCATCTTCCGCCCTTGATTGTGTCCAATTGGAAAACCCAGCGTGTTTGATCTTCCCTGCCTTGCGGAAGGCTTCAAGCGATTCGAGAATAGCTTCCACGGGGTAGCCAGGAGAATCCCGGTGCAGCCAATAAAGGTCGATACATTCAACGCCCAACCGCTGAAGACTCGAATCCAGATCCGCTTGAATTTCCGCCTCGGATAGCCGCGGAACGTCCATCGACTCAAGTTTTGGATGTGCCCCCTTCGTGGACAGCACCACCTGATCACGAACGTGACGCTCCCGTAACCACTCTCCAATGACCTTTTCGCTTTGGTGTTCCCCGCCGGGAATCCAGCTCGCATAAATCTCAGCCGTGTCGATCACATTACCGCCCGCCTCCAGGTAACAGTCCATCAGTTCCATAGATAGGTTACGACTTATGGTCGACCCAAAAGAGTCTGTTCCCAAGGCGAGAGTCGAAGCGAAAAGGTCGGTTTTCGGAATGTTAATTTTATTCATAGAGGAGCAGATAGAAGGCTTAAGAGAGGGCGCATTTCCGCATGATCCATCTCCAAGCTTGAGCCTTATGGTCGCTCATCGGTCTCTATGCGTCCATCCTTCCGTACCTCGTTTACGCACATTCGGCTCGAAGCCGGCAACTTATGGTCGGGTCGGACGCCGCGACCTGCGCGATGGTCGCGGCGACGCTCGAGCGCCGTCTCGTTCAGCTTCTAAACTTATCTTCTTTAATCGGTTCGGTGGTTTAGCCGTACGGATTGACGTGTCGCCACCTCAGCGGCGATAGGGCCCTGAGGTCAACCGCAGTGAGGCGGCTTTGCCACTCTGGCTCGGCGAGTAGTTGCCGAATCATCAGAGTGTTCACATATAAGGCTGATTTGAAGCAAATCGTGGCCCAGCACCCCTTCGATCATGGCGGCGGTACTCACGTGTGGTTTTCCTTGGGCGGTCCGATTGTCAGCGTCTTTAAAATTCAAGGCTGGCGCGCAATCCGACCACTGTCGCCGTGTCCAGACGCGCTAGCGGCGCTTTGACCACTTGCAGGTCCAAAGTCACGCGACAAGCCGGCGTGATAGCGATGTTGTAAAATAGTTCAAAACCCTGAGCGGAATCTTCTACTCCCAATATACCGAGGAGCATACCTGACTGCCCGCTGTTGTAGTAGTAACCGATTCCAAAGGTGTCGTTATCGCGGAATGGGAACTACTCCCCGACCGCCGATGCCGCCGCTGACTGCCCATAAAAGTGGGTTTGTTTCTCTGTCAGCGAAGCCGAAACGGATAAAAAAGCCGATGCCCTGCAGATCCGGTTCGCCGTCGTGCGGGTCAATCGGCTGGTTGCTCGGCTGCTCGATGAAAACGTACTGCCAGGTGCTCCAGAAGACGGCCCACGTAATGTGTTCTTTAGGGACGGCCAGTCCCTCACCGGGCTGCGAGGACCAGCCGGCTGTTGAGCCTGGCGAAATCCTGGTTGAAGGAGTAGATGCCTCCGACGTTCATTCCTCCAGGGAGACGGCCAAGCCGGTATTGAAAGTCCATCTCGGTGCTCCATGTAGTGCCCTCGTCGAAGTCATCAAAGCCGGTGGTTGTGGACGCATCCTGCGTATTCATGACCGAGCTGGTGATCGTGATCCCGCCCTTCGGGCCGGGGGGAATTGGCATCAATATCAGCCCGGCGGCCAGCGTGCTGTAGGGAACCGCAGGGCCATCGCAGGATTGAAGATGAAGTTCGCGTTCATGAATTGCCTCGTTCCGCGGCCGGAGGCGAACTCGTTGGGGTCACCGTCGAGCGTGTCGATCTTGCCGAAGAGAATGCCGATATATTTCGAGAGAAACTGGGTATAATTGAGGTTGGTGACCGTGATGGGGATGTCCTCATCGAGTTTGGCACTGAGCGGAAACAAAAGGTCGGTGTTGACAGGGAGGATTGGTCCGGCGTCGCGGTTGACCGAGCTGCCGAAGCGCGATTCGGCGCGGAATCTAATCAGCGCGCCAGGCAAGATGCCCATGCGCATCAGATCGAGATTGAGTATGTAATCCGCGGTCCCGCCGTACGCGGCCGTGCGATCACGCCCGCCGTTGGTGACACCCTGAATATATTGATTCAATTCTACGCCAATCTGAACGCCCTTTTTGGCAAGCGAAGTGCGAGCACCCCACCAGTCACCAGTCAGTTGCTTCCGTTTCCAAACACTGGCCGAGTAATCCGGAATCGGAAGAAGGCCGACAGACGCTGAGGATGAAGGTGCCGCGGCGGTTCGTGGGGCGGCATCACCGGGCGAGTCCTGCGCATGCCCGCGGAACTCGCTGACGCTCAGAGCCACAGCGCACAGCAGCGAGGTAAGTGTGCATTGATGCGCCCTCGTCCCTCGTGCTTGCTCTCGAAACGACACGGTTAAATTTAGGAAAGAGGACGCGGTCCCAATGGCCGCCCTTCTTCGGAATGGAACGGAGATTCGGATCGGACGGATATAGCCGCTGGCGCGGCTCCTGTGAAGAGGGTTTCGTGGGCCGTTCAATCTGACCAGAAGGCCGCCAAGGGCAGCAAAGAAGCATGAAAAACTTCTTTGCATGCGCCTTCTTTGCATGGCGCCCTTCTTTTTAACAACTTTTCCGCGGTTGTTCGTATTTTCGGATATTAGTTTCGTCCTCATCCCTCCTCGTCCCTCGTGCTCGTCCTCCTCCTCGGAAGCGAAATGCGATCGAGGACGACGGACGAGGAGGAGGACAGTACGATTTCATTTCACCGGCTGCGCCTGGGGAAACTCCAGGGGCTAGGATAGGACCAAAGCGCGACGCAGGGGCTGGCAGATGCAGCGACTCCCGCCCGTGGCGCACAGCGCGATGCGGTTGCTCGGTCCTACTTGGCAACTACATGGACTACCCTCAATGTGCGCGTGGCAGGAGCGTTTGCTCCTGCCACAAGCCATCCCCGCGGGGTCGATTTTACGGCTAAAGCTAAACGGGTAATCCCTGCTCCTTCAGGATCTGCGCCGCGTTCGATTTATCGATCGTCATTGTCGGCAGGATAATCTTCTTCTCGACCTTGTCTCCTTTGACGATCTTCAGCCCCTGTCGGACACCTTCCGCCCCTGGCGTCGGGTAGAGGAACGTCGCTGTCAGCTGTCCTTTGTGGACCCAGGTCACTCCCTCGCTGGGTAGCGCGTCGATACCGAGGAACTTGATCTCTTTATCCCGCCCCGCGTCTTTCGCCGCGAGATACGCCCCGTAGGCAACTGGATCATTGTGCCCGTAGACGACGTCTATCTTGTCGAAGGATTTCAGCGCCGTCGACATCACTTCATATCCTTTCGACTGCTTCCAATCGGTATCGATCGGTTTGAGCAACGACTTGATGCCCGGCTCCTTGTCGGTAAATGCGTGGAATCCGGTGCTGCGATCGTGGGCCGGCTGAGTGCCCATGCCGCCCCAGAGCTCGATGACGTTACCTTTGGCGTTGTCCGGACCGCCGAGCAGTTTGACCGTGTACTCTCCGGCCGCGCGGCCTATCTCCACATTGTCGCCGCCGATAAACTGCGTGTACTTATCCGTATCGACGTTGCGATCGAGAATGATGGTCGGAATCCCGGCTTCAATCGCTTTGAGGGTCACCCCGGTCAGCCCGGCCGATTCCTTCGGGCTGATTAACAACACATCGACACCCTGACGAATCAGGTTCTCGATATCGGCCACCTGTTTTTCGGTTTTGTCCTGTCCGTCCGTGATAATCAATTCCAGGTCGGGATGCTTTTCCGCCTCCTTCTTCATGTCCTTGTTGAATTGAACCCGCCAGGGTTCAACGATCGTCACCTGCGAAAAACCAAATCGAGATTTCTTCGACTCGGCTCGCACATGGAACGGTTTAATTACCGCAGTCGCAGCCGCGACTGCACTTATTTTAATGAATGTCCTTCTTTGCATAGGTAGGTTTGTTGTTATGGGGTCTGGTTGTTGTTGTTTATCTCCTCGCTGCCGCGTGGCAGGATCTTGGATCTGTTGGCCTTTTTCTGACCTGAGTTTCGCGATGCCGCTTGGACATGGAGGAGGTGTTCCGGCGCTGAAGCTCGCAGGTGTTCGACAGGCTGCGTGCTGGCATTACGGAAATCGGGTTTGTTCATCATCCGCCTTTCACCTCCCAGTACCGACGACCTCCACATCTGCCTTTGGTCCGGGAGGCTTCTCAACGCGGGGGCGGAATCGCCTCAGCCAACCGGCCATCTGACCTTCCTGGAGCAGGACCGCGCCCAGGATGATCAGCCCTTTCAGAACCAACTGGGTGTTGCTGTCGATGTTCTTGAGCAGCAGAATATTTCCCAGAAAACCGAAGATGAGCACCCCGACGAGCGTGCCGGTCATCGAACCTCTGCCGCCCATGAGGTTAGTACCGCCAATCACCACCGCTGCGATTGCATCCAGTTCCGCTCCGGTCCCCGCGTCCGGCTTACCCTGGCGGTATTGCGCGGTGTAGAGAACACCGGCCAAAGCTGCCAACATCCCGGAGATGGCATAGACCGAGATTTTGATGCTATCCACCCGGATCCCGGCGAGTCGCGCTGCTTGCTCGTTGCCGCCAAGGGCGTAGACGTACCGACCGAACGTACTTACCTTTAAAACAAACCCAAAGAGGAAGACGGCGAAGAGAAAGAAAATTCCTGGAACAGGCACGACGTTAAACACCAGCGCCCGCAACACATCAAAGTCTTCCGTCGCATTCGAACCCGTATAGACCGGATAAACAGCCGCGTGCTGGCCGGCCAGCAACCGTGCCAGCCCCAGAATCGCGACCATCATCGCCAGGGTGACGATAAATGGTTGCAGCCGCCCCTTGGCAATGATGAGGCCGTTCAAGGCACCCAGCGCAAGCCCGACGGCTGGCACGGTAACAAGCACACCGGGAACACCAAATTTCGGCTCGAGCTGTCCAATCGTCCAGGCAACCGCGACCGCGGCCAGAATGATGCCCGCAAGAGCGCTGGCAGCGACGATCTTCGGTGGTGGCTTCTCGGCGGTGCGGTACGCCGCGCCGTGCATATTCATGGCAATCAGAGGGATCAGGTATAGACACAGCATCACGCAAACGACGGCCAGAATCGGGATCGAAAACAGCGACGCATTGGTCCACCCCTGCTGCGTCAGAAGCATGGCGCAAATGACCGAACCAAGGGCCATCATTGAACCGACCGAAAGATCGATGCCACCTGTCAGAATCACCAAGGTCATACCAACGGCGATGATTCCGTTGTTGGAGACCTGTCGCAGCACATCGGCCTGGTTACCCGGGCTCAGAAAGATGTTTACCCCCTTGTTGTTGACTGGCGATAGGACCGCGCCAGTCGTGTAAAGGACCGCCAGCCCCCAGAAAAGCTTCGTCGTCAGAATAAACTTGAAGATCCGCCCGAGCACTGCGTTCACGCCGTTGCCTCGGCAAATTCAGGTTGCACCCGTCCGCCAGGCGAAGCGTACTCCAGAATAGTCTCATGGGAAAAATCCGATCGATTCAATCGCGCCGTGGGTAAGCCTTCTCGCAGCACCAGGATATGGTCGCTCAAAAGCGTGAGCTCGGGCAATTCCGACGAGACCAGCACGATCGCCAGGCCCTCTTCGGCGAGTTGTTGAATGAGGCGGTAAATATCCGCCTTTGCCCCGACATCGATCCCACGGGTTGGCTCATCCAGCAGCAGGATTTTGGGGACGGCCTGGAGCCACTTTCCGATGACGAGCTTCTGTTGGTTACCGCCGCTGAGTGTGCCCGCGATCTGCTCCGGGCCGCTCGCCTGCATGCCGAGTTGGCGCATGGTCCGCAGAGCGACCTCGCGTTCCTCGCGGTTCGAAACGACCCCGAAATTGGAGATCGAACGCATTACCGTCAGCTCGGCGTTTCGATCAATGCCCGCACCCAGAATCAGGCCGTCGCGCTTTCGATCCTCCGTTACCAGTGCAATCCCGTGCTGCTTGGCTTCCGCCGGATTGCGCAACGAGACTCGCCGGCCATTCACGAAGAAGTCGCCTCCGCCGAATTCGGGATGAAGTCCGAAAAGCACTTCCAAGGTTTCCGTTCGCCCTGCCCCGAGCAACCCTGCCAGGCCGAGCACTTCGCCTTCCGCTACGGAGAACGAAACTCGATCGACCAGCATTGGTCTGCTCGGGGTAGGGGCTGGGTGTTCGAGCCAAAGCTTCCTGACTTCGAAGACCGGGTGGCGAGTAGATGCCTCGGCTTTACCGGAGGCGAGGACCTCCTGCAATTCGCGGCCCACCATCATGCGGATCACTTCGCGCCGGTTAGCTTCACGAGCGGCCAAGGTGCCGATCAAGCGCCCGTCGCGGAGAACAGTAACTCGATCAGCCACGGCGAAGACCTCTTCCATCCGATGGGAAATGTAAACGATTGCAACCCCCTCGGCAGAAAGCCGGCGGATCACCGCGAACAAACGACTCGTTTCGTGAATCGATAACGCCGAGGTCGGTTCGTCCATGATCAAAATCCGCGCCTCTAACACCAGCGCCTTCCCGATCTCCACCAACTGCTGTTCACCCACCCGCAGCCGGCTCACGGGCTGATCGATGCGCGCCTGGAAATCCAACGGAGCGAGGACTGCCCGCGCCGCCTCGATCTGTCGCCGGCGATCCACCAGAAAGAGGCCACCTCGTTTCTCCTGGCCGAGAAAGATGTTTTCGTCCACGGCTAGCTCCGGCACAAGGCTCAATTCCTGTTGGATCATCGCAATCCCCGCCCGCGTTGCTGCCCGCGGAGAGTTCAGGTGCACCGCTCTGCCTCCGACCGTGATCTCGCCCTCAAAATCGTCGATCAGCCCGGCCGCGATCTTCATCAAGGTCGATTTGCCGGCGCCGTTCTCTCCCATCAAGGCGTGGATCTCGCCTCTACGCAGCGCGAAGTCCACCTCGGTCAAGACTTGAGTCGAGCCGAACCGCTTGGTAATGCGGCTCATCGCCAGGATCACCTGGTGATTGGTCTCCGGTCCGTTTGGACCGGCCACATCAAGGGGGAACATGCTTCTTCATGAAGACTAGAAGCAAAAGCCGTCCATTTCAAGGACGCGACCTCCGGAAAGAAGATTTTGAGTGCTGCGCGCGCATAACGCGCCCGCCAACGCGCCTTGTCCTCCGCTGTTAAGTTCGCCAGGCGCTCCGCGACACAGGTTGAAGACACCAAGGCGTTGACCTCTAAATGAAGAATGACGAAACATGAGACGACTTCCTCTCCTCGCAACGCTCACGACTCCAGTGAGTGGTGCTTGTGTGTGCGAATATGCAGAATCAACACCATCGATCAGAAAGACTTTCCCCGGCGGACACATTAATCGCATACGAAAATGAGACATGGAGCTTGATTAAACGGAAAGATTTGGCGGGGTTTGCAACTTATCTGGCTGAAGATTTTTATGACATCTTCCCTGATGGAACGGAGCGAACAAAACCAGAGCTGTTGAAGTTCTTAAGCGGGGCTGACCTGACAGACTATCGACTGAGCAATTTTCGAGTCACCCTGCTGAACGAGGACGCCGCGATTGTAACTTATCACGTAAATGCGCGTGCCTTGATTGAGGGAAGGGAAATTTCGATGGCAAATTCGGTGACATCAGGCTGGGCGAGGCGAGGCGGCAGGTGGTTGAACGTGTCTGCTGTCGCTTCCCCGCAGCAAGATTCAAGATCGTGCATGCGTGCAGGCCCGAGAAGCGTGGTTCGAGCCGTACATAAGCGCTATCGCCGGCGGTCCTAAAAATGTGGAGTCCCGCCGCAGGGGATGATCCCAACGACTCGGCGGCTGATTGCTGCTTGCTGTGAATTCCCGAGGCCAGCGACGGCTAACGACATCGATAATCAGGTATCAAAGCCCGGTTACCAATAGCGTGACGTTTTTGATTTTGCCGCGCCGCAAGTGTTGTAAGTTTCTCAATGAGTTTTCGCTTGGTTGCGCCCACAGTCGCAATCTCTTTGCTTGTTGTCGGGTGCGCGGCTAGCCCTACCCAATCCGGGAGGGAGGCGCGCATATGGAATGCCCAATTGCAACGTCAACAGGAAATAGTACGCAATCAGGGTCGCATTGGGTATATCGGCTACGAGGGGCCCGCCCCCAGGTGACTTTCACTGCCCACCGGAATAAACCGTGACACCGACCCGCCGCGATTTCATTAAGTTTGTCGTAACGGGCGCGGTGACCGCCGGATGCCCGTTTAATCTCGAGTTGCTCGCGCAGAGCGCGGATAAACCTGCGACCGTGGACGGCGAAGAGGCCACCATTTGCCATCAAATTCGAGACCGGTTTGCTTTCGATCTACCTCGCGTTTCTTCCGCCCGCGATCTGGTCATCATCGGAGGTGGCATGAGTGGTTTGACCGCCGCATATCTTTCTCTCGATTTGGATTGGCTGCTGCTCGAAAAAGAACCCCATTTCGGGGGAAACGCCTACATGATGAATTTTCGGGGCACGGCCTACGGCACCGGTTCGGCGTTCGTGGACAGCCCCGTGGCTGCGCAAATGGCTACTCAGCTTGGCCTCAAGCCGTTGGCCATCGATAATTGGGATGGAAGCTTCCTTCACGGAGAATTTGTCGCCGACACGTGGGGGGAGGGGCTCGACCACCTGCCTTACGCTCCGCCGGTGCGAGAAAGTTTCAAGAAATTCCGCCAGGCGATGCTCGCTATCGACGTAGAAAAGCGTTCCCGTGAACTGGACAACACTCCCTTCTCCAAATTTCTTGAAGGCTATGCGCCGGAGGTCAGACAGTGGTTTGACGCGTATGGTCCATCGAATTGGGGCGCGCTCAGCCGCGAGACCTCGTCGATGGTGGCCATTGGCGAGGTGCAGGCGTTAAGTGGTGAAGAGCGCAAGGATGAGCGCTCCACCTGGCCCGGAGGATTGGGCGCTTTGTCCAAGCGACTAGCTGAGAAACTGCAGGCGAAATCCAAGGAGCGCATGGTGACTGGCGCCACCATTCTCGCAGTCCGACCGCAGCGGAATGCCGTGCATGTTTCTTATATGCGGGGAGGCAGAATTACCACTGTGGCAGCGAAGGCGGTGATCATGGCGACTCCCAAGTTCATCACCGCTCGCATAGTGGAAGGGCTGCCGCAGGCGCAGCGCCTCGCCATGCAGAAAATTCGTTATGCGCCTTATTGCGTCGTCAACCTCATCTACGACAAAGTAGTTTTTGACCAAGGCTACGACACCTGGTGTCCAGGCTACTCGTTTACCGACTTCATTGTCGCTGACTGGACCATCCGCAACCGTGCCGGCTACAAGCGTGCTTACAACATTCTTACCTGTTACACTCCAATGCGGGAAACTGAACGAGGTGTGCTGCTCACCGATGAAGGCGCGCGCGACCTCGCCAGCAGGGTGCTCGCAGACGTGAAGCGAGTCCTTGGCAAGGCTGACGTCGATCCGTTGGAAGTTCACATTTATCGCCGCGGTCATCCTATGTATATGGCTACGCCCGGCAACCACACCAGGGTCTTACCGGTGGCGGGCCGGCCGCTCGATCGCATATTTTTCGCCAACACCGATTCGATAGGCCCGGTTTCAACCACATCAACCGCAATCATCGCCGCGCAACGGGCCGTGGTTCGTGTAAGTAGAGTATTACATGGGCGAGCTCAGGCTGTCGCGGCGTAGCGGGATATGAGCAGCGGCACAGAATGTACCCACGCAATTGCTCGGAAGTTAGCACCATTTTAATGTTAGGCACGACATGGATAACTTAGATGTCGACCGAGCTGCCGCTTGGTTAGTCAAGGCTGGCTTGGCCGGGATGTCCGAGGCCGATCTCATGCACGGCTTTTGTGAGAAGTGCCGCTCGATCGGCATGGATCTCTCAACTGCCGTTACGCTGATTGATACGCTTCATCCCGTCTACGAAGGTCGCGCTTTCCTGTGGCGCGGCGACGTGCTCAAGCTGATGGGCGACGGCGTCCTTGCAGTCTTCAACGCCGCGCACCCTGCGGAATCATGCCGCTGCGCCCGCCGCGCCGAAGCCGAGCTGAGATTCAAGATCGAAGAGCTCAACGCGAATCGCTCCAGAAATGGCCGTCCCATCTCTACCGTCTACTTGGGGTTGCACATTGGGGATGTCTTCTTCGGCAAGATCGGTAGCGAGGAGCGGCTCGATTTCACTGTCGTCGGTCCTGCGGTAAACGAAGTTAGCCGCATCGCTTCGATGTGTAGGTCGGTCGACCGAGCGACTGTCGTGTCCTCTGAATTCGCAGCGGCTACCCCGGAACCTGAACGAGTAAATCTTGCCTCGGTGGGCCGCTACGCCTTACGCGGGGTCGCTCGCGCGCAGGAGCTCTTCACGCTCTGCCCTCCTGTCATAGCGCCTTGAGCCGGCAACTACGGGCGGAACGCCGTGCCTATACGGCTTAACAGGGAAGCTGGGTCAGAAAGGCACGCAGGGCGCTCTCGAATTGCTTCGGCCGGAGACTTCAGCCGACTGCTCGTAAGCTTCACAAAACTCCGATAAGCATTAACCTGCTCGGAAGTGATGGCTCACAGGAGGGGCGGCTGCCGATCTAAATAGCGCGCTTGCCGGGGAACAAGAAAATGGGAGCGTCAAGCAAGGTGCCGCTAAATGGCCAAGGCCGAAGCGCGCATCGTATCGAATCGGAAAGAGGGTGACCTACTCCTGATCAGCGAGAGCCTCTACTCGCGCTGGAACTCATAAGCCTGACCGTCATCATAGGAGAGGCGCAGCAAATTGAGCTTAGCTTCTTTGTCGATCTGAAATTGGGCGAATCCGAGTGGCAGAGGGCCGAGATCTTCCGCGATTGCGGCAAATTTGCCGAGCGGCATCAGCTTGACCGTAAAAACATCACCGTCCCAGCACTCCAGTTTGAGTTTGGCGCCGGTCTCCTGAATCGCCATAACCAGCGCATCGCCTTCTACTGACAACACCGCCTTGCCAAAGCTCGGATTGACGAAATTGCCGGCGAGTGGCGCGAGCGGCGGGAACGCTCGCGGGTTGGCAGGCCGGGCGAACAGCTTGGTCGCCATTTCAAATTTGGTCTTCGCGGTGTCCAGGGCGTTCGCCGCGTGGTCGATTATGGGATTGTCAAGAATCCGGTCGAAAGTCCAAAGTCCAATTGCATCCGGAAAACCCACATTCGTCTCGTTGGTGAGGACGATAACGCCAACATTCTTGTCAGGTACCATACCGACATAGGCACCGAAGCTGCTGGTACCGCCGTCGTGCCAAATGATGTTGCCATTCGGCGTCTGTTGAATGACCCAGCCTAGGGCGTAGAACAACTTGTCGGAGATCGCTACCTTTGGGGTGTGAGTAAAGGCAAGATTTTCGGACGAGATAAGGCGGCGTCCTTCGAAGGTGCCGTGACCGAGCTGTAAGCGGACCCAGCGTGCCATATCTTCGATGGTGGAGTTGATGTCGCCGGCCCCACCGAAGTCGTAAGGAAAGAGTTGGGTGAAGGGCACCTCGATCGTGCCATCAGGGGTCCAGCGATAACCTTCAGCATGATTGGCCGCAGCTTCGATGGCAGCGGCTGTGTAGGAGGAGTCCTTCATACCTAGGGGCTCGAGCAGTTCCTGATGCAGGACAGTATCCCCATCCGCAGCGCCGGCAGCTTTGGCCACAACGCGACCAGCCAGGAGATGGGTGATGTTCGTATAGGCGAAGGTCGAACGGAAACTGGAAACCGGCTCGACGTGGCGCAAGGAGTGGATTAACGCCGCCTGGTCAAAGCCGAGGATTCCAAGTCCGTCGTTCGCGTAGGGTGGGAGCCCCGAGCGTTGAGCGAGGAGGTCGAAGACGCGGAACTCGCGCGTGACCCAAGGGTCCTTTAATTGAAAATTCGGATCGAGGTCGACAACCCGGTCGTCCCACCGCAACTTGCCGCGATCAACCATGATGGCCAGGGTCGCAGCGAGAAATGCCTTGGTCGTTGACCCGATCTGGAAGATCGTGCGCGTATCGACCGGCACGCTACTCCTCTTGCTGCGCACACCGAAGCCCTTCGCATATATTAGGTTGTTGCCGGCCACGATGCCTATGGCCAGACCCGGGACGTCGAATTCCTTCATCCCGCTGGCAATGTAGGCTTCGAGGTCCGGGATCTGCGCCTTCACGCGATCCTCAATGGCCGCATCCGTCTTGGACGGTTCCGCTGCCCACGCCATATTCTTGAGGTCAAAGCTGGCCGCCGCGATGATCGTCAGGAACGATAAGGCGCCCCGAATACAGCGATAAGCTTGCGAACCCGGGGCGGCCGCGATCCTGTCGCTTTGGCTTGACGCGATCCTCATAGCAATAGTCTCCCTTCAGAATCAGTCGGGCCTGTGATCATTCCGGGTGTCGCATCAACATTCTTGCGCGTGGCGTCGGTCCAAAAGGAATTACACGAGGGGCCGTTCGGCTCTCAAAATCCATAGTAGCGTGCATTAGCTGCGGCCAAAGGCGCGACGGACTCAACGCCCGCTACGGTAGATTCCGGGCCAATCGCTGGCGAAGGGTACGTGCTTTCCGTCATCCTTCGGATTAATGTAAACGGGTTTCGCATCCCACGTAAAGTTTCTTCACACGATCCGGATTCTGCGCGCCCAGTTTACCTATTCCAGACCAACGACAGTGCTGATGGTCCGGCACGACTGAATGTACCGTAGGGAGCATCCCGAAATCCTGGGTAGATCTGTTCGGGAGAGTGCGTTCAGTAACCATCTCATCCAGGATGCGTTTCCTTGCGGGCCTGCCTGCAGTCTACGGTGCGGTTGATATCGAGTTTTACGGCGGACTGCTCGATTATAGTGGGCGGAAAGTGGATGCGCGCTTTGGCGTCCTCCGACCAGCATGGCGCCAGATTCGCCTTTTTGGATTGCTTCAACCGTTTCTAAGACTCTATGGAGGCACATGTCAAAAGAATCGCTTTCACTTGCCCTGCTGAAGATGCGGCAGTATTTCGATTCCGGCGCCACGAGGCTCTTTAGCTTCCGGCGGCAACAACTCCTAACGCTTAGACGGGCGGTTTTCAAGTATGAGGCAGAAATAAACCGCGCATTGTTCTTCGATCTAAAGAAGACACCCGAGGAAGCATGGGTAACTGAAACCGGTCTATTGCTCCAGGAAATAAGTCATACCCTTAAACATCTGAAGGGTTGGATGCGACCGGAGCGCGTTGGAACGAATTTACTCAATCTTCCGTCTGCCAGCCATGTGTATCCCGCACCGAAAGGGATAGTGTTAGTAGTTGGAACCTGGAACTTTCCCTTGCAGTTACTACTGATTCCCTTCGCAGGTGCGATCGCTGCAGGTAATTGCGTGGTCCTCAAACCGAGCGAACACGCCGCCGCTACCGCAGCCATCATTGCGAAAATGATCAGGGAGATTTTTCCGCGGGAACTGGCGCTCGTCGTGGAGGGTGATGGGGCTGAAGTCGTGCCTGCGATGATGACGAGTTTCAGGTTTGATCATGTTTTCTATACGGGCAGCCCTAACGTAGGAAAATCTGTCTATCAGATGGCGGCAAGAGAGTTGGTTCCAGTCACACTGGAGTTGGGCGGCAAAAATCCCTGCATAATAGAGAAGGATGCCGATCTAAAGGTCGCTGCTCGGCGCGTCGTCGTCGGCAAGTTCACCAATGCCGGGCAGATGTGCGTATGCCCCGACTATTTACTCGTTCATGCCGCAGTGAAGAACGATTTGGTCACGCTGATTCACAGGACGGTGTTGAAGTTCTACGGTGATCAACGTTCTGGAAGAGTCGGCTACGGAAGGATCGTTAATGAGAAGCACTTTGACAGGCTGATCAGCTATCTCTCGCAGGGCAAAGTTTTGCTCGGTGGCGAATATGACCGGCAAAGCCTTTTTATTGCTCCTACCCTCCTTGAGGATGTGGCGCTGGATGCCCCGGCAATGCAGGAAGAGATCTTCGGACCAATATTGCCCATATTCACTTTCCAAACGGATGCGGAAGTGATCGATATCATCAGCCGAAATCCCAATCCGTTATCCTTCTATTTGTTCACCGGCAGCAGGCGGAAGCAAGAAAAGTGGTTGAAGGCGATTCAATTTGGAACAGCTTGCATAAACAATGCTGCCTGGCAGTTCGCTAATCATAATCTACCCTTTGGTGGCGTCGGCAGTAGTGGAATAGGCAATTATCATGGAAAGCATAGCTTTGACGCGTTTACGCATAGGAAAGCGGTTATGAGAACACCGACGTGGTTTGATCCGCCCGTTAAGTATCCTCCCCTCAAAGGAAAATTAAGATTGCTAAAGTATGTAGTGCGATGAAGGGGGAGCGGCAAAAGGATTTTTCGTGTCGCAGAGTAGGGCGGACCTTGTTGCTAGGAAACGCTCCGCCAGCACCTTAGGGATTGCGAAACTCTATCCGACAATCAAGTGAGGATTTTGGTTGTCATGTTTACCTGTGCAGGCATCACGGATTCGTTTATTGAACCCACGGCAAATTGCTGGCACCCCGCGGACCTCATCTCCTTCATACAAGAACCTTTTCAAGGAAGGCACCCAACACATTGTTGAATTGCTCCGGCCTTTGCAACGGCGCGAAATGGCTAACGCCAGGCAAGAGGATGAATTCCGCTCCGGGAATACTTAGCGCGAGATATTCGGCATGTGCGCGTTGGATAAACTCATCATGCTCGCTTTGTACGATCGCGACGGGCACATTGATAGCGGCCAAGTCGCGCGCAGAATAATTGGGTTGCGTCCTCTGCATCAGACCGACCGCTTCGACAAATGCTTCAAATTGGTCTGGCGTGGCGGACAGTTGCGCATAGTCTTTGGCGTGCCGGCTGAAACAGCGGTCGATGACGGGAGTGGGGACGAATTGCTTTGCTCCGCTCGGATCCATGTTGCAGCCAAAGAAAAATACACCGGCAATACGCGCGGGAGCATTCATCGCGAGGACCAAAGCAGTGCACGCGCCGTCGCTCCAGCCCACAACGACGGCTTTTTCGAGACGCAATGCTTCCAACACTCCCAAAACGTCGGAGGCCATCAACTCGTACATGAAGGGTCGCGAATCACGCGTGCTGCGGCCATGGCCGCGGCTATCGATGAGCACGGCGCGATAGCCAAGGTTGACCAACGTTGGAACTTGATAACCCCAATTACCGCTATGGCCGAGTCCGCCATGCAGCAGGATCACAGGAGAGCCGGCGCCGTAGGTTGCATACCAGATTCGAGCACCGTTGCGTTCCACGTAGCCTTGATCGTTTGTCACCGGCAACGGCGCAGCTCCGTGCGCTTCGAAGTTCTTTAGATCGTCGTCGCTAGATTCCATGCTAACCAATGTATACGTGGACGCTACAGCCGTGATTTCGCAAACACGCGTTCGCAGCGACCAATCGTGAGTTTTTTGAGTTCCCGTACAAGTCACTCCGGCGGGGGAGCGTTGGTGCGACGAGCCACTGAAAGGGTGTCCATGCGGAGGTGCTGGCGACCCCCGCAGCGGCTCCGAAGAGGCGCGCGATGATGTTAATGCTGCCAGTTTGGTGTTTCTCAGCGATGACAGTTCGTTATCTTGAAGAGACTCCAGCTATTACGCATGGGAAGCTCTCGTTATCGACGTTGCAAACGGCCGCCCCAACGTGAGCAAACAACAACCCGCTTAGCGCAAGAGCAAGCGACAGCCTCGACACGCCTTTCCAAGCAAAATAGAAGAACGAGAAACGTAATGAAAGCATATGTTTCACTTTGGTCCGCGGACCTTCTAGCGTTGGGAGAGGCCATCGATTTCGTTGACGCGCTGGTTGATGGCTATCACCTGGACATCATGGACGGAGTCTGCGTGCCAGACCTGTTGTTTGGGCTCGATTTTGTCGTTGCCCTGCGGCGGCGCACCAAGAAAGCACTGGACGTACACCTCATGCTGACCAATACGGATGCTTGGATCGATCGATATGCCGAGGCGGGTTCGAACTTCCTGACCGTTCATCGACAGTTTTGCGGACAGGTTACCGCTACCTTGAAGCAGATCCGGTCTTGCGGAGTCCACGCGGGTCTCGTTGTAGAAATTAGCGATCCGCTCTCGTTCGAGGAACTCCATCTGGACATTGTGGATCGTCTGCTGGTGATGGGCACCGAAATTGGTGTGAAAGGACGAGGACTTCACCCGAAGACTACTCAGCGGATCGGCGCCATTTTAGACCTTTGCGTCCGGTCAGGCGAACGTCCGGAAATCGTGGTCGACGGTGGGATTCGCCGCGAGACCGTGCCCTTGCTCGCCCAATCCGGTGTTGACGGAGTCGTGCCGGGATCGCTGGTTTTCGGTGAGGCCGATCCATGTGCCGCGCTGAATTGGATAAACGCGCAGGGGATCAAACCTGCTTAGAAAAATTCCTTCAACAACTGAGGGAGTCCAATCCGAGTACGGTGCAGAAAAGCGACGAATAGGCCTTGGGAGGGAAAGATCTAAACCGGAGAAAGAGAGGCTATCTTGCGTCCGGCCCCTAGCTACTGACGTTCGCCTCCGCTAAATTGCTTTTGCTTTCGTTTAACTTAGGCTAATTCGTTCAAGCGATGGCTGAAGAACCCGAGTCGAATCATGCCGGACTTCCGGTTTTCCCTGATGAACGGCAAAAGCGCATCGTCGAATTGGTGGCCTTGCATGGAAAGGTTCACGTGCCTCAACTCGTAAAGCTCTTTGCCGTCACCGAGGTCACGCTTCGCAAAGACCTCAATGCTTTGGAACAAAAAGGCCTACTTAAACGCACTCATGGCGGCACGGTCAGTGTCCGGACACCGCTGGAGCAAGAAGTGGCGACGCGAATCGCCCACCATGCCGCTGCCAAAGCGGAAATTGCCAAAGCGTGCGTCGAATTAGTGAATCCTGGCGAAGCGATTTTTTTGGACTGCGGAATGACGGTGCATGAAATCGCAAAGGAATTGGTGAGTAGTAACAAGAAGCTGACGGTGCTCACCAATGCGCCGCTGGTTGCCGAAGCCATTGCTGACGTGCCATCGATCAGGCATATCCTCGATCAGGCATATCCTGTTGGGAGGTGAGCTTCGCCGCTTGAGCGGGTGTCTTTCTGGACCTTTGGCAACAGAACACCTGAGAAATTTCACGATCAATACTGCCGTTATCGGCGTTAGCGGGATCACCGAGGCTGATATCACCGTAGCGATCTAAACGAAGCCCGCCTGAAAGCGGCAGTGATCGAGCGCGGTCGCCGGGTCGTGGTGCCCTTGGACCACAGCAAGGTCGGATTGGCCGACTTTTCTCTGGTTGCCCCTTGCATCAAATTGACATTGTCGTTACGGATGCTGACAACGATCACTTGTCGCGGATGTGTCAAGCTTGCGAGATCCGACTGATCCTTACGCAAAAAAGACGGCAAATGATTAGGTGATGATATATCACAACTCGCTTGATAACAATCTAGTACAGCAAATATTATGTGAAACACGAAAGCTCCGCTCGACCGTGCGCTGTTCTAGTTTCAGCTGATACCGGAGTAATTCCGGAGGCCACAGCCCACTACCAGAAGCGTCTTTCTGATCTCCGGGGCCTCTTTATAGATTCAGCAAATCTGGAAAGACGGATTCGGGAAGAAGACGACCCCCTTTGCTACGAGAACTATGCTTTCAATCAGAGTCAGACGGAGGGAGACCTCTTTTTCGGCACCACGATCATTTATCCCGGTAAGGTGGGATCCGAGTATCACCTTACGCGCGGCCACTATCACAGCAAACGCGATCATGCGGAAACGTACCAAGCTTTGTCGGGCCGCGGGCTTGTGCTATTCGAACAAGAGGACGGAACGAGTTGTAGTGCAGAACTCACGCCCGGCAAGGTTACCTACATCCCGCCCTTTTGGGCACATCGCTCCATCAACACGGGCGAGGTTCCGCTGATCTTCCTCTGGACCTGTCCCGTGGAGGCTGGCCACGACTATACCGCGCTTGGTGAACACGGAATGCGCCAAATCGTCATCGAGCGCGATGGCGCACCAAGTATCGAAGACCGCGCTGGATCTCAAATTTAGGCGGGGGCGCGTCACTTCCGTAATCACGAACCGCCTCTCAATCCGAGCGAGGCACGCTTGGCGAGGCCGATTTCGCGCGCCAGGGAGTTGCCAGATCCCGACGGGAGGGTTCGGGAGTGCGTTGGACGTGTTTTGAAGCAGGTTGAGAGTCGCCAACGATCCATCATTCAGCAATAGGGGACTTTCCAATACTTTCGTTGACTTTCGAACGATAGTATTCATTGGGTTCGTTCACAAAGAGCACGGAACATCGCAGCACGGGGCCACCGTCGAGGACGGCACGCATATCCTGCGCGCATTGACCGCCGTCTCAAAGGCCTGCCGCACCGGCGAGCGTGTCGGGTTGGCCGAGGTCGATGGAGAGGTAGTCCGGTGAAGCTCGGGGTCTTCGCGAAGACATACAACCGCCCCTCGGTCGACCAGGCCTTCGCGTCGACCGTCCGCGACAGGTTTTCGTGCGTGCAGTTCAACCTGGCCTGCAGCGGACTTGAGACCCTTCCAGACGAACCTGTGCCGGAGGCGATCAACCTTGAAATCCGGCGAGCCGCTCGCCGCCATGGTATCGAGATGGTAGCGGTTTCCGGCACCTTCAACATGGCTCATCCGCTAGCCTCTGTCCGCCAAGAGGGCGTGGAACGGCTGAAGAACGTTATCAAATGGGCGGCAGCCATCCGAGTGCCTGCTGTGACTCTTTGCAGCGGGAGCCGGGACACCGAAGATATGTGGCGTGCTCACCCGGAAAACCGCTCGGCATCCGCCTGGAAGGATTTGCTCGAAACCTTGACGGAAGTGCTTCGCGTGGCCGAAGCGGATGGGGTGACATTAGCGGTCGAACCCGAACCAGCTAACGTCGTGGCCGACGCAATGAGTGCGCGTCGCTTACTTGATGCATTGGGCAGCGCGCGTTTGCAGATCATTTTGGATCCCGCCAACCTCGTGCACGCGGGCTCGCTGAATGGCGGCCGTGAGCTCGAAACGCTGAGCGGCCTCGTCGGCAGGGTATTCTTGAAGCAAGCTGGCTACGCGTGGAAACCAGCGGAGGTTATTGGAAAGGGGTAATCGAGCCATGCGGGGCGAACGAGAATCAGACTGGTGAGGCGTTCTGGGGAAGCAAGGGCGAAGGCCAACGCGACGCCTGCGCCCATGGAAATGCCCCCTACGACGGCGCGCTCGATATTCAGTCAGTCAAGGAGCACCGCCAAGTCCTGAGCAAACTGCGCGAAAGAGATTCGCGAGGGATCCAGGCACGCTTCGGTCTGTCCGTGGCCGCGACACTCGAGCGCGATCACTCGCCGACCGGCAAACTGCCCGCAAGAGCTGAGGGGCTGTGTGACGTCGGCACCCAGCCGTGTTGAAAAATACGAACGGCTCTCCTTCGCCCACAGACGCGTAGTTGAAGGGTTCTCCGTTGAGGCTAATCGCTGGCATCAGAAGATTCCGTTGAGAGCGTCTGTAGGGCCGAGCGCAGATAAGTGACCGCTGCCGGTACTTCGCGCTCCCCGATGCCGTGAACAACGAGCGGTCCGTGGTAGCCGGCGCGTTTTAAACGGCTTAGAAAGGGCAAGAATTCAAGATCCCTTGGCCCGCCGGGCAGACGGAACCGTCAGCCCTTTGGTCTTTGGCATGGACCAGGATTGTGTCCGCAGCCAATAGATCGACGGCTTGCGCCAGTCGCAATTGCCCGAGTTCTCTGAGCTGGCGGCGGAGTCGAAGCCAGCGGCCGATTCGCTGCTGGGACAGTTTCGCAGGCCACACGCACGCGAGCGAGCGGCAATTCTTTCGAGCATGCCCGGGAGTGTCCCTCTGACAACCTTGACCCAGTGCCGGCAATTACAGATGCCAACTTTTGGTCGGCGTTAACGCGCGACCCAGTGCATCCCGACTCTTGGTGAGGAATTGACGGCGGCGATTCCGGGCGCCGCACTATCTCGGATCACGTCGAAGGCGGAATCGGAACCTCTTCACCAAGCCGAGCTCGCCCGCACCATCAAAGATTTTTTGGAACCGATCCAACAGCAGCTCACCCGTGCATCACGTCCGGGCACTGACCTTTCGTAGCTTAGCTGCAATGGAAAGATAACATGGCCACCGCTATCGGCGGCGCTCAAGACATGGGGCGCACTTTGCGAGCCCCCCAGCCGAAGGCAGAGTTGAAAATATCGACCTGAACGAGATGCAGACGATGCCAAAACGGTCGGCGAATTCGCCTTTGCCGTTTAGCTCGGTGTCTTCAGGCGAACAGTGGAAAAATTGATGCAAAGGCCGTTTGGAAACTGCAAACACTTTGCTAAGTTTGTGCATTTGCTAAGCAAACATGCCATTTGGCACGCCTGCACAACGCCATTAATCAGATCTGAATTGTCGCCACAACCGGCGCGTGATCGCTGGTACCGACGTTCGCTTCGACAGGGCAGGAGACCGCCGCCCTCGCGAGTGACTCAGTCGCGAGAATGTAATCTAGTCGCCATCCAATGTTGCGCTGGCGCAGGTTGCGCCACGGCGCCCACCACGTGAACATGCGTTCGTTGGCCGGGTCGAATGTCCGGCCGAGGTCGACCAGACCGCGGCTCAGGATCCGCTCGAATAGCGTTCGTTCTTCGGGGAGTTGGCCAATCACACGCGGTTTTCGCTCCTTCGGATGCACATCGATCTCGGCTCGCGCGACATTCAGATCACCGCAGAGCAGCAGAGGCGATCCCGTCGCCTGGAACGCACCGGCGTATGATTCCAACGCCTGCAGGAAACGCATTTTCGCCTGGAAATCCTTTCCGCCGTTCGGCACGTAAATTGAGGCGATCGTCAACTCACTGACCTTCGTGGTGACGATCCGATTCTCAACGTCAAACGGCGGGTGTGCAAAGGCCGGTCGCTGGCTGCAGACGTCCTTGCGCACATGCAGACCTACACCTGAGTATCCCTTTGTGCCATGCCAGTAACACCAATAACCTTCCATTTCGCACAGCGCCGTGGGTACCTGATCGGACGCTGCCTTGATCTCCTGTAGACATAGAACTTCGGGCCGCTCACGTTCAATCCACTCGTGCAATTCAGCCTGACGTGCCCGGATGCCGTTGACGTTCCAGGTAGCGATTCTCATTTTTCTGACTATCGGTATTCTCCACCTGGATGGCCGTCTCGCTACAAAGTCCTCACACTGCGTAATCGGTCACAAGCTTGGCTGCCGCGTCCCGCGTATCTCTTGGGACGTTGGCATCTACGCTTCATCTTAGGCAACTATGCCATGTTAACCGTCTCAGTCGTGGTCAAATGGGCTCTTCGCCGCGCGGCTAGCCCTCTCCTTGTGTAAGCCGCCGCAGCATTCGTTCCGCCCACTTTTCAGAGCGTCATAACTATGCTCTCTGTTATTGGGGCGAAGCGCCATGGTTGAAAAGGTTGAGCGACTTGATCATCCAGGGGTCGCACTGATAGTCGAGATGAAACCTTCGTCGGGGTCGAAATAAATGAATCCTTGGTGACCGCAACGAGCGAATCAAACCTTGAGCCGCAGTCTCAGGTTTTCTCGCCCTCTAGAGGCTCACGCGATCTTCGATTTAGCCGGTCTGCTAGCCGATGAGCACCTAGGTGCTTGCGAATTAGAGTATTGCTCAAGCCGCGGCAGCCAGCCGCACATCCTGGCGAGCCACTGTAGTGCTTCGAGGTTATCAAGCATACAGATGTTGATCCATCATGGGGGTGAGTGGAGCAAATTGCACGTGGTCGGAGCGATTACCTCCCAGGATGCGTCTTACTCCGCGAACTTCGTTGACCTCTTCAGCACGCGCTTTGTTCAAAGAGACGTTCGAGCCGCCGGCACAGGCGTGCCGGCGGCTCGTCGAAAGCGCGTCGCATTTACGACCTGCGACGGCTACAAAAACATTACTGATCAGACGATGACGAGCTTGCGCCGGATCGTCGCGATCAGACCCAAAACAGCTCCCAACAGGGTAACGGTCGATGCACCATCAGGAACGTTATTCACGGGGCTGTCGCCTCTGAAAAGAGTAAGACTGGAGAAGCCTCCAAATCCATTTGACCCAGTTCCATTGGAGGGAAAAGTGTATTGACTGGATCCGTTGAGATAGTAGATCCCGATACCACCACCGGGGGTGCCACCCTTTCCACTGCCGTAGTGAAGGACGGCGTAGTCGAACCCAATCAAGCCTCCGGCGCCCACCACATATGAGCTAAGATTCATAGCACCATCGAAGATGGGGGTCGGAAGATCAGGATTGAGAAGATTGTAGGCAGTGACGACGTTTTGAAGACGGAAAAAGTTACTCGCCTGGTTGTTCGAGTTGGCATTTCCACCACCACCGCCCGTTCCGTTCTTTGGGATATCGATATTGGCACCGGGAATTTGGACGGGAATAGCGTTGGCGATGGAGCAGAGTCCAAGAGAGAGAATCAATGCAAGAATGTGTTTCATGTAGCTTTACGAAGAGAGAACTTTAGGAGCAAGGGGCATGCCAAGTTGGCCAACATCTCGATTGGATACACATAAGGTACTGAAAATAAGGCATATAGATTTGGCATATCCTTCAGGGATTTACACACCAACGAGGTACGACTTTGTAAAGAGTTCCGGCACCAACTTTGTGCTACCGGCGATCGGTATTCCGTTTCTCGTGATGCAATTGCCGAGGTATCAACAACTTGCTACGTCGAAACTCCTCAAGCGGTAGGCGTAAGCATTTCCGACGCTTTACCGACAACAGCGAGTGTCACAGCAAACAGGAGCGGCGGTGAGCTAACAAAAGTGAAAAAGCGTCTTGATGTGACGCGATTCCATGGGCAACACCAAATTCGGATCGTTTGGCTAGTGGCATATTCGATGAACTAGCCACATAGGGGCAAAGTAATTCTGATCCCAGCGTGCTAATAACGCTCGCAACACCAACAGCGATCGCTGTTTTAGCCCCGCTTATGCACACTTGGGAGTTGCGCCGGTGCTTCGATTTTGCTCCACCTCTTCCCAGCCGGATTGAGGTCTTGGGATAGTCGCCAAAGAACATCCGCGCCCCGGCTCAAGCAAAAAGGAGGCAGTTTTCGAGTTTGTGGGCGAAGACGCTTATGCAAACTCCGCAGGACCTCTTCATGAGGCGATTGCAAGGTCTTATCCCGGTATGTTGATGAAGGGCATGTTTGGGTTTGCCGTCGGAAGCTTCGTCGATACCGTCGATCTCGCGTATGCAACGATCGTTCCAGACAGGATGGGTTCGAGGACCGATCTGTTTTCTGGTCGCGGGCACGATGGTTGTTGCCGGAACGAGAGCCGTCCAGCCGCAAAAGCTGCAAGATTCCCGAGCCTTAACTGAGGTCGTTCCGTCGGTCTCTCCTGTGGAGGCGCTCGCAATGCTCGTTCAGATTGTGAGACAGCTTGAAAGCTATGTACGGATGAAGGACCTCGCTTCCATTCACAACGAAGACGTGCTTCTTGCGACGGCCCTGAACGGACTTCTGGCAAGCGTCGACATGGTTGCCCCGGAAAAATTAGAAGAGTTCAAGAGAGACCTGACCTCGTTCAGTCAACAGGTAAGTGCTCTCCATATCGCGGCCGATTTAAATCAGCAGACCAACTCGGAATCAGAGCTTGGCAAGGTGAGGGAGGCCTTTGAAAGGGTGAAGACACATTTCTCCGAGCCGGTTTTGGCCGCTGCTCACAAGAGCGCCGGTACATTCACCTGCCCAATGCATCGGGATGTCACTGGTCTGGAAACGGACTCTTGCCCGAAATGCGGCATGATGCTGGACCAAGTGGTCCGGATCTTTCCTGTCACCTCCGGCCTGTCGCTGCTTTCCAGGGAGTCCCTTCGCGCGTCGGTACGGGCAACGGAGCCCCTGACCGTGGGCAAGCCTGCGACGTTGCACCTGGTGCTACAAAAAGCGAACGGCAGCCCGGTCCTGCCTTCCGACTTAATCGAGACGCATACTAAAAGAATTCACCTCCTGATCATCGATGGCAGTCTGACAGATTATCACCACGAACATCCTGAGCCGACCAGGACGCCAGGCGAGTATGTTTTTAGCTTCACCCCCAAGAAGCCTGGTAGCTATCGAGTGTGGGCCGATTTGCGCGCGCATCCCCTCGGACTTCAGGAGTATGCGGTGACTGACATCCCGGGCGGGAGGGACGCCGAGCCATTGACGGATCAATCCATCAGCGTCAAGACAAACGTAAACGGACGAGACTATGAACTGCTGCTGCCGGACACCCCAATCAAGGTCGGAAGACCTGCGTCAGCACGTCTGCGCATCACGACGCCGGGAGGTGACGGATTCACCGAGTTGGAGCCCGTCATGGCCGCGTTTGCCCACATCGTGGGTTTCAGCCAAGACTACAAGACGGTGCTGCACATGCATCCGAAAGGGCCCCCGGTTTTGGATCCCGGCGCTCGCGGAGGCCCGGAGCTTGAATTTCAGATCTATGCTCTCCGTCCAGGGGTCGTGCGGCTGTTCGCTCAAGTGCAGATTGCCGGACAACAGGAGCTTGCCCCGTTTGTCATCAGGGTAGTGCCATGAGCGGATTTGTTTAAAAGCCGACAGTTCTCTTTTCCACGTCGTCAGTAATCCACCTCGATGGCGTTCTTGATCATCATCATGCTGGAAAAAATTACGGCGGGGGAAATTGCCATTGTCTGCAGCGACAAGAGGTTCGCTTCCCATGGCACGCCGGACATTGCTTTTAGATCATAGGAGCCACAGGAATGACGAAGGACTCTTTCTTGCGCAGTGGGTGAACCGCACCAGCTTCGATGTATGGCTCGCTGCAGGCCGAATGAACACCCTATTAGTCGAGTGCGGCGAGTCGGCTAGTGCGAAGCCCAGCAAAAAGGCCATGGCGGTAGCAGCAAGCAGTGGATGACATTCTGAATTCCCTACGAATTGCGGGAGAAGCTTCTGCGCCCGCGGCACGCTGAGAATCGAAACCCCGTCGGCCATTGCGCGTGTTTTCTTGATCTTTCACAAGCTCAACTTCCGCCTCTTGCTGATCGACATGAGGTAACGATGCTGCGCGACGCCCACACGACTGCGGGAGCCCTCCTCGACGGGTCCCCCGTTGGTGTGCGGTGAGGACAGCTGCACTCGTTCGTCTCGGGCGGCGGAGGACTAAAAGAGCATGCAGAGCCCCATCAGGGCAAAGAACAGGACTGGGAGGCCCAAGCCGGCGAGCCGGTTCAGGCGCGTGGCCAATTCAGGCTGGTTCGCGAGAAGCGTGGACTGCACTGTGCTGATCAGCACCCCCGCCGCGATACAGAAGTAGGTGACCACGAACATCCAGTCGAGCACGGTGAGATAAGAGATCTGCGGCAGGTGGAAGCTGACCGTGAACTGCATCGCGATGCACGCCAGCAGCGCCGTCAGGCTGATCCCGATGCGGTCGTTGAAGCTTTCAATGGGGACAGCGAACATCGTGCACGAGATCAGGAAGATCAGCATCACCGGTGTGAACACCGTCCACAAATAGAACGCCGCCCGCCGCTGCACCTCGATCAGCGCGACGAACTCGGAGTACGACTCTACGGGAGTCCAACCTCCGAGCTCACGCTGCCGGATCTCGGTGGTCACCCGCTTGACGGTGAGCTCTTCAATTGTGCTACGGGGATTAAAACCGACGCGCGCGGAGTCGGGGACGAAAACCATTTGGTCTTGGTTCCAGATGAACGACTGAATGCGCACCTCAAGCGCTCACGATCGAAGGGAAAGCGGCGCAGGTCGAGGTCCGACCGAAATGTCGCCGTCACCGAGAGCTTGTACTGGACCGCACCGTCGGGCGAAAGTTCAAGCGTGCGGTTAGCGACTTCGGGTTCTCCGGTGTTAATGAACTCGAGCTGCGGCCACCACATTTCCTTCAGCTGTTCAGTGGCGGCATCCTCAAGGAATCGCTTCGACTCGGTGCCGGAAAAGGCGAGGCGCGGATCGTGCCAGCGAAAACTGAGGTAGAGGTCGGCTTCAAAGGTCTCGCTGCGTTCCGCAGCTGCGGACAGATTTGCGAGGAAGAACCCGGCGGCGACCTCGACGGGCGGTTTGCCCGGCGGCAGGGACGTCTCAGCCGCGGTTCCCAGGCGCGCGAACCACAAGAGCACGGTGATGCAGAAGAGAAGCACGGCCAAACGGACCCGCCTGGAGCGAGGGCGGAGTGGACGACGCATCGCAAACCTCTTTTGGCCTTCGGGGACGCGGGCCCGAAGTCTCAAGCCAAAAACGTGCGTCTTCATGCGCGCCGAGAGTGACAAAAGTGATCCGCAAGTCAAACAAGGGCTCGTTTCAGGTAAACGGTGCCGAAGAAAATTGGCGTTCGAAGGCAAGGCCCCAGGATGCGACGGACGCACGCGGGCGCAACGTATCACCCCAAGGGACGGATAGCTGCATACGTCTCAGCGAAGGCGGCAAATCATGGGAGTATTTAGCCTTCGGCACCAGCCCTCCAATGCTTGGCTTTTCCTTGTTTGAGATTGATGGAGAATCTTTGCTGTAGCTGAGGCGCGATCGCTCGGGGCGAATCGTTCTTCAGTTCAGCGCGATAGCGAAGTTCCAATTAATAAACATGATTCGATTTACAACCAACGAACCGATATCGGCGGAGAGTTTTAGAGATATCTTGCTGCACTCAACGCTCGGCAAAGACGCCCAGTTGATGACCTCGACTGCCTCGCAGGGATGATCGAACATTCAAATCTTATCGTCACGACTTGGAACAGTCAGTCGCTCGTCGGCATCGCCCGGTCCGTCACGGACTTTCACTATTGCTGTTATCTCTCCGACCTCGCGGTGGATCTTGCCTATCAGCGCCAAGGTATCGGAAGACAGTTGATTCAGATCACTCAAAATGCCTTAGGGCCACGTTGCAAGATCATCTTATTGTCGGCCCCGGCAGCTACGAACTACTACTCGCATCTCGGATTTGAGCGCCATGATCAAGCTTGGGCGTTAGCTCGTACGAAGCGGATCCTAAAAATAGAAACGAATTCATCGGCAAAGTCCAAGAATTGTCCGTAGATTGAGAACCAAAACTCTCCAAGACGCGCATGCATACTGAAATTCAATAAGGCTGCCAGCGTCCTCACTTACTCGTGTGAGAGTTAGTCTGAGGACTCAAACTTGCGCTGAAGGATGAACATTTATTCCGGGAGACGTCACGCTGACTTACTCGCCGATAAGGCGCAGAATGGGCTTCTCATCTTCCTCAATATTTGGATAGCGCCCGATATCACGATTGACGAAGAAGTTATCGTTCAAGTCGTCATTGGCCGTCGAAACTTCCCCAATGATGCATTCATCTGAAATCGGGTAGAATTCGTGATAAACACCGGGAGCGAGAGTTACCCGAGATCCAGCCTCCAGCTCTATGATGCCAGCGGAAGAAACCTTCTGCTCTTCGTGATTAATGGGAATACGCAATGATTGGTCCGCGCTTTTCGCGGGCTCGCCTGCCCATACTTGCACCGCGAGTTTTCCCCAACGGCAAATGATATCCTCTTTTTTCTTTTTGTGAGCATGCGCGGGAGTAGTCATAGTCCTCTGGGCGTACATAAGCTTCTCGCAGTATTCGGGCTCATCCGCGAGATTTACGAGAACGAGCCCAAAACGGCGCCAATCACCTAAGCCGAAGTCGGTGACATCCCAACGCGCGTTTGGAGGCAAAGTCCAGCCATGCTTCCCAAAGCACCGTGCGGCCGATTGGATCAGAGAATTGATTTCGCTGCGTTTCATAAAGATGGTCCAATTCTCAACCCGCAACTCTCAACTCTCAACCATTTGTGACTGCGAAAGATCACCCCTTGGAACTCTGTTCTGAAGATCGCAGCTTTCCCGGTATCATGAGAAAGTCCGTAAAGTCTCTTTCCCTCGTTGGACCGGTCAAATCGATCAGGGAATATTCGCGGATCGATTCGGCGGCGAACTTCTTCTCCGACCTTTTCCGCATCCTTATGGTTTAGCGGTTAGCGACCGAGTTCTCCGGCAAGAGGTCACGAACTCTGAATGTGTTTATTTTCGCGCCTCCTCTTGAGCGTTTTCCAGCTTAGGCGAAGCGCAGGCGAAATTTAGACTTTCTTTGCAAAGGCGCGAAGATTGGCGCGTAGTCATCTATGGGTAACGGTGCGAAGTCAAATCGAGGGGAGAGCGGGTAACGCTGAGATCGTTTTCGAACCATGGCGTGCGGCTAAGCGGCACGGCCGAGTAACAGCTCTGGCTGTTCTCGTTCTGAAGGAACGGTGAAGGAGGGTTTTCTCAGCTCTTCAATGGGCGCATCCTCAAACGGGCGAGCCCGATTGGCTGGCGGGTTTCCCCTTTGCAAGCTGCCGGTGGCTTCATTGGCGTCGCCTCGCCGAATTCGGTTATTCATTTCTTCACCGGGAGACCTTACCGAAGAGCGCATTGCCTGCGAAGAGGTGATTAGAGATTTGACGCCGGAGTTTCTTCCGGCGGTCACCTTGGAACCGATCATTTGGGAGGAGCTGCCGTTGACGGCTGAGGCGGCGTTTCAAGATCAAATTCCTCTGCCCGAAGAATGCGACATAGTGATCCTGATGTTGTGGTCGCGCCTCGGTTCGCGTCTGCACAGCCGGTACAAGCGGGAGGGGGACCCCGAGTCGCCCACGGGAACACTCTTCGAATTTCGAAACGCGCTGGAAGGGCAGATGCGTCGCGGCTCGCCGGACATTTTGGTTTACAGAAAAAGCGCCGAACCGCCAACACCCAGCGCGAGGTATGAGCAGGCTGTCCTTAAAGCCGCCCAAGATTATAAACGGGTAGACCAGTTTTTCGAGACGACCTTCCGAGATGCTCAGGAAGGTGTCTTTACCGGTGCGTTTCACGAGTTCAGGGATTCGCGGGAGTTCAGAGCCAAAGTACGAAATCACCTTCGCGCCTTGATCCGGCGTCAGGAGAGTGGCGGTTCAGAGAGTTTGTTCAAGCAGGCGGGACCCCTTCATTGGCCGTGGAACATGAGCGAGCGTGGCTCGCCGTTTCGAGGATTGGAGTACTTCGATTCCGAGCATGCCTCGGTTTTCTTTGGAAGAAGCGAAGCAGCAGCGGCCGTTCGTCGCGCTCTCGAAGGACAGGCCGCAACCGGCAAGGCCTTCGTGCTCGTTACAGGCGCGAGCGGCTCCGGAAAAAGCTCACTCGTTCGAGCCGGCGTTTTGCCTAGACTCATGGAGCCTGGCGTTGTTGCGGGAGTCAGTCTGTGGCGAAAGGCGATTCTTGTGCCGACCCTGCAGGAGGCTTCCAATCCGCCGATTGGAGCAGGAAGCGCGAAGGCGAGCACTCCTTTGAAGTCCCGGCGCCAGCATGTCCTTTCTGTCTTGGTCCAAGCATTGCTCGCGCCGCAGGCGCTGCCGGAATTGGCGGATAGGTCAGCAGGGCGCGACAAGTTCGCCGACGCGCTAGCGGAATCGTGGAGAAAGAATCCTGCGCTCGCTGCGAGCAAGGTTGAGGCGGCGCTTGCGATGGCGGCGACAGAGGCGCGAGTACGCGAACAGGGCAAGCTGGAAACCAAGATCAAGCAATGCGAAGAGGCGGGCGACTATGTCCAAGCCTCCGAGCTGAGGTCTTTGAACGACCAGATCCTTCAACCTCGCGTCCTGCTGCTTCTCTTGATCGATCAACTGGAGGAGATTTTCACCATCACAGAGGTGACAGCGCAGGAACGTGCCGAATTTGTCGCTGTGCTCGATGCTTTGGCCCGGAGCGGCTTCGTGTGGGCGATCGCGACGCTGCGCGCCGATTTTCTGTCCCGGTTGTCCGAGATTCCAATGCTGGTTCGACTGCTGGAAGGCGGAGGCGAATATCGATTGTTGCCTCCGAACCGCGAAGAATTAGGGCAGATGATCAGGTTGCCGGCATTGTCGGCTGGCCTACGGTTCGAGGAACGCGTTAAAACTCGTACTTCCCTTGACCAGTTGCTGCGCGATGAAGCAATGGACGATCCGTTGGCTCTTCCCTTGCTGGAATTCGCGCTGCGAGAACTCTTCGAACGGCGTCAGCCCTGCCCAGATGGGGGCGCGTTACTCACCGTTTCAACTTATGCGCGTATCCGGAAGCTCCGCGGGGCAATAGGAAGGCAAGCCGAAGCGGCCTTCAAGGCTCTGCGAGCGCCGGAGCAGGGCGCCTTTACACATGTTATGCGCGGCGTGGTAACGTTGAACGTCGGTGAACATGGTGAAGCGGTTCTGACACGCCGCTGGAATCGCCACAGCGCGATCTCCGCCATTCCCGGCGCAGCTGCCCTGGTCGAAGCCTTTGTGGCGGCGCGACTTTTCGTCGCGGATCACGACTCCTTGGCCCAGGATGCAGGAGGAGGTCATGAGCCGCGTGGAACCTTCAGCGTCGCGCATGAAGCGCTTCTCACAAGCTGGCCAAGACTCAAGCGCTGGGTGGCCAGGGAGCGTGATTTCCTTAAGCGTCGAGCTCGCATCGAGGGGGATTTGGCGAAATGGCAGGAGGAAAAAGAGGCCGCTGGCTATTTGTTGGATGGGCGTCGTCTCGCGGACGCCTGTACTCTGCTCGAAGATTACCGCGAAGATCTAACTCCGCAGCAAGTCGACTTCATTGAGCGATCAAAGAGGAGCGCCGAAAGCGGAGTGCGCCAGCGTATGCGGCGGCTGAGAGTTGCCGTCGCCGGGTTTGCCGCTCTGGCGTTGGTAGCACTGGTGGGAGCGTTGTTCGCATTGCAGGCGCGAAAGGCCGCGCAGACCCAATCAGAGCGTGCGACAGCCGCGCGCGGGCAAGCTGAAGAGCTCATCGACTCCATGTTGGGTGATTTGATCGATGAGCTTCAGAAAGTCGGCCGACTTGAGCTTCTCGAGAGAATCACTCAGCTCGTGCAGCGGTATTATGCAAGAGCCTCCAGTGGCACGATTGATCCCGTCATGGAACTTCATCAAGGAATGATGTTTTCGCGCATCGGAGACGTGTGCAAAGCGCGAGGAGACTTTAAAGGTGCGGCTGAAGCGTACGAGCTTTATGTAAAAGCCTTTGGACGGTTGGTCGAGGAGGACGACAGCGATGTTGAACTGCAAAGCCGATTGTCGGAGGGCTGGGAGAAGCTCGGCGAGGTGCGGCAGGCACGCGGAGATCATAAGGGCGCGAGTGAAGCATACGGCAAGAATTTCGACATCGCTCAGAAGTTGTTCGACCAAGATCCCACCGATGCTGATCGCCAACGTCGGCTGGGTCTCAGCTCGGAGAAGATCCACGAGATACTCTTGGAACAAGGAGAGCTAAAAGGTCCACTTAAGCTCTGGGCGGCTTCGTATCAATTAGCCGCGGTTAACGCCTACACCGTTTACCATAAGAGCTGCCAGAAACGCGCAGATGAGAATCCCGCTGATCTAGCGAAACAGACCGACTTGGCAGAAAGCTGGCTAAACATCGGGAACATGCGCGCACGGCAAAGTGAAAGGCCGGAAGCGATCGAAGCGTTTATCAGAGCTTTGGAGATCTACCAACGACTGACGGACCGTGATCCGACCAACGCTGAATTGCAGCGTCAGCTGGCTGGCATTTGCCAAAAGCTAGGCAAGGTGCGTCAGCAGCAAAGCAATTTCGCAGGCGCAGAGGAGGCGTTTAAACGAGCTCTCGACATTTCTCTGCACTTAGTGTCACGAGATCCTGGCAATGCAGAGTGGCAGCGCGACCTGGCCGCCTGTTATGAAGAAATTGCGAACCTACGTCAGGCTCAGGGAAATGTCGTTGGAGCGGCCGACGCCTATGCGAGAGGATTGAAAATATTTGAAGAGTTGGCCGCTCGAAATGCCAACAATGCGATATGGCAGCGAGAGCTGGCGCGCATCTGGAGAAGCGTGGGCAACATTCGTGAGAAGCAAGGAAGCCTCGACACCGCTGCCGATGCTTTTGAGCGAAGTTTGCAAATCGCGAAGCAAATGGCGGAGAGGGATTCTACCGATGCTAAGTGGCAGCGCGATCTGGCCCTCAGCTGGGAGGCTCTTGCGGAAGTGCGCCAGCGAAGAGGCGATGTCGACGCTGCCTTCGATGCTTTTCAAAGCAGCCTGAAAATCGCGGCTCAAATGGTGGACAAGGATCCCGATAATGCCAATTGGCTTCGCGATCTGGGCGCCGCGAGCCAGAGAGTTGGAGAGCTCTATCAGGCGAGAGGAAATCTCTCGGCCGCTGTTCAGGCATTCGCGAAAAGCGTCAAAATCTACGAAGATCTCTCCTCGCAACAATCGAGCAACCCAGAATGGAAGCGGCAGTTGGCCAACAACTGGCGAAGTCTCGCCGATATCTACCAGACGCAGGGTAATTTAAGAGATGCTGCTGAAGCCGTTGCCCAAGCCTCACAACTTACCCGCCAGGCGACACATTTACATTCGGAGGATTCAGAATGGATCGCCAGCAGAGTCCAGGATGTTTCCGAAAGAATTGCCTGGAAGATTCTCGGAGAGAGGCGCAGGTCTGAGGGGGATCTCCGTGGCGCTTCAGAAGCGTTCCTCCAAGGCGTGCAAGCTGCGCAACGTTTGGCGAGCCACGACGAGAACGATTCAGATTGGCAGCGACAGCTCGCCGAAGCATGGGAAAGCTTGGGCGAAGCACGCGACGCACAGGCAGACTTCGAGGGCGCAGTGGATGCATTCACTCAAGGATTGGAAATTTTCAGGAGGTTGGTCGCCAGAGATCCCGCCGATACCGACGCGCAACGCCTGCTAATACTAAGTTCAGGAAAGCTCGCCTCGATCAGGGAAAAGCAGAGCGTGCTGACGTTGTCCTCCGCAGGCGAAGACTCTGACGCCAAGCCGGCGAAAGTGCCCTTGCCATAATCAGGTCCGAGTTTCCGTGAGAATGACCCTGTAACCCTTAAAAGCTAACTCATAATGAAAATCCTGCGAATTGTGGCGATGTTGACGGGGCTGACAACCAGCCTCTTGGCTCTGGAAGACACGCCTGAGAACCGAGCCAAACTTGTGAAACATTATCTTGAGACCTTCCCGATTGAAGACATGTGGAAAGCCTTTGAGAGAAATATCGAGGTCAATTTTCCGGAACAACAGCGCCCGTTAGTAAAGAAACTTCTGCAAGATGTGAATTGGAAGGCGGTCATCGAGGCTATGCGGCAGATCCTTATCGAGACTTATACTGTCGCCGAGATCAAGGCCTTGACCGAAGCTTATCGAAGCTCAATCGGAAGATCCATTTTGAGGAAGCAAGGTTCATTCTTGTCCGCCAGTCAGCTCCAGGCGACCCAAAAGTTTCTTAGCACTCCCACAGGACAATCGATTTCAAGGAAGCAGGAACGTTTTGTCTCGAGGATGCAGCCGATCATCAGAAAGGAGGTCCTCAAGGCGGCCGCCAAGGTCACCGAGGAGATGGTGCGGTCAAAGCATCGAGGCTGAGCAGTGCTGCAGATACGGATCTTCCGCGAGACAAACTGAATCAGGAGCCCGGGGACCACTCGGGTTGATCCTGCGGTCGAAAACCTGTCGGGCGGACACACAGTCGCTCGTAAGAGGATTCGTTTGCACGAAAAAGATTGAGCTCGGTTGAGCGGGCATTTGTTTTCAGCAGCAGAAAAGCTGCGAGCAGACCGCGATCAATCGTCGAGGTTGCCTCCGCTGGAAATCGGCGGTACACGTGAACGCGATGAACCCGACGACTATTCGCGGCGGTTGTTTGTGCGGGTCGGTTCGGTATGAGGCTAGCGGAGAGCCTTACAATATCAGTCATTGCCACTGTCTGGATTGTCGTCGAAGCAGCGGAGCGCCCCTCGTGACATGGGCATCCTTCCTGAGAAGCGGCTTTCGATTTGTTGCTGGTGAACCTCGCGAGCTGAAGTGGGCCGATCGCTTACGCGCGTTCTGTGCAGATTGCGGAACCCCCTTGACATTCATGACCGGATCGGACGCGGACGAGGTGGACGTGACCGTGTGTAGTTTCGATGATCCGGCAATGGTGACGCCGAGCGATCATATTTGGGTCGAGGACCGGCTACCCTGGATTCGTTTAGCCGATAATCTGCCAACCTATGGACAGAAGCGACCGACGCACGCTTAAGCCTCCCACCTGTAATCCTGCGCATTCCGAGCTGGCGAAGCGGCTTGTTCGGGCTCGATGCAGCCAGAGAGGTGCTTCCGCCCGGACCGGACTCACGGCTTGCACCGACCACGTTCGATGCTTCGCTCGCTGCACAGAGGGAACGCGCTTCCAAGCGCCCGACTAGTCGCAGATCCGTTGCCGGAATGAATGGCGCCACCGATAGGCGAAGAGATTCACCCCCACGGACGCTCACATTTAGGCTGTTCAATTATTCGAGTGCCGAGCTGATCGCTCATGAAACCTGCCCGAAAGCGGGCGAGGTATACCCGCCATTTTCAACATATAGTTATTAATACAAGTAACTGGTAAAGTGGATCCTAGAATCATTGTTACATATAGCAGGTAGATAAATTCGTATTGTAGAAAAGCGACCATCTTCAAGAATGCGACGATACGTGAGCAGCTTTGTGGCGGGCTTACACACAATGCCGCGTTAGCCGACACGTTTGCTGCGGGTGACGTCTTATTCGCTAATGATCGCCGGAAGCAGCCGCGTTCTCTAGGGGTCTTATGTCTAATTGAACTGCTTTCCCCTGCTGCCAAGCGTCGGCCCCGGGGAGAATAGCAGGTGAGGGGATATCGGTTCGATTCGCCCTTTTCTCAGGACCTGTTGATGCCATAAGCCTTGTCGCGCTCGGCGACCAGTTCGGGATTTGCCTGTCCGTCCGCAGTGAACCCCATCATGAGTTGTGGAATTCCCAGCGGGAGCTTGTCACCGCGGTCCACCTGCCACGTGTGCCATGTCTTTCCGTAGGTGCCCACCAGTTTTTCCATCAGTTCCTTCTCGGCGACATCCGGCAAGCGGGGGGCAATCAACTGACCGGACTTTACCTCGTGAACATGGCTGTGCCAGAGCTCTTTCTCCTCGGGCGGAAGGGTTTCGAAGAGCTTCGCGCTGATGATGTACTCGATTCCGATGAGACGAGCATCCGGCTTGTCGGAGTCGTAGATGACGCACTGAAGCACCTCTTCGCCCAAATGGGAACAATAGTGATGAGCGATTACTTGCCGCTTGATTTCGCCATTGTAGAAATGGAAGCCGCATACGTGCGCGTGGATAGAGCGCAAGGGGGCTTCGCGTTGCAGGAGCTCGGCACCTGCCTCAAGAATTTTGGTCTTCGTAGTCCGCTCCGCGCCGGGAGGAGTTTCTTGCGCATCGAGTGTAGCGACAAAAATCCAGAGAGCAAAGAAGGGAGTTAGAGTTTTCATGCTCTAGAATCGTTTCGCCCAAGTTCTGGGGATGCGCGTTGAGGCTGTATGTGCTGCAGGGTTCTGCATGTTCTCCGCTCATCCCGTCCTCTTGCAAGAAGACATGGCGCACGCGTTCGCCCATCACCGCCTGCAGCAATGATCTACAAAACGAAAAAAAGCAGTCGTAAGAGGAGACGGTCGGTGTGGTTCGACGCAACCGATGTTTTCACTTAAGATAATTCGGATCGATATGTCCGAAGCCGCACCTTTCGCTCGTCATTCGTTATAGGCGGAGCAATTCAGCCATATGGAACGAAGGAATTCACTGCATGTAACGCCTGATCCTCTTGAGTTAGACCACATAAATGAACCTCCAACCCCGAGGCACTGCACAATCAACATGGCTAGAAAAATTTTTGTCAACTTACCCGTAAAAGAGCTCGGCAAGTCGAGGGACTTTTTTGAGAACCTCGGCTTCAGCTTTAATGCGCAATTTACCGACGAAACGGCTGCTTGCATGGTCGTGAGTGATGACATCTATGTAATGTTGCTCACCCAGGAAAAGTTCAGCACCTTTACTCCGAAGCAAATCTGTGATTCGCAAAGCAGCACGGAAGTTCTGGTGTGCTTGTCATGCGAGAGTCGAGCAGAGGTCGACGAGCTTGTTCGCAAAGCGGTCGCTGCTGGTGGCCGCACGTATAACGAACCCCAAGACCATGGCTTTATGTACGGTCACGGGTTCCAAGATCCAGACGGCCACATTTGGGAATTGATCTATATGGAGCCGAGCGCAGAAGAGCCACAGGCATGAGGCGAAGGCCTGAAGGCACCGAAGGGACGCAATAAGTGATGCGAGGCATCTTGCATGGATTCGAAGACGCACCGCGCTGCTGGCGACCAGCTAGACGGGAGCCGATGTCAAAAATGCGACTCCTCGCCAGCCCACACGCGCCACCGCTTTCCCGTTGCGAAACGCCGGCCGAGAACGATGGTCTGCGGATGAAGTCGCTCTCTGAGTATGAGCAGAAGCTCGACCACTTAAGGGACAACTGCCCTGTTTGGGCTGCGCTTGATGTCATTCGCGGGAGGTGGAAGCCCTCCATCTTGTGGGAGCTAAACGGAGGCACGAAGCGGTTTTCAGATCTCCAGACAGCTTTGCCGGACGTCACGGCGCAGGCTCTCACTGTCCAGCTTCGTCAACTCGAAGCGGATGGCGTGGTGGCCCGGACCATATATGCAGAGGTCCCGGCGCGGGTAGAGTACGCGCTTACCGACCACGGTCGCGGGCTCTCGGCAGTAATGGGCCAACTGGAAAGATGGGGGGCGGAGTATCTGGAGCGCCATGCCGGGCAGCGGGTGCCCGGGAGCGTGTAGTCACATCCTTGTGAGCCTCTCACAAACTTGAGACGAAGCGAAGGCGAGAATTGAGCGCATAGTGCGCTCGCATGAATTCGCTACTCGTTATCAATGCCAGCGGACGCGTCACGCGTTCGATTACCCGTTATCTTACCGCTCGCTTCGCCGCTGGGTGGTCCTCTCGCCTTTGGGGTGCGGAGGTCCTGACGCGCGAATCGGCGTCGATCCCCCGCCCGCGGTGGACGAAAAGTGGATCCGCGCTGCATTTGCGGCACCGATGGAAAGAACGGCTGAGATGCAACAATCTCTTGCGTTGAGTGAGCTCTTCATTGACGAGCTCTTCAAAGCAGAAGTCATCGTCCTCGGCGCGCCCATGTATAATTTTGGAATGCCGGGACAGCTCAAAGCGTACGTCGACCAGATCGTGCGCGTCGGAAGGACCTTCGCCTTTAATCCGGTTGCCACAGAGCCGTATCTTCCCTTACTGGAGCCCAAGCCGGTCGTGGTAATCATCTCCGCCGGCGACGGCTCGGTTCATCCGGGCGGAGCGCTTGCTCACCTCAACTTCCTCGAACCGCATCTCCAAACGGTGTTTGGATTCATCGGGTTGACGGATCTGACCTTTGTGCGAGTAGGCTACGATGAATTCAAAGACGACCGATTCAAAAGATCCATCGCGGATGCAGAAAGTGCCATCGAAAAAATTCTTGATCAGCTAACTTGGAAAGCACCCCGATGCATCGGCCAGCACTCTTTGACTCCGTCGCCCGCCCTCGATGACTGCGCTTCGTGACTTGAGTCTCACAACGACACTTGCTGCACCGCGGACCGTCCCGTGCCCTGCTGCGATGAAACGCCTAATTCCGGCCCGATCGAAAAAGCCTGGTAGATACTTTCTCCACAAGAGCCCGGCTCAAAGGGAAATCTTCAGATTGGTGTCCGAATCGCCGACGGCGGTTCGTCGCTCTATTAAATCACCATTGAAACAATCTCAGCCGCCAACGAATTGAACAAAGTTATGGACACAGAAACAAGCACGACAACAAACCCGTACGCAAGAAATGACCGGGTCGCGACATCATCGGTAAAGCCGATCCCAGAGGGGATGCACACCGTGACTCCTCACTTGGTATGCGCCGGTGCGGCGGATGCCATCGAGTTTTACAAGAAGGCATTCAATGCCATAGAACTTGAAAAGATGTCGGGCCCGGGCGGCAAACTGATGCATGCAGCAATACAAATCGGCGATTCGGTGGTCATGCTCGTCGATGAATATCCGGACTGGGGTGCACTCGGTCCGAAATCCTTGAAAGGTTCGCCGGTGACGATCCATCTCTATGTCGCGGACGCCGATGCGGTGGTCGCGCAGGCTGTCGGTGCGGGAGCCAAAATCACGATGCCCCTCGAAGAGATGTTCTGGGGCGATCGTTATGGAAAAGTGGAAGATCCCTTCGGGCATCAATGGTCCGTCGCCACGCACATTCGCGAGGTCAGCCCAGAAGAAATGCAGCAGGCAGCATCGAAGATGTGTGGTTAACGCGCCGAAAGATACCACGCAAGCTGATGGCGAGTCCTCCTTCCGGTCTGACGAGCAATCTCATCAACGGGACAGAATTCTTGCGTCCTACTGGCGCTGGTCTTTGCACGTGCGTGACCATTGGAGTCGAGTTGTGGTGTGGAGACGTTCCAACTGCGGGCTATCTATTTAATCCATCATTTGGCGTCTTGAGCTCTTGCGCGTCCGCGGTGTAGGTAGATTTTCAGAGCTCCGACTTTCTGACGGTATTGCCGGCGGCAGAATCGCCACGAATGTGCGGGCTGGTATTCCTTTCGAGCCGAGACGCTTCAGTCTAACTCGCAGCGTTATCGCGGGATGAGCTTTTCTTGCGTGAACGCCGACTGCGGACGAGGGTTGACTCCAGAAGCCAGGAACACTGCAGACGAAAAAGCAGCGGACGCGGAAGAGGTGTCCTGAACGTCGCTTCTCGTCCGTCGTATCATAAGGACATCTCCACTCCATAGTCTATATGAATCCCGCAACAAACCTATCCGAATACCTGCTCCTTTTTCGGGGCAACAACTGGGACAAGGATCTCTGCCCGGAAGAGATGCAGAGAATCATGAGCGAAACCATGGCATTCTTCGAGCGACTGCGCGGCAACGGCAAGCTGAAAGCGGCCCAGCCATTGTTCGAAGAGGGAAAGATGGTTTCGGGCAAGCGAGGTCGAACGGTGGCCGATGGTCCGTTTGCGGAATCCAAAGAAGCCGTCGGTGGATATTTATTGTTCACTGCAGATAGCCTGCAGGATGCCGTGGAGATCGCGAGGGAGTGGCCGCTCTTGGAATACGGTGCCACGGTTGAAGTTCGACCGGTGGCCCCCGAGTGCCCGACCTTCGTGCAAATCCAAAAACAAATGGCCGATGCGATCGCTTGAGGCACCCCCGCCAGAGCAGCGAAGTAGCGGAACTCCGGACGTGGAGGGGATTTCCCGCCTCGCCGACCATCTCTTTCGACGGGAGGCGGGAAAGCTGGTCTCTATCCTCACAGGCATCTTTGGGATCGACCGGCTTCAGATGGCCGAAGACGTCGTGCAGGAGGCATTGGTTAGAGCACTGCGGACGTGGCCATACCACGGCGTTCCGAAAAATCCCTCGGCCTGGCTCATGCAAACGGCAAAGCATCTCGCCGTCGATTTGCTGCGACGCGAAAAGCTCTTTTTTGATAAGCAATCTGATATCATCACATTCCTCGAGCAACGCCTCACCGCTCCCGGGGATACTGGATCGCCGATTCTCGATGAGGAAATCAAGGACGACCGCCTGCGGTTGATGTTTGCTTGTTGCCATCCGCTTCTCTCCCAAGAAGCGCAAAGCGCTTTGGCACTCAAGGTTCTCTGCGGATTTGGGCCAAGCGAAATCGCGAGAGCTTTTCTCACGACGGAAGCCGCGATTCTGAAAAGGCTCACGCGCGCCCGACAACGCTTACAGGAGCAAAATGTTGCCTTCGAAATTCCTGCGGGAGCGGATCTCCCGGCGCGATTGGATGGCGTGCTGCAGATTCTCTATCTGCTCTTCAATGAGGGCTACAAAGCGTCCTCCGGTGAGAACCTCGTGAGGAAAGAGCTGTGCATGGACGCCGCCAGACTGGCAACCTTGCTGGCTGCTCACCCCGCCGGCGACCAACCTCGCACTCACGCTCTGCTAGCACTCATGTTGCTGAACGGCGCCAGGCTCTCCGCCCGAGTCGACGATCAAGGGAACATCCTGCGCCTGGAGGAGCAGGATCGTTCACAATGGAGCGGTTCAATGATCCAGCGCGGGATGTTGCATCTGAAGTTGTCTGCTCGAGGAGACAAGTTAAGCGAATACCACCTTCAAGCGGGAATCGCTGCGTGCCACTGCATGGCACCGGACTACGCCTCGACCGACTGGCGGCAGATTCTCTCTCTTTACGATTCCCTCGCAGAGCTCAACGATTCTCCTGTGATCGCATTAAATCGCGCGGTCGCGGTAGCGAAAGTTCACGGACCGGCCAAAGGAATAGAAGCTCTCGAAGCGATTCTTAACCGCCAGCAGCTGGATTCCTACCCTCTCTTTCATGCGGTGCTCGGCGAATTTGAGGCGCAGAGAAATCGATTCGACAACGCCGCCAAGCATCTTCGAAAAGCTCTGCGCCTCACCGGCGTGACTTCAGAGCGATGCTTTCTCGAGAAAAAACTGGAGCAACTTGAAGGGAAAACGCCGTGAGTTTCCGCGATCGAAAATCGCCTTGCCGGCCCGCCGCAAAAATTGATTAAGTCCAGGCAGGTTTAACCAGTCGCACTTTGCTTGTCTTGCTCCTTGGTCAAGAAATTGGCGACGTGCTATCGGCTTATTGCAGCAGTTCCTCTGGTGGACCTGGTAATGGCTGGCGCTAAGCGTGGGTCTAAGTAGTTGTTTCATTCGCTCCGCCCTCTTCGTCACGAAAGCGCAGCAGCAGAGCTTCAATTTGGTCGAGCGCCTGCTGCTCATCGGGTCCCGCAGCCTCGATAATGACACGCGCGCCGCAATCCAAATTTGCACTGAGCACTTCCAATATACTCGCTGCGGAGTAACGTTCCTCGTCCTTGCAGATTGTGATCTTGCTGCGGAACTTTATCGCGCATTGAACAAACTCCGCCGCCGGCCGCGCGTGCAAACCAAGCTTATTAACAATTTCGACTTCTCTCTGCATGCGAAAATGATTTTGGAAGTGTCGATCTCAAATTCGGACGGCGCGCGGATGCCTTCCCCAGGATCAATGAGAAACTACGGCCTCAATTTCTGAGCAACGTCAAGGGGGCGGTTTGTGGCCAACTTATCAGGTCCTTTCGTTTGCGACCGTCAATCATGCCGGTCGACTCGTGAGGCGCGACAATCTCGCAAGATTTCGATGACTTGATCCGCGAGCTCGGGCTCGGTGCGGACGAGGGCAAGCTTGCCCTTCCGATAGAGCGCCGTCGCATAAGTCTCGATCACATCGTCGGGCAAGTTATAATCGGCGAGTCGGGCCCGAACGGTTCGGCCAATCGCGGATAAGTCAGACTGTGTGTTGTGGTCCTGTGCGGGAACGGGACCTACAGCAAGCACAGGGCCGACGGGGATAGGATCGACATTGCACGGCTCTTCTGTCGCCAACGCTTCATCAAAAATTATGTACTCAAATCCTTCTGCCGCCAAACGCTCGGCCGCTCGCTCCAGGTCTTGGGCGTCGTCGAAAACCCCGACCAAAATGGATTCAATTCTCGCTGTGTCTCTCATGGTCAAAAGAGATTCGAATCCCGCCGACCACTCGGCCGTTCTGCACTGTGCGTGGGCTCAACTCTCAACTCAAGACCATTCCCGAACCGATCATCACTCTCTGAAACTCAGTCATCACAATCCGATTGACCTCCGCAGTCCACTTCGACGATCAACCGCGCATCAACGCGTAACCTCTGGTGTCAGCCTCCACATGCCCGGGATGCACGAAGCCGCTTTCCCTTTTAGTATCTGTAGGTCGTGGGCCTTTGCTCTTCGTGACGCAGAACGGAGGCGGGCAACAAGGAATAATCTCCAGTGCCGGCTCTCAACATTCAACTCTCAACCATCAACGCAATTATGTGTATGCGGTCGGCTTATACTCCCTGAATCGGACGCTGCTAGCGCGGGGGAGGAAAAATAATCTCGAGTGTTTGACAGTCGGCGTCCGTCCAGCATTGATAAAGTTGCGGGGTGACTAATGAACTTGCCCGCGTGCATGGCACGATGAAAGCGACGGAAGGGCAGCAGGATCTGACGTACAAAAACATTTCGGGCATTGAACAGCTCCGCATTTTTGAGGTGCGTCCTCAGAGCGTGGTGTTGGACAGCGATTTGGCAGAGATCTATGGTGTTAACACCAGCAATTTTAACAAGGCTGTCAAACGCGATTTAGGAAGAGTTCCACAGGACTTTACCTTTGTCCTGACAAAGGAGGAGTTTGACTCTTTGATATTCCAAATTGGAACATCAAAGGGACGCCGCGGGCGGCGCAAATTGCCCAGAGTCTTTACCGAGCACGGCGCAATCATGGCCGCGACCATCCTCAACAGCTCTCGTGCGGTCGCGATGAGTATTTACGTGGTGCGCGCGTTCGTGCGCCTGCGCAACGAACTCCTCGCAAATGCCACCCTCGAGAAGCGTCTCGCGAAGGTCGAGAAGACGATGATCGCGCACGATGGCGCACTGCGCGCTATCTACGAAAAAATCCGACCCTTGTTGCTCCCACCGCCTCCCAATCCGCCAAAGCGGCGGATTGGATTCCACACAGACGCTGAATGACATCCATGAGCCTGATTGCACCTCAAGAACCTGGTCGGCGAGAAAACCGGGGAGAGAGTGATAAAAGAGGAAAATGAACTTCGACGACATTTTCGAGACGGCGACCACACACCGACCATACGTCTACCAGTGTCGCCTCGCGTGTGGCGAACCCCCGAAAGCTGCCAACGGTAATTTGGAGAACCCTGATGAGGCGACTCGCCAATGGCTGAGTCGCCCGCACCCGGATGGCTGCCGCTCGCGGTTGATCAATATTCCGACAGGTCTCGGAAAGACCGCAGCTGTCTTCCTCGCATGGCTCTGGAATCGGGTAATCGTAAATTCCATCAACAATCAGCGATCAAGTATCAACCAACACTGGCCTCGCCGCCTCGTTTATTGCCTGCCGATGCGCACGCTCGTCGAGCAGACACGGGACCACGTGTGTAACTGGCTGAGGAGTCTTGGGCTCAGCGAAAAGATCGGTGTCCATATCCTCATGGGCGGCGAAGAGCGTGAAGAGAACGCGTGGGATTTGTATCCCGAGCACGATGCTATCCTCATCGGCACCCAGGACATGCTGCTCTCGCGCGCGCTCAACCGCGGCTACGGCATGAGCCGCTACCGCTGGCCGATGCACTTCGGGCTGCTGAATAACGACTGTCTTTGGGTGCTTGATGAGGTCCAGCTCATGGGCGTGGGAGTGGAGACGAGCGCGCAGCTCGATGCATTTCGCGACAGGCTCGGCGCGTGGGGCGCCGCGCCGACGTGGTGGATGAGTGCGACGCTTGATGAAGCGCGTATTCAGACAGTCGATCAGCGCGCGCTTGGACGTGAGACCGACGAGATTTCGCTGTCGACAGACGAGTCCGCGAGCTTGGCCAGCCGCTTGAATGCGACTAAGCGGCTCACGCAGGCGGCGGTGTTCCTGAATCCGGCGACGAAGAAAAACTACGCGCGCGAGCTGGTGCGGTCCGTTGTGGAAAGGACCTCGCCGGACGCGCTGACGCTCGTGATCCTCAACCGCGTTCGCCGCGCGCAGGAGACGTATCGACAATTGCTGAAGCTGAAAATCCCTGCGGAGCAGATCGCCTTGATCCACTCGCGCTTCCGGCGTGGCGATCGGAAAAGGCACGAACAACTCTTCTTCGGCAGCGGGAAGCGCATCGTCGTGGCTACGCAAGCTATCGAAGCCGGCGTCGATGTCTCGGCCCGCGTGCTGATCACCGAGCTGGCGCCATGGCCTTCGCTGGTCCAGCGGTTCGGGCGTTGCAATCGCTACGGCGAGTGCGCGGATGGCACGGATGTTTTCTGGGTCGACGTGCAGCCAAGGGACGTGCGCGACGAGCTCGCTTTGCCTTACGATTTCGACGAATTCGCCGAAGCCCGGCGGCTGATCACGCCGTTGGCCGACGCTAGCTCCGCTACGCTGCGCGCCGTCACGCATCAGCCGCCGCGCGTCATTCGCCCTGTCATTCGCCGGTGCGATCTGCTCGACCTCTTCGACACGACACCTGACATCGCCGGCCACGATCTCGACGTTTCGCGCTACATCCGCGACGGTGACGACACTGACATCCAGGTCTTCTGGCGCGAGGTCGCCGAGCTGGAGCCCGCTGAGACGCACGGCCCGCACTCGGATGAGATTTGCCGCGTGCCGCTGCCGAGCTTCGCTGGCTTTTTGAAAAGGGACTCCACGCGCGCGTGGCGGTGGAACCCTTTGAATGAACGTTGGGAGCGGGTGCAACGCGCGCGCCCCGGTGAAGTCGTGCTCTTGAGCGCGGCGAGCGGCGGCTACAGCGAGACGCTCGGCTGGACCGGCGAGCCTGAGGATAAGCCGCAGCCGCTCTCCGTGCGCGGTCGCCGGCTAAATGGCTACAGCGATGATCCGCGCACTTTCCAGCGAGGCTGGGAAACCTTGCGCGATCACACACGCGCGGTGGTCGAGCAGATGGAGGCGCTGAGGGCCGCAGTCGGCTTTGAAGATCAATGTCGCGAAGCGCTCCACGCAGCGGCTGTGTGGCACGATGTGGGCAAAACCCACGAAATATTCCAGGAAATGCTCACCCGCGGCGCGCCGCCCGGGAAGACCAAAGAACTCCAGGCAAAATCAGATGCGAACCGCGGCCGCCCTTTACGCAAAGCCTTCCGTCACGAACTGGCTTCGGCGCTGGCATGGCTGCAGCGCGGTCCGAAACAGCACGCGCATTTCGACCTGATCGCGTTCATTATTGCCGCGCATCATGGCAAGGTCCGCTTGTCCATTCGTTCGCTGCCGAACGAAGACCCGCCGCCGGAGCCGGGCCGGCTGTTTGCCCGCGGAATCTGGGACGGCGATCCGCTGCCTGGCGGCGAGTTCAAGACCGCGCAGTTGAATGGGCAAAAGCTCGACCGCTTCGAACTTGATCTCGGCTACATGCAGCTCGGCCAAGACGATAATCGTGGCCCATCATGGCTCGCGAGGATGATCGCTCTGCGCGACGCTCCGAACCTCGGCCCGTTCCGCCTCGCGCTTCTCGAAACAGTCCTGCGCGCCGCCGATGCGCGCGCGAGCGCCGGTAAGGAGGAGATGGCAAAACCATGAAAGCGTCTTCGGTCAGAGCCATTTTCCAGACTCTTGACCAGCGCCGTGTTCGCTACCTCGTGGCCGGCGGTATGGCAGTGAATGCGTATGGTTTTCTGCGCTTCACCAAGGACATCGATTTTGTAGTCGAGCTTGCCCCGACGAACATCGCCGAGACCTTCGCTGCGCTCGACAGTCTCGGCTATCGTCCAAACGTGCCGATCACCGCCGCGCAATTCGCCGATGCCGGCAATCGCGAGCGCTGGATCCGAGAGAAGGACATGAAAGTGCTTCAGTTCTGGAGCGACATTCACCGTGAGACTCCAGTGGATGTCTTTGTCCAGGTGCCTTTCGACTTTGACGCTGAACGCAAGGCCGCGACGTGGAAGCAACTCGGAGAAATCGGACAGGTGCCTGTCGTATCTTTACGGACGCTCGTGCGGTTGAAACGCGCCGTAAACCGCGACCAGGATCGTATCGATTTGGATAACCTGCGCCTGCTCTACCCGAACGAAATCGACCGATGAACGAGGACACCGACGGCATTGATTGGAGCCTTACGACTTGGGAAGGAAGTCGTCGCGAACAGCTTCGCCGCTGGGCGCAGCTCACTCTCGATGAGATTCTCCAGGCGCAGGAAGAGATGGCGGAACTGGCTAAAAAATCGGCGCCGCCCGGCGCCATGGCGACCGGGTACGTCGCAGAGATGCCACCCGCCTACCACGCGGGCAATGTCTTGCCTGATCGAGGACTCCAGCTTTCCGGCTGCGCGCCCGTGCCGCTGGCGAGCTATTTGAAAGCGCTTGCGGTGTTGCGGCTCGTTGCCGAGCAGGCGGACCCAAACGCGGTCGGCTCGTGGAGCAACGAGGCTTTCTGTCTTCGTTCCGAGGTGGCGCAAGAGCAACTCGTCGCCTTCTTTCAACACGACTACCGGCCCAGCCCGATCGTCGCGCCGTGGAATGGCGGCTCCGGCTTCTATCCCAAGGACAATCGCGAGGCGATGAGCGCGATCTCGGCGAGTGAAGCGGATCGCTTTACCAGCTATCGGAGTGTTATTCAGGCCGCGAGGGATGTGCTCGCGGCGGCCGGTGAGAATGACAAAGCGCAGTTCCTGGAGCTGTGCCGCGGCACACTCCCCGAGGAAGCGCTCCAGTGGCTTGACGCCGCGTTCGTATTGAGCCAGGACGGTCCAAGGTATCCGCCGCTGCTCGGCACAGGCGGCAACGACGGCAGGCTCGAGTTCAGCAATAACTTCATGCAGCGCCTCGTCGCGGTGATCGATCCGCAGACCGGCGAGCCGGCGCCTCATTCCGAGCAGTGGCTGCGAGCGGCGCTCTTCGGCGGTGCGGCGCGCGTCGAGCCGGTGAAGGCACCTATTGGCCAGTTCTTCCCCGGCGCCGCGGGTGGCGCAAACAACAGCTCCGGATTCCTCGGCGAATCGCTGGTCAACCCGTGGGATTACATCCTCATGATTGAAGGCGCGCTCCTCTTTGCCGCGGCATCGGTCAAGAAACTCGAAGCCGCTGCACCGGGCCAGCTCGTCTATCCGTTTTGCGTGCGGCAGACTACAGTCGGCTATGCCAGTGCGGCAGGTGCCGACGCCGAACATACGCGGCCCGTCGAGATGTGGCTGCCGATCTGGACCCGGCCGGCCACCTCGCCGGAGCTGCGCGCGTTGCTCGGCGAAGGCCGCGCCCAGGTGCAGGGGCGGGCAGCGCGCGACGGGGTCGATTTCACGCGGGCGGTCGTCACGCTCGGCGTCGATCGGGGCATCAGCGAGTTTCAGCGCTACGGCTTCCAGGTGCGTAACGGCCTGGCCTATTTCGCGACGCCGCTGGAGCGCGTCGCTGTTCAGAGAAACGCGCGCGCCGATCTGCTCTCCGACATCGACCAGTGGCTCGACCGTTTCCGCGGCAAAGCCGGCGGCGAAAACGCACCCGGTTCCGTCGCGCGGGCGTTGCGCAATCTCGAAGCCAGCAGCGTCGAGCTGTGCAAGGAAGGCTCCGCCCCGCGCGTGCAGCGCGTGCTCATTGAGCTCGGCCAGTGCGAGCGCGCGCTGGCGCAGAGTTTGAAGTGGACAACCGAAAACTTCCTTACGCCTGTTCCGCCACTGAGCGGCCAGTGGCTCCGCGCCGCGGAGACGGGCACACTCGAGTTCCGTCTCGCCGCCGCGCTCGCCTCGCTGCAAGGCCGTTACGCCGGGAAATGGATGCCGCTCCGCGTGCACATGGAGCCCGTCGTCTTTGGTCGCCGCAAAGATCGTACGTGGATCGGCTGGGAAATGAATCCCGGCCCCGACCTCGTCTGGCACTGGCCCGCCCTCATTGATTCACTCAACGCCGCTTTCACGCGCCGACTGCTGCACGCCCGCGACGAGCGCGGCCTTTCCGACAGCAGCAAAGTCTCCATCTCCTTCGCCGATCTCGCCGACTTCGTCGAAGGCGACCGCGCGGACCGGGACATCGAGGAACTGCTCTGGGGACTGAACCTCATCGACTGGACCGCGATTGCCGATACAGACCTCCCCTCCGGCCCCACCGACGACGATCCGCCCCCTTCCTCGCTTTACGCGCTGCTGAAGCTCTGCTTCACCCGTTCCGCCACCCGCGAAGAGCCAGGCCCGCTCGACCCCGCGATCCACCGTCACGCCGCGCACGGCGACGGAAAAACCGCCAGTCGCCTCGCCGCCCGCCGTCTGCGCGCCTCCGGCCCCTCGGCTGCCGTCGATCATTTTCCCCTACGCGGCCCCCTCGTCCGCCGCACTGCGGCCGCGCTGATCTTCCCGCTGCGCCCACGGCAGATTTTTCAGCTCCGCTACGCGATTCTGCGACAGGAAGACCCGAACCACAACCCGCAACCACACTATGACCCAGCCGATTAACTTCGACGCATTGAAAACCGAGCCGCGCCTGCTCATCGAGGCGCGACTGAGACCCATCGCCGGAACGCGATTTCAGCCCACCGGATTTCCCGATCTTGGCGCGGCGACTTACCGGTTGCCGGATAGCACTGAGATGCTGCTGGTCGAGTCGGCGCAGAGCATGGCCAATCGGCTGGAGAATGTCTGCTGGGACGCGACGGCGAAGGATTGGGTAGCGCCGTTGCGCGGGCTGCCTTACGTCTCGGCCGTGAACGACGATGGCGAGGAGATCACCAACTCCCTGCTCGAAGCTCACCGGCTGAACAGCCCATACATCCTCGAAAGCAGCGACAAGAGCTTTGCCGACACGCTGAAGGAGGAACTCGCCATCGCCGAGAACGCACCGGTCGATCTGCGGCTGCTGACGAAAACGTTGCTGAAATATGACGTGAACGCGCTGCTGCATGGCGTCTTCATCGCGAAGTCCGATATCGCTGGCGGACGGATGCGGCTGCCGCGTGCGCTGACGGCGTTCATCGAGGCGCGCAACATCCAAATCACGTCGAGCGGTGGCGTGAAAAACGACCGCGTCAACCCCGAGGGCGACACGCGGCGCGGTTTCGGCAACGTGCCGTTTCACCGCGACGAATACTGCGGCGAGATTACCGCGTTTTTTGTGCTCGATCTGGCGCTGATCCGCGGGTTCGGGCTCGGCGAGGATGTCGAGCGGCTGCTCGTGGCGGTCGCGCTTTACAAGATCCAGCGGTTTGTGCGCGAAGGGCTGCGGCTGCGCACGGCGTGCGACCTGGAGATCGATGGCGATAATGGCGGCGTGATCGTGAAACGACCAAAGGCATTCGAGTTGGCGTCCATCGAGCAGCTCGAGGCGGCCTTACCGTCGCTGGTGAAAGCCGCAGCCGTGGGCTTTGCGAAGCCGGCGCGCACCGAGGTGAAATTCACCGTCTAGACGAGGGTGATGCGATGATCACAATTGCGCTGCGTTTTCCCTGCGGGCGTTTTCACGCGACCCCTTGGGGGCGCCACGTCAACGAAGGCGCCGTGGAATGGCCGCCATCGCCGTGGCGCTTCATGCGCGCGCTCATCGCGACCTGGCATTTGAAAAACAAGGAACACATCAGTGAGCAGACGATGCGCGGCCTCATCGAGACGCTCGCCGTGGCGCGACCATCGTTCTGGATGCCCCCGGCGAGCACCGGGCACACGCGGCACTACATGCCTTTCAACGAGGGGCGAAACGAGAAGACGACGAAGGTCTTCGATACGTTTGTGCACAGTGGGGAGCCGATGCGCGTCTTCTGGCCGGTGCACCTAGATGAGACCGCGCGGGGCGCTTTCGAAGCGCTGCTCAGTCATCTCGGCTATTTCGGCCGTGGCGAAAGCATTGTGGACGCCTGGCTTTGCAACGGCGATGCGAACGACCGGACGCCCAACGCGGAGCCGCTCGCGCCCGGAGCATCGCCGGAGCCGACTCACGAGATCGTTTCCCTGCTGGCTGCGATGCCGCCGGAGACTTTCGCTGCGTGGCGAGCGTCGGTTCGGCCAGCCGCGGAACAGGCGCCCGCGCGTGGACGCCGTCGCGGTCGGCAAGCGCAAGCTGCGATCCCGCAGAGCCTTTTCGAAGCGCTGCTCGCGGACACTGGCCAGTTGCAGAAATCCGGCTGGAATCTTCCGCCCGGCTCCGAGCAAGTGCCATACGTGCGCAGCCGCCTTGCCCTCCAGCCAGCGCCGCTGCGCCGCATTCCTGCGGAGCGCGCAGCGCCAACAGTCGCCCGCTTTGCCATCGCCAGCCAGGTCCTCCCGCGTCTCACGCAGACGATCTCCGTGGCCGAGCGGGTGCACGATTCGCTAGTCAAGATTTCTGAGAGCGCTCCTGTGTTCACGGGCCGTCTCACTGATGCGCAGCCAATGCTCAACCATCAGCACGCGCACATCTTCTGCGAGCCGGGCACTGCGCGCGATGCGCTCGGCGCGATCACCGTTTACGCGCCGATGGGCTTCGACCGCGCGGCGGTACGGGCGCTCCGGTCGCTGCGCCGCGTGTGGGGACACGGCGGCCACGACTTGCAGTTGATGCTCATCGCGTTGGGCGATCCCGCGGATTTCGCAGAGACCACGCCGCTTTTCCAAACCGCGACGCGCTGGCGATCGCTGACGCCATTCGTTCCGACGCGCCATCCCAAACACCATCGCAATGGCCGCGAAAAGATCGACGCCGATGGCTGGCACATTGGCTCGCCCCGCCACGACCTGCGCCGGCTGATGATCGAATCGGGAAAGCCGCTGCCGACGAAGATCGAGATCGTCGATTTCGCCGAAGTGAACGGCCGCAAACTGCGCTGGCTGCAATTCCAGCGCAGCCGCCGACATGGCGAAGGACTCCATGCCGGCGAGTTTGGCTACGGGTTCCAACTCACGTTCGCTGAGCCGGTCCATGGCCCGCTGGCCCTCGGTTACGGCGCGCATTTTGGCCTCGGCCTCTTCGTTCCTGCAGAGTGAACACCTCGGACTACATCCGCATCGACCCCTTGCCGCAGAAGCAGTGGGACGGCGTTCGCGGTGTGAATCGAACATCAACCCGGCCCGTGGTGCCGCACGAACTTGATGCAAACGCAGAACGAGCCGTCTACGTCTTGGGATTACGCCCATGACCAGAAACCCGACTCTCGAGCGATTATCGGATTCCAACGTGCTCTTCCACGGATATCAATTAACCGGGGCTACGCGCGTGTATGGCGCATCATACTGTGGGACGCTGCCTTTGCTCCTTATCATCCGCGCTAATCTGCGAAATCCGCGGTTCAACAACCTTCCGTCGGACGGCACCGGCATGGCTCAGAGTTGACCATATCAACATGGTCAAATAGCCTTATTAGTCATGAACGAGATGTTGATCTCTGAGTTCAAGGCGCATTGCATTGCGGAAATCAAGAAGGTGCATCGCACCGGCAAAGCGCTCACGATTACCTTTCGCGGCAAACCGATCGCGTAGGTGGTACCGCTGTTGGCGAAGAATGACGCAGCAGTGAAACTCGGATCGCGTCCTGGCGAAGCCGTAATCAGGCTGCAGCTGGCGCAAGTGGGCTTCGCCGACGAATGGGAGATCAACCGCTGAACTTTGGTAACGGCCGATGATCGCATTTTGCAATGGAAACACGTGGCGTCCGTCGATCCTCGAAAATGATCGGCGCGTTCCGACTGCGGATAAGCTCACGACCCGGGTAAGAGATTTAGAGCGGCTTGTCTAAACCTAAGGAACGGTTTTCACGTCTCAGACTATTTCGCCGTGCGTCTTGGCGTAGATGCGGTTCCTCCATGCCTTCTTTTGCTCTTTATTATCCGCGTTAATCCGCGAAATCCGCGGTTAAACAACCTTTTTTGAAATGATTATCCGAGCTAATCTGCGCAATCTGCGTCTCGAAAATTCCATTTCCATGGAAACGGATGACCAACCCGCGCCCGATGCCACGAGCAATTAGATTGTCGTCTTTCTCATCCGGCGCGATGCGAAGTGCGCGGACTGCGGATGCGATCTGCCTCACGGCTCGATGATCATGTTGAACAAGGAAAGAAATCCGCTTTGCCTGGCGTGCGCCGACCTGGATCATTTGGAGTTCTTGCGACGCGGGAACACAGGTCTCACGCGGAGGGCGGCTCGGCATTCGCGCCTCCGCGCGGTCGTTCTTGAGTGGAGCCGGACGAGGAAACGCTACGAACGACAGGGAATCTTGGCCGAGACCAAGGCTATCGAGCAGGCTGAAGCGGAGTGCCTCGAAGACGCAGACCGCCGCGAGCGGCAGCGCGAACGGCGCACCTCGCGCGAGAAGGCGCTTGACCGTCAATACGTCGATGGCTTTGCCGCAAGGATACTTGATAACTACCCGGGCTGTCCTCCTAGTAGCGCAAGGCGAATCGCGGAACACGCCTGCCGCAAATACAGCGGGCGGGTCGGACGCTCCGCGGCGGCAAAGCAATTCGATCCGGACACAATCCGCTTGGCCGTCGCCGCGGCAGTGCGGCACGAGTTTACCAATTACGACGTGCTCCTGCTCGCGGGCCATGACCGCGAGGAGGCGAGATCCGTGATTCGCGAGAAGGTTGAAGGGGTGTTGAACGCATGGCGTTCCGGCAGCGCATCCAAAGTACGGCGCCTGCGCGGGGAGAAGACCTGGCTGACTGAGCAGTTGTGCGCCCTCAAAGGGAATTTGAAGGCTTTTGGCAGGGGCAATTGACGCGAAAGTGGTTGATGTGACACATTGGACACACCGTGAAGACGATCACGATTCGCGAATTGCATACCCACACGGGGCGGTATGTTCGCGCTGCAATGCGCCAGCCTATCGTGGTCACTGACCGGGGTGAGATTGTCGCCATTCTCCAGCCTGCCACTGCAGCCCATTTGTCCGGGCGCCCTTTTCCCAAACGAGACCGCTCCAGGCTGCCCGTAGTGGACTCCGACAGCGGACGGCTGATTTCGGATGATCGGGATCGCTGATGGTCTATTTCCACAGTCCCTATATCGCGAAGTGTTATCTGCGCGAGCACGGAACGGACACGGTACTCGATCTCGCCGAGGCGAGCGACGGCCGCACCTCGATGATTCTGGCCGTCGTGGAAGTGCAGGCGGTGTTTCATAGGCATATGCGCGAAGGCCGCCTCAACCCAATCCGCTTTTCTTGAGGCATGCCGGCGCTTTGAGAGGGACCAAAAGGAAGGATTCTGGCACTGGCTTCCGTTGACCGATGACTTTGTCCGACGCGCGGCGGGCCGCTTTAGTGAACTTCCGTTTCATCTGTTCCTGCGCTCTGCCGACTGCCTGCATCTCTACGCGGCCCGCGAAGCCGGCTTTGCCGAGATCCACTCAAACGACCGCCACCTGCTCGCCGCCGCTCCTCACTTCGGCTTGTTGGGAGTCAACGTGATTCCGGAAGCTGGGTGATTCTGGGCAGCGCACACGTCCCCGTGTGTAATTTCGGGCGTCCCGCCGGGAAGCTCTGTTCGGCGAGACGCCGAACAGTACACGCGAGACGCATGTGCTCCCCAGAGAATGCCGTCCGAACGCGTCCAGTCGTGATCGGTATTGATAAGTCGCGGCAAATTGCGCAGATTTGCGCGTCATGCCCCGCGAGACTTCAGGCCCGTCGAAGCGGAAGCTCCGCAGCGATGAGCCGGGTGGATTGTTGGCGAGGCGCCTTGTCAGCGAGGTGAAGCAAGCCTTTGAGAATCCCACCGCAACTCCAAGTGGGCAGGGGGCGGAGACCGTCGTGCCAGCAGAAGATCACGATCTTCCGGCGGAGACTTTGGTGGCGGATGTTGACCTGAAAGCGAAGCCGGATCCACTTGAAGAGCAGCTTCTTGCGCCCACGGAATTAGAAGAGCCGCCGAAAAGCGCATCCCTCGCTGAGCCTATACCAGCACGGATGCTCAACGAGTTCGTCTATTGTCCGCGGCTATTCTACTATGAATATGTCGAGGGCGTATTCGTCGAGAACGCCGATACCACGCGCGGCGCCGCGCTGCATTCGCGCGTAGACAAAGGCACCGGAGCGTTACCGACGGCACAACCTGGAGAAATGGACGAGCAATCGGGCGAATGCGACCACGAAAAAGAAGAGAGCGGGGGCACTAAGGCGACAGCTGAAATTCAGAAAATCCATTCTCGCGCGGTGACATTAGGTTCGGAGCGACTTCGAGTGATCGCGAAGCTTGATCTCGTCGAGATGCGAGAAGACGGAGCGAGCCCGGACCTCTTATCGAGGCTCGAAGTCTGTCCCGTAGATTACAAAGCAGGCGCGCCCCGAAAAGGGGAGGACGGCAATGAACTTTGGCCAACGGACCGAATACAGCTTGGCCTTCAGATATTGATTTTGCGCGACAATGGATATCGCTGTGACCGCGGGATTATCTATTACTGGAGAACGAAGCAACGCGTGTTGCTTGAGTGGACGCGTGAGCTGGAAACGTGGGTTTTGGAGCAGGTCGAATCCGCGCGAAAAACAATGGCCGGACCGATTCCGCCGCCGCTTGTCGCGTCGCCGAAGTGCGTTCGATGTTCGCTTAACTCAGTGTGCCTACCGGACGAGACGCGGATGCTCGCTGCCGGAGAAGGCGAGAGTTTGGAGTTGGACATGAGTCCCCGCGTTGTCGCGGGACCGCGGCGCCTCATAACTCCCCGGGACGATGCGCGCGTGCTCTACTTGAACACGCCAGGCGTGCGCGTCGGGCGCAAGGACGAACTGCTAACGATAAAGGAAGAGGACGAAACGCTGAGCGAGGTGCGAATATCTGATCTCACCCATGTCGCTCTCTTTGGGAATATTCAGATCTCGACCCAGACAGTTCAAGTGCTGTGCGAAAGGGAAATTCCACTTACTTATTTCTCAATGGGTGGATGGTTTTACGGCATGACGCGCGGTCATGAACTTAAGAATGTTTTCACCCGAATTGAGCAATTCCGACTCGCCCGCGATCCGTTGGTTCGCCTCGCATTGGCTCGAAGGATAATTTACGGGAAAGTTCGCAATCACCGCACGATGCTGATGCGGCTGCATCTGGAACCGCCGGCGCCGATTGTCGCAAAGCTCAAAACAATGGCGAGCGCGGCCCTTCAGGCCGACTCGCTCGAAGAGTTGCTTGGAACCGAAGGGGCTGCTGCCCACTTCTACTTCAGTGCCTTTGGAGGCATGCTGAAGGCGGACGACGAGTTCTCAGACTCCAATCGCGTGCCGGGGCCGCAGCTTAAGTTCAATTTCCACGGCCGCAACCGGCGTCCGCCGACCGATCCGGTGAACGCGCTGCTCTCTTTCGCTTACAGTCTCTTAACCAAGGATTGCACCTTGGCGGCGATGGCTGTCGGCTTGGATCCGTACGTCGGATTTTATCATCAACCTAGATTCGGCCGGCCAGCGCTGGCCTTAGACGTGATGGAGGAATTTCGACCGCTCATTGCCGAGTCCGTTGTCCTCACCGCAATTAATAATCGGATGATTCTTCCCAAGCATTTCATTCGGGCCGGTCAGGCAGTAAACCTCTCACCTGCTGGCCGAAAGCTATTCTTTCAGGCTTACGAACAGCGGATGAGTTCGCTGATCACTCACCCAATCTTCGACTATAAGGTCAGTTATCGGCGCGTGCTGGAATTGCAATTTCGGCTGCTTGCACGCTACCTCACAGCCGAAATCCCGGAGTATCCACCATTCATCACACGCTGAGTGTCTCCTGTTCCGATGAGAACCACTTTCCTCGTCTGTTATGACATCGCCAATGAAAAGCGTCTACGACGGGTATTCAAGATTTGTAAGAACCACGGAAACCACTTGCAGTTTTCGGTCTTCGAGTGTGATCTGAACGCTACCGAGCGAATCCAACTCGAAAAGAAACTTGGTGAGGTGATGAAGTTAGACGAGGATCAGGTGCTCTTCGTATCGCTCGGTCCCTCCGAGGGGAGGGGAGACCGGGTGATCACGGCATTAGGCTTGCGTTATACGCGACTTGATGAGCCGTGCTACGTCGTGTGAACACGAGTGGACAGAAGGTCTTTGACATCGAAAATGGTCGCGAGCGGCGAGGTGGCGAAGTCTTACGCTGTAGCCGCTCGCGCATTGATATCCAGCAGAATACAACTCAATTCGCCTCGCGCTGGGATGCTCGCGAGCAGAAAGATAAAAGGTTCTCGCAATCTCAACATTGGAGTGCTGAAATTGAGGAAGTTGCGCAAGCAGTCTTTCCGCGTTCATAAGAACGCGGCCCCATTGAAGCGGGATGGAATGCACGTGGTCGCGAAGCATCGATAACTCGTCCTTTCCGCGTTCATAAGAACGCGGCCCCATTGAAGCCGTATTGCCAACTGCGCATGCGCGCATACCGTCTCGCCTTTCCGCGTTCATAAGAACGCGGCCCCATTGAAGCAGTTGAGATCGGTGGCATGCGAGTGATGACCACTTTCCGCGTTCATAAGAACGCGGCCCCATTGAAGCTGCACAGATCGCTGCGATCGTCATGGCCAACGTCCCCTTTCCGCGTTCATAAGAACGCGGCCCCATTGAAGCGATCGACATGCGGCGATCAGCTGCGAGCCATGCCGCTGCCCTTTCCGCGTTCATAAGAACGCGGCCCCATTGAAGCGAGGAAGTCCGCTTGCGCTGATCGGCTGATGAGCGACCTTCCGCGTTCATAAGAACGCGGCCCCATTGAAGCAACTGCTGACATGTCAGCCGATCGACGAAATCGACCTTCCGCGTTCATAAGAACGCGGCCCCATTGAAGCCATGGTCGGACACATGGCAATGACGCATCCTCGCGCAGCCTTTCCGCGTTCATAAGAACGCGGCCCCATTGAAGCCGACGCTCGGACAAGATCGTCGACTGCGCATTCTTGCGTGCTTTCCGCGTTCATAAGAACGCGGCCCCATTGAAGCAAGGCGAGCGCAGGCTTGTCGAAGAGCTGGACAAGAGCTTTCCGCGTTCATAAGAACGCGGCCCCATTGAAGCTTGCAGCAGGCAGAAGTGGAAGGCGAGGGTGCCATCTTTCCGCGTTCATAAGAACGCGGCCCCATTGAAGCCAGGATGTCTGAGAGATCTCAGCGCTATGCTCATCGCTTTCCGCGTTCATAAGAACGCGGCCCCATTGAAGCAGCATGGAGATGAACGCAGATGAAATTTCAGATCGGCTTTCCGCGTTCATAAGAACGCGGCCCCATTGAAGTGACAGGGAGGAGAAAGGGACAGGCGTTTTCCGGGGATCCTTCCGCGTTCATAAGAACCCGTGCCATGAAAGTTACATGCCACCGTGCCGGGTGCCACGGCGGCCGCTGTTCCCCCCAGAACATTTAGCCAGAGCGCGGTGAGCACGGCCTGCCCTCACTTCCCAACCGATTGCTCGCTGTTTACGCCCTATTAGTTGATTCACCTAATTACAAAGGTATTCACAGCTCTGAGTTTCATACTTTTGCCAAATATTTTGCGATCGAAGCTATTTCGCAGCTGTCAACCATCAAGTCTCATCGCCCAACTGCTCCCGAACAGCGCATCCGCTGAGCTCCGCAACAACCTCTCGCAGGCCGTGCACGACACGCGCGCAACGGAGATAGTCTATTTTATCGGGAGTATCGGTGGGCAGATGGTAGTGCGGATATCGGAACAATGCCGTGTCAGTAATCATGATTGCCGGATATCCTTCCTGCCAGAAGGACCACTGATCAGACCAGGCGACTCCGGGGACGAAAGCGGGCAAAGCGGCACCTTCCGAAGGAAATGGAGTCCGCTTGCGGAACGCGCGAATGGCGCATCGGACGAGTCCAATGGATCCGACGTTACCCACAAAGCCGATAAAGTTGCCCTTTGATGGGTAGAACAAACTGAACGGCGGCGGGTAGCGCTGGGAACCTTCCGTGTCGCTATAGAAACCGATGGTCTCCAGGCTGAGCATCGCGACGACATTCTCCCCTCGGGCACGGCAGTTTTGCGCGCAAACGCGACTGCCCATGGCATCGCTTTGAAAGTGGGGCGGCTCCTCGTTCGTGAACGCCGCAAAGCGCAATGTGCGCGCAGGGGCCGACGTCGCGAAAAGTCGCGCGAGAGCAAGCACCGCCGCCGTTCCGCTGGCATTGTCGTTTGCCCCTGGGCAATCGAGGACCGAGTCGTAATGGCCGCCGATAATCACAACTTGCGATGGCGTTGATGCTCCCAAAATCTCCACCGACAAATTCGTATAGGTCGTGCCCCCCGCGACATAGGTTTCGTGCTGAGGGTTTGCATAGCCCGCCTCCCGAAAGCGGGCTGCGATGTAGTCGCCGGCCTCCAGAAGTTGCGTATAAGCAATGTGGTTGCGCGGCCCGATGCGCCCGGCAAGCGCTTCGATGTCTGCTTTAAGCTCGGCGGCAAGCGCTATCTCAGCCGGGAGGAATGGTGGAGCGGGACCCTCGAAACTGCGTCCAGGCATGCGGATCATTGCATCTACTTACTATAGAGAGCACGGACGACACAGAGGCAATTTGAAACCACAGCGGCGAGATCGCTGGACGCCTTCCTCATCCACTTTCGTTACTTGATCGAGTGTGAAGCGAGGGCTTACAATTCGTGCCGCAGCAAGAGATTTCTTCTATGATGACTGGAATTTTCCGAATCGCACTGTTGCCGGCGGCAGACGAGCAAGAGTTTGTTGAGCACATGGTAAGCAGCGTCTTCGACGTTTTGCAATCCACACGCATCACGCGAGGCTTTCGCCACTCTCTCCTAAAGTCGGAGAGTGAATTTCGCCAATACGTGTGGCTTGCAACCATTGATCTTGTTGGAAATGGTCAGTACGATTTCGACGAGAATCGTGAGCGCGTGCAAAAAGCTATCGCAGATGTTGGTTTGTTGATCGGGATAGACGTGTACACGAACTTAACCAACGAGTAGAAAGCGACGCAGAATGGCACAGCGCTTGGCACGTTATTGTTGCTCCGGACGAGCAATGGGATTTTGCCAACTCCATCCCGCTTCATCGTGTGATCCGCGCTCGAATAAAGCCGAACATCACTCGGCAAACAACTCGACACCTTCAAGGGCCAGAAGACGCAGCTTCGTTTTAATGCCTCCCGGCGCCGAAAAACCGGTCATCCGACCGTCGGCGCCGATAAAGCGATGGCAAGGAACGAGGAGAGGCCAGGGATTCTGTCCAAGGGCGGTGCCGATGGCGCGCGCTTCGGAAAGGGGTCTTCCGATAGCGGCAGCCAGCTGACCATAGGTCGAGGTTTGGCCAGGACCCACTTGGAGAGCCGCCTCGTAGACGGCACGCTGAAAGGAAGACACGCGGCTCCAGGCATACGGGAGATTGGCGAAGTCTTGCAGGTCCCGGGTAAGGTGACGCCTGACCCGTCCGAGAACTGCGACAATCCAGGGCGGCGGCATCTCATCGCGCGACCCGTTAGCGGGCGGCAACGAGAATCCCGTAATCTCTTCCTTGTTCCACGCAATGGCGCAAGGACCAATCGGCGTCTCAAAGTGGGCCGCTGGCATACCAATGAAATCTCGCTTCAGAGGCGGAAAACGTCGAGCAGGCATTTCGACCCATCCGGAGAATTGTCCAGATTCGTTGAACTTACAGCAACGTTCCTCGTTCGAAAAACCGGAAACCCAATGAATGTGAGTTCCTTCTCCCTTGGATGGCTGTACGAGTTTCACGATCTCTTCGGTCCGCGACGCCGCAAAGGATGTAGGTGGCAGGTGAACGTTGCTTTCAACAAAGGGCAGGTTCGATGAACTCCCATCATCCGGAGCGTACTGGTGGAAAATTCTTCGACGAGCACCAGCGTGCAACAATCGAGGCGGCAATGTCCCGGATTATCCCCACGGACGACAGGCCCGGGGCAAAGGAGGCCGAAACTGTGGAATTTGTGGACCGCTATCTTTCCGGCCTTGATTTTATTTATGCGAAACCTGACGGCAGCGGCTTCGAGAAGCTCGAGGGCAAGCGAGCTCAAGCCTGGCAACAGCGCATCGAGGTCCTTCGCGTAAAATACGTGGAGGGCATTAAGGAATTGGATCGCCGAAGCCAGTCCCGTTTTGCTGCCGATTTTGTGGAGCTTCCGCCGGAGCAGCAGGACGGCATCCTCTATGGTCTGGAGCGTCCGGCCCCTGAGGTCGAATCGCAGCTTGAAGAGGCTCACGTTGTCGCCGGTTTCGCGCCCGTCGAACCGGCTCTCCAGCAGACGAGCACAGAGATCGATCTGGATTTTTTCCCGCTGCTAACGCTGCACACACGACAGGGTTTCTACGCCGATCCAATCTATGGAGGTAACAAGAACAGAGTCGGCTGGAAGCTGATCGGATTTGAGGGACCGGAGTCTCTGGCTGAAACGCACGCTGGCCGCTTTAGCACTCTCCCGTTTTTCGCCGAGCAGCAAATCGATTGGGAGGAGGAGAAGAAGTATGGCGCAAAAGCGTAAACCGGACCGTGCAGATGTAATTATCATGGGCGCGGGAGCGTCGGGCGCAACTGCGGCGAAGGTTCTGACCGAGCGTGGACTGCGCGTGGTGGCGCTTGAACGCGGTCCCTGGCGCAAGCGCGAAAGCTTTGGAGGCGATGAGCTCGCGAACGTGAATCGCTACAACCTTTGGCCCGATCCAATTCTTAATCCGAGGACCTATCGGGAGTCCGCCCAAGGAGAGACGAAAATCGAGCTTTTCTGTCCCGTACCCCAGATGGTGGGTGGCGGAACCGTCCACTGGCAGGGCTGGCTTCCACGTTTTACCGAGAGGGATTTCAAACTACGCACGATCGTCGGCGACGTTCCTGGGACAACTCTGGTTGATTGGCCGATCACCTACACCGAACTCGAACCGTACTACACACAGGTCGAGTGGGCTTTTGGTGTCTCGGGTGCGGGAGGCGTAAACAAGTTTGAATCTTTCCGCAGCAAAGATTATCCGTGCCCCCCGTTGCCCTCTACCCGCTACGGGCAAAAATTCCATCAAGGTTGTCGCAGGCTAGGCTACAACTCTTTTCCGACTCCAATGGCCGCCTTATCGCGTCCGTACAACGGGCGACCAGTAACAGTGCAAAGCGCCTTCGCCCAACAGCACGGCGATCCAACGGGCACGCGTTCAAGCGCTCTCTCGGTCTTCGTTCCCGACGCGCTGAAGACAGGTCGTTACGACTTGCGCCCAGATTGCTACGTGCATGAAATCACCGTTGACGAACGTGGTCGATGCAAGGGCGCCGTGTACCAGGACGGCGACGGCGATTTTATCGAGCAGGAGGCAGACATCTTCATCCTCGCGTGTGGTGCGGTGGAGTCGGCGCGTTTGCTCCTCCTCTCGCGCTCGGGGCGCTTTCCACGTGGCCTTGCCAACGGGAGCGATCTTGTTGGCCGCAACGCCACTTTCCATGAGTATAGCGCCGCGGTGGGTGTCTTTGAAGATCCGATCTATGCTTGGGCAGGCGGCGGCTATGTTGCCGCGAGCAGCTTCCAATTCTACGAGCATGATGATAATAGAGGCTTCGTAGGAGGTTGCCACATTGCTTCGGCGGGCGTTGGCATTCCGTTGCCGATTAATTGGAGCATTCCTAGCCGCCCCGCCTGGGGCGTGGAAGCCAAGCAGATCGATCGCGACTTCTATAATCATAGCTTTGCCGTCGGGATGGTAGTGCACGACTTGCCACAGCACGAAAGTCGCGTAGAGCTTGACGACCAGGTTAAGGACGCGTGGGGATTGCCGGTTGCTCGTATCACGAACAAGATTCACGAAAATGACCTGAAGATGGGCCGGTGGGTGATCGATCATAATGCGGAAATTCTGGAGGCTGCCGGAGCGAAAAAGGTCTACCGCGTCTATCCGGAGCGAATCACTGGCAACTGTTCTCACCAGCACGGCACCACGCGCATGGGGAACGATCCTGCAGCTTCGGTGCTCAATAAGTGGTGCCAGGCGCATGAAGCAGACAATCTTTTTGTTGTCGACGGCGGGCCATTTCCCACGGGAACCGGCGCAAACCCTACGCTAACGATTATGGCTAACGCCTGGCGCGTCTCCGAATATATCGCCGACCGCTATCACTCCGAGCGCAAGTCGCAGTAGCTGAAAAGACCTATGAGTTATCAAGCCCATCACATGAGCGGCCGAGGATGTGGCTCGGTTAATGGATTTTAGAGATGACCCCCTGGAAGAAAGCGTATCAAACGAACTGTTGGGGAGTTCTTGGAGGAGAACCGGTCGGGGTCACTTCAGTGAAAGACCTCTTCTACCGGACTTTTGGCGACATCGATCGCGCCATCGTAGAGATCGGTCAGGCTGGCTATCAGGCTATCGAATTGTTCGACGGCAATCTTGTGCAGTATGAAGGGAAATCGAATGAACTTCAAAGGCGGCTTAGCGATGCCGGTTTGAGCCTGCTAGCCGTTTATAGCGGAGGAAATTTCGTCTTTCCCGAGATCTTGCCGGAAGAGCTATGGCGCATCGAGAAGGCAGCCGATCTCGCTGCAGAGATGGGTGCCGAACACTTGGTTGTTGGCGGCGGCGCAAAACGAACTCTTCCGGCGACCGAAGAGGATTACAGCCGGCTCGGCGCCGCGCTGGACCAGGTTGCCGACCTCGCTGAAAAGCGTGGCTTGCTCGCACATTATCATCCTCACCTCACCACCATGGCTGAAACGCCCGACCAAGTTCGGAAGGTTTTCTCTTCGTCAAGAATTTGCTTCTGCCCGGACACCGCTCATCTCTATGCGGGAGGGGGCGATCCCGCGAAACTAATCCTCGAACATGCTAAGCGGATCAAGTATGTGCATCTCAAGGATTTTCAGCGCGAGCCCTTCGCTTTTCTGCCACTGGGCAAAGGAGAGCTGGATATGGAGGCCATCCTCCGCGCGCTAGTCACGATCGACTACACAGGCTGGATCGCTGTGGAATTGGATGCATACGGCGATCCAAAGACCGGGGCGGAGATCAGCATGCGCTATTTAACCGATTTTGAAGGCCGAGCCGAAAGCTAATGAGCGAATCTTCCCGCAGCCATCTACACCCAAATCTACACACCACAAATCGATGAAAAGAATTTACTCTTCAAAAGCGCTCGCCGTCGTGGCCGCGCTCAGTTGCGGATTCGTAGTATCCGCGTCGAGCCAAACCGTCGATCCCGACAAAGCACTTGCCGAGCTCCAAAAAACTCCTCTAAGCAAAGGTCCCAACGGCGAAACTCCCTCTTCGGCCAGTTCTGTCACCTTAACTCCGGAAGAAATCGCTAAAATAAAGGAACTAAAGCCTAAGGCAGCGATCGTTATGCACTATGCAGGGAACGATTGGTCGCTGGCGCAAGTGGCCGGACTCAAGGAGCAGTTTGGCAAGATGGGCATTGAAGTCATTTCAGTAACCGACGCCGGCTTTAAACCTGAGAAGCAAGTCGCCGATATCGAGACAGTTCTGGCCCAGAAGCCACACATCATTGTCTCGATCCCGACCGATCCGGTCTCCACAGCAGACGCTTATCGGAAGGCTGCCGAGCAGGGAGTCAAGCTAGTCTTCATGGATAATGTCCCCAGGGGCCTAGAGGCTGGCAAAGACTATGTGAGTGTCGTTTCAGCGGACAACTATGGCAATGGCGTGGCCGCTGCCCACCTGATGGCAAAGGCCTTGAAGGGAAAAGGGAAGATCGGACTCGTGTTTCATGCCGCTGACTTTTTCGTGACGCGCCAGCGCCTCGACGGTTTCAAGAAGACGATGGCCGAAAACTATCCGCAGATCAAAATCGTTGGCGAGCAAGGCATCGGAGGACCGGACTTCTCCGGCGACGGTGACAAAGCCGCCTCGGCGCTTTTGACGTCAAATCGCGACCTCAACGGCATCTGGGCCGTCTGGGATGTTCCGGCAGAGGGAGTGATCTCGGCGGCTCGATCCGCCGGGAAGGACAACCTTGTCATTACGACTTGCGATCTCGGCCTCAATGTGGCGATCGAAATGGCTCAGGACGGGTTTGTGAAGGGATTGGGAGCGCAGCGGCCCTTTGACCAAGGGACTACCGAGGCGCTTCTTGCAGGATATGGGCTTCTTGGAAAGCAAGGACCTCCTTATGTAGCCCTACCTGCCCTTCCGGTAACTCGAGACAATCTGCTCCAAGCGTGGAAAGACGTGTATCACACTGAGGCTCCCTCCACGGTTAAAGATAGCATGCAATAGGAGCGGCTCTTAGCTGCATTATCGATCAGTAAGACCTGCAGATAACGTCATGAGTGGGCCCCCGGATGAACAAGGCGAGGTCGTCGCAATGACGGGAATTGCCAAGTCATTCGGCGGTGTCGCTGCGTTGGATCACGTCGATTTTTCCGTCAGAACAGGCGAAATTCATGCCCTGCTCGGTGGAAACGGCGCTGGAAAATCGACGATCCTCAAAATGCTTTCGGGCGTTCACAAGCCCGACAAGGGTGAAATTCGAATCAACGGAGTAAAGCTCGAAGAGCATACGCCGGAAGCAGCACGTCGTGCGGGAATAGCAATGATCTTCCAAGAGATGAGCCTGATCCCATCTCTGAGTGTCGCTCAAAATGTCTTCTTAACACGCGAACCTAAGGGTGCGATGGGATTACTCGACGATGCGACTGCCTTAAAAGAAGCGCGCACCCTGCTTGAAAAGATCGGCGTCGATCTCGATCCACGACGGCGCGTTGAGAATCTTAGTGCCGGCCAGCGGCAACTGACAGAAATCGCCAAAGCCCTTTCGCAGCAGGCGAGCGTCTTGATCATGGACGAGCCAACCTCCACCCTGAGCACTTCGGAGATCGACCATTTGTTTAAGTTTCTCGATAGATTGAAGCGCTCCCATGCTTCCATCATTTACGTCTCGCATCGAATGGAAGAAATTCGGCGGATCGCGGACCGCGTCACAGTTATCCGCAATGGACGCAATGTCATGACCAAAGCGGTGGCGGAAACGACGCTTGACGAAATCGTGGAGGAAATTGTCGGGCGCAGAATCGGCGCCTTCGAACGCCAGGCTCGCAAAAGCAAACCAGGGGCCGAGGTGCTGCGCTGTTCTAATCTTACCGCAAGACCTCGACCGGTCCAGGCAGGCCTCAGTATCCGCGGCGGCGAGATAGTTGGGATCGCCGGGCTGATGGGGAGTGGGCGAACCTCCCTGGCGAAGGCAATATTTGGGATGCAACCACTCGTCACGGGCGAAGTTCGCCTGAAGGAAAAAAGCGTCAGGATCAGCTCACCCCCAGAGGCAGTCAAAGCGGGAGTCGCCATGATTCCCGAGGATCGCCTCACACAAGGTTTGGTGCTTCAGCATAGCGTCGCGGATAACATGACACTTCCGATTATCGATAGAGTCTCTCGCTTAGGCTTCGTCCAGGAAGCTAAGGAGCAAAGCTTGGTGGGAAATTATATCAAGCAGCTGCGGGTCAAGACGGCATCGCCTCAAAAACCAGTCCGCACCCTCTCTGGAGGTAATCAACAAAAAGTCGTCCTGGCGAAATGGCTGGCGACAGATCCGCTTCTCTTGATCCTGGATGAACCCACTGCGGGTGTCGATATCGGCAGCAAGACAGAGATCGTGGAGATCATTCGTGAGTTTGCGGATCGAGGAAGAGGGGTCCTGGTTATCTCGTCGGAGCCCGCTGAGCTCCTCGCATTGAGCGATCGGATCTTGATTATGGCTGGCGGTCGGATTGTGCGAGAGGTTAGCTCGGAAGAAATTGAAGCTTGGGCTGAAGGATCAACGGACACAGCGCATAGAGTCAGTTTGATGGAAACCGGTCTACAGGTTGCCATCCAGGAGGCCAATTCATGACTGCGGAAACAGAAGTTACCGGCCAAAGGAGCGAAACCTTTCTCAGCCGAGCAAAGGAAGATTGGCGACAATATGTTATTTACGCAGGATTCGTCGCGATCTTCATCTTTTTCTCGCTGACTCTTAGTGACAAGGGATTTCTTGATCCGAACAACTTGCTAAATATTGTCCGCCAGACGGCGATGATCGCCATCATGGCCGTAGGCATGACTTTCGTCCTGTCGGCGGGTGAAATCGATCTGTCAATTGGCTCCGTCGCGGGTCTCGCTTCGGTGACCACTGCGCTCGCGTTAGCTAAGTTTGGTCTTATGGGAGGGATATTTTGCGGACTTCTCACAGGTATCGTGGTGGGCATGATCAATGGTCTCTTGACAACACGAGTTGGGATTCCTTCGTTCCTGGTGACGCTGGCCATGATGGGGATCGCCAAGGGGACAGCGATGTGGGTGAGCAACACCGCGGCAATCCCCATTCTCAACAAGACCTACTTCACCACCTTTGGATCTGGGAACGTTGGCCCCATACCGGTGCTCTTGATCTGGGCGCTGATCGCCGCGGTTATCGGTCACGTTGCACTACGCAAGACAACATTCGGCCGGAAAGTCTTGGCGACTGGTGGAAGCGAAACTGCCGCCAAATTTACGGGAGTAAAAACGCATAACATCAAGTTGCAGGTTCTCATGATTTCTAGTTTGACGGCAGCGCTGGCCGGAATGCTCTACGCAGGTCGGCTGCGGTCCGGGCGTTTCCAACTGGGCGAGGGGGATGAGCTGTCGGTCATCGCGGCGGCTGTGCTTGGTGGGACGAGCTTGTTTGGAGGCTTTGGTTCAGTGGTGGGATCGATTATGGGAGCCCTGATGATTGGGTTAATCAATAACGGCCTGATCTTGATGGGACTCGAATTTAGCCAGCAGCTGATCGCCAGGGGAATAATCATTATCCTTGCCGTGACGGTCGCCAGATCACGAAAGTGAGGCCATGAAAAGAAAGTTGAAAGCTGGAATGGTAGGCGGCGGTCGCGGCGCCTTTATTGGCGGAGTCCATCGGATGGCGATGCGCCTGGATGGAAGGATCGACTTAGTCGCGGGAGCGTTTTCTTCGGACCCTGAGAAATCGAAAGTCTCCGGCGAGGATCTGTTTCTGGATCCAAAGCGCGTTTATTCGGATTACCGCACGATGGCTGCTGAGGAAGCAAAGTTACCTATCGGTGAGCGTATCGACTTTGTATGCGTGGTGACTCCCAACCGCACGCATGTGCCGGTCTCCAAGGCATTCCTGGAAGCGGGATTTCACGTGGTCTGCGATAAGCCGTTGGCATTTAATCTTGAGGAGGCTCTCGACCTTCAACGGTTGGTTAAGCAGACGGGCAAGATCTTCGCGCTGACTCACAATTATACGGGTTACCCGATGGTCAAGCAGGCGCGTGAACTCGCGCGCAATGGGGAGCTCGGCGAAATCGTAAAGATTGTCGTGGAGTATCCGCAAGGCTGGCTCAGCAAACCGATCGATCAGGAGGGACAGAAACAAGCTTCCTGGCGCACCGATCCTGAGGAAGCCGGGGCCGCCGGCTGCCTGGGCGATATTGGCACCCACGCTGAGAACCTGGCACGCTACATCAGCGGCCTCGAAATCGATGAACTCTGCGCGGAATTCACATCTTTCGTTAAGGGACGCCAGCTGGACGATGACGCAAATTTACTCCTTCGGTACAGGGGGGGCGCGAAGGGAGTCTTGTTTGCTTCGCAGATTTCTGTTGGAGAGGAAAACCCCCTCAAAATCAGGGTTTACGGCACGAAGTCCTCGCTCGAGTGGCACCAGGAAGATCCTAACGACCTTATTGTGAAATATTCTGACGCCCCGCGTCGCACTTATCGCCGAGGGAATGAATACCTCAGTGATTTCGCAAAACGCTTCGTCCGAATCCCATCTGGCCACCCGGAAGCTTTCATCGAAGCTTTCGCGAACATCTACCTCGAAGCGGCCCGAGCGATCGAGGCCGTGCTCGATAAACAGCCTGTGCCTGCGGATTGCGATTTCCCGACGGTCGATGACGGTGTCGAGGGTATGGAGTTCATCGCCGCTGCGGTCAAGAGCGCCAAAGCAGGCGCTGTCTGGATGAAAATGACCGGAGCTTGAACAGCCGGCAATTAGCGACTTGTGGATGACGGGATCAGCGGGCCGGATTTTTTCGATACCCGCTACGCAACGGGCAAAATGCCTTGGGACTTCGGGGGAGTTCCAAGTTCGTTGAAGCTGTTTCTGGAAAAGAACGCGGGCCCCGGGCATGTGTTGATCCCGGGCTGTGGTTCGGGCTACGAGATCGAAGCGTTTTCCTCAGCGGGCTGGGACGCGATCGGAATCGATTTTAGCACCGTTGCCGTGGCGCGCGCGCGAAGATTGCTCGGCCCGCTCTCGCACAAAGTCTCCGAAGGTGATTTCTTTGCCTATCCCCTCCGCGAGGGCTGGTTCGACATCATCTATGAGCGCACTTTTCTGTGCGCGTTGCCTCCGAGCTTCTGGCCTCGCTACGCTCAACGAATGGCCAAGCTGGTCGCCTCCTCGGGCATTCTCTGTGGTTTTTTCTTCTTCGGTCCCGAAGACGAGCCTCCGCCGCACCCAATTTCGCAAAGCCAGCTCGATGATTTGCTCGGCGGCTATTTTCGACGGATCGAAGACATGGCGGTGGACGATTCTTTGCCCCTTTATGCCGGTAAGGAACGCTGGCAAATTTGGAGACGTACGTAAGGGATCGTCGCGCAGATTGATGGCGTTCTCGATTGTTCCTGGAGAAGCGATCTCGCAGGTGTCTGTGATTGGCCCAAGGTTCGTAAGGAGCTTTCGCTCCAGGGGAATGCTCTCGAGCGGTAATCAAGGCTGCGGCACGACCATATCAAGGGACCGCCAGAGGTACCAACTTGCCACGGATCGATGTGGTCGCCAGCGCCTTGAGTGGCGAAGAATCGCCTCCGGCTTGACCACGCGACCGCGGCGATACAGAAGACTGAAAGCCTTCCGAATACCAAAATCTCCCGCCGGCATCACGTCCGGTCGGCCCAGGAAGAAGATCATGAGCATCTGAACCGTCCAGGGACCGATGCCGCGCACCTGCGTGAGCCGCTCGATCAACTCATCGTCGCTCAGTTCCCCTGCGACTTCGCCGTGCGGAACGGTGCCATCGAGCGAGCGCGCGGCAAGATCCCGCACTGCGAGAAGTTTGTTCTTGGAAAGACCGGCCCTGCGTAACGAATCATCGGGCAAAGCCTGCAACGCGGTGGCACTCGCCACCGGCATTAGCGCGAGCACGCGCCCATGAATCGCTTCCGCAGCCTTGCCATGGAGCTGCTGAAAAACAATGGAGCGAAGCAAGGCTTGAAACAGATCGACGTCGGGTACTGGCGCGAGGTTGCAGGGACCTACACGGTCGATCACACGGCCCAGCACGGGATCGCCCGCGGCAAGTTCGCGTGCCGCCATCTGCGTCTCGATCGAGGAAGTCGCTGTCATGCGGAGGGATATCCGGCGCGGCTGCGAGCATTGCGAAGCAGCGTCCATGTGCCAAAGGCGATCATGGAACAACCCGCCGCCGGCCCGGGACGGTTCTTGAACATGCCTGAGAATCTTGCTCAGAGGCGGAGAAACGTCGAGCGCAGTGTGCGAGCCGGTGATGAGCACAGCTCGAGCAGCGAGAACGCTGCGCTCAACCTGATGCCTGCGGCATGTGGATGAAGCTTGAAATGTTCCGGTCGTCATCAAAGTCTTGAGGCCGGCAGTGAGATCGAGTAGGAGGAATTTTTGCTCGTTTGATTCGCGGCCAAATCGCGGAAGAGAGCAGGCAATCAATATGTATTGGAAGGAACCATCCCCCAGGAGAAAGTGTCCCTTGCTTATCAGGGGACCCAACGCTTGGTCACCTCCTTACCTCCGCCGCCGGCGAACAGACAAGTAACAACCTTGAAGTAGAAATTTCCATATGGCTCGACCTGTAACTCTATTCACCGGCCAATGGGCCGATCTTCCCTTGAAGGAACTCGCACCTCTCGCGAAAGGAATGGGCTTTGATGGCTTGGAGCTAGCTTCATGGGGCGATCATTTCGACGTCGACCAAGCGGCAGAATCCGACGACTACTGCCGCGAGCGGTGGCGCATCCTCACCGATGCCGGACTCACGTCATTCGCCATTTCAAATCACCTTGTCGGGCAGGCTATCTGCGACAATATCGATGAACGCCATCAGGCGATTCTTCCGCCGCGGATCTGGGGCGACGGCATCCCGGAAGGCGTCCGCGAGCGTGCCGCTGCACAGATGAAATTGGCAGCCAAGGCGTGCCGCCGCTTTCTGGATGCAAGACCAAACAGAGATCTTGATTTCCCTGCTGTGGTTACAGGTTTCACGGGTTCATCGATCTGGCATGCCTGCTACGCGTTTCCACCCACCAGTCAGGATTATCTTCAGAGAGGGTACGACGATTTCGGCCGCCGTTTTCTCCCGATCCTCGAAGTCTTTGAAGAGGCTAAGGTCAACTTTGCGCTTGAGGTGCATCCAACCGAAATCGCGTTCGATATTAGTTCAGCGCGTCGCGCACTCGAAGCGGTAAACCATCACAAGTGCTTTGGATTTAACTATGATCCTTCTCACCTTGGTTACCAGGGGGTGGACTATGTGAAGTTCCTCCGGGAGTTCAAAGACCGCATTTACCATGCTCACATGAAGGATGTCTGGTGGGGACACGGGAACGGCGATGTTGGAGTTTTTGGAGGACACACCGATTTCGGCGATTATCGGCGCTATTGGGATTTTCGGTCCATCGGGCATGGCGACATCAGATTCGAAGACATCATCGTTGCGCTCAATGATATCGGCTACCGTGGACCGCTCTCCATCGAATGGGAGGACATCCGCATGGATCGCGTGCATGGCGCTACCGAGTCGTGCAAAAATATCAAGTCATACGACTTCGCTCCCAACGCCGCGGCCTTCGACGCCGCTTTCGAGCGCGAGAAGCGATAATGCCCGTTGCTGGAGAGCGCCCGTGAGAACCCGTTAACGCGCAAACGTAGAGCGTGGCACCCGCACGCGGGAACGCGACTCACTTGCGACGCACTCCCCGCCGAATATCAATTTCCTGCTTCTTCGGCTGGAGAGATATCGGCCTTTGGAACGGGTATGTCCCCAGAAGGTGATCGTGCACTTTCTCCGTTCTGGCATGTTCGACCACTCATGAGCTCCTGCATTGTGTCGTTGAGCCCAGGCAGATGCATCAAAAGTTCCTCGAATGCCTCGCGCGAGACGGCGATGGTATCAAGTGCGGCCGTTGCGCGAATGGTTGCGTTGCGAGGCTGATTCGAGATCAGTGCAGCTTCTCCGAAGACATCGCCAGGGTGGAGCCTCGCAACCATCACCCCGTCACGCTCCACATCCGCCTCTCCATTAATGGTGAAATAGACCTTGTCGCCAAAATCGCCATTAGCAAAAACTGTTTCTCCGGGCTCGAAATGCTCCCGGTGAACCGCCTCGTTATGGAAAAGCCTCAGCTGGGTTATGTCGCGGGGGAGAAAAACGTCCAGAATCCAGTCAGCGATCAGGCGAAGTTGGCCGTCGAACCCGGGGAACTTCGTGACGTAAACGCCACGCCACAGCAGCCACGCGAAAAGTCCTTTGAAGCGCAACCCGAAAACTTCAGCGACCGCTGATCGTCGGCCAAGCGATCCAAGTTTTCCCAGCCCGGTGAAGCGAAAGTGCCTCTTGGCTGTCCCTCGGTAGGATGCAACGATATTTTCCGCGCAGGTCTTGGCCTGTCGGAGAGCATGCTGCGCGGTGGGTGGCGAGATATTACCGTCCACTTGCTTGATCGCGGCGCAGTCGCCGATCGCCCATACTCCGGGCCAACCAGGCACGGCTGTGGTCTGATCGACAACGACGCGGCCCCTGTTCTGCGGCAAAGAGAGTGTAGTTAGGATCGGGTGGGGGCCCGCAGGGACGGTTGCCACAGCCGTTCGTGTGTGGATTGTTTCGGTCTGCTGGCTTTGCTTGTCCTCAACGACAACGGCGTTTGCGGTTACGGCCTTCAAATCGGCGCGCAGCCGGATCTCGACGCCGCGTTTGGCGAGAAGCTTGTGCGCGAAGGCCGCCAGCGATGGAGTGACCTCCGGCAAGATACGGTCTCCGCGCTGAAGCAGGATGAGGCGGAGATCGCACTCCGTGATGTTGTGGTAAGCGCTCACGGCGTCGCGCAAAAAGTCGTTCATTTCAGCAATGCATTCGACGCCGGAAAACCCTCCGCCGGCTACGACAAAGGTGAGCAGACGCCTGCGCGTTTCCGAATCGCTTTCCGATTCGGCTTCCTCGAGCATGCCGACCAGTTGATTACGGAGATAAAGCGCATCGCCGAGATATTTGAAAGGACTGGCGTGCTCGCGCATGCCTGGAATTTTCGAATGGTCGAGCCGCGTTCCCATCGCGATCACAAGATGATCATAGCTTAGCGTCAGGGTTGTCGGCCGAGCTCCCGGACTCAGCGTTACCGTTCGTGAATTCAGATCGATGGACTCAATGTCCCGCGTATAAAGATGGGCCTGGCGCGCCATGCGCCTGATGGGTGCAATCACGTGGTTAAGCTCGACACCACCAGAAATCACCTCCGGAAGCAGCGGTTGAAAAACAATGTAGTTTTCGCGATTAACGAGCGCGATTTCCGTCTCCTCCAGTTCACGTTGCGAGAGCATTTTGCCCAGATGAACGGCAACGTAGACTCCGCCGAATCCGCCACCGAGAATGAGAATGCGCTTCTTGGTCACAGCAATTTGGTCGCACTGGGCAAGCTATCCTTACAACAGGCCGTCTCGAGGCAAAGCTGATGGTTGAGAGTTGATGGTTGTGGCCGATGGTCGGAGCTGGGATAGGGGACGTGACGCAGTGAGGCGCTTCGGCAGCTCACCACAGCCGCGCATGCGCTCGCGTCCTCGATACATTTACTTCGTCGTTGAGATATAAACGCCATGCCAATCCGGTGGTGGGGGTGCTTCCAAAAAGGCCTCACAACGCTCAATCAATCTGGCACTCGGTGGATCGGCGGCGTGATCCTGCAATAGAGCAAGCGCACTTTTGAAATTCCGGCTCTCGTACGCTGAAAACGCGGATTCGTAGGCGGTCACAATCTGGCGACGTTCTTCCACGGCTCCCTTTGTTCCTAGCAGCTCGTAAATGGTGATTGGCTCCGTTTTTCCTTTTACTGCCACGATGTCCAGGAGGCGGAAATCGAAAGCCTCACGTGCGCATTTGGCGACGCTGTCACTCGCTATAATCCAGGTGCCGTATTGTTTGTTAAGGCCCTCGAGTCGTGAGGAAAGGTTGATGGCATCGCCGATAGCCGTGTAGTTCATTCGGTCGCGCGCGCCGAAGTGTCCGACGAGAGCGCTGGCACAATGCAACCCAAAGCGTGTCTCCAGGACAGGAAGCCCGCGCCATTCAGGTGTTTTCGGGAGAGCGTAGATGGCTTCTCGACACCGCAGCGCGGCGAGGCAGGCCATGCGCGGGTGATCGGGCACAGGTTCCGGCGCGTTCCAAAGGGCCATGATTGCATCTCCAATGTACTTGTCGATGGTGCCGTGGGTATCCCGCTGAATGATCCGGGAAAGCGCGTCGAGGTACATCCCGAGCACATCGGCAAGCCGATTGGGATCGAGCTGTTCTGAGAACGTCGTGAAACCTTTAATGTCGCTAAACATGATCGAAATCTCCATCAACTCTCCACCGAGCACCGGATCGCTCTTCTCACGATAGAGCCTTCGCACGAGATCGACCGGCGCATACTTACTCATGGCGCGCATGGCGGCTTTCGCCTTCTCCAAGCTCTCGAGCACCTGACTGACGTCACGGAATGCGGAGTTGGTCGGCGCTGGAGAAAATTCAAATGCGTTCATTTTTAAACTTTCGCGGGTGATCTGTTCCTGCGCGCGTTTGACGCTGCGTAAGATCACGACTCCCGCTGCGATCAACAACAGCATGACCCCCAACGAGACGGCCAGGAGGTGATTGCGCATGGCTACCAGCTTGCCGAGATAAAATTCGCGCGGCACCACGATTCCCACGGTCCAATCTTGGGTTCCGGGCAAGATTCGGAACGTCGTGAGAAATTCCTGATCATCATGACCAAAATGTCCAGAGATCAGGGGTATGTTTTCGGTAACGGCTCGCAGCTCCTCCTGGCGGAGCGCGCTCGAAATTTCCGGCGCGAGATCATCCGGAGCGATGCGGAGATCCTCTCCAGTGACTTTTGCGCGATCTGAACCCACACCTCGCGTGATGAGCCGCCCGTCACGGTCCGCCAGAAAGATGCGGTGTGGGTCAGGCTCCTGTTCAGCTGTGAGCTTAAGCTGCACCGCCCGATCGAGCTGCTCGGCCAGTAATCCGACTCGAATCACCCCGGCAAATTTCTTCCAAGCGTCTTCAACGGTCTGCTGAACGCTGACTTCGATGTCCCGCTGTTCTTGAGGTTGGTTGGCGTCGAGTTGCGACCAGTGCAAATCGCTCCACAAGAGGTCTCCATAAAAATCTTTGCTTGCCGGTGTGGTGAAGGTGAGGTGCGAAGTCGGATCGGTGACCACGGCGCCAGCTTCCGGGTCAGGCGAAAGCGCCTCGCTATCCGCTCCGGGATGTAACGTTCGCCGGTACGCGACAAAAGCGCCGTTCTCCTGGCGCACCTGACGGCTCCAAAATTGCTCCACGCCTTTCTCATCCGATGATCGGGCGACACTCACCTGCCATCGTGGCTCCGGCGCGAGTTGGATCACGCCGTTGTTGTCGAAGCCGGTCTGTTGCGCGCGAGTGAATGTGATCTCGCCCAGCTCGCTCTTCGCCAGCAGCATGGAAAACAGCGTGGACTCGACCGCTGCCAAATCGCTCGGTTGAACAAGACCAAGCTGGATCAGTTGCTGGAATGCAGAAGCTGTATCGGGAGCTTTCGAAAGAAAGCTTGTGATGCGCGCAGTGATCTCGCGGCTCGCCTGGTCGCGAATGCGTTCAGAGCTTTCGATAATCGTTGCGCGCGACTCGTTCAAAACGAAGGCGAACAGCAACGCGAGTGTGGCGGCAAGCCCGAGGAGGCTCAGTGCGAGCACCTGTCCAAGGGTAAGCTTGATATTAGAGAGTCGAATTGCCAATAGGGGTTTGTCCTCTACCAGGAAGATATCAGAGTCCGGATATCAAACGATTTCTAAGGAGTGAGCATCTCCATCGCAAGGCACGAATGTGAATTCCCTCTCAGGTTCTTTCACATTCGTCGTTAGCTTGTCACTAAGACAGCGGCGCCGGTCAGGCGACCTGACCGAAGGCGTGCCAGAGCCACATTTGCCTGATCGAGTGGGAATAGCTCGACTTCGGTATGCACGGGCACGCGCGGGGCGATGGAAAAGAACTCCTCGGCATCGCGCCGGGTGAGATTCGCTACGGAGCACAGCGTTCGTTCCTCCCAAAGCTCACGGTAGAAAAATGAGGGGATGTCGCTCATATGAATTCCGCCGCAGACCACGATGCCTCCCTTTTCCACAGCCCGGAGAGCGAGTGGAACAAGCGGACCGGCAGGCGCGAAGATGATCGCTGCGTCGAGCTTCTCTGGCGGCGATTCATCGGATCCTCCCGCCCAAACCGCCCCCAATCGGCGAGCAAATACCTGGGCCATCACGTCACCCGGACGCGTGAAAGCAAAAACACGGCGTCCTTGGAACTGAGCAATTTGCGCGACGATATGCGCGGCGGCGCCAAATCCATACAGTCCGAGGCGTCGGGCATCGCCTGCTTTTTGAAGCGACCGATATCCGATGAGTCCAGCGCAGAGCAGCGGGGCAGCCCCGGTATCGCTGAACGAGTCCGGAAGCGGAAAGCAGTAGGACGCGTCAGCCACAGTGAAATCCGCGTACCCGCCATCGACTGTGTAGCCTGTAAAGCGAGCACGAGAGCAAAGGTTTTCGCGTTCCAAGCGGCAAAACGGGCACTTGCCACATGTCCAAGCCAGCCACGGAATTCCAACTCGTTCCCCCAGGCGAAAGCGTGTTACAGATTCGCCCATGCGCTCGATGCGCCCGATGATTTCGTGGCCGGGAACCAGAGGAAGCTTGGGTTCGGCCAGTTCCCCATCGACGACATGGAGGTCCGTTCTGCATACAGCGCACGCGGTGACACGCACCAGCACCTGCCCCGCAGCCGGCGTGGGGACCGCTAGCTCACGCCCGACAAGTGGCCGCCCCGGCGCTTCGAGGACCATCGCTCGCATGCAATATTTTTCGCGCAGAGCGTCGGGCGGCGCAATCAGGCAGTTGATGCAGATCCCATCAACTATCATCTCTCATACCTCAACTAATCAACGAAGCTGAGATGAACTCCCCATCCAGTGATAGTAAAGTATGGACATGGTGGCGTCCGTTTCTATCGCCCGCGCTCCGACCCCCCAAAAATGGTACGCTTGTGTGGCGCTTGGGGCGATGATCGTCCTCCTGATAGAGCTGATCGTTGGAGGTTTGGCGCGCCAACCGCAAGAAGCTTCCTGGATTGCCCTTTTGGCTTCAGCGCTGCTGGTCTTTGCGTTCCTGGTGCTTGACCGTTCCAAGCATGTGCGATTTGAGATTGCGGACCATCGTTTGTTTGTACGAGGCGATATCTTTTGCTGGCGCTTTCCTCTCTCCTCCATGAATCTAGGTTCCTCCATCATTTTGGATCTGACTCAGTGGCCCGAGTTCAAGCCGCGACGGAAGATCCTCGGGACGAACATGCCTGGTTATCAATCGGGCGAATTTTTGCTTCAGAATAACCGCCGGGCCATTGTCTTCCTCTCTGACCTGCGCCGAGTGCTCTGCATTCTGATGAACGACGGGAAGTTTCTTCTTCTCAGCTGCACGGACCCTGAGAAACTGCTCTCGCTCCTTATCGAAGAAAAAGGCGGCTAAAAAAGTCGACCGGCCCTGGGCAGGTTGGCAATACCTCTGGATCCGGAGCGAAAAACAGTGTCTTGAAACTTGGCTGCGTCGACCCTGATAACCGGATCCTTTCAGTTCGTTGATCGGAGTTCGGGCAACAGGCCAGATGGTCGTTGCAAGATGCGCTGCTTTTTCATGATTCGTTCAATTCAATTTGTTGTATTTGGGACCGAGATTATGATGTCCCTCGTGAACCGGAATGCGCCCTGTGTGAGATCGGCTGCCCGCTTAAATTGGCCAAAGTTGGTTCTCCACGCATCCGATCGGCCATTCAGAACGTTTCTACGGTGTTAATCGGTATCTGCAACTCAGCTCAGAATTTGGAAGTGTGGAGAATCCAATGGAAGCTCGGGAGCGTATGTCGGATGACGGTCAATTCAGCGATTCCTAGTTCCGATGCTTAGCGAACTTCTTCAGGAACAAGCTGCGCTGTATGTGTCTGGGACGATGACGGCGCAGCAGCGCGAGCATTTTGAGCTGGTCGTCGAGTTTCATGATGAGTTGCGTGCGTTCGTCACCGAGATGGCTGAAGTCGGAACGGCGGTAACTCTTGCTACCCTGCGTCCTGGGAAGGCCAAGCCTTCGCCTGGGGCCAAAAATCGAATTCTCGAGGCAATCGCCGATGTTTCGCAGGAGGTGGCATCACATGCTTTTGTCATGTCAGGGCCTGACGGCTTGGTCCAATGGATTAATCCAGCTTTTAGTCGAATGTGTGGATACACGCTCGAAGAACTGCGCGGGAAAAAGCTTGGTCCGATCTTGCAAGGAGAGAAGACGGATCAGGAAGCAGCGAACCGGATGCGGCAAGCCGTGCACGAATACCGGCCCTGTCATGAGACGATTGTTAACTATCACAAGAACGGAACTCCTTATTGGGTCGAGATCGCGATCACTCCGATTTTTGATGAGGGAGGGCAGCCGCTGTGGCTAGTGGCCCGCGAGCGCGAAGTCACTGATCGCGCTGCCGTGTGAGGAGGGCACGTTCTTCCTCTGAGAACGAGGTGTTCTAGAGCTGCGGTGCGATTAACTCCCGCAAGGCCATCATGCCGCGGCGAATGCGTGCCTTGATTGTGCCCAGCGGCACTTTCAAGCGCTCGGCGATTTCTGTGTGCGTCATTGAGGAAAAGAATGCGAGTTCGATGGCTTCGCGCTGTTGCTTCGGCAGCTGAAGAATCGTATCGCGGACAAGTTTGCTTGTCTCCGCGGAGGTGATCGAATCAAAGAAGCTTCGATCCTGGGAGTGCTCGAAGCTTTGCACGATTTGTTGCACGTCGCCCTGGAGGGAGCTGCGGCGTTGCATTGAGCGGAGAACGTCGATGGCCTTGTTGCGGGTGAGGGTTAACGCCCATGTCAACGGTCTGCCGCGTGTTGAATCGTACAGCGGCGCCTTTTTCCAGATTTGAACGAAGACCTCCTGGAGAACATCTTCAGCGGCCTCTTGATTTCTCAGCACCCGAAAGGCGGTGGAAAACAGGACCATGGCAAAGCGATCGTAGAGAGCCGCGAAACTTCGTTGATCGCCTTGACCGACCTGCCTGACGAGCTCGATCTCGGCTTCGAGTTCTCTGGCGGCCTCAGGTTCCATCGGACAATCGACTTTTCCTTAAAGTGGCAGTTTCTAGACTGACGCTGGAGGGACGTTGGCTACCGTGATATCCACACTGGCGTTCCCACTTTGACGGCGTAATAAAAACGTTTGGCCCAGCGGTTTGGCAGCCTGATGCATCCATGGGAAGCCGGGTAGCCCGGGACATGGCCGGCATGCAGTCCGTACGAGGGGGCGATTTGCAGGTAGTACGGCATTGGCGCTCCGACGAATACTGCGCCTTGCGGCCGCGGGTCCTTTCTCACGTCCACACCTGCCTTCACTACCCGGCCGTTGCGCGCATATTCCCCATAGAGACTTGATCGATGATCAATGTCCTTGCCGATCACGCGATATTTGCCCGTGGGAGTGTTATAGCCTTCCCTTCCAGTCGAAGCCGGCGAGATGGCGACGAGAGCGCCGTCTTTGTAAAGAAAGGCTCTCTGATCGGACAGCCGAATCACGATCGCGCGGCGCGAGGTGCCTTGATCGGTAAGCATCCCAAGCTCGGGACTGGAAATCGCGACCGAGTTCAACGAACGCCGCCCTAACTCCGGGAGTGAACTTGCGGCGGAACCCAGCGACTCCGCGTAGCCACTGAGATCCGGCGTTGAAGAGCATCCGGTCAGACATAGAAGCAAGCAGGCGAGGGCAGGCAGCAAATTGCTGCCAAAGAGACCAGTAATCGACAGGGGATAGCGTTTCACTATTGAGACTGAAAAGGGAATACTATGAACGAAGATTAAACGAAGGCAAAGATTCGCCCATCGGGCAAGCGAACTATACAACCTTGACGCGCCGCAAGGGTGTTCTCAGAGACTGATCGAAAGCCGGGATGGCACGATGCGTTCGGCACGGAAACCCTGGCCGGCGGCGATCCCCACGATCTGCTGATAGAGTTCCTTCTTGATCCTCGGCTGACGCGAAAGAATCCAAAGAAAACGGCGAGAGGGATGCCCGACAAGGGCCCACGTGTAGTTCTTCTCATCCAAACCAATGATCCAGTAGTCGCCGGTAAGCGGACCGAAAAAACGCACCTTCAGCCGGGCATTCCCGGTATTTGGAACCACTGTCGCACGGCCAACAATCTTTTGGACGGAGCCGGTTTTCCGCGGGCAGGAATTCACAACCTCGATTGAGCCATCGGGCTGAGGAGTGTACTCGGCGATGGCGCCTGCAATGCAATCTCGTTGAAACCAATTGGGATACTTTGCTATCTCGTGCCATTTTCCCGAGTAGCGAGCGAGATCGACCAATGGCACTGTTGTCAGCTGAGGGCGGCTAGCGCAGCCCTCAAGCAAGAGGCTGGCGAAGAGAAACGCGAGTGATTTCACTCCTTGGAATCGTTCCAGATATGAAGTTGATCGCCTTGAACACGGCTTCCTCTGCTTTCCGGCATTCTGATTTACGAAAATCACGACTGACAGTAGAGTGAGGATCGAACTCGCAAAAGAAACAGAATAAACTGCAGCGCTTCTGGGATGGAGGACGATCTGCAGGTAACCTGCAAAATTCCTTGGAAAAAGTCGTCAAAATCAAATGGTTTTACAGTCAAGTTGAAGGGCTTGCCTATGAGCTATCCAGCGCGCGTTATGCGCAGCCCGAAGGTTGGCGGCCTGCTATGAACGCCTATCGCTGCGAAGCGTGCATACAGGTGTGCTTCGAGCTTGCCGGGGTGGCGAACGCAGATATCGAGCTGAGAGTCGAGCCCAGGAGGCTGTTCCTTCGCGGGAGGCGACGCACTCCAGAGCCTGCTTCCTCGGAAGGACGTCCACAGCAGATCGTCGCAATGGAAATCGACCACGGTCTTTTTGCTCGTGAGTTGAACCTGCCAGCGGAGGTGATCCCCTCGCAGGTCACGGCCGAGCAGCGGGAGGGTCTGCTCTGGGTCCGGTTGCCGCTGCAATCGACCTGATGAACGAAGAACCGTTGATAGTCAAAGAAGGTATCGAGGTGCCCGCAAGCGGAGGCGGACTACCGGCGGCTGGCAGTTTGGAAAAAGATGGCCAACAGATCATTCCTGAGGTCTTACCGATCTTGCCGGCCAGGGAGATGGTCGTTTTTCCAGGAACCGTCGTTCCGCTAACCATTCGTCGAGAGTCTTCGCTCAAACTGCTGGATACCTCGTTGCCCGAGAGCAAAGTCATCGGCTTGGTGGCACAGCGTGATTCGGCCAAGGAAGATCCCAAGCCGGAGGATCTCTTCGGCGTCGGCACGGCTGTCACGGTTCTCAAGTTGTTGCGTCAGCCTGATGAGACAGTTCTTCTGGTGGTGCAGGCCCTTCAACGGATCGCGATCGGCACGTATGTTTCAACCCAGCCTTTTCTGAAGGCGGAGGCGCGTGTGCTGGAATCTTTCGCTCCGGCTTCCGGAAGCAAGCAATGGGAGGCCGAGGTTAAGACCTTGCGTGAAAACGCCATGAAGATCGTCGAGATGTCTCCGGAAATTCCCGATCAGGCCCGGGCGGTTCTCATGAACATCAGCGACGCGGGGCAGTTGGCAGATTTCCTGGCGACAAACCTCAACGTCGACGTCGCGCAGAAACAGAGCCTTCTCGAAGAGCTCGATGTCACAAAGCGCGTCAACGCTGTGCAGACGCATATCGCCAGCCAGCTTGAGATTGCGCAGATCCAGCAGAAACTGCAAAAGGATTTGGCGTCTCAGTTTTCGGACGCGCAACGGCGAGCGTATCTGCGCGAACAAATGAAGGCGATTCAGCGCGAACTCGGCGAAGATACAACCGGAACCGAGACCGTCCAATTGCGAACCCGGCTGGAGGCCGCGCAACCTCCTGCGGAAGTCATGGCACAGGCCGAGCGGGAGCTTAAACGCCTGGATCTCATACCGACCGCGAGCCCGGAGTATTCGGTGATCGTCAGCTACATCGAGACGCTCGCGGATTTGCCGTGGCAGAAGATGAGCGAGGATAGCCTCGATCTTAACGAAGCGCGGCAAATTCTGGATCGCGATCATTTCGGCCTGGAAAAGGTCAAGCGCCGGTTGATTGAATATCTCGCGGTCCGAAAATTGAATCCGAAAGGCCGAGGGCCTATCCTGTGCTTTCTTGGTCCACCAGGGGTAGGCAAAACGAGCCTGGGTCAGTCAATTGCTGATGCGCTGGGGCGCAGGTTTTCGCGCATGAGTCTGGGGGGCATTCGCGACGAAGCCGAGATCAGGGGTCATCGGCGCACCTATATCGGTTCGATGCCTGGGCGGATTGTTCAGGAGCTGCGGCGTGTGGGGACACGCAATCCCGTGCTGATGCTCGATGAGATCGATAAGATCGGTGCGGACTTTCGCGGCGATCCTGCCAGTGCTCTGCTCGAGGTGCTTGATCCGAGGCAAAACAATGCCTTCGTCGATCGTTATCTCGATGTGCCTTTCGATCTCTCGCAGGTCATTTTCATAGCAACGGCAAACTATATCGATCCGGTGCCCGCCGCGCTGCGCGATCGGATGGAAGTCATCGATATACCAGGCTACACAGAAACCGAGAAGCTCGAGATTGCCCGACGTTATCTGCTGCCACGTCAACTTTCCGAGAATGGTCTGGAGCCCGCGCAATGCCGATGGGATGACGCTTCGCTCAAGCGGGTCATCAGCGAATACACACATGAGGCGGGCGTTCGTGAACTCGAGCGCCAAATCGGTGCGGTCTGCCGCGCGGTCGCGGCAGAAATTGCCCGCGACGAGCAGCAATCCGTTACCGTGACGCCGGAAGTCGTCGCGGTGCTGCTGGGACCTCCTCGCTACGTGCGCGAGGAACGCCTGAAAACGAACGTGCCCGGCGTGGTGACAGGTCTTGCTTATACTCCCGCAGGCGGAGAGGTGCTGCATATCGAAGCAACCAAGTTTCCGGGCAAGGGTGGCATTACGCTGACTGGACAGATCGGCAACGTGATGAAGGAGTCTGCTCAGGCGGCTCTCAGCCTGTTACGCACTCGCGCGGAGGCGCTCGGGATCGATTCCGACGCTTTCAAGGAAACAGACATTCATGTGCATGTCCCCGCGGGAGCAATTCCGAAAGATGGCCCATCTGCCGGCGTTGCGATGTTCACCGCCCTGGCGTCTCTCTTCACCAACCGCCAGGCCCATCCGGATGTTGGTATGACGGGCGAAATAACCTTGCGCGGGTTGGTACTTCCCATCGGAGGGCTGAAGGAAAAAAGCCTGGCGGCAATGCGAGCCGGCTTGGAAACCGTGATCATTCCAAAATTGAACGAGAAAGACCTTCCGGATGTGCCTGCTGAAGCGAAGGAAAAACTGCGCTTTGTTCCAGTGGAAAACGTGGATGAGGTGCTGGCAAATGCCTTAACTCTGCCGGCAGCGGCTGTTGCTTAAAAACGGAGAAGGCGACTTGAGTTTCACGTCGGTGACTCACACCGATCACCGTCAATTGCAGGCCGCGCATCCGCCGCGCAGCAGCTTGAGCGGTTTTTGTAGAAAGTCTGCAAGGGTCTTGGCAGCGATGAAGCGTCCGGGGAGCGCGTATGCTCCCAGAACCAACCCGAAATCGGCGTCTCAGTGCGCTAACCCGAAAATTCGCGCGGTGCGAGCTGATAGAAATTTGCGCGGCGAAGCCGCCTCGATCTATGCCGCTTGGGGCATGGGAGCGATCTGGACATTATAGCCAAGGTTCTCGATGCGCTTGGTGAGGCGGTAGAGCACTTTGAGAGGATTGAGTTTGTCGAAGAAGTCCGCTCCAAGTTCACGATAAGAGGTTTTGGATTTGAGGATACGGTAGATAGCGATGGCCAGAGAATGGGCGACGGCAATGATCGCCTTCTTTTTACCGCGTCGTGCCGCGATGCGCCGGTATTGAGCGCCGTAGTAACTCTCTTTCTTGCGTATGGCGCCATGCGCCGCCTCCACCAGGGCGGCACGCAGAGAACGGTTGCCTTTGCGAGTTTTGCCGCTTTTGCGTTTGCCGGCGCTTTCGTTTTGGCCCGGACAGATTCCGATCCAGGAAGCAAAGTGATGCTCAGTGGGAAAGCGCTCCATCTCGGTGCCGGCCTCCGCGATGATGACTTCGGCCACCCGTCGGTTGATCCCTGGAGTGCCATCCAGACGGTTGATGTCATCATCGTCTTTGTGGAGCAGGGCTTCAAGGTGCGCGTCCAATTCCGCAATCTGAACAGCAAAGAGTCCGATGTCGGCCAGCAACTGTTCGATAATGAGTTTGTGGTGGGAGCGCAGATTGCCGCTGAGGGCTTTCTCCAATTGTGGGATTTTGCAACGCAGCCGCCGCTTGGCCAACTGCGCCAACTGCTTGGGATCTTTATTTCCAGCAAGCATCTCTGCCAGCATCTCAGTGGCCGAGACACCCGTGATGTCGGTGACCACACTTTGAAGTTTGATGTTGGCGCTCTCCAGGGCCTTCTGCAGTTCGTTGGCCGCCTGGCCGCGTTTGGCAGCAAGGCTACTGCGATGGCGGGTGAGCTCCCGCAAGTCACGCTGCTGCCGGCTGGGAATGAAGCTGGCGCGCAGAAGCCCGTGGCGCAGCAAATCAGCGATCCATTCAGCGTCCTGGACATCGGTCTTTCTTCCCGGCACCGCTTTCATATGAGCGGCGTTGGCGACGATCAACTCGAAGTGGCCCTCCAGCAGATTATAGATCGGCATCCAGTAGTTGCCCGTGGCTTCCATGGCCACATGGGTGGCCCCCTGCTCTTTGAGCCACTCAAGCATCTCCATCACCTCGGCCGTGGTGGTGCCAAAGCTCTTGGTTTCGCTCACCGGCTCCTGGCCCAGCTCGCCCTTGAGAACGCAGGCCACCACCGTGCGCTTATGCACGTCGAGGCCCGCACAATAACGATGTTCAACTTTCATGCGCGGTATTCTCCTTCTGTGACTGCCCCCGCATGCCAGAGGCGGTCTCCGTCAGGATACTCTAACCCTCGCGTTTCCACGCCAAAGTTATCTCGGCGCTTCTCGCACTGTGCGGTGCATGAAAGACTGCCACGCCAATCTTTTCGTCGGGCTTACCGCACCAAATCGCTTTCCGGCGTTCGTCCAACACGCGGCGACCCGTTCATCCTATCACAATTTTCATCCCGCGTGGAGCCCCGTTTGCGGGGCATGAAGATCTTTTCGGAAATGGATTTTCGGAGAGGTGCTCTAGGTTCAAAAAACTTAGACGCCTTCGCGATAAGAGGCGCAGACCGCCGCGAAGACGTCGGGCACCCGGATCGCCTGCATGCAGAGATTGTTTCGACAGGCGGATTGGCGATTGTTGAGGGCATTGATGCACGGACTGCAGGCAATGCCAGCATAGATCACGCGGGTCCTCAAGGAGCGCGCAGCAAAAAGCTTCGGACTCTCTGGACCAAAAAGCGTCACCACCCGAATCGGCGTGAGTGTCGCGAAATGCGCAGGACCGCTGTCGTTCGTCACCAGCACGCGCGACAGAGTGTAGAGCACAAGCAGTTGCCGCAAGGTCGTCTTGCCCGCCAGGGAAAAGCAACGCGGATTCCCAATCTGGCGCACCAACGCGGCACTACCCTCAGCCTCTGACGGCAATCCCGTGAAGGCGATTTGTATCTCGGGAAATTCCTCCAGTAAGCCCAGCGCCAGCTCACAATAGGATTTCACTGGCCAGCGCCGAAGCGGAAGAAAATCGCTCGCGTTAGGATTGAGCAGAACCAAGGGAGGAGTCCGCTCGGCGCCGGTAAGCGAGCGCAGAATCTTTTCGACCTCATTGACCTCTTCGCGTCGCGGCCGGAAAACTGGCTCGTCTTCTACCTGCGTGACGCGCAGATTGAACGCGGGAAAGCTATCGGAAGGAACCCTGAGCGCTTCAACCATCGCCCGGAACATTTCACTCGTATGCAAGTGTGGGTTGAAAAGCACCCGGTGAGTCATCAGGTCGCCGCGATAGGGGCCCTCGCCGAGATAGCAGTGCATTCCAATCCGCACCTTTGCCCCACTGAGGTAGGTGATCGCCGCAGAAAACCGCGCCAGGAATTCAAGGTCAATTGCCGCATCGATGCGCAGCCAACGCATTCGCGCGAGAATGCAGATCGTCCCGAAGATCATCGCTGCGACCGACGTGGTCGGGACCGTGAGCACGTTGCGCCTGGGAATCAAATCAAGCACGTCGACAATAAATCGGTTTTCCTCAAAGGCCGCAAAATAGACGTTATTACGCCCAACCATTTCCGTGGCGCGCCGTATTGCTCCTGCGGCGAGGACGGTGGATCCCTGTTCGGCCAACTTGACGATGACGATCCGTTTGGGCGTCGGTCGCTGATCACCGGGTGGCTCAGGAAGCAGCTTTCGAATCCGGGTAAGAAGAAAGCACACCGCGGTAAAAACGATCCGATCTGCCTTCTGAAGGGCGGAAACGCGGAGAGGTAGACCCATTTGGAGAGCTGCTTGACCTTTTGAGAACGGCTGTTGATAACTGGAAACTCTTTCCTTATGCCACCTATTCGCTTGGTCAAGAATGGGCTATTCAGCTCTCGATATCCGCAGGGCTGAGCCCGCCGTTTTTTGCCGCAGATAGGCAGACTGAAATACATGAACTCGTGGGCCTCAATTGGGCACATCGGATGACTCCCGAGCTGACCACACACTTTCAACGCTCCGCCGGCACTTTTCATGAATGACTCTCAAAATGAGGCAGGAGGGCGCTTCTGGCATTCGCCGCGCAAATTTTGGGCGATGGCATCGATCGCCGCATGGGGGGTCGCACTGTCCGTGGTCGTGGGAAAGAGTGTGGTGTTGTCGGGTCGTTTGACCAACGTAGACAGGTATTTGGAAGCCGGGCGAGATTGGATTCAGGGTCTGCCCCTTTACATTTACACCCCCAACAAAGGCTTCGTTTACGCTCCGTTTTCAGCCCTATTCTATGCGGCGCTCACCTATCTTCCCGAAGCGTTGTCAGGCGCTCTCTGGTGTTTGGTTTCCGCGGGCCTCCTCCTGGCTGGAATGTGGGGAATGATGACGGTGGGCCCTTTCCGGCAGATACCAACTTCTTCGCGCGGACTGGTCTTGCTCCTCGTTCTGCCGCTCGCTCTTGGGAATTTGGACAGCGCGCAAGCTAATGCATTCGTCATTGGCTTGATCATGATCGGGGTCGCGGCGGCATGCGTGGGACAGTGGATGATTGCGGCGATCGCCATTGCATTGGCGACTCATTGGAAGGTATACCCGCTGGTGGTCGGACTGTTGCTCGTGCTGATCGCGCCCGGCAAATTCACCTGGCGGCTTGTCTTGGCGGTTCTTGTCCTGGCCCTCATCCCCTTCCTCTTTCAAGAACGTTCCTATGTAATCGAGCAGTACCGGCTCTGGTACGATACTCGCACCGCCGATAATCGACTGCTTTATTCGATCAAAATCGCGCCGTGGGATCTTTGGTTCGTACTGGTGCGGGTCGCCGGGATTCCGATGAATGAGGCGGCTTACCGCACTATTCAGGCGGTCGCGGGATTGGCGATCGCCGGCTTTTGTCTTTATGGGCGTTGGAATCAATGGCCAAAGGAAAGACTTTTCGGAGGTATGTTTTCGTTGGTCTGTGTTTGGATGACATTGCTCGGACCTGCTAGCGAATTGCACACCTACCTCTTGCTCGGGCCGGCTGTGGCGTTCGGACTCGTTGAGGTTTTTTCAAATCGATCAGACACCCTGTCGCGCGCTCCGGTTCTTACCGCATACCTCCTCTTGTTTCTGGCAATTCTTCGCGTTGCTTTCATCCCGCGTTACGCGAACGTCTACATCCTTTCTCTTCAACCTCTCGGCGCGGCGATTTTTCTGGCGTACGCATTGAAGCATTATCTCAGCAATACTCTTCGGAGAACGAAGACCGCGATGGGTTAGTCTAAAGCAAACGCCGAAGGCGCTCGACATCCGCGCGGTCCTGCTCTCGGTAAGTTTCTTTGCTTCGAATCAAGTCCTGCAACGAAAGGTAAGGAATTTGTACGTCGCCGATCAGAACGGTCTGGGCGTTTCCAATCGCCTCGTCGTAGGTGACCGTCCAAGCTTTCGTGCTGACATCGACTTCGACTTCGTCGGCGATCTTGATGACAACGTTTTCCACGAAATCCTCGGGCTTGAGTTGCCGCGCGGCGCCATCGGCGAGCTGCGAGAGACCTTCGATGACACGGCGAAAGTTTTCCGTGGAGTTTTCGATGAGAATATCGACGTCCTCGCTTGCGCGGATGATGCTGTTGAGAATCATCGCGTAGGCGCCGGCAACGAGATACTTGGCACTGGCTTGGTTGAGCAAGCTGCACACGCGGAGCAGCGGGCTGGTCTCAGGTGTAAAGTTTACCACAGGCGGGGATTGGTCTGTGCCCGTTTCCAGCTTTCATAAGCCGCCCATGTTTTTGCCTTGAATATGAAGCCGCGAGGGCGGGGGTGAGAGGCCAGCAAATCGGCTTCGGCGCTGAGGCGTTCGGCGCGTCGCAGCGACTCCTCGGGCGAGCTGAACCCACGACGATTACCGACGACTTTCATCGACAGGTACTCTAAGCGAAGTGCTCTCCTTGTCGCAAAGCTTCCTTGCGCATGAAGGAGCGCAGCGCGTCTGGGGGCCTTTTTCAAATTCCCTCGAAATCAGTCGCGCGAGAGTCAGTGAAAGTCATGGGAACCAGGTGTGCTCAGCGCATGGTAGGGCAGGGGGTCAATGCGGCGGGCTTGAACCATGGTGGTGTCGCGCGTGTTCTGGACTTTGCCGTGGATGGAAAGGAACAATTCCTGTGTAACGGTAAGGCGCCGCTGTTCGAAGAGTTGAGGGGAAACGATGGCATTGGAAACGCCGGTTTCATCTTCGAGGCTGAGGAAAACAAATCCCTTGGCGGTGCCGGGGCGCTGACGACAAATGACTAATCCGGCAATTCGGGTATCTTGTCCATTGGGGCAGCGCGGCAGATCGCTCGCCAAGGTCACGTCGCGAAGTTGCTCGCGGATGAGAGCCATCGGGTGACGCCCTGTGGTCACCCCAGTGCCGGCGAAATCGGCATCGAGACGCTCAAAGGCATTCATTGCCGCAAGAGGCGGGGGGATTTTGGTTCCGCGGCCATCGAGGCCGGGCAGATCTTCCGGACGATGAGGCGCTTCGATCTTCCAGAGTCCATCCCGACGGTGTTCCACCAAACCATTGAGCGCGCCGATGCGGGCCAGCGTGCGAAGCACCGGCTTTTCGGTGGTTACGCGATTCTGGAAATCCCGCAACGAGACAAATTCCCCTTCGTTCCGTGCGGCGGCGATTCGTTTTCCGATGGCGGAATCCATTCCCTTGACCATCGAGAGTCCCAGGCGGATTGCTCCATCGTTTTCGATTGTACAGAGCCATTCGGAGTGCAGCACCGAGATTGGGCGCACGGCCACCACGTGCGCCTTGGCATCCCGAATGAGCGTCGCACTGCTATAAAAGCCCATGGGCTGATTATTAAGCAGAGCGCAATAGAATTCGGGGCTACGGTAGACTTTCAACCAGCAACTCGCATAGGCAATGAGGGCGAAGCTAATCGCATGGCTCTCGGGAAAGCCATAGACGGCGAAAGATTGCACGGATTGAACGATCTTTTCCGCCACCTCAGGGTTGACGTTTTTGGCCGCCATGGCGCTGCGCAATTTCACACAGACTTTTTCCATTTTTTCCTGTGAGCGATGGAAGCTCAGCGCCCGGCGCAACTCCTCTGCCTCGCTGCCGCTAAAATCCGCCATGACCATGGCCATTTTCAAGAGTTGTTCCTGAAAGAGAGGAACACCCAGGGTGCGTTCGAGCGTGGGCCGCAACCGTTCGTCAATGTAACTGACTGGTTCGGTGCCTTCGCGACGGGCGAGAAACGGATGCACCATGTTGCCTTGAATGGGCCCAGGGCGGATGATGGCCACTTCGACAACCACATCGTAAAAGCACTTTGGTTTCAGTCGCGGGAGAGTGGCCATTTGCGCGCGGCTTTCGACCTGGAAGGTGCCTATGGTGTCCGCACGGGTCATCAGGTCGTAAACCGCAGGATCGTCCTTGGGAATGGCGGCGATATCGACAGGATGCTTGCGCTCCGCGGATAGCGTCAGGGCATCTTGCATCGCGGCCATCATGCCAAGCCCAAGAAGATCCACCTTAATGATGCCGAGATCTTCACAATCATCCTTGTCCCATTGCGCCACGACGCGTCCGGACATGGAGGCATTTTCGAGCGGGACGACCGAGCTGAGCGAGCCCTGGCAGATGATCATGCCGCCGGAGTGTTGTCCGAGGTGACGGGGCAGTCCATAGATCTGCATATAGAGCTGGATGGCGGCTTCCGCGCGCGGATGGTCGGAAGGAATTCCTGCTTGCTGGAGTTGTTCCTGAACGGCGAGCGTGTGGGGGAAATCGCCACTGGCAAACAAACTCGAGAAGCGATCGATGATATCGGGCGAAAAGTGGAGCGCTTTGCCAATTTCGCGCATGGCGCTCCGGCCACGATAGGTGATGACGTTGGCAGTCATGGCCGCGCCATGCCTGCCATATCGGCGATAGACTTCCTGGATCACGCGCTCGCGGCGGTCCCCGCTGGGAAGGTCCAGATCGATATCGGGCCATGATTTGCGGCCTTCGCTCAGGAAACGTTCGAAGAGCAGGTTGTTGGAAATAGGATCGCAGGCCGTGATCCCGAGGCTGTAGCACACCACGCTATTGGCCGCGCTGCCTCGCCCCTGCATGAAAATGTCGTTCTGACTGCAATAATTCGCGATATCCCAGACAATGAGAAAGTAGCCGGAGAAACCGAGGCGACAGATCAAGTCGAGCTCGAAGTTGAGTTGCCTGAGGACTTTGGCGCTCAGGTGCGAATACCGCGCGCGCGCTCCGGCAAAGGCCACTGTCCGCAGGAAAGAATCCATTGTTTCACCGGGAGGGACCGGGTATTTCGGAAATTCGTAACCGAGATTCTCGAGCGTGAATTCGATGCGATCGGCGATGAGCGCCGTGTTTTCGACGGCTTCAGGCAAATCGGCGAAAAGGTGCTCCATCTGCGTGGCCGATTTGAGGTTGCGCTCCGTATTAATGCTGAGAAGACGCCCGGCGGCATCGAAATTTGTGTGATGCCGCGCGCAAGTGAAGAGATCGAGAGCGCGACGTTCTTCGGGTTGGGCATAAAGCACACCATTGGTGGCTACCAGTGGGAGCCCCTGAGTGCGGGCCAATGCCACAAGGTGCTGGTTGCGCCAGGTTTCTCCACGCCGAAGGTGGCGTTGGATTTCCACAAAAACATTATTCTTGCCAAAGATCGCCGCCAAGGCCTCGAGCCTTTTGAGTGCTTCTGGCCGACCAGGATTTTTCAGCACGCCTTCTTCGTCGCCGGTCAAGACAAGGAGTCCTTCCGCAAAAGCAGGGAGTTCCTTCCAAAGCACCGTGGATTCTGCCTTGGTGCCGCGCAACCTGGCCTCAGTTATCAGGCGGCAAAGATTTTGGTAGCCGGTTCGGTTAGCAACCAGGACAGGAAGGATGCTTTTGTCTTCGAGCGTGAGCTCCGCTCCGACTAAGGCACGGATACCGTGTTCTTTTGCGGCTGCGTGCAGGCGAGGTGATCCATAAAGCCCATCCCGATCGCAGAGCGCGAGCGCCGACAAATCGAGCAGGGCGGCGGCACGCACGAGGTCCTCCGGATTCGAGGCGGCGCGTAGAAAACTGAAGGCGCTGCGAGCGTGGAGTTCAATGTAGGTCACGGCAGCTCGCAAGATATCTTGAATAGAAGGACGCAAAGGGAGCAAAGGGCTGAAGAGGTCTTTGCTTTGGAAAAATCTGTGCTTCCTTTGCGGTCCGGCAGCCTCCGGATGAGAAGGCGCTTCCCGGCTTGAACCCCTTCCGTTCCGTGCCACGCTGAAGGAATGATTCAAGTAATTTTCCGAACTCTTGCTGCCGTCGTGCTCATCGCGCAAGCCGCTTCGGCGGCTCCCCCTGAGGACCGTCCCGCCACCGACAAGGAACGCGCGCGAGTCACCGCGGCGCTCGAAAAGCGCGGTTATAAGAACATCCACGACGTGGAGGTCGATGACGGACGCTTCGAGGCGGACGCGACCTCGCCAGCCGGATACGGCGTGGAACTCGAGCTCGACATGAAATCGCTCAAGATCGTCCACGAGCATCGAGACTAGTTTGGATGAGAGGCGGGAGGGTTAGAGGCATAGCTGGTCGCCGCGTCCCCGGTCTCAGTGGGGATCTCAAGACATTTCACCAAGTTTGTCGACCGGTTAAATTTTCACCCTTCATAGCAGCCTTCGATTTGCCAGATGGTCTCCTGGCGGGAGAGTCGGTACAGGCCTCCCTCGGCCAGAGACACATCCCATTCCTCTTGCTGCCAGCGTTCGCTGTCCCACCAGTTTCCCGAAAGCCGATAAGGACCGGCACACTCATGGATGATGCCGCGCGCGGTTGAGGACTCTATCGAAGCGGGAAGTCCATTTTTCATTCGCACGGTGCTGGGAAGAGCGGGGCGGTAGCGGCGCAAGGGAAGTCCGCGCGGCGGTTCACAGAAAGCGGCCGGTTTTTCGTCCGCGTTCGAATCGGTGTCAAAGCAATCCGCCAGCACATAGGAATCGGGCCGGTGAGTGTTGCTCCTGGCTGGCACACCGACGCTGTCATTGCCCAGGAACGCCTTCAGTTTTGCCAGGGTTTCGCCGAATCGATTGGGATCTCGCAGAGCACTTTCGAAGAGCTGGAGTTGCTCTTTCGCCGGAAGGGTCCCGTGGATATGCAGACGCACTCCAACAGGGCGATTTGCGAGCTGCAAATCCTCGAGATGGGTGTGGAGAATGCGAAAAAGGACCTCTACTTCAGCGGTTGGAACAGGGAGGCAGAAAGTGCGTTCATGGCTCGAGCCGTCTTCCAGCGGCAGACAAAGCGCCATGCTCTGGGCCACGCGGTAAACGGCTCGCAGCCGTTCGCATAAACCTTCCAAAAAGCGACGCAGCAAAAACAAGAGCGGCTCGACGGTTTCGATCTCGCACTCGAAATCATAGGCCTCGGCAAACTCCGGCGCTGTGCGCACCAGGCGGAGCAAGCGCTTGTTGCGTCCAGACACCTTGCGTCGCAAACCATCCGCCGCGGGGCCAAGGCGTTCGAGAGTTTCCACTTTGGGCAGCGCAAGAAATTCTCCCACGCGGTGAATTCCCCAACCGCGCAAAATCTGCAGAACTTCTTCGGCAGGCTCCAGGGCTTCGATGGGCAAGTCGCTGGCGAAGGCTCCTGTATCGTAAACGACAGCGGTAGGTTGGGCGCCACGCGCTGCGAGATGAGCGAGATCCGGCGTTGGAGCAATGCCCACGAGGAGGCACAATTCTTGTGCGCCAAGACGCGCGATTTGCTGATCGGCCAACTGCTGCCAGCAAATGCCTTTCCCAATTCGGCGCAGATCCGCAAGACACACACCATCGCAGCTGATTTCTACATCCGGCGAAAGCGTGAATGCTGTTTCAAGCAGGATCTGGTTAAGACATTGTTCTTGAGCGGGAGAACGCGGGCGCAGGGCAATCCCAGTGTCGCGCGCCATGGCTTGAGCAGAAGTCATACCGGCAGCGATACCTTTGGCGGCTGCCTCTTCGTTGATTTCCAATACGACTCCTTTCAGCGTAGCCTCGTCCACAACAACAGCCGGACCCCGCGCGTTGCGCCAGCGCAAGGCAGCCTGAAGACGAAATTTCGGTAGAAAGAGGCAACCGAACATGATGATTCACGCCGATTTTTCAAAGACCTCCAAGAGCGCAGCCGCCCCGCGCTCGAAAATCTGCACATCAAGGTGCTGCCACAGCACCTCACGGGGAAGATGCATTTCATTGAAGGTAAATCTTGTGTGGATTGCCATACGGGCGACCGCACCTTCCACCATCGGTTGCGGGGTCAAGACGATCAGTGCGGTGGCGATCGGTTCGAGGATACGTTGAAAACGATGCCAGGTACTCGCAGGAATGCGCCGCAGCTGTTCCACTGGCAGCATTTGCAGATCCAGAATTATTAGTGGTAAATTGCCATCTCGCAGCAGAATGTCTGCCGCTCGGATTGCCGGTGGGGCGGCGCCACCGCACATCACCCAGAGGACACGACGGAGTTGTGTATCGGTCCAATCAGAGGGCTCAAACGAATTCGCGGCATCGATCAGAGCAATAAAAAACCCCTCCCGCACTGCCGCATTCACGACAGCTGCTAAAAGCAAGGGCCCGCTCGCGCTCGAGCCACAAACTTCAGTGACCGCGCTGCGGAGAAAGCCACCTTTTTGATCAAGGCCATTGCATCCCACGGGCAGCCGGCTCCCGAGGCGGCGCGGGGATTGCGGAAATTTCGCCGCAACCAGGGCCCGCAACGCTTCCATCTGTTTGGAATCATGCGCTTGCATGCCGGATCAGCCCTCGAAAAATGCCCGCTACTTTCACCTCTTTAGCCTTCGCCACAAGATCAGGATAGCGTGGATTGCTCGCCCGCAGGATGATCTCCGACTTCTCGGGCACCAGGAGCACTCGCTTAAGCGTCGCCTCATGCGACTCTCCCACCAGCACCGCCGCAATCTCTCCCTGGCGAAGGGCTAGATTTGGGCGCAGCAAGACCCAATCGCCATCCAAAATCCCGTCTCCAATCATCGAATCTCCATGAACCCGTAACAGAAAATCCCCCTCGCGATACGCCAGGAGATTCGCCGGCTCTATGATTTCCTCCGCTTGGGCAAGGGCCTCTTCCAAGGGCCCGGCAGGAATCGCTCCCAAAAGCGGAATGCCGCTTGCGCCAAGCGTGAATCTTCCCCTCGCGGTCAACCTCACCACCCGCGAGCGGCCTTTTTCTCCTCCACCTTGGATAACAAGAAACCCGTTGCGTTCCATAATGCGCAAGGTCGCAGTGAGACTGCTTTCGGCCGCATACCCGAGTCGCCTTACCAAATCGGACACAAAAGGAGGTTCCTGTCGCTGCTCCATTGCCAAAACGGTTTCCGCAATGCGACGATGAACAGAAGAAAGCAGGGTCTTCACACATCGTGAAATATCACGATATTGAAAAGAATCTGCAACCTCTATTTTCGCGCCCGCGCTGAACCAGTCAAGAAAAGCGGTTTCTACGAAGCGGCGATGCCATCGGGAATTCCAACGACTGCTCGCCAGAGTGAATGAATCCCTTTACAACCAATTCTTTCGGCGATCGTGCTTCCTAAAATCCACATCAGAAATCTTCTCATCAGCCCATTATTAAAGGCGTTCCTCAATCAGAAGCTCAAGGAATACGGCAAAATGACCACCCTTAACATCGATCCTGAGACCAAACACATTTCAGTAACTGCAGATCTTCTGGGCGAATCGCAACCTATCGATGCTCGCATGACTTACATGCTCGAGGAGATCGATAACCGAGTATTTTTTGTTCTATTAACGATAGATTGTTCACGTCCATGGCTGAGTCTGCTGGCTCAGCAGATGCTCAAAGACAATGCTTTGCGTTTCGAAATTCCTCAAGGTATCGCCACCACCATGCTCAAGGTCTTGCGAATCTAAGAGCAACGAAAGTTGTGCACTCACGCGAGAATCTTGCCAGTGAATGCGATTAAGTTTGGTGCGATTTGAGAGCCACATTGGTTCGGCGTTTCGGCTTCGTCAGCAAAACAGCCCGTGAAACAAGCAAGATTGGACTCAGGAGCGCGATCAGGGCCATTTCAAGAACGCCAGCTAAGACCATATTGAGCCGGTCGCTCCACGCGAGTTGACGGAAAACTCTCGCAAAACGCCTTAGCGACGGCTTAACGAAATCTCTATCCGACTTGTTTTGCGGATTCGGGCCGAGGCTTTGGCCTTCATGCCCACTCGTCGCAGCGTCAGAGATGTTCAGTTCACTCATTTTTAAACATTCGCTCACCGATAGGGCATCAGATTTGTTCAGTCCTGCAATTTCGCGGCCTTAGCTTAAGCCTGTATCTTCCAAAATGGGGTTGCCTAAGCAAGGTAATGGGTAGCGAGATCTACTTCGATCGGAGATTGGAGAGAGGTTTACGAACTCAGTCCGGTATGTTCCTGGAGTGTGTAGAAAGTAATTGAGGATCGCTAAAATGTAAAGAATCCCGACGCAATGGGTCCGCGACGCCCTAATCCATTGAATAAGCTGACATTACAACTGCAGAAATGGCGGGCTTTGCGACACTAGCGTCGGAAAGTTTTACAAATATTGTGAGTGCAAAGCGCTTCAGGAAATCTATAGCATTCTTTAATGGATTGATGTCAAAGCCATTACCGGCCACGTGCAGAGCACCAGGCGTCGGCACGCCATGTGCTATGAGAAAGACAAATCACCATTGGGATATATGATACGTCACTCATTAGGCCGGTTTAGTGTTCTTAGCTTGATTACTGTTAGCTTGGCGCTCCCGGGGGGCGTGTTTGGTACCTTTACGACCTTTTCAGAAGGGGGAGACGCCACTGCGGCGTCAATTCTGGATACGGTAAATGCTTTTCGGGCAGCCTTGGGAGATCCCAACAATGGCAATGATCCTGGTCCACTTCCCAGCGGTCGCCGCGAAATCAACTGGGACGGGGGCGGCGCTGCTACGACGCTCTCTTCGACACCGTTCGAAGGCTTCCTCAATAATCGAGGCGCACTCTTCACGACTGCGGGTGCCGGCTTCGTTCAGGCGACACCTCTTGGGTTTGAGCAGACGTTCGGTAATACGACTCTTGAGGAGAGTTTTGGCGTGTTCAGTCCTCAGCGGATATTCTCTCCGATCGGGAGCAACATAACCGATGTGACCTTCTTCATTCCCGGATCGGCCGGTTCGGAGGCGGCCACCGTCAGTGGTTTCGGCGCGATATTTACCGACGTGGATTTTGGCGACAGTAGTTCGCTGAAGTTTTATGACGTCGGCAATAACCTGATTTTCGAAGGAAACGTCCCAGCGGGCACGGTGAGGAATAAGAGCCTTTCCTTCTTGGGAGCGATAGCCCAAGCAGGGGAACGGATCTTTCGCGTGCAGATTACGAGCGGCGACGCAGCGATTGCTTCAAGCTTCCCGGGGGAGGTTGACATTGCCGCCATGGACGATTTTATCTATTCGGAGCCTCAACGGGTGCCTGAGACGGGCGGAATCGGCTTGCTCGGATTAGGACTGGGCTTCATTCTCGTTTGCTATCGTCGTTTTTTGGCTGTCGCCTAGAACGCTTGTCCAAGAAGAGAGGTTTCTGGCCTCTTCAATAAGCTCGAGAGCGCGCATCTCTCTCGACAACGCTTGGCAGCGGTCATCTCAGTGCCAGGCGTTCGATTCTATCAGGATCGATCGGGTAGAGGGTTTCCGAGGCAACCGAAGCTCTTAACTTTCTTGGCGGAGATCCGAAATCAAGCCTGACGTCGCTCCCGCTCGAATTTCGGTCAACTCTAAGAACGATCGCATCCTGCTCAGGTTTTCTTGAGCCGTCGGCTGTCAGCGAGACGCGCAAGCTTTGCTTGAGTGAGACGTTTGCCAACGCCGTTCACGCGGGCTGCGCCGTCAACCGAACGAACCCACCCGTTCGCCGCGGTTTTTCTAGGCCGTATGATGAATTGACCACGTGAGCTGCTTAGTGTGCCACAGCACGGAAGAAGAAGCTCCTCCGAGATAATCAGGCTCTATATACGGCAACTGAATTTGGATCAACATTGACGAAGTTGTCTGTGCGGCAATCGTGAGGATATTAAGATTGCTGACGCTGAGCGTGGCAGATCAGACTTTTCAGCCCCTATGAAGCCGCATCTAGAGAGTTTGCCCGGGGCTTCCCCGCTCGGAAAACTCGCCGCAACGGTCATCGTTCCGTGCAAGCACCCGTCGCTCTCTGGCACACGCACAAACCCAATCTGATGGGCAAGCTTCGCGATCTGCTGCATTCGGCGGGCTGGCGCGAATTCGTCTTGCTGCTCGCGGCAGCTGTGATTTGCGGCAGCCTCCTGATTTTCATCGGCGTCACCGACTTGGTGCGCGAGGGTGAGTTGCACGAAGCCGAGATCCGATGGATGAGTGATCTTCGGTTGCCGGAAGATTTATCACGTCCAATCGGGCCGCGATGGCTTGAGAGTGCGAGCCGCGATATCACAGCCCTCGGAAGCGGAGCAGTGCTCGCACTGATGACTCTGCTGGTATTGGGTTATTTGATGATCGAACGCTGGTTTGCTTCCAGCGTTTTCCTGGTGGTGGCGGTGAGTGGCGGGACCTTATTGACCATGAGTCTTAAAGGTTTTTTCCAGCGGGAGAGACCCTCCGTAGTTCCTCACCTCACCGACGCCTTTTATGCCAGTTATCCAAGTGGACATTCAATGATGGCTTCAGTGGTGTATTTGACGCTGGCGGTGCTTGTCGCGCGCACGATGGAGCGTCGCCGGGAGAAGATTTATTGTGTAAGCGCGGCGCTACTCATAAGCCTCCTGGTAGGTCTAAGCAGAGTCTATCTTGGCGTGCATTATCCAAGCGACGTGATCGCCGGCTGGGCAGGGGGAACCGCCTGGGCGGTGCTCTGCTGGCTGGGGGCATCCTGGCTCGAGAGACGCGGACAGGTCGAACCAGAGCGAGAATGAGGCTCTCGAGCAGCCCGGCTGGTGCGGAACGTTGGCCATCCCCTGCGCTCCTTGGGCGCGCGCGAAAAGTGCGCAAGATCTCCTGAGATTTGTTTTTGCCCTCCAGCATACGCGCAAAGACCTGTCTGCTCGCGATTCCCGAGCATGAAGTATCTCAACAAGCGGGCCGCTCAGAGCGGAAAGTTGGGGTGGATTTTCTTGTGGCTTATCGGAGTGCCTATCCCAATACTTCTGCTCCTCTTCCTTCTTCGCGGCTGCACTTGACCGCGGTGAGGTCGCCTTCAAGCGGCATTTTGAACCTCAGTTATCTTCGATCCGCCCGGCTAAGCTAATGAGCCTGCGGAGAAAACTTTGACGGAAAGACAGAAGCATGGCACTACCCCGGACTGGGATATATGCAATGCGAACCGTCGATCCGTGAATCTGTTCCCATGGGCGCGGCATGAGCGCAAACGATACGCCCGAGAAGCCGAGAAAGCCGCGCCGCTGGCTTAAGCGACTCGGGCTCGGTTTGCTCGGTGCCGTCGTGCTGTTGGCGATCTTTCACCGGCCTCTATTTTTCGAAGGCACCCGTTACTTTATTGTTCGCGCGGCCAAGCAGCAGAATCTTGATCTTTCCTACGACATCAGCGGATCGATTTTCACGACTCTGAGCATTTCCAATTTGCGTGCCAATCCGGTCGAGCCGGGGCCTGTCGAGCGCCTGGAGATCGGCACGCTGAATCTACGCTACAGCCTGATCGGCTTGATCCGGCGCGGATTGCCGGGTTTTCTGGAACTGCTCGATGTGCGCAATGCTTACATTGAGATCACTCCCGGTGAGCCGGTGCCGCCCGAAAAAAACAAGGAACCACAACAACTCAAGTTTCCGGCGCTGTTCCCCAATTTGCTCAATATCGAGAACCTCAATTTCACCGTTCGAAGTCAAAATGGGAACACGGAAATAGCCGGTCTCTTCCTGAGTCTCCTTCCGGACCGTCCAGGCATGTTGAAACTTCAGACTCTTGATATCCCTGGCGTGCACCGGTGGACCGAAATATCTGGAGCGACCACATTTCGTGATCGCAATCTTTTACTCACAAGTCTGGTGATCGGATCCGAGATCTCGCTACGCAGCTTTAATCTTGATGCATCAAAGCTGGATGACGGTGAGCTGGGCGTTGGCTTGGACGGCACGTTCTTCGACGCTCCAACGAGGCTCACGGCGCGCGTCTTCGATCTGAACAGGACCAATCGTTTGAATTTAAATGCCGACTGCTCTGGTCTCGCTTTCGACAAGCTTTGGAAGTACTTTAACCTTTCTGTCCCGCTCCACGCTACTCTCCAGTCACTGACGATCACCTTCGCAGGGGAGCCAAATAAGCCTTCCGGATGGTCGGGCCAGAGCAAAGTTGAGTTGGCCGATGCAGTTTATGATCGGCAGCCGCTCGGTGCTATCACACTCGATACAACCCTCGGAGACAAGGTCGCGAAGATCAAGGTAAGTGATCGCCTCGACTCCGATAATCGCGTTGACTTCGACGCCACCGTCGCGCTGCCCGAGACGCTTAACGATTTTCCAAGGACCTCCGGCTCTGGGCGGCTCGAGATCTTTACTCCAGACCTTATCGCTCTTGGTCTTCCGCTGGACATCATTGGTGATCTGGCGTTGCAAACAGATTTTCAGCTGGATAAGGGAAAACTCTCCGCCCAAAGCGTGCTGAATTCATCGAATCTGGCGTTTCCGGGCGCTGAGCTCCTGGAGACGCACTTCACGATTTACCTGGGAAAAGATCTAACCACCAAGCCGGAGGCGCCGATCTTCGAAACGCTTGTCAGCAGGCTCGACGGCGGGATCAAGAGTCTTCGCTTGCAAGACTATGTGATTGACTCGGTGAATGTAGCGCTGGCGAGCAAGGAAGCCCATGTTACACTCGAGCGGTTGACCTTCTCGAAGGCAGCGAATAGCGCGAACCTGCAGGCAAGCTATTTATTGCCGGCCGACCTCAAGTCTTGGGATCTTCAGCCACTGGATTTTAACGTTTCCGTCAACGCGCCCGAGCTAAGTGCCTTCATAGCCCCGGAGAGTGGAGCCAGGTTGGGTGGCGCGCTGACTGTCGCGGGAAAAGGGAGCGCGCGCGACCGCGTTTATCAAGGAGACTTCAATATCTCGGGGCGCAATGTTGAAGTCCAGGGATTGCCGATTCGAACGATCGATGCACGCCTGGAAGTAACCGACAATCGTGGACGGCCTTACGCAGCTTGGCATCGTCCTGGATGACAAGAACTCCATTCGCGGAGAGGGGACTTTCCAGCTTAGCCAGCCTTTCGCGTACGAGGGATCGCTCGACGTTCAACTCACAGATTTGTCGCTCTTCCAGCCGCTGCTGGACCACCAGGTCAACCCGCCACTTGTTGCAGGTTCAGCGCTCCTCAAGTGGCAGGGCAAGGGCGATTTTGGTGCGCCTCAACATACTGGCAATGCTCATGTCGAGCTTACGGGAGGGCAGTTTGGCGATCTGAAGGATCTCAGCGCCCGCGCCACGGCGTCTTATTCTCCAGAGTCGATCAACCTGCCTGAAATTCGGATCACGGCCGACAAATACGGCGAGGCGACGCTCACGCTTGGTTGGAAGGACAACCGGCTTAGCATTTCCAATCTCTCGGTCCGGCAAAAGAAACTAACATTGCTCGAGGGTGCAGCTGAGTTTCCGCTGCATATTGCTGAGGCGAAGAACCCGGACCGGCTGATCCCTGATAACGAGCCTCTCAAGCTGGCGTTACGGACTAAGGATCTCGATTTGCGCACGTTCTTCATTCAGCTGGGAGAAGATAAGCCACCCCTGACTGGAGTCATAAATCTCGACTTCACCGCGGAGGGCACTCTCGACACCCCGATCGCCAGAGTGGCACTTCGCGCGAATCGCGTCCAATCCACTGAGGCCGCGGAGTTCGCGCCCGCTGACGGTTCTCTCGATCTCGATTTCCGCGACGATCGATTACGTCTTAGCGGGGAGGTTCGACAGAAGCTTATCGAACCTCTGCGTATCTCCGGCAACATTCCTTTCGACATTCCAGCTATCCGCAAGAATCGCCAAATCGATCCCCAAACGCCTATCGATCTTCGCGTAGTGATGCCGCGTTCTTCGCTGGCTTTCATCAGCACGCTAGTTCCTGCGATACGACAGAGCCGGGGAACCGCAACCATTGATGTTAATGTCGGCGGAACCATCGCGCAGCCGAATCTCTCTGGCGGGATTGCGGCGGACTTGACGGTTCTGCGCTTCGCGGATCCGATTCTGCCCCCTATCGCAAATACCACTCTCCGCATCAATTTCACTCGCGATCGAGTGACGATCGACCGCTGCAGCGTCGGCATGGGCGGAGGATCGCTCAGCGCCGCCGGGAGCATCAACTTGACTCCGCTCAATAACCCAGTCCTTGACCTCAGCTTGAACAGCCGGACTGCGCTGGTTGTCCAGAATGATGACATCAGCATTCGCGCAACGGGAAATCTGCGGGTGAGCGGACCTCTCAATGCAGCAACTGTTACGGGAAGTCTCTTCATGACGAGAAGCGGCTTCTTCAAGAACATCGAGATCCTGCCTATCGGTCTGCCGGGCCGACCTGCTCCCCAGCCGCCTTTACAGCCGCTCCTGATCAGCTTTCCGGATCCGCCTCTCCGGGATTGGAAGTTCGACGTCGCTCTGCGAACGGCGGATCCTTTCCGCGTCCAGGGTAACCTTGCCAATGGTCGAATCACTGGGAATCTAACCTTCGGAGGAACAGGTCTTCGGCCCTGGCTCGACGGAACCCTCTACATCGAACAACTTACGGCCACACTGCCTTTCAGTCAGCTTCAGATTGATTCAAGCGTGATCTATTTCCTTCGCGATAATCCCTTCATGCCTCAGCTAAATCTACGGGGAAGTTCCACCATTCGCGAATACAACATCAGTGTCTTCATCACCGGCCCGTTAACAAATCCGCAAGCGCTCTTCACCAGCGATCCGCCCCTTCCGCAGGCCGAGATCGTCGCCCTGATCGCGACCGGCTCCACGACGCAGGAGATCTCGAAGGATCCCAACATACTGGCCGGGCGGGCGGCGATCCTTCTGCTCCAAAAACTCTATCGCAGCGTCTTCCGCCGGAACAAACCTCCCGGAGGGGGAGACACCTTCCTTGGCCGAATGCAATTTGAGTTTGGCGCAGTCGACCCGAGAACTGGCAAACAGACGGCATCCCTAACCGTTCCGCTTACAGATCAAATGGTGCTCGTCGGTGGGCTGGGTGTCGGTGGTAATTTTCGCGGTCAGGTCAAATATCTGATGCGATTTAGATGAAGCCCATTTGCCTGATTCTGGCTCTGACGGGTTGGGCGATTCAGGCACTTGCCCAGACGGATACTCCCGCGGAGCTCGGCCCACCGCCCGCTCCACAAACTGGGTCCGAACCACAGGAGGCCCCCACAAAGCGACTCGGCACGCTGGTGGTGGAATTCGAAGGAACTTCTTCCTTTAGAGACTCGCAATTGCGCGGAGGGATTGTCCGCCAGATTCAGACCATCGAGGAGTTTGGCCTCGATGAAGCGAATATTTACGATGCGGAGTTCTTCCTGGAGTCGTTTTACCGCAGACATGGCTACTCTCAAGCAGAGGTGAGTTCCAAGCTTGTTGGTCCCTGGCGGCTGCGCTTGATCGTGAACGAAGGACCACTCACCCGAATCGGCGGCATCACCTACGTAGGTGTTCGCGCCTATCCTGATGCTACCTTAACGAACTATCTCCTTGGTCCCACCCGCGAGCGCTATCCTCGCATCAGGCAGGATCTTCGGCTCCCCTTTATAGAGTCCGACATTTTTGCCGGGGCGGAACTGATCAGGCGGCTTTATGCAGCGGAGGGCTATCTGAATGCGGTCGTCGATGCTCCTGAATTCACAATGAATGCCAACAATACCTCGGCGGCGATCACCCTAACAATCAGAGAGGGCATTCAGTTCCGCTTTGGGGCGATCGAGTTGGAAGGTCCACTCATCTATCCGCGCGAAACACTGCTCGCAGAGATCGCGCAAGACACGAAAAACTTTTACACCGCAGGCAGGCTCGCCTCCGCTCAACGAAGACTTGAGGACTTCTATAAGAAGCGGGGCTATTTCACCGTTAACGTTGATGCGAGCGGAGACCCTGCCGCTGCTCGGGACGGCAAGGTTCGTGCGGTCTTTCGAATCGAACCCGGTCCGATCTACCGCTTCGACGGCGTCACGGTGAGTGGAACACAGCGGGTGAAGCCCAGATTCATCGAGAAACGTTTTCGGCGATTGGAAGGGCGGGTCTACGATCCCGAGCTGATCGACCGGCAGCTTCGCCGACTCATCGAAACCGGCCTCTTCCGAGACCTGCGCATCACCCCTAAGCCTATCGACGACGACCTCCTCCAGCTGGATGTGCGCGTTGAGGAAGCGCGGTCGAAGGAACTCGGTCTCGCCCTGGGCTATGGCAGTTTCTACGGCCTGATTATCGACGTTAACTATACCGATCGAAACTTGTTCGGTACCGGCCGGCGGCTGAGCCTTACGCCGGAATGGAACCAGCGTGGCTTCAACGGGGAAGTCATCTACACTGACCCTTGGCTCTTCGATAGCGATTACCAATTCAAGTTGCGTCTGTACGCGCTGACTACCACGCTCAAAGGCTATTCGAAGAATGAAGTTGGCATTACACCCAGTATCTCCCGGGAATTTACGGATCACTGGGAAGTCTCGGCATTCATTCTGGCGAAGTACGTCGCCCTTACTGAAATACTGATCGACCCTTCCAGTCTTGTGGGCTCGGAAGATTATTCCGTCGCCGCCATTGGAGTGGCGCAGACGCTCGACTACCGCAACAGCGAAGTACTGCCCACCAAAGGCTATATCTTTGATGCTTCGCTCGATTTCGCGCCGAACGACATTGGCGCCATTCCCTTCGTTCGCGGTCGGGTTCGGTTCTCCTACTATGTTCCTGTGACAACGAAAAGCACTCTCGCGCTCGGAGCTCGGGCAGGAATCATCTCCTCGCTGAGCAGCGAACAACTGCCGATCGATGAGCGGTTCTTCAATGGAGGCGCCACCACTGTGCGCAGCTTTACCGAACTGACTCTCGGGCCGAGGGATGATGCAGGCTACCCTCTAGGCGGGCAAGGCTTCACCGTCTTTAACATCGAATACACCTTCCCGCTCTGGGCCGACCTCCTCGGTGCGCTTTTCATTGACGCGGGCAATGTCGTTCAGGACGCGGAAGAATTCGGATTGTCGAACATGCGCTATGCCCTAGGCGGTGGCCTCCGCTACAACCTGCCGATCGGTGCGGTCCGATTTGACTACGGGCTTAATCCGTCGCCAAAATCTGGCGATGCTCAAGGTGCTTTCCATTTTGCGATTGGCGTGGCCTTCTAGACGAAGCCGGCAATTCTATCCATATTGAAATATCATGCTTACCACTTCTGCGTTCACTCATCGCTTCGTTCCCGTCGGGCGAAATGGGCCTGTCCTGCTGCTTCTTCATGGCACCGGCGGAAATGAAGATGATTTGCTTGGTCTTGGACGCTCCCTTCACCCAGGTGCGGCGCTGCTCAGCCCCAGAGGGAAAGTTCTCGAAAATGGGATGCCTCGTTTCTTTCGCCGTTTGGCTCAGGGTGTCTTTGATGAAGCTGATCTGATTCACCGAACGCATGAACTAGCCGATTTCGTCAGCGCGGCCGCGACGGAATACCAACTCCAGGAAAGGAAGATCGTCGCGGTCGGCTACTCGAACGGAGCAAACATCGCAGCCAGTGTGCTTCTCTTGCGACCAGACACACTCTCTGGGGCGGTCCTTCTTCGCCCGATGGTCCCCCTGCAGCCTAAAACTCCTCCAGACCTAACCGGAGTTCCCATCTTCCTTGCCGCCGCAAGAAAAGATTCCTTCATCTCTCCAGAAAATACCGATAAGCTTGCCGATCTCTTCAAGACGGCAGGAGCTAACGTCACCTTGCAGTGGAGCGAGGGCGGACACCAACTTGAACCCGACGACATCGAAGAAGCCAGGAAATGGCTAAGACTCGAGTTTAATTAATGGTTCGGTAACTGAGTTATATATTCGTAATTACTTTAAAGACGTTTTTGTTCGGTGATAATGCACATCGCTGGGAAAACTGAACTAGACAAGCTTGATTATGACCGTCAGCGGTGGTGATCTTGCTCTGTCCGTGCTCGATCTCTGTCCGGTAATTTCCGGATCGGATGCGGCCGAGACCTTCGAGCGCTCGGTGGACCTCGCGCAGTTCGTCGAGGAGCTCGGTTACCGGCGGTACTGGGTGGCGGAGCATCACAGCATGCCAGGCATCGGTAGTGCGGCTACCTCCGTGATAATCGGCCATCTTGCCGGGAGCACCTCTAGCATGCGAGTGGGTGCAGGTGGGATCATGCTCCTCAATCACTCTCCGCTCGTCATTGCGGAGCAGTTTGGGACGCTGGAGTGCCTGTATCCGGGGCGGATTGATCTTGGGCTCGGCCGTGCGCCTGGCACTGATCAGGTGACAATGCGTGTATTGCGTCGTAACTCCGACAACACAGGCGAGGAATTTCCTGAGAAGCTCGCGGAATTGCGAAGCTTTTTCGAGGCAGCCTCTCCGGGACAACGGGTTCGCGCGGTGCCAGGAACAGGCCTTAAGATTCCGATCTGGCTTCTGGGATCCGGCGGGTTCAGCGCTCAACTTGCAGGGGAACTGGGGTTGCCCTTCGCCTCGGCGGGCCATTTTTCTCCGGATAGTGTGCTTCCTGCCCTCGAACTGTATCGTCGAAAATTTCGCCCGTCGGCGGATCTGGATCGACCTTATGCGATGGTGGGCATCAACGTCTTCGCGGCCGAGACCGATCGCGAAGCGGAGCGCCTCGCCACCTCCCATCTCCAGGCGCACCTGCAACTCGCGCAAGGGAGGCCAATAGAGCTTCCGCCCCCTGTGAATCGCTTGGAGGAAGTCTGGAATGGTCGTCTTGATGACTTGCCCTTCCTCCGAAGCTCTATCATTGGAGGTCCGTCAAGAGTCGAAGCCAGGTTGCGATCGCTGGCGGAGGCGACGCAGGCTGACGAGGTGATGATCCATTCAATGATCTTCGACCATGCGGCCAGAAGGCGCTCCTATGAGATCGTGCGGCAAGTCGCTGGGGCAAGCGCTTCCATGACTGTTTAGCGGCACGTGCCCGCGGAAAGGCAGTCGGACCGGTTAACCGTCGTTGCTTGTTTTTCTCTAAGGACAGCAAGCTCCAGGTTGATATAAGGCATCATATGCAGCTCAGCGGTATTCATCATCTTACGGCGATCACAGCGAAAGCTCGGGCCAATTATCTCTTTTACACCGACGTTCTCGGGATGCGTCTGGTAAAGAAAACCGTCAACCAGGACGATGTCTCCGCGTATCATCTTTTCTACGCGGACGGAAGAGGCAGTCCGGGCACCGACCTGACATTTTTCGACTGGCCTGCCACTCCTGAACAGCGAGGCACACACAGTATCGTCAGAACCGGCTTGCGCGTCGCTGGTGAGGCAGCATTGAAGTGGTGGCTGCAGCGCTTCCGGAATTGCGATGTGCATCATGATGAGATCATCAACCGAGACGAGCGACTGACGCTCGACTTCGAAGATCCTGAGGGACAACGCTTCAGCCTCGTTGATGATGCAGCCAGAGGTGATGCTTATCCTTGGGGAAAAAGTCCAGTGCCCCCCGAGCATCAGATCCGGGGTCTTGGACCGATCACGTTGAGTATTCCGAAGCTGGAACCTACCGATAGAATTCTTCAGAAGCTTCTGAATATGCGCCCGGTCCGTCAGTATGAAGCTGACGACGGCTCTGCGGTGCACGTCTACGAAATGGGTCCAGGCGGGCCTGAGGCTGAGTTGCACGTGGCTGTTCAGCCCGAGCTTCCATTTGCCAGGCAGGGAGCTGGGGGCGTGCACCACGTGGCGCTACGCACAACACTCAGCGAGTACGAAGCGTGGTTAGATCGCCTCGCGCAAGCTCGTGTTCCGTCGAGCGGACCGGTAGACCGTTTCTATTTCCGAAGCCTCTATTTCCGCGAACCCAATGGAATTCTCTTTGAGATTGCCACCGATGGACCAGGCTTCACGGCAGACGAATCGCTTGAAACCCTGGGAGAACGACTGTCGCTTCCGCCCTTTCTTGAACACCGCAGACGAGAAATTGAAAGCGCTCTCAAGCCCCTCAACTAATCCGCACGGCCTGAGGCAACGTAAAGATCTACGAGCTGATGGCCGATCATCTTTTAGAGACCGAAACCACGATTCCCGCACCGCGAAGCGATGTCTTTTCCTTCTTCTCGGACGCCTCAAACCTGATGCGGCTGACCCCTCCATCACTCGATTTTCGGATCCTCACGCCGACCCCCGCTTGCATGAGGGAAGGAGCACTGATCGACTACAGAATTTCCGTGCGCGGCCTGCCGATGCGCTGGCGAACAAGAATCTCCTGCTGGAACCCACCGTTCGGATTTGTCGATGAACAGCTGAAGGGCCCCTATCGCAAGTGGATTCATCAGCACACCTTCGAAGAAACAGACTCCGGGAAAACGTTCATGAGGGACCGCGTGCGCTATGCGCTGCCGTTTCCTCCTTTTGGGGAGTTAGCTCTGCCCCTTGTGCGCGTGGAGCTTCAGGGCATCTTCGAATTTCGGCGCAGAGCGATCCTGGAGATCTTTCCGCACCACGAGTAAATGACGGGCTTCGCTCTCCCTACGATGAAGCGGCGAATTCACGAAACGCCGTGAGGGTCAGCGCCGTTTACAGCGCGTTAAGGCGCATCAAACCTCGTGAATACCTTGCCTCCCGGAGCGAGCCACTTTTCGACAATCTTGCGAGCACGCTCGGGCTCGCGGAAGAACAGGCCCACGCGAATCGCGAAAATCTTGTCAAAACGGCGGTTTCCCAGATCGAGGTCCTCGAGCGTTGCGAGGATGAACTCGGCTTGACCAGCTGCGATGTCACTGAGCGTTTCGACGTATCGCCGCTTGGATCATTTTTGTTGAGCGGTCGATTGCAGTGAGATGGCCTCCTTTCAGGCGTTGGCACACGAATGTCGCTGCGACTCCATGGCCGCAGCCGATCTCCAACACCCTGTCGGCTGGACTGATGTCCATCCGCTCTACCAAACGCTTCAGCCGCTCACTCACGAGGTGTTTCGCATCAGATCACTGCAGCGTGCCAGCGAGAAGTCCATCGATTGCCCATTAAGCATTCGACGACAGGGCAAGCAAGAGATCTCACCCTTATTCTTCTTGCCAAGTGCCCGCGGAGTGATGATCAGCCGCCGGGCGCGCAGAACTAACGCCAATCGTCAATCAGATAAACGTCCGGGCGGTTGTAACCTTCTTCGTTCGGCTTCTCCATCGCGACACCTAAAAGCGAGGTACGAAATCCACGCATCAGCATCTGTCGATAGGCCTGATGTCGAGCTGTATTAACCCCAGCAGCGAGGCGCGAGGACTTTTGCGATGAAGCGAATTCTTCGCAGGCATCAAGCAAACGGTCGAAATCCTGCTGGGCCTTTGCGCTCGGTCGCGTCGCTCCGAACTTCACATAGCAGACGCCGCTTCCCGCTTCGGTGCCCGCTCCGTTGTGACAGACAGCAAAACCGGCCAACCTACTCTTATCCCAGAGAAGAACAGTGTCACCGAGTTTCTGATCAGCGACGGCGCGAATCTCACATCCCGCATCCAATCCTTCGTAGATTCTGTCAGTCAATTCCCGGCAGGCGTGCAAGAGAGCGGTTCCTTCACTCGCCGGTGCCTCAGATAGTTTCGTCCAGGATGACGCGCGTCCGGATGGTTCGACGTGCTTAGACATATTGACGGTCAGAAAACGTGGGTAAAACCCAAACTTCTGATACAGACCGATGTGCTTCTGACTATGCGCGAAAGTGAATAGGCCAGCGTGTTGGGTATGCCATTTTTCGAAACATTGCATAATCGGTTCCATCAATCGACGCCCGATCCCTCGGTCCCAAAAATCGGGATGAATCGTCAATGGACCGAAAAATCCGACGCTGCCCCAGTTCGCAGCGAAATTTGAGCCGACGACTTTGCTGTTGATTTCGGCAGCGAAGGCGGCGTTTGGATTCGCTCGCCAGCGTGTCCGCACATAGCTGGCATCGCCCGCAAAAGACGCCGGATCCGAAAGACCGAGAAATGTGCCGAAAGCCAGACGCATGACATGGTCCGCAACAGGTAAATCGCTCTCCTGAAGCGCGCGGACGGAAACAGGTGATGTCGTATCTTGCGCTGACTTGAAATTCATGATCGCTGTTCTGGTCTAATGGCTCACGGAGAGCAGAATCGCGTATCCCTCGATCGAATTCAGGCGCGAAAGCGAGCTTCCGTCACTGACATTTCGGCGCATCTTCTGTTTTTGGATGGTCCTTGGTGCGGGAATATTAGCCCGCAAGTCAGCATCAGCGCGCGGCCTTGCAACTCGTCCATGATGGCGGCAAGCGAAATTGACGTGCCAGATTAGGTTTGCCTTCCCGCGAGGGCGATTGGAGACTCCGGTCCAGCTTCACCCGTTTGAAATTGCAGTGAAAACTTACCTTTTTTCATACCGCAAATTGCTTAGTTGGGCGGCGCTCGCCGGCGCCAGCGTGTCCACACTTCAGGCGCAGGAACCGTCATCTCCTCGCGTCACCGGTCAAGAGAAGGCGGCCGGCGCCGAGGTGCGCATCAATCAGGTCGAAACGTCGGAGTTCCCGAAGGTCACCCTTTTCGCTACGATCCTGAAAGACGGCGTGCCGGTGCAAGGATTGACCGCAAGCGATTTTCGGGTGCGCGAAGATGAGGTGGATCAGGAAACGGCTCGCCGATCCCCAGGCGGCCGCGAAAAGCTTTCTTGACACGCTCGAGGCTCAGGACAAAGCGCAGGTCATCCGCTTTTCGCGGGATGTTAGGACAATCTTCCCGCTGGGCAGCGATCGCGCGGCTGCGGGAGCGGCCATCGACACCACGGTGGCCCGCGGTGACACCGCGTTGTGGGACGCGCTCTACGCTTCATTAGAGTCACTGCGGCACGTAGCTGGCCGCAAAGCAATCGTCCTGCTCAGCGACGGCATTGATGACGACGGCACCGGAAAGCCTCTGAGTAAGAAAACTGTCGTGGACGTTCTGGCCCTTGCGCGGCAGGTCAATGTGCCGATCTACGCCATTGGCCTCGGAACCGAACTGGACGAGATCAATCTGAAAACGGTCGCGACCGACTCTGGCGCCCTCTATTTAAACGCTGTCGACCCGGCCGAACTCAAACGTCTCTATGACAGCATCGGCAAACAACTCGCCGGACAATACACCATCTACTATACATCGAATTTGCCCTCCGACGGATCGGAGCACCGCGTCCAGCTGAGGTTCGGTGACATGACTGGCACGAAATCATTTGTGCCACCGGCGCGCGCCATCGCCGCGACGCCCAAAGCGGCGGAACCAGCTGCGGAACTTCCCAGCTGGCTTCCACTCTATCCGGAAAGCAAACCCGAAGGACTCTCGGTCGTTACCGACCCGCAGACGGGCAAACGCGTTGGCAGCTTCTTCTTTCGCACAATCGACGGAATTAAACAGGTGCAGGATTTCTACGAGGATAAGATGACGCAGGTAACTTGGCGCGTGAGTCGGGCGCCGATGCAGGTCTGGGGAAAATCAGACGCCGAAGGGCGCAAGTTCGAGGTTCACGTGGAACGCCGCGGCGATGGATTCCGCGCGCGCGTTACTTTCGAGGAAAGAAAGGTGAGAGCATCGGCGGCGCGCGGGAGCACGACCGACACATCCGTCACTCTGCCGGACTGGCTTCCGCTTTATCCAGGGAGCAAACCCGAAGGCGTTTCTGTGATGATCGATCCTCAAAGCGGCAAACGCGTTGGCAGCTATTTTTTTAGAACCTCCGATGAGATCGAGCAGGTGCACGATTTTTATGAGGACAAGATGACGCAGGCGACATGGAACGTGAGCCGGGCGCCCACACAGGTCTGGGGAAAGTCAGATGCCGAGGGACGTAAATTTGAGGTGAGCCCGGAGCGGCGCGGCGACGAAGTTCGCGCACGGGTCACTTTCGAGGAAAGAACGGCTAAGGCGCCGGCGGCGGGAACGAGTGCGACTAGCGCAGCCGCGCCAACTGCACCAGCAGCCACGTCAGCTGCACCCGCCGCGTCGGCTGCGCCCACCTGGCTTCCGCTTTATCCAGGAAGCAAACCCGAAGGCCTGTCTGTAGTCAGCGATCCGCAGACCGGCAACCGTGTTGGCAGCTACTTTTTCCGCACACCCGACGAGATTGAGCAGGTGCATGATTTTTATGAGGACAAGATGACGCAGGCGACATGGAGCGTGAGCCGGGCGCCCACACAGGTCTGGGGAAGTTCAGAGGTCGAGGGGCGCAAGTTCGAGGTGAGTCCGGAGCGGCGCGGCGACGAAGTTCGCGCGCGGGTCACTTTCGAGGAACGAACGGCTAGCTCACCTGCCGCAGGAGCGACTAAGACTGGCGCACCCGCCGCGTCAGCCGCCTCCACCGCGTCGGCTGCACCCGGCTGGCTTCCCCTTTATCCAGGGAGCAAACCCGAAGGGCTGTCTGTAGTCACCGATCCGCAGACCGGCAACCGTGTTGGCAGCTACTTTTTCCGCACATCCGACGAGATCGAGCAGGTGCATGATTTTTATGAGGACAAAATGACGCGGGCGACATGGAGCGTGAGCCGGGCACCGACGCAGGTTTGGGGAAGTTCAGACGCCGAGGGGCGCAAATTTGAGATAACTCCGCAGCGGCGCGGTGACGACACGCGCGTGCGGGTGAATTTTGAGGAAAAGGAACAGAAGTGAGGACATTAAGAAAATAGCAGCGAATAAGGCTTTTATAACCTGAAACATCGAAGCCGCTTGTCTCCTCAAGTTCAGCGACGCCGAAGGTGCGTCTTCAGAAATGGCGAATGCGCCGAGCGTATACAGGGAAGGATACACGTCGCCCTTGTGGTACTCAGTGCCTCACCACGGTTATCCCTTCATTGTCGGGGGTAGCCGCGTCGCCCAGCCAAATCCGCCAGCGGATCGCTAACTCGTTCGTCCTCCCCAATGCCAATGGTCGGACGACGAAGACCTCGATCACCTCGAATTGGCCGCCGGGTGCCGCGCCTGAAAATCCTCGAACCACGGGCGGATGTGGCCAGCCCCACGAAAAGTCCCGCCGTGTGGCGGCCCGCCGGGAAAGACGAAGACGGCGTCGTCGGCGAACCCTCTCAGGAATGCGTCGAGATCACCTCGGTTACGGGCGGCGAACTGCTCGCGTGCGATTCTGCGGGCAATCAGGACACCAATCACTCCGTTCGTCTCGCTAGGAAATTGCGCTCGCAACACCGGACCGATCAGCTCACTGATGACGCCCTTCGGTGGCTTTCGAGGGGTTCACCGGGTTCACGAGGCGCTCATCGCGTGCCGCGCCTGCTGCCGTATTGCACTTGTCTGGGGCGACCTGAGCCTCAATCGTGCACAGCCCTCCAGCGCAGCCGGAAGTTTGCCGATCCGTGGCGAGTCGGGATAGGTCCGGGCGGGAGAAGAAAGTGCGGAAAAGGAGATCAGCGGAGAGGGCTTCCTGCCGGTTCCACGGAAGGAGGGAAAGCACTCGGGCCAACAAACAATACCCAAAGATCACCAGCGCAAAGGTCCCAACCGTTGGAAGCCAATAAAGCCAACGCATTTGAGGAATGAAGCAAACTCCCAAGAGCATCAGGTAGGCAAGGCGGAGTTGCACCGGAAAAGTAAAGACACTTCTCTCGACAATCAGCATCACGATTGCTTGCAAGCCAGTGATTCCCATTGCCGCTACAAAAGCCTGAGGGTGCCCCAGCAGACCGATCGCCAGAAGAATGGCGGTCAGGTTCCAGGCCCACCATGTCCAGTCACCGAAGAGAATGAAGAGGCGTCGATGGTTTTCTCGCATGCCGCTTTTCATCGCTCCGGCTTTGTCGAACGATTGTTGATGTTGGAGCTCACCCGCTGGCGCCGGTCCAATGACCGCAAGGCCGAAAGAGTGACGTTCGACGTTTCGGACGATTGCCGTGTAGGGCGAGCGCCCTGCTAAGCTTTGCTTTCGTTGTATTCATCTTTGGCGCGGGGCGCCCGAGCAAGTTGAGAATCAAGCGACTCACGATATCTAAGGCAGCCGCGCAGGAAGTGGGGCCACGCTGGTACCGCCAGATCGGGCTCTACTTTCTCCGGGAGCAATCCCCAAAGCCGAGGATGATGCCAATAAAGCTCATGTTTCGTGCTGGCGCGGTGCGCGCGTATACCAGCCCGCAAGCTCTTCACTTCCCTTTGAAGTTCCTCTCTCGAGAGGCGTTCCAGATCTTCGTCCATAGATCAAACTTGGCGTTCGAGCCAACCAAACGTGACAGATACAGTAAAGAGTATCCGATGATGAGCACGCACTTCAGATAAGTTCTTATAGCGAATTTCGTCTCACGCTTGATCGTGTTGAGGGGTTAATAGAGGCCCAAAAGCTTATCGCTCCCGGTCTTCCCGAGGGAAGTATCGAGGGCAGGCTTGAACATGGTCCCATCCGGTAACCTGAAGATGCTGACGACTAAACGCATGGTATCAGGCACAGCGTCGCGCACCGTGATCTCTACCGGTTGATGCGACCTTCTCCGCGGACGAGTTCCCAGTCCCTGGGTCTCGTTCGCCCAGCCTGACTCGAGCCATTTCGCGTACGGAACGAACGTTGCTGTCCCGCGCGGGGCCGGCCTGCGGCGCGCATTTCCGGTGTTGATTGGAGTGACCTCCACTCGTTCACGGTAAGCGGCGACAAGTCCAGCTGTGTCGATAGCGAGGACAACCTGCATCCGCGACTCACACGCCGCTCGTTGCCGATTCAAGCGATCCGCATCGACCCAGAAGAAGACGCGCGCGTTTAGCAAGGCATACCAATCTGCTGGCATCAGCCCAACAAGACACGCTTCGAGTTGCCGGGGTGACATCGGTCGCTGATCTCGGAGCTGCGCGCCAGAAGGTAATTGGGTGTGTGCCCGTCGCTGCTCCCGCTCCAAGCAACTCCGTTCGGCCTCGGTGAGCCCGCTGGCTGCAATCAGTCGCGTTGCCGATAGCAGTCCGCTTTGCTCGATGGACCTGAGATTCCATGCCTCAGCCAAATGATAGATGGTGCTGGGGAGCCTCATCCGCGGATTTTGTCGATCATCGCGAATCTCGACTGAGTTCTTCGGAAGGCAAAGAGGAGGCTCGTCCTGTGGAGCCCTAGGGGCACTATTCTCATAGAGTGAGCGTCGCACAGATACCTGGGATTGCTTCAGGCATCATCAATGCGGCTCAAGAAGTCGCGAACCAGTGCAATGACTTCGCGTGTATGAGTCTCGAGTAGCCAATGCCCGCCGTCGAGAATATGAAGTTCAGCTTTTGGCAAATCCCTTAGATAAGCTCTCGCCGCGCCTTCTGGCATATAGCCGTCCTGAGTTCCCCAGACGATGAGCGTTGGCGGCTGGTGTTCCCGCAGGTAGTCTTGGTATTTGGGAAACCACGCGAGATTCTCGCGAAGACCTTCCATGAGACCGATCATGATTTCACGGCGCTGCGGCGATTGCATAAGCGGCCACGATAGTTTCCAAAGGTCAGGGCTGATCCGCTCGACCAGATGTTCGACAACCTCTCCAACAAATTCGTCGCGGAAGCCCTTCTCACTGACAGCCTCCGCGAGTTTTTCACGCGCATCAGGTGTCGGGTTGTCCCAATATTCTTTCAGTCCTTTATACTTGGGTCCGAGCTGATCTTCATAGATGTCGCCGTTCTGGATAATGAGTGCGGAGACTCGCTCCGGAGCTTTCATGGCGAGGCGGAGGCCGATTTGAGAGCCATAATCGTGCAGGTAGAGCGCATAGCGCCTCAAGTTCATCGCTGCCGCGAATGCATCAAGGAAGCCGGCGTACCCGTCAAAAGTGTAGGCGAAACGTGTGGGTGGGGGCGTGCCGCTGTAGCCAAATCCCGGATAATCCGGTGCGATTAAGCGCCAGCGGTCAGCAAGCCGGGGCATGAAATTGCGAAACTGGAACGACGAAGACGGGTAGCCATGCGGGAGCAGCAAAACAGGTGCGTTCGGCGCTCCAGCTTCGCGGTAAAAGATCTCCACGCCGTTGATTTCAGTCGTGCGATGCTTGAGGACCAGTTGCGATCCTGCGTTTGGTTCGCGTGGCGCGTGCGATTCGTTTTTCCGTTCTGTCATGGGCTTTGCCGCCAGCAAATCTAAGTCCTATTGAATTCCATGGTGTCTCGGCTTCAGGTCAATCGAGGCCTTGCCGGCTCGCATTTCCAGCACCGAGTTCATCTGAGCCTGAACTTCTTTGTCGATCGCATTCCGCTTTCCAGGAACTTGGACGCGCAAAGCTCAGCGAGAATCGCTCGAGCGCGAGAGTTCTGTCTCGAGTGCGCGAAGCTGCTCGATGACCGAAGCGAGTTTCTCGCCGATGGGCGTGAGGTGGTACTCAACGCGCAGGGGAAGCCCGGGATACTCGGTGCGGGTGATCAAACGGTAAGCGAGCATTCTACGCAGTCGCTCGTTCAGGACTTTGGTTGAGATTCCAGGGATAAATCGCTCCAGCCGCCCGGGGCGATGCACTCCGCGGCCGAGCGCAGCGACGATGGCGGCCGACCACTTGCAGCCAACAACGTCCTCGAGACTGCGGTAGGTGGCGCGCTCAATAACCGTCAAGTGTTTGGCCTTCATCGGTGGCAATCTTGTTTAAACTGCGCTGCAAGTTCAGCAGGCACAATTTGGTGCCCGGCAAACCGAATTGTGCCTTCTTTCGCCTTTCGGGGGTGACCATAGGTTCCATTCGCAGCGCAATTCTTCGCTGTTGAACAACTACAATCAAGAGAGACCATATGAAAACGAAAGCGATATTCTACCACGCCGGCTGCCCGGTATGTGTAGCTGCTGAGCAAAGCGTCGCCTCCGCGCTCGACCCGCAACGCTTCGAACTGGAAGTCGTGCATCTCGGCCAGGAGAAGAGCCGCGTGCCGGAAGCCGAGCGAACGGGTGTGAAATCGGTTCCCGCACTCGTGCTCGAAGGGCAAGCCTACCACATCAATTTCGGCGCGAGTCTGGAGGCGCTGAGATGATACCGCTATTCCTGAAATTGCGGCGCCGCCTCGACCAATGATTTGCCTTGTTGTCGAACTGCCGCATCAAGCACGTTTGGTACGCTGTCCGCCGGCGAAAGTGCGAGATTGCGTCCCCTCATTGAGTCCTTCTGCAATGACGGCGTTGATGTAGCCAGTCCTCGAATTCGAGTAGCCGCCAGAGCGGATTTGCCCGGAAGCTGCGACTCCAATCGAGAATTACCTGCTTCGACGCTCTTGCGTGTGCGTTCATCCACGCCGCAACTTCATTATCCCCCGCGCCGGTGGCGATAAACTCTCGCAGCGATTCCGCCTCCAGACCGGCTGCAGCAAAAAATCGACGATCCAACGGGCAGTTGTAACGATAGGACCCGCTTTGTCCAAGCAGCTCCGCGCGGCACTTGTCCACGAGTCGAGCTGCTACGGCCGGAAACTCTTTGCTCAACTCTACGTACGGGCTGCGTGGGGCAGTGCGCGTAAGGTCAAGTGTCATAGCGCAGAGTTTTTCAGAGTTCATCCGCGATGAGAGATAGTTCAAACTTTACGGTTCACGAATGATGCATCCAATTGTTATCGATTCCCGGCATGATGATTAGGTCGGCACGACATCCAGGGGAGCCGGGATGAATAAGGAAGTGCTGGCCGTCACGGCCTCGTAACGACCGGCTTGCGTTTCTCACGAAAGGCGGAGATGCCAAGGTTTTTCCGATGATCGCTGGCTTCAAGGTGACAAAGTCTTTGGCACCGATGTGGCGGCTGTCTTTCTGGTTAAGGGTTCTTTTTCGCAACGGCTATCTGAGAATGCATAAATTGCAGAATCGCGTCGGTGGCCGCATCCGCTATGCGCTGCTGAACTTCGGGCGTTTGCAATGAGGCTTCTTCCATTCGGTTAACAATGATGCCACATTCAAGGAGCGCAGCCGGCATCACGGCCGTCCTCAGCACAATGAGGTCATCGAACTCATAAAGGCCAAGCTGTTGGTCCACCAATTTCCGGTTCTCGCCCGGAATCGGTTCCGCATGATGCAAGGTTGGAGCAAATCCCCGTGCCACCATCGCTACACCGAGCAAACGGGCAAAGCGAAAGCTTTCAGCCGCTTTCGGATTTCTTCGAGAAAAGAATACAGAGAAGCCTTGAAATTTGTCGGAATAGAGATGCGTCTTTCCATTCACCTCCCATTTCTTGAGATATCGGAGCTGCACCGAATCGTGATGTACCGCCAGAAACAGGACCGCATTCCTTTTGGCTGCGCGTCGGGTGCGCTCTCGTAACGAGATAGGTTTGCCCTCCGGATTAATGATGAATGGATCGACCTTGCCAGAATGCTTTAGCGATTTAGACAACGTCTTGACGATCTCCCTATTGAAATAGTATTCGCCCACTCCTTTTGCGCTGTCAGCCCCCGGATGATTGATCGTGTGCCCTATGTCCAACGCGACAACCGGTTTGATCTCGGAGCCTCTAATAGAAGCCACCGCCAGACAACACGCGAGATGATAGAGAAGTGCTCGGCGTGTCATTTCAGACCGCAGTAACGATAGCGAAAGACCGGTCACCGGTCTCGGGGGACAAGCGATCTATCATGATTGCTCCCTTGAGAACGGCGAACATCTTCAATCTACTACCGCGATGGCTTCCACCTCGACCAGGAATTCCGGCAGAGCGAGCGATGCTACTCCGATGAGGGTCATCGTCGTCTCGTAAGAAGCTGAATGGCGCGACCCCGGCACAGGCCTCACGGGCGCTCCGTAGGCCCGCTGAAGCGAAGATCGTGGCGTTCGAGATTTTCTCGTGCGTTGGTGCAGAGGCGCCGTCTGGTGCCAACGTTATAAGTCGATAGCGATCTCTCATCTGGGCGTTCTGCCGCGGCGGCGCTGGTGCTCGCGTTTTCCGGCTTCTCCCGAGCGAAGCGGTTACTTTGGCTCATTGTCCGTTGCCATCAAATGCTTCCACAGAAAGTTGATTTGGTCCTCGACGACACGCGCGCGCACGCCGGGTTGGTAGAATGCAAAATGGGTGCATGGATAGGTCTTGAGTTCGCCGCGTGGTGCATTTTCCGCTATCTGACGCGCCAAATTCGCTGGCGCTTCGCGGTCGTATTCCGCAACGCACACCAGAATCGGCATCTTGAGCTGGTGCGCCTGAGCACTCGGTTTGTAGCGCATCATCTCGAACAGAATCCGTGGCGCAACCTCGTTCCGCCAGTGGCCACCGCGGATGGCGGCGATCGTCTGCTGGGCATGCGAGCTGGCCATCACGGCAAGGTCACCGATGGGGCCAACGACACGGATATATACGGGAGGCCAGCCTAACCAACCGACCATCGCATCTATGAGGCTCGCCCCCAAAAGCCTGAGCGTCGCCATTGCCGAGCGCTCTTCCACTCTCCTCGGAAAACCGTTAAACGGAACTTGCGACACCAAGGCGGCAATTTCGGGGTTTGCGGCGCCAACCGCGATCACATGGCCGCCACCGAGGGAAGTGCCCCAGAGCGCAATCCGTTCGGGATCGATGCCGGCTTGTCTGCGGGCACATCGGATCGCGGCATCGAAGTCTTCTTGTTGACCTGCAATACGAACTAATTGGCGCGGTTCGCCTTTGCTCTCGCCGAAGTGCCGATAATCGAAGGTCAGCGCGGCGAAGCCGGCGTTAGCAAAAGCTTGCGCAACAGCTTGAAACGACGGGGTGTCTTGAGTGCCGCTGAAGCCGGCTCCCATCACGATGCACGGTACCTTTCCACCGGCCCTGGCGGGGTGATAGACGTAGCCGACACAGGCTACGCCGTCAGAATCAAATAGTACCTTGGTTCGCTCAACCGTAAGCATAATCAAAACGCCATTACGCTTTGAAAAGCCTGTTCGGTGGTGTCACCGAAGCGCACGCCTACTCCCAGAAGACGAACGCTCTTGCCGCCACGCGCGTAAGCTTCGTCAAGCAGCGATTGGAAGGTTTGTCGGGTGGGGTGGGAGCTCAAACATTCCTTGGTCGTGCGGGTGAAATCGGAGAACTTCACTTTGACGAAGGCCTTGCGAATCTGGCGTTCAGAAGCCTTATGTTGGAGCTCGATTTCCAAATCTGCGACCAGCGGATCAATCGCGGCGCGGCAGGCATCCAGAGACGTCAGATTTTCAGCATAAGTGCACTCGTTGCTTAAAGACTTCCGAATTCGGTTAGGTTCAAGCGGGCGATCATCCTGGCCGCGGCAAAGATGATAAAGCTCCTGGCCCCATCGACCGAAGCGCTCAACCATTTCAGGCAAAGAGTATCTCTGAAGGTCCTGACAGGTGTGGATCCCCAAGTTCGCGAATTTCTCAGCACTCTTCGGTCCCACGCCGGAGATTTTCCGGACTGGCAGGTCTCTCATGAATGTCTCGATGTCCTCGGGCAGAATGGCGAATTGTCCATTGGGCTTCCGCCAATCACTCGCAATCTTGGCGAGCATCTTGTTTGGTGCAATGCCCGCAGAGGACGTGAGCTTGGTGTCAGCGTAGATGCGTGCTCGAAGCTCTTTGGCAACGTCCCAGGCGTAACGGTCGAGGTCGGTCACGTCGAGGTACGCCTCATCGAGAGACAGCGGCTCGACGAGAGGCGTGTAGCTGAACAAAATTTGGCGGATTTTTGCGGATTCAGAGCGATAAAGATCAAATCGTACAGGAAGAAAAATCAGTTCCGGGCACAATTCGCGAGCCTTGAAGCCTGGCATCGCTGAGCGAACGCCGAATTTCCGTGCTTCGTAGTCGCAGGTCGTGATCACACCGCGTTGGCTTCCTCCGCCCACAGCCACCGGTCGTCCCTTGAGCTCAGGACGCTCCCGCAGCTCGATGGCGGCATAGAAGCAGTCCATATCGAGATGGATGATCTTGCGCAATCGGCTGGTAGGTTATTCCGGTTTGGATAGGTGATCAACGAACGTTTCCTTGGCGAGTGCTTCTACGATGTTCGCCCCGATCGCCAAGCTCCTGCGGGCAACTTTTCTGCAACGCGCTCGCCAATCGGCCGGGCGGATGCATGATATTTACATGTCGCTCAAGGACTATACTCGAAAGCGAGACTTCACGCAGACCAGTGAGCCGAAGGGAGAGAAACCAAGCAAATCCGGACGCCGCTTTGTTGTCCAGAAGCACGCGGCGACGCGATTGCATTATGATTTTCGCCTGGAGCTTGCCGGGACTTTGAAGTCTTGGGCGGTGCCGAAGGGAATTCCGTTTAAGAAAGGCGAGAAGCGGCTTGCGGTGCAGGTCGAGGATCACCCCGTTGCCTATCTGGATTTCGAAGGAAGTATTCCAAAGGGTGAGTATGGCGGCGGCACTGTCATGGTGTGGGATTACGGCACGTTCGAAGCCCTGTCGAAGACGCCCGCCAAGGAACTCGCCGGCGGAAAGCTGCACTTTCTGCTCAATGGCACGAAGCTTCAGGGCGAGTGGTATCTTGTGCGTTTGCGAGATGAGCAGCAGTGGCTGCTTATTCGGGGAGGAGAGGACATGTCGCCTATTTCCAAAAAGCTCGATGATACTTCGGCGCTTTCGGGCAAGAGCATGGAAGAGTTGGCCAAAGGGGATCGGATCTGGCGATCCGGGAAGGGCCCTCAGGCTTCATCCCCAAAAAGGAAATCGGCCGCTTCTGCACCGCTGCCTGGCTTTATCGAGCCGATGAAGGCTCTCATCGTCGAATCGCCAACGCCCGGAGATTGGATTTACGAAATCAAGTTCGATGGTTTTCGCGCGATCGCGCTCCGCGGAGGTCATGAGACGAGACTGCTTTCACGCAACGAAAAGGATTTCGGGGCCAAATTCCCAGAGGTGACCGCGTCCATCGCCGAACTGCAGGTCAAGGATGCCATCATCGATGGCGAAATTGTTGCACTCGACGAAAACGGTCTTTCATCATTTCAGTTGCTGCAGGCCTTCGAGCTTGGACAGGAACGACCACCGATCTTCTTTTATGCCTTCGATCTCGTGCGCCTCGACGGAAAGGATCTCTGTCGGGCGTTCTGTGATTGAACGTAAGGAGCTGCTGCAAAAACTGCTGAAAAATCCGCCGGGAGTTATCCGATATTCGGCTGCCTTGGGCGAAGACGCAGAGCAACTGATGGAGCAAGTGCGAGCGATTGGGCTGGAAGGACTTATCGGCAAGCGCAAGAACTCCGTTTATGAACCAGGCCGACGCAGCGGCGCTTGGATAAAGCTGAAGTTGCAGCGTCAACAGGAGTTCGTCATCGGCGGCTACACGCCGCCAAGCGGAACGCGGAAATATTTTGGCGCGCTTTTGGTCGGGAGTCTATCAGGGGAAGAAACTTCAATTCGTGGGAAAGGTTGGCACCGGTTTCGATGCGGGGCTGCTCCGGGAGCTTCACGCGACGTTTGAGAAGATCCGCCGCGACAGTTGTCCGTTCAGCAATCTCCCGGAAACGAAGAGCGCGCGGTATGGTCAGACGATCAGCAGCGCGGAAATGAGGCGTTGCCGTTGGGTAGAACCGAAGATGGTCTGTGAGGTAAGATTTTCCGAATGGACCCGTGATCTAAAGCTGCGCCAACCTGTGTTTCTTGGAATTCGCGCGGATAAGAGCGCGGAGGAGGTAGTCCGGGAGAAGGCGCGTTGAATGGAATTACTGCGCCATCAAATAAGGACTAAGCTGACAGGCTTCGCCCCGAAGGGGAATTCTCCCGCAGCCGTGTGCATTTTCATGGCCGGATCAAGAGCAGCAGAGATTTGTGAGTGGGCGAAATCTGCTGGGCAAATCCAGGATCGTGCCCGACGGGGAGCATTTCCGATCTTAGGAGATCACGTTTGTCCGGCGCTAGCGCCCTGGCCTTCCGGCTCGGTAATCAGGCGAAACACCCCGTCTCGATCGCGATAAAAGCCGCGCAAGAGCACTTTTGCTTCGTCCCCCAGTTTGTTGATCTTTTTTGAACGCCGCGCCTCCTGTTCGCTCCAGCCTCCGGAGATCACCCGTCCGCGCTTGTCAAGGACTTCGTGCACCGGTCTGACGAGCCTGGCGTACTCTGCGTTGCTGAGGCGGACGCCATTAAGGTCATTCTTATTGTAGAGCGAAACCCACCATGCGCCGTAGGCGTCGGGGGCGTCTTTTGGTGTGATCTCAAGGGTCAAATTTCCCGCTTGGGTGATACCTTTGTTGAGACTAAGCGAGTAAAGAGCGGCGATTTCCTCGCGCGTGGTTAGAAATCCGGCCAAGTAGCCGCGCAGAATTTTTACGAAGTCGCTTGTCCGCCGATCTGGGTCCGTAAATTCCAAGCTCAACGCCGACGGGATTCTCGGGATCTCCATAGATGTTCAACTCAACGTCGTTATTTACGCGGAATGACTTATAAGGGACGTTTATGAAGTCGCCAACGTCAATCACCGTCGCGGGAATCTCGACGAGGGACTTGACGGCGTCGTTCGTCCGCAGATCGTTGGCGATCGCACGCCAGGAAGGCAGTTTGCCCTTTCGATTAAGTTCCGTATGGACGGCACCGGTATCGGCGTTATCGTTGATGCGCACGATGCGGTTCTTGGGGAATTCAAGTTCCTTGTTCCTTTGCTGAATTAGAACGGAATCTCTCGAGTTTCTGATAATAAGACCGTGGACGACATTGCCACTTTTCAGGACGAGGCTGTCCGGAGCACGAAAAGTGTCGTCCGCTGCGTGGAGGGAAGCGCTCAAGAAAACTGACAGCAAGATGGCTGAGACAATTTTATGCGCGGAATTCGTCATTGAAGAACCTGCGACCACATTGTAAGCAAATCAACTCCTGAAGTTGGTTTCAATATGAATATCCCTGCGCGGCACCTCTGGCAGGCGGCGATTGTTCTCTTTGCCGTGACAGCGTGTGTGATGCCGCCGAAGGCTTATCGAAAACCCTCGGTCGCCCAGGAGGTGAAGACCGGGAAATTTTGGTGGGGCACTTCGACCGCCAGCTATCAAAATGAAGATCGCGCCGTCGCGCCCGATTCTCCGTATTACTTTAAGACCGATTGGGATGTCTTCGCAGAGGAAGGGCGCATTCCCCCGCGCGGAGAAGACGCCGTCTTCGCCTGGACGCATTTCGACAGAGACCTCAACGTTCTTCGCAAGCTGGGCGTAAATCATTACCGCTTCGGCATCGAATGGGGTCGTGTTGAGCCAAAGCCGGGGCTCTTCAACGAGGAGGCAATCCGACAGTACGTCAGCATGGCTCGCAGGCTCAAAGCATCTGGGATCGAGCCCATTGTCACTTTATGGCACTTTACCTTCCCCTCATGGCTTTACGATAGTCATAAGAAAGGTCGCTCAGATTTTCTGCACCCGGACGTCGAGACCGCATGGCGAGCTTACGTGACGAAGATGGTGAGCGCGCTGGCGCCGTATGTCCGCATCTACGTGCCGCAAAATGAGCCCAATGGAGACCTCTATATCGGCTACTTCGGGGGCCATTGGCCGCCAGGACTCTTGCTTACGCCTCTGGCGTTAAAAGAGGCGACCAAGATTGGCGTGCGAATGTATCGCGATGCGGCAGCCATCATCCGTCGCGAGCGCCCGGATGCTATCGTGATGGGGATCTATTCTCTGCCCAACTGGCGGCGCAAGGTACTTCGCGGATCCGACGGGGTTCGTTTATAACATGATGATGCATCAGAATTGGGATCACCTGGACCAGGTGGCCGATGTGACCGACGTCATCGGATTGAATTACTACTATTCACAGGATGCTACTCCGCTTCGCTTCATCCTGCGCGGACACGGAGAGGAAAGCTCAAGTTACACACAGAATGGCTGGGAGATCGATCCGGAGGGATTTTATCAAAGCTTGACCACGGCTTACAAACGTTATCGGAAACCGATCGTCGTTTCCGAGAACGGCATCGGCACGCAAAGTGAGCAAAAGAAAATTCGCTATTTCCGTGAACACGTCAATCAGATGCGGCGCGCGATGTCCGACGGCGTGGACGTGCGCGGTTACTTTCCTTGGACTCTCGTCGACAATTACGAGTGGGCAGAAGGATATGCGGCGAACTTCGGACTTACCAGCCTAAACCCTAAGACCAAGGAGCTCATCATTGAACCGACGGGCATTTGGTTTAGCAAGTTCATCAAGGCGTATCCAGAACCCTAACAGATACTTAGCGTTTGGCGCGGCGCCGAGCCGCGCTGGCAGGGAGGGCCAAGGCGACGGGCGCGAACATCATCCTGGTGCTTAGTGAGTTCGTAAGCAGGAGCACGTCGGACGAAGGGGCTAGAAAAGGACAGAACGATCTGTAATTAAGCTGAGAGCGCGCAAAAGCTGTGCGCGAATGCTGCTACATATTTGCTTGCGCCTCGTAAGCAGAGGTTCTAGAAATCCCCTAGCAAGTCACCGAAGCAACATCTCGGAGGGAATAGTGTGGCGTGACAAACGAGGGCTTTACAATCATCTGTGAGCAGCGGGATGCGAATTTGGCAGCTCACGTGTACGGCGCAATTCGGTTACGGGTTCCGCGAACGGCAACGACGGCCATCTTCAACCTGTCCGACGCATGACCCCACGGCCGTTGGTCTTCAGCCGAATGCCAAACAACGGTCGCCCCGATCAAGAAAATTCAGGAGGACGCTTGTGGTCTGAATCGTGCCAAGGGTGCTTTGCCAAACTCTTATCAACGAACGGCAAAGACCCTTTTGGGGACCTCTATGTCCAGATTGGAAACTGCCGTAAGGCACCTCCCTCCTTTTGACGCGACTTTATGCCAAATATAAGAAGATCAGGAATGCTTAAGAGAATCGGTAGCACCGTATTGTTTATCGGCTTATTGCTAGTCGCGGGGGTTCTTCAAGGGAACGAGGTTCAAGTCGAAGAGATCCCGCATGACCAACCTACGCGCTACGGAGCGCAGATCAATGTCGACGGTTCGGTGCAGTTTAGTGTTTTCTCTCCGGAGGCAAGCAAGGTCAGTTTGCTCCTCTATGACGACGCCGCTGCCAAGGAGCCCAAGCATGTCATTCCTATGCAAAAGAAAGGGAGTGATTGGCGAGTGCGCATCCGAGGCAGCGGGATTGGCGACGGTCTGCTGTACATGTATCGGGCGGAGGGGCCTCGCGACGTTTCGAAAGAGGACCAATTCGGTCTTATGTTCAACCAGGTCTATCCCCTAAGTGACCCCTATGCTTACGACACGCAGGATGTGACGTTTTCACGTCTATTTTCCTCCACGCCTTTCGTAAACGCTAATAGATCGCCCTATGCTGGCGGGGGAAAGAGCATCGTTTACAACCATTCGAAGGATCCATCCCCAGGGCATGTCAAGGTGAAACCCGAGGATCTGATCGTCTATGAGCTGCACGTCCAAGACTACACGGCCCGAATTCCATCGCTTGATGGCAAGAAGCGAGGAACGTATCTCGGATTGGCGGCCGCCGGCTTAAAGACACCGGGAGGGTTGACGGCAGGCATCGATCACCTCGTCGAACTGGGCATCACGGCGGTTGAACTGATGCCAGTGATGGAATACGACGAGGAAACTGGCAATGCGCAGGATCGCCTGAATCATTGGGGATACATGACGACCAACTTCCTGGCGCCCGAAGACCGCTACGCGTCCGAAGCCGGGAAGGATGTCGTGGAACTGAAACAACTCGTCAAGGCGTTTCACGATCGCGGGATCGCAGTCATCATGGACACCGTCTATAACCACACGGGCGAAGGCGGTCCCTTTCTCGAAGGCGACCAACTCGCAGCAAAGTACTACAATTTCCGCGGCTTGATGGACAACTCACGCCTCTACAAGTCGACCCCTGACGGCCGACACTACTTCAACAACACGGGGACTGGGAATGACGTCGACTTCAGTGGCGGAGAGGACAAGTTCTCCAAGCGTCTGACGGAGGATTCCTTGGAGCTTTGGCACAAGGTTTACGGAATTGACGGTTTTCGCTTTGACCTGGCGCGCATCCTCGCAGACGGATCGAACAATGCCGCTGACTGGGTGGATAACGAGAACGGATTCGGGAATGCTCATCTTCACGCTGAACCATGGGACCTCGGCGGAGTGTGGTACGATTTCATGGATAACTTCGGCTGGAACTCCCAGAATAATCGCTGGGCGAAGTGGTTAGGCAAATACCGCGATCAGATCCGGCACTTTTCAAAGTCCACGCTCAAGAACCGGACCGTGTTCAAGCAGCTCATCGAAGGCCGGGGAGATACTGGAGGAGGGCCCGCGTCGACCCAGCCGTGGCGATCCATAAATATCCTTGCCGTTCACGACGGCTACACCTTGCGGGATACGACATTCTTCAATGACAGTGACGGTTCGCATAACTGCTGGGATAGCGGCGGTGACGAGAACCATCGCCGCGAACGACAGAAGCTGATGTTAAGCGTGCTCCTTACGTCGCAAGGGGTGCCTTTGCTCCTGCAGGGCGACGAGTTCGGGCGCACGCAGGCAGGCGCGCTTTCCCAGGCCGATGCCCACAACACGTATAACTACGAGTCGCAAAGTGGTAATAAGACCATCAACAATGTTAACTGGATCGATTGGCGACTGAAAGATGACGACAATAGTGAATCGCCCCAAGGCCCGACGTACGGCAAAGAGCTATTCGATTGGACCAAGAGTCTGATCGAGCTCCGAAAGAAGTGGGCGCACTTTCGCAGGGCGGAATTTGCTCAATACGCAGCCGAAGCCTTCAACGGGGGTCTTGACGCTGGAAGCAACAACGACGGCCGGTTTACCTATTCGCATGAAGGACCGGCAGATGGTGAACCGTCGCAACTAGCCGTGATTTGGTGGGGACGCGCTGGGGAACCGGACTTGATGGTGATCTGCAACGAAAGCGATCGTGCGTTCTCCGCGAACAACCTCAAAGACTGGTCGCAAGGTGATTGGAAGATCCTCGCCAGATCCTAGTTTGGTGACGAATTCGATTTCGGAAGCCTCGATGACCTCAATCAACTTCCAGACGCGGGCTCATCGATTGAGGTCAAAGGGCGCTCGATGGCACTCCTGATTAGCGATAACGATTAACGATACAGCACCTCGTGGCATCCTCTTGCTGCGATGTGAAGGTAAGACCCGAGGTCACCTGGCCTTTTCGACGACGATCTCTACGCGGCGGTTTTGCTGCCGGCCGTCGTCAGTGTCATTCGAAGCGATTGGCTTGGTTTCGCCAAATCCGTGCGTTGTGAAATTAAGTCCGGCGAGCTCAGCTCGTTTCTTGAGGAACTCGGCAACCGCAACTGCGCGTTTTTCCGAAAGATCGAGGTTCATCTCGGGCTTACCCTTGGAATCAGTGTGCCCGACAATGTCCACTTTCGCGCCAGGAAACTGCGCGAGGACGACAGCGACCTTTTCGAGCGCCGATTCAGCCTCCGGACGGAGTTTTGCCTTGCCCGTATCGAAGAGCACGTCGCCTTCGAGTCGTATGGTAACGTTTTGGGCAGTCTCCTCGAGCTTGAGCTGTTTGCGCGCTTCCTCGAGCTCAAGACGCTGGCGATTAAGATCATCTTCTTTTTTTTGAAGCTCTAGTTCCTTTTGTTGAAGCTCCGTTTCTTTGGAGGTGCTTTGGGCAAAGGCCGTCGCCGCTAAAGCTGCGCTCAAGACGCAAGTCAGGCAGATTTGATTCAAGAAGTGAATATTCATGGCACTATTGTCTTCGCAGCGCACAGCCCGAAGGGTTGTCTCAGAACGAGGAAGCCGTAAGCTCGAATAATGACACGGCGTCATCCGCGGCAGGCCCTTAAAAACCGTCAACTCAAATGGTCTATTTAAGCGTCTCCGATCGAGGGGTGGAAGCTCGCATGAGCTTTTTGGCTCCGCCAAGTAGACGACTCCGTGAAATGGACTGGCCGTGAAGCTCGGCACGAGCGAACACGATCTTGTAGACTTCGCAGTAGGGATCCTTAGCCATCATCGTGCCTAGCGCACTGTAGGTCCGGACCGGACAGCCACCATGGCAGATGGAAAGGTAACGACAGGAGAGGCAATCTTCGTCTTCAACAAGATGCTTGGGCCGCTCGACGAACTGCTGCCGAGCGGGGCTTGTTGCCAGCATGCGTGTCAGATCCGGTTCGCGGAAAATGTTTCCGAAGAAGCTTTCCGGATAGCTGGTTACCCAGCAATCGCATTGGGCGACGGTACCCTTTGCATCCACGGAGATGAATTGATTGGAGCAATTCTCCTTCCAAATGCAAGGCAGGCGTGCCGGACGACCTATGAAGTGGTCAATCAACGCATCGAAGGGACCAAGCGAAACTCCCGAATCGTAACCGCGCTCAATCCAGAGATCAAAGAGGCTGGCAAGAAAGCGGGCCAATTCTCCTATGTCTAAGTGAAACGCGCCCTCGACCTCGGAGGCGGGGCCGCCGGGAAAAGGGGTGTTAACCTGGAAGCTGTCGAGGCCAAGTTCATCCGTGAAATAGCGATAGAAGCTTTCCGCACCTGCTTCGAGACTTCCTTGATGAAGTACGGCGATAACGCCTACTTTGATGTCGGCGGCTTGCGCTTCTTTAAGCTTTTGAGTCCACAATCGGGTATACCCCTCCGCACCGCCCTTGAACAATTTGCGATGCCTATTTGGATAGTCCATCGAGGTTCCCAAGGCGCCTTGGAACATCGTTCGGATGACCTCATTCCATGCCTTTGAATAGCTAATGAGGTTGGTTTGCAAATAGTGGGTGAATCGACAATTTTTCGCTGCGGCCGCGCGATCCATCATTTCACCTGCGCTCACGAACCAGGATGGTCCCATGATCATGGCCTCTCCGCCCTGCCAGTAGATTTCGCACTCCTTAATGCCCTCATGCTCGAGATGATCGAGTAAGCGTTTGGTCAGCAATGGCACGAGAGCGAGCGAAAGGCGATGAGGCTCCTTGCGTTCAAAGCAGGTACTCGCAGGCCACGTTGCAGTCCGAGGTCGGCAGAAGGATCACGCTAAAGACGCGACTACTCATCACGTTGCATCCGCGGTTTCCTTGCCGCAGGCGGAGAGATCCTGTTCGATCTCATCCCCCGCTGCTCGCAGGGCGCCAAAGAGCCGCTTGACGCCGTCACATGAATATGTGGGCTTCGGCCATTTGAAATAGCCCTGGCACAACTGCTGCCAGGGGCAGGAGGCACACTCTGCGCCTTCTTCGATGAGGCGCGCGAGGCGACCGGAAACAAAACCTGAATCCTCGTCGAAATAATGCTGAGCGGCTTGGAGCGGTCTCTGCTGATCATTGACAGCACGATGCTGAAAGATTGCGGGATCCTGCTCGCAGATTAGCCAAAGCGAACCGGTTTGTGCTCCACGCATCCAAGCCAGCGCCGAATGAAAAAATTCAATCGGCGCCTCCACCATCGGATGATGCAAATAGAAAGACAACGCGTTGGCGAGCTCTTCCACCGTTTCCGGGCATGGCTGGCCTGGCAGAAGCCGCACCGGAAGTCCAAGAGAAGCCGCAAGTCGGAGCGCCTTGAGAAATCCCGGGGTTGCCGGCATGCTCACGCGAACGTCGCGCACGGAGCGAGCATCGACCAGTCGATACAGATTTGAAAACTCTCGGTGGGGTGCCGCGAGGACGACATCCAATGGAGTGTCACTCGGGCCTTGAGCAGCAAGCGCCCAGGCCTGGGCGTCACCTAGAAGTTCTTCGGCTTGGATCCACTGGAGAGCGGGAGAACGATTGTGCAACCAGCGGTTCAGTTCATCCCGGTTCCGGACGATCCTGACAAACGGGCGATCGCCCGGATCTTCCTTCAAGTCATCATGAAGAAAGATCAGTGGTTCGTCAGCTTGCTCGGCCACGGGGTCGATCGCAAATTGCTACCAGCGATTGATCCAGCCGCCACCACCGCCGTGACGATTGACCCAACCGCCACCACCGCCGCGACGATTGATCCAGCCGCCACCACCGCCGCCACCGTTAATCCATCCTCCCACGCGATTGACCCAACCGCCCCCATTAATCCAGCCGCCGCCTCGAAAACCTCCCCTTCGGTTTATCCAGCCGCCGGCATGCGCCTCCGGCGAGGACGCCCACCAGATCCCGCCGGCGATCGCGGCTGTGATAGCTGCCCCTGACCACTTCCCAAGAGTTCGCAGAAATAGACGCCGATCGAGTGATTCAGCGTGCTCAGCGGAAAGCGGCTTCTCGTTGGACGATTCGTTGCTCATAAGAGTCAGACCTTTCGCAGATCAGTTTGTCTCCTTCGTGGCCGCCTTGTCATCGCCCGTTAGGGTCGAGAAATGCATAGCCGCAATTTTCCAATTACCCGCATCCTTCGCTACGGTCAGCGACAGGTTTAACGGGAAGGCGACCTCCTTCCCATCCTTCTTACCCGTGACATTACCGGATGTCATGAGCCAGCCCATATCGGCACCTACACCACCAATCTTGAAGTGATACTCAAAGTCCTGCTGTCCTTTATCGAAGCCCTTGAAGAAGTTCTCGTACGCCGCTTTGATCTCATCCGGGCCCGCCCAGATCTCGCCGGGCCCGCTACCCATGATTGTCGCCTTTTCGGTCAGGGTTTCCATGACCCCGTTGAGATCATGATTTGCAAATGCTTTATCGTGCCTTTCTAAGAGGGCACGAATTTTCTCGACTTCAGGGTTCTTCTCCTGGCTCTCCTCTGCTCGCGCCGAACCCGACAGGATGCCAAGGGCGGAGAGACCGGCCACGCCTGTGACGATTGCTTCTTTTCTGGTCATGATTATTTCTTAGCTTAGCCAGATGCTCGACTCCAGCTAATTCCTCCGCCCTGGCAACCGTGGGAAAGAAGAAGGTCCTGACGCGGGCGGCTTGTTTCTGGATAAAAAACCGAGAAGGATCTTCTCGATCGCGGCCTCCGTCTTTGCATGCGTTTGGACATCATGGCCCGTCGGGACGATCAGTTCGGACTGGGCGCCCTCCAAGTGCGTGCTCCAATATCCGACGACGCCGTCCGAGCTCTCGGGGAAATCACCGCGGCCTCTGATCGCCAATGACTGAGTGGTAGACCAGCCCGGAGGCGAAGGGGGCGCTCTCGAATGCCTTGTAGATTGGTGCCTCTGGGGAGAGAGAGTCGATGCCGGTGATCGACCGTCTGCTTATTTTCGCTCCGTCCGCCACATCAACCACCGCCATAAGCACGCGTCTTTGAAATCGCATCAAGCTCGTGGGCAACCCCACGAGCTTGCGTCCAAGGTGAGCGAAGGAAGCATCGGCCATGCGAGTCCCACGATGCGGAGTCGCCAGGAATACGACTTCCTTGATTCCGGGAACTGGCGTCCAAAAGATCCAGCTGCGGAGCTTCTCGCGATCTTCCGGCTCAAAGTGGATCTCATCAAAAGGCTTTTCGGTAAAGACGGCCCAGAACCGATCCCCCATATCGGTCACAAAAATGCGTGCGATAATTCCGCCCATGCTGTAGCCGACCACCACCATGTTCCTCGATGCGCGTAGTCGGGCGTGCGGATCTTCCGAGTGCCGTAGGATCGCGATCCTGTCCCGGATAAGCGCGGCCGATTGCGGAACGGGCATGCCAGAGGAATAGAAAGCATACCAGAACTGGAAGTTCTTTCGAATCACTGGATTCTTCATCGTGTGGGTTGCCAGATTGCGCCAGACGAGCGGCGAAGAGCTGAGGCCGTGGATAAGCAGAACGGGAATGCGATCGGGATCGAAAGGTTCGGTCAGATAGATGCCAGTGAGGCCCTGACTCCTTCCCACGTTGAGGATAGCTCTAATCCCTACCATGAGGTCGTTGATGCCTTCAAACGAAAGGGCCAGCGGCGCGGTGAAATCCCCCGCTAGCGGCGCGAATTCATTTCCAATTCGCACGCGCGAGGTTCGATCGAGATCAAAAATGTTGATATGCATTCGAGACTCCTCGGCGTGCTCCTCAAATGTTGCGAAGCATCCTACCGGTGCGAAGACACCACGCCGAGGCGGCTGAAAGAGCAACTCAGCTTTGCGGGCTTTTGTGCGCTCGCGAACGCCGACCAACGGCGCACCAACGCCAATCACTCGAGCCCGTTTCTTAAAGCCGGTGATTTTTACATAGTCGGCTGGAATCAGCTTATCGAAGTAACGGGACCTGTAACGGCCATTAGCGGAGTAACGTGCGGTAACGATTCTGTTTCCGAGCGGGGTCTGAACTGACAACGCCCCGACGCCTGGAGCCAGCTTGTCAGAGTAATTGAAGACAAAGTGGGCGAGCGCCGTATTGTAGATTGCGATTGGCTTCTGCGTAGCTTCGCTCCTCAGCCAGCTTGAGGGGGGCACACCGGATTCCCTTAGACTTCGCCAGGCGACCTCGCAGGCGGTCAGCGCAAGTCCCGCCCGCTGCTCTCCGTCGGCAATCGGCAAGGCTGCGGCCTGATCAAGGGAGACCGCCGCAGCCTCCGCCAGACGCTGGGAGTTCGTTCCTGCTCGCAGCACGAGTCCACGAATCGCCTGAAAACTCCTCCCGTTGATCTGGAGGTGATCATTGCGTCTCATCGCGCGGACGTCGCGGCGAAGTTCCGCGCGATCAAGCGTGGCTTCCGGAACAGGTCGGACCGGCTTGGATTGGATATGCGTGGTGATCGTCGAGCCGCAGCCAATAAGAAGAAGTGCAAGAACTGCACTGAGGGATGACCAACTGAGAGTTCTCATAAAGGCCATGGCAAACTTGGACAGAGACCATCTGGCCGACGCTGAACCGCGGCAGCGATCGTGTGGCAAAGATCGGCATTTTCCTTTTGCGGACTGCTTGCGCTTCGCTTCATGAAACTTGTGGAACTCCTCTCAGGCACGGGCTCTCTAGCACCTTCGGGACTTCGCGGCGAGTTCCCGCGCATTCTCTTCTTGCATTGGGAAAATCCTAAACAGTGGCACGATGGCCGGTGCCAAGGCCAGCTTTGCATTGACCGACCAAGCCTCGTCTGAGACACAAAGCTAAGATGAAGCTTTCTTCCTTTTTGTGTCGGAGATTGCCCGCAAAAGCTTCTCAGAGCAAATGTCGTGTCTTCCTTAGACAAATCGCGATGATTGGCGCGCCGGCGTTTCTGCTCGGCTGTGAGGAGCAAAAAGCTGTCGAACTGCCGCCTCCTGTCGTCACTGTGACACAGGCTATTGAAAAGCAGGTTCAAGATTGGGATGAGTATACGGGGCGCTTGGCCCCGATGGGTTCGGTCGGAGTGCGCCCCCGCGTGAGCGGTTACATTACGGAAGTTCAATTTGTGGATGGGGATCTCGTGAAGAAGGGGCAGCCACTTTTCACCATCGACCCTCGCCCGTACCAAGCCGATTATAATCAAGCGAAGGCCGAAGTCGACAAGGCTGACGCGGCGTTGAAGCTCGCCTCGGCAGATTTCGAGCGGGCGCGTCAACTCCGCGACAAGGGAGTGACCGCCGCCGGGGATTTTGACCAGCGCTCGGCAAGTTACAGTCAGGCCACCGGCGCCGCGCAGTCGGCGCGGGCTACCCTCGAGCACGCCAAGCTCAATCTGGAATTTTGCACTATTACGGCTCCCATTGACGGTCGCGCCAGTCTGGCCAACGTCACCGTGGGGGACCTTGTCTCTGCCGACGGAAAGGATCCGCTCACCACGATCGTGTCGACAAATCCCGTCTATGCGTATGCCGACGTCGACGAGCGGTCGCTTTTGCGTTACGTGCGGTACTATCTCGCCAGAGAGAAGGGACCTGAGGACGCCGAGGAAGTAAAGGTTCCCATTCAGCTCTCCTTGCAGGATGAAACGGATTTTCCCCACACCGGCTTCATCGATTTTATCGACAATACCGTCGATCCTGCCACGGGAACGATCCGACTGCGGGGTGTCTTCGACTTCGAAAATGGATTACTCGGTCCGGGGCTTTTCGTGCGGGTAAGAATTCCCTCCGGCGATCCCTACAAAGCCATTTTGGTTCCGGAACGCTCGGTTGGTTCCGATCAAGGGCAGAAATATGTCGTGCTCGTGCAGAAGGACGACACAACACAATTTCGTCCCGTGAAACTTGGCTCCCTCTCCGAAGGGATGCAGGTGATCGCCAGCGGCGTTGAGGCTGGCGAAACGGTCATCGTCGATGGATTGCTCAAGGTGCGTCCCGGACAGAAGGTGGACCCAAAGCCGATCTCGGTAGCCCAGGAGTCGACCGCAAAGGCGCTGGAACCATCGCCCGCGAACTAGCTCGTGAACATCAGCCACTTTTTTATCGATCGGCCGATCTTTGCGTCGGTCCTCTCGATCATAATTACCATCGTCGGCGGCGTCGCCTTGATGACTTTGCCGGTGGCCCAGTACCCGGAAATTGTTCCGCCGACTGTCCAGGTTTCCGCCAGCTATTCAGGTGCCAATGCCCGGACGGTGGCCCAAACCGTAGGTGCGCCCATTGAGCAGCAGGTCAACGGGGTGGAAAACATGCTGTATATGTCCTCGCAATCATCGAGCGATGGCTCCTATGGGCTGACGGTGACCTTCGGGCTTGGCACGAATCTCGACACTGCACAGGTGCTTGTGCAAAACCGCGTCAATTTGGCGTTACCGGTGCTTCCTGAGGAGGTTCGCCGCACGGGCGTTTCAGTAAATAAGCAGTCGGCTTCCATGATCATGTGCGTGAACCTGATCTCGCCGGACGATTCGCGCGACGAGCTCTATCTAAATAACTACGCTCTGCTCCAGATCAAAGACACCCTCGCCCGGATCCATGGTGTCGGCAGCATCGCGATCTTTGGCTCGGAGTACTCGATGCGGATCTGGCTGGATCCCAACAAGCTCGCGGCGCTCAACCTGACGGCGAACGATGTGGTGCAAGCGATCCAGGAGCAAAACAAACAAGTCGCCGCCGGCGTCGTGGGGCAGCAACCCGCGCCCACAGGCACGCAATTTCAACTGGTTGTCAATACTGAGGGACGATTGGTGGACCCTGCGGAATTCTCTCGCATCATCATCAAGCGCGGTAAGCAGGGCGAAGTTGTGCGTCTTAGTGAAGTGGGTGTCGTGGACCTTGGTGCCAAGAATTATGCTGTCACGAGCAATCTCGACGGGAAGCCGGCCGCCACTCTGGCGATTTATCAGCTTCCTGGCAGCAATGCCCTCTCGACCGCTGAAGCGGTCTTGAAGACGATGGAGACGCTCAAGCTAAGCTTTCCGTCGGGTGTAGATTACAAGGTTGTCTACGACACAACTGTCTTCGTTAGAGAGTCCATTCGCGCGGTCGAACACACGCTTATCGAAGCCATCGTGCTAGTCGCGATCGTGGTGATGCTCTTTCTGCAGACCTGGCGGGCGACGATTATCCCACTGATCGCAGTTCCTGTATCTCTCATCGGGACGTTTGCCGCCATGGCGGCTTTCGGGTTTTCTCTTAATACGATCTCGCTCTTTGGCCTCGTCCTTGCCATCGGCATTGTCGTTGACGACGCCATTGTTGTCGTCGAGGCCATGGAGCATAAACTTAGTCTCGGCATGTCTCCGCGAGACGCGGCGCGGCAGGCGATGGACGAAGTCGGAGGAGCCGTGATCGCAGTGGCGCTTGTTCTCTCCGCCGTCTTTATTCCGACGGCGTTCATCACCGGAATTACCGGTCAGTTTTTCCGCCAGTTCGCGCTCACGATCGCTGTCTCCACAATCATCTCGGCTTTCAATTCACTGACAATGAGTCCGGCACTGGGCGTTCTTCTTTTGCGCCCGCATGACGAACAAAGAGATGTTTTAACCCGATTCTTTAATGCGACGCTTGGTTGGTTTTTTCGCGGCTTTAATCGGGGCTTCGAATGGATGATCGATCGTTACGGCAAAGCTGTCGCCGGGATCGTTCGCAAACTCTTAATCTGCGTGATCCTTTACCTTGGCCTGCTGGCGCTTACCGGCTACGGCTTCAAAATCACTCCCGTCGGCTTTGTCCCGCAGCAGGATCAAGGTTACCTGATTGTGGCTTGCCAACTCCCTGATGCCGCCTCACTCGAGCGCACCCAAGCCGTAACAACCAAAGCCCTCGATTTGATAAAACAGACGCCCGGAATCGCAACTTCCCTGACCATTAACGGCTTCTCAATGCTTAGTGGCAGCAACCAGTCCAACGTTGGCTCCATCATCGTGATCCTGGAGGATTTCGAAAAGCGCAAGGGCCCAGATCTAAGTGCCGATGCAATTTTGCGAAGCCTGCGCGCCAAGTTTAGTCAGATCCCTGAAGCCCTCATTTTTGCCTTTGGCCCGCCGCCGATCCAAGGGGTGGGAAGCACCGGCGGATTTCGCATGATGGTGCAAGACCGGCGTGGCGGTGATTATAAGCAACTCCAAGCGGTCACCCAGAACCTGATTGAGGCCGGTGAACGGCAACCAGGTTTGGTGGGACTTTTCTCCAGTTTTCGCGCAGATACCCCTGAGATCTTTGTGGATGTCGATCGCACGAAGGCTAAGAGCATCAACGTACCGCTTAACAACGTCTTTGATACTCTCCAGATCTATCTTGGCTCGGCGTACGTTAACGATTTCACTTTCCTGGGACGCTCCTTCCAGGTGAATGCTCAGGCGGACAGCAAGTTCCGGGTTACGGCCGCCGACATACTCAGGCTCAAGACTCAGAGCGCGGACGGCAAGATGATCCCCTTGAGCACCATGGCTTCGGTGAAGGAAACGTTCGGACCTGGGGTCGTCACCCGGTACAATCTTTATACCGCGGCCGATCTCACTGGAGACACCAAGCCCGGCTACAGTTCGGGCTACGCCATTACTGTCATGGAGGAACTATGCCGGAAATTGCTTCCGCCGGGTTTCGGCTTCGAATGGACCGATCTTACGTATCAGCAAATCCTGGCAGGAAACACCGCGTTGCTCATCTTTCCTCTTTGTGTCCTTTTCGTATTTCTCACTCTGGCGGCGCAATATGAAAGCTGGGCGCTTCCGTTTGCCATTATTCTCATCGTGCCAATGTGTCTTCTCTCTTCGCTGGCCGGAGTGTTGTTGCGGAGAATGGACAACAATGTTTTCACGCAGATCGGGTTCGTCGTTCTGGTGGGTCTCGCCTGCAAGAACGCAATTCTCATCGTGGAATATGCGAAGCAGATGGAGGATTCAGGCAAAGATACCATTTCGGCGGTCGTGGAAGCCTGCAAGCTTCGCCTGCGACCGATTCTGATGACTTCCTTTGCCTTCATTGCCGGGGTCGTTCCGTCTGGTGCTTGGTTCAGGCGCCGGGGCGGAAATGCGTCAAACTCTCGGCACAGCGGTCTTTGCAGGAATGCTCGGAGTGACCATTTTTGGAATCTTTCTTACGCCCGTCTTCTATGTGATGATCCGCAAGTCCGCATAAAAAGCAGACTCCGCCTGAAAAAGCGGCAAAACACAAAAAAACAGGCGTAATTGCAGGGGTCAATCCGGATCTTGGGATTCCAAAACTAGCCCGCGGCGAGAATGCTGCCCGGCCTTAAAGAGAAACGACCGTGGGTGGACGATGAGCTCTCTCTCGATCTAAACCTGCGTCAACTGGGCTAAGTTAGCGATTCGGGGCGGTACTTTCCTATTAACGCCTCTTTTGACCAATCCCTGAAACGATGGCTAAGAGTGCGTCCAAATTGGGGAGGACAGAAGGCGAACGATTATCCGAGTTTTTCCTACGATAAGGGCGATCGCCGCAGCGAGACCAGCAAGTTGAACCAGGTGATCCGGGAGTGACGCGCGCTTTTCAGACGGCATTCCTGCGCTTTTCGAACGAAATCCGCCGACGTTATTCGTCCGAGTTTGCGCGGCGATTTGGGATGGTGCTGTCTTTCGATGTGTATGAGGGGGCTCAAGCGGCGGGCGCTGATTCCTTCGAGCGCGCGCTGGCGGAGGCGGGAACCTTGGAGACAAAAGCGGTCGCGGGTTTGGTCTTGACAGGCGTCACGCGATGGGTCGCGCAGTTGACCAGCCGCCCTGCGATCCTCGTTACGGGTTCCATCCAGCTCCTGCCGGGAGGTGCGAAAGCGTCGGCGCGATTGCTGGACCTGCATAGCGGCAAAGACACTCTGGTCGACGCAACGACGGAGGAACTGTCGACGCTGCAGAAAAAGGTGAATGTGACCGAGGGATTGCTAGGGCGTGTCCAGCCGCCTATATCGGCGTCGCCTTGGGCGAAAGCAGAAGATCTGCGACATACCGCTTATCAACTCGCAGCGCTCGCCTTGGTGCTTGCTTGCAAGATTCGTTATCTCGAATCGCAGACGGTCGGCGCGAACTATCGACCATCGTCGTGGAAAACGGTCTGCGTATTCACCGCAGCCTGCGCCCAACTGGATTAAGGAATATGTCCTCTCCGGACGCCGCCGATGCGGTCCAAATGCTGAAGTTCTTGGTGGACGAGATCGATCCAGTGTACCGGCCGGCGCGTTTCTTGTTGGGTTATGCTTATTTGTCTCGTGGCGATGCCAAGCATGCAGTTGAAGTCTTTGATGGGTTGATGAAGGAGTTCGACGCGGCGCTCCGCAATAGTGCGGATAAGGTGCAAACCGAATGGAGCCAGCGGCTACCCCGGATGGTTCGGCTGGCCAAAAGGCTTCCAGTGATCAGGGATTGGGTAATACGTTGGAATGCGGAAACGCTCGGCGGAATGATGGGCGGCGACTTTTACCGGGCGGCGGTCGCTTGGAAGGAACTAAAGCAACTGGAGGAAGCGAACGCTGATCAAAGCGAAAGGGGAAGCCTTCTTCGAGAGATGAACATCGAATCCGCCCTTACACCCATTTCAAAAGACTTTCGGGAAGTGATGGAGATCGCGATCGGTGACGCCACTCCGACAAACTAACGATCGATTCCGCACGGCGATGGCTAGACGCATTCCTCGAATTGGAAAGCATCAAGAAGTTCGATGCAGCATTATCGCAAGTAGGCTATGAATGCGAGTTGCTTAAGATTTTGGGCCGTGAGGATCCGAGCAACCTCTTGGGCCGTTTAAAACAAACAATCGCCGACTTAAAGGAAAGTCCGCTGGGCAGGTTTCTGAAGTTGAAGCTGAGCGATTTGGAGAAAGCCTTTACCGACAAGCGCTGGGACGATTGTCGCGAAATCATCAAAGAGCTAAGGGAATGGAGCACTGTTCCCGACCGGATGAACTTTATGATGCTGCTGGATGATGCGTCGATCGATTCGTGGCGCGCGCGCTTGGCTGGTCTGTTCGTCCCGGCATTCGCCTTGGTGCGACGAGAACGAAAGAGTCTCCGCGCACCATTACGCCTGGAAACTGTGTATCACTTGGCACTGGCTTTGTTTCTGACCAATGAGCCAGAGTTCATTACGCGCGCTCTTGAGATGATCGAGGGCGTGCTGAGAACGAAGGCCATGCGACACTCGGTTTTCGCCGCGGGCGTCAGTGACCTGGAAGAACTGATGGTGTCCTTGGAAGCGACAGACGGCATGGTTGTAGCAAGCCAAGGGGAGAAAGCCATATGGTTCGCTTCAGGAGGTCGAGATCAAGAGGGGGTGGAAATTGGGATTCGCAAAGCTGGCTCATTCGGTGAAGCGGTCGCCTGACATGCGCGCTGCGACGCAGACGTCGTTCATCATCATTGGGGCTGAGCGCCAGGAACAAGGAGAGTTATGAAGACAAGCTGCCTCGCTCCGAACGCACCGGTAAGCCAGAAGTGCTCCTCAACCAAGAGATGGACCTCTACCGCCAAGCGCTTGGCCTTCACGACATGAATCTTACCCACTGTTACCTAGCCGAGTGCTTGATTAAGGCAAACCTCCAAGATCAAGCTAGGTCTCATATTGCGAGGGCACTGCAGATGAGCCCAGCGTTGCCGATTGCACTGGAACTCCAAAAAGAAATTCAATAATCTCGCTTCCAGTTTGCGCAGTAGACTTCTGTTCTGGAACGTGTTGTCATTGGAATCTTCAGTCTGGGGGATCAGCCTGCCCTAGAGCATGGCGCCCAAGTCTCAACCTGCCGTCGCACGGTCCGAGTGTGCGGCGAGGGTAATCTTTTTCATTGTCGGCAGGAGGTTTGCCGCAGCGGATGACTTCGATTTGCCAGCGAAACAATTAGCTTGTGACGGTGGCACGAAATTTAGCACATGAACTGCCTTAGAAAAGGACCCGCTGACCCTCCAAATCCCAAAATATTCATCGCCTGCGCTGACTTGAAAATTACGCCGCCACATCGGCGACAGTCACAGAGACATGATAGCCGAGGCTTTCAATGCGTTTTGTGAGCCGATTGAGAGCCTTGAGCGGATGGATGGTGTCAAAGAAGTTTGCTCCGAGTTCTCGATAAGCCGTCTTGGTTTTGAGCATGTGATAGATGGCGATGGCCATGGAGTGAGCGACGGCAACAAGGGCTCTTTTCTTGCCACGTCGCACGGCAAGGCGTCGGTATTGAGCGCCATAGTAGCTGTCCTTTTTTCGCACGGCGCCGTGGGCCGCTTCTACCAAGGCGCAACGTAAAGCTCGGTTCCCTTTGCGAGTCTTGCCGCTTTTTCGTTTGCCGGCACTTTCATTCTGTCCCGGACAAAGCCCAATCCAGGAAGCAAAGTGATATTGGTTGGGAAAACGGTTCATGTCGGTCCCTGCCTCGGCAATAACGACTTCGGCAATACGCCGGTTGATTCGGGGGTGTCATCCAGTCGATCGATGATTTCCTGCTCTTGGCGGAGTAGATTCTCGATGTAGGCATCCAATTGGGCAATCTGAGCGGCAAAGAGCCCAATGTCGGCCAACAATTGTTCGAGGATCATTTGGTGATGGCGACGCAAGTTTCCTCGCAAGGCTTTTTCCAGTTCGGGGATTTTGGCACGAAGGCGCCGCTTAGCCAGCTGTGCCAATTCCTTGGGATTGTTTTTGCCGCTGGTCAATGCCTGCAACATCTCCATGGAGGAGGCTCCGGTAATGTCGGTGACGACGCTTTGAAGCTTGATGTTCGCGCTTTCCAGGGCTTTCTGCAGCTCATTGGCCGCCTGAGCACGCTTGCCGCGAGCGCGCTGCGATGGCGAGTTAACTCCGCAAGTCCCTTTGCTCCCGGGAAGGAATGAAGCTGGAACGAAGAAGCCCATGGCGCAGCAAATCAGCGATCCACTCAGCATCCTGAACATCGCTCTTTCGCCCAGGCACCGCTTTGATGTGGGCGGCATTGGCAACGATGAGCTCGAAGTGGCCTTCCAGAAGATTGTAAATCGGCATCCAGTAATTGCCGGTCGCTTCCATCGCCACGTGGGTGGCTCCGCAACCAGCACTCGATCATTTCCATCAACTCTGGGGTCGTCGTCCCAAAACCACTTTACTGATCACCTCTTCGCCGAAGGCTCCTTTTAGTACGCAGGCCACGACCAAGCGCTTATGCACATCGAGGCCAGCACAGCAGATATACTGAACTTTCATGGTTTTTCCTTTTTTGAGGGTTGGTTGGTGTGGCCCGTGTGCTGGCAGCGATCCGTGTCACAATACTCTGACTCTCGCGTTTCCAAGCCGGAGTTAGCTCCGGTCATTCTCGCACTGTGCGGTTCATAAAAGAGCGCCCGCCAATCTCATAATCGGGTTTGCCGCACCAAATCGCTTCTCGGCGTTCGCCAACACACGGCTCCCGCTCATGAGATCACAATTTTCATGCGCGTGGAGACCCGTCCGCGGGCCGTGCGCAGAGGCCATTAAAAACGACCAGAGTGTCAGATCGCCAAACCCAACCCGCATGCCCACCCATCGGAAATGCCGCGCGCGAACAAGACGAAGAATTCCAAAGCCAATGAGCACCGCTGCAGCCGACCCACTGAGCGCCCAATGAGGAATGTTTGCATGAAACACGGCGACAAGGGCGACGACCAGACCCACTGAAATGGCATGGCCCACAGCAATGGGTGGGAGTGCCATCCAGATCGCAGACCGTCGTCGCTCCTGCAATCCGAGAGCCACGGCAAAGAGCCAGCCCATCCCGGGATTGATGCCGTGAAAGGCGCCCAGCCCAAGCAGCGCCAGCCACGGCCACGCTTGGCTCACGGATAACAGAACGAATCTGAGGACGAATCGCCACCTTCGAGCCGAATCTGATGAATACGGTAATCGTTCGGCTGCATAAAGAATTTGGTATCGAACGCGATCCCGCCATCTGGCGCGGCATCGAGCTTCACCATCCAGCTTCCTACGCCCGCTGGATAGAACTGTTCATCCCACGTCGAGTAGAGAGAATTGGTGAAATAGACGCGCTTGCCGTCGCGGCTGACTTCAACCATCTGGGGGCCACCGCGCAGTGGCTTGTCGGGCTCGGCCGGATGCGGTGCCTGGCGCACCATTCCACCGATATGCACGGAGCCCGTCTTTTTGGGATGGAATGGATCGGAAACATCGTATTGCAACATTTCCCCTGTGCCCCAACAGGAGACGTAAAGAAACCGATCGTCGATGGAGAGATCAATATCGGTGATCAAAGGCGGCACTGCTTTGAAGCCCTTAAGCAGCGGGGGGAGCTTCTCGGGATCGGCTGGTTCAGCAGGGATCTCGATGACTTTCTCAATTTGCCACGCTCCATCTCTCCTATGCCAGAGCCAAACCGAGGCGCTCAGATCCTTGATCGAGACGACAACACTTGCAAATCCATATGTCTTTGTAGGGTCGTGCGCCGGGCGCATCTCGAGAACCATCTGCTGCTCCTTACCAAGATCAAGCGCCTGAACGTGGCGCCGCTTGCGCAAATCCCAAACATGTACCTGATGACCGTATCGGCCTTGCAAAAGTTCTTCGGGAATGGCGCCGTTCTCGATTTGCTTGGGAGTGCCCCATTCGCTGGTCAATAGGGCGTCTTGAGTGATATGCCACCAGAAATCGTATCCCAAGTATTGCGACCCCCGGTCCATCTCCCATTTCCCCAAAACCTCAAAGGTAAAGTGATCGAGAAGGAAAATACCAGCAGGTCCGTCCCCGTCCGGAGCGCCCAACGCGCTGATATAGATTCCCTCCGGTCCACAATGGACCGTGTGAGGGCGCGAGTAGCCGGTGCGCGCAAAGAGTTCCTCAGGTTCGATGATTTTCACGATCGCGGGATTCCGAGGATCGGGCTTGATATCCAGGATGTAGATTCGCGAAGAGCGGATGCCAGGCACAACCAAGTAGCGCCGCTCGATGTGCGGATGTGGCGCGTACGGGCACAAGGCCGAACTGCACGCATTCCAGCCAAAGTGATGCAACTCGTCTCCGGCATTGGGCAGGACGGTTTGCCCCACGCGCTTGCCATAGGTTGCTGACGCCGGGTCAACATCGATCACCAGCATCGCGTCCTTCAGCGTCCCACCGGGTGGGTTGAGCGCGGCGACATAAGCAAGCTTCTCAGGAGGCGCCTGCATCGCCAGACGCGGAGAAGCATAAAAGGTCGGATCGGGTCTTAGTAACGGCATTTCGAGCGCTCCTCCGAGCTTAGCGTCGCCGCCGGACGATCTCGTGTCAAGCTCGCCGGGCGTGGAACAATTCAAGGCTTATTAATGAACTCGAAAACTTTGAAGAACCGATTCTCGTAGACGAGGCGCAGAAAGGAGGGAGCGGCGTGCGGATGATGGTAAAGGGTCTCTCCCAACGGACTTTCCGGCACGCTTCGGCCGAGGACTTGCGCGGCGTTCGGAATGGCACGCGCGGGTTCGTAGGCGACCACGTAGTTGACCGAGCGCTTTCTAAGAATCCCACGCGCCTCTTCCGGGTCGGCCGAGAGGTAAAAGCGCGAGCTGTCGACAATCCCTGAGAGGCTCTGATGGGAACTTCCGCCGACGCAACGCTGCCCCGACCAATAAGCGATCTGCGGGCTAAGCCACCAGGGGGCAAGGATGATCGTGCGCTCGGCGGAGATTAGTGCCTGAGATGCTTCGCGCAGAGCGTAAGCGTCTTGACGATCTTCCTCACGCGCAATCCTTGCCTCCTGCCTTGGAAAAAGCTGTCGCTCCCATTCCTCGGCCAAAGGCCAAAGCGAGATCACAAAGATAAGCCAAGCAAGCGTTTTCTGACGAAAGGCTGCAAGTGCCCATGGCAGACTGAGCGCGAAAGCGATCGCAAGAAAATAGCCCCATCGCATGTGCCACAAAGAAAGAGCCGTCAGCAGGAGCAAGAGTCCGGCCAGCGCCGCGCAGGAACGGTCTCGTTCCTTCCAGAAGCGCCAGAAAAGTAGGGCAGGGGAGACGGCAAGGAGCCAACCAGTCCAGCAAAAAAGTTGCGACAGCGTCGTCTGACGCAATTCGCCAATGTTCAGCGCCCAGCGGAAAAAATAGCTTCTTTCTTCTTCGGACGGAGCCCGGATTCGCCAGCCGTCGAAGAGGATGGCCACACTCAACACTGAGACGAACACCAGTATTGCTCGCCGGCCGGGGATGGCTCTGGCTCCTTGGACACCCAGGCGCATAAGGGCTGTTGCACCGAGAAGAATGAGCGGTTCAAACAACGAGGTCCAGAGCGCCAGCGCCCAAAGCACCGCGCCTGCCATTTCCCAAGCTCGCGAAGGCTGCTTCCAAGATATGATCTCCGTCGCCAGGGCAGCTCCCACGGTGAGGATAACAAGCGATTGGTGGTCCGGACGCCCCAACTGGAAGCCGTGCGCGAGAATGGGCGAAATGGCCGCAATGGTCAGCATGGCGCTTCGATAGGGGAGAGCTAGCTTGCGGGCCCACCACCAAAGAAAAACAATCAGCGTGAGGCTCAAAAGCGGCGAGAGAAATGCACCTGCGAGCTCCAGTGGCTCCACAGGACTGTCGTAGCCCAGGCGGGAGCCGAGGTCGAAAAAGACCGCCAGCGCAGCGATCAGGAAATCTGTAGGCGCTGTGGTATGCGGCAGGACACCAACGGGAGCATTCTCAAAATCATGAAATCGGATCGATCGCCAAGGTGCGGCGATGACCTGCCCGACCCGGCTCATTCGCGAATAGCAGTCCGGATCGACGAAATACGCGGCTCCCTCCACGAAGACCTGCCTCCAATTCCAGCTACTGGCAAGCAGAGTAAGAGTTAGCCATCCTGCCAACGGTAATCCCGAAGGGACCGCCCGCCAAACCTCCCGGGCCCAGCCCGAACCCAATATCTTGTGGAGATGCGTATGCGGGGTCACTATATCCTGTGGATTTCGGTCAAATTTTGTTCAGAAAACGGTTGTCGGCGTGGCTGGTTGCGCCTACTCTGAATGGGAAAGAATAGGCTGCTGCCAATTTCCCAAAATTTGATGTCTGACGAGTCGAGTCCTTCACCCAAAACAGAAAAGTACGACGCTTCCAAAATCGACAAATTGGAGGGTCTTGCGGGGGTTCGCCAGCGTCCCGGAATGTATATCGGTCCGACGGACGAACGCGGGCTGCATCATTGCGTATTCGAGGTGCTTGACAACTCCATTGACGAACACCTCGCCGGATATTGCTCCCGGATTGATGTGACTCTTCATGGCGATGGTTCGTGTTCGATCAGGGACAACGGGCGCGGAATTCCTGTAGATACCCATCCTAAGTTCAAGGTGCCGGCTATAGAGTTGGTACTGACGAATTTGCACGCGGGCGGCAAATTCGGCCAAGGCGCCTATAAGTTTTCGGGCGGTTTGCATGGAGTCGGCGCAAAATGTGTGAACGCGCTTTCGGATTGGTTCAAGGTCGAGGTTTCTCGCGACGGCAAGGTTTATCACATGGCGTTCGCACGGGGAGTGACGACGCAGAAACTCACGGTGATTGGCGATCTGAAGAACAAGAAGCATACCGGAACGCTGATCACGTTTCTGCCGGATCCCACGATCTTCAACATCACCACGGAGTTTCAATTCTCGAAACTGACCGCGCGACTGCGCGAGCTTGCCTTTCTCAATCCAGGATTGGAGATCAACCTCACCGATGAGCGGACGGATCAGCCGAAACACGAGCAATACGTCTACAAACTTGGCATTGAGGAGTTCGTCAGACAGCTCGGCGAAAACAAACAACTCCTGCACCCTAAACCGATCGTTCTTGAAGGCAGGCGACGGGTGAAGTTTCGCAACAAGGACCAGCAGGAGGTTGAGGACGACATGTTTGTGGATTTGGTGCTGCAATATAACGACAGCTACAACGATCAGATCCTCTGTTTCACCAACACGATAGCGAATCCGGATGGCGGTACGCATCTGACGGGTTTCCGAACGGCCTTGACGCGCGCCATCAACCAGTACGCAAGGCAGAATGGCTTGCTGAGGGATAAGGATCCTCCGATTTCCGGGGACGACGTCCGCGAGGGGCTAATTACTGTCCTCTCTGTGAAGCATCCCTGGCCAGGCTTCGAGTCGCAAACCAAGGTGAAACTCGTCACGCCTGAAATCGAAGGCATCGTTTCTTCGATCACTTACGAGGGATTGATGACTTTCTTCGATCAAACGCCCGCGGTTGCCAAGAGGGTCGTTGACAAGGCGCTGACCGCCGCGCGCGCTCGCGAAGCCGCTCGCAAAGCGCGCGAGACTGTGCGCAAAGGCGCACTCACCGGCGGTGGACTCCCTGGAAAACTCGCCGATTGCTCGGAACGCGATCCCACCCTCACGGAGTTGTACATCGTCGAAGGTGACTCCGCGGGTGGCTCGGCCAAGCAGGGGCGCGATCGGCGATATCAAGCGATTTTGCCGATCCGCGGTAAGTTAATTAACGTCGAAAAGGCCCGGCTGGATAAGGTACTCCAAAATAACGAAATCCAAACCATGATCACCGCCGTGGGCACCGGCATTGGGAGCGGCGATCAGGAAGGGGCGTTCAATATTGCCAAGCTTCGCTATGGTCGGATTATCATCATGACTGATGCCGATGTCGACGGTTCGCATATTCGGACTTTGCTGTTGACGTTCTTCTACCGCCAGATGCCGGAACTCGTGAAGCAAGGGAAGATCTACATCGCCTGCCCTCCGCTCTACCTCATCAAACGAAAAAAGCGCGAGGAATACGTGGATGATGACGCCCAGCTTAACCGCATTCTCATCTCGCTGGGCGCAGAGGAGGTAAAGCTCAAGAACCTCGCCGACGGGAAGATTTTTACCGCCTCGCAGCTCAAAGATGTTCTCGAATTGCTCGAGAGACTTGCGAAGTTCAGCGACGTCATCCGGCGCCACGGCGGAGACTTCGAACAATACCTGCGGGAGCGAGACCCGAAGACTGGAGCGCTGCCTGCTTATCTGGTTAAGATCCGCGAGGGCAATGCGGAATGGGTCACCTATTTTCCGGGGGAGGCGGAAATGCGAGCCTTTCATGAGGAAAATCGGGATCTCAACCTTTTCGAGGATCAGCTATCGATGGAAAATGGCGGCAACGGTGACACCGAGCAGGCGGAAAAACCAAAGAAGTCGGATGCCGGGGTGCGCCGCCGCGCCGGTTTGGTTGAACTGCATGAGTCCCTTGCGGTGCAAAAGCTCATATCCGAGCTCGCCAAGAAGGGTTTGCGTGTCGAGCACTTTTCCAATAGTGACCGTCCTATCTTCGAATTGGCAGAAGGCGAGGGGGAAAAGGCGGTGGTCCACGGAGTCTTTTCGATTCCGGACATCCTGGCCAAGGTTCTTGAGATCGGCAAAAAGGGGATGCAAATCCAGCGCTTCAAAGGTTTGGGTGAAATGAATCCAAAGCAGCTTTTTGAAACGACGATGAACCCCGAGAAGCGCAAACTTGTGAAGGTCGACCTCAATGAAGATAATGCCGTTGAAGCCGATCGGATGTTTACCATCCTTATGGGCGACGTCGTTGAACCACGACGTCAGTTCATCGAGGATAATGCGCTCAATGCTCGACTCGATATCTAAGCAGCATAGCCGACGAAACCGTCCAATGGATCTCGGCGGCGAAGATCCGCGACAATTCGGAGCAGGCTGGCAACCTCGCCAAATCATTGTCTCGAGGGAACGATTCTTGCCAAAAGCTCGAGAACGCCAAGGAGGTCTAAGGCAGGTGCGCCCGATAGGAGCAGTTAGGATTCGCGCACAGACCTGACCCTCGTATGTACACGCAAAACGAACGGATCGAGAAAATCGACGTGGCGGACGAGATGTCGAAATCGTTCCTCGACTACTCGATGTCGGTTATCATTTCCCGGGCTCTTCCGGATGCTCGCGACGGCCTCAAACCCTCGCAGCGACGCATCTTGTATGCCATGCACGAGCTAAGTCTTTATCCGCCGCGGAAGCACATGAAGTGCGCCAAGATATGTGGCGATACGTCGGGTAACTACCATCCTCACGGAGAGGCGGTCATTTATCCCACGTTGGTTCATATGGCGCAGCACTGGGCGATGCGGGAGCAGCTCGTGCATCCGCAGGGTAATTTCGGTTCGGTTGAGGGCGATCCTCCCGCAGCGATGCGCTATACTGAGGCGCGCTTCACGGCGCTGGGCGGCTCTCTCCTGGAGGATCTTGACAAGGATACTGTCGATTTTGTTCCCAACTACGACGAACGGCTAACCGAACCGATAGTCTTCCCGGCATCCTTCCCCAACCTCCTGGTAAACGGCGGCACGGGGATTGCTGTCGGCATGGCCACCAATATTCCGCCTCATAACTTAGGCGAGGCAATCGATGCTATCTGCGCTCAGATCGAAGACCCCGACATCTCCGTCGAGCGCCTCATGCAGTGCATCAAGGGACCGGACTTTCCGACGGGATGTCTCATCCAAGGGATCGAGGGAATTCGCTGCTATTTCGAAACGGGCCGCGGTTCAGTGCGGGTTCGCGCCCGCCTTGCGGCGGAGGAGGTAAAGGGTGGAAGGGAAAACATTATCGTCACCGAGATTCCCTTCGGCGTGAACCGCGCCGAGTTGGTTAAACGCATTGCCGAGCTCGTCAACGAGAAGATCCTCCAAGGAGTGAGTGACGTCCGCGACGAGTCCGACGAGAATACACGCGTGGTCATCGAGCTGAAGCGGGATGCGAATCCGAAGGTGCTCATCAATAATCTGTACAAGCACACGGCCCTGGAATCGTCATTTGCCGTTAACATGCTGGCAATCGATCATGGCAAGCCGAAGCTCCTCTCCCTCAAGGAAGCCATTTCATGCTACATCGAACACCGGCGCGAAGTTGTGTTGCGCCGCACCCGATACCTCCTTCGGCAGGCTGAAACGGAGGCGGAGAAACTCGAGGGCTATCTGATCGCCCTCGCTCATCTCGACGAATTCATCAAGATCATCCGCGATTCCCGTGACCGTGACGAGGCAAAGGCCAGATTGATGGACCTTGAGTGGTCCCGCAAGGCTGTCGAGCGCATCGGGATTCTGATTCGCGATGAAGCTCGAGTCGTAGACGGGAAATACAAGTTTACCGAGAAACAGGTCGGACACATCCTCGAGTTGAGGCTGTATCAGCTCACAAGCCTGGAGCGAGAAAGCGTCAAGAGGGAATACGATGCCTTGCTCGAGAATATTAAGGATCTTATCGACATCCTCGCGAAAGAGGCGCGGGTGCTAACGATAATTAAGTCCGAGCTGAGCGAAATTCGCAGAAAGCATGGCACTGCACGCCGGACGCAGATTGTGGCCGCCGAAGGAGAAATGGCCCTTGAGGATTTGATCGCCAACGAGGGAGTCATCGTTACACTAACGCACAACGGCTTCATTAAACGCACCCTAGTAAGTGCCTACCGCGCCCAGAAGCGGGGCGGCAAGGGTGTGATTGGAATGACGGCCCGTGAATCCGAGAACGTTGAGGACAGTGATTTTGTCGAGCACTTATTCACGGCGACAACGCACGATTACCTCATGTTTTTCACCCAGAGCGGGCGCTGCTACGTCGAGCGCGTCTTTGAGATCCCGGAGGGTTCTCGTGCCAGCAGGGGCCGGTCCATCGCCAATCTTCTGGAGCTCCGCAGCGACGAGAAGATAGCTGCGACCATCCGAATCCAAGGCCAGAAGACCGACGAGGAGACGTGGAGCGACAACCTTCATGTCGTCTTCTGCACCCGCAGCGGAATCGTCAAGAAATCGAACCTGAGTGATTTTCGGAACATTCGGAAAGGCGGCATCATCGCCATCAAAATTGAGGAGGGCGATCGCCTGATCGAGTGCCGGTTAACCAATGGGCAAGACGAGATCGTGCTGATTACTCACGACGGCATGAGCATTCGTTTCCATGAAGAGGAAATGCGGGATCAAGGCCGGGATACGGTGGGCGTCTGGGGAATCCGTCCCGACCCCGGAGATTATATTGTGGGTGCCGCCGTGGTGAATAAGGATGCGCAGCTTCTGGTGGCGGGCGAAAACGGCCTGGGTAAGCGAACTGACTTCGAAGAATATCGGGTTCAAAGCCGTGGCGGCAAAGGCATCATCACGATGAAGACCAACGAGAAAACAGGCGGCGTTGCGGGGGCCCTCACGGTTCGCAATACCGACGAAATCATGCTCATCACAGATAAGGGTAAAATGGTGCGCACGCGGGTGACGGAAATTCGGGAGACCGGCCGGAACGCGCAGGGTGTAAAACTGATCGATCTGCGGGAGGGCGAGGTTCTCCAGGACATCGCTCCGGTGGTGAGCGAGGCCGAGGAGCTTGACGAGGGATAAACAGGCTTAATTCCCTTCTTTTGGTACCAAACAGCCGCCGAGCTGCCTTGATGCCAACTGATCCGCTAAGCTCTTAGAAACCGTCAACGATAGTCTATTGATACGGCAGGGGCGATGAAGTCCAAGGGGGGCCTAAACCGCCAGACTAAGCAATACGAGAAGGTGAGCTTGCGAAACCAAGCCCCTAGGTATCCGTTGAGAAGCGGTCCTCCGCCGTTCTGCGCCTCATGGGAGGGAAGTCAATTTCCGCTAGCGAAACAGCGATTTTCGTAGCTCCAAGCGCTTTCGCCGTGACGAATCACCACGAGTTTGTGCAAGGTATATCGCCTTGCTTACCCGCGGGAGATTTTCAAGGTATGCCAGCGCGCGGTGACAAGGCACCGCAATACGATGTTCAGCGCGCTGACTTTTAACATGCAGAATGGCCAGGTCTGGGATGAAAAAAATCCCGACTTCGCCGAGGTAAGCCTTTCTCGCGGGATCACGTTCCTGCGCGAACAGGATGCAGATATTATCTTTCTCCAAGAGGTCGAGCGCGGTTTCGATGGGGGAAAGCAGATCGAGCCGCCGCCTCATTATGAGCGCCTGAAGAAAGACTTAGAGGGCTATGATTCCATCTTCGGCTATCCGCGACCGAATCGAATGGAAATTCCCTTTGGCCTTGGCCTGGCCATATTCTCCAAAAATCCTTTGAGGAACACTTTCCGAAAGGATTTACCGCCAGGCGAGATCGCCTTTGAATTCGGAGGATCAATGCGCAAGCCCTCGCATCGTTTGCTGATCGGCGCGGACACTGATCTGGAGGGGCGAGGGTTGCGGCTCATCAACACGCACCTGCAGGCATTCTTCATGATTAATGCCTCGAGCAATGACCATCACACCCAACGTGATCGGGTCGAGCTCGAATTGAGGAAATGCCGGGGACCGACATTGCTGGGTGGTGATTTTAACTGTGCTCCAGGAGAGACAATGGTTGAGCAATTTAAGCGTGTAGGCTTTTACCCGGTCCAGAACACGGACCCTACGTGGCGCCGGATGCCCTTCATTATCGATCATATCTTTTACAATGGGGCCTTGCGGCTCAAAGCCTGCACCGTTATTTCCACGGATGCTTCCGATCATCACGCAGTTCGCGCCGAATTCGCCTTTGTCCAGTGAAGCTGTTTCATGAAGCGTTAATTGCCTCCGCTCGGCAGTCGTCAAATGAATGCAGTTATTTCCATTTAGCCGCGGTCAGCATCGTCCACAGGAGACCAGAGTGGCGTTCTGCCCCCTTGGGTGGCAGTCGCCAGCTGGATTTTGAAAGTCACTGATCGCCCCCTTGGCAGACGGTGCGGTTCCGCGTTTTGGCCGATCGACGCATACATTCCGAAATTGAGAATCCTAAGAGCCCGTGCCGACATATTCGGCGGTGTAGGTGTCAAACTTGGAGGTCTGGCCAACCTGAGGAGTTGCCTTCAGGTCATAGACATTGTTTCCGACGATCTCATTACTCTGAGTATCGTAGATCATGACAGCGGATTCGCCCTTGTTGTGCGGCTCGCTCTGTGTCGTTTTGACTTGTCAATGCGCAAGACAATTCGGTAGCGCTTCGCGCTTATGAAAATCCGCCCGGGGTGCTTACTCCACAGAGATAAATTAACGGCAGTATAATGCAAGTGTGAACTTTGATCAGCTTCATCTAACGCCTTGGGTGCAAGTTCTGGCAGGAGTTGCCCTCTTATGCTTGGGTCGAAAACTTTTTTGGGTCTTCGTCGGAGTCATCGGCTTCCTTGCCGGCATGCACTTCGGGAGTGAGATGGCGACGGGACAGCCGCAGACGATGATTCTGCTGATCGCGATCGGTGTGGGAATTGTGGCCGCCCTCTTGGCGGTGGTTCTGCAAAGGATAGCAGTCGCGTTGGCCGGTGGTTTGGCTGGCGGAATGCTGGCCATGCAGATGGCCACTGCGCTCGGATCTGCAAGCGAACCGATCCGTTGGTTCTTCTTTTTCGTCGGAGCAGTGCTCTGCGCGATTCTGGTGACTCTCATCTTTGACTGGGCTCTTATTGGCCTTTCGGCGCTCACAGGCGCCAACCTCGTGAGTCAAGCGCTGCCCCTTGATCACCTCATGCAATTGATCCTCACGGTAATTCTTTTCATCGCCGGCGTCTTGGTGCAAATGGGAATGACGAGAGCGCTTAGCCGTACCCCGCGCTAACTGGTGATCACTGGCGGACTCGCCGTCAGAGGACCCGTCTCCAGCAATTTCATATACAGGCAGTAATGCCCGCCGCAGGGTGCTCGCTTGCCAATTTTCATTTTGACACCCGAGGGCGCTTTGATAGGTTGGGCATCCCTTCCATTCCAGGGAAAAAGACGCTACCGTTTCTGCCAGTTGGATGAGACGGAGGGGGTCTTTCACCCTTTTACGGACGGGAAAACCACAATGCGCTATGTTCTTTCACTTGGCTTCGCCACCCACGCCCATGTAGCTCAGTTGGTAGAGCACGTCCTTGGTAAGGACGAGGTCACCGGTTCAATCCCGGTCATGGGCTCAGCCGCAGAGCAAGCGCCTGCCAAAATTTAACGCAACCATAAAGATGGCTAAAGAACAGTTCCAGAGAACCAAACCGCATGTCAATATTGGCACGATCGGCCACGTTGATCATGGCAAGACGACGCTCACCGCCGCGATCACAGCCGTGCTGGCTAAAACGGGCAAGGCCAAGGCTAAGAAGTACGAGGAAATCGATGCCGCGCCCGAAGAGAAGGAGCGTGGAATTACAATTAACACTGCCCATGTCGAGTACGAAACCGACCGGCGCCACTATGCCCACGTTGATTGTCCCGGCCACGCTGACTACGTGAAGAATATGATCACGGGTGCAGCGCAGATGGATGGAGCGATTCTTGTGGTGAGTTCGGCTGATGGCCCTATGCCGCAGACCCGCGAGCACATTCTGCTGGCTCGTCAGGTGGGTGTGCCTTCGATCGTCGTCTTCATGAACAAGGTAGACATGGTCGATGACAAAGACCTTCTTGATCTTGTGGAGATGGAGGTTCGAGAGCTTCTCACCAAATACGAGTTCCCCGGGGAAACCATTCCGATCGTTAAGGGCAGCGCACTGCGGGCGCTCGAGGGCAGTGCGGAACACGAGAAAGCCATTACAGATCTCATGGAGGCGGTGGATGAATACATCCCTACTCCTGAGCGCCCGAGAGATCAGCCGTTTCTTATGCCGATCGAGGACGTATTCAACATTGAAGGTCGCGGCACCGTTGCCACCGGTCGCGTTGAGCGTGGCGTTCTCAAGAAGATGGAAGAGGTTGAGATCGTCGGCATTCGGCCTACTACCAAGACCACCGTCACCGATATTGAAATGTTTCGGAAACTCCTGGATTCCGCAGAAGCGGGCGACAACGTCGGCGTGCTCTTGCGCGGCATTAAGAAGGAAGATATCGAGCGCGGCCAGGTCATCGCCAAGCCTGGCACCATTAAGCCACACAAGAAATTTAAGGCGGAGGTTTATGTGCTCAGCAAAGAGGAAGGCGGACGTCACACCCCATTTTTCTCAAATTACCGGCCGCAGTTCTATTTTCGCACGACGGATGTGACAGGCACAATCAAGTTGCCCGATGGCGTCGAAATGGTGATGCCCGGCGATAATGTTTCCATCGAAGTCGAGTTGATTACTCCCATCGCCATGGAAAAGACGATCCGTTTCGCGATTCGCGAAGGAGGCCGGACCGTTGGAGCCGGACGCGTGACTGAAATCCTGGACTGAATCGGCGCTTCGCTAAAAGGACAGTAGCTCAATTGGTAGAGCAGCGGTCTCCAAAACCGCCGGTTGGGGGTTCGAGTCCCTCCTGTCCTGTGGAAGACACAGCAATGCTCCACCTATAATGATAAAAAAAGTCCGCAAATTCATCAGCGAGGTCCGTGTTGAACTCAGCAAGGCTCAGTGGCCTTGGGATCCCAACGAAAAAGGATTCAAGCGCTACAAAGAGCTTGCGGATTCCACTATGGTGGTGCTCATCGCGATGCTTATCCTTGGCGGATACATTGCATTCTTCGACTTCATCCTCATCAACATCGTCGACTTCCTCACGAAATCCTAGAGATGGCTATCCCGCCCAAAGACCAGTGGTATGTCGTGCACGTCCTCTCCGGTCTGGAGCAAAAAGTGCAGGAGAACCTGCTTCGCCGGATCAAATTGGAGGAGATGTCAGACTACGTCTATGAGGTTCTGATTCCTACCGAACGTGTCCAGGAAATTAAGCGTGGCAAAAAGACGGAGACGACGCGCAAGTTCTTCCCCGGATATCTCATTGTGAACATGAATCTTCTCGATGAGAACAATCACCTTGTAGAAAAAACCTGGTATTTCATCAAAGACACCGACGGCGTGATTGGATTTGCGGGCACCAAGGATCGCCCGATTCCCATGCGGAAGAAAGAGGTGGAAAGCCTGCTTGCGCAGGTTAGGGAACGGGAAGACTCGGTCAAGCCGAAAATCAGCTTCGAAGTCGGCGATAAGGTCAAGGTGGCGGATGGCCCATTTCAAAACCAAAATGGTGTTGTTGAGGAAATCGATCCGGAGCGCGGAAAACTCCGCGTTTCGGTGACGATATTTGGTCGCGAAACGCCGGTCGATCTCGAATATTGGCAGGTCGAGCGAGCGTGAAGAAGAGAAAAGGCGATTGCTTTCGTCTTGCTTAAGGAAGAGAAAAGGCGCTTAAGATAGGCATGCTCCCCCTAGTTCTTGCTGCCGGCGCCTTTCTCGGTGCGTTCACGCAACCTGAGTATGAGCTCTACAATCATACGCTCCGCGGTGAGCGGATTTTAGCCAGAGAAGTTGTTTGCCGCAACCGGTGGGGGACACCCATGCTTCCCGACGGCAAGGCTGGCTATAGTCTAATAGCCCCCATCAATGCGGAGTTTATCGCTCAAAGCTTGATTCAACCGCCGATCACGCGAGGCCCTGTCTTCCGACCACCCGTTGAAACTCTAGAGGGTGCTGCCGAAAATCCGTAGCAGCTCCTCATCGGCAGAAATCTTCCTAAGAAAGTTCGCCCTGATGCGACACTTTAGAATGACTGAGTCCTTGCGCCATTCAGTCTTTCTTATTTGCGGCTTCGTGCTGGCGGCCTGTGCGCATCGTCAGCCAGTTCTCCAGGGCGATCGCATGCCGTTCACTGAGCGTCTCAAACATTTCGAGACATTGCATAATAGCGTACAGATCGAAGACTTGCGGTCGTACTTCACGAAAGAGGCGCGCATCCAATCGCCGCTTACCCCCCGCTCAAGCGGCGTTGATAGGTACCTGAGCGCGCTCAAAGCCGAACCGTATTCTCTTGAATTCAGTAAAACCGAGGTTGTCTATTCACTCCCGGAGCGTGTCGCCACGCGCAGCGAGATCGCCGCCAGAGCCGCTGGACGCTTCGATTTGAAGGAGCGCGTCATCATTGAATGGCGCGTGAAAGACGGCTATTGGCGAATAGCGAGAATCTCCTTTTCGGATTGGTCGCCCATCGTCGGGACTTGGCGACGAAGCGGTCTCGGACGCGAGGGATCTATAGAACTTCGTATTCTGCCAGACGGGAATTATCTCGTGTACTTGGCCGGAGACTATTCCGAGCCCGAATTTCGTGGACGCTACCGTCTGGAGGGTAACAGCCTCGTCTTGGAGGACTCTGCGGCAAAGGACCCGCAGCAATTGCAGCGAACCGAGGGACGCTATCGGTTCGTGCGCACTGCTACAGGCATGGACTTTCGTAAGGTGCAGGACGAGAACCCTTGGCGCACCGAGCGCTTCGAAGGTCTCTGGACGGCAGTTCCTTGACCTATTTGTCAGACCTTCAGCGAAGCTGATTTCGAGCTAAGATCGTCCACGTGATCCCGCTTGTACGCGGAGAAACTTGGTTGGCGCGGTGTATTCAATACGATTGGAAATCGTCGCGACTCTGCGTAGGTTCCTCGGTCTGCGGGCAGGTAGCTCAGTGGTAGAGCGGCAGTCTTACACACTGTTGGTCGGGGGTTCGATCCCCTCCCTGCCCACCAACTTCTCGCGGGACTCTACTCTCTCGCGATCATGCAATTGCAGCACGCAGGCTGCGCAGAGAGATTGGCTTTTGGCGCAGATTGACATTATCGTTGTTCGCGGGAGAATCTCGTATGCGGAAAAGGTGCGTTACCGTCAGGCGTGCGGGGAAATTTTCTCGTGAGGATGTTGCCTCTGCCGCGGTCGAACTCCGAGCGGCAACCGGAGGATCCAATGCGCTCGCCTTCGCGTTTTTCACGCCGGACTTTGTTCCTCATATCGAGGAGTTCTGTGAAATCATCCGGGTTGATGGACATGTCATCGATCTGGTGGGGGCGACAGGCGTAGGACTTACCGTTGGCAGCGAGGAGAATGAGCACGACAAAGGCTTTGTCTTGCTTGCACTCGGTTCGCACGATCATGTCTTCGAAGTTCGCACACTCGATCAAGCCCAAGTTGAAGAGGCGGCTGATCCTGCCTACCTGCGGAAACTTTGCGGAGTGACAAGCCCGGGAGCCTGGATTGTGCTAAGCAACCCATTCAGCTTCGATACAGAGCACTGGTTAGCGAAATGGAACGTCGCGTGGCCGGGCGTGCAGTGTGTCGGCGGCTTGGCCTCGGGAACGAATGACGGAGAAGGTGTCGCAGTCTTTCACAACGGCCGGCTCTTCGATGCGGTCCTCGTGGCGGTGACCGGCTTGCGGGTGATGCCCATCGTTAGTCAGGCATGTCGACCGATCGGTGAGCCGCTTACGGTAACGCGCGCTGAAAGCAACGTCGTTTACTCGCTTGGCGCTCGGCCAGCTTATGAAGCTTTAGAGTCCGCTTTCGAAGGACTGAGCGACGGTGAAAAGGCGGGAGCCAAGGGCAATCTGTTTGCCGGAATTGCGGGGACGGAGTACGTAGAGGATTTTAAACCGGGCCATTTTTTAATTCGCAATATTCTCGGTGCGGACCCAAATTCGGGCGCCGTCGCCATCGGCGGCTTCCCCCGCGTCGGTCAGACTTTGCAGTATCAACTCCGGGACAAGAATGCAGCTGACAGTGAATGGCGCACCCTGCTGCGCCGCGTGGCCGCGGAATCGGGACGCGCCCCTTTGGCTTCGCTGCTCTTCGCGTGTTCCGGCAGAGGTTCCCGCCTGTTTGGCAGCAAGAGCCACGACGCCCGCCTGCTCGAGGAAATTCTTGGCGAACACGCGAGCGCAGGATTCTTTTGCAACGGAGAGATTGGCCCTCTCGATGGTCGCAACTATATTCACAGCTACAGCGCCACCGGCGCTCTGATCTTTGAAGAGGAGCAAGAACCATGAGCACCATTCGTGACGAGCGGAAGATTGGATTGCTTGGTGAACTGAGTGACGCCTGGCCGAAGTAGCCTGCGAGCTCTGCAGATCTCGCCCCGCGCTCGGACGCGCTGAACGGATCAGTCGTCTTCCTCTTCCTGGGTGCCCTTTCCGCCCTGTTGCCGCATCGATTCAAGCACGTCAGACATATCCTCGACTTCGTCCCAGACTTCTCTGCTCACGAAAATGGGCGCTTTCTGTTGAGTTGCCATCGCGAGACAATCGCTAGGACGCGAATCAAGTTCGATGATCTTGCGCTGCTGAAGTTCGTTCTCCGCTGTGATAATGAGGCGGCCAAAGTATGTTCCACTCTTGAGATCATTGACGATAACTCGCTCCACCTTCGCGCCGACCGCGGCAAGCACGAGAGCCATGAGGTCGTGAGTGAGAGGGCGCTCCTTGGCGGTGCCGCTGACGAACATGTTGATTGCACTGCCGACGCTCGGATCGACGTAGATGACGAAGATCTTCTCTTCATTTCCAATGAACACCGCGACGCCAGCATTCGTTGGAATGAGCGCTTTGATCTGCACTTGGATCACATCCTTGCTCATAGCCGCAACGTATCAGCTCTCGATGTCTGGGGCAACTACCTCACGCCAGCCGTCCGCGCCAGGTAAAGGCGCGACAGCGTCACGTAGCGTTCGGCCCACCTGCGAATACCGGATTGCTCCTCTTGGCTTAGCGTTTTCTTGACCACAGCGGGTGATCCGAGGACCAACGAGCCAGCTGGGACTTCAGTACCCATTGTCACGGTCGCATTGGCTCCGACGATTGAGCGTGCTCCAACCTTGGCTCCATCCAGGATGATCGCTCCCATTCCGATGAGCACTTCGTCTCCTATTTCACAGGCATGCACGATGGCCTTGTGGCCCACAGTCACCCACTCGCCAACGATGGCTGGCAAATCGTCAGCCACGTGAACGACCGAGCCATCCTGCACGTTGGAATGCCCGCCGATAACGATCGGTGCAATATCACCACGCAACGAACAGCCTGGCCAGACACTCGCTTCCTCGCCAATGGTTACATCCCCTGCGATGAACGCACCCGGCGCTATAAACGCCGACGAGGCCAAACGCGGTGCGCGGCCCAGAAAGGTCGCAATCTGTTCTTCGAAGTTCATGGGTGCTATATATGCAGCTGTGTCAAAACCTGCAACTCAGGGCGAAGTCAGGCTCCGCGGCGCTTTCGCCGGTGAAATGTCTAGTTAAATGGTTGACAGAAAAAACCGATTCAGGGCATCCTCCAAACGGCTTCGGTCAAGCCGCAATTCCTTTGCCCAATGAACAAAGTTGAACTCGTATCCTCCGTCCAGAAAACCCTCGGGACCAACAAAGCTGAAGCTGAGCGCGCGGTGAATGCCGTGATTGATGGCATCAAAACGGGTGTCAAGAAATCCAAGAGCGTTCAACTTATTGGCTTTGGAACCTTCAAAGTTTCCTCGCGCAAGGCCCGCACCGGCGTGAATCCCAAGACCGGTGAAAAGATTAAGATCAAGGCTTCGAAGACCGTGAAGTTTGTCACCGGCAAATCCTTTAAGGAGCTCGTGTAGGGATTTCCCCCCGCACCGAGAAAACCCGTTTGGCTCCAAGCAAAACGGGTTTTCTCATTTTTAGGTGTTTTAGCTGGAGGAATCGGATAATCATTCAGTCCCAATCGCTATGAACTCTCCCATCAAAATCGCCGTTACCGGCGCAGCCGGTCAGATCGGATACGCGTTGCTTCCCCGAATTGCCTCGGGCAGTGTTTTTGGTCCAGATCAGCCCGTCGAACTCCAATTAATCGAAATCCCGCCGGCACTCAAGGCCCTCGAGGGCGTGGTGATGGAATTGCATGATTGTGCGTTTCCGCTCTTGCATCATGTGATTGCCACGGCGGATCCTGCCGAGGGATTTCGCGCTGTCAATTGGGCGCTGCTCGTTGGAAGTGTGCCCCGTCGGGCGGGTATGGAACGCAAGGAGTTGCTGGGCATCAACGGGAAAATATTTGTCGAGCAGGGACAGGCGATTGCCAAACACGCAGCATCCGATATTCGGGTATTGGTTGTGGGCAATCCGTGCAACACGAACTGCTTGATCGCTATGAATAATGGCCGAGACGTGCCTTCGGATCGCTGGTTTGCCATGACCCGGCTCGACGAGAATCGCGCGAAGACTCAGCTTGCGCTCAAGGCTGGTTCGCACTGGAGGCATGTCAGCAACGTCGCGATATGGGGCAACCATTCCAGTACCCTTTACCCGGATTTTTACAATGCCCGGATTGAAGGCAAACCCGCTACTGAGGTGATTGATGATCGCGAATGGCTCGAAACAACCTTCATCAAGAACGTGCAGCAGCGCGGCGCGGCGATCATCCAGGCGCGCGGACTTTCCTCTGCCAAATCGGCGGCGCACGGCGCGGTTGAGTCCGTCAACTCACTTGTTAACGCGACACCTGGAGAAGATTGGCATAGCGTGGCGCTTTGTTCAGACGGCAGTTATGGGATCGAAAAAGGGTTGATCTGTTCGTTTCCCACGCGCTCGGACGGTTCCAGCATCAGCATCGTCCAAGACGTCGCTCTCAATGAGTTCGCCAAGGCAAAAGTGGAGGCCAGTGTCAACGAGTTGAAGGAAGAACGAGGAATGGTCGCAGACCTGCTGCGATCCTAAGATCCAGCAAAGCGCTAAGAAGATAGCGACTCTCCCGATCTTCAAGACGGAGCGTCGCCTTCTTGAACGACGTGCTTGGCGAATCGGGCAATCTGACGGATATCGTGGTTTTCCGGCGACCGGACCTCGGTTAGCGAAGGAGCCAGAAGTTGCTGCCTGCGGATTTCGCCGCCCTGCCATATCCAAGCTTCTTCGCTGAATGGACCGACCGATCTGGGATCGCTCCAGGTATGGATCGAAAGCATCCGCGCTTTCATGGCAGCGGCGATGTGCATCGGTCCGCTGTCTACGCTGACGACAAAAGTCGCGGCACCAATCAACCAGATGATCTGTCGAATCGTCGTGAGGTTAAGAAGGTTGATCGTATTGGTCGGCAATTCTTGCCGCAGGTCTCCGAGGCCTATGAGCACTACGGTTACCGGCTCAACGACACGACAAAATTCCACGACGTGTTCGTGTCGGAGCGACTTGGCTTCTCCACGAGCGAATGGATGGAAAAGGATAAACGCGCCGCTTTCAAAAGAGGCGTCAAATGGCGTTCCCGAAGGCAGCCGAAACACCGGATCGGTAACTCGGGGGAGGCCGAGGGTCTCCAAAGTGCGTAGATACCTGCGCACTGAATGTTCCCCGCGGTAAACCGGCGTGATTTCGTCATAGAACCACCTGGCGCCTTCGCGTGCATCAGCCAACCCAATGCTTCGGCGTGCGCGGCTGAAACGGCCCATCAACGCGCTCCGAAGCAAGCCTTGCAAATCGAGGGCCACGTCAGGTCGCAGCATTTCCCTCAGCCGAAACAACCAGGGAACGGACCGAAGCATTCCCGTGACGCCGCGAAATTTCTCGCGAGGAAATGTGATCGTGGCATCAATCACGGGGTTGTCCGTCAGGAGAGATTCCCACCGCTTGTCCACGAGCCATGTGATTTTTGTATCAGGCAAAAATTGCTTCAGCGCAGCTGCACAGGGAAGGGCGTTGATGATGTCCCCGATCGAGCCGGGCTTAATGAGAAGAAGCGTCTTCAGTGGCGCCAAACGGGTGCGTGAAAGTCTCAGCGTCCCAGGGCGAGACGTTCGGCCAGCCTGCGAGGAAGTCCTGCCGCGATGATGCCCTTCTGGGCAGCGTCCAAGTTGTACTCGATTCGGCGTAGTTGGACCTCGTTGCTGCTGGTGTCGTAGATGCAGTAGGCGGCACGCCAATCTCCATCGCGCGGTTGTCCGACACTGCCGACATTAATTAGGTATTTTTTGCCTTTTTGCAGCGCAAGAACGTCCAGTGGCAGGATTCTCACGCTACCGTCACGAACATAGGCTTTGGGAGAATGGGTGTGGCCGATGAAGCACACGGAGGTATGTTGATAGTTAAAACTGGCCGCTGCATCGAGCTGATTGAACACGTAGCCCCATTTGTGCGGCGTGTCTAAGGTCGCGTGAACGACGGTGAAGTCCCGCACCTGACGTTGAAGCCGCAGTGAGCGCAGCCAGTGTTTCTCGTCGTGCGAAAGCCGCGCGCGAGTCCAGTTGATCGCTTCCTCGGCCAGAGCATTAAAACTCTCCTGATCGCCGACCATGGAAGCTTGCTCATCGTGGTTGCCCTTGACAGCGGGGCAATCGAGCTTGCGCACCATCTCGATACATTCCTGGGGAAATGCGTTATAGCCAACGATATCGCCCATGCAAACGTGATGAGAGCACATATGTGCCTGGGCGTCTGCCAGGATGACTTCCAACGCGTGATAGTTGGCATGAATGTCGCCAAATATTGCGAAGCGCATGGGAAAGGAAGGTAATGCTTAACGGTTTGCGGACTCTATGCGCTCCGCCTGAGGAACATCCAGTTTCTTTTCAAGTTCCTGCAGCGTCGTGATCAGAGTAGGTTTTCGTTGACCGGGGTCTTCATGATGAATTCGCTTCAAGATCTCATACGCCATCTTCTCCCGCCCGGGGCACTTTGCGAGCTCGTAGCCGGCGAGGCGCCGAAGGTACGGTGGCGCATCGCGAAGGGAAGAAGCTTTCAGGAACGCGTCGCCCGCACCGCAATGATCTTCAAATTTGTCTCGCAGCAAAATGCCCAGACTTCTGTAAAGGAAAAAGCTCTCGGGATTGTTCTTGATGCCGCGCTCCAGATAGTGGCGGCCTAACGTGAAATACTGACGTTGCTGGCGAATGCGGAGAGGTTCGCTGGGTTGCAAAGGGTTTCGCAACGCGGCGGCGCTTGCGTTCCAGGCCATGTGCCATGCGGCCAGATCCCAATAAAGCAACGAGCGAGGCTGAAGGGTCGTCACCGTATCGAACAAAGCCACCATGCGCCCCCACTCAGTGCGCTCCCACGCGTTGTGAGCTTTCAACCAGAGCAAGGCGGCAACCGGGGAACGGAAGCCGCTCAAGGCGGCCAAAAAGCCCATCTGTCCGATTCTTTCACGGAGTTCGACGGTGATTCGAGAATTGCGCAAACCGGCTTGCCCTTGCGCCGCATCGAGGGACTTTTCGACAGGCATCTTGATGCTTCCAAAAATAAAAAGGAGGACGATCGCGATGGCCGGACGAATCATAGCTCACGTCCCGAAAAGATGAACGCGGCCACCGCGAAGTACACAGCCACGTAAGCCCATCCCATGGCGAAAGTGCCAAGAAAAATGTTTAGAGGAATCGGAGCTCCGGCAATAACGTCGTCCGCGAGATTGAAGGATTGAAGGTCTGGGAAGAGAAGAGCGGTTAGGCCGAGCGGGATGCGCGTCCACCAGTTGCTCTCGGTGCCTTGCAGCCAGTAATCGCGCGCGGTGGACTGAAGGTGTCCGATGAAATAGATGGCGGCAGCGATCATGATCGTGAAGAGAGAGGAGGTTGCGAAGCTGGAAATCAGGAGGGTAAGTGACGCCAGCACCGCGGATTTCACAAAAATGATGAGAATCCCCGGGACCAGACTGCTATTGAAGGTGGCGTCGGCAATTGCTTTGAGGGCGGGCGCCAGCTCTTCGATGGGAGCGTCAGCCAATAGCGTGCGAGTCTCGGAAAGAACGGCATGTTCGCGCAGCCAAAGGACGAGGCAGAAGACCCCGCTCATGAGAAGGGTAAAAAGAAAGAGCAGCCCGATGATCCCCACGAGCTTCCCGAGCAGATAAGCAAACCGTGGAATCGGCTTGGAAAGAATATTGTAAATTGTCCGCTCCTCGAGATCCTTAGGTAGGAAATTTGCCGTCGCAAGGATGGCGAGCAGCGAGGTGAAAACTGACATGGCTCCCAAACAGACGTCCTTGAGCATCTGAAACTCCTCCTGAAAGGTCAGCCGCCCCAAAAAGATCGAGCTGCCGATGGCGCCAAGCGCGAAAACGAGGACGATGTAGAAGATTTTCTGTCGGATGAGGTCGGTGAAGGTGTTCCGGGCGATTGCAGCGATCTGAATGGTCATGGTGGCATTCGAACCCGGATCTTCTGCTTGAAACGGCGGTTTCCCGGGACCACGAAACGCGTGCCGACGTTCTTTCCTTGCAGAGCGGCCGCAATCTGACCCGCTTTGCGTCCATCCAGAATGCAGGTGCAAATGCCGTGGGAAATGGCGAAATCGACGGCCTGCAACTTGGCGCGCATTCCCCCAACGGACATCTCCCCGGTTTCGGGCCGCACGTGCTGAAGGACTTCCGAGATATTTTCGGCCACCGCGATGCGGCGCCCCTCTGAATCGCTTAATCCATCCGAAGAGGTGAGGAGAAGCAAAATCTCAGCGTGAACGAGTTGGGCAACCTCAGCTGAGAGGCGATCGTTATCGCCAACCCGAAGCTCCTCGACCGCCACGGTGTCGTTTTCGTTGATGATCGGGACAATATTGCCAGCTTCGAGGATTCTCTCAATGGTGTTGAACGCGTTCTGACGACGCATTCGGCTGTCGATGTCGTCATGCGTGAGCAGGAGTTGAGCAACGATTAAGCCGTGACGCCGAAAGGCGCTTGCGTACATACGCATGAGCTCCGGCTGACCGGCTGCGGCGCAAGCTTGCTTCGCGGACAGGTCCTCGGGACGGTGGTCGAGTCCCAGCATGTGGACGCCGGCGGCAATCGCAGCGCTACTGACGATCACGCAGGAATGCCCTGCCTTGACCAGGAGAGAGATCTCCGAAGCGATGTGACGAAATTGGCTGGCATCCAGCGCGCGACCCGCGGATCGCGACAGGGTGCCAGTTCCAAATTTGAGGACGATGCGAGCCATCGGAAAAATCGAAAAGTTCTTTCCGTTAGCCCTTCAAGGTTCAACGCTCAAGCCTGGAGTGCCCCCGGCGCACTAAAGTTACTCTTTAAAAGTGAAGTGTTCGGCGCGGCGCGGGTGGTGAGTGATCATCTCAAGAAATCCCGCCTCCAAAGCCAGAGGTTCGTTAACGCCGACAACGAGGAGGCGTCGCAAGGATTCGAGCGCATCCATCCTGCGCAGCAGATCTTGCGGCGAAATTTTCTCAGCCAAAGCCTTCACCACCGGATGCTCGGTTGGGTAGCCGTGTTGCACTCGCAGGGCCGCTCCGAAGGCATCGACCACGATTTGTAAGATGCGTTCGCGCTCCCGAAGCGCATCGGCTTCAACCATGGCCTTGATCTGCGCGGTGCGCCCTTCAAGCCAGAGCGAGTCATCGCACGCCTGCTTGTAACGCGAAGTCTCCTGGCGAAGCATGCTCTCGTGCTGAGAAGAGATCTTCTCCCGCAGGCCCGTGAGGATATTCTGGAGAGTCCGTGTAAAGCGGAAAGCTTCCGCTACTCCTGGTTTGGTCTCCGCCAGAAGGGCCTCCGCAAGCGCGTCAAGGATAATCCCTTCCTCAGTTGAGGGTGGGTGCTCAACGGTCTGCAGGAGGGGTGTCTCAAGGCAGCGCGAACGAATGGTCTCCAAAATTCCCTTAGGGTTCGCGCTGAGAAGGAGGATGAGCGAGCGTGCAGGCGGTTCCTCCAGAGTCTTCAAGAATGCATTCGCTGCCTGCGGCTGCAGGCGGTCAGCGTCATGAATGATCGCGACCTTGCTTCGGGCGAGAAGAGGCTTGCGCTGAATGGAGTGCTCAAGTTCGCGCATCTGACCGATAACGATTCGCCGGGATTTTGACTCGGGCTGCACACTATGCACGTCGGGATGAGCCAGGATGCCTTCCGCCGGGCGCTCCAAAACGAGGCCGGCGAGTTCCATGGCCAGCCAAGTCTTCCCGCTTCCACCTGCCCCGGTGAGAAGGTAAGCATGCGCTAGCCGCCCCGCGCGATGGGATGCGCTCAGATGTTCAAACGCCACTTCCCTGGAAAAGGGCATGGAGACAAAGAACCGCCCGAATTTCGCGGGCGATTTCCGTTTCGGGTTTGGTTGCGTCCAAGAGATGGATACGATCTCCGTGTGTGGCGGCAAGTTCAAGGTATCCTTCACGAACGGCCTGATAAAACGCAGAAGACTGTTCCTCCATGCGATCGCGGCCCGAAACCGCTCGGCGGATCAGTCTTTCATGCGCCGCCGTCGGATCCATGTCGAGAAGGAAGGTCACATCGGGGAGTCTTGGTCCCGCGGCAAATTGATTGACTTGCTCGACCAACTCCCGAGGGAGCTTGCGCGCCACGCCCTGGTACACCGTCGTCGAATCCAAGAAGCGGTCCGAAATAACAATCTCGCCACTCTCGAGGGCCGGAACAATGACCTGACGCACGAGTTGAGCTCGGCTGGCGGCAAAGAGCAGCAGTTCGGTTTGGGGGACCATCGCATACCCCACGGCCGCGTGTTGCAGCAAGTGCCGAATGCTCTCCCCAATCGGCGTTCCGCCCGGTTCGCGGACCACGAGCGCGGTTTTGCCTTTGGTCGTGAGCCATTCCATAAGCAGATGGATTTGGGTGCTCTTGCCGCATCCCTCAGTGCCCTCGAAGCTAATGAAGAAACCTGTTTGACTGAGGTTGGCCATCGCGGAGATCATGAGTCTTGATGACCAAGACTTCCGTGCAAAGCAGGAAAATGTGTTTCGTCGAAGTTGAAGAGGAAGCGAAAAGTTTTTTCGAGCAGGCTTTTCAAGAACACGAAGTGCGCTTTGTTGATCGTCTCAATGCGGTTGCCGAGGATGTTGAAGTGTTATCCGTTTTCATCGGCGAAAGAGTTGGTGCCCCTTTTCTGGACGCGCATCCTCTCATTCGCTTGATAGCCACTCGTTCCACGGGATGCGACCATATCGATCTGGATGCATGCGCGAGCCGGCAGGTCACCGTGGCCAATGTTTCCAACTATGGGGAGAACACGGTGGCCGAACACACCTTCGCGCTTGTCCTGGCACTCTCTCGACGCCTCAGAGATTCGGAGCAGGCTGTGCGGACTGGACGTTTCAGCCGGGAGCGCTTGCGCGGTTTCGATTTGCGCGACAGGACCCTCGGGGTGATCGGAGCCGGACGCGTCGGCCTCCATGTCGTCCGCATTGGAATCGGTTTCGGAATGAAAGTCATCGCCTACGACGCGCAGCCGCATCCCTTTTACAGTGAGTTGCTCGACTTCCGCTATGTTTCCTTTGAACAACTGCTGCGCGAGTCTGATGTGATCACTTTGCATGTTCCCTTGACTTCCACAACCCGCCATATGATCAATCGCGAAGCGCTTGCGCTCTGCCGGCCCGGGTTGCTCCTCATTAATACTGCACGCGGAGCGCTGGTCGACTCCGCGGCCGCCATCGAAGCTCTTGACGCAGGCAAAGTTGCCGGATTGGGACTTGACGTGCTCGAGGATGAACGCGTCTTCCGCGGTGGAGCGACCAAAATCCTTGGCGAGAAGATCGCTGAGCGCGTGCGCAGCGCGGCCGCTCCCGTCCCGAGAGAGGCATCCGCTAAACGCGTCGCGGAGTTTTCCAAGCTCGTCACTCAAAATCAGCTGCTGAATCGACCACAGGTCGTTCTTACTCCACATGTCGCCTTCAACAGCCACGAGGCCCTGGAGCGTCTCAGTCGATTCACCGTTGAGAATATCAGGCGCTACATCCAAGGCCAGCCGCTTACTGACTGCTGCACATGAAGTACTGGCTCGTGAAGCAGGAACCCTCCGCCTATTCCTGGGACGATTTCGTTAGGGATGGCACCACCGCCTGGACAGGCGTGAGAAACTTCCAGGCGCGAAACAATTTGCGATCGATGAGAACTGGAGACCGCGTATTCTTTTACCATAGCGTGGAGAACAAGTCGATTGTCGGCGAGGCAGAGGTCATTCGCGAAGCCTATGCGGATCCGACAGCACAGGAAGGGAGCTGGGTTTGCGTTGATTTGAGGCCGATTGGGGCTTTGCCACATCCTGTTTCGCTCCAGACCATCAGAGGCGAAAAGAAGCTGGCTGGAATCGCGCTGCTGCGTAGTCCACGCCTCAGCGTCATGCAAATTTCGACTGAGGAGTACCAGAAAATTTTGGAGCTTTCTCGAGACTGATTTCCACTGGCGCTCACCGGCAACAAAGACGAGTTTATGAGATGAGGGCGTACCAGCGTGCGGCGGTTGCTTCGACCTTTTCGCCGACCTTTGCCGCTGTTCTGGCGGAAGCGGGTTCCTTTGCGCGGCGTTGCGGCGCAGAGTTGGAGATCATTCACGCCGCGGCCTTTGATGCGGAAAAGGAGAAACTCTTCCAGGAGAGAATCGGACCCGACGCGCCCATCCGCTGGATGGAGCAAGGCCCGCCTGCCAAAGCCATCATCTCGGCAGCGCACGATTTCGATTACGAGCTTCTCATTGCCGGGGCCCTTCAATACGAGGACGCTGACATACCATTCACCAGCGGTGTCGCCCGTGAACTGATGCGCGATGCGCCTTGTGACCTCTTGCTCGTGCCGCGTCCGCTCGAATCGCCCGAGGTCTTGCGCCGTGTCGTCTTCGCGCTGGAGCCTGGCGAGGACATAGCCCCTTTTCTAAGCAATTGCGTAAAGCTTCTGCGACCCGAACACGTAACGATCGCTGTGACCGAGACTCCCTTTGCCGCGGCCATCGCCGCCTCACGCGGTGAGCAGCCACGAGATCTCGACGCATGGCTGGAGGATATCGACCTGCTCCTTTCCGGCGAGGAGGTGGAGATCGAGACGCGCATCGTGAGGTCGAACACGGGATACGCGCTCCACGAAGTGATTCAGGGACTGGAGGCGGATCTGCTCGTCGTGAGGGCGCTTCCCGGCAAACAGGGCGGCGCACTTCCTCTCCACGTGGATTGGTTGTATCAGGTGATCCCGACACGCCTCCTCGTGGCGAAAGAGAGTGGACAAAACCGAGAGAAGATCAGGACCCAGAGTTTCTCTGCTTTGGAGAGCCGATAACGTTTTTGGAAAACTCGAAATCCATCGCCCTCCATGCGAGAAAGAATCCTCTCGTAGATCGCCCGCATGATTTCGGCCGGTCTAAGTGCGCTCAGATCATCTAAAGGCAGGGCACGCCTCGCTGTGGCAAAAAGGGCGCGGGCGCGTTGGGCCTCGAAGCGCATCAGATCACCAAAGTTCTCCCCTGGCTTTCCCTGGAGAAGGTCGGCTTCCGTGACCTCGAATTTGCGCAAATCCTCGAGAGGGAGATAAATTCGACCAGCGGCAGCGTCTTCGGCCACGTCACGGAGAATATTCGTCATTTGCAGCGCGTAGCCAAGCCGTTCCGCGTAGAGCTTGCTCTGGGGATTTTTGCAACCGAAGATTTCGATGCTGACGAGGCCCACCGCACTGGCGACCTGCCAGCAATACGCACGCAGTTCCTCATAGGTTTGATAACGGCTCGGTTCGATATCCATTTCGACGCCCCGCACTATTTCGACCAGAAGCCGGCGATCGATCTTGTAGCGTGTGAGCACGTTCGCCAACGCCGAGGGCACCCCATTCCCGAGGCTCAGAGCAGCTTTCCAAAGCTCAAGCAACTCAGCCTTTTCCGCTGGAGAGCGCCCGGGTTCGTCAGCGATGTCATCGACCGCGCGGCAAAAGTCGTAAAAGACCAGAGCGTCTCTCTTGCGCTCTTGCGTGAGGCAACCCAGCGCAAAGGCAAGATTGGATTTCCGTGCGCCCGTTCGCGAGGCCAGCTCGAGGATGGGTGCGTTCACAAAAGTTTGTCCGAAGTGATCCGCCCATCTTGAATTCGAATTTGTCGCTGCGCCCGTTTTGTAGATTGTCCTTCCTCCGCGGACCAAAGCACGCAAAGTCCCAATTTATTGGCCGTCTGGATGGCAAGGTCGAAGAGTTCCAAACCGCCTCGCAGCGATAAGGCAACGAGAACTTTAGGACCATGGACAAGCGCGCGCGCAAACGCGGTGCGCCGTTGCTCGGAAGGCGGCAAACGTCCCACGAGTTGGTTTTCAAGATGGGCGATTTCACAGAACTCGAGCACCTCGATAGTTCGCTCCCGGGCGACCGCGGTGTCCGCACCACAGATGCGAAAGAGAGGCATCGCGACATTCTCCGCCACAGAGAAGGAGGGCAACAGGCAAGGATTGTGAAAGAGAAAACCGAATGTTTGATTGCGACAGCGCCGGAGGTCTTCTTCTGCAAGGTGAGTGAGGGTTTGGCCGTTCAAAGAAACCTCCCCGGAATCGGCGGGTTCCAGCAGCCCGAGGATACTGAGCAGGAGTGCTCTGCCGGGGAGATCAGGACCATCAAACTCGCAAACCATACCTGGATCGAAGGAAGCCGTGATATTTTCGATGGATGCGCGACCGGCCTCATTCCAGTCGGAGCGCTGGCAGTAGAGGGCCCTGCACGAAAGAACAGAACTCATATCAGAAAGGCACGCTGTGGGCCCCGGCTTCTGTGCGTTTGTAAAAGCAAACCCAAGATGCCAGGACCCATCCCATCAGCATGGCGCTGAGAACTTCTAGGAGCGTCGTCCATACGTTGCTCCAGAGCGCCGTTTCCAGCCAGGCGCTGATGCCCCGCTGCACTGCCTGAAGCGAAAAGAGCATGGCCAACGCCGCCAAAAGGAATACCAGACAGCTAAAGCCGTTTCGCTTGAGAAATTGCCAATGGGCGGCGGCGGCTCCGCGCAGGGAATCGTTGTGGAGGGCGAGGCGAATCTGGATGGTGGCCAAGGCAATCATCGCGGCAGCCAGGGTGGGCCGCGCAATCGCTTCAACCACGGCGAAGGTGCTCCAGCTCACTGGGTCTCCTGTAAACCATGCTTCAACAAATAAGGGAACGTGGATGATGGCGAGGGTTACGGCAATAATCACCACAGCCCATTTGAGCACGAATCCCATGCGGCGCACGGCAAAATGCAGCACGTGCGCGCGCCGGAAATTGAGACCTCGCACCCAACCGTACGCGATGAGAATCAAATAAACCTGAAGACACGTTCCGAGAAGATACTCGAATACGAACGACAACCCATTAACCAGGCTTGTGATCACCAGGAGCTCGTGAAGAGAGAGAATCTCGGAAAGCTCGGGCAGCCCGAGAAGCGCAACCGGTTTGGCGATGGACGCCAAGGCGCATGCAGCCAACGCCCCCAGTAACAGCCAACCCCAGAAACCAAATCTCGCCGAAAGCACATAGGCCAGTTCCCCGGTGAGGCCCCGGTAGTTCGTGAAGAAAAGCAACCCGCAAAGCACGGAAATGGGAAACGTCGCGACCAGACAGTTGAGAGCACCGGCCAGAGATTCGGATGCAGGAAGGATCGCAGCGGCGGCTACTTGCATGGGCTCGGGAGATGTCCTGGCAAACAAGAGAGCGGTCTCCGGGAATTGTCCGATCCTCCATTGAAGCAGGAGAAAATCTGCCAGTTGGAAAACGCCGTAGCTGAGCGTGAAACCTGCAGGAAGCTTCCACAACACGGCGTGACGAAGCACGCACCGCCACCCATCAATGTAGGCGTGGCGCACTGCCGGAAGACATAGCGCAAGCAGCCACGCCACAAGGATCGACACAAGCAGCCATTTGACTTCGGAAGGCACAGCGCAAACATGAGCCAGAAATTTTCACTGGGAACGAGTCTTTCTACCGTCGAGAGTCCTCGCTCATGACATTGGCAAACAAAATCACGATCGCGCGAATCTTGCTCATTCCGATCTTTGTGCTTTTTGCCGTCTACTATGGAAGGAGTGTTGAGCAAGGGCGACCGGAGGAATGGCATCGTTGGGCCGCTGTCAGCGTCTTTCTGATCGCTTCTGTAACTGATTGTCTGGATGGATGGGTTGCCAGGCGATACAGTCAGCGAAGCCCACTGGGAGCTGTTCTCGACCCTATCGCGGACAAGGGGCTGCTCCTGGCTGCCATCATCACGCTGAGCCTGAGCAAATGGACATATGCCTTTCCGCTCTGGTTCCCCGTGCTCGTTATCGCCCGCGACGCGGTGATTGTCACGGGTTGTGTGCTGTTGAAACATCTCAACGGACACCTGGAGGTGCGCCCGAGTTGGTGGGGCAAGGTTGCTTCGGCTTTTCAAATGATCGCTGTCGCCTGGGTGATGCTGCAATTGCCTTTTCACCTATACCCCGTGTACACCGCGGGACTGTTCACACTGGTAAGCGGTATTGGCTACTTGTTTGATGGGCTCTCACAGCTGCGGCAGCACGATGCGCCCAATGCGTAGCGTTGCCATTGTCGGCAGACCCAATGTCGGCAAGTCCGCACTCTTCAATCGCCTGGCGGGTCGCAAGATTTCGATCGTTCACGATCAGCCAGGGGTGACGCGCGATCGCATTGTCGCAACCTGCCGACTTGGCTCGGCGGCCTTCGAGGTTGTTGATACAGGAGGAATTGGCGCGGACGTCCATGCAAATTTTTCTCAACTCGCTCAGGAGGCGACCGAAGCTGCCATTGAAGGCGCGGACCTCTTGCTCTTCGTCGTCGATGGACAGGACGGCGCTACGCCGCCGGATCTCGAAGTTGCAGATAAAATCCGGCGCTGGGGGAGGCCGGCGATTCTTGTCGTCAATAAGGTGGATGTTCCGGAACACGAGGGGTTCGCCTCGGACTTTGCTCGCCTCGGTTTTGCGCGGACGCTCGCTGTGAGCGCGGAGCATGGCCGGGGCATAGCCGAGCTCGTCGAAGCCATCGAAAGTCTTCTTCCCGCGCAGGAGGAGGCGACTGTCTCGCAAGAGGCACCCAAACTTGCGTTTGTCGGCCGGCCGAACGTCGGGAAATCCTCCTTGATCAATTCTATCCTGGGCGATCAACGTGCCATCATCAGTCACGTGCCGGGCACGACACGAGATGCGGTGGATATTTCCTATCAGCGGGCTGGCAGACGCTTCATCCTTTGTGACACGGCGGGTATTCGCCATCGCTCGAAGCATAGTACGTCCGTTGAGGTCTTCAGTGTGATGCGTTCGGAAAATGCGATTCACCGAGCCGATCTCTCCGTGCTGGTTATCGATGTTACCAGCGGAGTGACGGCACAAGACAAGAAGATCGCTGGCCTCATCCAGAAAGCAAACAAGGCGGCTGTTGTCGCGCTCAATAAATGGGACCTGATTTCGCCTGTAGAGCAATTTGATTCCGAGCTCTTGCGCAAGCATGTGGAACGGGCGCGGGAGAATCTGTTTTTTCTCGCTTACGCGCCCGTCGTTGTTTTATCCGCGAAAACGGGAGGCGACGTGGAGAGATTGTTTGGCGTGATAGAGAAGATTCGCCAGCACGCAACGCACCGAGTAGGCACGGGCGAGTTGAACCGTCTGTTGCGGGATGCCATCGAACGGCAGTCACCTCCTTTGAAAGGCAAACGCCGCTTTAAGCTTTTTTACGCCACGCAAACTGTGCCGCCGAACGTTCGTCCCTTCCAAGCCCCGGAGTTCCTGCTTTTCGTTAACAATCCAGGCCTTGTGCCCCAAAGCTACTTAAATTTTCTGCGCGCTCGCTTGCGCGGGAGGTGGAAGTTCCCTGGCTTGCCCATCGTCTTGAGGCAGCGCGGGCGCGAGAAGAAGGCGAGCGCTTAGCCTTATTGTGGGGCTTGCTGCAGGGTGGCCGTGCCGAGATTGATCGCGATGTTTATGCCGACGCTGAGCAAGACAGCGACGATAGCAATCCAGACTGCGCGAGGTTGAGGCTTGAAGTATCCGGCTCGATTGCGGAAATGCATGAAAAGCGGGTAGCAAATTGCCCCGCAGCAAATTAAACCCAACAGAAACAGGGCCGGGTGAAGCTTGGTATAATCCGAAATCGTAAGACGACCCTCCGCCACGGCTTTGCGTGCGGCGCTGAATTCCAGAAAATGCAGAACGATGAGCGCGATATAGACAGCCAGACCCGCACAGGGGATCAAGATGCCCAGAATTCCCCAACACAAGAGATCACCATAATCCGGCAGCGGTGCTGGCGACCCGCTGGACAGCGCTGAGGTCTGCGTGGTTTCCGTCGTGGGAGAGAGCACCGGGGCCGCCTTGCTCTTGAGCACAGTAGAGATTTTCACCCACTCGGGCATGCCCTGCTGCCAGACAAGGGAATCATCAGTGAGTGCTCCCTCGGAGTGCAACCGCTCGATCTCGGAAAGTTCCACGGGCCCAATCTGCTGGCCATCTTTTGCGTAAAACCAATTCATGCGCCGGGCTGTAGTCTCAAAGAATTTACGATGTCGAGCGCAATCATTGCTTCTGAAGCGAAAAGCGTTTGTGGACCGCGTTGGCGAGCGGGTGGTGAAGATCAATAAGTTCGCTCTTCGGCACACGCAACGCGGCATTAAGATGCAGAAACCAATAAACACAGAAGAGCGTGACTATGATCGGAAGCCGGGAACGAAATCTCGAAAGGAGAGCATCCCAGTCGACGGCCACTCTGCCGCGCAACGCCTCATACGTGAGCGCCAGGGCAGCCGCCACCAGAGCGACTACCGTGGGCAATGCTGCCATGTTGAGGTAAAGAGCGCGCGCCAGATCCCCGCGCAGCAACGCGTAGGTAGCCCGCGTTCCCCCGCAAAGCGCGCAAGGCAATCCTGTCGCGCTCTTGAAGACGCAGGTGGGCAGATTTGAGAACTCAAGCGGCGCGACCGGCAACAGAACCGCGCCACCGAGCAGGCCTATGATTACGGCAACCAAGATGGCCCGAAATCTTCGTTGATCCACTCGCAACGGTGGACTGCACGAGCCCTCACGAAAGCGGTGATCCTCTTGGCTGCGCTCGAAGGTTTTCAAGGTGAAACTATGCCTGATTGCTCACGGTCTTTACAAATCGTGAATCCGTTCTTCATGGCCAGTTTGGGCGCAGGACAGGCTATCGCATAGTGTCGCCCCTCGGGAAAATAACCAGTGTAATCTCACCTTTGGGTTGGCAGGCTTCATAATAGGCGAGAAGCTCGACGGAGCTCCCGCGCCGGTATTCCTCGAACTTCTTTGTCAATTCTCGGGCCACGCAGATACTGGCTGCGGGAGCAATCTCGGCCAACACCGCGAGAGTTTTTACCAGCCGGTGCGGGGATTCGAAGTAGATGCTCGTTTCGGGGCGGGAAAGGCAGCGTTCCAACTCGGTCCTCCGCCGCCCGCTCTTCACCGGGAGAAATCCACCAAAGAAGAAGGCACTCGTCGGAAATCCCGAACCTACCAGCGCGGTAAGAACCGCGCTCGGACCGGGGAGGACACTGACAGAGAGTCCTTGCTCCCGACACGCGCGGATGAGGCGAAAGCCGGGATCCGATATTCCTGGCATGCCTGCATCCGTGACAAGTGCGACGGATTTACCTTCAGCGATTTGCTGGACCAGCGACGCCGTGCGAACGACCTCGTTATGCTCATGAAAGCTGAGCAGCGGCTTCTTGATACCATGGTGCAGCAGGAGGATCGACGAGTGTCGTGTATCCTCAGCTGCGACGAGGTCGGCTTCACGCAAGGCTTGCAGGGCTCGCAGGGTAATATCCTGCAGATTCCCGATGGGTGTCGGAACGACCGTTAGCAAAGAGGTTCTACCAACCCTCGGCGACTTCCGTGGTCAGCTGGACCGCCGCGTCTTTGGCAGCGACTGGAATGGCCTGACGCTCGGTCGTCTGAAGATCGCTGCTGCTGAAGAATGTCGTTTCGCCGCGAACCTTTCCCTTTTTCAGAATACTACCCGTCACCCGATCTGACACCTGGTAGGCAATATCGAGGAACAGTCCAAATTCGGCTGTCGCGAGGACGTTATTCTGCACCGAGCGGACTGAGCGGCGTTCGATCCTGTTGAGGGTGCAATTCAAGATGGCATCGGAGAGCTCCTCGGAAACGATGGTGTAGGTGCCATCTTCCTGCAGGGTCTTGATGAGCGTGTCAGCCAGAAGGACCTCGACGCGAGGTTCGTAGGTCTTGTTCTTGAAGGTGGGCACAGCCAGAGCGCGCACACTTCGCATGGGTGTTGGTCGTATTTCTCCCAGCTTGTAACCGCACCCAGCCAGAAGAGCGCACGCCACGATTGGTGCGAGCAGGCGGATCATTGTGTCGGAAGAACGGGCTCGATCGGCTGAAGAGGCTCTATTGGAAGAACATCGCGGGATTCAGTGCGCAGCCGAGGTTGTTTCACCACGGGAAGCTCGTCCGGCACAATATCGCGCTTGGGTGGGCCGCTGTAGTCGGACAACGCGGAGGTTTCAACTTGCGCTTGCAAACGGCGGCGCAGCGCCAGTTTTTCTCCGGACTCAGCGCGCTCCGATCCCACGCGAAGAATATCGTCACCGAATTGGCCGCGAAGCTCCTCGATACGCGCCTTCGCCAGTTCCGCATCGCTGGACTTTGGCTGTTTACGCACCACGTCATTGTAGTAAATAATGGCGGCTTTGTAATCCTTCGACCAATCGTAGTATCGGGCGATTGTAAGAAGGTTATCGGCTTCGGCGCGTCCAATTGCGAGCAGATTGTCCCGGGCTTGAGCCGCTTTTTCGCTCTTGGGGTACTGGAGGAGGAAGTCTTCGAATGTTTCTTTGGAAAGGACGAGCGCAGAAAGATCTTGAGAACTCGAAGTCAGACCCAGCCGCATGTAGATATAGGCAATCTGGTAAAGCGCGTCATCGCAGACATCACTGTTTGGATACTTATCGAGAACCAGCTGAAAAGCGTCGCGAGCTTGCTTGATGGCCTTTTGTCGCTGGAACGCCAACCCCAGATTAAATTGCGTGATCGGCGCATAGATGCTGTAGGGGGCATTCTTAAGGATCGTCTCATACATCTTTTGCGCACGTTCGGCGCCGGCGGGGCCGGGGAAGGGAACTGAGTAACCAAGAACCCTGATGCGGCTGAGATCCAAGTAGGAGTTCGCGATAAGCACCTGCCGGGCCACCGCTCCTTCGAATTCGGGCGTATTTGGATATTTCGTGATCAAAGTCTGATACGCGTCGAAAGCCGCGCTCCATCGACCCTGGAGCAGTTGAAGGTCCGCCAACTGCAGCTGCGCTTTCGAGGCGAGAGGCGATCCAGGGTAGTTTTTCATGAAGCGCTTGAAGGCATTGATGGCGCCCTCGAAGTCTTTTGCCGCGTACAGTTGCTCGGCAGCTTGGAAGGCGCTCTTGTCATCAGCAAATCGAGGAGGAGGCGCAACCCCGGCTTCGCGCTCTCTGACGATGTGGGTCGGAATTTGGGCCCTGACTGTGCAAACAAGGGTCAGGGCGAGCAGGAGAGGTGGCGCAAAGGATCGAAACAACATCAAGGGGCGAAACCTAAAAAACATAGGAGCCTGCGTCAAGCCGCATACTCCTGAAACGCGCTGGCGTACGGAAACCAACCGGGATACCTTGGAGCTCATGGGGGTTCTTCTCATCGACGGTCACTATTACCTTTACCGTTCGTTTTTTGCGATTCGTGGCCTTACCAATTCGAGCGGCCAGCCAACCAACGCCATTTATGGATTTCTGAAAGCGCTGCGCAAAATGGTGGCCGATCTGAAACCTGATCTTGGCGCCGTCATTTGGGATCAAGGCTTGCCGGACCGCCGTACCGCGTTGCAAATCGCCTACAAACAACAGCGTCCAGAGATGCCTTCCGAAATGCGCGTCCAGGAGGCATGGCTCCAAGCGCATTTACCGTTGACGGGCTTCGCCAGCCTCAGCGCTCCGCAAACTGAGGCTGACGATCTCATTGCTTCCTACGCTCGCAAAGCTGTTGAAGCGGATCATCACGTCGTGATCGCCACTAACGATAAAGACATCCTTCAGCTGACAAGTGAGCAGGTCGCGATCTACACAACAGCTAAAGCAGACGTCGGCACCAGTGGCTTTGCGCTGCTGCGTCCAGCGGAAATCAAGGAGAAATGGGGCGTTGAACCGGCACAGATTCCCGAGGTGCTTGCGCTAGCGGGTGACAGTTCGGACAATATTCCCGGCGTGCCCGGCATCGGCGAAAAGACTGCCGTCCAGCTCATTCGCGTTTACCAGAGCGTCGACAATCTTCTGGAGAACCTGCATACCGTGGAGCCTGAAAAACTGAGACGGAAACTTCGAGACGCAATCCAATTAATTCAAATTAACCGGCGCATGATGGCTCTCGAGGATGATCTGCCGCTGCCAAAGCCTCTCAGCCAACTCCAGATCAACCCTCAATACAAGCCACTGCTCGCTGCGCTGGAGGCTTGTGAATTTAAGAGCCTTCTCAAAGAAATCGAAGCCGAAGCCTCTCGCAGCCAGACTGCTCAACAAGGTCAACTGCTCTAAACCAGTCTCTTCAGCCTTGTATCGCACAGAAAGCCACGACGGACCTTCTGGCGCGTAAATTGCTTGAACAAGCAAGTCAGGTGCCTGATTTTCGTTTGGTCATGGCGGCAATGGAGCAAATTCAAGGGTTGGCGCTACAGCAGACGCTGTCGCCGCAGATGCAGCAAAGCTTGCAGATCTTGCAGGCGCCATTGATGGAGCTTCGACAGTTGGTCGCGGCGGAACTCGAAGCCAATCCGACTCTCGAGGAGGAGCCGCGAGAAAGTGCTGCCGACGCAGAAGACCACGACTCACAGAAGCGTGAACTTTCAGATCAGTGGAACGAGTATTATGCGCAACGTGCAGCGTCGGAGCCGTGGACTGCTGATGCCCAGGCAAGACGGCAACATTTCTTTGATTCGCAGACAAAACCAGCCACCTTGCAGCAGCACCTCTTGGATCAAGTAAGTGGTTCGGAAATGACCGCCCGGCAGCGGGGAATTGCGCTGGTCATTATCGGTAACATCGATGATCAAGGTTATCTTCGAGCCACTGCCGCTGAGATAGCTTCGTCCGCCGGCTGTCTCGAAGACGAGGCGGAGAAGGTGATCGAAATGGTGCAGACCTTTGAGCCGGCCGGCGTGGCGGCGCGCAATCTTTCTGAGTGCCTACTCATCCAACTCCGCCGCAGCGGACGGCAATACAGTTTGGAAAGCCGGATCGTCCAGCACCACCTTGAAGAATTAAGCCGTCGCAAACTCCCCGACATAGCGCGCCAGATTCACGTTTCTCTCAAGGATGTTCAGAACGCTGCGGAAGCCATCGCCCGATTGGAGCCTCGGCCGGGGCGGCCATTTTCCGCAGAGGACGAGCAGACGATTCTTCCCGAGGTAGTGGTCGAGCGAGACGGGGAAGGTTACACGGTGTCGCTGAACGACGACGAGATCCCCTCCCTGCGCATCGGCGACGGCTACAAGGATATGCTCTCTCAATCCTCCGGAGACCGGGAGGTACGCGACTACCTTCGGGAGAAGATTCGCGGAGGAAGGTTCTTCATCCGATGCGTGCAGCAGCGCCAGCACACCCTGTTGAATATCGCTCGCGAAATCGTCGAGCGGCAGCGCGATTTTTTTGATCATGGTCCCGCGCACTTGCGCCCAATGACCATGAGCAAGGTCGCCCAGGGCGTTGGCGTGCATGAAACAACGGTTAGCCGGGCCGTGTCAGGAAAATATATGGCCACACCGCGAGGACTCTTCGAACTAAAGTATTTTTTCACTTCAGGATATACGACCGACGATGGAGAGTCCGTGAGCAACGAAAGCGTGCGGCAGGCGATTGCCGAGATTGTCCGCAATGAGGATTCGCGACAACCTCTCAGCGACCAGGACATCGTGGTGACGCTCTCTGAGCGTGGACTCCCGATCGCTCGACGCACTGTGGCCAAGTACCGCGAACAGCTTGGCATTCTGCCGAGCCACCTGCGCAAATCTTTTTGACGGAAATCGCGCAGGCGACTTCTCTTGTTGTCTTGCGATCGGCAGGCATATTGGATGCGACATGCTGGCTCCTGATGAACAAAGTCTTCGTGACGCGCTCCGGCAGGTGCGCTACCCAGGCTTTTCCCGAGACATCGTCTCGTTCGGATTGGTTAAGGAAATTCGCATCGAGGGGGAGAACGTCACCGCTCAGCTTGTCTTGACGAGCACGGAACCCGCAATTGCGCGCCAGATCCACAATGAGGCGCACGCCGCTCTTGCCGGCGTCAAAGGGGTCGGTCATGTGGAAGTTAAGATCGATATTCAAGCGCCGGCTCAGGCTGCGGGAGTTGCGGGTCCAGCGAAGCTCGAGGGTGTCGAGCACGTCATCGCCGTAGCCAGCGGCAAAGGGGGCGTCGGCAAATCCACTGTCGCGGCCAATCTGGCGGTCGCGTTGGCCAGGGAAGGCGCCTTGGTAGGGCTCTGCGATTGCGACCTTTACGGCCCAAGCATCGGGCTCATGTTCGGCAGCAATGAACGCCCGATGGCTGATGAGGAGAATCGCATTTTGCCAATCGAGCGTGAGGCGCTCAAGCTGATGTCAATGGGTTTTCTGCTCGATGACTCCTCACCCGCGGTGCTCCGAGGTCCGATGGTCACCCGGTACACACAACAGTTTCTCCGCCAGGTGGCCTGGGCGCCCCTTAATTGCCTCGTGCTCGATCTTCCGCCCGGCACCGGCGATATCCAACTCACCATCGTTCAAACAGTCGCCTTAGCTGGTGCCGTTATCGTAACCACTCCTCAGGAAGTAGCGCTCATCGATGCCCGCAAGGCCGTTGCCATGTTCGAAAAGACCAATGTGCCGGTTCTCGGAATTGTCGAAAACATGAGCTACTTTCTTTGCCCAACTGACGGGCAGCGCTATGACATCTTCGGCTCGGGCGGAGGAGAGCGGGAGGCGGCACGCCTTCGGGTGCCGCTGCTCGGAAAAATACCCATCGAAATCGCCGTTCGCGAGGCTGGTGATATCGGGCGCCCGGTTGTCGCCAGCCATCCACACGGAACCATCGCCCAGCTTTTTCGCCAAATGGCAAAGGGGATCTTACGAAACCTGGCAGTTGATTGAGGCCTCAGTATGTTAATCGCAAGTATTGTACTACAAATGATTTGCCAAATTCCGTCGGCACAGCAAAACCGAAAATGCGGTTGACAGCGATTACAAATGGTTCTTTATACGAAAAAAACGATGAATCCCCAGAAGAACGAGGGCTCTGAACTCGTGAAGAACTCGGTTCTTTACAAAGAATTTCTCGCCGAACGTGAGGAGATTCTTCGTCATAAATGGATTGAGAGCGAGAAAGCTGGTCACGATATCGGATTTGAACGCGCCTTATTGGATTGGATCGTGAAGTATCGCTCAGCTTGGCGAGACGAACGTTCCAAACAACATCCCAAAGCAGGATAAGAATTGTGACCTTTAAGGCAACCCTGAGAGGTTGCGAAGGGAGATGGCAGAGCCGCAAAAAACTCTTCTGGTGATGGACGCGGAGGCCATGCGCAAGGCCATTCGCCGGATCGCCCATGAGATTATCGAGCGCAACGAAGATCTCGCGCGCGTCGTCATTGCCGGCATCCCGACGCGCGGCGTGGAGATCGCCCGGCGTATCGTCGAGCACATCGAGAGAATCGAAGGGGTGCGAGCTGACTTGGGCATCGTGGATGTCTCCATGCACCGTGACGACATTTCCACACGTGGAAGACTGACAACTGTCGTTCCAACACAGCTTCCTCTCCAGATCGAGGGACGGACAATCGTGCTGGTCGATGACGTGCTGTTTACGGGCAGGAGCTGTCGGGCAGCGCTCGATGCCATCAGTTCGTTCGGCCGGCCATCGCGCATTCAGTATGCGGTGCTTGTAGATCGCGGACATCGCGAGTTGCCAATCCGGGCGGACTACGTCGGCAAAAATCTTCCGACCGCTCGAGAAGAACGAATCCGTGTGCGATTCGAAAATCTCGACGGCGTCCCGGATAGCGTCACGGTTGTGAGAACCTCATGAGCGGCTGGACGCGCAAGGACCTGGTAGGTCTTGATGAGTTGAATACGGAGGAGATCTGGAATCTTCTTGATACAGCGCGCGCCTTTAAAGGAGTCGGCGAACGAAGCTTAAAAAAGGTTCCCGCCCTGCGTGGACGAACCCTCGTGAACTTTTTCGTTGAGCCCAGCACCCGCACACGCACCTCATTCGAGCTGGCCGCCATGCGCTTGAGCGCCGATGTTGTGAACATCTCCGCGAGCGCATCCAGTCTGCAGAAGGGCGAGACTCTCAAAGATACCGCGCTCAACCTCCAGGCGCTTCGAGCGGACATCATTGTGCTGCGGCACGGTTCCGCCGGCGCTTGCCGCTTCCTTTCAGAGAGGCTTGGGGCCAGTGTCATCAACGCAGGCGACGGTGCCCACGAACATCCCACCCAGGGACTGCTGGATACCTTTACGATTCTGGAAAAGCGAGGCAAAGTTGAAGGTCTTCACGTGGTCATTGTCGGCGATATCCTTTTCAGCCGCGTCGCCCGCTCGAACATGTATGCGCTGACGAAACTTGGCGCCAACGTCACCTTGGTGGGTCCGTCGACCCTGGTCCCTCGGACGTTCGAGAAACTGGGTGTGAATGTGGTTCATAAGCTCGATTCGGTTCTCGGCTCCGCCGATGTCATCAACCTGCTTCGCATACAGCATGAGCGTCAGCACAAGGAATATTTTCCCGGCCTCGGTGAGTATATTTCGCTTTTCGGTTTGACAAAGGCGCGAGCTGCTCGGCTGAAGCCCGACTGTCTCATCATGCATCCGGGTCCGATTAATCGCGGGGTGGAGATCGACAGTGAAGTGGCCGACGGATCTCATAGCGTGATTCTCGAGCAGGTCACCAATGGACTCGCTGTGCGGATGGCCGTCTTATATCTTTGCGCGGGCGGCGTGGGACTTTCCTCATGAAAGTCGTCCGCATCGCCAACGGCCGAGTCGTTGATCCGGCCAACAAGCGCGAGGAGATTGCGGATGTCTGGATTGCAGATGGGGTCATTGCTGATGCGTCCCTCAACGATCGTCAGAAATCCGAAGCTGAGATCATTGATGCACACGGTCTCGTCGTCGCCCCAGGCCTTATTGATATGCATGTGCACCTTCGCGAGCCTGGTCAGCCGCAAAAGGAGACGATCGCGACAGGTTCTCGTGCAGCCGCAGCGGGTGGTTTCACGAGTGTCGTCTGCATGCCGAATACGAGCCCCGTCGCGGACAATGCGGGAACGATCACTTTGATTCGAGAGCGGGCGCAGGCCGATGCCGTCGTCAACGTTTTCACAACCGGCGCGATCACCAAAAACCTCGGTGGAGAGGAATTGGCTCCCTACGGGTCAATGATTGGAGCTGGTATCGTCGCGATCACTGATGACGGCCATTGTGTTCAGAACCACGAAGTCATGCGTCGCGCAATCGAGTATGCGCGCATGTTTGGCCTGCCTGTTCTGGATCACTGCCAGGACTACTCACTTGTCGGTAATGGGATCATGCACGAAGGGGAATGGAGTCTTCGGCTTGGTTTGCCCGGTTGGCCGCGCATTGCCGAGGAGATCATCGTTGCCCGCAATATTCTGCTTGCTCAGCTCTGTGACTCCCCCATCCACTGCCAGCACATCAGCTCGGGAGGCAGCGTGCTTTTGCTCCGGGATGCGAAAGCTCGGGGGGTCAAGATTTCCGGCGAGGTGTGTCCACATCACATTGCCCTCACGCACGAGCGCCTTCGCACTTTTGACAGCAACTACAAGATGAATCCGCCATTGCGCGCGGAAACCGACATCGAAGCAATCCTTGAAGGAATAACCGACGGCACACTGGATATCCTTTGCAGTGACCACGCTCCCCATGCTTTTTATGAAAAGGAGGTCGAGCTTGATCAAGCGCCATTCGGCATTGCCGGCCTGGAAACCGAATTTAGCCTCTTCTGCGACATTCTCGTGCACAAGAGGAAGCTCCTCGATATCGGCCGCCTTCTCGCGATGTTGACCGCGAATCCCGCGCGACTGTTGTCCTTGGAGCGTGGAACGTTATCGCCTGGCGCCGCGGCCGACGTCACCCTCATCGACACTGATATGGAGTGGACGTTTGATAAAGAAATCTCGCGATCACTCTCCCGAAACACGCCCTTTCATGGCTGGAAGCTCAAGGGTCGCGCAGTCCGGACGATCGTCGCGGGCGAGACGGTGTGGACCATTGGAGATTGAGGGCGGCATATACGCTGCTTGCCACGGATCCGTCCTCCCGAGCCAGGGCAGGGATTCTGCGAACCCGCCGCGGTGAGGTCGAGACACCGGTCTTCATGCCCGTGGGGACGCAGGGTACCGTCAAGGCGGTGTCCCCTGCCGAGCTCAGCCAGCTAGGCGTTCAGATCATCCTTGGAAATACATACCATCTCCACGTCCGGCCTGGTGAGAAGCTGATCGCCCGTCAGGGTGGATTGCACCAATTCACCGGATGGCACGGACCTATACTTACCGACAGCGGAGGCTTCCAGGTATTTTCCCTGGCCAAGCTCAGGAAGATTACTGAAGAGGGCGTGTATTTTCAAAATCACGTCGATGGCACCCCGACTCTTATCGGTCCGGAACGCTCAATGGAGATTCAGCGAGATTTGGATGCGGATATCGTCATGACTTTCGACGAATGTCCTCCACATCCGTGCACCCACGAAAATGCCGTCCGCAGTCTGGATCTCACGCTGCGTTGGGCGGCTCGCTGTAAGGCGTGGTGGCGAGAAGACAACCAGGACAACCGGCCTCTGCTCTTTGGCATCGTGCAGGGCTCGACTTACCCCGATCTGCGGGAACGCAGCGCCTGCGAGCTGGTGAGTATCGGATTTGATGGATACGCCATCGGCGGCGTGAGCGTTGGCGAGTCCGAAACCGAAATGGTGCGGGCGATTGAGAACGCGGAAGCGTTTCTTCCACCTCACTCTGCTCGCTATGCCATGGGTCTCGGGACCCCTCCCCAGATGGTTGAGATGATCGCGCGCGGAGTCGACATGTTCGATTGTGTGCTGCCCACGCGCATCGCCCGCAATGGGACAGCATTCACGCACGGTGGGACGTTGTCGCTCAAGAACGCCGGCTTTGCCGAAGACCCCAAGCCCATCGAAGAAAATTGCGACTGCTACGCCTGCCGAAACTTTTCCCGCGCTTACATCCGCCATCTTGTTAAAGCAGAAGAGATCCTTGGGCTAAGGCTGATCACGCTACACAACTTGCGCTTCTATGTAAGCCTGCTGCGAAAAGCGAGGACTGCAATTTTGGAAGGAGCGTTCGAAGTGTTTCGCAGAAATTTTGTTTCGAATTATCGCTCAAACGAAAAGCCGTAAGAGCTGCCCCCGCGCCGCGTGCCGGGTCTTACCAGGGATCGCGCTGATACTCGCGAACGTAGTTGAACCGAGTCTCAAACCCCAGCTCCGGAGGGAACTCCTGATACCCCGAATTGATCCAGGGAATATCGCTTCGATAGGGAGGGCGATAGGAGCCTCTAACCGTGGGAAATGGAAAGGTTACCATTTCGTAGACGCCGTATCCCAGGCGCGCAAATGAGCGGCCGATACCACGAACGAGGCCGTAGCTCCATGCTGCGGAATTGCCTTCGTCGAAATTCACCGCACAGAAAGAATCAAACAGCTCGGCAGGACCCCACAGCACGTTACCCAAACCGCGACCAAGCTTCCGGGTCGGCCCATAATCGGAGGCTGGCGGCTGTTGGATGTCCGCAAAGGCGGTGGCGACGATTGCGGCGGCGACAAGAAGGCCGACAGAAGCTCTCTTCATGGGAAACTCTTATTAGCTAAGAAGCCATCGGCAACACAAGAAAAAAGGCTTCCCCAGCAAGTTCGGGAGCCTTTAGCTCTCTTCGAAATGTGCTTGCGTTGCAAAAAGAGAACGCAAGGAACGGGTCCGCGCGGGGCTCTTGGGGTGTACGTGGTCGCAGGGCGACTGGAACAGCTCGCAGGAGCCTTGCTATTCCAACAGCTGCGACATGTGCGCTCTGACAGCTGAGCCTAATCCTGAAAGATTATAGCCTCCCTCGAGAACGGAGACGACTCTTCCAGCACAAGGACCGGCGGCAAAATCCAGCAGCATGCGGGTGAGATCCGCAAAATCCTCGTCGGTCAACCTGAATTGCCCGAGCGGGTCGTCGATCCGCGAGTCAAACCCAGCCGAGATCAGAAGGAGTTCAGGACGGAAGTCTTCCAAGACCGGGAAGAGCCGGTCGCGAAAGGCACCCACAATCTCCTGGCGGCCAGATCCGGCGGGGAGGGGACAGTTGATGGTCAATCCTGCACCTTTGCCCACACCTGTTTCGGACGCGTGCCCGGTGCCAGGGTACCAAGGCCATTGGTGCGTGGAGAAATAAAGAACTGAACCATCAGAGTAAAACATTTCCTCAGTCCCATTGCCATGGTGAACATCCCAATCGATAATAGCGACACGCTCCAGACCGTGTTTTTTCTGTGCATGGCGTGCGGCGATGGCAACGTTGTTGAAGATGCAAAAGCCCATAGGCGCGGCTGGGCGGGCGTGATGACCCGGCGGCCGCACCGCACAGAAGGCATTCTGCACGTGTCCGATCAACACAGCATCGAGCGCTTCCAGCACCCCGCCTACGGCATGCAAGGCTACTTCGCCGGACTCCTGGGAAACGCTTACGTCTCCACCAGCCAACTCGGTCTGACCGGAGCCGATAAGTTTAAGAACCTGCTCGATGTAGCGCGGATCGTGGCAACTGGCAATTTGGTCGAGGTCGGCTCGCCGGGAGGAGATAACGGAGACGTTCTCAAGCGGTTCGAGCGCCTTCCTGATGGCGGGAAGCCGTTCCGGGCGCTCCGGGTGCCCGTATGCTGTCCGGTGACGCATGAAATAGTCGTCCAGAAGAAGAGCAGTGCGCACCATCGGTAGCAGGATGACTTGTTTCTTCGTTTCTTTAAAGCACGCACTCACGCTTTTCTCTGGAGAGAATTCTCGGCCCAGAAGCCAAACCCAGCTTAGCTCTTCCGACAGTTTACCCCTCAACCCTGCCAGCAAAAATCACCTCATTCTGACGGAACTAGCCGCCTTTTTGCGCAACACGTCCGCGAAATTCCCGCGCTGTTCGCGCATTCCGCTGATGAACGCCTTGGAGGCATGCTCGGTGAAATCAAGAACCTTTTTCCTTGTGGATGACAACTTTCCGCTGATCGCCAATTTGGCAATGCCGTGCACCAACGACCACGCCATCAAGGCGAGTGGATGGGGATCTCCAGCCGGCAAGACCCCCTCCTGCTGCGACTCAATGATAAATCCTAGAAGTGTCTGAAAGGCATTCTCTCCGACGACTTGAGGTCTTGATCCTCGACGAGGAACGGACGGGAGATCGAACATCACCGAAAAGTGCTGCGGCCAGCGCAGCGCAAAATCCACATAACCGCATCCGCACAACCGCAAGCGGTCTTCCCCCCTGGCGCCCGCGAGCGACCATCTCTTCATCGAGACCGTCAAGCGCTCGAAACCTTCGACGGCAATCGCCGCAAGCAATTCCTCCTTGTCCCGGAAGTGGCGGTACGGCGCATTGTGCGAGACGCCCGCCCGGCGCGCCACCTCCCGGATCGTGAAGCCCTTCGGGCCGACGTTCCCAATCAGGGCGACGCCCGCCTCCAAAAGCACCGCCCGGAGATTTCCGTGATGGTAGGCGCGCTTAGCCGGCATCCCCGCCCTCCCAAAAACATGTTGACGATGACAACATAGCCGGCCACTCTTATGTTGTTGGTGCCCACATTGCTGGCGCAAGCCTAATCATAAAGAAAGAAACCTGGAGCAGGAGATCATGATGGTTATTGCCAAACGTATGACTGCGGAGATGGAGGGATCGTTCTGCGTTTTTCTCATTGGGATGCGCATTAATCGCGCGTGGAAGATTCACAAATGGTGGCCCGTCTTTTCGGCGATGGGGCGAATGTTGCGGGAGCTTCGGGCGCAGCCGGATCTTGGTTTCTTGGGCGGCCACATCTGGTTTGGCAGGACGATTTTGCTTCTGCAGTATTGGCGATCTCTTGAATCGCTCATGCAATATGCAAAGCATCCCGATCGCTCCCATGTGCCGGCGTGGAGCCGTTTTCGTCAGCATGTCGGGAACAGTGGCGACGTCGGAATTTGGCACGAGACCTATATAATTTCGGAGGGGCAGTATGAGAACATTTATCACAACATGCCCGCCTTCGGGTTGGGTCGAGTGGGGCGATTAGTCGAAGCTACTGGGAATCGGGAATCAGCATCTCAGAGAATTCACCGACGATCTGAACCGGATCCGTCTGCGAGGACCGAACACCAGCGCCAGGATTAATGAGAGGAATTATGGGACACTTCTCTAAAAGCAGGCACGGTGGACCAATTATGAAGCGACCTTGAATTCAGTTTAACGGCGAATTCACCTCTGCGGAAGTTCCCAAAGACATTTGCCAACCTACGCTGGTCCATTTGCGAGCTCTTTGGTAGATAACTCGTGGTGGCACGGCCAATTCTCATTTTCGCTCCTGGCGCGGGGGTCCCTTGCTCGCATCCCTGGATGCTCAGGTGGGCGGAGCTGCTCAAACAGGTCGGCGTCGTATGGACCTTCGATTACCCCTATATGAAAGAAGGGCGGAGCCGTCCCGATCCCCTTCCGAGGCTTATCGCTTCACATCATCAGGCACTGCTGCAAGCGCGCGATTCGCATAGCGGACCGCCAGTTCTTATCGGTAAGAGCATGGGATCACGAGTTGGATGTCACCTGGCGCTTAAAGAAGAGGTTACTGCCGTCATCTGCCTCGGTTATCCGCTCTGCGGTGGGGGTGATCCCAACAAGCTTCGAGATAAAGTGCTCTTGGAGCTCGCGACTCCGGTTCTTTTCGTCCAAGGTTCGCGTGATCCCCTCTGTCCCTTGGACTTACTCGAGACCATTCGCGCGGAGATGCGCGCGCCGAATAGACTTTATGTTGTCAAGGGTGGCGATCACTCGTTGGCTGTTTCGAAAAGCCAGCTTAAAGAGCGCGGCCAAACCCAGGAACTCGTCGACCGCGGAATTTTGCAGGAAATCGAGACGTTCTTGAACGAGGATCCCGCCAACCTTACCCGGTAATTCATCAGCAAAGCCGCGAAAGGCGCCGAGGGACAGGATGGACAGATTTGCACATCGAACTGCCCTTAAATCAGGATGATTAAGCTGCTCGTGAAGCTGTAATTTCCGAATTAAGGCCACCATGCACCTCCAGGAAAGTAGCTTCGGAACCACAGGCTTTCCTCGGAGCTTTCTCGTCTTAGAGGTTTCCCTCTTAACGGAGACTGACCTGCGAGAACAGGTGACGCGGCGGGCAAGTTTTATGACGCGCTTTGAACTAAGAACAAGGGCACAGCATCATCGATCTTGGCTAAGAGGAGAAAGAGAGGCGATCTCGGCCGATCTTCTGCTCTCCTTGTCAAGTATCCGCGAAGCGAATCTGCGCGGCGATTATGGCGAGATCATGAGGAATCTGGGACGCCCCGTATCTTCGAGGAGATCGCCGGATTCTCGCCACTCGATCCCAGGCATGAGGTAGATTGCTCAACGGATATTCTGTAAGGTCTACGGACAGTTCCTGCTCCTGCCCCGGAGAGATGGTTCGTCCTTCTCGACGGCCGCGTCGGCCTGCAAGCGGGCGCGTCAACAAACTTTCTGCGCTCGTGCGTATTAAGTTACATGAGGGATATTTCCGGTCACAGTATCGAAGAAGGACTAACAAACCCAAGCCAGGACCTCTCACCGAAGCAACAAATCGGCCTGCATTTTCGTTGTCTGGCTCGCGAGCATAAATTAAGCAAGCTGGCGTGGCATTTGGAGGGCATCCATCGAGCACTTTCCCTTTCGGCTCAGTCGCCGCTTTCCACTTGGCGCAGGCTCAGTTAATGACTCCAACGAAGACACTTACAATCATCAGCTTGTCTAGGAGGTTACCGGATGCTTGAACGGGCGCGCGCCTTAGCTCGGCAAATTCTCTGCCTGCGGCACCTGCGAGCGCAACCTGGCGACCTAAAGAAGCTAAGATGTTCAGCTTGAATTCGGCCAACCGAACCTCTCTGATTTAGGCGAAGTTGATCCGGAGGTGTCACGGACAGCCAATTGGCATGATCACGGTCGTCTTTTCGACACCGCTTTCCGAGAAGAACGCTCTGGCTCAGCAGGCGTCTTTTTTTCCAGATCTGTCTCCGGTTTGACCATCGATTCGGTTTGAAGACTTCTTACTGGAGGCAGGATATCCTTGAACGCGACGCCATAGATATCCAGCGCCGTCAGGAAAAGCCCACAGACTACGGGTCCCACGATAAATCCAATTGGTCCGAAGAGAAATAGTCCGCCCAGAGTACCTAATAGGATCAGAAGATCAGGCATTTCCGCGTCCTTACCGACGAGCATGGGCCTCAGAAAGTTGTCGATAGTTCCCACAACGCCTGCGCACCAGATCGCAACCAAGGTCGCTGGCAGTACCGAACCGATCGCATAGAGATAAATCACGGCAGGCACCCACACCAAAGCAGTTCCGATGCCCGGCACTACGGAAAGAACCACCATGACAGTGCCCCAGAACGCAGCTCCATCGATGCCCGCCAAGGCCAACGCGATTCCAGCCAGAGACCCTTGGAGCAACCCGATGAGCAACGTACCCTTGATGGTGGCTCTCGTGACGGAGACGAATCTTTCCAGAATGCGCATTTCGTCTTCATGTTGAAGCGGCATATAGTAAAAGATTCTCTCCAAGATGGATCTGCCGTCCTTCAGAAAGAAGAACATAGCGTAGATCATCACAAAGAAGTTGAGTAAGAATCCCGCGGTTCCGGCGGTGAAAGCGGAAGCCCAGGAAACAAGATATCCTCCCGCAGCTTGCGCGGCTGTCCCAACCTTCTTGACGATCTCCTCCTTGCTCGGGATCAAATCGCTTACCAAAGGGAAACGCTCCACTATCCACGCGTGGAGGTCGAAGGAACTCGCCGCGCCAAAGCGTTCCTGAAGCCAAGGTATGGCTTGTTCACTGACCGACAACGCTTGGTTGACCACCAAACCCAAAAGCGCACTCACCGGCCCGACGACCACTAAGAACAGAATCAAAAGCGTCACTGCTGAGGCCAATGACTTACGTCCACGAAAGACTGCGACCAACCAACGATAAAGCGGGTGGCACATCCCAGAGAGTATCGCACCGATAAGCAGTGCCTGGAGAAAAGGCCAGACTACCGCGGCAAAGAGCGCCGCGATTGCCAGCACCAGGAAAAGAACAAAAAACGTGCGAAACCTCTCTGCGTCGATGTTTGCTGGTTGCATGAAAATTAAGCGCTTAGTCCGAGCGGGCTTTCCCCAATGAGTTGAGTCCAGGTTAACACAGTTTCATTAAAATCGGACTGGAGTGGTTTACTGGACCCTGGTTGCGAACCAATTTTCGCCGCCATCGTAAGCTCTTTCTTCGCTGAACTTAAGCAAGGCTCTTTTCAAAAGCTTTTTCTGCTGCTGTTCTATCGCCGTTCCTGATGAAAATCGCTAACAAGGCACCTCTAGGTAGCGCGCTCGGTGCCCTCGGGATTGTCTACGGGGACATTGGAACCTCCGTTCTATATGCATTTCGCGAATGTCTTGAACACGGAATTCGCGATCAGGAAGGAATTCTTGGGATCCTCTCCCTGATTATCTGGACCTTAACGCTGCTCGTCACGTTCAAATACGTTACCTTTGTCATCCGGGCAGATAACCAAGGGGAAGGCGGCATCCTCGCGCTTCTTTCTTTGGCCTTTCCTGAAAGCGTCACCGGCGGCGCGGACAGGTCAAAATTTGCGGCTGTCATGATTGCGATTGGCGTCACTGGCGCGGCCTTACTCTACGGGGATGGGGTGATTACGCCCGCTATTTCGGTGCTTTCAGCGACCGAAGGTTTGAGTGTTGCGGCTCCCGGGTTAGCGCCCTTTACCGTGCCTCTTACGGTGGTGATTCTGGTACTCCTCTTCGCCTTTCAGAGGAAAGGTACCGAGTCAGTTTCCAAACTTTTCGGACCTGTCATGCTGGTATGGTTCCTGACGCTGGCGATTACCGGCATTGTTCATATTGTGCGCAATCCCACAGTTTTCGAAGCCATAAACCCGCTTCATGCCGCCTATTTCGTGGGCTCCCACGGAGGAGCGTCGCTTGCCGTGCTGGGAAGCGTCTTTCTGGTAGCGACAGGTGCCGAGGCCCTCTATGCAGACTTGGGACATTTCGGACGCAAGCCCATCGCTTTGGCATGGTATTGGATTGTCTTCCCTTCGCTCGTTTTAAACTACTTGGGACAGGGGGCGTTGATCTTGCGCCAACCGGGCGCGCACTCAAGCCCCTTTTTCCATATGGTTCCAAGCTGGCTGCTCTGGCCGCTCATCGCACTGGCCACTGCAGCTACGGTGATTGCCTCGCAAGCTCTCATCTCAGGCGCTTACTCCCTAACGATGCAAGCGGTGCAAATGGGTTATGTTCCATTTATCAACATCCGGCACACTTCGCATGAAGAGCACGGCCAGATTTACATTCCGCAGGTCAATACTCTCCTTGCCATCGGCTGTGTCGCTCTTGTAGTCGGTTTTAAGAGCAGCAACGCCCTGGCGAGCGCTTATGGAATCGCCGTGACTCTCGCCATGCTCGCGACTACGTTGCTGCTTCCTTTTGCCGCTCGCCGCTTGTGGAAGTGGAGCGCCATGCAAATCGGCGCCCTCTGCATCCCCCTATTCGCGCTGGAAGCAACCTTTTTTGCGGCTAATAGCACCAAAGTTATGCATGGGGCATGGTTGCCGCTGGCGATCGCAGGGTTCTTATTCTTACTGATGACCACATGGAAGAAGGGACGCAATCTTCTGCGCAAGAGCACGCCTCAACTTCTTTCCCTCAGGGATTTTGTGATTTCAACAACTGCCTTGGGGAGAGAGTCCGGTCTGCCCGCTCGCGTGCCGGGAACTGCGGTCTTTTTGTCTGCGCGTGCGCAAGGCGCGCCGATGTCGCTGCTCCACAACCTGAAGCACAATAGAGTGCTTCACGAGCGCAACATCGTGCTCACCATCGCCACGGATCGTGTTCCCTACGTTCCGGGCGCCTCCCGCGTTGAGATTAAGGATTTGTCACAAGGTTTTTTCCGAATCATCGCTCATTTCGGCTTCATGGAAACGCCCAGCATCAGAGAGATAATTGACTGCTGCGCGAAGCGGAATTTTGTGATTGAGGAACAGAAGACAAGCTTCTTCCTCGGGCTGGAAACAATCGTGTGCAAGGGGAAGGCTGGCATGCCAAGGTGGCGCGAACATCTTTTTGCAGCTATGAGCCGCCACGCGCAGAAGCCGGCAGAATTCTTTAAATTGCCTGCGAACAGGGTTATCGAGTTGGGCCAACAGGTCGAGATCTAGGGCCTGCGCCTGATCGTCCAAATCAGCCGCGTTGCCTAACAACGAATTTGAAGCGAATATCCCAGCCGCAAGCACTTGCGTGGGGAAATTCCATTTGAAGAATACGATACAGTGGGCCACTTTGAAGCGGTTCCGAGCGTCTCCGGGTGAGCATCACATGGGGGTTTTAGATCCTACGCCGACGACGATCGGAATCCCATAAGTGACGGCCTTAACCTCTACAAACTCGAGACCTATGATTTTCCTCTTCATTGCGGGATTAAGCCTGTCAGTCTTTGCTGGAGCGCTGCTGAAGTATGCCGTGGAAAAGACGATGTCGAGAACCGGACCTCGCAGGTGCCGCGGCGGGCGCTGCGGGGAGCTGGGGTGGGCCGTCGTGAGGAAAGATGCGCAATCCTGCCACGCTCTTTGCGTGAAGTGTGGATGGATAAGCCATTTCGACCTCAAACAGTGGCAGCAGGTCGAGTGAACGACACCGCGCGCGACTTGTTCCGGTAATTCGCTCCCATGCGACAAGGCAACATTTGCCATGCGCGAAAATCATTTCGAGAGACCCGGTCTCACATCAGCCGGGAGGGATTTTGTTTCTGGGCGATACAATCATCGGACATCCACCGGGAACTCTCGGATTCGTTCCCAAAGCCAAACTCGACAACCCTTTGAAGCTCAAACAATCGTTGCGCAAGCTGCTCGATTTGGACTTTGACATCCTTCTGCCCGGCGATGGCGAGCTTCTACTGAGTGGTGGCAAAACGAAGAGTTGCTGAGTCCTTAGAGACACACCCTGCGGACTGAAAACACCAGGCGAACCTGCAGCAGTTATTCGTCTCCTTGAACGCGAGGCTACGCAGGGATGAGCTTCCAACCACCGTCTACGCCAATGAAGATTGAATGAGGGCGCCCGCCATCAAGCGGCCTCGGGGCGCTTGATAAGTAAGTGTTGAATGCAACCGCTTCTGGTGCTTTCCTTTCTGCATGCGTGCGATCTGGAAAGGGAGTATTAGCTTTGGGCTCGTATACATACCGGTAGCAGTCTACCCGGCAACTCGCGAAGAAAAAATCAGCTTCAGGCAATTGCGTGCGCGGGATCTTAGCCCAATTCGTTACAAGAAAGTCGCCGAAGCCGATGAAAAGGAGGTCAAGGCCGAGGAGATCGTGAAAGGGTACGAGTACGAGAAGGGCCAGTGGGTGACTCTGAAGGATGAGGATTTCGAAAAAGTAAAGATCGAGTCCACGCACGCTATTCAGATCACCGATTTCGTGGACCAGGCGGATATCAACCCGAAGTTCTTCTATCGGCCTTATTTTCTGGAGGCTCAGAAAGGCGGAGAGAAACCTTATGCCCTCTTGTATAAGGCGCTCTTAGAATCGGGTAAGCTCGGCATAGCTAAAGTGGTGATTCAGAACCGGGAGTATTTGGCGGCCGTTAAGCCAGACGGGTTGTTTCTGATGCTCGAGCTGATGCACTTTGCCAATGAGGTTCTGGAACCCGAGGCGCTCAAGACTCCTTCCGAAAATGATGTCTCGGCAAGAGAGCTGGACATGGCTAAGGCGCTGATCGAGTCGATGACGAGCGAGTGGGAACCGACAAGATACAAGGATCAATACAGGGATGCCCTCCTGGAACTGATTGAAGAGAAGGCCAGCAAGCGGCCACCGTCAGAACGACCGGTCGCGCCCCGGATAGCGGCGAATGTGGTAGATTTGGTCTCCGTCCTGCAAGAGAGTTTGCAAAAGGTGGGAACGAGAAAGGGACCACCCAAGGGGCGGATGCGCACAACGAACTCGTTAGTTAAGCAAAAGAGAAGGTCAGCGGCTTAGAAGTGTCAGCCACCTGCTTGAACGGCGCGCCAATGGAAGCGCTGCCTGGAGCTTCTTGCCGCGTCCCTTTTTGCGATCAAGCGATAGCTACCTCGAAATTTCTTCCCTCCCAGTTCTCACTCTGAGGCCACCAGAAGGTGAACTCAATCACTGTGCCCACAGGCAAGGTTGAAGTCGGCAGGTCGGCACAAAAAAGGTCAGGTAGGCAGCTCGATTTCGTCTCGGTGTCGTGGGTACGCTTCCACGCGTCGCTGCTCCACCGAACAGTGGCTGCCACGCCGATCAGCAAGCGCAACGTCTTTTCGCGTGGAATACGACGCGTCTGATGACGGAAGGTCCAGATTTCATGCAGGCTTGGCGTAGGCTGCGCGACATAGCGCTGGTAAGCGGGATCAACCCGATCAAAGACAACTCCGTCACGCCGACTCCGAACGAGGCTGAGGTACTCCGCATGTGACCAGCACAGTGGCATTGCGGAACCGGTAGGCTCACCACGCCGGAAGCTGCCATCAGGCAAATCATCGTCATCCCAAAGTTGCTCGCTGAGCATTCCGCCGGAGTTAGCCATGCGTTCGATTATGGTGATATAGGGCAGCGGGTCGCGGCCAGCGGCCAACTCGTAATGGCCGCGTTCTCCGGTGAGGATTGGCCACGAGCGACCGACGCCTGTGCCATCGAAAGCGGACCCATCATTCCTCTGGCCGTAAGCATCGTAGTTGTAGCGTCGCCAGCAGGGACCCTGCGGAAGTTCGCGCCGGAGGACGTGGTCGGTCACCGCAATAGAATCGAGCACCATCTGATCGCGGGCATCGCGAATGCCAAGCCGCACGAGGTGTAGAAAGTCCCCGCCCACCACATTCCGCGCCGGATGACGACCAGCGCCATTGGCAAGCTGTATTTCGAGCCTATCCACGTCGGGGTGGGGATCGACTGCGTTGGGATTAGCCGGGGTAATGCGTACATAATGACGTGGCTTGTCGGCGACAAGCTCTCCGTATGATGTTGCCGTCCAGTCTTCAATGTGAGCAGCAAGCCAATCAGCGTAGGAAAGCAGGAGTTCCGCCGCTTCATCTTCCCTTGAACGGGCAAATTCTGCGGCGCAGACCAACGCGGCGATGAGGACAGCCAGTGTGGATGGTGAGTAACCCGACTGTTCTTCCCAGCGCTCCTGTCCCGTAACGGGACCCTGTAGCATCAGATAGCGGGCAGCCTTGGCGATCATGTGCCAGGGTTCAAAAGTCAACAGCGCCCCTTCGCGACGCAGTCGCCACGCCAGTAAGATGGGAGAAGCAATTTCATCGAGCTGTACGCCGCTCCAATAAGCGCGGCCATCAATCCAGCTGTTTTGCGGGAAATCGCCATCAGCCTTTTGGATGCAGGCGAGCCAGATGAGAGCGCGCAATGGCGTCGCGCTTTGGCCTGTCGCCAGCAATGCGGTGGCGCTCTGGACAAGATCACGCGTCCAAACCAAATGGTAACCTCCGATTTCGTCGTCTCCCTTGACCTCGCCCCAGGGTATGCTCAACGAAGCGATGATCGCTCCTTGGAAGAGCTTGTCTTCGTGCGCAAGCAACACGCAACGGCTCAATCGATACATTCCGCCTTGGTCGCCGGTGTCGGCGCTGAGGTCGTAATGCTCCGCAATCTCCGTTCGGCGCCATTGCCGAACGTAGCCCTCGCGGTGCCGCGCAAAGGAATCTGCCAGCGATTGCAACAGCTTTGTCGCCGAACTTTGCGCGCTGCGTCCAAGCGCGATACCAAGCATCCACTCTTCGCGCGAGGAGTCGAGCTCGGCAGTCAGGGCGACATTGCCGCGTTCGGCCGCGCGAAACTCCCAGTCCATATGAAAATTGTCCATGAGATCTCGCCAGCCGTCGCTCGATCCCACATAGCCTACCGAACGTCGGGTAAAGTCAGGCTCACAACCAAAGGAGAGGTGGACATTCTCGCGCGCTGCGTGAAAGAGCTTGCGACCGGCGAACTCGCAGACCCATCCCGAATTCTCGGCTCCGCCCCGCAGAAGATGCGGCGCAAGCAACGCATAAAGTCTCAGCTTAGGTCGGAGCGATTCGGCCGAGACTTCGAGGCGGACATTTATCAGCACTACCGATCGGTGTGGATCGGCAAGCACATGTTTAACAATTCGATACCGGCCCTCCGGATCGCTGTTGGTGAGGCGATAAAGCGGACAGTTGCGTTCGGGATAGGCCACTTCGTGATGCAAATCGCGTTTCTCTTCATGACAAAAAGTTTCGCCATCCGTGATGAGCAACTCCGCATCACGCGCGTTCGGCTGGTCGATGGTCGGGTAATAAATCTCGTTCAGGATCCCGTGGCTTATGGTGAACCATACGTGGCAGCTCGAATGATAAGCGGTGCCAATCCCCACCTTGGCGCTGTGCGTCCAGCGCGCCTCAATGCCTGGCGCGCCGAAGGCGCGTGTTTGCCTCTTTTCGAAGTGCGTAGCCATCAGAGGGGAAAGTTTAAGTTGGCCGCCCACCGCGGTAAAGCCGATGTGGACCAATTCCCGTAATCGCCCGCGGTGAAGCTATTCTTTGGAGCGGTAACTCCACTCGAGCAAGATCAGGCATTGAACTGTTCCTCGTCCGGGTAGTGGGGCGAGGTATTCAACCTGCGGAAAAGCGGGAACATCCGCGCTTTGGTTTGAGCCGGCTTACAAGTATTTCATGTGACAATGACCATGGTGTAGAATAGAGAAGGAGTGCTGGTACAAGGAAAAAGGCCGAAAAATGCAGAGTGACCTAAGTAACGTCACCACACGAAGCACGCCTTGGTACTTCAAACATTTTTTCGAGTGCCCCAAGCCAGCCCAACAAATTACCTCAAGGAGACTTCATGCGCTGGTCCCTTAAAATCGCACGCATTGCCGGAACCGACGTGCGTATTCACATCACGTTCCTTCTGTTCCTGGCGTGGATCGGATTTTCTTACTACCAGGTCGGCGGCGCGGCTGCTGCCGTGCCCGGCGTCTTGTTCATCGTTGCATTATTTGGATGCGTATTGCTGCACGAGTTTGGCCATGCGCTCGCCGCCAGAGCGTTCGGCATTCCGACCCCTGATATCACGCTGCTGCCGATCGGCGGCGTCGCCCGTCTTCAACGCATGCCTGACAAACCGTGGCAGGAATTGGTCGTGGCGGTCGCCGGTCCGCTGGTAAACGTGGTGATCGCGGGGATTCTTCTCCTTCTCGGCAGCTCGGCCGGCGTCGCACAGCTCGAGCGGGTGCAACACCCCAGTGTGGAAATGCTGGGAAAACTTGCCTCTGTCAATGTGATGCTCGTCCTTTTCAACCTCATCCCGGCCTTTCCAATGGATGGCGGGCGTGTGCTTCGCTCCCTCCTGGCCATGACTCTTCCTTACGGCCGAGCCACCCAGATCGCGGCATGGATCGGACAGGCACTCGCCTTCGTCTTCGGCTTTATCGGACTCTTCACAAACCCAATGCTTGTCTTCATAGCTTTCTTCATTTTCCTGGGCGCACAGCAGGAATCTGCCATGGCACAGATGAAGGATCTTTCCTTAAATTTACGCGTCGCCGAGGCGATGGTAACGCATTTGGTAAAGCTTCCGCCCGATGCTACCTTGGAAGACGCCGTGGAAGCTCTCCTGCGCACATCACAGCACGAGTTCCCGATTGTGGATGTCGATGAACGCGTGCTGGGCGTATTAACGCGAGACGCGCTGATCGCCGCACTAAAACGGGATGGGCCCGCCACGCTGGTGGCCAAGGTTATGCAGCGAGACTTACCCGTCGTGCAAGCAGATGAGCCGTTCGACAAGGCTTTCCACCTCATGCAGCAAAGCGCTTTCCCAGCACTCCCGGTGGTGGATCGCTTCGGGCGCCTTCGAGGCTTGATCACGCCGGAAAACATTGGCGAATTGATGATGGTAAGTGCTCTGCTCCCGAAAGGCGCTCAGCCTGCCTGGCGCAGCTCCGCCATGAATGTGCAATGACCCATACCGCAAGTCGCACCAGCGGCATGGGTGTGTTCGGAGCGAAGTATCCCCGAATAGCCTCAGCTAAGCAACTGACTTGAGTCGAAAGGCAAAGGTTCTCTGTGCGTGCAGTTCATCCAAGGGGTTGGCAGTCATATAGCTCGCGGAAGGGATGAGGACAGTTGCATTGCCATCCGGCCAATTCGTGCCGGTGCTCGGTCTGGGGACTTGGCACATGAGCGAAGACCCAGGATCACGGCGGGAAGAAATCGAGACTCTCCGGCTTGGTTTAGACCTGGGCGCAACCTTGATAGATACGGCAGAAATGTACGGCGATGGCCGCGTCGAAGAACTTGTCGGAGAAGCGGTCGAAGGCAGGCGTGATGAGGCATTCATCGTTAGCAAAGTCTATCCGCACAACGCATCACGCAGAGGTACCATTGCCGCGTGCGACCGAAGTCTACGCCGGCTGAGGACCGATCGGATCGACCTCTATCTGTTGCATTGGCGTGGCGATGTTCCGCTCGCCGAGACCATGGAGGCCTTCAAGGCCCTGCAAGGCTCCGGTAAGATCCTTAATTATGGCGTCAGCAATTTTGACCTCCAAGACATGCAGGAATTATGGGCCGTCCCCGGCGGATCTGGCGTGTCAACCGACCAGTTGCTGTACAACCTGACGCGTCGGGGCATCGAATGGGATCTGATTCCATGGCTCCGCAAGCGCCGACTTCCGTTCATGGCGTATTCGCCGCTCGAGCAAGCCAAACTCGCTCGTGACGCCAAGCTTGTTCGCTTCGCACAGCAGCACGGAATGACTGCTTCACAAGTTGCTCTTGCCTGGTTGCTCGCCAATGATGACCTCATCGTCATACCCAAAACAAGCCGCCGCGACCGACTGAAGGAAAACCTTAGGGCGCTCGACTACAAACTAACACCAGCTCAGCTTGCCGCCCTCGATGGCTTGTACGTTCCACCGAAACAGCCGACGCCGCTCGAGATGCTTTGACGCTCAGGAGAATCGCCGATGTCGTAGCCACCACGCACCATCAAAGCGCCCAATGCGATCTTAATGGAGCAACCCTGCTCAAGAACTGTCTCCGTTGATCTTCGCCAAACTTCATCTGTAGCTCCTTTGATTAAGGCTCATCCGTCGCGCTCCACGGTTTTGCCGCCGGCCTTGCTTTGAGCGCCAGGGATGCGGCGCCTCTCCGAAGTGCTGCTTAAACTGTTTTGAGAGTTGAAAAGCGGAATGGAAGCCGAGGATGTCCGCAATTTCCTGTACCTGAGCGCGTTGTGCTCGCGAGGAGTTCCTGAGCCTTCTGCAGGCGCACTTGACAGTGATACTGTTTAGGGCTGAGACCGATCCGCTCCGTGAAGGCCTGTCGCAAATGCGAATAGCTAACCCCGAGTTCGGTGGCAATCGCGGGCAGACTGAGACGTTCCTGACACCGGAGGGCAATGAGTGCATGGGCGCGCTCGATCAACTCGTCGATACGCCGGTCGAAGCGCGGAGTGTTCTGCAAGTAGCCGATGACTGAGAGCAGGTGCGCTCCCATGGTTGACAGAAGGTGTTGATTGGCCAGTGCCCCTCGCGCGGCGAGTGCGTGGCAGCGCTCGAAGCATCGCAAAAGGTCGGGTTCCAAGCCGGTGTGCAATATTGGGTGGTCGGGACGCACGATTCCGGCACGAACCGCCTCGTCAAAGATTGGTCCCTGGCATTCGATCCAATGTTCTGTCCAGCCAACACCAGGATCCGGAGCGTAGCGGTGCCAGACTCGCGGAAAGAGAATAATCAGAGAGCCAGCCTTGACGCTCCTCGGCTCGCGCGTGTGCTCACTCTCGAACATGCCTGAACCTTGGGAGACGAAAACGATTTGGTAACATTGCAGGATTCGTCCTTGGTCCCATTCAAAATGGTGGTCAGCCGGGTGGCGAGCCGGAGGATACTTGGTGTGCGGCTTGACATGTGCGAACCCGACGGAAGTGGCTGTGCACTCCCAAATGTTACCCGGCGGCTGGTGCGGGAGGTAGACGAAATAGTCGCGCATACGAGGGCCGAAAGCAGTGTCAATTTGTATATGGCAAACGTCAACGCGTCCATTCTCTTCTGCGTGCTTGGTCAGTAAGTTGGCCAAAGTTGAATTCCTTTCTATGTTTACCCTCCACGCAGAAAATCGCCTTCAGACTGACCAATTTCCGATTGTTGTCGATCGACGAAGTCGTCGCGAAGAACCTGGTCTGACCAGACACCGCTTTAGCGAGATTGTCGTCGTAGTTGGAGGCCAAGCTCTGTATGGGACTGGGGGTGCTTCGTGGGCTGTGACAGCTGGCGACGTATTTGTTGTCGGTCCTTCTGACTCGCGCGGGTACGAAGAGGTGAAAGATCTGCGCCTAATCACTATTTGCTTCTGTCCCGAGAGGCTGAACATGCAGTTGTTGGATCTTTCCGGGCTGCCGGGATACCAGGCGCTTTTCACATTTGAATCCGCAGGGATTATGAATCGCAGCGCAACGAGAACGCTTCGTCTTTCCATGAAGGAGTTAAGCATTGTCATCAATTACGCGGAGATGCTCGCCCACGAGCTCGAGATGCAAAGTCCCGGCTTCGCGTTCATGGCCTACACATGGTTCATGCAGCTTCTCGGATATCTTTCGCGCGTTTACTGCCGTTTTCGGCGGCCAAATCGGCTGGCGAGGTCGAGTGTCGGAAACGCCATCGATTATCTCGAAACGCATTTCGATCAACCCGTCAGCCTGGACGAGTTGTCTCGGCTCACGCATATGTCCAAGCGAAGCTTTCTCCGCGCTTTCCAAGCTGCGACAGGCAATACGCCAATCGCGTTTCTCACCAATGTGCGACTCGCCCGCGCCGCGGAAATGCTAAGGCGGCAAGAGGAAAATGTGACCTCTGTTGCCTTTAGGGTCGGTTACAATGATAGCAACTATTTCGCGCGACGCTTTCATGCGATGTTCGGTGTTCCGCCGAGCCTGTATCGGAAACGACAGGAACTCTTATAGCTGTACACCTCCCTTGGCGATACTTAGTCAGCGTGACGGCCCTCGATGATAGCAGTGCGAAACCTAAGGGCAAATTGGACGCCTCAAACGCAGAGAATTGTCAGCTTTTTGGGTCCATGAGCGCCAAGCACGAGGATGCGCTCGATATCGCCAGTTCGGCTCGGACCAGTGATGAATGAGATGAAGCTTGGATAGTTTGAGCCATACTTGTCTTCCAGGAGGACAAACGCTGCCGGCAGGTCGGCAAGGATTTGCTCGCGGCGCGCGAGAACCACATGGTGAGGGGGGAGCACTGAAAGGGCGCGTCCCCCGGCGCTTCTGCTCGATACCAGCACGCTCCCGGTTTGCGCAACCAGGGCATCACACTCGCTGATCCCGGCGTCGCACGTCTCCAACTCCTTGACGTCGTAGCTTTGATCGCTGAGGAGTAGAGGCAGTGCCAAAGCCGTACATGCGCGGTCCGTCAACTCGCCGGCATGGCTCGCGATCTTCTTCCAGTGCGCCTCGGCCGCGCACTCGCGAAGGTATGCTTCCATCTCCTCGAGGCCGCTGAGGAGGTGGAACTCTGCTCGAAGCTCCAGGGCGTTCGTCTGAAACAATTCGACGCGCTCGTCGAATGTGTCACGCACTTCCGGGAGCCATTCGGAGATATGTTGGGCAGCCTCGGCTTCCGTGACCTCGCCGTGATTGCGACCGTGCCCGCCAGGAACAGGGGCGAGGACGCGCAGCGCTTCGCGGACGCGACCGAGGATTCGCTCGCGCTCGCTCATCGCCGTCTCGACTTCCAGAATTCTCGAAAGGTTGGTTTCGCGATAACCGGTAATTCGCGCGAGCGTGTCCAAGGTTTGGCCGGATCGAAACGGGTCCCTTTCACAACGGGATGAAATTTTTGCGCAATGCGCCCGAACTTGCCTGCCAGCAAGAATAACATGGGGCGGTTCATTAGCAGGCCGAAGCCTCTAAAGGCGAACTTCTCCCACCAAATCGCTCGCTGAGCAACTGCATTGCGGCGGCTCTGAAGCAGGTGGTGATGCAAATCGATTTTTACCGGGCATGTCTCCGTGCAAGCGCCACACAGAGAGGAAGCATAAGAGAGATGCTTCCAATTTTGCAGACCCCGGAGATGCGGGGTGATCACTGAACCGATCGGGCCCTGATAGGTCGTGCCGTAGGTGTGACCGCCGACATTGCGGTAGATCGGGCAGACATTCAGGCAGGCTCCGCACCGAATACAATGGAGGGCATCGCGCTGTTCGGTGTCGGCGAGCAGGTGCGTTCGCTTATTATCCAGAAGTACGAGATGGAATTCCTCTGGCCCATCGGATTCCCCCGGTTGGCGTGGACCGCCATAAAGCGAGTTGTAGCCGGTCAGTGCCTGCCCCGCTCCGGCGGTCGCCAGCATTGGCAGAAAAAGCGCCAGATCTTGGAGTTTGGGGATGACCTTTTCTATTCCCATCAAAGCGATGTGTACTTTCGGCAGCGCGCACGTAAGTCGGGCGTTCCCCTCGTTTTCCGTAATGGAGATCATCCCGGTCTCAGCGATGGCGAAGTTCGCTCCGCTGATGCCGATGTCGGCGGTAATGTATTTGCCGCGGAGCACCTCACGGGCGATCATCATGAGCTCTTCCGGCTCGTTGGTGGAATCTGAACCAAGTTTTTCTTGGAACAATTCGTTGATTTCTCCACGGACAAGATGCATCGCGGGAAACACGAAATGATACGGTGCCTCGCGCCGTAGCTGCACGATGTACTCGCCGAAGTCGCTCTCCACCACGGTAAGACCAGCCTGCTCCAGGGCTTCGTTAAGATGGATTTCTTCGCCCGTCATCACTTTGGATTTGATAATCGAACGCGCATTTTTTTCGCGGACGATACCCAGGACGATTTGCCGCGCTTGTTCGCCGGTGCTCGCCCAGTGCACCTTCGTGCCACGTGCCTCGAGCTTCTCGACTAGTTCTTCCAAATATTTGTCGAGATGATTTACCGCATCCCACTTGATCTCCGCCGCTGTCTGGCGGGCCGCCTGCCAGTCTCGATAGCGCGATTTCCTCGCGTCCCGCGCGATCTCGTATTTTTTTAGCGCGGTCTGAATAAGCGAACGGTGGCGCAAATCATGCGTCAACCTCTCGGCATCATCCTTAAACTGCCGGGCTTGTGCGTTCATCGCGAATTAAGCACCTCCGCCAGATGAATCGTGCGCAGAGGCAGATGCTGGCGGTCGGCTAAACCCTGGATGTGCATATTGCAGCTGGCATCGTTGGACACGATATACTCTGCGTGCGTCTCGAGGGCCGAGGCACATTTCACTTCTCCCATCGCTGTGGAAATCATGGGAAATTTCGTGGCGAAAGTTCCGCCGAAACCGCAACAGGTCTCGGCCTCGCCCATCTCCACAAGTTCCAGTCCTTGGACGTTCGCGAGCAACTCGCGCGGCGGCTTCTTATTTCCGAGTTCGCGCAAACCGTGACAGCCGTCGTGAAAAGTTACCCGGTGCGGGAAGCGCGCGCCGAGCTCGATGACGCCAAGCTTTGAGACCAGAAAATCACTGAACTCATAACACTTTTCGGCCAGCGCCCTCGCGAGCTCGAAATGCGCGGTCCTCGCGAAGAGTTCTGTGTAGAATTTCTTGATCATCGCTCCGCAGGAACCGGAGGCGATGACGACGGCTTCGGCGTCTTTCAAGCGCTTCAGGACGCGCACGGCGATCGGCCGCGCCTCATTCCAATAGCCTGAATTGAATGCCGGCTGGCCGCAGCACGTCAGCTCCGCCGGATAATCCACTCGATGGCCGAGGCGCTCAAGAATCTCGACAATGCTAATTCCGACGCGCGGATAGCACATGTCGACGAAGCAAGGGATAAAGAGCGTAACTTTCAAACAACGTGGGATCCAGCCTTGCGCAGATTAGCGCAAAAATGCTTCGTACAATCCTCCATCGACTGTGACGACTTGGCCGGTTGTTTTACTCAGCCGGTCTGAAACCAGTAGAAAGTACGCCTCTGCCTGATCAGCGGGGGTAATCGGCGATCTCGTCAGCGTCCGATCCGCATAGAACTGGGCCAGCTTGTTTACTAACGATTCGGTCTCCTCATCATCAGAGTAGGGAATATTATACTTGGCCAGGGAGCCGATGACGCGATCCCGCGGGAACATGGCGCTCCCTTTGACGACGGTCGCAGGTGCCACGCCATTGACGCGGACGAGCGGCGCAAGTTCTATGGCGAACTCGCGCACAAGGTGATTTGCGGCGGCCTTGGAGGTGTCGTAAGCGAGGCTTCCCTTCTTTGCCACCACGGCATTCGCGCTGGTCGTAAGAACGAGCTTACCCGGGAGACCCTGTTCCTTCCAAGTCTTGGCGGCTTCGTCGCCCACGAGATAACTGCCGGTGACATTGATGTTGAAATGTGAGCGCCCATTTGTCATCAGGAATGTGTCCGGTGGTATCAGCCGGCACAAAAATTCCAGCCGTTACGCAGATTGAATCAAAGCCGCCGTAGGCGAGTGCTACTTGATCAAGCATGTCGCGTATCGATTTGCGATCAGTAATGTTTGCCGAAAGGCCGATCGCCGGACCACACCCGGAAATTCCCGTTCCGGCCACACCAATGCCCGCGCCGTACTTACCTTCGATCTCCTTGGCTGTTGCTTCGGCCGCTTCTTTATTGAGATCGACGCTGACGATGTGGGCGCCATCCTTGACGAGTCGGTGCGCTGTTTCCTTGCCGATGCCGCTGCCGGCTCCAATAACGACAACGACCTGGCGAGCGAGCTCCTTCTCCGCCGGCATTCGCTTCAATTTCGCCTCTTCCAAGAGCCAGTATTCGATGTCAAATGCCTCTTGTTGAGGCAAGGCGATATATTCGTCAATGGCTTCGGCACCACGCATGACTTCGACGGCACAATTATAAAACTCCGCGGTCACGCGGGACTCCGACTTATCCTTGCCCCAGGCGATCATCCCAAGGCCGGGAATGAGAACGACCGTTGGATTCGGATCGCGCATCGCAGGAGAATTCGCATGTTTGCAGCGCTCGTAATATTTGGCATAGTCCTCCCGGTACTTTGCCAAGCCATCGGTAATCTTCTGCTTGAGAGCAGGGACATCTTCGGATTGGGGATTCCAATCTACGTAGAGAGGCTTGATCTTTGTGCGCAGAAAGTGATCCGGACAGCTGGTGCCAAGCTCCGACAGGCGAGGGGCATCATGCGAATTGACATAGCGGAGGATTTTCTCATCGTCCTGAACCGTTCCTATGAAGCGTTTCTGCTGTGAGACTTGACCACGCAACCAAGGGAGAATCTGAGCAAGCTTAGCCTTGCGATCGTTCTCCTCGAGCGACTGATATTTGGGTCCCCCATAGGCTTTGGCATCGCCCCCTTTCGCTTGATACTTCTCCTCGATGAACTGCGAGGCTTTCTCGATAAAACGCAGTGTTTCTTCATAGCAGCGCTTCTCGTCATCCTGCCACGAGATGAAGCCGTGCTGGCCCATCATGATCGCACGAATGCTGGGATTTTCCCTGACGATTTTCTGCATGGCCAGGCCGAGCTCAAATCCCGGGCGCATCCAGGGCACATAAGCCATTTCGTCGCCGAAGATCTCTTTGGTGAGCTCCTCGCACCGGCGACTCGCCGCGACTGAAATGATGGCATTCGGATGCATGTGGTCGACGTGTTTGCTCGGGATGAAACTATGCAAAGGAGTATCGATCGAGCTCGCGCGCGGATTCAGGTTGAAGGTGGTATGGAAATACATCGCAACCATGTCGTCCTCAGCCTGAGATTTCAGACCCTTATCCTTGCGCTTATCGTAAAGTCCTTGCAGATCGATGAGCTTCTGTTGGTAAAGCGAGGAAAAGTTTTCGCGCTTGGAAGTGCGGAGGTCGCCTCCAGAACCCTTGACCCACAACACCTCCGTCTCTCCGCCGGCCAGCGGGTCTTTTGCCGTTATTTTCGCGGAAGTATTGCCGCCGCCGGTGTTGGTGATCCGTTGATCGCCTCCTAAGAGATTTGAGCGGTAAACGAGCCGTTCAACCGGATCGAGCTTTGATGCGGCGGCGTCATCCCAAAGATAATTTACGTATTTGTAGGTCATCGATTATGTTTCGAGTTTGAGTTCAGTGAAGCGATCGTAAGCCTTTTGCCAGACATCGGAATCCCTGGGCTTAAAGGTGTGCAAGGGGAAGGAATTGCGCACAATCTCCCGCAGTGCCTGGACGGACTCGACCTGCCCCATGGCAATTGCTTGGATGAGCACATTCCCGGCTGCGGTTGCTTCTACAGGCCCGGCGACAACCTCTCGTTGGGTGGCATTAGCTGCGAATTGATTTAAGAGCGCACTCTGACTGCCGCCTCCCACGATATGCAATTTCCCAATCACGCGCCCGGTAAGTTCCTGAATCTCGTCCAGAGCTGCGCGATAGGAGAGGGCAAGGCTTTCCAGGACGCAGCGGCTCACTTGACCGGGAGTCTCCGGAGCCGGCTGTTTCGTTTCCTCGCAATAAGCGACAATCTTATCCGGCATATCACCTGGCTTGGCGAAGCGAGCCGCGTTGGGGTTGATGATCGAACGGAACGGCTCAGCCTTCTTGGCTTCCTCGGTGAGCTCCGCGTAGTCGAGTTCCAGGCCCTGCTTCGCCCAACTGCGACGCGATTCCTGTAAGATCCAGAGCCCAACGATATTCTTGAGAAACCGGGTGGTGCCACCGTAGCCGCATTCGTTGGTAAAGTTATGAATGCGTATTTCTTCACTAATGAGAGGCCGTGGCAGCTCGACTCCAATAGCGACCAGGTGCCCGAAGAAAGATAAGCCCAATCGTCACCCTTAGCGGGAACAGCTGCAACCGCCTCTCCAGTGTCATGCGAGCAGCTCGCGATGACTTGGACATCCTTTAAGCCGACCTCTGCAGAGACTTCGGGCAGGAGCGGGCCCAGGACGGTTCCCGGAGGCACCACCTTCGGAAAAACCTTGCGAGGAAACCCGCATCGCTCGATCAAGCGGTCCGACCAGGAACGAGTCCGCGGATTAAAGAGCTGAGTCGTGCTGGCGTTACTTTCGTCAACGCACGCCACCCCACAAAAAAGATAATTGAAGTAGTCGCCGATCGTGAGGAAACAATCCGCAGCGTCCAGCAGCGCCGAGCTTTTCTCGACGTCTGAAGTCAGGTGGTAAATGGTGTTGATCGGCATGAACTGAATGCCCGTTTCCTCGAAGATAAGCTTTGCACCGACCCGCTCACGCACGGTTTCATAGGGGCGGGCGGTTCGTTCATCCCGGTAGTGGAAGGGCGGCGAAATCATCGGGTGCACCGAGTTGATGAGCACGTAGTCCACACCCCAGGAATCGACACTGATTCCGCGGATTGGTATTGCCCGCGCGGCGACCTCACGAAGGCCAGCTTTTAACTCCTCGTAGATGCGGAGCACGTCCCAGCGCAGTGACCCGAGAACGCGGACCATCGCGCTCGGGAACCGGTGAATCTCCTCGAGCGTCAACTGGCGATCTTCAAGACGTGCCAGCATGACGCGCCCGCTCTCTGCTCCGAGGTCACAAGCGATATAATAGTTGGCATTCACTGTGTGTTAATCGGGGTCTCCACGGTTCCTACAGGCCTGGAAACGCCGCCAGAAGGTCGCGTGTTACTTCGTCGGACATCGGACTCATGGGCCCAGGGGCCGACTCTGAATGATTGCGGCTGCAGGTATCGAGCCCGAAGTCGCTGACACAAAAGGCCGTGGCGAATACGGGTAGGGCGTTCACGACGGCCTGAATTTCCGGGTAAGCGTTGTAGATGGCGCCATGTAGTCGCACGGCACGGCCGGGTGATTGTCCCGGCGAATGGCGGCCACCATGCACGACGACGAGGTCGCTTGGTGAGAGCGCCTGTCGATCGACATGAGAAGGCGTTACGATGAAGGAACTGCCCTCGATGCGGGCCGAAAAACTTCCCCAAGTGCTTGTCATCAATCGGTGATCGTAAGCGCGATGGACGAAATCCGATATCTCCTGCCGAAGCTCCTTTTCGCGGCTCGTCATCGGTTGCGTCTCACCTTCGAGCATGAGGGTGCGGGGGTCGTTCGAGAACGCGATCTGCTTGTCGCTCAGGTAATGGACCTCCCCAAGCTGCCTGGCATTTATGATGGTTTGCGCTGTGAACTCCAGGGTTTCAAAACGCTGAAACGCTTCGGCCAGATTGCTGCCGCCAACAACCACGCCATGATTTTCCAGAACAACGCAGTTGGGTTTGCTTTCGGAGGCAAACGCCTTGGCGATACGCGCTCCGAGTTGCTTGCTGCCTGGAATTTCATACGGGGCAAAGGTCACCTCGCCGCAGATATTCCACGATTCCGGGAAAAGTCGGGTATTGGGAATCTGCCCGCAAATGCTGAAGCTTACCAGAGCACCCGGATGAGCGTGGATGATCGCGCGAATGTCGGTCCGGACGGCATAGACGCTCAAGTGAAACGGACTTTCCGAAGAGGGTGGATGCAGCCCCTCACACTCTCCATCCTTGCCGACATGGACAACGTCCTGTCGGCGCAGACTGCCTTTGTCCACGCGGGCGGGGGTGATCCACTTGTCGCCATTTTCGTCGTGGATGGAGATGTTCCCGCCGGAAGTGGTTGTCATGTTGCGGCTGTAAATCCGCTCCATGGTCTCGACAATCTGATCACGCGGATGGAGAAGCGAGAAATTCATGGCTGATTGCCTTGCGGTCAGGTTGCTGCCACGCCGTCCTGCTGACTCAATTCGATATGAAAGACTTCCTTGAGCTCGCACGAAACCGGGCTGTTATCGGGATTGCTCGGCATCAGATCTTTCATATATGCCCACCACTTTTTGCATTCTGATGTCTCAGCGATGGCAGACCAGCGTTCTTCGTCTTCGATCTCCGCGTAGCCGAAGAGCTGGCGCGTTTCCGGGTGGAGAAAGATCGAGTAACTTACAACCCCGTGTCGCTTCAGTGTCGAATCCAGCTCGGGCCAAATGGGCGAATGGCGCCGCTGGTATTCTCCCTCCATACCTGCATGGACAGACATGACAAAGGCTTTGCGTTTCATAGTCGGGCGTTGCTCTCACGCTCGCTGGGAAAGGATTAAGCTCTCGTAGGACTTGACCTCCTGAATCCACTGCGCCGCGAGTGGGACATCCTTCCGGCGACAGTATTCATCCCACACCACACCGAAGGGAAACGTCTTAATCTCCTCGAGCAGCGCAAGGCGCTCAGTGTAGTCGCCTGACGCCTCCAATTCGCGAAGTTTGGGAGTCGGCTCCAAAAGCGCAAGAAGAAGAGCTTTGATGGCATTGCGGGTTCCGATCACCCAGGCGGCGATCCGGTTGATGCTTGCATCGAAGAAATCAAGTCCAATGGAGGTTCGAGAAAGGAAGTCTCCTCGCACCAGCTCCTCCATAATGGCCTTGGTCGGGTCATCCAGCGATACGACGTGATCGCTATCCCAGCGAACCCCACGGCTTACGTGCAAGAGCAGCGCGGGAACCCACCGGAGCACGGAGGAGACTTTGTCCGCCAGCGCCTCGGTGGGATGAAAGTGGCCGGCATCCAGACAATACATCTTCTGATTCTTGATCGCGTATCCGAGGTAGAACTCGTGCGAACCGACAACGTAGCTTTCGCTGCCGATACCGAAGAGTTTGCTCTCCACCGCGTCACGATTGTGCTCGGCCTTGATGGGTTCAGCAAAGATTTCATCCAGCGCCGCCTCAAGGCGTTCACGAGGCGCCTTGCGATCGATTGGAGTATCCTTGTACCCGTCCGGAATCCAGAAATTGGTCACAGCGGAAGAGCTAAGTTGCTTACCCATCTCCGCGGCGATACGACGACAAGCTTTCCCGTGCTCGATCCAAAACGAACGCACCTTCGAATCGGCGCTTGAGAGCGTAAAGCCGTCGTTCGCCAGGGGGTGCGAAAAGAAGCTGGGGTTAAAATCCAGTCCAAGGCGCCGCTCTTTGCACCAGTCGATCCAAGACTGGAAATGCGCAGGGGTAAGCTCATTGCGGGGGACCGCCTTTCCTCCGCCGAAATCGGGGTAGATCGCATGGAGGTTGAGGCGATGCTTGCCGGGAATAAGCGAGATCGCCTTGTCTAGATCCTGGCGCAATTGCTCAAGGGTGCGCGCCTTGCCCGGATAGTTGCCGGTCGCTTGAATGCCGCCACCGCTAAGCGTCCCCCCCTCGTGTTCAAACCCACCGACATCGTCGCCTTGCCAACAGTGCAAAGAGATAGGGATGGATTCAAGCCTCTTTAGGGCAGCTTCGGTATCGACGCCCCAAGAGGCGTAGACTTCTTTTGCAGAGGAGGACTGTTCGTGACTCATGGCTCCGATTGTTCCTTTCGTAAATTCCGGCGCGATCCAAAGCAGCCATAGCCCAAAGGAGCAGCGCCGGAGCGCTGCTCCTTCAGACGGTAGAGGTCTAGAAGTTAAACTGATCGATGTTCTCCTTGGTGAAAACGAAAGGTTTTCCGAGGAGAACGTTGTCGCCTTTGATTTCTATGTTTCCCAGGCGCCCAGCCGCAAGCGATGTTGTCCCAGCCTTAAGCGTGCCATCAGCCAGCGCCTTCGCTGCATAGACGGTGAGATAGCCCAGATCCTCAGTTTTCCAGAGGACGACTCCCTCGGTAACACCATCATGAACGTAACGCTTATTCTCATTAGGCAGGCCAAGCCCGACGACCTTCACGTCCTTTCGGCCACTCTGCTTGACGGCTTCGGCTGCGCCCGGAACAGCCGGTGAGCAAACAGCCATCAAAAGTTTGACATTAGGATTGGCATTAAGAATTGCCGTCGCTTCACTGAAGGCTTTGTCCTTCAAATCGTCGCACGGCCGCAAGGCCGCGAGCTTCATATCGGGATACTTCTCCTCCAGACGCTGCTTAATATGTTTGATCCATTCGTTCTGGTTTGCGGCCGTTAGAGAGGATGTGATGATCGCAAATTCCCCTTTACCACCGAGCACCCTGGCAGCTTCGTCGGTCAAGGTGTAGCCGATCCCCTCCGGGGTGGCTTGATTGATGAGAAAATCACGGGCATCGGACTCGGCATCCGCATCCCAAGTGATAATCTTAATGCCTTTTTCTTTCGCCTTGCGGAGCGCCGTGGAAAGTCCCTCGCGATTTTCGACAGAGACCGCCATCACATCGACACCGCGCGTTATCCAGGTCTCGACGATTTCATTCTGGCGCGCGGGATCGGGTTCAGTAGGCCCATCCCAAAGCAGTTTCACGCCAAGCTCCTTGGCGGCTTGTTCTGCGCCTTTGCGACAGGAGATAAAGTAGGCGTTGCCCTTGCTTTTAGGCATCATTGCGATGGTCAGTGGCTTGTCGGCTGCCGCGCTTTTTGGGGCGGCGACGACAATGAGAGATAAGGATAAGAGGGATGTTAAGAGCTTTTTCATGGAGATATGATGAATGATGATTTGTCGTTTATCTTGGAAATGCTTGTCTGTATTGAGGAACGTTGGTGGTTGAGCTTTTCGGTTAGGTTTGAGGATTAGGTTTGGAAGTTAAGTTTGAGGTTTGGGGGCTGAAATGGCCGCTTTCGGTGCCGAGTGTCGACGCAGACGGGAGAGCATTGTGGTAAGCGCTTCCCCAGCCAGCACGCATAGTAAGAGCACCCCAGTCAGGATGCCGGCAAGCTCGCTCGGCAAATCGGACAGCGTCAGCCCATTTCTCAGGACGGCGAGGACGGCTAAGCCAAGGAGGGTGCCGTGCACTGTGCCGATTCCGCCAAAGATCGAAGTTCCCCCAAGAACCACGGCGGTTATGGCCAGGAGCTCATAGCCGGTTCCGGCATCAGCTTTGGCTTGTCCGACACGAGCAACGTAAATCAGAGCGGCCAACGCCGCGAGCAATCCCGACAAGATATAAACAAGGGCAATTCGCTTCTCGACCGGAATTCCTGCGTAGCGCGTACCTTCCGGGGAAAAGCCGATGGCGCGAAATGACCGACCAAAAGTCATACGATGCACCAGAAGCCAGATTCCCACGGCTGCCAAAATCAAGATCGGTAATTGCGCGGGAATGACGCCCAGCAAATAGCCCTGGCCGAGGAATAAGAAGGAAGGTGGAAAGCCAGTGAAATTGTCAACTCCTCGCGTGATCGCCTCGGCAAGTCCGCGGAAGAGCGAGAACGAGCCCAGCGTGACGATGAGCGGTGGTAACTTCAGCCGGGTAATAAGAAGGGCATTCAGTCCTCCGGCTGCTGCTCCGATCAGTAGCGTGCAGAGGGCCGCCAGCGCAGGCGGCAACCCGCCATCACGCCAAAGCTTTCCGAAGGAGATCGCACAAAGTCCAAGCAGCGAGCCCACCGAGAGGTCAATCCCCCCAGTAAGAATTACCGGCGTCATGACGAGAGCGAGCAGGCCCAATTCCACGCTTAAGCGAAGAATTTCAAGGACATTACCCGGGGTGGCAAAGTTCTCAGCGATCCGGGAAAAGATGGCGATCTCCACCAGGAGAACCACGATGAGCAGCGTCTCGAACCGCAGGAACAGTGCTTTCCAATCTGTTGAACTCTTCGCCATCATTTTAGTCTTTCTTTCGGACAGCGCGCCAGCCGTCAGCCGCGACGGCCAGCAAGATAATTAAGCCTTGCAAGGCTTTTTCCCACTGCGGCTGCAATTTGAGGAAGACGAGCGCCGGAGCAATCGATGAGAGCAAGAGGACGCCAGCAGCCACTCCCCAGAGATAGCCGCGACCGCCAGAGATGGCGACTCCGCCGACGACAGCGGCGGCAATCGCTTTCAGTTCCAGGCCCTGTCCGCCCTTCGGATCTACGTCAGGAAAGCGCACGGCATTGAGCAAAGCTGCGAGGCCAGTGAGAGCACCCATGAGCAAAAATACGGCAAAGGTTACCCGCTGCGGGTCAATGCCTGCGAGCCGGGCTGCCTCCCTGTCGGACCCGACGGCATAGACGAAGCGTCCAGCCGATAGGTATTTGAGCGCAAGCGCAAGTAAGAGGAATAAGAGAGCGGCGATAGAGATGATGGTGAATTGCCCTAACTGTTGGCTAAGACCGAACCATTGAAAGCTGTCAGGGAGACCGCTGACAAACTCGCCCTCGCGCCACCAACGCAGCGCTTCGCGCCAAGTGACCATCGTTGCGAGCGTCACGACGATGGACGGAATTCCGAGGCCCGCGACCATCGCTCCGTTAAAGGCACCCATGGCCGCTCCGCAGAGAACGGCAATAACGGCAACTACCGGCATCGGCAAGCCGTTGCTCGCGGCGAGCCCAGCAGAGACGCTACAAAGCGCGAATTGGGAGGCGATCGAAATGTCAATCTGTCGACAAATGATGACCAAAGTCATGCCACACGCGGCGATCAAAACGGGCACCGCATCGCAGAGCATCGACAGCAGCTGTGCGGGTTGGAAAAAGCCCGGCGCCCGCAACGCGAGAATCAGGAGGACGGCGAGGAACGCAAAGAAGACGGACCACTCTCGAAAATAACGTTTCATTCTTCTACGATCTGCCGACGAGCTTCGCCTCGTTTCGCCTGGGTCTCATTTCGGAGCTCCGTTTCCGCTCGTTGATGTTCGCTGACCGAGCGCCGCAGCCATGACATCCTGAGCGTTCGCGTCCGCCCCGGGGAACTCGCGGACAATGGTCCCGCCGTGCATCACGGCGATCCGATCGCTCATGCCCAAGACTTCGGCTAAATCGGAGGAAATCATCATTACTGCCAAACCCTCTTTGGTGAGGCGCCGAATAATTCTATGAATTTCAGATTTCGCTCCCACGTCCACGCCCTGGGTCGGTTCATCGAGAATCAGCACCTTCGGCTTTGTGGCTAACCAGCGTGCTAGCGAGACCTTTTGCTGGTTACCGCCGGACAGTGCGCCGCCGGCGACCTCCGCAGATGGCGTCTTCACCGCGAGATCGCCGATAAAGCGATTTGCCAGTTCGCGTTCCGCCCCGAAACGCAACCAGTTCCCCGGAAAGAATGTCGGATGAATACTCATGGTGATGTTCGAGGCAATCGGCATTTCGAGAATCACGCCATGACGCCGCCGGTCTTCAGGAACGTAGCCGATCCCGTGTTCGACGGCCTCCCGGGGAGACTGAATGGAAACGTTCCTGCCCCGTAGGGAGATTGTTCCCGCGTCCGCAGGCGTGATGCCAAAGAGTACGCGCGCCAGCTCAGTGCGGCCCGCGCCCACTATCCCGGCGAAACCCACCACCTCGCCGGCGCGCAAATCGATGTTCACGTCGTGAACGCCCGAAGACTTGCAACCGATACCCCGTAAGGAAAGAACCGCCTCGGCGGGGGATGTCTCCGAGGGAGGATAAAGGGTTGAAACCTCCCTGCCGACCATCAATTTGATGAGCGTAGACTCGTTCATCCCCTTCGTGTCCTGCGTGCCGACGCTCTCGCCATCCCGCAAAACAGTCACGCGATCGGCCAGCGCGAAGATTTCTTCCATGCGGTGCGATATGTAGATTACTCCGACGCCATGCGCCCGCAGGTCCCGCACGACTGCGTAGAGGAGATGCACTTCCTTTTGCGTAAGTGAAGCTGTCGGCTCGTCCATGATCAGAATCCGCGCTCCAGCTCCAAGCGAGCGTGCGATTTCGACCAGCTGTTGTTCGGGCATGGAGAGCTTTCGGACCTCGGTGTCCGCGTCAATTTGCGCGCCAATTCGCTTCAGCAAGTCTTGCGCACGGCTCCGGCGCTCCGCCCAGCGGATACGGCTCTTAACTGATGGAGTTTCAAGGCCCAGGGCTACGTTTTCGGTCACGGTGAGATCCGGAAAGAGCGCTGGCTGCTGGTAAATGGCCGCGATTCCCATCGCTTTCGCGGAAGAGGGATCGAGACGCGTAATGGCCTTTCCTTCGATCTCGATCGTGCCGCCATCGGGCCGGTGAGCGCCGGTGATAACTTTGATCAGCGTTGATTTTCCTGCGCCGTTTTCGCCGAGCAGCGCGTGGACTTCGCCCGGCCAAAGATCAAATGAAACGCCCCTGAGCGCACGTACAGCCTGGAACGATTTGGTAATGTTTCTGAGTTGTAACAGTGGAGGGGCTTGCACTTTTTGTTAGTTAGTGATGCGTAGTCTCCTGTTCGGAGATGGCGTGATGAGAACTGCTACGTCGGAGGCGTTTTTTCGGCAAATGACAAAAGTGCCGCTTGATATATACAAATTGATATCGGCCATCGCTAACCACGATATAAGAATAGCTGGCGGCGTGCCTGCACGATCGCGCCAATAACTAGCACAAATTTGCAGCTTCTTTTCTAGAGTGGACTTATGAGCCGCTCCCTCGAGAACGGCCGTTCTCTTGCTGGATTGTCTCGGGAGAACCCGCAAGCATCGAACTTCTTCCTGTCTCTAGGAGCGCCAGATGTTCTTACGTCGAAGCTCCTCCCGCGCGCATGGACGCTTCCAATGGAAACCAGCTTTTCAGCCGCGGATAAAGGTCGAGAAAGCGTCGGTAGGAAGATTCGTAGGAATTGACGCTTTGCGGATTTGGCGCCGTGAGCGCGTCAAAGGTGGGAGCGAATCGCTTTGCTTCATTATAGCCGTCGATACGTCCAATTCCAATAGCGGAAATGAGGGCCGCGCCAACGCCGGCCCGCTCCGCGGCATGTTTGTCCTTGCCTTGATAAAGCGGCCTGTTCAGCACATCTGCCAACATTTGCCGCCATAGTGGACTGGCCAAGCCATTGCCGGAGGCCACCAAGCGGCTCAATTGAGCACCGCATTCCTCCATGGCGTCGATGATCTGGCGGAGGGAAAAAGCGACTCCTTCCAGGAGGGCCCGGACCATGTGACCCGGGCCGTGCCGTAATGTCAATCCGACAAAGCTTCCTTTGGCTCTTGGATCCATTAAGGGCGAGCGTTCACCGACGAGATAGGGGAGGAAGACTAATCCTTCTGATCCTGGCGGGACCGCAGCCGCGATCTTATCCATTTCTGCATACGACCAGCGCTCGCTGCCGAGGGTCGTCCGCAACCAGCGCAGGGCCATCCCCGCCGAGAGCATCGCGCCCAAGAGATACCATCTCGCCTCGGGAGCGTGGCAGAAGGTATGTAACCTCAATTCGCGATCCATCAAGGGGGCCGCCAGGGGCGCGAAAGCCTGGCCGCCTGTACCGATGGTCACTGAGCCAAGCGGAGGATCAATAAGCCCGTTGCCAACTGCCTGTGCGGGCTGATCGGCGCATCCAACCGATATAGGAATTCCCGGCGCTAGGCCGAGGTCATTGGCCGCACTGCGGCTTAGCGAACCGATGATCTGCTCAGAAGGATGCACCTCGGGGAAGATCGACCTGGGAAACTGCAGCCGCTCGATCACTGCATCGGCCCAAACCCGCTCTCGGACGTTGAAGATCCCGCTGGCCGCTGCGTCGCTTGCATCGGTGCCGATTTCGCCGGTCATTTTCAAGCGGAGATAATCTTTGGGCATGAGTAATGCCTCCGTTCGATCGAGCGTGGCGGGTTCTTGCTTTTGCAACCAGAGCAGTGAGGAAATCAAGAACCCGGCTGCGGGAGCGGTGCCACAGGTCGTGGCCAACAAGTCGGTTCCGACTCGCTCCCGGATCTCGGACAACAAGGATGCGCTGCGTTGATCCGCCCAGATGATAGCTGGCCGCAGCGGCTTTTGTTCTCTCCCGATTGCCACAAACCCATGCATCTGTCCTGAGAAGCCGATCCCCAGAACTTCTGGTTTGCCTGCCTCTTGCACAGCTTGCCGCACGGCGCTTGCCGCCCCTCGCCACCAGTCTTCCGGATCTTGTTCAGCGTAGTCGGGCGCGGGGGTGAGAATGGGGTACTCTGCTGTGCCGATTCCTTCGATTGCACCCTCGAGCGTGGAGACGACAACTTTCACGCTTGAAGTTCCGAGATCGACACCCAGCAGGGAGCTCATGGAAGATTAAGGTTGGCAGAATTCAAGAACTCCGGAACTCGTTGCGAAGTGAGGGGAGTCGCTAAGTCCCTGATCGAACGAAGGGAGTGGTCATACTTAGCCATAAAATTAGCCGTTAATTCCTTTGATATTAGAGGTAAAAGTGTTTGTTTATCTCAACTTCGGTGCTTCACGAGGTTTTCAGCCAGAGGCGGGCGATCCATTTGTCGCGGAGCAGGGCGAGGGCGATGGCCACGATCATGGTGGCGCCCCAGATGGCCTGGGTCAGATGGGGGCTGAAGCCGAGCAGGTTGAAGCCGGTGGAGATGACCTGGAGTAAAATCAGGGAGAGGAAGAGGCCCAAGACCTTGCCAAAGCCCCCGTTGGGATCGACCCCGCCCAGAACGGCGGCCAAAATGGTGATGAGCAGATAGGACTCGGCATAGCCGGCGCGCGCGGAGTTAAAGCGCGCCATCATCACGGCGGCCGCCACCCAGCACAGCACGCTGGAGAGAACATAGACGCCCACCAGCATCCACTCGGTGGCCACGCCCGAATAGCGGGTGGCCTTCTCGTTGGAGCCGATCATGCGCACGGCCACCCCAAAGGGGGAATGGCTCATGATGATGGCCACCACAATGGCACAGAGGATAAAGAGGATCATCGGCACCGGAAAGCCCAGCAAGGTCCCGTTGCCCAGGTAGAGCAGCGCCGGGGGAAAGCCCCCAATAACCCCTCCGCTGGTGGCATAGACGGCAATACCCTTGACCGCGGTCATCGTCCCCAAGGTCACCAGGATGGGGTGCACCCCCAAAAACGCCACGATCACCCCGGTGAGCAAGCCAATGAGCAGCGCGGTCAGCAGCCCTCCCATCAGGGCCAGGCCAATCACTCCGGCCACCGCTTGCGGAGCGCTCTCCGGCCCCAGCATCTTGGTCAAAATGGCCGCCATCACCAGCGCCGATAAATTCGCCGTCGCAATCACCGCCAGGTTGAGCCCCCCGCTCATCAACGGAATCATCATCGCCAGAGCCAAAATCCCCAGCTCAGGCATCTGAAAGGCCATCGCTCGCAAGCTCTCCCCGGAGAGAAAGCGCGCCGGCGCCAGCGCACTAAAGCCGAGCACCGCCAGCACAAGAAAGCCCGCCAGCATCGTCACGGTGGGATCTCTCCCAAGCAGTTCCCCCCAAGAGGCTCTCCTCCTGGCGGGCGCCGGCGCAGCTGTGGCAGCTTCAGGCGACATTGCCAATGGTCCTCTTCTGCTGGCGCTTGGCCGCAAAGGCCGTCGCACTCACACTCACCAGGATGATGATCCCGGTCACAAACCCAAAGGAATAGGAGGAGACTCCCATCAGGGTGAGCCCATTTTGCAGGATGGCCAGCAACACAATGCCCAATATCGTCCCCGTGACCGTGCCAATACCCCCCTGCAGGCTGGCCCCACCTAAAACCACCGCCGCCAACACGTCGAGCTCTCGCCCAATGAGCGCATTGGGCACCACTTCCTCCACCCGATGCGCCTGCACCAAGCCCGCTATCCCCGCCGTCACTCCCGAGTAGCCGTAGACAAAGCACTGCAGGCCCACCAGGTTGCACCCCATGCGCTTGGCCCCTTCCAGGTTGCCTCCCATCCCATAAATCTGCCGCCCAAGGGAGAGCCCCTTGAGCAGAAGCGCCGTGAGCACCAGCACCACCCCCGCCACCATCACCGGAAAGGGTATCCCCAAGGGGGCGATCGTCGCCGTAAACCAATCCGGTAAATCGTAGATCGATCTCCCATCGGTCACAAACATCAGAATCGCAAAGTAGAAGGTCATCGTCGAAATGGTCACGATCACCGAGAGCGCTTGCAGGTAATGGATCAGCAAGGCGTTGACCACCCCAAGGAGCCCTCCAAAGAGCACCGCCAGCGCAAAGGCCACCGCCCAATTGCCTCCCCACTGCACCAAAATGGTCGCCACCACATATTGACTCACCGCCGCAATGGCCGCAAAGGAGATGTCGATCCCCCCGGAGATGAGCACCACCAGCAACCCCGCCGCCATGATCGCCATCACCGAGTAGCTCTCCAAGAGCGTAATCAGGTTGCTCCCCGAGGCAAAGGCCGGCGATAAAAGGGAAAATAGCACCGCCATCACCACCACGATGCTGGCAATCTGCACTTCGTGGCGCCGAAAGGCTTCCTTGAAAAATGATCCTCCCTCAGGCATAAATGGCTTCCCGCAGCGCTTTCTCACTGATGGCCTGCGGATCGTAGGTCCCAACGATCTTCCCCTCCCGCATCACCAGGATGCGGTGGCTTTGATGCAAAATCTCATCGGCCTCATCGGAGATGAGCAAGATGGCCAGCCCACGGGCCGCCAGCGTGTCCACAATCTGAAAGATCCCCGCCTTCGCGCCAATATCGACCCCCACCGTCGGCGAATCCAAAATCAAGACCCGCGGCTCGGTCGCCAGCCACTTGGCCAGCACCACCCGCTGCTGGTTGCCCCCGGAAAGTTGTTGCACCGGCCGGTCCGCCGTCTTGGTCTTCACCCGCAGTTCGCGAAAAATCCAGCGCTCGATGGTTTGCGCACGGCGCGCCCCCTCGATCAGCCCCAGCCGCCCGGTTAATCTCTTTAACACCGAAACCACCGTGTTGTCCGCGATGCTCTGCGGCATCACCAAGCCCAGCGAGAGCCGGTCTTCGGAAACATAGGCAATGCCGTGGCCGATGGCGTCCCGGTTGGTCTGCAACTTCACCGCTTTGCCACTCACCCGAATCTCCCCGCTATCCGGTGGGTTCATCCCAAAGAGCGAAAGCGCCAGCTCCGTGCGCCCCGAGCCCATCCGCCCCGTCAGCCCCAGAATCTCCCCGGGCCTTATCTCCAAGCTCACCCCCGCGTATTGGCCCTGGACTGTCAAATCGCGCACCTCCAGCGCCGCCGCACCCTTCCCGGCATAGGGCGCCTTCACGCTGCTCTCAAAGGACTGCCCGGTAATGAGCTCCCCCAAGCGCCGCCGATCAAGTTCGCTCACCGCATAGGTCCCAAAATTGCGCCCGTCCCTCATCACCGTCACCCGCTCGGCTATATCCATCACCTCGTCCAGCCGGTGACTGACAAATACGCTCGCTATCTTCTGGCGCTTCAACTCATGCACCACCCCTAAAAGGCCCTCCACTTCCTGATGACTCAAGGAAGCCGTCGGCTCGTCCATCACCACCAGGCGCGCCTGCGCCGCCAGCGCCCGGCATATCGCCACCAGTTGCCGCGTGGCAATCGGGAGCTTCCCAACTAGTTCATCCAACGGCAGCGACACCTTGAGCCGATCCATCACCCCCTGGGCTTGCTCGCGCATCACCTTCCTGTTGGCCAGCCGCACCGGCCTCTCCACATGATGCCGAAAGGCGATGTTCTCGGCCACCGTCAGGTTCGGAAACAACGAGAGATCTTGATAAATGATCTGCACCCCAAAGCGCTGCGACGCATCCGGGGTTAAGTGGCTGTGGCTCTTGCCTTCCAAAATGATCTCCCCTTCATCAGGCATGTGCACCCCCGAAAGCACCTTGATCAGCGTGCTCTTGCCACACCCATTCTCCCCGGCCAAACTGTGGATCTCCGCCGAATAAATCGAGAAGTTAACCTCCTGTAAGGCCCGCACCCCGCCAAAGCGCTTGCTGATCCCCCGCATCTCGATGAAGTCTGAACTGCCCGGCGCGGCGTCCGCACTGTTCGTCGAGGAGCTCATACCTGTTCGTCTGGGCTTTCCTCGGCAGCTTTCGAAGACTTCGAGGCCAAAGAGCCTTAGAGCCCCAGCGCGGAGAGCTCGTCCACCGTGTTCTTGTCGATGGCCAGCACCTTGATCGCTCGAATGACCCGCTTCTCGGGATCCACGCTCACCTTGCCCAATCCGGGGATCTCCATCCCATCGGTGATCGGCTTGCCCTCCAACACCATCTTGGCCACCGTCACGATCGCCTTGCCCGCCTCCGGCGGACTCCAAATGTAACCCACCCGGATCACCCCTTCCTTGACCAATTTCTTGCCCTGCGTCGGCGAACATGCCCCCACCAGCACGATCTTGTCCGCCTTGCCTCGCTCCTTGAGCGCCCGCCCCGCCCCAATGGGCCCCTGACTGCCAAAGGTCAAAATCCCCTTCAGGTTGGGATGGGCCAGCATCGCATCCTGCGCCGTCTTGTAGCTGTCATCCACGCTCTCGGCCACCCCGTAGCGGTCGGCCACCAGCTTCATCTTCGGATAGTGCTCCTTCTGATAGGCGATGGCTGCGTCCGCCCAGGAATTATGCAAAGGCACCGTCAAGCCCCCCACATACACGATATATTCGCCTTCCTCGCCCATCAGCTTGGCAAGGTCCTTCATGTGCCGCTCGCCAAACTCCTGGTTGTCGATCATCTCAATGTCCCACACGTTGCCCACCTGTTCGGGCGACTCATGGGTGATCACCGGAATCCCCGCCGCCTTCGCCCGCTCAAAAACCGGCTCCAGCGCCTTGGCATCATTGGGCACCACTCCAATGGCACTCACCTTTTTGGCGATCAGGTCCTCCACCGCGCGCACCTGCTGGGCCGGATCCGCCGTCGTCGGCCCCACCATATACGCCTTCACCTTCTGCTCCTTGCCCGCTTCCTTGATCCCTTTCTCCATCGCCGTAAACCACGGGATGCCCCCTATCTTGACCACCACCGCGATCTCCGGCTCCGCCCCTCCAGCCCCTCCGCTGATGACCACACTTGCCAAAACGACCGCAGCAGCCACTGCTCCTTGAGAAAATATACGCATTTTTTTGTTCCTCCTTGGGGGACCGAGGTGAGAGTTGGAGAGCTTACCGAGCGCTGCCCGCAATTGTCAATGCTTGCTCTCGCTGACTCGAGCGAAAACTCGCTTGAGGGCGATCGCAGCGTCTTCAAACCGGGCGCAAATGGCGACGACTGACTCGGTGAGCATAAGGTTATCGATTCCTTCGAAATTCTCGATCTCATTCCCCTCTGAATCACGTGGCTCATTAAGATTGAGGGACCAACCGTGCCGAAACACTTTCTCCCGATAAATGGACAAATCGTGGGAGTACGCCACTACGGGTTTCCTTTGACCGCACGCATAACCTATCTCCCACACCGTTCCGATATCTGCCGATGGGCCACGGAATGGAGTAACATTGGCCAAGACTGCCTGGCACGAATCGATAAGTTGGCGATTCGCCTCGAAAATCGAGTGCGCGTTTCTTAAGAGAGCTTCACCCGCGGGCTGCTCATCGAGAGGGAACACTCCCTCCATGCCGAGACCGGCGAGAACTGCTTTTCGATTGCGGCCGAGGTTGAGCGCTTGCGGAAAAAAAACGTCTGGACCTGCGAGATAGACGCGAGGCGGCGAACTGCGGGTGGTTGCCATGCTTCCACTGTCATAGCCGCGGGTCTAAATGCAGGCGAATGAAACTTCCCACCCTCTATTTCGCGAACGTCCGCTCTTAGATGTAGTTCTTCGACCAAGCACGAGATCGAAGTCCCTTGCTGTCAAGAAGTGACCAATCTGGCTACCCGTCGCGCAAGTTTGTCGAAGTGAGTTCCGCGCCAGTAAATACGACCGCATGCCGAGCACATCCTATAGTCATTATAGTACCGCAAGGTAAGCGGCTCATCCGCTAATTGGTCCAGCACCTCTGCCTTAGGAACACTCTTGAGCAATCCATTACACTCAAGGCACCGAATAAATGGGAGGATGAGACCTGGTGAATCTCGCAAGCCAAAGCGGTTGAGGACCTCGCTCGTCTGATCTGCGGGGTGGGCCGAGCGCGGACAAAATCCATGCCTTACGCCGGCATGCATCAGGAGTCGCCGATCGCGCGTAAGCAGAGCACGGTTGTCAGCTTCCATAATCTGCAGCAGGAATCGATCTTCGGCTTCTTGTATGTAAAACGTGTCAAATCCCAAAAGACGAAGGTTACGCGCCAATTTGCCCAAATGCCCGTCAGCGACAAAGCGATGGAAGCGCCGAGTCTGCAACCTAGGAGCAGACGGAAGAATATTCGAAGCGATAGAATACCCGTAAACGTCGAGGCGGAGAGGAGCCTCAACCTGCCAGCGGAAATCAACGGAAATAGAACCCTTTTCGGACGTGGCCACGATGAGATCGACCTCAGGATGTGGAACCCCGCAAGCCTCGATAATGTCCTTGACAGCTGTCTTCTCGCGCAGTTCGCGAACAACCGGAAGTTTCCTGCGCAAGCGCGGCGCAACGAAGACGTCCGCCAAATCCCCGTGAAACCACAACTGTACTTCAAAGTTCACGGGGTCGATCTGTGCAAAGCTCGCTCGCTATCACTGTGACAATGACCAGAAGGATTGCCTTATTAACATCCACCAACCTACTCCTCCTCAGCGAAACTAAAAACCAACGCTAATGCCGCTGCAGCTGACACGAACCTTTCACAGATGCTGAAATGCACTCGCCGCTGCCGGACGCCGGTCTAAACATCGATTGCTGAGCTTATCTCATTCCTGGCGATTCCTGCCGGCGCCGCATTCGAGCCGTGATGCACTTTCGAACAACTAAGAGGAAGGCTTACAACAGGAGCGCTCTTCATTGCTGGTGGTGCTATCACTTAGGCCTTGGACTCCGACGAAAGCGAAGGCTTAATCTCCCCGATCAACTGACCCCATTGCGCTTGTTCAGCGAGCAGGATCTGTTCCACCTGGAGAACGTGCGCGCTGATTGCTTCATGCGAAAGGGCGTCTTCCATCGGCTGCTGCAACTCGGGAGCATCGGCACGGGCGAAAATTAAAGAGTTCGCCGCGTCGGCATAAATCTTGCCCTGCCGCTCGAACGCATAGAGGTTGGTAAACGCGGTCAGGGCGCTCGCCGTGGCTGGGAAAACAATCGCCAGAACTGACCAGAGCCAGCCCAGTCCGCCGAGATTTGGCACTGAAGCTAATGCCGAGACTACTCCGGTTAAGATCATGAATAATGAAATAAACCGGCCGGACTCGTCGCGCGCCGCCTCGAATTCGCTCCGGCAGCGATCATAGAAACCCCGCTGATCATCAAATCGATACTTGCGGTAAAGCTCCACAAATTGCCTCTCGTGCTCTGTCACTTCGATTCTCCAGTCTGAACTGCGCCGATATGCCGGATCAGCTGCGGCAAGCGCTGCTCCTCGTTTGCATAGCTGCCCACCCGGCCCAAAAAAAGGAAATACTCGGATCGAAGCTTTTCTGCCTTCAGCCGCTCTGTGGCGTACCGTTCCTGCGCGCGCGCGGTTTGTGCGCGGAACGCCACTCCCGAAAGGATGGCGGCTAGCAGCGCTTCGCTCATCGCGATCCAGGAAGCGATCCCAGCTTCGAGAGTCGCGTGAAGTGCCCCAAGAATCGTTGCGAGCGCGCCGCCCACAATGAGGGTTAGCTGGTGCAGCCGAAATTGGTTCTGGAGACGGAGAGCGTTGACGTCGAACTTGCGAAAGTAAGGCATCAATTCCTTCTCGAGTACTGCGAAGTCAGCCGCGAGATCCGGATAGCTCTTCTGCTCTGCTACCGAAAGTATTTCCTCCTTCTCCGGTGGTATCCATCGAAGCTTTGGGAGCCGCTTGAATAAGACCACGAGCCGCATTCATCCAATACCGCTGACCATTTGGCAAATTCATTTCTTGGCGTCTCCAACGAGCTTCATGGGCAGCCCAAACGACGGCCGAAGGCCCATCACTCTTGTTCCGTTCCTGAATATGCCATCTTTTCCGCCCCCCCGGACTCTCACCGGACGGGGCTATCATCCCGAGGCTATTACGCCGGAGCGGAAAAGATGGCACCTCTCCTGCGGCGCCCACCTTCCATAGCTCAGATGGTCGAGCGCTGATCTTGAAACCCGCAGGAACGCGGACCCTACCATATCCTCGATGGCCGTCAAGTCCTCCGGCAACAAGGAAGGCATGCTTACCTCTCCACAATCAGTTCCCTCTGATCCTCCGGCGAGCTCCTCGGGTTTCCGCTTGCCACGATATCGTCGTCCCCTATCACTTCTCCATGATTTTGACGTGGCTTTCCCAGTATCGAGATATCGGGCTACTGATTTTGCGTCTTGGTATCGGAACAATGATGGTATTTCATGGCTGGCCCAAACTCGCGGGAGGCATTCACCAGTGGGAGAAATTGGGCAAAGCGATGGGCGCGCTCGGAGTCAACTTCTTTCCTGCGTTCTGGGGCTTCTCATCGGCGATGGTGGAGACATTAGGCGGGGTGCTGATTGTGCTCGGCTTCTGTTTCCGCCCGGTGACGATACTCATGACTTTCAATTTCGCCGTGGCGACAGCACTCCTCTATAAGACAAGTCCCCAATTTATTGAATGGTCCCGACCTACCGAGATGCTCGTTCTCTTCTTTAGCCTCATCTTCATCGGAGCTGGAAAATATAGCGTCGATAGAAGCTAAGCATTCGGTCATTCATTTCCCATAGGTGTGAGCGCAATATCGCCGGACGAAGTCCTAACCATAGGCGGGCTGATTTTTGAAAAAATGGATCAGGCGGATATCACCGGTCCGTTTGAGGTCCTTAGCCGCTTGCCAAACTCTTCATTTCACCTGATCGCAAAGAAGAAAGAACCCGTTCGCGATATTATGGGACTTCTCCTTACGCCTTCCCTGACTTTGACGCAGTCGCCGCAGGTCGACGTCTTAGTTGTGCCCGGAGGAACTGGCGTCAATGTCATGATGGAGGACGAAGAAGTGCTTGAATTTGTGCGAAGAAAAGCGGCCAGTTCGAAAATCGTCCTGTCGGTTTGCACTGGTGCGCTGATTTGTGGGGCGGCAGGCCTGCTCCAAGGAAAGCGCGCCACCAGCCACTGGGCGTCTCACGATCTGCTCTCCTTCTTTGGGGCGATCCCGGTGGATGCACGCGTGGTTCAGGATGGGTCAATGATCAGCGCGGCCGGCGTTACTTCCGGCATTGATGCGGCGCTTCGCGTAGCGGCGATCTTGCGCGGCGATGATGTTGCGCAAAGCATTCAGCTGTATATGCAGTATGCGCCAGAACCTCCCTACAACAGCGGTTCTCCGCAATCCGCCCCGGCCCACATCGTGGCGCTTGCACGCGCTCACCTGCGAGAGGTCCTCGAGGCTCGAGCACACGCGGTGATGCGCGCCGCCGCCAAGCTAAGAATTGGATCTGACTCCCAGAAAACCGGCAGCTAAGTGAGCCAGTGCCTCTCAAACAACTGCCTTAATAAGGACGCTCAACGACTTCGTATCCTCCGCTCGGATAGCTCCGGTAGTAGACGCCGCCGTAATCATAGTAGGTCGCGCCTTGATAAACGCGCGTGCGGTATCCCGCTGGCAACACGGTGACAATTTGTGGTGGGGGGCCGGACTGACTGCTGGCTCCTGCACCACCACGCGGCTCGGCACAGTGCGCCGCTCGTAGACAAAGCAGCCCGAGGTCGTCAAAACGATACACAGCATCGCCAAAGAAAGGATGGTTTTCATGATTTTACTCTGTAGATCGTTATCGCGGTCCGTCACACGCGTGTCTTGACGCGGCACGACACCCTTGCACGCTCTTGCCAGCGGCCCTTGAAAAGTGGAGGCGCCAGCGAGCCACCTTGAAAGGGGGTGATTACTGCTCGACGTTCCGACCCCAATCACCGAGTAAAGGACAGTGGAAGCTCTCTGGTGGTTCGTGACGCTGGCACTGATGCTTGCTGGTCTCCTCGGCACGGTTATCCCGTTGGTGCCTGGAACGATCCTCATCCTCTGCGGCGCCGTGGTAAATCATTTTGCGCTGCAGTCGGTTGGCTGGCCTACGCTCATTGTCCTAACGTTGATGATGATCACCGCGCAGGTCTTAGATATCTTGAGTGGTTCCCTTGGCGCGAAGTGGTTTGGGGCGACGCGGTGGGGCGCAATCGGTGGAATCGTCGGCGCCATTGTCGGATTGTTTTTTGGATTAATTGGGATCTTTGTGGGCCCGCTCCTTGGCGCTCTCGCAGGAGAATTGCTCGGCGGCAAAGGTCTGCTTCCTGCCGGACGCTCCTCATGGGGTGCCGTCTTGGGAACAACCGCGGGACTGGTGGGCAAATTCGCAATTGGCGTCTTAATGATTGTTTGGTTTCTCGCCGCCGCCTTTCTGAAGTAGCACGGGCACATGCCCTTTTAACCCGTTAGAACCCTGATAGCTGCTTCCGGGTGAATACCCGTAGCGCTGATCCGTTTGAAGAGTAGGGTATATGAAGATGTTCGCGGTGACGTTTCGGCAAGAAGCGGTTGGAAAATTTGGGGTGACGATTTTGCTGGGGTGTGCTGTTTTTGCGGGCTTTCTGCGGGCGCAAGAACCACCCCAGCCGCCACCGCCAGTATCGGAAAATGCTCCGGTGCTGCTGCCACAAGAGTCACTTAATCAATTACTGGCTCCGATTGCCCTTTATCCAGATGCTCTCATCGCCTTGATCTTGCCTGCATCAACTGTGCCCTCCGACTTGGTTCTCGCCGCGCGCTTTCTTGCTTCCAGCGGAGATCCGGCGCAGGCCGCCAATCAGCCGTGGGACGAGAGTGTCAAGTCTTTGGTTCAATACCCGGACATCGTCAAGTGGATGGACCAGAACCTGGAATGGACGGCCCAGGTTGGGGACGCTTTCCTAAACCAACCAGATGATGTGATGAACACCATTCAGCAGCTGAGAGCCCAGGCAAAAGCGGCAGGCAACCTTGTCGATAGTCCGGAACAGAAGATTGTGGAGGAGGAAAACTGCATCCGCATTGTTCCAGCACAGCCCGAGTTTATCTACGTGCCTCAATACGATCCTGAAGTCATCTACGTTGAACGTTACGACGATTACGCCGGACCCGCGTTAGCTTTTGGGGTGGGTCTCGCCGTAGGACCCTGGCTGAATTTCGACTGTGACTGGCCTCGCCGGAGATTGTACCGAGGGGATTGGAAGCCGGGATGGACACATGAGCGAGGCCCCGGCTGGAGGGGAGATTGGAATGGAGATCGCGGTGATCAACGAGACCCCGGCTGGAGACCGGATCGAGATCGAGGTCGTGGGGGCGACCAGATTATTGGTGTGGTAAATATTTCCCCAGGCAGTGCGCGAGTCTGGGAGCCTAGCGCGAGGGTTCGCCGCGAGCAATGGCAACGCCAGCACAATGCCCGCACCACCGCGAACCGCAATATCCAAAGACGGGGTGCCGATGAGGCGTCTCGAAGTGTGGCTCCCGTCGCAAGACCATCCTTGCCGAACCAGGGTGCACCCCGGCGACGATCGGCGTCGCCGCGCTGCACGTCGTTCAGCGTCGGATACGCCAGACGCGCCGCGCGATTTACCAAACGACGTTCGCGATCCTAATTCAGTTCTGCCACAGACTGATCAGACGGAGCGGCGAAATAGAAAGGATCGAGAAGCGCGAGAGAGAAGAAGACAGAATCAACAAAACACTCCATCGAACGCGATTCCACCGCCGGCGCCGTTGCCGCCGCCCGGGAGCGTGGAAGAAGACAGTCAACGCGGCCGATCAAACGCCAGACTGCGCCGAGATGCCGAATCTCCTTCAGCAGACGAACAGTCGCCGCAAAGAAGAAATGCTCGCTCGCGGGGATCCAACCGTTCTTCAGAAGATGCCAACTCGAGCTCGGTCCCTGCCACTATCGATCAATCCGAGAGAGGGCGCGGCCAGTCACAGACTGTTCCGCAAGAACTTAGGCCAGAAAGACCCAGGTCAGACGACTCCACGCCCAGTAAGAATGAGCGCCAAGCGAACCGCGGCGGCGATAAGCGGCACGGAGGAGGGGGCCAAGCACAACAGGGTGCCGGTGGCGGCGGAGGTCAGCAAGCACAACAGGGTGGCGGCGGTCGCAAACGCAGCGAAGGTCAGCAAGCACAGCAGGGTGGTGGCGGTCGCAAACACAGCGAAGGTCAGCAAGCACAGCAGGGTGGTGGCAGTGGCAAACGTAACGGAGCACAGCAAGGTGGCGGTGGCGGTCGCAAGCGCAGCGAAGGTCAAGAAGCACAGCAGGGTGGCGGCCAAAGAAGCAAAGCAGATCGAGGGGGACAACAAGCTGGCGGTGGCCAAAAGGGCGGCGGAGATAGCGGAGCGGGCCAAAGAGGTGGCGGCCACAAGGGCGGAGGAGAACAAAAAGGCGAGGGCAAAGGGAAGAAGTCCGATGATCAAGGGTAATGCAGAAACGGCTTGCTTCCTCGCGTCCACCACTGCGACACGGATATCTCTGGAGGTGGCGAGGTTCTCATGAAATATCTGAATCGCTCCATAAGGTTTCCTCGACGACTGCAATTTTGGAGTGTATCAAGGCGCTGGGGCATCCAAATGGACGCACGCATATAATTTCGGAGAGAGATAGCTGCCGCGCTACCCAGGAGCTCGTTATCGCGGGCCGACTTGATCAAGCGCACCAGTTCTGAAACAGGTCCCAAATAAGCGACCACGGCTTGAGATTGCAGACCGTCTGCTGAATTCAGAATGCAACTACGTTGGTGCAGCCTGTTCGGAGATGAAGGTTCCCGCCATTTCTCCAAATTTGAGGCTTAGTCTGTCGAAAACTAAGCAGTGAGGTAAAGTGCAAGAGCCAGGTATTCAGGCATCCCGGCGATAAACTTTTTTGTCGCGGAATTGCCGTGACACAGGGGGTCTATGGGATCATCAAGGCACTGGAGCCGTCGCGCGTGAAGTTCCTCACCTCTCAGCTCACTTTCTTTCTCAAGTCCGCGACAAGTCGCCGCAACATTCGGCTCTTGCTGCGCTTCTTAATCATCTTGGTGCTCTTGGTCGTCGCCTACAGCATCCTTTTCCATATAGTCATGGTATACGAGGGGCGAGAGCACAGTTGGATAACGGGAGTGTACTGGACTCTTACCGTGATGTCGACATTGGGCTTTGGAGACATCACGTTCACTAGCGACGTTGGTCGCGCCTTCTCCATCCTTGTGCTCCTCTCCGGGATGGTCTTCTTACTTATCCTCCTGCCGTTCACGTTTATTGAATTTTTTTACGCGCCGTGGATGAAGGCGCAGGCGGAGGCGAGGGCGCCCCGGCAATTGCCGCGATCGACCCACGGCCACGTCATTCTCACGAACCTCGACGCCGTTTCAAATGCCCTCATGCAAAAGCTTACGCATTATGGTTTCCCCTATGCTTTGTTAGTTGGGGATCTTGAAGAGGCACTTCGGCTTCATGATCACGGGTTTCAAGTCGTCCTGGGGGAAATCGATCGCCCTGAGACTTATCGATTGGTCCGAGCGGAACGTGCAGCCCTGGTGGCTGCAACCGGCAATGATATGGCGAACACCAATGTCGCTTTCACCGTGCGGGAGATGAGTCAGACCGTTCCAATCATTACTACGGCCAACTGGAAGGAGTCGGTCGACATTCTCGAGCTGGCGGGAAGCTCTCTGGTGATTGAGCTCGGTGAAATGATGGGGCAAGCGCTTGCGCGCAGAATCATCGGGGTCGACGCGCGAACGCATGTTATCGGGGAATTTGGGGAGTTGTTGATTGCGGAAGCGACGGCGGCTGGAACTCCACTCGTGGGGAAAACGCTCGCGGAAAGCAATCTTCGCAAGCACACGAGATTAAGCGTCGTGGGAATCTGGAAACGCGGGCAATTCGAAATTGCGAGGCCAAAAACTCTCATCGACGCGAACTCCGTGTTGGTCTTTGCTGGCTCGGCACAGCAGCTGCGACATTACGACGAACTCTTCTGCATTTATCACGTGAGCCAGGGCTTCGTAATCATCATCGGCGGTGGGCGAGTCGGCCGGGCGCTCGCGCGAGCGCTCAAGGACCACGAGGTCGACTACCGAATTGTGGAAAGCAACCCCGCGAGAATTCTCGACGCGAATTATGTCGAGGGCAGCGCCGCCGACTTCAACACTCTTCAACGTGCCGGCATCGACCATGCGCCAGCTATGGTCATAACGACTCACGATGACGACATGAACATCTATCTGACGATTTACTGCCGGCGGCTGCGGCCGGATATTCAAATAATCAGCCGAGCGACACGGGAGAGAAATGTCTCGACGCTTCACCGCGCGGGCGCGGACTTTGTTCTCTCTTATGCGTCGATGGGGGCGACTGCGATCTTCAACTACTTGCGAAGAGCTGGCGTTGTTGTCATCGCAGAAGGACTTCATCTGGCCGAGACCGACGTCCCGGACAGCTTGGCTGGGAGGACCCTTGGGGAGGCGGCAATCCCCGCACAAACAGGGTGCAGCGTCGTCGCCTTGCGTTCTGCGGCAGGAGTAACAATCAACCCGGAGCCCTCTACAGTTCTCAAGAGTGGCGTTGAGATTATCTTGATCGGAACGCCCGAATCCGAGCAGCGATTCATGAAACTTTATGGAGCACGCACGTTGCGAGCGGAGCCGATTGCGCCCACGCAACCAGCTTCATGAGAAGGAGGCCTTGCACCCAGCAAACCCGCGTCTTGGCAACTCGCAGCTTCCCATTCCAAAGAGGAAATCGGCCTCGCGGGACTTCGGTCGACTGCTAAGATCCCTGGAATGGAGAGTCGCACGAGTTTGGAGATATCGCGTGAGTTGGCATCGATGGCTCAAGCTGGGATCACCTATTCGGTGGATCCTTTCGACCGAGAGCGTTTTCAACGGTTGCTTGAGATAGCGAGCGAAGTTTTGCACCACGCCGGACGGGCGGATTTTCATTGGCCCGCAGAGATCGGCTATGCGACACCCAAAGTGGATGTTCGTGGCGCAGTGTTTCGCGGTGGCGAGGTTCTGTTAATTCGGGAGGTATCCTCAGGAAAGTGGACTCTTCCGGGCGGATGGGCCGACGTCAACCTCACTCCCGCAGAGAACGTTGAAAGGGAGTGCCTGGAGGAGACCGGCTACGAAGTAAAAGCGCGGCTGATCACCGCCGTCCTGGATCGTGATCGCGCGGGTTACCCGCCACATCCTCATGCGGTTTATAAGATTTTCTTCCTTTGCGATCTGCAGGGTGGCGCACCGCGGGTAAGCCACGAGGTGGCGGAAGTCGCTTTCTTCCCCATCAACGCCCTGCCGGAACTTGATTCTCATCGCTCAAGTGCCCTCGACATTTTGGAGTCTTGGCGATTTTTTGGCACGCCCTCGTTGCCGACGCGTTTTAATTGAACATCATTTGATCCGCGTTGAGGGTCCTGTATCAGCGAGAGACTGACAAACCCTCGGTCGAAATGACGCGACCGTCGGTGGCGGCGATCTCGAGGTAGCCAAAGTATCGGCCCGTCGAATCGTAACACCAAATCTGCCAGACGGGAGTCGCTTCCTCTCCGGTTTGCTGCAAGGCGTAGCTCACCGTGCCAAGGTCCTTGCCGTTGGAAGCTGCCAACTGCTGGGCAATTTGAAACGCATCACGGGAATCGACCGCTATCCCGTCTGCGGCAATCGGGTTCGGATTTCTGAACAACTCCCCAAGGTTTAACGATGGCTTCAACTGGACAATCTCACCATTGCCGATTGTGATGCTGAAGAGTCCTCCCTTTGAACCTCCTCGGTACGCAAGAATATACCACTCTGATGGATCGGGATTACTATCGTCTGCCGATACCTTCACTACGAAGGCTTGGTAGTCCGGCGGCAGAATCCTCAGCGCACCCAAGAGCGGAGTTTGAACCCCCCGGCGGCACGTCGAAGTCAGCCGGCGGCACGTCTGTATCATCCGACGAATCGTCGAATTGGGGAATAGCCGTGCTCTGCCACATTCCCATCGTCGCGGCGATCAGGAGAAAATATCGGATTGTCATTTGGCGAGTATCTGGGGATAGGAGAAATCTGTCGAGCGACCGCCCAACTCCGGGTCGTCATGACCTCTAGAAGAAAGAAAGACACCTTGGCTTCCGCACCTATGAAGGGCAAAGAATGCTCATGAATTCTCCTTCTCGTCCCGATCAGATCAGCTAAAAGAGTATGCTCTCCTGCGATGAGGCAGATCGAAGCGGCGGAAGGCCGCTGGTTCTCGTGCACGGCTGGTGCTGCAATCGACAGCACATGACGGGACTCTTCCATCATTTTTCAAAGTCGCATCATGTTTTCGCCGTCGACCTGCCCGGGCATGGGCAGACACCTCTAGCTGACACTCCCACTTCGTTCGAGGCTTTCGCGGCAGACCTTTGTGGCTTCCTGAGTGATCACGGTCTGTCCGAGGTGATTCTCGTTGGGCACAGCATGGGTGGAGTTCTGAGTGTGTTGGCAGCGGGTCAGCGGCCGGAGCGTGTCGCAGGCGTGGTGAATCTCGATGGTGCCTTGCCGCTCAGTTCTTCCGCTTGGTCTGGATACGAACAACTGTTTGCCGAGATCGAATTCAAGGGTTTTCAACCCGTAATCCCACGCTTCTTAAATGACGCTTTTTTCCTGCCGCACGAGCATGGACCCGTCAGTGAAGCGATCATCGCCGACATGCTTTCACTTCCCGAGAATATTGCTGCCGATTTGGTCAAACAATTTCCAACTTTGGACGCCAAAAAAGCGCTGAACGCGTGTCGCGCGCCCATGCTTTGCATCGGTAGTTCCCACCCGCGGTTTGATGAAGTAACCTTAAGAAGGCTCCAGCCACACGCCTGGATATCCCGTGTAGCGGTCTCCGGCCATTTTGTACAGGTTTTTGCTCTTCCACAGGTGATCGCCATGATCGATAAGTTTCTGGAGTGGCTCAACACCGCAGCCCTGGATCGCTGCTGACCAGTTGCGAATTCGATGTGCCCGCTTAGTATTTTTCATGCGATATTAAGTGGATCAATGACGAAGAACGAGACCGGGACCACCCCTCCGCTCCGAGCCGTTAACCGCGGAGGCCGACGACAAGCTCCTGGATGCTTATTCGGCGGCTCTGATTCGCGCCGTCGAGACGGCCAGCCCTGCAGTCCTCCACGTGCAGGCTCAGTTTCCTGGACAGAAAGGGACGCATGCTCACTTCGGGAAGCGGTTCTGGCTTTGTGCTCTCGCCTGACGGTTTCGTGCTGACAAACAGCCACGTCGTGCACGGCGCTACGACCATTTTGGTTCAGACTGCGGACGCACGTGTGCTCAAAGCACATCTGGTGGGGGATGATCCGGACAGCGATCTTGCCGTTCTGAGGATTGATGCGCCAGGGCTGCGCAGCGTCCGCTTTGCCGACTCGGGTCGTGTGCGGGTCGGCCAGATCGCCATAGCGATCGGAAATCCTCTGGGTTATGAGAACACGGTCACTGCCGGTATCGTTAGCGCCTTAGGACGGACATTCCCCTCAAGGACCGGACGGCTAATCGACAACGTTATTCAGACGGATGCTGCCCTGAATCCCGGAAATTCCGGCGGTCCGCTCGTCAATACTCGAGGTGAGGTTATCGGCGTCAACACGGCGATCATCGCAGCCGCTCAAGGAATCTGCTTTGCCATCGGCAGCAAAACCGCTGAGTTCGTTGCCAGTTGGCTAATCAAAGATGGTCGTGTTCGCCGAGGCCATCTGGGTATTGCGGGACAGGATTCTGCAATCTATGAGCCACTTGCGCGCCGGCATAAGCTGACGCAGCGCACGGGTGTGCGGGTTCACGAGATTGTGCCAAAATCGCCGGCAGAAGAGGCCGGAGTGCGTCGCGGGGACATGATTATCTGGTTCGACCACGATACCGTGACGGGTGTGCACGACCTCCATCGACTGTTAGTGGGTGAGGGTATCGAGCGCCGGGCTAGGTTGACCGTGCTACGGGACGGCCGTCTCGAGCATTTGTGGGTAATTCCTCGCGAGAAGCAGTAACCGCTAACCGCGCAATTGCGCCGCGCCCGCTTTGGGCCAGGTCTTAGACCCCAAGGCTCTCTCGGGTGCGAAAGTCAAGCCGCCCAGTAACCGGTAGTCCGTTATCTATTTGGTAATTCCGAATGGCTCGGCTGGTTCTCGGCCCGAAATCGCCATCAACGGGCCCGGGATAGTAGCCAAGTCTGGTCAGCCGCACTTGCGCACGAAAAAGAATGGAACCCGAATAGGCGACGACCGGAGCTGGCCGCCTGACGTAGACCGTGCGATAGGCGGGTAGGGGAGCAACGAAGCCCACACCAAAGGATGGGCCCCAGCCCCATCCAGGGCCCCACCCCCATCCGCGACCCCAGCCCCATCCGCCTCGCCAATACGGACCGCCGCCCCAATAGCCGCGGCGGCCATGCCAGCCAGATCCATGCCAGCCGCCGCCATGCCAGCCGCCGCCATGCCAGCCATGACCCCCTCTCCAACCGCGGCGCCCCGCTTCACTCCAATCAGTAGCCGCAAACAACAGGAGCACCGAGACAAGCAAACATTTTGTCCTCATCGTAAAATCCCTGGTTGATTCAAGATAGAATCAACTCTCCGATTCTTCAAGTCCCTCAACCGACGAAGGATGGAAAAAGCGGACGGCCGTACTTCATGAAGGGCCATGGGATGCTCACGAGAATGAGCAAAGCCGAGATTGAGTAGGCGATCGCGCCTTTGAGAAAACGCCCGCGGTCCGTTGTTGCTCGCTTGGAAAGGGAATATCCAACTTGAGCGATTACCGCGGCGAGAAACATTCCGGCAAGGTGTTCGACCACATAGAAACGGAGCAGACTGTCCTTCATCGCTGCCCCGAAACTCGGGAGTGCCGAGCGGGTAATTGGACTAAGTGAGTAAAGGATGAGACCGAGAAGAACCTGCACGTTGAGAAAGGACGTGAATACTAGGCCAGCGAACTGGTCTCTCTTCGTCCATCTGGAGCGTTTGAAAAGTCCGCCGACCAGGCGCAGCAGCGCCCACAGACACGCCAGAATGACGATCCACCGAAGCAAGTTATGGGTGTCCCTTAGGAAAAGATACAGCATGGTAAAAAGCGGCTCATTATATATCTGGCTCTATAGGTTCCGTCACTCCTCACTTGAGGGATTTCTTGCGGCGCTAAAGGTTGTTTCCCCTCTCTTCGGCTGTCTCGTTGGGCTGCGGCGGAGCGTTCGGAAAAGCCCGAGGTTTGCAGAGGACTTTCGGGTTGTTCGCAACGCGGGCACACTTGCAACAATAAAAGCGAGGTTCTCGAACCAGCTCCAGGAGTTTATCCGGGTGCTTTTCAATGTTGCTTCGTGACCAATCGCAAAGCGTCTTTGCCATGGGTAAAGCCAACAAAAGAATGTCGGGTTGCGCAAGGCAGCTAACGAGGCTAGCATCGATCTAGCATGAGCACACAAATTGCGACCAAGCAAAAATCCAACGAAGTGATCGAAGGTCTGCAGACCATTTTGGCTGATTCCTATGCACTAATGGCGCAAACCCATCTTGCCCACTGGAACGTAGAGGGTCCAAATTTCTTCCAACTGCACGTCGCTTTCCAAGCGCAGTACCGAGGAGCTTTTCAGCGCAGTTGATGAACTTGCCGAACGCTTGCGCGCCCTGGATGCCCTGGCCATCGGCGGACTTCAGAATCTCGCCAAGGGTTCGCGCATTCAGGAGCTAGCCGTGGAGAGTATTCCCGCGAAGGACTTCGTGGCGCATCTTATCGAGTGTCATGAAATTCTTGTGGGGAACGCTCACACGCTGCGTCAAGCGGCCGGCACTGCCGATGATCTCGAAACCCAGGACCTCATTATCGGCCGACTCCAGGTTCATCAAAAGACGCTGTGGATGCTCAAGAGCTTCCTGAAGAATCTCTAACTCACTGACCGCGTAGCGCGATCAGTCTCGGCCTCAGAGTGAGATAAAACTGCGATCGCTCTTGCGAATTAATCTCAAGAATGTATGATGGGGCGATGATCACGTCCAAGCAGTCTGCGCCGGTGCAGAAGTCTTGGCGACATGATGCTGCTCGCATTGTGGAGGAGCTGTTTTGTTGCACGCCCGCTCATGCATGGGACATGCTTTTAGATTTGCGTGAACTCTTGCTTGAGGGGAACAGGTGGAATGAAACCTTGGATCTGTTTCTTTGTTGCCGGGAGCGCCTAGAAGCTGAACACTATCTGCCTTTCTATCGCCTCCGTCGGCTTCTGGCGGAAAGTTTGAGGCTTGAGGCGGCGGGCGATCAGTCCCGAATACTTTCTTTAAAAGAGGTGCTTCGCCGCAAGCATCGCTCGCTTGCGGACATTAGACGCACAGTAAAGCGCGAAATCTTTGAGCACGATTTGCGAGACGCTGCAGGGGATTCGATTGAGCTGCGTGTGGTTGAATGTAAAGCTTGAAGGACGAACTTTTGACGGTAACTGACACAGCTCAGCGCGTGTAGCCAGAACTCGCATCGCGATTTCTGTGCCAGTCGAACGGCGGGTGGTGGCAATCCGGTAAGCGAGTCCTAGAGAATAGCAAAAATCACGCAACGCATGAGCAGGGTTTTTAGGGTGATCTTGCTGAGCTCGCTAAGCAATTACGGTGATCGCGCTCGGCGCTTCAGATCATCGCTCTACTTCAACTTGCGATAACGACGTATAAGCCGGTTGGTGGACTCATCGTGGCGAAGGTTGGGCTCCGATGTGCTTTCCAATTCGGGAACAATTCGTTGAGCGAGGACTTTCCCGAGCTCGACTCCCCATTGATCAAAGGGATTGATGTTCCAGATCACACCCTGTGTAAACACGTTGTGCTCGTAAAGCGCGATGAGCTTGCCAAGGATCGCCGGCGTGAGACGCTCGGCAAGAATTGTGTTCGAAGGGCGATTGCCCTCGAAGACACGATGCGGCACCAGCCAATCGGCGGTGCCGTCAGCCTTCACTTCCTCCGCAGTCTTGCCAAACGCCAAGGCTTCCGCCTGCGCGAAGACGTTTGCGATAAGCATATCATGGTGCCGGCCGATGGGATTGAGCGTCTTGGCGAAAGCGATGAAGTCGCAAGGAATCAAACGAGTGCCTTGGTGGATGAGCTGATAGAACGAATGCTGACCGTTTGTCCCGGGCTCACCCCAATAGACCGGACATGTATCGTAGTTAACTTTGCTGCCCTCGAGTGTGATGTATTTGCCATTACTCTCCATCGTCAGCTGCTGGAGATAAGCCGGAAATCGTTTGAGATATTGCTCGTAGGGCAGGACTGCCACCGTCTGCGCGCCGAAGAAGTCGCTGTACCAAATGGAAAGCAGACCCATGAGCACGGGCAGGTTGCGCTCAAAAGGCGTCGTGCGGAAGTGCTCGTCCATTTCATGAAAACCATCGAGCATCGCGCGGAAGTTATCGGCTCCAATGGCCAGCATGGTTGAGAGGCCAATTGCCGAATCCATGGAGTAGCGCCCACCGACCCAATCCCAGAATTCGAACATATTGGCGGTATCAATGCCGAACTCGGAAACCTTCGAGGCGTTGGTCGAGACAGCGACAAAATGCTTGGCGACCGCTTGCTTGTCGCCTCCAAGACCTTTGAGCAACCAATCTCGCGCACTCTCGGCGTTGGTCATCGTCTCGAGAGTTGTGAAGGTCTTGGAAGAAACGATAAAAAGCGTTTCCTCTGGATCGAGATCGTGCACCGCCTCCGCCAGGTCCGTGCTGTCGACGTTGGAAATGAAGCGGAACGTCAAGCTCCTTTCGCTGTAGTCTCTTAGGGCTTCATAAGCCATCACTGGCCCGAGATCCGAACCACCGATGCCAATATTCGCCACGTTGCGAATACGCTTCCCTGTGTGACCCTTCCACTCACCGCTGCGCACGCGGTTCGCGAACGCAGACATCTTGTCGAGGACGGCATGGACGTCGGGGACAACATTTCGACCGTCCACGACGATGGAAGCGTTGCGAGGCGCTCGCAGGGCGACATGAAGAACGGCGCGTTTTTCGGTGATATTAATCTTTTCGCCACTAAACATGGCATCGATGCGCCCGCGCAGCCCGGATTCCTCCGCTAATTGCAGCAGAAGCTTCAAGGTTTCGTCGGTGATGCGGTTTTTCGAGTAGTCAAGGTAGAGTCCCGCAGCCTCCAGCGAGAAACGCTCGGCGCGCTGAGCGTCTTTCGCAAAGAGCTCGCGAAGATGGAACTCGCGGACTTTTTCGTGATGAGCTTGGAGAGCTTTCCAGGAGGAACGGCTCGTAAGTGGTTGGGCGCTTGATTCCATATCGTATTGGTTTGTTTGGTGGGATTCCTAGTTTTGGGAATAAAAGGTTCGATCGCAATCAGGATCTGTCGCGGCTGGCTCTTTCCTCCGCCATCCTATTTCCGTTGCCCTCATTAGGGAAGCTCCTTCGACCAGGAGAAGATGGCGGGCCGGTTATCGCTTGCGAGTGGCACAGCGATCATAAGGATCACGCAAGCGCAAAAGCTGACACGAAGACAGGGAGAACGCTTGTTCTGTTGAGCGCTGTGCTACGGGAGCTTGGACGCTTCCTTCAAGGCGACGATTGCAAGCCGCCCGTCGGTGTGCCAAGGATCTCCGCCACCGTTGCGGCCTTCAAGTTGATCGTGAAAATTGTTGGTCCAATCCAGCTCTTGCGACCAACCGGCATTTGCGAGCTCCCTGGCAATCCGGTCGCGCTCGGCGTCTACATCGGGCGCAATATGATGGGTCACTTCTCCGGTTGTGTGGCTAAAGCCCACGCTTGTGTCAAACGTTGCGGAGCCTAACCATAGCGGAAGCCCGTCGGGCGAATTTTCAGCGCGCCAGAATCGTACGTGATGTCGTTGTCTGGGACTTTGACCTACCGGTTGCTCAAAAGCGAGGTCCTGCTTACGGCCGAAGAGGTAGAGATTACTCACCGGGGCCGCATCGTCCGGCCGGCGGAGAATGGAGTCCACGACGATGCGCACGCTACTGCGGAACGTAATGGGATCTGCCGGAAACCAACCGGCTGCCACCATGGCGCTGACAATCTGCGCTTCGGTGCCAACCACACCGATATTGAGGGGGTCGCCTGGATGCCCGTCCGCGGTATGTGTGAGACGCTGCACGTCTTCCAGCGCTCGATGGTATCGAAAGTACGCTTTCCAAGCCCAGGGAGCCAACAGGTAGGCCGCGACAGCCCAAACAGCTACTAACCCAACCATCACCCAGCCGAACGCCATTCTCCTTCGCCGCCGGGGCGTACCCATGACTTTGCCCGGGGATTCGTGGAATTCAGATGGCATCGGCTCTCCCTTTCAGCTGTCTCGCATCCGCGAACACAGTAACGGACGAGATTTCCTGGTGTCGAATCAACGTCTGCAGCCTCGTACTTAAATTTTTCTTGCGCGGTTTTGAAGAAAGATCTCAGTTCGTCAGCGACACACGCTGACTTGCGCAATCACTCTGCCAAGAATGGGCAAGCCCCCCCTGCCTTCAACAAAAACTAACCTGGTCAATTTCGGTCGCCAGTAAACTCGATAACACGCCATGACCTCCACTGTCGCTACCAAGCCATTCGCGCCTGCCCCGGACGGCGTTGATCCCGCCACCGTTCCACATCGAGTTCTGTCTACAGGAAGCAAGATCCCGAAGATTGGGCTTGGAACATTTGGCTCAGACCGCGTACCCGGGGAACAAGTTGCGGAGGCGGTAATCGGTGCCGCCTCGGTGGGTTACCGGCATTTCGATTGTGCGGCGGTTTACGGCAACGAGCATCTGATCGGCCATTCTTTGCGCGAGATTCTCAGGGGCGGAGTTCCCCGCGAGGAGCTCTGGATCACCTCAAAGTTGTGGAATGACAAGCACGGCGAGCAGAACGTCATTCCTGCTTTTGAGAAATCTCGTCACGATCTTCAGCTCGACTACTTGGACCTTTACCTGGTTCATTGGCCATTTCCGAACTATCATCCGCCGGGCTGTGACGTTAGCGCGCGAAGCCCTGATGCGAAACCTTACCTTCATGAGGACTTCATGAAAACGTGGCGCAAGTTGGAGGAAATGGTGACGAGAGGGCTGGTGCGCCACATCGGGACGTCGAACATGACCATCCCCAAGCTCCGCTTGCTCCTCAGGGATGCGCGGATCAAACCTGCTTGCAACGAAATGGAGTTGCATCCGCACTTCCAACAGCCAGAGCTGTTTCAGTTCGTGATCGACAACGACATTGTGCCCATTGGCTATAGTCCCATTGGTTCGCCGGCCCGACCTGATCGAGATCGAGCGGAAGCAGACACTGTCGACATTGAAGATCCCGTCATCGTCAAGATTGCACAACGGCTGAATGTGCACCCGGCCGTCGTTTGCGTTAAGTGGGCTGCGCAGCGTGGCCAGATCCCCATCCCTTTTTCCGTCAAACGACCAAATTACCTAAGCAACCTAAGGGCTGTCGTCACAGACCCGCTCACCTCAGCAGAAATGGAGGCGATCGCCAAGATTGACCGCAATAGTCGTCTGATCAAAGGTCAGGTGTTCCTCTGGAAGGAAAATCAAAGCTGGGAGGACTTGTGGGACCTGAAGGGCGAGATCACACCTCCTTAAGCGAAACTGGCATTACCCTCCGAGAGCGGTGAGGCGCTCCTGGGCCTTTGACGCAAACCCGCTATTCGGATAATCCTTAAGCAATTGCTGGTAAGAGGCCTTGGCTCTTCCGATTTGCTGGGTTTTGAACTTCGTATCACTCGAGCCATTGGCTTGCTGCTCGAGCAATTGTCCACCCATCCAGAGGCCCTCAGCTGCTGCGGTGGGCACTCCAGCGTAGAACTGGGCGATCTTGATGAAGTAGTCAATGGCCGCGCCAAGATATTCCTCCTTTTGTCGCAGGTCTGTGGCTACTTTGGCTTTTTCGGCCATGATGGAACCTCCCAGGAGCATGCCGTTTGCTCTTAACTCGGCGGTCGCTGTAGGAGCGCGAATCAAACCCGTGAGCAGGCTGACCGCATCGTCCAACTTGCCTTGTTCCTTGAGCGACTGGGCAATGCCGTAGTCAGCTTGCAGCACCTTCGGAGACCAGGGATAAAGAGCCTTCAACTCCTGGAAGAGGGTCCCAGCTTCAGCGGTTTGACCTTGATCCTGGGCTATGCGAGCCCGTCCAAAGAGCGCAATCGCCTGCGCCTCCTGCACAAGCTGCGAGGCCTGATTGGGCGTAACCCTGTCGGGCACCGGATAGTCTTTGGCCAGCTTCTCAAAGACAGCCGCCGCTTCCGCGAACTTCTTCTCTTCGATCAGCGCAAGGCCGTAAAAGTCCATGTCTTCCGGAGAGTAGACAATTTCCGGCTTGTATGCCTCAGTCATAATCGAGAGAGCTCGAGCCTTGTCCTGCTCAGAGACGTAGTTGGCAAGAGTGAAAAGAATTTTGCTTTTCGCGTTGGGGCTCGGTGCGGAATCAGCCAGCGACTGGAAGTATTTCTCGACCTCGGGCGCCTTCTTAAGATCGGCGCTTAACAGCATGCGCTGCGCTTGCAAGAGTGTGCGCAAGGAAAGAGCCAGCGACGCACTTTCCGGATATTTTACGATCGTTTCCTCCGACGTGGCGACGCTTCCGTCCAAGAGCGTCTGCCATTGCGAACGTTCCTGCTCGCCAAGGGCGCTGTAACGACCCAGAGCATCAGCTCTGGCGCGCTGGAGCTCCGCCATCTTAAACATTGCTTCGGCGGCCTGCGGTGTTTCGGGATATTTGTCCACGAAGTCGCGATAAGTACCAAGTCCCTCCTCCAGCTTACCGGCATTGACTGCGGTCTGCGCGATTGATTCGTAAGCAAAGTAAATTTTGTCGTTCTTGGGATATTTTTCGATGAATTGCTTCATCAAAGCGATGACATCGCCCGCTTTGCCTTCACTGGCGCGTAACTGCGCGCGCATAAAGTACGTGAAGGGAGCCGGCTGGCTTTCGGGATATTGTTCGGCAACGGACGCCAGCGTGGCGATTCCCTCTTCCTTCTTGCCGACCGCGATCAGCGCACCGCCTTTCGCGTACAAGGCTAGAGCGGCGAGCGGATTCTTAGGATTGGCCTTAACGAAGGCATCGAGGATAGCGGCGGCGGAGGCGTGGTCTCCTTTTTGTTGGGTGCAGATCCCGATCCAGTAGTCGGCGTCAACCGCCTGTGGCGTTCCGGGGTAATTTCTCTTCACCAAGCCATAGGCAGTGATCGCCTTGTCCCACTCCTGATTGTCCTTGTGAATTCCCGCGACACCGGCCTGGGCGATCGCGCCGATTTCCGGCGGAGGATTTTGCGCGAGGTAATCCTGAAAAGTCTTGAGCGCATCAGCGAGGTTGCCGAGCAGGCTTTCCGCGTTTGCCTTCTGCACAACCGAGAGGCCAATGAATCGACCATTAGGGTAAAGCGTTAGCGATTCATTAAAATAGCGCATCGCCTCATGGGGACTGTTCTGGCTTAGATACATGCTCCCGATCGTCACAGGAAGGTTCTCCGCGAGCGGGTCACCCTTGTACCGCGTCTGGAATTCGTCGTAGTTCGCCTTCGCCCGTTCGGCGACGTTTTGCAGGGCGTAGGTCATCGTCAGGAAGTACAAGGCGCGTTTTTTGGCCTCATCTTTGGTGAGGTGGGGGCTAATATGGCTGAGCACAACTCGCGCCTCATTATGCTTCCCCTGCTGGAAATAGATTTCGGCAATTTTTAAAAGGGCGGTAGCGGTCTCATCTGGTTTTCCCTGGAGCTCAGCTAGCTTCTTGAGTTCGCGCTCATTGTCGCGGTCGAGTTGCCTTTTGAGGCCTTGATTGTTCGCTTTCAAGGCGGCCGCTTTCTTGGCCGGGAATTCCTTGATTCTTTCCTGCTGCAAGTTGGTGATCTGTTCCTTGGGCGCGACCGATCGGTAGGCGGCGAATGCTTCAGTGTAAAGAGCCGGGCGTTCAGATTCCGGCATGAAGCCGGCTTGATTGAGCAAAATCTCCCCAAGTTGGAAGTTTGCCTCGTTGATAAGCGCCACATCTTCTTTTCTCTTGATAATTTCGCGCAGGTAATCGGCTGCCCGCTTGTAAAGCTCAGAGGCTTTTGCCTTCCCTGAGGCGTCGCCCTTCAGCAGTTCAGCGTTTCCTATCGTGGCCAGCGTAACAGCCAGCAGGCTCTTGGTGTTCGATATCGTGCCGCTTTGCGGAAACCTCTGGAGATTCAACTCAAGATCCTTTACCGCATCATCGTATTGCCCAACCTGATATTCAGCGATGGCTCGACTGAAAATAGCGTTCTCCAGATCCTGCGCCTGAGGATATCGGTTAATATATTCAGTAAACTTGCCGATGGCATTTTGAAACGTGCTCTTGCGAGCCGGGTCCGACCCCGGAAGTGCCGCGGCCTTGGCCGACAAGATTTGCGGAAGCAGTCCGTCGGCGACTTGTTGAATTTCAGCGGGCAGCGGAGGTCCGGATGTCGCCTTGGCGAGCGTCGCAGCCGCTTGGTCGAACTGCGTCAGAAAATAGTAAGAAAAAGCCAGCTGGATCTGGGCAGAAGAGGCGATCCCGTCCGTCGGAAAATCCCGAAGCACTTTCTCGTAGGCGGCTGCTGCCGACTGATAATCCCCCTTGGAGTAGATCTCGTAGGCCGCAGCATTTGCGTCGGCGGCGGCTTTCGATTGCGCGAAAACAGGCGCCCTCGAGACGAGCAGAACCAGAATGCCCGAAGTAAGGCTCAAAATCAGAGGATTCATGAGGCGAGTCGAAGCAATTACGCTGCTTCATTTCTCATTGCCACAGGAAAAGCTGCTCTCGAGAAATCAAAACGAGCGAACTTCCAGCGGTGGAATGAGCCTGGAGCACGGGATTGCCTTCGGCTCGAAACAACTTCGCTTACTGAGAGTCCACCGAAGCGACGCGGCACTTCACCTTGCCTTCAAAATCGGCCGGCGGCCAGATCGTCGAGAGTAATGCGCGGCCGCAGTATCTTAAAAACTGCGATGCCCGCGGCCAGCGCTCCCGCCCAGTCCAGCTCCGGATCATCGCCCACATGGAGGCACCGGCCCGCCTCAACGTGCATCAAATCGAGAGCGCGCTTAAAGATCCGCACGTCGGGTTTTTCGCAACCGATCTCGCTGGAGATAAAGACCTGCTCGAATCGTGAGCCGAGCTCGAGATCGTCGAGGATACGACGCAGACGACGATCGAAATTAGAGATTATCGCCAAGCGAAATTGATTTCCTAAGCGATCAAGACATCGCCTCGCATCCTCATAGAGAACCCAGACCCCGGGCTTGGAAAAATGTGCATAGAGGTCTTCGAACCAGGCGTCTTTGTCGATTTTGTTTGCGGAAGAAACGGTAGCTTCAAGTACCGCGAGAGCCAGTTCGCGCCACCAAGGTCGATCGTCATCTTCCCGCGCGCCCGGCGACGCAGCCCGCGCCGGGCGCTTCCGCCAAACCTCGCGGAAGGCTGATTCCATCCGTATCTCATCCGCTGGCAGCCCATGTTGGCGGGTGATTGCCGCATAGTGCCAGCCGACAGGACGCTCCAGCCGAAGCAAAGTTCCAGCGGCATCAAAGAAAATGACCTCTGCTTCCCGCTTGACCTTCGAAAACCCGCAATCCATATTATTTGCCTCCCAACCATGCAGAGAAGCGGGTTCCCATCCCGCTTTTTTCATCTAGGGAAATAAGATTTATGAATTCCGAACTCATAGCGATGCTGGACTATCTCGAGCGTGAAAGAAGCATCAAGAGAGAGGTGCTCGTCGAGGCGATTTCCAGCGCCTTGCTCGCAGCCTCCAAAAAGAATTTCACCTCCGGCACTCGCGAACTGCGCATCGATATCGACCCGAAATTGGGCACGATTCGGGCGCTGGCCAAGCTGATCGCTGTGGAGCGGGTTCATAACCCCCACGATGAGATTCTCATTTCTAAAGCTCGCGCCCTCAAATCCAACATCCAAGTCGGAGAGGAACTAGAAGTCGAGGTGACACCGCGCGATTTTGGACGCATCGCGGCTCAGGCGGCCCGACAAGCCATCAACCAGCGCATTCGTCAGATCGAGAAAGACATGATCTATGAGGAATTCAAGGATCGTGCCGGCGAAATCGTGAGCGGAACCGTCCGACGCTTTGAGAAATCCGATGTCATTCTGGATCTGGGAAAATTCGAGGGCACCATGCCGGCGCGCGAGCGGGTCGCAACGGAGGAATACAGCGTGGGCGACCGTCTGCGGGCCTATGTTGTCGCCGTCGACAACGCTTCCCGGGGCCCCGAGATCATTCTCTCCCGAAGCCACCCAAATTTTGTGCGCCGGCTCTTTGAAATTGAAGTCAGTGAGATTGCCGACCGGACGGTCGAGTTAAAGGCGATCGCGCGAGAGGCCGGATATCGCACCAAGGTCGCCGTGCACAGTGCGGATGCTAAGGTGGACCCCGTAGGGGCGTGCGTGGGTATGCGCGGAGCCAGGGTCAAAAACATTGTCCGGGAGCTCAATAATGAAAAAGTGGACATCATTCGCTGGGACCCGGATCCTGTGAAATTTGCCGCGGCAGCGCTAAAGCCCGCTAATATCCGCAGCATCTCTCTCGATAAGGTCACGCATACCGTGCATGTCCTTGTCGGCAAGGATGACCTCTCGCTCGCCATCGGCAAACGCGGCCAGAACGCCCGCCTCACTTCCAAACTTACCGGTTGGGACGTCGATATCGAGGAGGATAAGACGGCCGAGCAGGTCCTCGAATCTCAGAAGGCCCAAGCCGCCCATTCCATGGCTGAGGCACTCGGCATCAGCGAAGATGAGGCCCAAAGCCTCGCGGCCGGGGGAATGAATTCCATAGAAGTGATTCTTACCGCGGACGCCGAGGATATCGCCGGCTTGCTGGGGTGTGATCTCGAGAAGGGCCAGAAAATCCTCGAGGCAGCACGCGCCTCTGGACAGCCCCAAGAGACCGCCGCCTCTTAGCGGTGAAAAATTGACCCGCATCTGTTAATGGCTTCCACCAAATCCGAAGACAAAGCCACCAAGGCCAAGGCACCGCCAAGTTCGTCGAGCGCCAAAAAACCCGTGACCGAAGAGACGCCGACGGAGGTCGAAAGTACGCCCAAAGTCCCCGCCGAAACTCTTGATCTTCTCGAGCCCAAGAAAAAAGTTAAGCGCAGGGATTCGGAAGGCACAGCGCCTAAGCCCATAATTCCCCTCATCCAGAAGATTCACGGAAGGTCCCCGGCGAAGAGTCCTCCTATCGTTGAGCCACCCGCTCCGGTTCCACCAACTCCGGATCCCGTCGAGGTCGCCGCCCCGCCGCCGGAGCCGGCTGAGGCCGACAAAAAGGTTATCCATCTTAAGACTTCAGTCTCTGTCAAAGATCTCGCGCCGCTCCTCGGGATCAAAGCCTTCCAGGTCATCGCCGACCTCATGGCCCTTCAGATCTTTGCCAACATCAACCAATCTCTGGAACTTGATACCGTCGCAAAACTTTGCGAAAAACACGGATTTGTTCTGGAGCGGGAAAAGAAGGACACTTCTAAAGGCCATCATAAACAAGAGGTTAAAGTCGAAGTTCCTAAGGAACCTGAAAAACCTAAGGAGGAGGCTCTCAAGCCCCGAGCACCCATTGTCACCTTCATGGGCCATGTGGACCATGGCAAAACCTCTCTCTTAGATGCAATTCGCAAGACCCGCGTTGCGGCGGGAGAGGCCGGAGGAATCACTCAGCACATTGGCGCTTACAGCGTTCATCGCAACGCTCTATCGATCACCTTTCTCGATACTCCCGGCCACGCAGCCTTCACGGCCATGAGGGCCCGGGGCGCAAATGTCACGGATATTGTGGTGCTTGTCGTAGCCGCCGATGACGGACTGATGCCGCAGACCGTGGAGGCTATCAATCACTCCAAAGCAGCCAAGGTCCAAATCCTGGTTGCGATCAATAAGATTGACCTCGCTTCGGCTAATCCTGACAAGGTAAAAACGCAGCTTCAGGAAATAGGATTGGTTCCAGAAGACTGGGGAGGGGACATCATCTGCTGCCCTGTTAGCGCCACAAAAGGCACCGGTGTCGACAATCTGCTCGAGATGATCAACCTGCAGTCGGAGATCCTCGAGCTCAGGGCCGATCCCCGTGCGACTCCTCGGTGCACTGTCATCGAAGCTCAGCTCGAACAGGGTCGCGGACCAACGGCAACGGTTATCGTCAGGATGGGAACTCTGCGCGTAGGTGATGCGTTTATCTGCGGCAATTATTGGGGAAAGATTAAGCAATTGATCAGCGACACAGGGAAACCCGTCAAGGAGGGAGGACCCGCAATGCCACTGAAGGTTCTTGGCCTTAGCGGTCTTCCGAATGCGGGTGACGAGTTGGTCGTGATGGAAAACGAGCGCGCTGCGCGATTGTTGAGCGAAGAACGGCTCTTTGAAATTCGCAATAGCAAGTTGGCCGCCCCTCAGCGCGCCACGCTCGAGAACCTCTTCGCGAACATCGCCGAAGGTCAGAAGCCGACGTTGCAGATCGTGCTTAAGGGCGATGTGCAAGGCTCCGTGGAGGCACTGGTTGGCGCTCTCAAGGAAATACCCCAGACTAAAATCACTCTCGATATCATCCATTCGGCAGTGGGACCGATCACCGAATCGGATGTCCTTTTAGCCAGCGCTTCAAACGCGGTGATCATCGGTTTCAGCACTAAGGTGGAAAACAACGCGGCCACTGTTGCGAAGCGTGAGGGTGTTCAGATCAAGCTCTATAGTATTATTTACGAGTTGATCGACCAGGTGAAGGAGGCTATGGCGGGTATGCTCGAGCCTGAACTGCGCGAAACGGTCATCGGTCACGCCGAAGTGCGTCAAGTCTTCGATCTTTCGAAGGGCAAAGTCGCCGGCTGTTATGTGAGCAGCGGGCGCATAAGCCGCAGCGCGCGAGCCCGGGTGCTGCGGAAGAAGCAGCCCATTTACGATGGTGGAATCGCTACCCTGCGCCGCTTTCAGGACGACGTTAAAGAGGTTCGCACCGGTCTGGAGTGCGGCATCAGACTGGGCGATTTCTCGGAATACATGCCCGACGACATCATCGAGTGTTATACGCTTGAGAAGGTTCCGCAGCAGCTTTGATGCGAAGCCTGTTCATCGAGCAGGAAAGCGCTTCTTTTTGAGCCGTCGTGGCGGTGCGGCGGCGCTGCTCCTCCTCGCGAGCGCCATGCCACCACCCGTTGCGCTCTGCGCCGAAGAGGCTTCCGCCCCCATTCTCGACAATACCGGCCGGGTCGAGAATCCGAAGCCCACTTGGGAAACGCAAAAAAAGGCTCGCACGTTTATCCTCGGCATCCCGGCGCCCCGCGGACAAATCACCGATAGAAATGGCAAGCCGTTCGCGCAAACCCGCCTGAGCTACAATCTCGCGATCAGTTTTCCTGCTCCGCTCGACTGGCCGGATAGCAAGGTGCTGGCGTTTGCAACGCAACAGGTCACCCTCGCTAGCGGACTTCTCAAGAAACCTCTCTCCGTTTCTGATGACGCCATTCTCAACCACTACAAGAATCGGGGCGTTCTTCCAATGGACATCGCTGAGGATCTCAGCCCTCAAGAGCTAAGCGTGGTTCAGCGAGGTCTGACGCCCAACGTGATTCTTCGCCAGACTTATGTGCGCTTTTATCCGAATGGACCGCTGGCGGGACACATTATCGGTTATACAGGTCGGGAGGCTCCGCTCTCTGTGCGCCCGATTGAGAACAATGACCTCATCTTTTCCGAGAGTCAGGGGCGCGAGGGTCTCGAACAAGTCTTTGACAGCGAACTTCGCGGGCAGGTTGGGCAGTTGCACGTCACCTTCGACGCCGCGGGCAATAAGATGTCGGAGCGGATCGCGCGATCACCTGTTCCTGGCTACAATATCGTAACCACCTTGGACGAAGACATTCAACGCATCTGTGAGAATGTTCTTGCGAAGAGTTGTAAGCGCGGAGCTCTCGTCGTAATTGATCCGAACAATGGCGAAGTCCTGGCCATGGCCTCCCAGCCAGGTTTTAATCCAAATGAGTTTGTGCCGGTGATCAGGAAGGACGTCTTCGAGCGTTACAGCAACGATGAGGCTGATCCGCTCGTGCCTCGCGCCTACCGGTCGGCTTACCCAGCCGGCTCCACCTTCAAGGTCTTCGTCGGTTTTGCCGCTTTGGAAACTGGAAAGATCACGCCGCAAAATCATTTCGACTGCCCCGCCGCCATGACCATCGGTGACCACACCTTTAAGAACTGGAAGAAGAGCGGGGCGGGTAGTCTCAATTTTGTCGAGGCTCTCACGCAGTCCTGTAATACCTGGTTTTATCAGGTGGCGATAAAGATCGGCGCGGAAACGATCATTGACTACGCAAATCGTCTCGGTCTGGGAAAGCGAAGCGGAATTCCCATTTACGCGGAAAGCGCGGGCAACATTCCCACCAACGAATACATGTTGCGTGTTCACAAGCGGGTTATCAAGAAAGGGGACGTTGCCAACATGGCCATCGGCCAAGGGGATATTTTAATCACGCCTCTGCAGATGGCTCAGGCGCTTGGGGTGATCGCCTCTGCGGGGAAATTCCATCAGACACGACTGGTCAAACAGGTGCAGAGTCTCGACAACAAAGTCGTTGCGGCGTATCCGGACCGTTTACGCGAGGAAATTCCCGTCTCACCTCAGGTGGACAAGACGCTGCGGCGCGCCTTGCAGAATGTCGTCTACGACGGCCAAGGCACGGGTCATTCGGCTCAGGTCAAGGGCGTACGGGTTGCGGGAAAAACGGGCACTGCGCAATGGGGGCCTGAAAACAAGCAACGGACCGCAGCATGGTTTACCGGCTTTGTGCCCGCCGAGAACCCAGAATACGCCTTTGCAGCGCTTTATGAGGGAGAGCCGAACGATGATTCCGTCCACGGTGGATCACAAGCGGCTCCGCTGATCCGCAAAGCATTTCGCGAAATTTATAAGCTCAAGAAGACGCGCGAGGCTGCTCCTGAGGAACAAGCGGATGAAAAGGAAGAGGAAACCGAACCCCCTCCTAAGGACGAATCGAATTAGCAAACCTTCCGATTCGCGCTTCGCTCGGGGCGATCACTGCTAAGTGAAATAGGTGTCATTGTGCGAATAGGGAGGCGCACAGCAGCACAGAAAGCGCAGCGCGTGCGTCGCCGTGATTTGATGCCACGTTCCGGCAGGGATGAGAATTGCGTCACCTGGCTCGACCAAACGCTCTTCGCCTTCGATCTCCATCGTGCCCTCTCCTTCCAAAAGGAAATAAAACTCTTCGGTTTTCTTGTGGTAGTGACGCTGGGTCGAAACTCCTGCAGGCAGCCTTGCCTCAGCAAGACTTTGGTTTTTCACCGGCGCATTCGTACAATCGAGAATGCTGCGAATCTGCGAACCATCCTTGGTCGTAAAAGGTTTTTGTCTGGATAGGCTTAGGACAATCATCGAGAGTTCGCCCCTATGAAATTTTACGAAGGCTGCACGGCACTCATTACCGGAGCTTCTTCGGGATTGGGAGAGGAATTCGCTCGGCAGCTTGCCCCCTGGGTCCATAGCCTTGTCCTGGTAGCTCGGCGGCTGGACAGGTTGAACGCGCTGAAAAGGGAGCTTAAGTCTCTTCACAAAGATTTGAGAGTGCATGTTTATGGCGCGGATCTCGCAAATGAGGACCAGCGGATGGCCTTTGCGGATTGGATTCCCTCGCAAAACGTCAAAGTCGACTTTCTCATCAATAACGCCGGGTTAGGTGACCGGGGGCCGTTTGCAGCGAGTGATTGGAACAAGATCAGATCCATGATCGACGTGAACATCTCCGCCTTGACGCACCTTATTTACCTCCTCCTTCCCTCTATGACCCTCGGCGGGAGAGCAGCAATCCTTAACGTAAGTTCGGTTGCAGGCCTTCTACCGCTGCCCAATACCTGCGTCTACGCCGCCACCAAGGCTTATGTCAACAGCCTCTCAGAGGGGCTCGCCATTGAGCTGCGCCCGCAAGGAATCACAGTGACCGCTCTCTGTCCGGGACCAATCGCGACGGAGTTTCATTCCTTGTCACAACGGGCCGAAGACATCGATCGCACAACCCATCTTAAGTCGATGGCCGCTTTTGTTGCAACACCCGAGCAGGCCGTTCGCAACGCCCTGAGCGCAGTGTCCCGCGGCCGAGCCCGCGTGATCCCCGGGCCGCTGCTCTGCATCTGCGTCAGCTTGGCAACGCTAATTCCCTTCTTTATAACCAGGGAGATTCTCCGCGCGATGAGAAAAAAACTTTAACCACGAGGACAGTGAATCAGCCATTGACAAGCTTGGGCATCGCCAAAATGGTGGGCTTGTGAATAAAATCACAAAGCGGTTTGGTCTTCAGCCGGCAAGCGCCGCCGCGTTTGCCCAAACGCTTGAGCTCATCAATCCGCATCTTTATTCTGTCGAGGAGAGAATCCGCGCTCAAGCCCGAGCATTTGACCCCGCCCTCGAAGGTTATGTTTCCTATGTTTGCGAAAAGGGCGGAAAGCGCTTGCGTCCGGTGCTTGCGCTCCTTGCAGGCGGGGCCTCCGGGCAAATTACTTCCGGCCATGTTGATCTGGCCGTCATCGTGGAGATGATGCACGTGGCGACACTAGTTCACGACGACATTATGGATGGCGCCGAGCTTCGCCGCGATCAGCCGACCGCTTACGCGAAATGGGGAAGTTCTATTAGTGTCTTGCTGGGCGACTGCCTCTTCGCTCACGCGCTGCGGCTTGCCACCAGCTTCAGCAATAACGCGATCTGCCGCCGAATCGCCGACGCTGCCTCGGAAGTATGTTCCGGGGAGATCATTCAGACGCAAAGGCGCTATGACTTGAAGTTGAGCACGGCAGATTATTATCGAATTATTGAGATGAAGACGGCGGCACTCTTCGCCGTTGCCTGCGAGCTTGGGGCTTTTATTAGCGAAGCCAGTCCAACGGTCATCGGCGCGCTGAAAAATTTCGGCCTCCGAGTTGGGACGGCTTACCAAATTTACGATGACTGCCTTGATCTGGCCGGCACCGAGGAAGAAACCGGCAAAACACTTGGCACGGACATTCGGAAAGGGAAATTCACCCTGCCGGTTCTGCTCACGCTGCAGAATCGCCAGAGCGTTGATCTTACGCGGCTTCGCGATCTCCTGCTCCGCGAGGATGGAGTTGATGAAGAGGTTCTTGCGGATCTCTTGAAGCGAGCCGGATCGCTCTCCGCCGCCGCGCAGGTTGCTCGAAGAATGCTCAATGAAGCTCGCCAGGCGCTTGAACCAGTTCCGCCCAACCGCTACGTCAATGGCCTCCAATCTATCGCCGATCACTTGATCGGGCTGGTGGACCGACTGGCACGCTGACTCCCCAATTTGACTCCTGAGAGTTCGTCCCTGCAATCGTCTACCTTGCGGATCCGGGAGATCCCCCGCAATGACCGCCCTCGAGAAAAGCTCCTGGCTCGCGGAGCCTCTTCGCTGACTGACGCCGAACTGCTGGCCATCTTCGTTCGCACCGGCGTCAAAGGCAAAAGTGCCATCACCCTGGCTGGTGAGCTCCTCAAGAACAAGGGTTCGTTGAGGGCGCTTTCTCGCTGCCACCCAACAGAACTCTCGGAATTAGCGAGCGGCATGGGAGTGGCCAAAGCGGCCGAACTCGCCGCTGCTTTCGAACTGGGCAAACGTCTTTCTCGGGGCGCAGCAGAACGGCCCCTGCTCGACAGCGCAGAGGTCATTTACGAGACTTTTGGCGCAGAATTTCAGGCTCAAGACCGTGAGTCGTTGAAAGTTCTCCTGCTGGACACCAAGTTGCGTTTACTCCGCATGGAGGACGTTGCGCTCGGTTCTCTGAACGAATGCGTGGCGCATCCTCGCGAGATATTTCGCCCGGCGATCGTCCATTCCGCTTACGCGGTCATTCTGGTTCACAATCACCCCTCAGGCGACCCGGCCCCGAGCCAAGCCGATCATCGGCTTACTCGGCAACTTGGGGAGGCCGCAAAACTTCTGCAAATTACTCTTCTCGATCATATCATCATCGGTCTGCCTGATGGAGGCAGAAGTCCTTATTTCAGTTTTCGTGAAGCTGGCGCTTTATGAAAATTCACCCCACGGCCCTTGTGTCCGCGGGCGCCCAGCTAGCGGATGATGTTGAGATCGGCGCACACACGATCATCGGTGAGCATGTCAAAATTGGCGCGGGTTGCACGGTCCAGGCCAATGCGATCCTGGAAGGCCGAACCACCTTGGGTGAACGAAACTTCGTTGGCTACGGGGCGATTATCGGTGCGCCTCCCCAGGATTTCGCGTACCGTGAAAGCGTTATCAGCGAGGTGCAAATTGGAGAGGGCAACACATTTCGCGAGTATGTAACCATTCATCGGGGCACCAAGGAAGGATCGGCGACGATCGTCGGGAACGATTGTTACCTGATGGCTGGTTCGCATCTTGGTCATAACGTCAGGCTCGGTGACAAAGTCATTATCGCCAATAACTGTCTGCTGGCAGGATACGTCGAAGTCGACAGAGGAGCAGTGCTTGGCGGGGGAACCGTCTTTCACCAATTCCTACGAATCGGACCCCTCGCCATGGTGCGCGGAGGCACGCGCTTTGGAAAGGATATTCCCCCGTACGTTTTAGCTGATGGGAAGAACATGTTGTCGGGCATCAACGCCGTCGGCTTGCGCAGAGCGGGCTTCACGCCGGAGGTCCGCATGGAGATTAAGCGTGCCTTCAAACTTGTCTATTGGAGTGGCATCAATGTCTCACAGGCTCTCGAACGCGCAAAAGAATCGCAATGGAGCCGAGAGGCACAGACATTTTTCGATTTCATCGCTTTGTCCAAACGCGGAGTATGCGGCGCCAATCGCGTCTCGCAAGGGGAGGAGACCCAAGGATAAGGCAATCACCGCTTAGAGACGACGGATTCTTGTGGATCGTTGCCGATCTTCTCTGACAACTCCTTAGTTTCTGCTCGTCCTTAACTTCTACTGGTTAGCGTCTTTTCCTCCGCGGATCTCTTCGTAACTTTGAGGGTGAGCGCGATCAGGAGGAGGACGACTTCCAACTCAGCCAGCCTACTCTGCTGGATCTGCCATTCCTTCGCATGATACGATCGTTGTCGCTCGCGCTAGTGCCTGTGTCTTATCTTGGATCTTCTCGCAGGCAGAGTGGTTATCTGCAATTGAAGAACGTCCTAAGCTAGCGACCGGACGAACCGCCAGCGGATAGTCGCTGCCTGAGGGTCGGTCTTCTGCCTCCTCTTAGTCGTTAATTAGTCTCATCAAACACCGCTTTGGCCAACCACCTTTGATTGAGAGGCTGAAACGCCTCCGTTCCTGCTTCCACATTGCTGCATTCAGCTTGGGCATTTCCTCCTTATGTTTCCCCTCGAGGGAATCGGTGAGGGAATAGCAATCTCCTTCCGTCTGGCAGCCGAGAAGCTTCCATTGTCGAAGTGGCATGTGCAGCCAGAACAAGCCACGCGAGGAAGGAACATCTTTCGTGAACAGCCTTGCGCTGAAATTCTACCACACGGGTCAACGGATGTGCTCTTCAGCGTTGAGGAGACGCGCTTTAAAGAGAATCAGGCGTCTTCCAATGCGCCGGGGAGATGCTCGGGATTTCCACAAAACAGCCGACCACGCCGGTGAAAACGCCGAAGCTTGATCCAGATCAAGGGTCGATCTTACGCCGCTCGCCAAAGCGCTGAGATTACGTTAAGCCTTTCTGAGGAGGGATCTTATGTTGCCCCAACGAACCATCGATATCGTAAAAGCCACCGCTCCTGTCCTTGAGGAGCACGGAGAAACGCTCACACAGCACTTTTATAAGAGGATGTTCTCTCATAATCCGGAGGTCGCGCCGTTCTTTAATCCCGCTCACCAGCGCGCCGGCTCTCAACAAAAGGCCTTGGCGGCCGCGATCTGCGCTTATGCCGCCAATATCGACAACCTCGAAGTTCTTGGCGGAGCCGTCGAGCTCATCGCGCAGAAGCATGCGTCTCTGCGCATCCTGCCGGAGCATTATCCTATCGTAGGCGAAAACTTGCTCGCTTCGATTCGCGAAGTTCTTGGTCCGGGAGCAACTGAGGAAGTAATCACCGCGTGGACGGAAGCCTACGGATTTCTTGCAGAGATTCTCATTGGCCGGGAACGACAAATCTATAGTGCGCAAGCCAAGACCCGGAACGGCTGGTTGGGCTTCAAACCGTTTCGGATCGCTCGGACAACGCCGGAGAGCGAGATCATTACCTCATTTTATCTGCAGCCTGCGGACGGCGACGGATTGCCTTTGTTCAAGCCGGGTCAATACATCACCGTGCGCATCCCGACTCCGGGCGGTGAGACGACCATGCGCAATTACAGCATTTCCAACCCACCAGGTGAAGACCACTTCCGCATCAGTGTAAAGCATGAACCAAAGGGCTTTGTTTCGGGCTTCCTGCATAAGAGTGCCAAGGAAGGCACCCAGATTGAAGTCGGGCCTCCCTGCGGAGAATTCTTCATTGATTTAAGCGAAAGACACGAGCGTCCGCTGATGCTGCTCTCCGCCGGGGTGGGCATCACGCCGCTCCTAAGCATGCTCCTGAGTGTCCTGAAGGCTCAACCAGACCGTGAAATCTTCTTCGTGCATGGAGCACTCAATGGGAGAGTGCATGCCTTTCGGGATTTCGTGCGTGAGCTGGCTAAGCGCCACGCGAACCTCAAAGTTCACTATCGTTACAATGAGGCTACGGATGAGGACCGCACCAAGCGATGGCATGACAGCGAAGGACTTATCGACGCGGAATTGCTCGAAGACATGCTCCCGGAGCGCGACGCGGATTACTACTTCTGCGGACCAAAACCGTTTATGGTCAATATCTATCACAACTTGCTCAAGTGGGGCATCGCCGCCTCGCAGGTGCATTTTGAATTCTTCGGACCGCGCCAGGAATTGGAAGGCGCAGAGGAACAACCGGTCCCAGAAGCGCAACTAGCTTGAGACTCGCGTATCGCGCCGTGCCCCAGCGCCACATCGACGAGAGATGCTGCCAGAATCCGCGGCGACAATCCGAAGGGAATTCTTGTCGCAGAGCTACGATCTCAGGACAATGGTTTCCAGGCTGCTCTCATTCAATTCGTCAACGATTCTAATGGTTGACCGAGAAGCTCGCGCATGGCGTTTTCGAGCTGTTGCGGATTGAGGACGAGGATTGTTTTCCCTGTTGTGCTAATGAGCAGCTTCTCTCGAAGTCTGGCCAGCGTGCGCGAAAGCGTCTCGCTTGTAATGTTCAACTCGGCGGCCACGATGCGCTTAGGGTGTTCCAGCCGGATTTCGACCGGCGCGCTTTCATAGGGGTTCGGACAATGCTTGAGGAGCCAATGAATGCAACGTGCCTCGGCGTTTTTTAGCGTTAGATCATCGAGGAGCGCAACCACGAGGCGCAGATGTTGGCTCATCGACGCGAGCATTCGCAACGAGAGTTCCGGCCGCTTGCGCAAGAGGGTCACAAATTCTGTTGTCGGAATAAGGATGACAGCGCTCGGGGTCAGCGCACGCGCGCTGGCCGGATAGCCTTCTCCGGAGATGAGAGCAGCCTCGGCAAAAGCGTCACCGGAGTTAAAGACATGAATGACTTGCACCTTCCCGGCGGCGCTCACCCGATGGACGTTGATCACGCCTCGCTGGACAAGGAAGAAACCCTCGCAGGGCTCTCCTTCGTGGAAAAGATATTCGCCTTTGTCCAGATTTCTTACGCTGGAAAACGAACTGATCTCAGCGATCTCGGCGGCAGGAAGTCCCGCAAAGATCCGCGAGCGGAGCAATGAATTCTCGATAAGATGATTTAAACGCGGCATTTTCGCCAGCTTGCAGGGCTCAAACCAAGTTATCAGCTGCCGCGGAAAAGCCGAGTAATTTAGATTAGATTGATTTGGATCAAGGAAAGCTCGCCCTTATCTGGCTAGCATGGATGGCGTGTTCAGCACGTTGAACCTGCGGGCGCTCCTGGTCGCCACGTTGGCGACACTGTTGCTTATTGCCGGAGTCTTCGTAGGTTCGCGCCGCCTGCAAAACTTCGACGCGGCGCTGGTGCCGTATCTTTTCGGCACATTGTTTGCCGCGTTTGCGATCGTTTATCGGTACGTCGTGTGGCTTCAGCGGCCGCCGACAAGGCGCTATTTCAAACGTTCTTTCGAGTTGCTCTTCAGCGGCAAGATGTTGGCCTACGGCTGGGAGTTGCTGAAACATTTCATCGCGGACTTTCCGTTTCAGCGCTTCATCGCGCATCGCGGGCGTCGCCGGTTCTGGGGCCATTTTCTCATGTCATGGGGCTGCATGATCGCCTTTGCGGTCACCATCCCGCTGACCTTCGGCTGGATTCACTTCGGGCTCAAACAGGGCGGCATCAGCACCTACGAGGCGTACACGTTCGGGTTCAAAGTCATGGAGTTTCCGCTTAACAGCTTCATCGCCTACAACATCTTCCACATCCTCGATTGGTGCTCGTGGATGGTGATCGCAGGAGTGCTTATTTTCATGCGGCGCCGGCTGACCGACCTTGGCCAGATCGCGCTCCAGACGTTCGAAGGCGACTGGCTCCCATTGATCCTGTTACTGGCGATTTCTGTCACCGGGCTTGGATTGACATGGGACTATGACTTTATGGATGGCAAGTATTACCCGTTCATGGCCGTCACCCATGCGATCACGGTTATCCTCTTCCTTATTTGGATTCCGTTCGGCAAATTTTTCCACATCATCCAGCGGCCCGCCCAGCTTGGGATCGCCATCTATCGCAAGGCTGGCGCCGAGGGTCCGCAGGCGGTGTGTCCGCACACCGGCCAGGCCTTCGCGTCGCAGATGCAGGTCGATGACCTCAAAGTCGTGACGAAGGAGCTTGGCTTCAATTACGACCTTGAAAACGGCGGTTCGCATCTCGACCTGAGCCCGCAGGGCAAACGCGCCGCGCTTGCGAAGGCGCATCTCGCCGCCCGCCAGGAATCAGGGCAGTTTTTCGGCTAGTTTCGCTCGTATGGCAAAACTTTCCGCCAGCGAAGAAGCTCTCATGACCCAGTTCGGGCCGCATCTGAATTATCCGCCGCGCGAGGGTTATCCCGGCCGCGACGAGCCGGACAAGATTGTCGAGACGCATTGCTGCTTTTGCGGGATGCAATGCGGCATCAAGCTGCTGGTCAAAAACAACAAAGTCGTCGGTTTCGAGCCTTGGGAAGAGTTCCCGTTCAACCAGGGCCGGCTTTGCCCGAAAGGCGTCCAGCGTTACCTCCAGAACAATCATCCCGACCGGCTGCTGCATCCGCTCGAGCGAGCCGAGGGCGCCGGCTTCCAGCGCACCGATTGGGAGCACGGGCTCAGCCGCACGGTTTCGGAAATCCAGCGGATTCAGAGCAAATACGGTCCTGACGCCTTCGCGATGCTCTCGGGCGTGTCGTTGACGAACGAAAAGAGCTATCTCGTTGGCAAGTTCGCCCGAATTGCGCTCAAGACACGCAATCTCGATTACAATGGGCGGCTGTGCATGGTGAGCGCTGGCGCGGGAAACAAGAAAGCGTTCGGCCTCGATCGCGGCTCGAACAATTATTCCGATCTTGCGCATGCCGAAGTGCTAATGATTTGCGGCACGAACGTCAGCGAGACGTTTCCCACGCTCACTCACTGGCTGTGGGACGCGCGCGACAAAGGCGCGAAGCTCATCGTTGTCGATCCTCGCCTGACTCCTATTGCGCGCACCGCCGATCTGCACTTGCCGATTCGGCCGGGCCGCGATTCTGCGCTCTACGGCGCGATCCTCCACCAGCTCGTCAAGCATGACTGGCTGGACCACGAATTCATCGACAACTACACGAGCGGCTTCGACGAAACCGCGGCGGCGGTGAAGGATTACGACTTGGACTGGGCTGAGCAGGTCACCGGAATTTCGAAAGAAAAAATCATGCTCGCCGCCGAGTGGTGGGGCAAAGCGAAGACCAGCTTCCTGATGCATGCGCGCGGCATTGAGCACCATTCCAAAGGAGTCGAGAACGTGAGCGCCTGCATCAATCTCGTGCTCGCGAGCGGCCGCATTGGCAAGCCGTATTGCGGCTACGCCACGATTACTGGCCAAGGCAATGGCCAGGGTGGACGTGAGCACGGCCATAAATGCGATCAGCTCCCAGGCAACCGCGACATCGAAAACCCGGAGCACCGGCGTTACATCAGCGAGGTATGGGGCATCGACGAAAAAGACCTGCCGGGCAAAGGGCTCACCGCATATGAACTCATGCAGGCGATTCACCGGGGCGAGATCAAAGGGCTCATCTCGATTTGTTTCAATCCAGTCGTCTCCCTGCCCAACAACAACATGATCCGCGAGGCGCTGGAGAAGCTGGAATTCTACTGCGCGATTGATTTTTTCCTCAACGAAACCGCGCACTATGCGGATATCGTTCTTGCTGGCTCGCTGCAGGAAGAGGAGGAAGGCACCGTGACCACCGCGGAGGGGCGGGTTACGCGAATCCGGCAGGCCGTGACGCCGCCAGGAGAAGCGCGCACCGATACCGAAATCCTGCTCGAGATCGCCCGCCGCCTCGGGGCCGAAAAGTATTTTTCGTTTCGCAGTTCCGAAGACATTTTCAACGAGCTGCGTGTCGCTTCGAAAGGCGGCACGGCCGATTACTTCGGTATCACGTATGAGAAGATCGAGAAGAACATGGGCGTATTCTGGCCTTGCCCCAGCCTCGATCATCCAGGCACACCGCGACTCTGGGAGGACCGCAAATTCAAAACGCCCGACGGTAAAGCGCATTTCGTTGCCGTGACCTACCGCGATCCCGGCGAGGTGACCGACGCCGAATATCCTGTAATCCTCACGACCGGGCGGGTCGTCTCGCAATATCTCAGCGGCACGCAGACGCGCCGCATCGGGCGGCTGGTGGATCAATATCCCGAGCCGCTTCTGGAGATTCACCCAAAGCTCGCCGCGCAATACGGCATTGCGGATCGCGAACTGGTGCGAGTGATCTCGCGGCGCGCCAGCGCCGAGTTTCCCGCACAGCTCGTCGAAACAATCCGCGAGGACACCGTTTTTGTTCCTTACCACTGGGCCGGCAAACAATCCATCAACCAACTCACCTCCGGAAATCTCGATCCGGTTTCGAAGATTCCGGAGTTTAAGGTGAGCGCCGTGCGTCTGGAGCCTCTTGGGAAAAGGGCGCCTCTGCCGACACAAAACAGCCTTCAACCGAGCGGCGGCTCGCCCGGACACCCCAGCCCGAAACCTCCTCCGGTTCATGAACTCGCCCGAGCCCCGAAAGAGTCCGCTCCCGCTTCGCACGCATCTTAATCTCCCAGGCGTCTCTATTTAACCCCCACCGAATATGCTCCTTCAATTCAAGCAGGAAGAAGAATTCTTCATGGACCCGCAGCGTTGCATCGGCTGTCACGCGTGCGAGATGGCGTGCGCAGAGTGCGAGACGAACGGCCAGACGCCGATGGTGAGCGTCGACTACGTCGATCGTTACTACACACCGCAAACGAGCGTGCAGATCTGCATGCACTGTGAGGACCCGACGTGCGCCAAGGTGTGCCCCGCCGACGCGATTCAGAAAGACGAGTTTGGTATCGTCCACAGCGCCAATACCGCTCGCTGCATCTCGTGCTCGAACTGCGTTTACGCATGCCCGTTTGGCGTCCCAAAAAAGGCCGAGCCGATGCAGCTCATGATCAAATGCAACATGTGCTACGACCGCACCAGCGCGGGCAAAAAACCGATGTGCGCCACCGTCTGCCCCAGTGGCGCGCTCTGGTACGGCACGCGCGAGAAGATGCGTGAGTTGCGTCCGAACAGCACCCCTGTGAACACGTTTCGCTTTGGCAAGCAGAGCGTAAAAACCAAAGTTAACGTAATGATGCCCAAGGGAAGTACAGAACTGATTGTGGATTGAGACTATGAAGGAGACCGAAGCCCCTCTGACGTCCAAGCCCGCTTGGGCTGCCGATTTTCCCATTGACCGCGTCGAAGCCCAGCACGTGGCGCGGCGCGAGTTCGCAAAGTATCTTATTGTCGTCTCCGGAGGGCTGGCCGCGGGCAGCGCGTGGTTGGCCGTGCGCGACAAACTGTTCCCGCATCCGCCGATCACCGGCGAGCATCTCATCTGCAAGAAACAGGATGTCCCCGTCGGCGGTACCCGTGCGTTCACGCTCCCGGGCAGTGCCCTGCCGTATATCCTCATCAATCTCGGCAATGACGAATGGCGTGCCTTTGAGCAGAAGTGCACGCATCTTTCCTGCGCCGTGTTTTACCAGCCGCACGAGGGGAAAATCGAATGCCCCTGCCACAATGGCTGGTTCGACGCGCGCACCGGTGCGCCGCTGCAAGGCCCGCCTCAGCGCCCGCTGCCGCAGCTCCAGCTCGAAGTCCGCGGCGACGACATCTTCGTGGTGCCACCGAGGCACCACGAGCACACTGCCTAGAGCGCCATGGCCGCTCCCCGACAAGCTCTCAGCCAGGCGCACCCGGCAAAGACCAATGTCCTCTCTGTCGGGCTTATCAATGTCCTGATCCTAATCGTCAGCCTGCAGATCTGGCTGCTTAGCGCGAGCGTGAATACTTCGCTAGGCGGGCACGTGAACATCGCCTGGACCGCTTTCTACGCGTCACTGGCGTTGTTTCTGGCCGGTTTGGTGACGCTGAGCTATCTGCCGCTGCCTATTCGCGTCCCGATAGTTGTGGAGCGAGAGGAGGCCTTCACGGACGCGGCGCTTGCCTGGCGGACACTCGCCATCAGCGCTGTGTCGCTCGCGCTCTCGTTTGCCGTGTGGTTCATGTGGTCGGCGATCGCGGTGAAGCTCAACGACGCAGGTTTCGGTTTGACAAAAAACCAGCTCTTCTGGCTTACGGCTACGCCGGTGATCCTCGGCTCGCTTCTGCGAATTCCCTACGGGCTCATTGTCTCACGCTTTGGCAGCCGGCTCAGTTATGCGGCCGTCACTCTGCTGCTGCTCCTGCCTGCGCTCGGAACCGGCTTCGCGGTGCAAAATCCTAAGACACCTTACTGGGTGCTGCTTTTCTGGTCTGCCGTGACGGGAATTGCAGGAGCTAATTTTGCGACGTCGATGGCGACGGTGACACTCTGGTTTCCCAAGCAACTTCAGGGCTCGGCCCTCGGCATCAACGGCCTGGGGAATCTCGGTGTGACAATCGCCCAGTTTACCATCCCGCTGGTGATCGGGTTTTCCCTGCTAGGTGGTTCTGAGGCTTCGCCCGGCGCGGCTGTGCCGTCCATCCATCTGGGGAATGCCGGTTTCGTGTGGGTCCCAATCATCCTGATCTGTACCGCCGCGATCTGGTTTGGAACCAAGGACTATCCAGCTGAGCCCAAGACGCTCGCTTCTCAGCTCGTAGCCGGCAAACGGCTGCACACCTGGGTGCTTTCTACGCTCTATTTCCTTACCTTCGGCTGTTTCGTCGCCATGGGCGCGTCGCTGCCGCTAATCATCAAGGAGGTCTTTGCTGCGGCACCCGGTGGGGCGCCGAATCCCCTGCTTTTCGCGCCATGGGCGGCGGCGATCGCCACCGTAATGCGGCCCCTCGGAGGCTGGTTGGCGGACAAGTTCGGGGCGGGCTTGATCACCTCGATTTCGATCGCAACCATGGCGGTCGGAGGCTTCAGCCTTTCGGCCTTTCTCCAGCCCGACGCGTTCGGACAATTCTTTGCCGTGATTCTCGTCATCTGCGCGGCAGCGGGACTGGGCAACGGCAGCGTGTTCAAGATCATCCCGCTCGTGCTTCCAAAAGAGGCGGGCGCGGCGATCGGCATCGTCAGTTGCCTGGGAGCGCTGGGAGGCTTCGTTCCACCACTCCTGCTGGGATGGACGATGGGTCGCCTTGGCAGCCCCGCCTGGGCTTACACCGGCATGGCTCTTTTCGCCATCCTGTGCCTGGCCGTGAACGGGTATTTCTATCATCGCCGCAATTCACCCAGCCACTGTTAAGAAGCAAGGCTAGGGAGAAAAATCGTGCTCATGATTGTCGCCTTACTCCGGACCGAATACCAGCCGCGCGTGTCGCGCATTTTCCTACGCTTCGATCGCATAATCGTTGGATAATCGGATGGATCTATCGACTAACTACCTTGGAATGAAGCTGCGCACGCCGCTCGTGCCTTCGGCTTCGCCGCTGTCGCGCAATATTGACGATGTGAAGCGCCTGGAGGATGCCGGCGCGGCCGCCGTTGTTTTTCACTCGGTCTTCGAAGAACAGCTTCAGACCAGCTCGAAAGCCGGAGACTTCAAAGTGGGGCCCGAGCTTTATCTCGATCACATCGCGCAGGCAAAGGATAGTGTAGGCATCCCTATCATCGGCAGTTTGAACGCGGCGAGACCGGGCAGCTGGATCCGCTACGCCCGACAGGTCCAGCAGGCGGGCGCCGACGCCCTCGAGCTAAGCATCTACGATATTCCCACAGAGATGGATCGCGACAGCAGCGAGGTCGAGCAAGTTTACATCGATATTCTGAAAGCTCTGAAATCGGAAGTCACCATCCCGATCGCAGTCAAGCTGAGTCCTTTCTTCAGCAACATGGCGAACATGGCTCGACGGTTCGACGAGGCCGGCGCAGATGCGCTGGTGCTCTTCAACCGTTTTTACCAGCCGGACATCGATCTCGGTAAACTTGATGTGGCGTTGACGCCCATTCTTAGCGTGCCGAGAGAGATGCGGCTTCCATTGCGATGGATCGGCATTCTCTACGGCCGGGTCCGGGCGAATCTGGCAGCCAGCGGCGGCATTCATCGCGGGAGCGACGCGGTCAAGATGCTCCTTGCCGGTGCAGACGTGACAATGCTCTGCTCGGTCCTGCTGCGCCACGGAATCGAAGACATTCGCGTGCTGGAGGGGGAGTTGGGGGAGTGGCTGGAAAGAAACCGGCACGAGTCGATTGAAGCAGTCAAAGGACTGGTGAGTCACAAGAATTGCTCGAACCCGAGCGCGTTCGAACGGGCTCATTATGCACGTGCGCTCGATAGCTACGACCCCATGTTTCTCATGGCTGGCAAGCCCCATTTCGCCTGACAGGTTGAGCCAGCTCAAAATCGATGCCGGAGTGACTCCTCGCAGCAAAGATGAACCTAGGCCCATGAAGCGTTTCTGCGACGCGGATCTGCACGCTACGTTATCTTCCTTCCTCGCAATAGGATCGTCATGAAATGAAGAGGTTTCTCGTGCTGGCGCTGCCGCCGTTTATCGTAAGTTGCGAGCGGACGGTCGTTCGCGAATACGAAGCGCCGAAGGAAACGTTCGCGCAGAAAGCGGCGGTGCGCGAACAGATCGAACAGGCGCAGAATTCTGCCCAAGCCCCCGCGATCAGTTTGAAGGCCCCTCCACATTGGCAACCGCAGCCGCCGGCGCCGATGCGGAAGGCCAGCTTTTTCGTCCAGGAAGCCGACGGAGCGAAGGTGGATATCTCTGTGACGAGCTTTCAGGGTGAGTCCGGCGGATTGCTGGCGAACATCAATCGCTGGCGCGGACAGCTTGGTCTCGATGCTGTCGATGCGGAGCAGCTCGAATCGACTATCGAACGACGCACCCTGGCCGGACGTGAGTTTGTGATCGTCGATTTCGCCAACGAGCAGGCTCCGGCCGACAAGAAGCAGCGGGTAATCGGAGCGATGGTGCCTGCGTCAGGCGAGACGTGGTTTTTCAAAATGACGGGCGACGACTCGCTGACTGCAGCGCAGAAACCCGCATTTCTTGAAGTGCTGGAATCCGCGGAATTTCGGAGAGAATGAATTGGCCCTTGATTCGGATTTTCAGTTCCTTGCGCCTCACTGTCGTGCTGTTGGCGCTCTCGATGATGCTGGTGTTCATGGCCACTCTGGCTCAGACGCGGCTGGGCATCTGGGAAGTCATGAGCCGCTACATCCGGACATTTGTGGTGTGGGTGCCGGTAGGCGAGCGCGAGTTGCCCGTTTTTCCCGGCGGCTGGCTCCTGGGCGGGCTATTGCTGATCAATCTGATTGTCGCGCATGCAAGCCGCTTCAAGTTTTCCTGGAAAAAAGCGCCGCTGATCACCATTCACGCCGGTCTGATATTGCTGCTCCTCAGCGAACTGATTACCGGACTGTTCGCGCGCGAAACGCAAATGACCCTCGATGAAGGCGCAGTGCGTTCCTACAGCGAAGCCCCCCGGCAGGCGGAACTAGTTATCGTTGACGGTTCCTCGCCGGAGCATGACCGAGTGTGGTCGATCGCCGAAAAGCACCTCAGCGCCGGCAAACTCATCGAACACAAGACGCTGCCTTTTCGCGTCAAAGTGCATCAATATTATCGAAATTCGCGGCTGTTTTTCTCCTCGTCATTCCCCGAAGGGAGCGCTCCGCGAGCGACTCGTGGCATCGGCGTGAACCTTCGCGTCCTGGAGCAACCGCGTGACGTCACCACCGACGGCCGCAATACCGTCAGCGCGATCGTCGAATTGATTGGAGAAGGCGGTGCGCTCGGCCTTTGGACGGTTTCCACGGCCGTTGAGGAACCGCAAACGTTCGAACACAACGGGCGCAACTATTGGATCGTAATGCGGCCGCAGCGCTTTTACCGGCCCTATTCGATCCAGCTCATCAAGTTCACGCACGAGCGGCACGCCGGCACCGAAATTCCAAGCCGATTCGCAAGCCGTGTGCGCCTGGTGAATCCTCAGAAAAACGAAGATCGCGAGGTGATCATCTCGATGAATCAGCCGCTGCGGCACGCGGGCGAGACGCTGTACCAAGCGAGCTTCGCCAACGACGATCGCACCTCAATTCTCCAGGTCGTTCGCAATCCCGGCTGGCTCTTGCCCTACCTTGCTTGCGCAATGGTGGGCGCAGGACTGATCTTGCAATTCGCGTCGCATCTCGCTCGACGGCGTCGCCCAGGCGACTCCCAGCCCATTGCGACATCGCCAGTGGCCGTGGGCGTTGCGCTAGGGATCACGGTTCTGACCAGCGCGTGGTTGTTTTCAGGGCTTTGGCACTTGGTCCCGCGCAGCGCACCGGACCTTGATGCCTTCGCGAGTTTGCCCGTGATGGCCGACGGACGGCTGAAATGCTTTGGTACCCTGGCTCGAGGGGCTCTCCTGACAATGTCTGGAAAACAGAAGCTGACGACTCCTCAAGGGCAGCGGCTCGATGCGACTCACTGGCTGCTCACCCTCCTCTCGCGACCCGCGTCGGCCGATTCCTATCCGGTTTTCACCATTCATCACCCAGACCTCCTTGCGTTGCTCGGCCAGCCGCCCGGGCCAAAGCGCGTGCTATCGTTCAATGACATCCGCAGCTATGGACCCATCTTGCGCGAGCACGCCGAAGCCGCCCGGGAACTTCGGCGCGAGGAGCGGAGCGAATTTCAACGTGCAGTGCTGAAGCTCGACTATGCTGTGACCCTTTACTGGCGGCTGCGGCACAGCCTGAATGCGGGCGATTCGGATGCGTTTCCCGTGCTCTTGGAACATCATCAACGCGAGTTGCAACCTATCGCGCGCAGGATTCGCGAGAATTCATCGGGGGAGATAACCGACGAGCAAGTTGCAGATATCCGTCGAGCGCTCGTGCGTTATGCCGCGGCTGCCGATCTGGCCCATTTCCGACCGATCGCCTACCCTCATTCGAATAATCCGCGGGGCGATTGGATTACCCTCGGAGAAAGCCTCACGCGAAGCCTCGGCGAT
>CAVUTD010000016.1:0-108992 GCA_963744345.1 uncultured Verrucomicrobiae bacterium
AAAGAAAAGGTCTTAAGCGGAGGCACATCGGCAGGACGAATGGAACGTTCAGCGTTACGACAACCTGCGCGACTTGGGGGCTAAGATCTTGACGCGCTTGCGACCTCCGGTTCAGCAGGGTTGGTCCCCAGATCGCATTGAGGATGGCGATGTTGCGGTGATCGACTCAACAAGGCCCGCGCTCCTTTCGTTCTTGGTTCCTGCGGGCTTAGACTCTGCCAGACCCACCCTCGCAGCTGCAAAGAGCGCGGCTAGAGGTAGAGGGCGGCTTTGCAGATTGGATCTCATCTCGGAAGAAAGAACCATCTGCAGATTGTTTTGCTGGGTCATTTGAAATCACCGTGACCAAAGTTGCTCATCGTGAAAGGATATTCCCCATGATCGACCCGCCGTTTCGGAGTCCGTGCGATCGCGTGGGCGGGCTCTATCACTTCGGCCGGATGCTCGACAAAATCCGGTGTCATCTGCGCGTTGAGCTACCGGAGGAATATCGTCCGCACCTCGGGCTGAGTGTCGGACTGGACGGAATGCTCTGCGGCATGCTCGGGATCACCCACGATGATCTTATCGAACGGATGCGCAGCGGCGGGACTGACGAGGAGGTTCTCGAGTGGTGCTACGCACGGGGTACCCGGCTGAATCGGGCGCAGGTGCATATCTGGAACGAATTCGCGCGGGAAACTCGGCTGGAATGATCGCGTTGCACAATTTCTTTCGAAAGTGAAAGCCGAGGATGGCACCGCCGCCTGAGCCACCGACCTCACGACGGCTTTCGACCTGATGGACTATCGCGAGGGCCGCAGGCGACTGCCAAAAACGACGTGAGGCGCCTTGAACGGGCGTATAGCCGTGAAAGGATCCGCTTTGGTATCTCTTTCGCGGCTCGTTCGCTCGCTGGTACCATCGTTGGGTAAACCGCCAGGAGACGCATACGTGCTCGCGTTTTACCAGCGGCTTTCCCGAACTGTGTGCTCACGTGCAATTTCTCGCAAGCGCGAGTTCCGGATCATGCTGGGCGTATCACGGCTCGAAGTTGCAATGTTCGCGCTACTAACGGCCTACCCACGAGGCTACGTTTTCGTTGCCGAACGAGGCAGCCGTGACGACGAGATCGAGACTAACGTTCATCGCCTTGGTGGGGACCCTTGCCTATCTCGGACTCGCGTCCTCGGCTTTGGTGGTTCTTTACTTTCTTTTTCCCAGCCGGCCCTGACCGCCCTCGCGATCGCGACCTTCGTGATCTCTGGCATATCGGTCTTCAGTGGCGGTAACATGAGCCCTGGCGAACGCGAGGATCGAGCAAACCGCTGGGGTCATTGTCGTCTTCGCGTTGATCGGGCTGTTGTCCGCCTACCTGCCAGCCTACACAGACCGAACGGATTTCTTGACTTTCGATGGAGAGACCATTCGCTGGCTTGGCGTTGTCCTCTTTATCGTCGGTGGCGCGCCGCGACTCCGGCCAGTCTTTGTGCTCGGCCATCGGTTCAGCAGGTTGGTAGCGATCCAGTCGGGTCATACGCTCGTCACGAGTGGTGTCTAGGGTGTCATCCGCCACCCAAGCTATCTCGGATCGATCGTGCGAGTGATCTCGTGCGGCGTAGAACGTTTTCGCATCGCACCATCGGCAACGGTTCGCGCAAGGCGAGAGTTTTCCTGTGGAGAGTCAGACGCATTTTGCAGCCCTCGTGGAGTTCAAGATCCGACCGGTCGTTCGGGTTTCATGGCGGCACGGGCGACAGAGTTCCACGACATGAAGCGCAAGAACAACGGGAGCTCGGTGGCCGAGGCCAGATGCAAGGGCAGTGGTCGCAGAGGAGCGGCCGGTGCGGTTCGATGAGCGTGAGCAGCCAGCAAGTAGAGAAGGGAGACGCGCTGCCGGACGCTGACGCGCCTTTGTCGCCAGTGCGTGCGACCTGCGACGGGACATTCGTAACGTTCTTCGTTGATTGGGCAGCCTTTTCGCGCGACTTGGGTCAGAGTAAATGCGTGACTCTGGTTCCTTGATTTGCGTCAAAAGAGTCGGCCGAATCTTCAAAGCGCTGGCAAAATGTCCTATCCGGCAGCCTGAAATCTGCCTAATTTGCGTCAGACAAGAACGCAAATCCATATATAATGCCCCCTTGCAAAGGCAGAATCCATTCGCTGGCTTCTTCAACTGGAATGGCTATGGTTCGCCAGAAAATCGGTCGCTTCCTTTTTAGATTGACATCGACTGGTGTTTTATGTTAACGCCTAATGCTTAGAAATTTATGAGATTATCGGAGACTAAGCTAAGGACTTCGCTGCCGGAAACTGAGGAGCGGGTTACGCGCGCACGCCCGAATGTTTGGCGGCGGCTCCGGGATTTTTGGAAGTCGGGCCAACTAGCGACGTGCCTTATCTTCATTCCGCCTGCCTGCTGTTCTTTACGATCTTGGTCACCCTCCCCGTGCTGGAAGCAGGCTATTATAGCTTCTTCAACTGGAATGGCTATGGCTCGCCAGAAAAGTGGATCGGCTTGGCGAACTTACTCGCGCCCTCAAGGATCCGATTTTTCACCAGTCCCTTTTCAACAATGTGCTGGTCGTCCTGGTTTCCGTGGTACTCCAGGTGCCGCTGGCTCTTGCGCTGGCCTTATTAATCTCAGACCGCACCAGATCGAGCGTAATGTTTCGCGCCATCTACTTCCTCCCTTACATCCTGGGGGAAGTCGCGGCGGGCTTGATTTGGCGTTACATGTACGATGGCAATTACGGGGTTGTCGCGGTGATCTATAGCTGGTTCGGCCTGGAGGCGCCGCAAGTGCTGGCTGAGCGAGGGTGGGCGATGGCGGCGCTCTTAGCTGTCGTCATTTGGAAGTACTTCGGATTTCACATGGCGCTGTTCGTCGCGGGGCGGCAGGGGGTGTCTAATGACATCCTCGAGGCAGCTCAAATCGACGGAGCAAGTCGCTGGGCGTCGACAAGGTACGTGATCTTGCCCTTGATGCGGCCGGTCATCATTCTCTCCATATTCTTTAGCATTCTCGGATCACTGCAGTTCTTCGACATGATCATTCCGCTGACTGATGGAGGACCCTCCAATTCGACTCACTCCGCGGTCTCATACCTGTATACTTTTGGAATCAAGCGCATGCGAGTTGGCTTCGGCAGCGCGGTGGGGGTGATCTTATTCATCATCTGCGTGCTTGTCATGGTGTTCTACAAACGCCTCTTCATGCGCGAATCGGAGGCGCGCTAAGTTATGGACGATCGTGGAAGCCTTTTTCGCTACTATCGGCTGCTAATTCTATTTCTCGTTGCCGGGCCGACGCTGTTGCCGCTGTGGGCCACCCTCATCGGGGGATTTAAGACGACGGGCGATTTGCGCACCAACGCCTTCGGATTGCCGCGCGAGTGGATCATCGATAACTACGTTTCGATCGCCACGAGTGCACGCTTCTGGCAAATGCTTGGAAACTCACTCTTTATAGCGCTTGTGAGCACCTTTCTGACTCTTGTGGTGAGTTCGATGGTGGCGTTTACGTTGTCTCACATGCGTTTTGCGGGACGTAAATTCATCGGCAATTACCTGGCGCTTGGGTTGACCTTTCCCTTTGCCACGGCGGTATTGCCGGTGTTCATTCGCGTGCGCGACATGGGGCTGCTCGACACCTATTGGGGTGTCATTTTGCCGCAGGTGGCCTTCAATCTCGGATTCGCAGTGGTCCTCTTACATGGCTTTTTTTCGCAGTTGCCCAAAGACCTCCTTGAGTCGGCCGTCGTCGACGGCTGCAGTTATACACGTTTTTTTTGGCAGATTGTCCTCCCGCTGTCTCGGCCGGTTCTCGCCACGGTGGGGGTATTGGCTTTGGTAGGCAGCTGGAACGCCTTCTTATTGCCGCTCGTCATGATTAATAGCGAATGGCTGTACCCTTGGCCCTTGGGTATCATGCAGTATCAAGGCCAGTATGGGACCGATTGGGGCAAAGTCCTGGCCTATATAAGTCTGACGCTGGCGCCGGCCATTGTCTTTTACCTCCTGGCCCAAAAGCACATCATCGCGGGCCTCACTTCGGGGGCGGTCAAAGGATGAGGTGCTCGCGAGACTCTCAGAGTGAGTAACTCTCGACGAAATATCCCCTCGAAAAACAACGATACTCCACCGGGAATTAATGTGCCGAAGCGGAAAATTCTGTTCGGCAGACGAAAAGGTCAATGGTGGCTTTGCGGTCTTGTCAACTAAGCCCCATAAGCCTATCGTAGAACGTTGACTGGATTTTTGATCCCCGAAACACCATCGCTCCCCATTAATAACCGAATTAACCTCATGAAAGTCTTGTCATCTCTCATATGCATCCTTTTGGGCATGCTCAGTTCGGCAGCCCAAGCCGAAACCGTCGTCAGAATCCTTCACCTGCAATCGAGTCCTAAGATCCTCGCTATCTGGGAGGAGGCTGCCAAAAAATACGAAAGCGCCAATCCCGGCGTGGACGTGCAGTTCAACTATTTAGAGAACGAGGCCTTCAAGGCCAAGCTGCCGACGCTGCTTCAATCCAAGGATCGCCCGAGCGCGTTCCATAGTTGGGGCGGCGGAGTGATGTACGAACAGGTCGGCTCCGGCATCTGCAAAGACATTACGAACGAGCTTAGCGGGGGAGGATTTAACGAAACTTTTTATCCTGCGACCGCCCAAAACTTCGTCGTTGACGACAAGGCCTACGGAGTGCCCAACAACCTCGCACCAATGGTCTTTTGGTATAACAAGGAGTTGTGCCAAAAGGCTGGAGTCGATCCGACGCAGATCAAACAATGGGAGGACTTCCTGGAGGCCGTCAAAAAGATCAAGGCGGCGGGCATCACGCCGATAGCGGCGGGTGGCAAGGATAAGTGGCCCCTTCATTTTTACCCCGCCCTTCTCATGATGCGCATCCTCGGCAAGGACGGCTTGCAAGCAGCTTATGAGGACAAGGACGGCGGCTTTGCGAATCCAAACGTTCTCAAGGCGTTTCAGTTCTACAAAGAACTCGCTGCCCTCGAGCCATTTCAGAAAGGCTATCTCTCTAACACCTATCCGGAAGCGGCGGGCGTGTTTCACGACGGGCAGGCGGCCTTCCACCTGATGGGGACGTGGGATTTAGTCGAGGGTAGGAATAATGCCGCCGACAAGAAGGGGATTCCTAACGAAAAGTTAGGATGGTTCTTCTTCCCTGAAGTCAAAGATGGCAAGGGCAAAGCCAATGACATTTTCGCGAGTCTTGATGGTTGGTTGGTATCTAAGCAGGCCCCGAAAGAGACCGTGGATTTTATGAGGGTGTGGCTCGGAAAAGAGACGCAGACCAAATTGGCCGAGGAAGGCCTCTTCATCCCCGCCGTCGAAGGGACGGCTGAAGTAATCAAGGATCCGTTCCTTAAGGCGATTGCCGCGGAAATCGGCCAATCACAATGGATCGGAATCGCCATTGACCAACTTCTTGGACCTGACACCGGCCGGGTGTTTAATGACGTGAGCGCAGATATCGCCGCGGGCAACATGACGCCCGAAAAAGGCGTGGAGACCATCGAGAGCTCCTGGCAACAAAATAAGATGGACTAGGTTGTGTTCACGAATTTCGAGATGTACCCTTTTTAGCGAGGCTGATTTAAGCTTGGGATGGCGATAGAATATCCTCGTGTAATGATCAGCGATCGTGTTTGGGAGCAGCTCAAGGCAGCCTTAGAAGAGGCCAAGCATTCGCGTGCGGGAGCACCTGCCGAAATGAGTGATCGCGATTTTCTGGAAGCTGTCTTGTATTTGAATCGTGTGGGCTGCCCGTGGCGGGATTTACCAGCGGAGTTGGGCTACTGGCATGCAGTCTACATGCGATTTCGACGCTGGGAAGAGCGGGGAGTATGGCGGCGGCTTTGGCAGCGGCTTCAGTGCGAATGCTTCGCCCAAGCCCGTCATCTGTTGAGGGACTCCACAACGGTGCGAGCCCACCAGCACGCGGCAGGAGCACCAAAAAAAACGGCGGCGACCAGGCTTTGGGGTGCTCTCGTGGAGGACTGAGCACGAAAATCCACGCGGCGACTATTGACGAAAACTGCAGCGTTGCCCTCCATCTCACTGCCGGGCATGCCCACGACGGCCGCCAGTTTGAATCTCTCTATGAGAGCTTGGATCCCGACAACGTGCTCGAATCGGCCACGATGGACAAAGGCTATGATGCCGACCGCATTCGTGAGCGCTTGAGTTACACGGAGTGCAGGCGGTGATACCACCGATCCCAACCCGCGCCCGCAAACTCCCTTACGATCACGCCCGCTATCGTGAGCGCAACCGTATCGAACGCTTTTTTTAACAAAGTGAAACACTTCAGGCGCATTGCCACACGCTATGACAAACTCGCGAAAACCTTCTTCGCCGCTCTCTGCATCGTCTCAGCTTTCATCTTGATCAGGAATTCGTGAACAGAACCTAGTCTGCTCCAAAGGAAAGCGGCTCATCCGCTTTTCCAAGTCATGATACGAGAGCCTGCGGGCGATTACTAATCGGTCAGTCTCTCCATGAGGCGGCACGGCAGCGCTCGTTAATCGTTGCCGAGGTTTTTTTGCTAATAGTTTGGCACAAGTTTGATGAACGGTGGCAAACACGTTCGTCACCTTGGCTGATACCGGGTTGCCAGGCAGATTACTTAGCTAACCATCGAACCTCCACAATCTCAGTTTCGCCTTCGAGCGAAGCTGGGAATCAGAAAGCGCAGATGCGAGTGCTGTAATTCTCCGTGCTCGAGAGAACGCAAGATCAGTTCCGTTGGGTCCAACCTCCCGATAGCTTTACCAGAGGGGCCGTTCTCAAGCCACAGAATTCGGCTAGCGAACGGGCGAGGCTTTGTGCTTTGTCTTCGTTCGTTAGGCGTCGTTTTGCACAAGATTCCGGGCTACGCCTCAATTGTTGTTCAAAAGACCGCAAGAAGACAGAGCCATAGCGTACAATCAGTAGGGTGAATCCGATGGTGTATCCGCTTCTTGTGGCGGCTGTCGCGCCGTGGGTTTATTGCTTTTGGCAATTGCTCAAATTCTTAAATACGTTGTAAGAAGTTCGTTGGTTTTATTGCAACAGCGATTCATCAAATGGGCCGAATTTGCTTAGACTTTTTCATCAGCTTTCTTTAAAATTGTCATGTGTAACTAATTTGCTTGATCGCAGAGTGGGATTTAGTTCTATGGATCTTAATAGTTAATGCTGTTCCATCGCGTACGAGGGTTGTGGAGTACCTATCACGGCGTGCTCGCGGTGATTCTAACGGTGGTCTTCTGGAGCTACCTGATGGTGATGGTGTCGATCTTCCCAGACTTGGGGAGCCGGGATTTGCAACGCTTTGTCTTGTACAATCTGGCGGGGGTCATCGGGGTGATCATCGCCGCGATTCGCGGCCGGAGGGCAACCGCGACGCTGTTAGCCGGAGGTTTCGTCGAGTGTCACAGGCTGGCCCTGAAGCAAACGGTCTACGTGGGTGTGACCATCCTGATCGTGCTGTTGGCGGTCATGGATCCGATGGTATTGCGGACGCTGAAATTCTCGCTCCTGTTCGGCTTCTTGTTGGTGCTTTATGGTGTCTTTTTGCTCTGCCATCTTGTTCTGCCGAAGACGTTGGCGCACCAGCTTTTCGCCTCGGAAGAACACGAGCAAAGAACGCTGCTGATTGGTCCCGTGGACAAGGCGCGGGAGATGGCGAAATGGATCGAGGAGACCGCCGCTTTTGGCTTTGGGATGCGCGGTTCGGTCACCGATGAGGAAGGGGAGGAATCACGGATCTTGCATGTGACCCGCATCTCCGAGGTCGCGATGCTCGAGCGCATTATCAGGGACGAAGGGATCAAGCAGATCCTCCTGCTGGAAATTCCCCTTGATCCCGAAGGGCTTAGTCTCGTCGTCAACGTCGCGAATAGGGCAGGGGTGCGCCTGCTTATTGCAGCTAACCTTAACGAGACTTGCGGGCGCAATGTCGCACTCTTCAATCTGCATAATCAAACATTCATAGCACTTAGGGATGAACCACTCGAAGATCCCCTGAGTCGAGTCCTCAAACGAACCGTGGATCTCGTCTTTAGTATTCCCGTCGTGATCTTCGTCCTGCCTCCGCTATGTCTGGTGGTGAGAATCTTTCAGGCGATCCAATCTCCCGGTCCGCTGTTCCAGAGACAGACTTGCTCCGGTGCCGGGAAGCGTCCGTTTCGCAGTTTCAAATTTCGGATCATGCGGGTCGATCACGGCGAGGCTGCTTCAAGGCCGGCGCAGGCAGATGACCTGCGCATTTATCCGATGGGGCGCATCTTACGACAGACGGGTCTTGATCAAATACCGCAATTTCTCAATGTGTTCTTCGATCATATGAGCGTTGTGGGTCCGCAGCCTTATCCGGTCATGCACAATCGAAAATTCAGCGAGATCATGGATGAGTATCATGTTCGCACCTTCGTTAAGCCCGGGATTACTGGTCTCGCGCAAACGCAAGGATTTCGGGGCGAAGCCAAAGATCAAGAAGACGTCATCCAACGATCAAAGCTCGACATCGAATACATCGAGAACTGGTCGCTTCCGCTCGATTTTTTGATCATCTTCAAAGCGCTGATTCAACTCTTCAGGCCTCCTCCCACGCTCGCGAGCTGACGAATGGGCGGTGACCAGAGTCAATGCTGCAGCTCCGCTTCCAACGGTCGATCCCCTTCCTCCAAACAGTAGAGATTGCTGGATCGAGACAAACTGTTCTTGGCAGATATTCGCTCTTGCTCAATGAGAGAGCAGAGTGCAGCGAATCTTTCTCCAATGGAAGCAAATTGCCCGATCGGTCGCGACAGCAGGTAGAAAGAACAGAAGTAGCCCGGCGATTTCTCACTTTTTTTTCTGGGCTAGGCGCTGTTGGGTACTGTAACATTCGCTCATGAGTTTATCCTCTGTCACCCTCTCCCTGGTTGTCTCTTTGCTAATCGTTGGATGCGCCACCAAGGAACCGCCGCCAACTCCAGCTGAGACCCAACTCGAAAAGAAGGATCAACGCGAGTACAACAAAGAGGTAGACAGTCGCATTCAGTAGGGCAGACAAACTTCGCGTTTCGGTTCATCCGTTGCCAGCCCCTCTGTTAAGCTTGTAGGGGAGGAGTTCTTTGTGCCTGGTTGGAGAACTCTTGCCAAGGTATAGCGCCGTCCCGCGCCTTAAGAGGCCTCTGTGAGAGTGGCCCTGATGCGGTGAAAATCGTAGCAGACTACTGCGAAGGAGCAGCAAAATCCCTTCGGGTTGCCTTTTTCTCGTTCGACTTCTGTTCGAGCGTGAGCGCGGCCGGACGCAAAGCCTGCGCGATGCGCGTTGAAGGGGCGCCAGGATGTGCAGGCAGTTGGTTTCATTAGGATCTTCGCGCTGCGTACAGGCTCGTTGGTGACGGTTAATCCGCGATCGACATCTTGCTCTGTGCGTTTCCTCTGAGCCGATTTCGCTTCTCCCGCATGTTTTGGCTTGCACAAAGCGAGATCACTCGCGTCCTTACTCCTCAGCGACTCATCAGAGCACGCCGGCGTGGCGAAATGGCAGACGCAAGGGACTTAAAATCCCTTATTCCGAGAGGGATGTGCGGGTTCGAGTCCCGCCGCCGGCACTTTTTTATGTGCTTCTCGCGCAGCTAGTTGAACCGTAAATTCTACTAATCGTGTTGCCTTTTCGGGCAATATTCGGACAGTTTGCTCGCAATCCTTACGTTCTGTGCCTGAAAGAGAAGTCCGCCAAGTTCCCCATCAGCGTAAAGGCTGGGTCATCTTCCGTGAAAATCTACCGGGATCGGAAGCGTTCCGGCGACTATTTCCGGCTCGTTTTTTATCTCAGTGGGAAACGGCATCGCCTGAACTTTAACTCTCTCGATGCTGCGAAGAAAGAGGCAGCGGCGAAGGCGGCCCAGTTGGCTCGCGGCGACTTAGACGCGGTTCAGCTCACCGGCAAGGACCGACTCACTTACGGGCGCGCTCTCGATGCGATCAAACCGCGGCGTCGCCCTTGACGCAGCGGCAACCGAATATGCGCAGGCGGCAAAGACGCTGGCAGGACACTCGCTTCTCGATGCGGCCAACTTCTTTATGCGCCATCATGCCAATGGGGTTGCTGGCCGGATGGTATCGGACGCGATTGAGGACTTCCGGCAAGCCAAGAGGGGGCAGGGCGCAGTTCCGTCTACCTGAAGGAGATCCGGTATCGACTGGGAAGCTTCGCAAGAGCTTTCAATCTCGAGGTTCGCGAGCTTGTCGCGCAAGACGTTGCCGACTACCTCGAAGGACTCAAACTGCATCCCCGCGGCTTCAATAACCACTCGTCGATGTTGCGGACATTCTTTCGGCTTCTGTCAGGCGAGGGGATGGCTTTCTAAGCATGCGGACTTCTCTCACGGATTGAACGACGATCAGGATCAGGGGCAGATATCGAGATCTTCACGCCAGAGGAGTTGCGAAGCTCTTCTTGCTGCAGCATCGCCACACGTTGCGACGTGCTTCGCCATCCAAGCGTTCGCCGGCGTCCGCACTGCGGAACTCTTACGGCTTACATGGCATGACTTAGAACGGCGCCCTGGCTACATAGAGGTTACGGCCAAGCAGGCAAAGACTGCCGCTCGCCGACTGATACCAATTTCGGAGAACTTGGCGGAATGGCTTCGTCTAGCGCCTCGTAATGGGGCTGAGCTGTTGTGGACTCGATCCTCGAACAGATACTTCGAAGGGCAGAAGCTGTCAGCATCGAGGGCAGGTATGGCTTGGAAGGCTAACGCGCTAAGGCACTCCTTCATTTCCTACCGGCTGGCAAAGACGAAAGACATCGCCGCCGTGGCGCTCGAGGCGGGCAACTCGGCTGCGGTTATTTTTCGCCATTATCGCGAGTTGGCGACCGAAGAGGAGGCTCTGGAGTGGTTTGGGATTGTGCCGACAGCATCCAAAGCGGGCAACGTGGTGCGGCTGGCGTCGTGAGCGCGCCTAAAGGCTCGCCACAGGCGTTCCGGGAAGAGCTTGAAGGAACCGTGAGGATCGGAGACCGGGAGGTTGCGTTCACACGGTATTTCGATGCTGGAGGATGCGCCTGGGTGGAATACGGAGACGGCCCCGGGTACCTTTTTCATTACCCTCGTAAGTCGCTCCGATACCAATGGTCGGTCAGGTTCGACTATGGTGGCGCAGTGATCGCCAAGGCGCTCTCCCGGCGCAAGAACCGCTGGCAGGAGTTCTATTATCAGGTCGAAGTGGTGAATAAACTCTTGGCGAACGATTCCGCGCAGAGGGTGGCAGGGGACTTGTCGTGCCATGTTATTGCGATTCGCCGGGCGGTCATCGCGGCAGTGCGGAATCTTGATTCCGAGCCGCTGCGCAAGCTCGCGGACGCGGTGGACGCGGTCAAATACGTGGCGACCCGGACGCAGGAAGACGAGCGGATGCTGCTCGCGATCGTGAAAGCTGCGAAGGCACAAGGCGGGGTGCCATATCGCGCCGAGTTGCAGCCATATTTATTGGAGAAAGACAAGCAACTGACGCCACAGGCGCTTGGTGAGCGGCTTGAGAGTTTGGGGTTCAGGTGGCTGCCCGGTGGCCATCCACGGAAGCAGCACCCGCGCCGACAGCGTTAGCAGGGTCAGTGCCAAGAAGGTTCGGCTCAGTTTAAAACTAACCCGTCCTGTGGTTCAAGGTTCCCAGTTTCAACGGAGAACTTGCGCATTACATCGCCAGAGCGCTAAGGCTGACCCACGACGCTGCCAAACGTTCCTCGAATCAATGCCGACGCCTGAAGCTTTGCTGCCGGCGTCATGTCGCACTGCTCGAAACTAAGCTTTTGCGCCCCTCATCGCGCAATCGGTATCAACTCGGCGAAGAGTGACAATGAATACAACCGACAGACGAGCGACTCTCCTTAAGGAGTTTGCCGAAACGAACGAGCAGCTCCGGTTGCTTAAGGTCAAGGCATCAAAACTGCACGCTGAATTGATCGCGTTGAAAGGTGTCAACAAGAAGATCGTTCCGCCAGAATCTCAACTCTCTAATGCTAATAGTGTCGTCAATTCTAAGTTAGACGCAGCGCAGCAAACGCTGGCGGCGTTGCGTCAAAGAAACGCGGGGCAGGTTTCAAAAGCTGCCCCGCGCTCAAACCTCCAGAAAGGTCTATGACAATGGATAGCGTAGATTCCGATTCCGGTGACGTCAATTCTCAGGACGCAGCAAGACTCTATCTCCGCGAGCGTGGCGTGTTCGAGAAGACGTTTTTCGAACACGGTGGCGAGATTGATTCCCCTCTCTCTCCTTCGAAGATCTCGCAGCGGCTCGCTCGGAACTACGACCATGTTTGCCGCAGCGATTTCTGGGGCGGAGTAAAAGCCGTCCTTTGGTTCAAGGTCTGTAATTTTAATGGCGAGCTTGTCCACTATCTCGCGCGCCCGCTACCGTCCTACGGGAAAGCAAAGTTTGTCGCGCCAATCGGTAGCGACTCGATGCCATGGATTCCACAAGAGACTCTCGGTATCGCGAAAAACATCGACAAGCCTCTAGTGGTTAGTGAAGGCCCCATTAAGGCAATGGCGCTTCTCCAAGCGGGAGCGTTCCCCATCAGCCTGGTCGGAGTCTGGGGCGTCACCGCATCAAGGAAAAAGACGGAGCCAAGTCAGAGCCCGTCGCCGATCGATTCTAATGATAATAATGATGATGATGCTCATGATGATGGCGATCTCCATCATGACGACCCCGAAACTTCTGACCTCAACACCGTCCTGAAGCTCCACCCCGAGATTGCCCGCTTCGCTCTCGAGTATCGGCAGATTCTCTTTTGCCTCGATGCCGACCATCTCAAGAATCGCAACGTGCGCCAGGCCGAGATTCGCGCCTTCATGCTTTTCTACGCTGCCGGCGCCGATGTCTATCAGCTGACTACATGGCCGCTGGAAGAAGCCAAGGGCATTGACGACCATTTAGTGCGCAGGGCCGCGAGCGACGCTGAGAAGCAGAAGCAGGCCTTTGCCGAGCTTTGCAATAACAAGAAGGTTCTCCCTTTCATTAAGACGCTCGACCGTCGAGATATCGACCTGGTCAGAAAAGAATTGCACCGCACGCAGGACGATCCAGCTAAGTTCAAGGAACTTACGAAGGCGCTCGCCAAGCAACTCAATATCGCGATCGCTGGTTTAATACTGTTCCGCGGCGGTCCTCAGCAAGGCGACAAGCAATATCCCAGCGGCGCTAAGGCCGTCGATATCCCCCCGACGGCTGAACCATGGGGCGAGCCAGTCGTTGCCGCAGAAGTGCTCGACGAAATCTCAGCGACGATTCGACGCTTTGTCTGGATGAAGGCTTCGTATTATCGGGCGGTGGCGTTATGGATCGTTCTTAGCTACCTCCACGATGTAATCGATATCCTCCCGATTCTCCTTGTCACTTCTCCCGTAGAAGACTGCGGCAAGTCGACATTGCTAAAACTCGTCTTGTATCTTTCCAATCGTCCGATTCCGACAAGCAATATCAGTGCCGCATCTATCTATCGCGTGATCGGCGATAATCATCCGACCCTCATTTTGGACGAAGCCGATGCTTATATGCAAGAAGACGAAACAATGCGCGGTGTAATCAACTCCGGTCACGAGCGGGAACTTGCTTTCGTAATTCGCGTGATAAACGACGCGGGCGACGTAGGCCAATTCACGACGTGGTGTCCAAGGGCGATTGCTCGGATCGGGCAGCCGAAACCCACGATCTTAAGCCGGTCCATTCCGATTCGGCTCGAACGCAAGCCGAAAGAGATTAAGACCGAGAAGCTCAAGAGCGGCCACAAGCTCGAATTCGAAGATTTACGCCGCAAGATTTCTCGTCTTGCCAACGATATCCGTAGCAGCGTTCAACTCTTCAAATCGACGGCTGACTGGCTCAATACTCGTGCTGGCGATAATTGGGAGCCACTTTTCGCCATCGCTACTGCCGCCGGCTTCAAACTCGAACTTCTGGTCCTTAAGTTCTTCACGGCGTTTGGCGAAAATGTCGCCTAAGCGTTCAAGCAAGTAGTGGCCGAAGCTCTTGCTATCCTGAGCGGCCTTGCGGCTCATCGTGAGCGCCGCTGCTTCTGTCGCCTTTAGCCATTCGCTGCCGGTCGATGTCTCACGGACCGTGTGATAAGCGCATAGAGCCTCGACCCCGCCCTCGCATTGTGGGATGCGAAAGCTGAAGCGCGGCAGCATCTTGGCGTCAGCGTCGTGCTGGTTCCCGCCGAGGGGCTTAATGACAGCACCATTCTCACAGAGATTGCCTTTTAGTATGGCTACGCCCGATAGCGGGTTGAAAGGCTTATCGACCGTCGCGATCACATCATGGTTACTTCAACGGTGTCATAGTTTTCTTTTATGGTTTTCCTGTTCACGCTCTCGTCCTGGTGGATTCAAATGGCTTATGCGATGAGGCGCTGTGATACCATCGACAAGGCAGAGGCGATCCTGCTTCGTGCCCAAGAGATCCATCCGAAAAATGTAATTACTCTGCTGAACCTTGCCAGCTATGCCAGCCTTACCGGCAGGGTGGAAGAGGCAAAGTCCCGTCTTCGCCACGCCATCGATCTCAACAAGGGCGCCCGGCGACTCGCTCTGGACGTTGAGGACCTGTGGCCGCTGTGGGATTGGATCAGCAGTCTGGATTAGATCTCGTCGTTTCCTTCCGGGATGGTCCTTACGATGCGGCGAGGACAAGTCGCTTGATCTGCGCTACCTGATCAGTGCCTCGTAGGCGTCGATAGTCTGTTTCGCAACGTTGTCCCAGGTGAAGCGTTGTTCGACCTCTCGGCGTCCATTCTCTCCCATTTTCCGCGCGTGCTCGAAGTCGGCCAGGATGTGACCGATTCCCCACGCAACGGAGTCGGGATTGGGATTGATCGAGAACCCTGTGCGGTCGTGCTTCACGAACTCGCCCGGCCCGCCGATCATGGTCGCAACCACTGGTTTGTGAGCCGACCACGCTTCCAGGATAACGATCCCGAATGGCTCGTTGCGACTGGGCACGCAGACGGCATCGCAGGATTTAAAAAGACCGCGCAGCTGCTCGCGGGGAATCTTGCCCAGCCAGCGGGTGTTGTGTTCAAGCCCGCGGGTTTTGGTGGCGGCCTCCAGGTCCCAGCGCATCTCCCCATCGCCCGCGAAAAGAAACATCGCCGTGGGCACGTGTCTAAGCACGTAAGGGATTGCATCCACCAGGACATCGACTCCTTTCTGGTAAACGACGCGCCCCGCGAAGAGTATCATGGGCGCCATAGGGTGGATCCCGACCGACGTCTTGATCGCACCGAGATCGCAGGAAAAATCGAAGGTTTCGGGCCGGATGCCATTGTAAATGACTGTGCACTTATCCAGGGGTGCTCCATAGAGCCAGACGACCTCGTTTCGCAGCGCCTTGCTGACGCAGATGACGCGTTCGGCGTCGAAGATGCCTTGCCATTCACAGTGCCGGACAGCCTCGCTCCGGCCGGGATACAGATTGTTGCCGCAACGCCCATATTCAGTGGAATGCATGGTCAGCACGCGTTTGGCGGCGCATCTGTGCTTGAGGAGCGAGAGCACATCGGAGGTAAGCCAGTCGTGCGCGTGGACGATGTCAAACTCGCCGGCCAGCGTGCGTGTGGCGAAGAAGCGGTCTTCAAACGAGCGGCACATATTCCTGGTCTCGCGCATGAAGTCGGCGTCGTGTTCGAACGAGCAGCGGTGGAGGAACACGCCGTCGCGCCGTTCATATCGCTCCTGTCCCCCGGCCTGGCGCGTGAAGAGGTGGACTTCGTGGCCCGGATCCGTCAGGACGCGGGCCAATTCCGAAACATGGACGCCCGCGCCACCCACGTGAACTGAATCGAGCGACTCCCAGGCAAATAGCGCGATGCGCACGGATCGTAGCCTCCTTGGCGTGGCTGAAACTTAATGAAAGATAGGGAGGCTCGCCGGGAAATCAATGAGCCGGAGTTGAATGAAAGTCCTCTCCGCGTAGCGGCAGGTTCGGCCAAGCGAGATTGTCCTGTTCCTGCTCTCAGAAGGATCCTCCATCAATCGCAACGGAATGGTGGTCCGAAAAATGTGATGGAGCGGGCCGGTCTCGAACGGATAGCCAATCCGCAATGTATGTAGGCGGCGCTCCGGTCGGGTCCCGGTCTTCCGGTTAGTTCATCCCTTTAACCGGCGATTTCGCTCGCGACGCGAGCGGGGAGTTTGCTGGAGAATTGCCGCTTTCAACTTCGATGCCCGTAGCTCTGGACTTTTGGCCTTCGCCCTGCGTGGTCGTGCGTTCTTTGAACCCTTGCCGCAAAAACCCCGGGAACGTGATCATTAGCGGCGCGCTGATCAAAATCGGTCCTACGTGATCCTGGGGCGCGGGTTGACGCGTCCTTGGGGCGATTCGCTTCGATTTTCGTCGATTCGACGATTTTTCCGCCATGCGGAATTTTCGTCTTCTGATCGCTCCTCGAGACCTTTCCAAGCGCTCGACCGTTCGAGTCGCTATTACGTTGAGGAGCTTATGAGCCAAAACTCAAGCCAGGCGTTATGTAAGGGCTGCCGACATGCTAAGCCTTAGAGAATCGCACGCAGGCGACTTCCTTGCTCTTCACGTCTGTTTAAGGTGTTTGATGATATTTATGATCTGCGTTCGTCTTGGGCTAACCAGCCAAACTTCGAGGGCATGTACAAACGCCGCTCAGGCGAGCCACCCATAAGGCGTTCTTCAACGAGGTGTCTGCCTCGACTGCCATTTTTCGAAGTCGTCAGATCTACGGAGATGACACTTGGGTGTCCTTTCTTAAAAGGCCGGCCGAAAGTCCTCTTCAAGTAGCTTCGAGTTCGCAACGCGGTGGATCGAGAAGCAGCCGCAACCGCATAAGAAGATTTAGAACTCGAGCGATTTTCCGGTGTTATGCTATACCGCATTCTAAAGCGGTTTACTGTGGCGTTGAATGACGCTCAAGAGGGCCGGAAACCGTGAGCAGGCGCGAGCGTATTTCGCTACCTTAAGACAGGCCAACATCGCCACTGGTTCATACGCGTCCCTTCAAGTTGGACTAGATTGTCTGAAGTCCAGAAAGCGGACTGAATCCGGATCCTTGTTGTAGGGTTATCGATAAAACCCCCGATTAGACTCATCCAGAACTCCCCCGTTCAGGGCGAGCCATAATCCTCCTAAATTAAGCGGAAGGATCGTTAATCCGCGTCCTTCTGGCGAAATTCTACGCTCCTCCTCGGCCACTACTGCCGCGGTTCTGGTTGTTGCCGCTATTGCCCTGATTGCCGCTATTGCCCTGATTGCCGCTATTGCCCTGATTGCCGCTGTTGCCCTGATTGCCGCTGTTGCCCTGATTGCCGCTATTGCCTTGATTGCCGCTATTGCCTTGATTGCCGCGGTTGCCCTGATTGCCGTTATTGCCGCGGTTGCCCTGATTACCGTTGTTGCCACGGTTCTCGTTATTGCCACTGTTGCCTTGATTACCGCTGTTACCGCGATTCTCGTTGTTGCCGCGGTTGCCCTGATTCTCGTTGTTGCCTTGATTGCCGCTGTTGCCGCGGGTGCCCTGATTCCCGCGGTTCTCGCTATTGCCGCGGTTACCGGGATTTTGATTCCCGCTGTTGCCGCGGTTTTCGACACTCCGATTCCCGTTGTTCGTGTTTGTCGCTTGATCCTCGCCAGTCCCGTCGTTGACCGCCTGAGGTGCCGAGGTGGAGGCTGTGCTCTCACGTGCGATTTGCGCCGCCGCTGTTTGCCGCGTTTGCGAAGAAGAATTGTTAGCGGATTCGATCGTGGAGCGCTCCGTTTCAGCCGACTCGCTCGTAAGATTCGTGTTCGGAAGCGAAAATGCCTTCCTCTGCCTATTGGTATTTTGAGCCAGGATCGCCTGGCTGGGAAGCGGACTAAAACCGCCCGATTCCCCCAGCTTGGAAGTGGCAAGGAGTTTGCCCAAATTAATTGTCGTTGCCCGAGGCATTTTCCGGTCCACCCCTGCTGGGATATCAAGCATTTGTCCTGGGAGCAACTCCGTGCGGATCTTGGGATTCTCCGTCAGATAGACAGTAACCTTGTGATTCAAGGCGATCACCTTGACCCTTCCCACGTTTGAGATCATGAACTCTGATCCCGTAACCGCCGCGGTAATCGATCCCGCCCGCACCTTTCCTCCTCCCTCGCCTGCAGGCGCAGAGAACAGCATCGTGCCGCTATCCAGAATAATTTCGCGTGTGCCTGCGAGAAAGCGAAAAAGCGAATTCGAACCTAAGCGGGTGATAGTCAGGTCTGGAAACTGCAATTCAGCGCGCGAGTTACCTCCGGTCTTAAGACCCGTATCGCCCTTGACAACATCGCCTGGAGTCGCCGGCGTGGACTGCGGTAAGAGTAAAACGAGATTGATCGCCTTGGTTACTTCGGCCCGCTCGAACGGCTCCGTCCGTAGAGGAGATAGCTGCCCTGCAAACAGGAACAGAAGGAAGATCAGACGCTTCACAGGCCAGTGTGCGGCACCAAAATCGCCGTTAAAAGGGAAGGTTTTTACGACCATCAAATTTCGTGTCGCCTTCTTGTTGCGATGGTGACTGGGCGGCACGATCAGGAGTTTCCCTATAGCAAAAGTCTGTCGGCGTTCTTCATTAATCCATTCAACCACATAATGGACCATTCGCCATAGGTTTAAAGCGCGTTTCGTTTGCCGGATGCCTGATTCAGGTATTCCCTTAGCTGCAGTTTGGTTTGCGGATGCCAAACTCGAAAACTCAGGCGAGCGTAGGCAATGCAGTCGCGGCGTCGCCGGGAGCAAAATCGAAGGAAAAGTAGGCCGCGGGGCGCCCTGCAAGGTGGCTTGCAGCTCATTGTTCTTGCTGAGAAGGGCCTGTCGGTCATCTCGGGTTTTCTCGATCAGCAAATCGAGATTTTTGATTCGCATTAACTCCTCGATTCTGGCGGTGCGAATTTGCCCAAGGAAATTCATCCGGATCTGCTTAAGGATTTCCTTTCAGTTTTCTTCGCACGGCTGATTTGGCGGGGTTCGATCAAGTCCCTCTCGTCATCGGTCCAACAGCGTTGAACGCCATCGCCTGCTTGAACGAAGTGTTGCCGGAGACCAGAGATTCGTAAGGGCTCGACCTGACGAAAGGGGCGGTGAAGCCTCTTTCGCGCTCGCAATCGAATGACGGCTTTGGCGCGGACTCCGGTCCTTCGCATGACGACCCCGTAGGTGCACTCTCCGCCCTGACCGGGCCCAGCCGCTCGTGACGCCTCGGCCATCACTCCGGCAGCTTCGGTCACGCTAGATAGCGTCTAGCGCCCGATTCCATTCTAAATTCGAGATTCTAAATTCTAAATTCTAAATTTTATCTCGGCGGGCCTATTTGTCATTTGTCATCCGCGAAGCGGCTTCACACGCTTCGCGGCGCATTCAGGCCGTTGATGGCGTTGACGCTGCGTCCCATTCGTTCACAACGCGTAGTCTCCCCAGTATCGCTCAATCCGCAGCTGACGAATTAACCGCGAGCACTCTTCCAGGTTATCTGCGATCGCATGATAACGTCCTACCAGATCCAACATCCTTAAGGGTTCAGTCACTTTGTGCACATCTAAAATTCCGCTCTGGCGGATCTCCTGGACCGTTTCATCCATGGCATTTACGGCCCCGCGCAGGGTTGGAAACTCACGCCGGCAATCGCCCCGCCGAAAGCATTCAGAAAAAGTGTCTAACATCTGGTGAAACTCGCTGTCCAGGCGCTCGAGCTTTGACCGCAGCATTGGTTCGAAAGCCTGCGGCAGGTTCTTTCGATAAGAAACGAGATGTCCGACCCGAGGCACCAAGGCTTGTAGTTGGCGTAGCAAAGCGCCGATACCAGCCTTCTCTTTCTTTGGTACCCGTGCATCCGAATCCGGTGAATCACTTGTTGAGCCTCCACCGACCGAATGGCTAACCGGGCCTTAACTCTTTCCTGATGCGGATCTTCCCGTAGCAGCGCTTTGGTGCCTGCGAAAAGATCCAGTAGATTGTCTCGGAGCAGTCCTTGGGGCAAAACCGGCCAGATCAATCTACTCACCAGAGCCCCAATAAACATTCCCACCATCAAACCGATAAACGAGTCGATGATGGTCTGTGAGTCGACCGGTTGTTGCGGATTTAGTCCCACAAAGACGCTGATGCTTAAATAAGCAAGTAGGATCCAGAAATTGATCCCAGCCATACGGGCGCTCAGGAATCCTAGGCCGAAGAGAATAACAAACAGCGTCAGATTCATGATGAGATAATTCGCGAGAAACGGTGTGATCAGCAAGAGCACGATGATGCATCCAATGAGAACCAGAGAACCGAAAAACGAATTTTGAAAAATCCCCTGATCACCAGTGCCACCCGCCCGGACAAATGGTCGCGTTAGTACGGTCGGGATCCAAGCCATAAGCGGAAGTGCATTCGGCCCGGGAGGATGAATCCACATCAGCAGCGTTATCGCGATAACGCCGACCAAGCCGCTTTTAATACCAACCTTTACCCAGAACCAGTCGATGCTGGGCGAGAGATCCCAATGGGCTTTGCCTTCTGGCAACGCCTGACCGAAGCGCGGCAGCCCTTCGGTCAAGTTCCGGATGTTGATTAATTCATCCCGAAGTGAACGCAGTGCGGCGAAATGGGTGCCGAAGGCGATAGCCTTCTCAAGCGGTTGGGTAGCGAAGAAACCCTGCTCACGAAGTTCCTCGATCTTTTTTATCAAGACCGCAAAGGCATCCTGCAAGGAACTAGGTGGCAGTTTTGCACCGGGACGATGCGGCGCGGACAAAATATTAATTTCCTTCGAAATAGCCTTGCTTAGCAACGCCAGTTCGGCCTGCAGGCGTTCGACAATAGCGGCATCAATTCGGCGCCAATGGGTTAGTAGAAGTGCACCTTGAAACAGGCTGATCAGCGAGACCAGGAAAGCATTGTAATTGGAGAGCCGAGCAGCGAAAAAGGTGCTCTCCATTGATCCGGCTTGCTGCAGATTCCTGAGAACCGATAGTCGCGCCGGAAATGTCTGCCGGATTTCTTCCAGATTGGCGGAGGATTCGGCCCCCAGCGCGTATGCTTCGGTTTGAATGGACACCAGTTCGCCAATCGTTTCGAGGCTTTCGCGGCTGACCGCGACGAATTCTTCGCGGGCAGAACGAGGCCACAAGATCGTTGATACGAGAAGCGCGACCATTGCTCCCAGAAGAATCTCCTCCGTCCGCTCTATACCGACCTGCCAAACCTGATCAGGAGCAGTGATTCCATTCGTGACGACACTTAGCGTTGTTAGCCCAAGCAAATAGTAGGCATACGGGACTTGGCGCGCCCCGAACTGGCCATATTTGTAACTCGTGATCGCCAGCACTAAAAAAAGCACCGGCAGAAAGATCATGGGCGTGGAGGTATAATTGCCGACCAGCCAAACACCAACGGCTGCGCCGCCGATGGTTCCGAGCACCCTCATAATCGCTCTAACCGCAATCGAACCGACATACTGAGCATTCATCAAGACCAGGACCGTCAAAATAGCCCAATTATCGTGGGGTAATCGCAGAACTTGCGTCGCGTACAAAGCCAGAATACCGGCCAACCCCAATTTGATCCCTTGCCTCACCCGCAGGTCGCGAAGCACTTCTGCAAGTGGCCAGTGCCATTTCCGGCCTGACGAAAGGACACGGTTTTTAACAGCCGTACTCACAGTTGCGGGGCGATGAGTTAAAACCGGGCGGGAAATTTGTGGCAAACACCTATCAGGGACAATTTCCGATTGAGGAGACAGGCGAGGATGGATTTGCCGGTATTGCGCCCGTGAAATCGTTTCCCCCAAATGGCTACGACCTCTATGACATGGCCGGGAACGTCTGGCAGTGGTGCAGCGATTGGTATCCCGATTACTTTCAAAGACTTTCTCAGGAGGGCAGCGTCTCGCGAGACCCGCAAGGCCCGCAAAGCCCCTTTGATCCCGCGGAGCCGTCGGAGAAAAAGCGCGTCCACAAAGGCGGTTCCTTCCTCTGCCACGAGCAATATTGCACCCGTTACATCGTGGGCACGCGCGGCAAGGGCGAGGTCAATACGGGAAGAAATCATCTCGGATTCCGCTGCGTGCAAGCGCACCTTTTGGAGATATCGAAAGCTAACCAATTGGCTGACGCTATCACTGTTCCTGTTCGTCAGAAGTTCGCCCGGATCTACTTCGGTTTTCACGCACTTGTGGCCAGAAAGGGTTTCACCGGTTTTGACCTTCAACCCGGTCACCGAAAATAGCATCGGTTAATTTTCGGCTGGCAAGCCAACCAGAACACCCCGGCCAGTCGAGATCATTTCTGAAGTCTTATGCTGTGGTCGAATGGTGATTACACGTGTGAATTTGACAGCAGCTTTCTTGGCAGCGGCTGACAAGACTTCTACCAACAGGCCGACGCGGATGCCAACCGTCTCTTAGGCATCCATTTGGTTTGTTCCCGGTGCATGCAGTCTGGAAATATCCGTGAACTAGAGATAGAACTACCAAACAGGAAGAACGTTTATGAGTGAGGTATTACTAACAATTAGTGGCAAGCCGGTGCACAGCAGCTATCAAGAGCATGTCTGGTGGATCGGCGAACTGATGATTGATGCGGACGGAAGCCCGAGAGCGTATGGACCGCCAGGAAACGATGCCCTCGATAACTTAGCAAATGCGGGGTATCCGGGGAATTGGTGGGGCATTGCGACAAACACACAGGAACCCGATGGAACACCGATTATTCAAGATGATAAAGATCCTTGTCCGGGATACTACGTCTCCACCACTGCATATGTGCTACCAGGGTTCACTTACTCTGATCCGCGCAGATATCTTAATAGCGAGGAAGTTGTTTTTATTGTCGTGCCACGCAGTGTTGTGAAGGCGACCGTAGGTGCTTGCAAAGGCTGCAAGGGGCGCATCACGGATCTCTATGCCAAAACCTACGTCGACTGTGTTATTGGCGACATCGGGCCTGGTGATCAGCTGGGAGAAGCATCGATTGCGGCGGCGAAGTATTTCGCCCTTAACTCAGATCCGAAATGCGGCGGTTCTTCGGATCCTAAGCGGTGGCGTTACGACATGTGGCCGGGAAGTCCGGCGGAAGGATATGTATTGCAGCCAGGATAGACATGGAACCTCCGAAAAAAGCTTTCGGTAGGGCGCACGCTAAGGAACAGCTTGCAACGGACGACTGCGAGGGGTTGTACGCTGCATGCGCAGGCGGTTGCACCGTTGCTACCGTTCTCCAGGCGGAGTAATTAGCTTTTCCATAAACCCGAACTCGAAGGGATTGGAAAGATTACAGTCGAGGCTTTGATCCGGACCCAAGTTTCCCGCATATTGCCAAGCCAGAACTGGGCATGTAAGTTGTGCTGCCTGCGGCGTCGCCTGACTCACATTCCAGACTGGGAGTTGCGGCGAATTTGTACCATATGCGGCGATCCAGATTGCGTGGCATGGAGCAACGTCCTGTTCGAGGGTCTGCCACGTCAGGGTGTCGTCGCGGGAGGCATAAACAGCCGGGAGTATTGTAAAGCGGCCCGCAGCTTTCTGCTGGCTGTACCGAGGCGAGAGTTTGCGCCCAGCCCTGATAGTAAGCCGCGGAGAGCGAGGGATTTGATGGAGGACTGCCCTCGACATCAAGAAACATCAGAAATTCCTGTCCAATACCGGCGAGATAATCAACTCCAAAGGTCTCAATCAGATCGTCCACATTCCCCTGCGCGTCGAAAACCCCTTCTTGTTGGCTGCCGGCAACGCGCCAGGTCTGCTCCGCGATTGGCAAGAGCTTGATATTCTTTTCACTGAGAGGTCTATCTTCAACGAGATGCGTGTATTCGTAAGGCGAAGGATTGCTGGGATTACAGAAATACCGTCCCCAAAATTGTGGCGTGGCGCCGATCAGTTGCGCGGCTTCTTCAATGAGAACATGGGTAATCTGGTCTGTGCTGTCGGCGCCTGGAATTCCTTGACTCATTGCAATCTCGAAGTGGCAAATCCGTGTTGACTTATAAGATCATCCGGACTGCGTAATGTCTCGCTCAATTTTCACGCGACGATTGCCTGCAGCCAGTTCTCGCAAGGTCGGCCGTAGCCAAAGTGCGCTTAGACATCCTGCTTCTGCTTGCCTTCGACCACTGGTGGAGTTGAGTCTTTGCCACGTTCCACGGTCATAAAGACAGTCTCTGCCACTTGTTTGAGTTTTAGCACAGCTTGTTCGGAGAAAAGGCCAACCAGACACGCGAGAGCGCAGAAGCCAAGCGGGCTTGTTTGCGTGGAACCCGCCCGCGGTGAAAAGAAGCCTCCGCGGACTATAAAATAGAACAGCACCGCCAGAGTCGCGCCGCAAAATGGCAGGAGGAGATATTTCGGGATCCAGCTCCGCACAAGGTTGCGGTTCCCCACATACCAGTACGCCGACCTTAATGCGTGGACCAAGCTGCCGAGCGCGCCAGCCGTCATGACCAGGATCAGCAGCCGTTGTTCGTGCCAGACCTTCCAAGTCATGCCGAAAAAAATGACAGCTGTAGGCTCTGAGGCGTCCTCCTGTACTGCCGTTGTCGACGCAACCTGCTGAGTCGAAGTGGGGAGCCCTGCCGGAGAGGGAACCGGCCAGATGACAATCAAAACATAGAGCAGAAACGCAGCCAAGGCGCAAAGATACGTAAGAATGGTTACAATGCCACGCACTCCAACGCGGCTCGAACCGGGTCCATCTGGTTGAAGACTGGACGATTCAATCGTGTTCACAGAGGGTCCTCCAAGTTGCTACCTTGGAACCATTCCATTGTCCAGAGCGAACCATGCTACCTCGAATTGTAAGCGGACTGGCAGATCCAGCGCGAGGGTGCGTCCTTTCCCGGTAGCTCGTTTTGCCTCGTTCTCTTGCGCATTGCTAAGGGATTAACCGCAACTCCAACTGGCCCTGCACGGACGAGATTCAGCAGTCTCGGTCATCAAGAGAGCGACATTTCTTCACTCCACGGCGGCGGGAAAAAGAGTTGTCCATCGCACGATTCGCGGGGCGAGCATAGGGGGCCGCCAAGATGCCAGGTCAGAGTCATTCGCTGACGTAGCAAAAGCGGCGGCGGACTACCGCTCTCCGCATCATCGGCTAACTGAGGCCGGTTACCGGAAATCTTTCCAGAACTTACTATTGTATTGAGCGGGGGGTTCTGGATGCCGCGGAGATCGACTTGAGTTTTTGTGAACGCCGCATAGGCGGTGTGGAAGTCTTCTTCGCTGAGCCCTGCGAGCTCTATGTCTGAGAAGATATCGAGATTCGATCGCCTGCGTGTGTCTCTGCGACTGGATCAAGGATCTGTTCTCGGACACGCCGCGGCCCGGCCTTTAGACGTGCGATAATTTACACTTGGACATTCCTTGGAAACTTTTCCGAGTTTGAACTCGGCTGAACGGTTGGCTCGCGATCTCAAATCCGCGTGTCCAAGCTAAGACCGCCGTGCTTGATCGGAGCGCCCTTTTTTATTGTGGCAGTTGGTGCGTTTTCTCCGGTTGGCTCTCACGATTGGATGGGCTACACCGCAGTCGCTCACTTTCCATTCAGCAACCGCAGGAGGCGCACAAATGTCAACCGTCGCGGAATCCGTTCGACGTTTTTCGCCAAATGGTTTGCGAATCGTGGCGACAGAACCGCCGAAAGTCATTTTGTCGGTTCTGTCAGTCTGCCGGCTTGGATCGCTCTTCGCCGGATTGGGAGCCTTCCCGGTGTGGTCCAGTGGTAAGACTCACACGTAGTCTTGCGAGACTGGTCCCCTCGAGAACGATGATGGGGGCGGCTGTTGATAACCGGGTCCGGGGTGTCGCTTGGTCCGATGTCGACGATGAAGGTTTGATACCGCCTCCTTTTGTTCTCGTGCGAGTATTGCTGCGGGATCGTCTCTTATGCGGCCGTGAGCGCGGCGGTCCCGGCCACCTGGAAGCGGAACCCAGCTTCCAGGGCGGTTGGCGTCAGGTCCATAAGGACGCGATCGGCGAGGACCTGCGCGCGGGTGTAACTAAGATGACCTCCCCCAAAGGCTCTCGGAACCGGTCTGCTTTGGTGGACTTACAGACGCTACCTTAAGGCCCTGGCAGTTGGTGTTACGCTAATTCATATTTCTGCGACTTGCGCCGCTGGTCTCGCATCTCTGCCGTGCTGACATAGCGTGGTCCGACTCGTAGCTGTCCTCCTCACTTTCGGGTTTGACCTTGACAAGTCCTTGCGAAGGCAGGAGAATCCCGCCCCCTCCCAAGAGTGCTAGCTTCCCAGGGAGATCGAATGATGGGAAACGACGTCTTGATCATCGGCGCTGGCCCTTCCGGGCTGTTCGCCGCCGCCGAACTCGCCCGCCACGGAGTGGAAGCGCGGCTCATCGAGCGGGAGGTGCGGCCGCACCGCGAGGCGCGCGCCACGGCGATTCAGCCCGGCACCCTCGAGATCCTGGATTCCGTCGGCCTGTTGCCGCCGTTCCTCGATGCCGCCGAGCACGTCCGGTGTTCCCGCCTGTACGGTCCGGACATGGCCGAGCTTGGCGCCATGAGCTACGATGGCATCGACTGCCGCTGCAAATTCCAGTGCAGCCTGCCGCAATACGAGACCCAGCGGATCCTCGAGGCCCATCTCGCGTCGCTCAGAGGGGTGGTCGAGCGCGGGGTCACGGCGACTAAGGTGGAGGCGGAGGTGGACGGGGTCCTCGTCGAACTCGTCCACGCGGACGGCGGGGCGGAGACGGTCCGTCCGAGCGTCGTCATCGGGGCGGGCGGGGCGCACAGCGTCACGCGCCATTCGATGAGCAAGCCGCTCGAGGGCGCCACCTACCGAGGGCATTTCCTGGTCGCCGACATCGCGATGCCGGCGCCGTTCCCGCGCGAGGAGGCCGGCGTCGTCTGCGGTCCGGATGGCCTGCTGCTGCTCGCGCCGCTCCCCGGCGGGCGCTGGATCAGTTTCCAGGACCTGGAAGAGGAGGTGGAGACCGTATCCGCCGAAGACGTCGTCGCCCGGGTCGAGGTACGGCTCGGTGGGAAATATCGACCCACCGACGTCGCCTGGTTCACGCCGTTTCGGATGCACCGGCGGATCGTCTCGCGCCTGGCGGATGGCCGTCGTTTCCTGATCGGGGACGCCGCTCACCTGTCGAGCCCGTTCGGCGGCGAAGGGCTCAACTCGGGCCTGCATGACGGCTACGACCTCGCGTGGAAGCTCGCGCTCGTCCTGCGCGGCCACGCGCGTCGGTCGCTGCTCGACGATTATGTGGCGGAGCGCCTGATCGCGGACCGCCACGTTCTTGACGTCTCCGACCAGGTGCACACTTCGATCATCGACATCGCGGACACCCTCCGGCAGGGCCGCGAGGTGCATGCCGCGGTCGTAGACCCGATCACGGCCGCGCTGCAGTGCAACGCGCGCGCCATGATCGACGTCGACTACGCGGGAAGCCCGCTCATCGCCGACTACGGAAGAAGCGGGGCAGGCATCGAGGGGCCGCATCCTGGGCAGCGCTACCCGGACTGGACGCGGCTCGGTGAAACGTCACACCACGTGCTCGTTTTTGGGCCCGTCACAGACGCCGCGTCGCTCGCACGGTTGGGCCGACGCTGGTCCAAGCTCGTGCAGATCTCTCACAACCCCAGTGTCGATCCCGTCCGGGCTGGCCTCCCGGCGGGCGGCGTGATCATGATCCGCCCCGATGGCCACATCGGCTTCAGGTTTCCGTCCGCCCAAGCGGGGGCGCTCACGGCGCTCGACCGCCACCTCTCTTCGTATCTGATTCCGGACCCAGCGGTAGGTCCAGTCGAAGAGGCGACAGCGGACATCAATGGATGATTCCCTCACGTCTCGTCGACTCCCGGAGACTTCAGCCGATGCATGACCACGCCAGTCGATTCAGCCTGCAGGGCAAAAGGGCCCTGGTCACGGGCGCCTCACGGGGCATCGGCGCAGAAATCGCGACCGTTTTCGCCAACGCCGGAGGGACGGCGCCACGCGCCCTTCACAACTTATTCTGGAACTGCAAGTGGCCGCGAACCAACATATTATGGTGTTTGTGGTGAAAGTAAGGGAAATCCAAATCGCCGCCAGCAAAGGCCCCGAGACCGGTCATCTTCTCCAGCTTTTCCGGATAGCGAGCCCCTTGCACCGTGATCTTGGAGGCGGCGGTATCGATGTCACGGAGATCGTCCGGCGTGAGTTCGACTGAGACTGCCCCGATGTTCTCCTCCAAGCGATGCAGCTTCGTGGTGCCTGGGATCGGAACAATCCATGGCTTCTGGGCAAGCAGCCAAGCGAGCGCGATCTGGGCGGGTGTCGCCTTCTTCCTTTCTGCGATGCTGCCGAGCAGGTTAATCAGGGCCTGATTCGCCTTGAGAGCCTCCGGCGTGAAGCGAGGCAGGGTGCTGTGGAAGTCGGAGCTGTCGAAGTTCGCGTTTTCCTCGATCTTGCCCGTGAGGAAGCCCCTGCCCAAAGGGCTGTAGAGGACAAAGCCGATTCCGAGCTCCTCAAGGGTCGGTATCACTTCCTTCTCAGGAGCTCTCGTCCACAGCGAGTATTCGCTCTGAAGAGCAGTGAGCGGCTGGACTGAGTGTGACACCTTCATCGCTTCGACCACCCAGTGGCTCATGCCGAGCATCGATGAGGCGCACTCGAGCCAGGGCGGCAGTTGTTGTCTGAGGTAAGATACCTTGGCCCCAGCGCGCTGGATATTGGTTTCGGCAGTGCAAGCAGATAGCCAATCGCGAGCCTTTTCTTTGGCAATAATTTGCGGTTGACGATTGCACGCTTGCATCCCGCCTTGGAAAGCAGCAACTTAGCAAGCATTGCCTACGAAGGCCAAATCCTCAGTCAGCAGTTGCGCGCAGGAACCGCCGCAATCCAAAGCGGTATCCCTCTCGCTAATCAGCGGCCACCCCGCAAGGCGAGCAGGCCGAGGCGGTAAATGGCGGTAAAGCGATGCCAGTTCTCCGGAATTCCAGGCACGAGAAATTCGCGCTGATCGTCGCCCAAGGGAAAACCCGATCTGAGGCGTATCGGGAAGTAACAGGGAGTGCTAAGAACGCAGACGCTAACGCCGACAACTGGCTAAATGCGCCAGGGGTGCGCGAACGCATTGCTGAGCTAAAAGCGCAGACCGCCGAGGAGTGCGGGATGGAGCGCTTGGACTACGCGAGGTCATTGGTGGCCATGTATCAATCGCCGCCGTCGGCCGCTTCAATGGATAACCCGCTTTGCGACGTCGTCCATACCAAGTCCGGTCCGCGCCCGGTGTTCCCCTCCAAGATCTCGGTTGGAAGCGAACTGGCCAAGCTTTGCAACTGGCATAAGGAGACTACCAAACTTGAGGCGGGCGGCAGCATTCTTTCGTTCCTTGACAAGGTGTTCGGGCGTGAAGATCCAGCGGTACGATCCTAGGGATATCGAGGCATTTCAGGACCCGATTTGGAGAATCTCTAATCTCTACTCGATCAGGATCCGCGATGGCAGCGTGATACGCTTTCGCCCGCGGCCTCAGCAACTCGCGGTACTCGAGATGCTTTTCGTTCATCGACACAAGCGGATCATCATTCTCAAGGCAAGGCAGATCGGTTTCAGCACGCTGCTTGGGCTCGTCTGCTGCGATCAGCTTTGCTTCAACCCCGGGCAGCAAATAAGCTTGATCGACCAAACGCTCGAGGACGCGCGCCAGAAGTTGAAAAACATTTGTTGTTCTGGCCTACGATTCGATGGCCGCGGAGCTAAGGGCCGGGTTGCCGATAATACGTTCGAACACTGGCGAAGTTTGCGTCAAGTATAGTCGCTTTGAAGAGGCTAAGGCTTCAGTGTTGTATGCCGGCACGCATAGCAGGGGCGGCAGCAACAGCCTTGTTTGGGTTAGCGAGTGGGGCACGATTCAGGCCACGGACGTTGCGCGTTCGGAGGAAATTCTGACGGGAGCTCTCCCCTCGGTCGGCGACGGAATCTGCGTTATTGAAACCACCTGGCGCGGCGGACGCCACGGGCATCTGTGGGGGTTGGTTAAGCAGGCCTTGGAGACACCCAAAGAGCAGAAGGGACCGCTCGACTGGCGACTCGCCTTTTTCCCATGGTACGAGGATCCTGGCTATTGCGACGCACTACCGCGGCCACTTAGCGTTGAGACCAGGCGATACTTCGAGGGTAAGCCAGGGCTTAGTCTTAGCCCCGGGCAAATGAGTTGGTACCAGCGCAAGCGCGACGAGTTGGGTATGTTCATCCTGCGCGAATATCCGAGCACTCTCGAGGAGTGTTTTCAAAGCCCGGTTGAGGGCGCTATCTATGCGGACTTGATCGACAAGCTTCGGGCCGAGGGCGCGATCGGACCTTGGAAAGTCGACCGCTCGTCCCTGGTCCACACGTGCTGGGACTTGGGGAGCCCGATCAACACGGTGGTCTGGTATTTCCAGGTCGCGGCGGGCGAGATTCGCTTTATCGACATCGACATGGATCTCGATCTGACGCCCGTCGAGCGTGTGTCTCGCATGTTGACCAAGGGCTATTTGTATGGCAGTCACTTCCTGCCGCACGACGCCATGGCCACCCAGAAGAGTGGGCGAACGTTTTTGATGGAACTCACGGAAGCCAGGTTGGCTAACGTCAAAGCCGTCCCGAGGACATATGACGTCTGGATCGGCATAAACAGATTGCGGGGAATATTGCCCCGCTTTAGTTTTCGCGTCCCGGAATGTGAGCGTGGACTCGAGGCTCTATGCGTTTATCACACGGTCCGCGAGACATCGACGGGCATAGCGCGCGACGAACCCTGCCACGATGCGAGCTCGCACGCCTGCGACGCACTTCGAGTGCTCGCTGAGGCCGAGGCTGCCCATATGTTGGGCAGCGCAGGTTCGACACCGAATATTCGCCGGCAGCCACTGACGGTTCGGACCGGTTTTCGAGGCGATGCTCACGGCTACTCGGAGCCCGATATTCTGGAACGGTTCTTTGGCAGGCCGAGACCCAATGTACGGGTGATCCGCTGAGTGACCGCCCTGATAACATCATATAATCATCAAAAGCGCAGTTCTCGGGCTTCTACTTGAGCGACAACGACTTATTTTTCAGACCGAGTCCAATATTTGCGATTATACAAGTTTTTTGAGCTATGTGTAGATTTGCTATTTTGGTTAAAAGACCGGGAATAAGCGACTTGCTACAATACAGCTGTCGGTAGTGTTGCCTAAAATGCGGACACCTTTTCGATGGTTTTCCTGAGTTCGAGGGCGATGAGCCAAAATCATGACGCTTGATGTCTTTCCGCTTGATTGCATCAAGGAAGTCATGAACTCAGCGCGGCCTCAAGGCATCATCTTTGTAAATAACCTTAGGGTCTTTCCTAGATTAGAGGTGAGGAGCCGAGGTTAGTGATGAGGAGGTTGAAGAGGTTATCATGGCGATGATTGAAGCGCCATTCGGTTTCTTTGAGGTGGTCATAGAAGTACTCCCAGCGAACGCCGCGAAGCTTTGCCAGGCGCAGTTTGGCGTAGCTCCAGAAGGACTCAATGCCGTTGATATGACGATGCTTTCTGGCAATTCATTGTCGTGATGGTGGATGCGATGGTGCTTATAGCCTTCCAGCACCAATCCGTCGTAGGCGCGCCAGCCATCGGTGTAGATCGTGCTCTTGCGGGGAAGCACCTGGCCGCGGATCACCTCGATCAATTCAGCCTTCGAGCAGTTCATGACCGGAGAGCAGAAGACTTTTCCCTTCCTCTTGAGCAGACCGATGACAGCAACTTTTCGGCCCGATCCTCGGCCTCGGCGCCCGCGCACTCGACGCGGCCCGAAATAGCTTTCATCCACCTCGACGCTTCCAGTAAAAGGAGCGGCTTCGCCTTTGGCCATTTCCAGCACGCGAGCCCGCAGCAACCCGTAAAGACGATGCGTGGTATTCTTGTTTAAGCCCGTCAATTTACTTGCTGTCAGTGCTCCAACATCCGCGCAATACATCTTCAAAACCTGTCGAAATTCCCGCTCCGAAACGTGCGCCCGCTTCAAATATCTGTTTCTCACTGTTTTCCAATTGCTTATACAGCTCCTTACTGTGTAATCTAGGAAAGACCCAACCTTATTGCGGTGATCCGTGTGCCAGCGATTGCCAATGCCAAAATCAGCAGCTTAGTCGCTTTCTTGCCAACCCACTTGGATTTCCGGTTCCTGGTCGAGGGTAGGCGCTGCGATAGACCAGTTGGCATCCCGGCGAATCGTTAAACAACACCTTCAGGACAGTCTGCCGAGTTTGCGGAAAGAAGGGGCGAAGTCTATACGAAAGCAGGAACTATGGCGACGCTCCGTGCCCGTCGTCCGACAAGTTTAAAAGGCAAGATGTTGAGGCAAACCCTCAAGTCCCCGGCGGGGGTTTATATTCAAACCCGGTGATGACTACCTCCTGTCTTCCCTGTGGTGCCTTGCCATGCATCAGCCAAAGATTAAAGTGAAATCGCTCCCAGCCGTGAGAAGGGATCAAGTTCTTAAAATCGCTGTTTGTTGCGTCGAGTTTTGCCAAAGCTTTTTCTAGCGGCGGTAGTGTGGCGAAAGAGTATCTGTCTTGATAGACGGCGAACGTCGCTACTTTTTTTCCCGGCTCTTTTGCGTCCGGTAACCAATCCAGGGTGACAGTAATATTCGAAATTCCCTGAGGGATGTTGAAATAGAGTCCTGGTGGTCTAGAATCCCACGGCTGCAGCATAAATTGCGCGTTGGAATTGGCGCCGCGGAGGACCTCGAGTGCGTCAATTTCACGCTGGACATTGGGGCCTTCGATTGGAGGAGCCGCCGTGAACTGATAGGTGAACATGCCGAAAACCACGTTACGATCGAGGCCAGCGAACCCACCTGTCATGCCTGTTCCCGCCGACGCCAAGTATCTGCCGTATCCCAGGTTATCCATCAAGCACACCTCGGAGGTCCGCCAGCTTTTGTACTTATTGTTGGGAGGCTCAATTGCCAACTCGAGTTCTGTGCTCTTGTAAATCGTAACCAGGTACGGATCGAAAACCGTGCCCATTTCGGGTTCGTTGGGGTTTTTCCCGCCCCAGACGTACGGACCGGACTCCTTGCTCCAATGGAAATTGGTCCACCATTTATAGCCGGCAAAATCGATCAGAGGATTGTTACTCGGGCAGCATTGAATTGCCTGAGGGTTGAAAATCCAGTCATGGGCCATATGAGGATCGTCCTGGTCGAGACGGAGCTCGGAATCGAGAGCTGGGGATGTAGATATCATAGAATGTCAGGGAGCTTTAAGCCGAGGAGTTGAATATGGAACTGAGAGGATTGGCCAGACATAGAGTGTTTGCCCGATTTTACTTTCCGCCCTTTGCAATGAAGTAAGCGTCTTCTTCTTGAATCATAACTGCGAAGACAAAGTGACGAATAGCGCTGGATGCGAGACGAGGTGGCCGACACGCCCGACAAATGGGCTGCTCAATATGGCGAAACAGAGCAAAGAAAATGGAAGGTGGATCGAAACCATCGCGGCCGTACCAATTCGCCCGCCTAGAGGCGGCCCTTAAAGCGCCGGCGAACCCGCGAGCGGTTGTAGGACCAGTCGAAAAGAGCCAAGCAAAATGCTTCAAATGATTTTCGGACACTTTCGGACACGAGGTTTGCGCATATTTGCGAAATTTCTGTAAGAGTCGTAATCGCCCACAAAGCAGCTTACGTGCTTAATTTCTGCGTTTTAACTCGGTTTTCGCGCAATCCAAAACACGCCCCCCAGCGGGTTCGAGCCCGCCGCCGGCAGAGCAAGCCAGCGCGGAACTTCCTCTGTTGTTCTCAAAGCCCTGGCGAAGACAGCTAAACTGAACCGCGGATCAGGCGGATGGATGCAAGCTGCAAGGATTCGGAGGGATCATAAGCTAAGGGAAAAGCATGAACGCCGCGCACATGATGATGGTGGGGATGAGAGCAGCCAGGAAAAGACCCAAGGGGTTGATGACACCATCTTCAAATTGGGGCTGCAGGATGGACTGTCCCGCAGGGTTCGGCGCATTGGCGATCACGGTGAGTCCGCCACCAGCGACAGCGCCTGCGACGACGGCGAATTTTAGCTCCTCGGTAAGGCCTGAGACGAGGGTAGCCAGATAGGTAATGGCCGCGTTGTCATTGACGGCGGTGAGTAAGACGGAGCCGATCAGGAGAGGCCATTTGCCGAGCGCACCGAGCAGCGGAGCTATCCACCATCGCTGGCATCCCCCATGGATGACCAATGCTGCCAGGAAAAATCCCACCAACATGGGACTGCGCAAGCGGATCGGGCGTTGATGCCGCTCGGTGGCTACGACGAAGGCCAGGACGAAGAGGAGTCCAAAAATCACCAGAGCCGGATAGTGGGCATTAATGACTGTCCAGGTGATGGCTAAGAGGTGAACGATGGTGATGAATAGTGGAATGGGTTGATCCTTCTTGGCTGACGCGCTGGATCGGGAACTCAGTGAAAGGAGTTCTTTTCGAAAAAGGGCAAAGTATAGCGCGTTGGCCAGGACGATGCCCAGGATGGCCTTCCAGCCGAAATTGGCGAACATGTAGCTCAAGTCCCACTTCCATTTGCTCGCCACCATCACGACGGGAGGAGCGGCGAAATGACTAAGGGTTCCGCCCACGGAAATGTTTACGAAAAGGAGCCCTAGCGTAGCGTAGCTTAGTCTCGCGCTCGGCTGGAGCTTATAGATGCGGTCCACCAGGAGCAGCGCACAGATAGTCATCGCGGCGGGTTCGGTGATGAAGGAGCCGAGAAGCGGTCCTACGGTGAGGATCGAAAGCCACCAGGCGGCCGGCGTTTTTCCGCCGAACGCCGCAAAGAAGGAGAGGCAACTCTCGGCGAAGCGAAGGACCGGTTTGGAACTTGCGATGGCCATGATCACAAAAACAAAGATGGCCTCCGTGTACTCGACTCCGTCGAAGTATCGGACCATCGTTTCCCAGCCCTTGAAAAAGATGATAGCGAAGGCCAGCGGAACCAACCAAATTCCGAAAACGGCTTCGACTTCGCCAAGGAAATGAAAGACTGTCGCCTTAAAGCGCAGCCGGTCTCGTTCGCGCGCGATTTTCAAGATTTCGCGGGCATGCGTTTGTTCCGGGGACTTGTGCTGCTGCCCCGCCTCGAGCTTCAGAAGGGCGTCGTAGCGTTGCTCATAACGGTGGGCGATAGAGAGAAAATTTGAAGCAAAGAACGTGTGGCAAATCGCGAGGAAGAAGATGACCGTTGCCACGAGATTAAACGGCTCGGCTTTCACACGCCCGGCGAGCCTTTGCCACAAGTCGGAGACGTCTTGATCGTTGTAAACCTCTGTGGGGACAGGGAAGGCCGGTAGATCAGCTGATGGTGCAGCGGCAACAGCCTTGTCGCAGAAGGCAGGAAGACCAGCGAGCAAAGCTACGGCGAAAATCAATATCGTAAGGCTCTTCATCGCTTTGACAGCTGCTTTGGCGGTCTAAGAAGCTCGCAATCAAACCGAGCTTGGCGGACTTTTGCGGGTTTTGAGAACGAAGGCGACCCAAAAAGTGGACCGCAATCGGGTCCTTGGGCGAAACGCCTCAAAATGAGCGCGCTCTTCGCTCCTCAGCAATGCGATGCGACTAAGCGGAGAACTGAGCTCCCTTTTGCAGCGGCCGTTGAGAGCTCGGCACGCTCTCTTCTGTTCGAACCTGGTGTGCCTCCAGGACTCGCTCTTCGCCGGAAATCTCGTGCACATCCGCTGGGGTCCATGCGGCAGTTTGCGCGGAAGAAATCCTCGCCGTCGCGGGGATGCCTTCGGGCGGAGGAGCATGGATCATTGGCGCCGTTTGCGATCGCTCTTCCGCCACGATCATTTCCGTGGTTAGCAACCATTCGCGCCAGATGGCGACCAGGAGTGCCATCAGCACCGGGCCGACGAAGAGACCGACCATCCCCATGGTCTTTACTCCACCAATAAGGCCGAACAAGGTTGGAAGAAAAGGCAGCCGGATGGGGCCGCCGACAAGTTTCGGGCGCAGAGTTTTGTCCACAATGAAAAGTTCGATCGCTCCCCATGCGAAAAGTCCCACGGCTGCGATCGGGCTCCCGCTCGCCGCAAGATAGAGCGAGACGAGGGTGACTGAGAGAGGCGCTCCTCCCGGGACCATGGCCATAAATCCGGTAATAACCCCCAGCAGGAATGCCGAGGGCACTCCTGCAATCTTGTAAGCCACGCCCAGCACGATACCTTCGCCGATGGCAATCAGGGTCATGCCGGTGACCGTGGAGCTCACCGTGGCCGGGACCACGCGTGAGAAGCGGTGCCAACGATCGGGCAGGACACGCTCACCGATGCGGTCGAGCTGCCCGACCAGCTTCGTTCCGTCTTTGTAAACGAAGAAGAGAGTGATCATGATGAAGAGAACCGTGAGCAACAAATCAAGCGCTCCACGGCCGGTTGCGAGGACCCAGCGGGAGATGTTGCCGATGTGCTCGCCGCTCAAGAATTGGATGACTTCGCCCAGACCGCGAGGCTCGCTCAGGTACCTTCGCCAGTTATCAGCAAGCCATTGCCCAAGGAAGGGCGTCGCGGCGACAGATTCCGGTACGGGAACGCCGTTGCGATTTGCCTCAACCAGCCAGGCGACCCACGTGCCGATCTCGTTCACGGCATAGGAAAACGCCAACGCCAGCGGAATGACGAGCACCAGCAGAACGATCGCCAAGGCGATAGTCGCCGCAACGGCTGTGCGGCCTCCGCAAGCGCGTACCAGGCGCTTGTAAATCGGCCAGCTTGCAAAGCCGATGATGAGAGCCGCCAGAACCGGAACCAGAAATCCGCGGAAAAAATAAACCCCCGCCGCGAGGACTAAGAGCAGGAGCCAACGGGCAACAGGGTTTGCGGGGAGCGGCGAAGTCATCAAAGATAATGGGTGCGATGGCAGTAGGCCATACTAGCACAGGACACGACGCTGCACCAAATCTCTGTGGCTGAACCGGCCAGCGCGCCTTGGAAAAGCCGGGAGCCAGCCTCCCCTGGCGAAAGCTTCGCTCGGCTGGACTTAATCTTTTGGCTTATCGGACTTTAGCGAGTCGCTGACGGATTGCGCGGCTTCCTTTACGGCATCGCCAGCTTTCTGGAGGGCCTCACCAGTCTTTTCACTCGCTTTACTTACGGTCGATTGCACCTTGGCGGCAGTGAAGTCAGCCAGATACGCATTGTATTTCTCGCGAAGTTCGCTGCGTTTCTTCGTTGCTTCATCTTTCTCTGCGCCGCCCGCGGTTGCCTCGCGCACCTCGAGTTCCTTGATCTCGGAGTTCAAGTCCGCGAGGGCTTTTTCTGCTTCAACCAGATTCAGTCTTGAGGGGTCAGCCTTGAATTTTTGAATCCTCTCCTCAACCACTGCGGTTTCAGACGTTTTTCCTGTCGAGGCGGTTTCGTTCGGTTTGCATCCAGCAATTAAGAGCAAACAGCTTGTGGCGAGTAGTTTTCTCAGTAGGAGTATTCTCATGGCACGAAGAAACCGCCCCAGGGCAGCGGCTCCAAGGAGATCGGAGCATATGTCCTTCGCGGATGCCGGGAAAGCAAATAGGTATTGCCCGGGACCGTTGAAAGCTCCGGAGAGAAGCTCGTTGTCTTATTCTCCTCGAGTCGAAGGTCTTCACTTCCTCCGAAGGAAACGTAGCGACGAGCAATCTGGCGATAGCGAATTTCTTCCGCGTGTGACATGTTAGCCTCTGCAGGCAAGCGGACGAAGTGAGCGCCTGCTCTTTCTCCGATCAACAGGGCAAACCGACAGCCAACCAAAAACTATGCCAGTCTACGAATATGTTTGCCGCAAGTGCGGTGAAAAAATCGCCGAGGTTTTGACGATCAAGGAGCACGAGACAAAGAAAGTCGAGTGTCCGAAATGTCAAAGCACCGAGGTGGACAAGATTATCGAACCCTTCTTTGCCAAGACGTCCAGGAAAAGCTGAGCGTTGCAGGAGATGTCGCCCGCAGTGCCGTGGCGAGTCCAGGAAGGCGCGTGTTCGAATGAATTATCAGCCGGCACGCTGCACGTCGTAGTAGCCGACCTGCCGATCTGTGTGGGTTCAGAATCGGCTGGCGGCGCGTACGGGTGATCTCTGGTCGCGAGGAACGAGAAGGCCGGCGAGCAGATCGATGCTTTGCGGACGAGCGCGGATCAGGCGAGCGATCCGCCTCACGCTTGCGGAGTTGCTTTCAAGTGAAGCACGAAACTCTGAAGATGCACGGGTTTGACGCCCTTGATTGACTTTCTGGCAGGCGCCTTGCATCTTGCAAGAACTTCGAAGAGCAGGGGAGTGCCGGGAGAAGGTGGCGCTGGGACGGCTTTTCGGGATGAGATTACATGCGTCTGAATTCCGAAACCAATTCCGGTCCTCGAAGGGATCGATTCATACGCGAGCACGTTCACGATCCGTATCAAACCCCCTCGAAATTGCCGGAGCCGACAATCTGCCCCACGTGCGGAGCCCTCTATCAGGGCGGACACTGGCAGTGGAGCACGTCGCAGCCGCCTCATGCCAATCAACACCGCTGTCAGGCATGTAGAAGGATTCAAGACGACTATCCCGCGGGAAGAGTACGATTGAGCGGTGGTTTTGTTAGAGAGCACCGGGAGGAATTGGTCCATCTCGCGCGAAACAACGAGACCGTCGAAAAGCGTGATCACCCTCTGAATCGCATTATCAAGATTGAAGAGAGTCCTGATTCAATTGTTATCACAACAACAGATATCCACCTGCCGCGCCGCATTGCCGAGGCAGTCCGCCAGGCTTATAAGGGAGATCTTGAACTAAGCTACGAAGAAGAGGGCTACTTTGCCCGAGCTGAATGGCGGAGGGAGTCTTGAAGCTGCGGGAGCGTTCGGGATCCGTCGGTAAATTCTGGAGAGTGCTTCCTGCAAACTCTCCCGCCGCTTCTCGCTGGCACGCGGAGGTCTGCCAACATGGCACTTGGCGGTCAAATTTTGGAGCGACTTGGAGACTCGATAATACCTCGCGTCACCTGCTGCAATTCATCGGTGGCGGTTTAAGATGCCGGCGGATGGTGGGTTTGATTGAAATCCTCGCGCTCCTCGGGGTGACGACAGTTTTCAGCGGATGCACGAGTTTTGGGAAGGTAGGTCTGAAGCCGGCCGAGACAGTGATTTTATCGACTTATCCATTGGCGTCTTCGAAGGCCTTTGGCACGGGTTTCCTCATGGCAATGAAAGACCGTCGTGCTCCGGGGGGAGTCGTGCCCGTGATGGTCACCTCAACGCATCTGGTGAGAACGGCAGGTGGGGGAGCGATTTACATGCCTTTGCGAGGATTCGACGCTCAAGGGAATCTCTCGGCAGCGATTTTGCAGGTTGTCCCCGCAAGGCGCGGCATGCCCTTCTACGTCAGGCATCCGATCTTGGATGTGGCGGCATTCAAAGTGCGTTTTCCAGAACGGATGCGAGTTCCTTTGCTGTTGACCCTGTTGGAGGAAAAAAACCTGGAGAGTCGACGCGAACCTCGTGCTGGGGAGGACGTCATCTTTGTCGGTTTTCCCGAGGGTCAAGGCACATCGCTGGGCATGTTTCCCGTGCTGCGATCCGGCAGGGTCGCCTCCCTCGATCAGAGTCTCCTTAGTCTGCGTAGTTTCCTGATCAACGGGGACGTCTATCCAGGAGACAGTGGAGCACCGGTATTTCGTGCGACGCAATCCGGGCAGCCCAGCGTAGTGGGCATGGTTACCGAGCGACTCAGTTTTGGGCGCAGAAGCCCCTTCCCGCTGGCACTTGCCGTTGATGCAAGGGCGATCCGAGAAACGCTACGCCTGCTCGCACAACGAGACCATTAAGGGCTCTGGTCCGCTCAACTTCGCGGGCCTGAATTTTGCGAAGATGATGCAAATTCGTACGATCCGTATGAAAACTGCGGATCCTGCGGGTTGCACGCAACGGCATCAATCGCTTGGATACGAAATTGCGCGAGCGACTGCCTTTCAACTTCGCGAGAGCTCGTCGAGTTCTCTGACACTGTCATCCGTGAGGCGAACGTCGCTGGCTCCGGCGTTGGCGCGAACTTGAGCGGGAGATTTTGCGCCGGGGAGAACAGTCGTGATCCCTTGCTGGCCGAGCACCCAAGCCAACGCAAGTTGAGCGGGGCTACAGGAAAATCGAGGTGCGAGGTCGCGTAAGCGCTGCGCGAGGGCGAGATACCGCGGCAAATTTTCTTGCGCGAAGTACTTGCGGGTATGCCGGTAGTCATCAGCCGGCGGCAGATGCTGCTCATCGTACTTTCCGCTCAGCACGCCTTTTCCAAGCGGTGAATAGGCCATGATGCCGATCTGGTTTTCGAGGCAGAACGGGCGTTTATCCGCATCGATTGTGCGATCAGCGAGGCTATAAGGAAGTTGATTGGCGACGACATAGCCATGTCGAAGTGCGTCGCTCAGGAGATCGTTCGAAAAGTTGCTGGCGCCGAACCAACGAATTTTGCCTTGCTGTTGCAGTTTCGCCGCAGCTTTCATGGTTTCCTCAATCGGCGTTAGGGGATCCGGCCAATGAGCGAGATAGAGGTCAATGTGATCGGTGCGTAGTCGTTTTAAGCTCAACTCGCAACGTTCAGTTACATGCTGTGCCGAGAGATTACATGTGCGGCCATCGACGCGCTCTTCTGCGAAAAGCGGACCAACCTTGGTAACGATAATTGCCTGCTCTCGACAGCCGAGTTCTTCCAGGGTTTGGCCTAGAATTTCCTCCGCAAGTCCGCGCCCATAGCCTTCGGCGGTGTCGAAGAAATTGATACCGGCTTCAAGCGCGATTTTGACCATTTCCCGTGCGGTTGCGAGCTCGCTCGCCTCAGGTTTGTAGCCATTGTCACCGTAATTGCAGCCCGGCCAGGACATTGTGCCGAGGCCGACGGTGGAAACCTGCAATTCAGATTTGCCGAGGGTGCGGTATTTCACATGGGCAGCCTACCGGAAGTGATTTGAAAATCAACGCAGCGGCGATTTCTCATCGAACCTGCTCTGGCAGGAGAGGTTGGAGTTTTTTGATCTCTTGCGCGGCGTCGCGGTGACAGACAAGCACCGCATCGGGGGTTTCCACCACGATCAGATTTTCGACTCCGCAGAGTGCGATGAGCCGTCCATTGCTCAGAGCGATGTTGTGGTGAGATGCATGCTCTACGACTTCGCCCCGTAAGGTGCTGCCCCTCTCATTATTCTGCAGATGATCGGGTAAAGCAGTCCAGGAACCAACGTCGTCCCAATCGAATTCTGCTTTCACGGCAAGCACTTCTGACGCTTTTTCCATGATTGCATAATCGACGGAAATCTTGGGCAGCCTCCCGAAGCGATCCGCAAGGTATGCGCCGGGATGATCTGAGGGAAAATCGCGGATGAACTCGGCGAGCGGCGGCGCCAGGCGTTCCGTTTCACGCAAAAACATTTCCGCGCGCCAAATGAACATACCGGCGTTCCAGGCATACTCCCCGCTTCTATAGTACATCTCCGCAGCTGAGGGATCTGGTTTTTCGACAAAGCGAACCACCCGGTGAACGCCGTCGTGAGCCTCGCCAAGTTGAAGATATCCAAACCCGGTGGATGGGTAGGTTGGCGGGATGGCGAAGGTGACCAACGCATCGCGCCTTCCGGCGACCTCCGCCGCGCTAGCCAACTGCCGCTGGAAAGCGGGAATATCGTGGATGACGGCGTCCGCGGGAAGTAACGCGCAGATGGCTTCCTTATCCCGAGCTCGGGCGAAGCCAACAGCCAGGGCGCACGCAGGAGCGGTATCTCGCTTCTCCGGCTCGGCCACGACGTTCTCGCTTGGCAGAAAGGGGAGTTCCTTGCGAATGGCGTCAACCTGTGCCGCATTCGTGAGGACAAAGACGCGCTCCCAGGGCACGAAATTCTCGACGCGGCGGACGGTCGTTTCCAAAAGGGTCTGGTCGCCGAGAAGACGTAGAAGATGTTTCGGTGTCTTGGAACGGCTCAGCGGCCAAAATCGTTCGCCGCTTCCCCCTGCCAGGATGAATGTAAAGAGGTGATCTGACATGAAAGATGCTCCTAGAGCTGCCGATGATGTTGACGGGAGCAGGACAAAGCAAGCCTCAGGGATGCTCAACGGGCCTTAGTGATGTTGGTATCCGTGAGCAATACTCTCGAAGTTGCTTCGCGCGCCGCCACCCACCTCCGCCATGAGGTCAACGGGCCAGAGCCTCGCGTGCTTCCCGAAGAAGATGCAACCGAGCTGACCATGCTTCAAGGCGATGCCGGTGTTCCGAGACAACTTCCGGTGGGGCGTTTTGCACGAAAGACTCCACGGCAAGCTTGCGTTGGACCTTGTTCATCTCGGCCTGCGCTTTGAGCATCTCTCCTTCCAGTCGATTGAGCTCCACTGCACGATCGATGACACCTGCGAGCGGCAGGAAAATAACCCCTATCTCAGTAGGGCAAGCGGCGGCGCCGGCTGGCTGAACCTCGATCGGTTCGATCGACTCGGCATTAAGCAGGGCGCGCAGGGGAGCAATCTCCGCCTTCACCCAATCAACCCGTGGCTGCACGAACCAGCGCAGCCGTCTGCTCGAGGCGATGTTGTAAGTCGCACGCAGGGTGCGCGCCAGAGCCACGGCTCGAAAAACCGCCTCTGCTCGTGGTTCGGGTGGTGTTTCTTCGGCCTGTGGCCATGCTGCAAATTGAATGCTGCCGGAGCCGAGTTCGAGCCCGTGCCAAAGCTCTTCGCTCACAAAGGGAGCGAAGGGATGCAACAGGAGGAGCACACGCTGCAGCGTATAGTCAATCGTCGCCAACGTGCCGGCCTTCCGATCTGGGATGCCAAATTCTGCTTTCGCCACTTCAATGAAACGATCGCAGAATTCGCTCCATACAAAGTCATAGAGACTCTGTGCGATCTCGCTGAAGCGGTATTCCGCATATCCCTCGTTGGTTTTACGAACCGTCTCGTGGAGTTTGGCGAGCAGGTTTCGCGCGAAGATGGATCGTTCATGCCCAAAGGGATTGGCCGCGGGATCGATCGGTCCCTGCAAGAGCCGGAAGCGGCACGCGTTCCACAGCTTGTTGCAGAAATTCCGTCCCTCGACAATCTGCTGCTCGTCGAAGCGAATGTCCTGACCCTGCGGCGCGATGCGCATCAGACCGAAGCGCAGACCGTCTGCACCATATTTGCCGATCAAGCCGAGCGGATCGGGTGAGTTTCCCAGGCTCTTGGACATCTTTCTTCCCTGGCTGTCCCGGATGATGCCGGTGAAGTACACGTGCCGAAAAGGAACCTTAGCCATGTATTCGAGTCCTGCCATGATCATCCGCGCCACCCAGAAAAAGATGATGTCGGGCCCGGTAACCAGAACACTGGTCGGATAAAACTTTCTGCGCGTCGCTTCATCCATGGTTTCATGCGCCCAAAGCCACGACGAAAACCACGTGTCGAGGACGTCAGGATCCTGAATCCAGCCGTTGCCAGGAGACTCAATCTGGCAGCGGACGCTGGATGCATCAATTCGCCTTTCTTCGCCATCCGTCGCTGATTCAGACGTGCCTTGCTCTTGATGGTACCAAACAGGAATGCGGTGACCCCACCAGAGCTGTCGCGAAATGCACCAGTCTTGAATGTTCTCCAGCCAGTGGTCGTAAACCTTCTCCCAGCGTTGGGGAAAAAATTGGATCAATCCTTCGCGCACTGCGTTGCGGGCCTCGGCGGTGCGCGGATACTTGAGAAACCATTGTTCCGAGAGGCGAGGTTCAATAGGAACGTCGGCTCGTTCACTAAAGCCGACATTGTTTTCGTACGGGACCTCTTTCATGAGGGCGCCCAACTCGCGCAGTTTCTCAACCGCCTCGACGCGCGCTTCGAAGCGGTCAAGGCCGGCGAAATCCTCTCCCGCAAGTTCGTTAAGGCTTCCGTCTGGATTAAGGATATCGAGAATCGGGAGGTTGTGCCGCAAGCCGATTTCGTAATCCGCCCTGTCGTGCGCAGGGGTCACCTTTAGCACGCCGGTGCCGAACTCGAAATCCACCGCCTCGTCGGCAATGATCGGCAGCGCTGCTTGATTTTCTACGGGCAGCGGACGCCGTGCCGTCTTTCCGATCAGCGGCCGGTAACGCAAGTCACGCGGATTCACGGCCACCGCTGTGTCGCCCATAATGGTCTCAGGCCGGGTCGTCGCGATTTCCAGGAAGGTGCCCGGTTCCTCGATGACCTCAACCTTGAAATGATACAGATACCCCTTTTGTGGCTTCGAGATTACCTCTTCGTCGCTCAAGGCGGTGAGCGATACGGGACACCAGTTGACCATCCGTTTTCCGCGATAGATCAGCCCTTTGTGGTAAAGGTCGACGAACACTTCCTGCACCCGACGGGCATACGCCTCGTCCATGGTGAAGCGTTCGCGGCTCCAGTCGCACGAACACCCGAGCTTCTTGAGTTGCGCGATAATTATTCCGCCATGCTGATCTTTCCATTGCCATACTCGACTGAGGAACTCCTCGCGCCCAAGATCGTGACGCGTTTTCTTTTGCTCTTTGCGCAGCTTTCGTTCGACCACGGTCTGCGTGGCTATCCCGGCATGATCGGTCCCAGGCAGCCAGAGCACTTCATGGCCTCGGAGACGAGCGCGGCGCGCAAGGATGTCCTGGATAGTATTGTTGAGAACGTGGCCGAGGGTGAGAACACCGGTGACATTTGGCGGCGGGATAACGAGCGAGTACGCGGGCTTTGGCGAAGCCGGGTCGGCGACAAAGTGGCCCTCTTCCAGCCACCAGGCATACCATTTCTCTTCGACGGCCTGCGGCTCGTAGGATTTCGCAAGTTGCGACATGAAGCGTGGATTCTGCGCAAAAATGGCCTGCGTTCAACCGGCTTCTAGAGCAAATGGCAGAAGAAATAATGCAAAATGTTGGCGCTCCGGTTTTTTCTGCCACTTGCCCTGCGACAGATTCCGCTTGCAGCGTTAAGAATCCACACTCTATTCCAGCGGTTGTGCGATCCGCGCTGCCTGCCTTCATCCTGCTTGTTTGCGCTTTGGCTGCCCACGCGGGCTGGAAGTGGGACCTTGTGATTTGCGATAACCGGCGATACGTCCCAATCGAGAACGTGGCGGCTTTCTATCAGATGAATTCGCCTGTCACCAACGAGGGCGAGCGATTTCGCCTCTCGGCAGCGGGTCGAAGCATCGAAGGCGTCAATGGCGGGCGCGATGCTTACATCAACGGCGTAAAGTATGCCCTATGTTTTCCGATCCTCTCGAGGGAAGGTCGGACGCTCATTTCGGCGATGGACGTCGTGAAGATCATCGAGCCCATTCTGCGTCCGCAGAAAATCAAGAATCCTGGCTCTGTGAATACAGTCATTCTGGATGCGGGTCATGGCGGAATTGACAGTGGGGCGACCGGCTCCCTCGGCAAGGAGAAAGACGCCGCTCTCGACGTGGTGCTACGAGCGAAAAAGCTTCTTCAGGAAAACGGCTATCAAGTTCGCTGCACGCGCATCAATGACGTCTTCATCCCGCTGGGAAGGCGTTGCGAATTCGCCAACCGTCACGGCAACGCCATTTTTGTCAGCGTTCATTTTAATAAAAGCAAGGTCGCCGGCGCTTCCGGACTGGAAACTTACTGTCTGGCTCCTCGTGGTGTGCCCTCGATGGATGAGGAGAATCTGAGTTACAGCGATTATGTGCAGCATCCAGGGCACCGCCATGATCCAGCTAATGTTGCGCTGGCGACAACGGTGCACGCTGCTCTTGTTCGCAATTTGGGATTGACCGATCGCGGTGTGAAGCGCGCCCGCTTCTTTGTCGTTCGCAACGTTACCATTCCCGGCATTCTGATCGAGGGCGGGTTCATGAGCGGAACACCGGATGCCCACTTGATCGCCACACCCGCATATCGGCAGCGCATCGCCGAGTGCATTCTCGACGGCGTCAATCGCTACAAGCAGGCGGTCACCAATCAGATCCCCTATCAAAAACCATCCGCGATTGTTGCCGCCACCGATCCGACCAGTGTTCCCAATCTGGAAAAGGTTGTCCCAAATGTCGGAGCCACAATTTCCCTAGATCCCTCGATTTCCCAGGCCCAAGAGGCTCTCGAATCCTCGGCCAAGGGAAATTGAGTCTTTAAAGAGTCTGGTTCGTTTCTCGCCTGCGAACGGAGGCAAACACGGGAGTATGACACTATTTGCGTTCCGGCGCGTCCCGGCGAACTGTTTCAACGTGTGTCTGATGTTATGGGCATCTTGTTGAAAATCGAATTCGTGCCAACATGAAAGGAACAGCGGCGACACTGGTCTTCTGCATAGTATTTGCGGTATCCGTATTTTCGGAGAGAGCGGAGAATGGTGCTAACCGACGCTATCAGCCGAAGGAAGGGGATATTATCTTTCAATCGCTTGTTGGGCCTCTGGCCGACGCGATCGAAGGAGTGACTCGATCCGGCTACTCACATTGCGGAATTGTGACCAAACACCGCGGGTCCTGGATGGTCCTTGAGGCGATCGGTCCCGTGATGGAGACTCCTTTGGGTTTGTGGATCCTGCGGGGAAGAAACCACAGCTTCGACGTGTATCGGCTAAAGACGCCCTACTCGCGAACGATTCCGCAATTTGTTGCCAAAGCGCGAGCTTATCAAGGACGACCATACGATATCCAATACGAGTTCGATGACGATAAGATCTACTGTTCGGAACTCGTCTTTAGAGCCTTTCTTGAGAGCACTGGCGAGCAACTTGGAGAGGTCGTGTCGCTGGGAGAACTTGATTGGAAGCACTCCGAGGATTTCATTCGCGGAATTACCGGAGGAGAGCTTCCGCTCGACCGCAGGATGATTACGCCCTGGCACCTTTCGAGAGCCAAGCAGCTGGAACTCATCTTTCAATCCGAAGGAGAACCTCACACCTGATTTCTCCCTTGCTGAGAAGGAGCGATTTGCAGGAGGGAAGCGTCGCTGGAAATGGCGAATCGCCTCAGGAGGGCTTAAGTTTTTAGGTTAATCTGGAACCACGAGGATCGAGTGGAAGACTGGCGCCGCCATCCCTCATTTGCCGTCATCGTCGGTCAAAAAATTGTGGTGGCGAACTCTTGGATCGTTTCGCGCGGCGTTCCAAAGCTCCGCAGGTCAGGGGCGAGGCTTTCCCTTTGGGAGTACCGACATCTTCAGCTTGGGCGAACTTTTGTGAGAGCTTGCGATTGTCATCGAGGCCGCGAACTGAAAGTTTGCGAAAACTTCGAATGGATATCGACCCATCACGCGACTCGAGGCTTGATCCCATCGGCGTTTTCGATTCGGGAATTGGGGGGCTTACGGTTGCAGCGGCTCTCATGAAGCATCTCCCCGCCGAGACGATTTTCTACATAGGCGATACCGCCCGCGTTCCTTACGGTGGAAAAAGCCGGAAAACCGTGGAGCGCTATAGCATTGAGATCGGCGGTCTCCTTCTTGTTGAGCAAGCCAAGATGATTGTCGTCGCCTGCAACACGGCCTCGGCACTTGCCGTGCCGCGGATGAAGGAGCTTTTCAAGGTGCCAGTCCAGGGAGTGGTCACGCCTGGTGCGGAGGCGGCTCTTCGGGCGACGCGCAACGGGCGCATCGGGGTCATTGGCACGCGCGCCACCATCGCCAGCGGCGCCTACGAGCACGCCATCCACGCCATTGATCCAGAAGCGAAGGTCTTCAGCCATGCTTGTCCTTTACTCGTCCCGTTAATTGAGGAAGGCATGTTCGACGACTTCATCACTGATCAAGTCATTGATCGCTATCTTGCTCCCCTTTTGGCAGAAGACATCGATACGCTCGTGCTCGGGTGCACCCATTACCCGCTCGCCCAAGATGCCATCGCTCGAGCAGCAGGAGATGGTGTCCGCTTGGTCGATTCAGCTGAGAACTGCGCCCTTGCGGTTAAAGTTCTCCTCGAAAACGAGGTGCCGGCGGCGCCAGGCGAACGCCTGGGAAAGCTTGATGTCGCTTTGACAGATTCCACTGAGGGGTTTCTTCGTAATGCTGAGCGAGCCCTAAAGTTGGACATTGGCGATGTGCAACTTCGCACCGTTCAGGCGGGGTGAATTTGGCAATCTTGCACCCGTTGAGACCGTCTGGGCCGGCGTGTTTCGATAGACAAGCAGTGCTTCGAGTGCAAAGATTCACAGAATGCCGGAGATTTCGGAGGAAAACGGTGTAGTGGAGCGCGTGCTCGATGGCGAGCGGATTTCGCAAGACGATGCTCGCGCGCTATACGGACTTCCTTTGCAGGAGCTCGGAGCACTCGCCGACTATCGCCGCCAGGCTGCCAAAGCTGATGCCTACGGAGGTCGCGGAGGGGAAATCGTCACGTATATCGTTGATCGCAATGTCAATTACACCAACGTCTGCAACGTCTATTGCAAATTCTGCGCGTTTTACCGCACCGAGAGAGACGACGATCATTACGTTCTGAGTCTTCAGCAGATAGATGAGAAGCTTGATGAGTTGGCCGCGGAGGGCGGTGCCCAAGTGCTGCTCCAAGGAGGGCATCATCCTAAACTGGGTATCGACTACTACCTCACGATGCTCTCCCATATTCGCGAGAGATATCCGCAAATCAACATTCACGGATTCAGTCCGCCGGAGTTCAACCACTTTGCCAACGTCTTCGGCATGCCGTTGCGCACCGTGATCGAGAGGTTTAAAGAAGCCGGCTTGGGCTCAATTCCAGGTGGTGGAGGTGAGATTCTCGTGGACCGCGTGCGAGATCGCATCGCGCCGCTGAAATGCAAGACCGATGAATGGCTCGAGGTTATGCGTATCGGTCATGAGCTCGGTCTTCGTTCGAGTGCCACGATGATGTTTGGTCATGTCGAATGTCTTGGCGATCGGATCGAACACCTTCAACGCCTGCGCGACACGCAAGATGAGACCGGCGGTTTTACCGCATTTATCTGCTGGACCTTTCAGCCGGAGAACACACGGCTGAAAGCCGAAACGGTTACCTCCGCTGAGTATCTGCGCATGCAAGCCCTGTCGCGCATCTTTTTGGATAATTTCGAAAATCTGCAGAGTTCCTGGGTGACACAAGGCCCGAAGATCGGTCAGATCGCGCTGAAGTTCGGCGCCAATGATTTCGGCAGCGTGATGATGGAGGAAAATGTCGTTTCGAGCGCGGGAACGACGTTCCGGTTGAACGCGCAGCAGATCGAGCGTCTTATCCGCGAAGCTGGGTACGAACCGCGCCGCCGCAGCACTTGGTATCAATTACGCAAATAGCAGCGGTGCGGTTTGGCGATAACCTTCGAGTCGTCGCATTCTTCAGCGAAGAGCCGCCGCCGAGTTGGGAACTTGACCATCAGCTGAGAGAATCAGAGGTTGCGGCCATGTGGAGGCCCGGAAGCGATGCTTTTCCGCTCTTTGAGCTTGAGAAATTGAATGGTTGATCCCGGCCGCAAGACGATTTCGCAAGTTCGCTTTGAAGCGAAGGCAGGAACGCTGGCAGCACGAGTGCATGCGCAAATTGAAGAAATTGCGTGTCGGGAGGCGAGCAATGGAAAGCCTTTCTGGGAGATAAGGTTACGAGATGCGAGCGACTCAATGATCCTCAAGGCGTGGAGTGACTCCCCGAACTTTTCGGAATGCGAGCAGTTCAAACGCGGCATGCCGGTAGCGATTGAGGCAGAGTTTTCTCTCACAGGATTTGGCCTCGATGCACGTCATTGGTCGCTTCATTTCCTCTCCGAGCAGGAGAGCGAGGAGTTATTTCACGGGGATGAAAACGCCCGCGCTGCAGCCCAGGCAAACTTTGAAGTGCTCTGGCAGCGGATCAACGCTCTTTCCGATCCCCGGCTTCGCGCATTGGCAGAGGTATTTTTGCAGGAATTCGGCTCGCGATTCTGTCGCGCCGCCGCGGCCCGCTACAATCATCATGCTTTTCGAGGAGGCCTTCTTCGGCACACGGCGCAGATGATGAAATCAGCTGAAGCGCTCTGCGCATCATATCCTGCCCTCAACCGCGATCTACTGCTCACGGGGGTCTTGGTTCACGACTGCGGCAAACTGTGGGAGATGTGCCCGCCCGAGGTTGGCTTCGCCATCCCGCGCGAAGTGCGCGGTGAACTGCTTGGCCACATCAGCATTGGCATCGAAGTCATCAACGCCCTCTGGCGCAAGCTTCCGCTCGAGAATTGGAAGAGCCTCGCGCCACCCTCCGACGACGTGCGTCTTCACCTGCTACACTTGATCGCTTCACACCACGGGGAGCTGGAATTCGGGTCACCCGTCGAACCCAAAACCCCGGAAGCGATTGCTCTCCATTTCCTGGACAATCTCGATGCGAAGTTGGAGATGATTTTTTCCTCGTATGGGCGGCAGGTTGAAATTGGCTCTGGCATTTTCGAGCGTGTTCGCGGGCTTAACGTCTCACCGGTGCGAAGCCTTCCCGAATTTCCTCCTTCGGAGTAAATGTCGAACCAAGCCGGACCTGCGTTTGTGATTTTTCTCCGGAGGGTCAGATTACTCTGTGGCTCCAGGAGGTGGAGGTTGCGGGCGCTTGGCGCTCATCTTATCAAAGAGTCGACCCACAGAAGGATCGATCTTGATCATCGCGTTCTGCAGTATCCTTCGATACTCTTGGGAAGCTGTGCTGCGTTCCTGGGATGTAAGCGCGTCTCGTTTGCGCTCCTTCGCGGTTTGAACGGCCGGGTCCTTGCTGGCCTTCTCCATCGTGCTGATGAGCTGCTCACGTTCGCCAACCGTGAGACTGCCAAAAGCTGAACCGCCATCCTCATCCCTCCAGGTCTTCCAAGCCTTGCGCTCGAACACCCGTTTTCTCACGATCTCCGCCAGATCCGGATCGATCTTCAGCATTCTCTCACGCATGCCCTTGAAGAACTCCTTATTGGCTCGCTCGGCATTTCTTCGAAGCTCCTGCAGCTTGGGATCTTGCAGGGCTTTTTCTCGCGCTGCCCTGAAGCGTTCCCGCATCTCCGGCGGAAGACTTTCAAGGAAGCTTCGAACATCGCGCGGTTCGCTCTTGTGTTCGATGGGAGGAGCGTTGAGAGGCTCCCCTTCCTCATCAGCTGGCTGCGCGGTGGTGGAAGTCAACGCACAGGCGCACGAGAGTGCCGTGAGCGCTAAACAGAGGTGTTTCATGGCTGAAAGATCAAACTCCTCTCAACCGGTAAAAGTTTCATTTCAGTGTGACGAAGAATCCTTGAACTTGATTGTCTCCATCTGCCCCAACGATTGCTGAAGGAGAGGGAGTCGGATTCTAAAGGAAGTTCCCTGTCCTGGGACGCTTTCAAGCGCGATGACGCCTCCGTGGGCAAGGACAACGTGCTTAGCAATGGACAAACCGAGACCGGTCCCCCCAGCCAGCCGTGAGCGATCTTTGTGCACGCGGTAGAAGCGCTCAAAGATGTGTGGCTGATCCGCGTAAGGGATCCCTGGTCCGTTATCCGAAAACACGATTTCGATTTTCTCGCCGCGAGCTTGAGCCTTGATCATGACGATGACCCCTTCTGAGACTGCGTGACGAGCAGCGTTCTCCAGGATGTTCTCGAATACCTGCTCCATCCTGTGTGGGTCGGCCTCGACCCATGCCGCGCCGGAATCCCATTCGACCGAAACTTTCCCGTGCCTTTCTGAGATCGCGGGCGTGATGCGTTCAATCACCCGGTCGAGGAGTTCAGGCAGGTTAACTCTTTGGAAATTCAGTTGAGGCGAGCGGTGCTCCAGCTGGGAAAGAGTCAGTAAATCCTCAATAAGAAAGGTGAGCCGACGGCCGTTTTTGGCCATGACTCTTAGCCAGGACTCGGTCGTTGCTCGGTCCTCAATGGCGCCTTCGAGGAGCGTTTCGATGTAACCAGTGATGATCGTTAGTGGAGTGCGAAATTCGTGTGAGACGTTCGCGACGAATTCTCGACGTGTGGCCTCAAGATTTTTTATCGTGGTGATGTCGTGGAAAACGATCACTGTGCCGAGGGCTGGGGCTTTCACCCGGGGATTGAGGCCGCTGGCCGAGACCTCGAAGTGCTTGGTCGTGTAACCGTCAGGAGCCGGGCTCTGAACGGATATCTCTATCTTGCGGGCGATTCCATCAAAGAGCGTCTCTTCCACAATTTTCTGAAGTTCAGGTTTAAAGAAGACCTCGATCACGGTGCTATTGATCGGCGAGCGGGTTAACGCAAACATCCGCTGGAGCGATTCATTGACGAGACGAATGCGCTGCGCTCGATCCGTAATGATTACACCCTCAGCCATGCTCGAAAGAATGGCCTTCAGACTAAAGCCCTCGTCAGTGATTTGTTGGTCGAGCTGTTGGAGCAATTCAGAAATCCGGCGGACGTCGGCGGACGTTTCCCGCAAGATCCTCCGGGGCGCACTGAGCAAGACGGGACGAAAGTCTCCATCCGCTAATCGCCGCAAGATGCCCCGTATCTCCATTAATGGCATGATGAAGCGAAAGTAGGCGAGAAACGCTCCGATGAGGATGGAGCCGCCAAGAATTACCAGCCAAAAAGTCAAGGATCCAAAGCTGTCTTGAAGCGATATCCTTCACCGCGGACTGTCTCCAGCCACGCAGAGTGCCTGCCAAGCTTCTCGCGCAGACGTCGAATATGAGTATCGACCGTTCTTGTATCAATGGGATTCTGATAACCCCAGACATCGTAGAGCAGGATCTCGCGAGGTTGAGTGCGACCGCGGCGTTCGATCAAGACCCTCAAGAGCTTGAACTCCGTGGTGGTCAAATCAAGGCGACTTCCCTCAAGCCGCACATCGAATCGATTCTTGTCGAGTTGGAAAGGACCCATTTCAACCACCTCAGCTTGGGCTCTTCCCCGCGATCGTCGAAGAAGGGCCTGCACGCGCAAGACAAGTTCGCGCGGACTGAAAGGCTTGGTAAGATAATCGTCGGCGCCCGTTTCCAAACCGCGAACGCGCTCGTCTGGCTCCCCTCTGGCTGTCAGAATGAGGATGGGCACGCTTTCTATTCCAGATTCCTTCCTGAGAACCCGGCAAACGGAATAGCCGTCCATTTCAGGAAGCATGAGGTCCAGCACAATCACGTCCGGTCTTTGCCGGCGCGCGATGTTCAGTCCCGCAAGGCCGTCGCCAGCGACCAGCACCGAAAATCCCGCTTTCGTAAGATTGTAGCGAAGCAAGTCAACGACATCAGCTTCATCTTCAATGACAAGCACCGTGTCAGCCATCGCATTTGGCTCATAGCTCAAAAGAGGCAAAATTGGCAAGCCGGAGATCGGATCAAGAAGAATGGAAAAGATTCGGGCCACTCGCGAACGATGCTCAGAACAAAGGAAACTGAACCGCGGTGGCCCGAATATGCTGCCTTAACCGATAATTTAGACGCCGCCGGCGTTCAAACGTTCAAAGAAAAATGCAGAACTTTTCGCGCCAGGGCCGTGGCCAATCTTAGAAGTTGGTCGGGAGCGAGCGAACCCAGAGAAGTTACCGGCAAATTCCCTGCCGCGGCGAATCGCTCTGGATTTTCCAATGGCGCGGAGCGAGTCTTTCATCACTATGGCAAAGGTTCGAGCCATTCAGGCGGACATCACGACGCTCCAGACGGATGCCATTGTGAATGCAGCGAACACTACGTTGCTCGGGGGAGGTGGCGTGGACGGAGCCATCCACCGCAGTGCCGGACCTGCTCTGCTTGAGGAATGTCGTGCATTGGGAGGCTGCCCCACCGGAGACGCCAAGATCACCCAGGGCCATCGGCTTGCTGCTCGACACGTGATTCACACCGTAGGCCCCGTCTGGCGGGGTGGACATCGTGGAGAGGCGGAACTGTTGGCATCTTGTTACCGGCGCTCGCTGGAGGTTGCTCGTGAAAACAATCTTCGGAGCGTTGCCTTCCCTTCGATCAGCACCGGGGCTTATGGATATCCGTTGGACGACGCTGTCGCGATCGCCGTGCGCACGGTCAGAGAAATCGTCGACGCGCAACCCTCCGCCTTCGAAGAAATCATCTTCTGCTGTTTTTCCGCCCGGGATCTGGATGCCTATAGCCGGCTGCTCGGCGATAAAGCTCAGCAATCGCACTCCTCTTAGGGCTTCTTGACTGGCGTTGGCTTTGACAAAGGAGGAAACCGCAGAGGCTGGAACGGTTGCTCGCCCGTGTAGCCAGGCTCCCAATATACTTCCGAAATCCTCGTCCACTTCGCGCCATCCGGGGGCATTAGCGAACCATCCTTCAGCCTTGCGCGCAACTCCTCGCGCAGCTCATAGCTCGAGGCTTCGGATGGCGAATCGAGCTGCAGAGGGCGAATAATCACATTATTCTGATCGATCACCTGATAATTAACGAACACAAAGGCTCCCTCGGGAACCTCACCGGAGCTCACGATGCACCGCAGCGACAGGAAACGGCTGTAACCAATCCGCGAGATCCAGCCTTCAAATTCCCATGTTTTCCTGTCTCGTGCTCTTCGTCCTCCGGACTGGAAGCTGACAAAGTAGCGATCCCCGGTGAGAGGAACCACCCTCGCGCGATAGACTCTTTTTTTTGCGTCCTTGTGCTCCCAAACGCCAAGCAACCAGGCGTTAATGTCTTTGGAAGGTCCGCCCGTCAGCGGATGGTCGAAATAACATCCGGCAGCGATCGTACAAAGTAGCAGCACCGCGAGCGCTCTTATCCTCATCGTGGTGCGCTGGCTATATGCGAGTTCCTGAAGCGATGACGGTCCCCTTGGGGATGACCACGATTCCATCGCGAATGTGGAAGCCTTCACCGTCCATTTCTTTGTCCTTGCCCTCCGGAGAGATGAAGACGTTGTCCCCGATGCGCGCATTCTTGTCGATGATGGCACTGCGAATCTCGCTGCCGCGTCCGATCCCGATCGGCGGCCCATCCCTTCGACTCCTTCCCGGGTCCGTCTCGTAGTGGTCTGCTCCCATGAGAATAACATTCCTGAGCGCGGTGTCTGAAGCGATGACGGAACGGATGCCCACGATGCTGTGTTCGATAGAGGCTTTTTCAATCACGCAACCGTCGCAAATGAGCGAGCTATCTATACTGGCCGATCGCACGATGCTTGCCGGGAGAAAGCGCGGATGGGTATAGACCGGCGCGCCAGGTTCATTGAAATTGAAACTTGGATTTGCAGCCGTCAGGTTGAGATTAGCCTCAAAGAACGCTCCGATGGTTCCGATATCCTCCCAATATCCCTGGAAGATGTAGGCCCGGACGGCATATTTTCTGATAGCCGCCGGGATAATGTTTTTCCCAAAGTCGGCGAAATCGTTGTCGAGACATTCCCTAAGAACGTCGCGCTTGAAGATATAAATACCCATCGACGCCTGATACAGGTCGGCCTCGCCGGACTGACCGATCGATTGCAGGAGGTCCTTGGGGATGCGAAGACTGTCGAGAATTTGCGGATCCTTTGGCTTCTCAACGAATTCGATGATCCTGCGTCTTTCGTCGGTGTGCATGATCCCGAAACTGGTCGCCGCTGAGCGGTTCACGGGAATCGTGCCCACAGTTATGTCCGCGCTCGTCTCGAGATGCTGGCGCAAGACGTGGCGGTAATCCATCCGATAGAGTTGGTCGCCGCTCAGGATAATGTAGTAATCGACTTGACGTTCGAGGAAGTACCGGAGGTTCTGGCGCACGGCATCCGCGGTTCCCTGATACCAATGTGATCCCTCAGGTGTCTGCTGCGCCGCCAAAATCTCCACGAAGCTCGGCGTGAAATTGTCGAATTTGTAGCTGGCGTTGATGTGCCGGTGCAGCGACATGCTATTGAACTGAGTGAGCACATAGATGCTGCGAATACCCGAATTGAGACAGTTACTGATCGGAATATCAACGAGCCTGTACTTGCCCCCAAGCGGCACGGCAGGCTTGGCTCTTTCCTTTGTCAGCGGGAAAAGCCTGGTGCCGGCGCCCCCTCCCATAATGATGGCTAGGGCACGATTCGTCGGCAGGATCAGGGGAAGCGCACTCATAAGCGAGATTTGCATATTGCCTACGTTTGGCCGAATTGTCACCATTCAAAAACTCTATGTGCGGAATCGTCGGTTATGTGGGTGGCTCAGAGGCGGTTGCAATACTGATTGATGGCTTGCGGCGTCTCGAGTATCGCGGGTATGATTCTGCAGGCATCGCCACCCTCAACGGTGGGGACATAGAAGTGCGAAAAACCGTAGGGCGTGTCGCCGATCTTTCGAGAGTCATTCTCGCAAATCCTCCATCCGGCAAAGTGGGTATTAGTCATACGCGCTGGGCTACTCATGGAGCGGTGACGAATGAAAATGCGCACCCGCATTTTGACCAGAGTGAGCGTCTGGTGCTTGTCCATAATGGTGTCATCGAGAATTATCTTTCCCTCCGAGCGGAACTCGAAGAACGGGGTCATTTTTTTCGATCGCAGACAGACACCGAGGTGCTCGCTCACCTCATTGGCGCTAACTTCGATAGTCGTCGGCAAAATACCGAATCAGCCTTCGTGGATGCCGTGCGAGAGTCGCTCAGGCAGGTGATCGGCACCTACGGAATAGCGGTTATCCATGCTGATGTGCCAGGTGTGCTTGTCGGAGCACGGCGCGGGAGTCCACTCGTGCTCGGTGTGGGGAAAGATGAGCATTTTCTGGCGAGTGACGTCTGTGCCATCGTTGCGCACACACGCGACGCTGTGTATCTCAACGACTACGAGATTATCGCTTTGAGGGCGGATGGGTTTGATATTTCTACCTTAGCCGGCTCCGGCGCGAGCTTTCAGGTCAGCAAGGTCGAATTCTTGGCTGAGGATGTGGACAAGGGCACCTTCCCGCACTACATGCTCAAGGAAATTTCCGAGCAACCGAACACAGTGCGTGACGCCATGCGAGGGAGGCTTTCGATCGAGGAGGCAACTTCCAAGCTCGGCGGTCTAAACATGACCAACGCGGAGCTGCGTCAGGTCGAGCGCATCGTCCTATGCGGCTGCGGCACGGCGTTTCACGCGGCGATGGTCGGCGAATATCTCATGGAATCTCTCGCCCATATCCCTGTGGAATGCGAAATCGCCAGCGAGTTGCGCTACCGCAACTTGCCGATGACCCGTGACACGCTGGTCTTCGTCATCAGCCAAAGCGGGGAGACAGCCGACACCTTGGCTGCGCTACGTGAAAGTCGGCGTAAAGGTCATCGCACCCTGGGAATCTGCAACAATGTTGCGAGCACGATCGCACGAGAAAGCGACGGAGGAGTTTATATGCATGCCGGACCCGAGATCGGTGTGGCTGCGACCAAATCCTTCACCTCGCAACTGACCATTGTCACGTTGCTGGCTCTGTTGCTCGGCCGTATTCGTTATCTTTCCTATGCAGAGGGACTCGACATTATTGCCGAGCTCGAGGAACTGCCGGAGAAAGTCGCGCGGGTGCTTGAGCGCGAGGAACAAGTTGCGGGCATTGCCAAAAAGTATGCCCGCGCGAAGAATTTCCTCTTTATGGGCAGGCAAGCCAACTATCCGATTGCTCTCGAGGGGGCTTTAAAGCTGAAGGAAATCAGCTATATCGCCGCGTCTGGTTATCCGAGCGCCGAGCTCAAGCATGGCGTGATCGCCTTAGTCAATGAGGAAACGCCTTCGCTCTTCGTTGCTCCGCGCGACGCAGTTTTTGAGAAAAATCTGAGCAACATCGAGGAGGTAAAGGCGCGCAAAGGTCCTGTTATTGGGATAGGCACGGAAGGCGACGAATCGCTTGCGAACGTTGCTGATGATGTCATCCTGATTCCCAAGGCTCCGGATTACCTCACGCCCATTCTCGCCGTCATTCCTCTTCAATTCTTGGCGTATCACATTGGCGTCGAATTAGGCTGCGATGTGGACAAGCCGCGGAATCTCGCCAAGAGCGTGACCGTAGAATAATCCGGCGTGGGCGGGCCCGATCTATTTGCCGCTCGGATAATAAATGTCGGATCTACTCGCCGTGACGGCAACGAATTCCCTCTTTACGATGGGAATGCCTCCGCGGACCATTCGGGTATAAGGCCCGTTGGCAAAGTAGTTCTGTGGTGAGTAAAGGTCGGCCCGATTCTCCAGCGTGGTGCACGAGATCAAAAAGAGCGCTCCCGCAGCGCCAACCAGAGCGAGGAGGAGTGATTTCACGCTCGAGAGGTAAACCGCTTCTGACGCAAACTGTCAATCCGGGACAATTTGGACGTTGAGGCATAGGTCGCGCCCGGTAAGAGTTTTCCACCATGCTTGCCTATTACGTACATGACCTGAGTCCCTTCGTCCTTCGCTTCAGCGAGAACTATGGCGTGCGGTGGTATGGGTTGGCGTATGTGGCAGCCTTTTTCATTGGGATCATGATCGTCCGCCGACTTTCTAAGCTCGGCTATTGTGACATTCCTGCGGAGAGAGTTTCCGACTTCATTATTGGGGGAGCGATCTTTGGAGTGTTGGTCGGCGGGCGGCTCGGTTACATGCTTTTCTACGACCTGCAGAACTTTCTGCAGAACCCTCTTATTTTTTTTCGTGTGATGGATGGGGGGATGTCCGCCCACGGTGGCATTCTCGGACTCACGCTGTATACTCTTTGGTATTCTTTGCGGCACCGGGTCTCCTGGCGAAACCTCGGCGATAACCTGGTTGTCGCCGCGCCAATCGGCCTCTTCTTAGGTCGTGTGGCAAACTTTATCAATGGAGAGCTGTATGGTCGCGTGTCGAGCGTTCCTTGGGCGGTGCAGTTTCCGAAAGAACTGTTCGAAGCACCCCCGGTAACGCTGCAACTCGTCCTCAGCAACGCAGCCATGATCAATCCGCAATGGGTTGAAATCGAAGACGTGATTGACAATGTGGGTGGATCCGTCGCGCTGAAAGCACAGCTCGCCGATTCGCTGTCTCCGCGGCATCCCTCGCAACTCTATGAAGCCGCTTTGGAAGGTCTTGTTCTCTTCGCGATTCTTTGGGTGGCGCGAACACGCTTTCGCGTGCCGAATGGAGTCCTGACAGGTATTTTTTTTCTAGGCTATGCGATCTTGCGGATGATCGGGGAGATTTTCCGCCAACCGGACGCACCGCTCACGGGGCCGTTCACGCGTGGACAATTTCTATCGCTTTTCATGCTCCTCATCGGCTTAGCTTTTCTGTTTTCGGCCTGGTTCCGCCCTGTTTTCCCGGCGGTGCGCAAGCGAAAGTGATTTTGAAGTTGGGCGATGGTTACGGTCGAATATCACCGGGGTGTGCGGCTCCCTCGAGCACAAGTATGGCTTGATCCGCGGGACACACGCGCGCTGGCTTTTGTTTCTCACGCGCATAGCGACCATACCGGATTTCACAAGCGAATTCTCTGCACGCCGGCCACGGCGCGTCTCATGCAGGTGCGACTTGAGCAAGAGGCGGGCACGTTTGAAGTGCTGCATTTCGGCGAGACGAGAAGCTTCGATGGCTGGTCGGCAAAGCTGCTGCCGGCGGGCCACGTCCTGGGATCCGCACAGTTCTGGTACGAAGCCCCCGAGGGTACTCTTCTGTATACCGGCGATTTCAAGGTGCGTAAGGGCCTATCTTGCGAAAGCCTCGTCCCGGGCAGCGCGGAGACGCTCATCATGGAAACCACTTATGGGATGCCGCGTTATCAGTTTCCCCCCGTGAGCGAAACCCTCGCTGCGGTGGTGCGCTTCTGTATGGAGGCGCTTGAGGAAGGTGAAACGCCCGTGTTGCTCGGATACTCGCTCGGCAAAGCGCAGGAGATTTTAGCGGCGCTCCAAGGAGCGAAGCTGCCCGTGATGCTCCACTCCGCCATCGCCAGAATCGCCAAGGTCTATGAGGAGTTCGGCGTCGTCTTCCCGTCCTACGCGGAGTTTCAATCGGCAACCGCGGCCGGCCACGTGCTCATTTGTCCCCCGAGCTTTAACGGGTCTCAAATGCTGCGAAGCCTTGGGCACTCTCGTGTGGCTGCGTTGACCGGCTGGGCCATGGATTCCGGAGCGGTCCATCGGTTCCAAGTCGATGCCGCGTTTCCGCTTTCGGATCACGCGGACTACAAAGATCTCATCGATTATGTGGAATCCGTGCAGCCCCAACGTGTGCTCACTCTCCACGGCTTCGCGCAGGAATTTGCGCGCGATCTCCGCGCGCGCGGCATCGAGGCATGGGCCTTGACCGGACCAAATCAACTCGAATTCTCGTTCTAACGTTTGGAACCAAGACTCGGCGGCGCGAAACGAGCTAACTCAAACGACCGGCTTGATACAGCTCCTGGGGCACAAGACTGGATCCCCGCAGAAGATGGTCTGGAGCCGTTCTAAATCTCTCCTGCTGCGAGATCCCATAAACTTCCTCCGAATTAAGCGCCCAGTGTTCAAACCCCACAGGTTTCGGAGAGTGCCTGGAACGCTGTCAGCATACTGCACTTAGTCTGGCGCCTTCCGGATACCCGGTGATGATGTGACTTAGGGGCAAGTTTTCTGACCGAGTCTTGCCACTTGAGTATCAAACAGTCCAGCTAAGCAAAAAGAGCTTAGCCTCACGAGGATTACCGGATCCGGTGCTTTCTTGATAGGAGAAAATTCCGATCAGTTGGGTCCATAATAAATGGCACGCCAGTAGCCCGAGAGCGCGTCCTTTGATATGGTGGACGAGCCATGGACGATATCGGTTTCAGCCGCTTCTGCCAGGTTTGCGAGACGGTGCGCAATTCAACGGGCAAGCTCGACAAGATTCGCGTCCTTGCCGACTACCTTCGTGCGCTGGATGAAAAGGAACTCTCCCTTGCGGCTGTCTGGCTGACCGGCAGGCCTTTTGCTCAGCGCGATCCCCATCCGCTCAATCTCGGGGGCGCCGTCATATACCGTGCCCTGCTCGTCGCCAGCGGGCTCTCGGACACAGAGCTGCGCGAGATCAGCCGCAGGCACAACGACAGCGGGAAAACGACTGAAGAGGCCATGCGCGCAAAGCTGGGAACTTGCGGGTTAGCGATTATAGACCTGGGCAAGATCATCGATAAACTGCGCGCCGCAAGAGGGCCGGTCCTCAAAACGGAGATCCTGGCCCAGGCTTTGGCGGAAATGCCTGCTGTAGCCGCCGGTTATCTCGTGCGAATTCTAACCGGGGATCTCCGGATTGGTTTGAAGGAGGGTCTGCTTGAGGATGCCGTTGCCAAAGCCTTCAACCAGGAGCCGGCGGCTTTGCGAGACGCTCACATGCTTCTCGGTGACATTGGCCGGACCGCCCTGCTTGCCAGAGAGAACCGCCTCTCCGAGGCGGAGCTAACCTTGTTTCAGCCGGTGAAGTTCATGCTCGCAAGTCCGGAACCTGATAGCGCTGCAGTGTGGCAACGCCTTGGCAAAACTGGAGTTGTTTGGCTCGAGGATAAACTCGATGGAATTCGCGCTCAAATTCATTGCGCGAAAGGCCGCTCGGAAATCTACTCCCGGGATCTAAAAATTATTACCGATACCTTTCCGGAAATCGCCCTTGCGGCGCGTCAACTTGAGCGGGGCGCGATACTCGATGGGGAAATCCTCGCTTGGGAAGGAAGTCGCGCGCTACCCTTCTTTGAGCTGCAAAAACGGCTTGGCCGTCGTGAGCCAGACCTTTTTCTTGGCGGACAAATCCCAGTGGTCTTTGTGATTTTCGACCTCCTGCTCCTCGACGAGGCATCGCTACTAAAGATACCTCTCGCTGAGCGCCGGCGCCTCCTTGATGGTCTGGCGTTGCAGAGCCCTCTGCTGAAGGCAGCCCTTTGGCGTGCGTGCAGTGCTGAGGAAATTGAGCGGGCGTTTCAGGCAGCCCGCGGGAGAGCCAATGAGGGTCTGATGGCCAAGGATCCTTCCAGCCTGTACACACCTGGCCGTCGCGGCCTCTCGTGGATCAAGCTGAAAAAAGACTTTGCCACATTGGATGTTGCTGTGGTCGCCGTCGAATACGGGAATGGTCGACGCAGTACCTTGCTGAGCGACTACACGTTTGCCGTGCGCGAAGAGGCCAGCGGCGCGCTCCTGCCAATCGGAAAGGCTTACTCGGGCCTAACAGATGCGGAGATTGAAGAGTTAACCTCCCAATTCCTCGGCCTGGCCGTCTCACGGATGGGCAATCGGATTGAGGTTGAGCCGGAGATCATCGTTGAGGTGGCCTTCGATTCAATCCAGGAAAGCTCTCGTCACCGAAGCGGACTTGCCTTGCGCTTTCCGCGTATCAAACGCATTCGGCGGGACAAGACTGTCCAAGATATTGACACCCTCGCCACAGCGCGCGGACTGGCGCGCCTCAAAAATCTTCCACCGGAGCAAGGTAGTGAGATGGCGGCGAAAAGTCGCGACAGTTAGAGTTCATCTCCGCGCTTCCAGGGTGATCATGATGTGAAACAAAGACGCGCGTGGCGCGTTACATCCTTGGTCCCATTGCGCGAGTAGCAAAATAACGCGTTACGTTACAAGAGCAAAGAAAGGCGCAGATCCATGGTGAAACCGTTGGCAAATCGGAGCACTTTAGGAAGTAGGCTTGCTCTGCGCGCAGCCCTCGGCACTCGCTTTATTAGCGGTGGCTGCTTGCTCGACCGTGCCGGAAACGGGGCGCAGGCAACTCTTGATCCTGCCGTCCTCGGCGGAAGCGGAGCAGGGCGCGCTCGCATTCAGTCAACTGAAGAGCCGCAGCCGGGTCTCGGGTGATGCGGCAGCGAACGCGAAAGTTCGACGGGTGGGCCGGAAAGTTGCAGCCGCCGTCAAACGGTCTGACATCCAGTGGGAGTTTGCCGTTTTCATCGATTCTCCGAACGCGTTTGCGATACCGGGAGGCAAGGTGATCATCAATACCGGCTTGCTCGCACTTGTGGGAAGTGATGCCGAACTCGCGGCCATTGTCGGACATGAAATTGGTCATGTCGTGGCGCGGCACAAAAGCGAGCAGCAATCGCAATCTACTATCGCCGCATTCGTCGGATCAGTGCTCGACGTGGCCCTCGGGTCTGCCGGCGCTCCAGCAGTAAGCCGCCAATTGCTAACCGGCGCCTACAGAGCTGGCGCAGGGGTGGGCGTTCTGCTGCCTTATGCCCGAACCCACGAAAATGAAGCCGACCGGCTCGGTCTGATCTACATGGTTCGGGCCGGTTACAACCCCAACGCCGCACTTTCCATTTGGCGTAAAGTGGTTGCTTGTTCAAAAAGGCGGGGAGGAGACATGACTCCGCCCATCCTGAGAACACACCCTGTCGACGGGCAACGCATCGCGAATATTGAGAAGGATCTTCCCGTAACCAGGCCAAATTAGCGGACGATGAGAGAAAGTTTGCGCGCGAATGTGAGGAATGCAAAGCAAGCACGCATCGTTACCGCCCGACGAATGGCAGAGGGCATGTTCTGACGATGGGCTTGGCGGGGCGAGAAGACCGGCAGGCGATGGCTAGAGATAGTCGCTCATCTCATAGAGAGCCGGATCACGCTCTGGTCGCCCGCGCCGCAATTTGAGCGGATTCGCTTTTTCATCGCCTGCCGGACCTTCGCCGAACTCTTCGCCAAGGTTTTCCAAGGAATCGCCGAACTCTTCCTCAAGTTTTTCCGGATCCTCGCCGCGCTCAAGTCGTTGGATCATCTGCTCCATTGCCTCGGGCATCTTCTGTCCGGTCGCCTCAGTCATCTTGCGCATCAGCCGGCCGAGCTGACGCGGATCGGGATTGTCTTCACTCATCGAAGACATTTCGCTCTCCATTTCCGCCATCACCCGCTCCATGCGAGGATCCGGGCCGCCCGCCTCCGAATCCGCGTCCGATTTTTCCTTGGCACGGCCAGTCACAGCGAAAGCTGAAATCAGGCGTTCCATGCGCGCAAGCGGATTGTCGGGACAGCGCGGCGTCAGTTGCCCTTGGGCGAGGCTTCGGGCGAAGAAGCTGTAAATGCGATGGGTGTCTGGCGAATAGAACTCGTAAATGGGCATTGCTCCGAAAATATATGAGCCCCATCCTGCGATGCACGTGGGAACTGCTTCTGCAAACCGATCGAGCGCTTCAGCGCACTGGTCGCATTGCCCCGATCAATTCATCCAGTTCGACAACGGCAAAGGAAGTCGCTGAATCGGACACCGCATAGGGAAGAATCAGCCGCTCGCGATGAATCAATCCGCCGCAGGTATAAACAACATTAGGCACATATCCCTCGCGTTCCCCCGAGCCCGGCTTGATCAATGGTTCGTGAAGCCGTCCGATAACCTGGGTCGGGTCGTCGCGGTCCAGAAGGATTGCGCCGATGCAATATTTCCGCATTGCGCCGACACCATGGGTCAACACCAACCATCCCGACTCCGTTTCAATCGGTGAACCGCAATTTCCCAACTGAACGAACTCCCATGGCTCCGCGGGCCGCAAAATGATCCGCGAATCGTACCAAAAGTGCGGGTGCTCCGAAAACATCACGTGAATATTCTCGTTGTCCTGCCGGGATAGCATGCAGTAGAGACCCTGGATTTTTCGAGGGAACATGGCCATGCCCTTGTTCTGCACCGCGGGACCATTAAGGGTGCAGATCTTGAAATGGAGGAAATCCTCGGTCTCCAACAACTGAGGAAGGAATGTGCGGCCGTCGTAGGCCGTATACGTGGCGTAATAGATCGCCGGCTCGTCTTCACTTTGAAAGCGAACAAACCGCGCGTCCTCGATTCCATTACTTTGGCTAGGTGTGAACGGGAAGATAATCCGCTCGGAAATTGGCTCGTCGGGCCCGAAGGCGATTTCATAGTTCGAGCGCGCCAACAAAATCATCTTTGCTCCGATCGTGGGAGCTTCATGGTCGGGATGGTACCGCTTTTGAGTCTCGACTGCCGACCGAAGCTGATCGAGCGTGAACGTTTCGCCGAGAGAGTCTAGCACCTGCTGGGCGAAGGTGGTATTCAGGCTAAGTTCGGTTAACTTCCTTAGGAAGAGCGCTCGCTCATAAAGCGCGGAGTGAATCGGACGCGGTTGCGTCACATAGCGGGAAGCGGCATCAAGAAGGACCTGACAATCCCGATCCACGACACCTGAGCGAAAGGTAATCGAAGAGATATGACCTTCGCCGGTAGCCCGAAGACTCAGAATAATCCGGATTGAACCCTCTGCGATGTGCGACTGATCCGGATGAGGTATGATGCACGGGTTGAAAAGCCCGGCGCTTTCAAGCGAATACTCGCTGGTGAAATACGAGCCGACCAGCAATTGACGCTCTTCTGAGAGTCGTCTATCGGTAGGCAAATAGCCCTCCACCTGCGCGAATCGCTTGGCGAAGATATCGCGGATCCTTTGATGGCGGGTTCCAAACTCTCGAAGAACGTCCTCGAGCAATGCGTGAACCTCCTCCTCCGTAAGCGAAAGGATTCTGCTCAGGATCTTGAGAGCGCGCGGAGAGTCGATCGGATTGATCGCTGTCGGCCCGACCATCGTGGGGAGAAAGGGTCGCACGAGGACGCGGGAGGGGTCCGGGCGCAGAGTCAGCGGAAGGCGCTCCACGTTGAGCGGAGGAGGGCTCACGTGACGTCGGCTGTGTTCAAGTTCAGAAGGTGCCTGCCCATTTGTCGAACTGGCGCCTGCTGAAAAAGAATCCTGATTTGTTACCACCCTTTTGTTGTCGAAACACTCCACGTTAGAATCTCGTTTCGTGGATCGCTCATCGCGCTTCGGATAACAAATGTCAAGGTCGTTGCGACATTTTATTCCTTGCCGCCCAATTTAGCGATGCTAAGATAGCAAGATGTCGTTGATTGCAGGCATCTCTTCAGATCTCACGTTACGACTTAGGCTGCTGCCGAGCCGACTTACTCTCCTTTCCTAATACGGCATAGGCTGCGTTCCGGCGGGCGCGGTGAGTGCCGCGACCATCTCTCGAATCCAATTTTCGCCGGACAACTCATTTTCCTATGTCTGACAACGTAATTATTTTTGATACCACGCTGCGCGACGGCGAGCAATGCCCGGGCGCGAGCATGAACCTGCGCGAAAAAATGGAAGTCGCCCGACAGTTGGCTCGGGTTAACGTCGACGTGATCGAGGCGGGCTTTCCGGTGATAAGCAGTGGCGACTTCGAGGCAGTGCAAACAATCGCCGAGGAAATCAAGGGACCCATTATCTGTGGGCTGGCCCGATGCGTAGCCAAGGACATCGATGCCGCCGGAGCCGCAGTGAAACCGGCCACGGAACGCGCACGGATTCACGTCTTCCTGGCAACTTCCGCTATTCATCGAGAATTCAAGTTGAAGAAAGCTGAGAACGAGATCGTGCGGCTGGCGATCGAGGGAGTGAAACGCGCCAAGGAACTCGTGAAAGACGTTGAGTTTTCGCCCGAGGACGCTTCACGCACTGAGCCGGAGTTTCTCGCCCGCGTCGTGCAAGCAGCTATTGAAGCCGGAGCCACGACGGTCAACATTCCCGATACGGTCGGCTTCGCCGTTCCCGAGGAATATGCCGCCTTGATCACTTACTTGCGCTCCCACGTCCGGAACATTGATGAAGCCGTCATCAGCGTCCATTGCCACGACGACTTGGGACTGGCGGTTGCCAACTCCTTGGCCGCGGTAAAGGCGGGGGCACGCCAGGTGGAGGGCACATTTAACGGTATCGGTGAACGCGCGGGCAATTGCGCACTTGAGGAAATCGTCATGGCCATCAAAATCCGCAAGGAGTACTTCACTGGCCTGCGCACGGCGGTTGTCACCCGGGAGATTCTCAAGACCTCTCGCATCATCAGCCGCATGAGCGGTCTGCATGTCGCCCGCAGTAAAGCCATCGTCGGAGAGAATGCCTTTGCCCACAGCGCCGGCATTCACCAGGATGGAATCCTCAAGAAGCGAGAAACCTACGAGATCATGGATCCCGTAGAAGTCGGCTGGGGCGGCACTGAACTGCCGTTGACCAAACATAGCGGACGCCATGCAATGGTCGCGCGCCTCGAACATCTTGGCTTCAAATTGTCAGCCGCGGAAATTGCCGGCGTGTTCGAGCGGTTCAAGGATGTGGGGGACAAGAAAAAGTTTGTCTACGATGACGATCTGTCAGCCCTGGTGGAGGATTCCATGTCGGTGGGTAGCGAAACCTACCTCCTGGATTACATTCACGTCACCAGCGGCTCCACGACGGTTCCCACCGCCACGGTAAGATTAAAAAGAGGTGCAGACACGCTCCAGGATTCGAGTCCGGGGAATGGCGCCGTGGATGCGGCGATGCAGGCTATTGATCGCATCGTAAACCGCAGGGGTCACCTGGTGCAGTACAATGTCGAGGCGGTGACACAGGGGCGTGACTCCCTGGGTGAAGTCACCCTGAAGGTCGATTTTGGCAGCGCCGATTTGGTGACGGGCAAAGGGGCAAGCACCGACGTGATCGAAGCGAGTGCCCGCGCCTACATCAACGCGGTCAATCGTGCCGAATTGCTTCACGGACGCAAACCTGCGGCGGCCCTGGCACCAATCTGAGACAAACTAAAGAGCAACTCGCCTCCAGGTATCCCTTTGAAAGGAGATCAGAGGCGAGGCTTCATCGTAACGCGCGGGTCTCGACCTGACCAAGGTCCATGCGGCATGCGGTCGTTGTTCAGCCACATTCCCGATTGTTGGCTACGGAACTGGAAAGCTCTCGATCGCTCGTTGGAGACGGTTGTAAAGTTGGACATGTGCGCCTTCCGGCGCGCCTTTTCCCCGCCGAAAGTCCCAGGGCGCGATGACGAGTTCGACATTGTCCAGCCCGACGCGCGCCGCGAGCAGGAAAAGTTCCTCGATGGCCGGATCGCCGACGGCAAGGCAGCCGGCTGACACAGCCCCTCCATGGATCATGATGTCGCTCCCCAAATTTGCCCTGTCGCGTCCTTCAGCGTGTGCAACTTGGATGTCAAACAGGTTAGGGTAGTTTACGCGCAGAGAAAGATGATAACGACTGTTTGGATTAAGAAGTTCGATGCGATAAAAACCTTCCGGTATTTGTTTATCTCCTTCACGAAGCTTCGGACCCGACGTTCCGCTCGCCGCCAGGATAGGATAGAAGAGGATAAAACGAGGACCCTCTTCGGCTCCAGACGCATAAAGCTCGAGCCGCCGCTCTGTCTTGAAAGCGAGCAGCGTAAGATTGTGTGGAGGCCAGGTCACCTTGGCTCGCTCGAAGGCCGGGCGAATGCGTCGCTCGGCGGGACCGAGGGCGCTAAGCACTTGCTCGATGGTTCGCGGTTGAGGTGGCATCGAAGAGGTAGCGAGGAATTTCACGCCGGACCAAACAGCAAAACCAATCAGAAGAAATGAGAGGGTAACGATGAGACGGATCTTGGATGTCCCTTTAGAACAATTCGCTCCGCCGTCAGCCATCGCATGAAGATGCTGTGCTAGAGTTTTCCTTCGCGTACATAGTAATCGTGCGCAGTCTTGAGCGCTTCGTCAAAGCTCGTCTGGGCGCTCCAGCCCGTCCGTTGCTCGAATTGTGAGCCATCCACAACCCAGCGATTCGGCCAAATTTCCTTTGCGCGGTCGCGTGTGAGACTTGGATTTTGACTGCGTAAGGCTGGACTGGCGTCGACAATTCGTGAGAAAACCTGTACCAGAATCTGAGGCACGGGAACGGTCACCCCTTCGACACCACAAGCTGTGGCGGCGGAAGCGATGAATTGCCAATCGGTCATTTTCTGTCCGGAAGCCACGTAGAGAGTCTCCGGGAAGGGGCGCCGTTCAAGAGCGAGAAAAATTGCAGCGACCAGATCTTCCACTGCGATGAAGCTGTACACCTTGGGGTGCAGGCCCGGCTTGATCCGCACTCGGCAGCGCGCCATGCGAAAGAGAGGCAGCGTCGCCGCATCGCGCGGCCCGAGAATCATTGGTGGCCGAAGAATTGTAATGGGGCGGTTCGGAAACTCGTGCCGGATGGCCTTCTCCATCGCGAGCTTGGACTCGCCATACCAGGTGATCGGCATGTCTTCGTCGGCTTCGCTTCTGGACGCCTTGTCTCGCGGAGTAGGTCCACCTGCGGATTGGGAGGAAATTACCACCGTGGGGCAGTGGCCGGGAAGAGCGCGTAGAGTGGCGAGGGTCCAATCGACGTTCGTGCAGAAGTAGTCTCTCCGAGCGCGTTCGAACAGAACTCCCCCGCCCAGGATCGCAAACTTGGGCGCGATCTTCGACCATTGTGCAGGCAGTGGCGAAAGAACCCGAACACCTTCCATGCTCTGATTCTCGAATTGCAGTTGTCGAGTCAGCTTATCGGAATTGCGTACCGGCGCAAAAACCTCGCGTCCTTCGGAGAGCGCCCGCAGCAAAATGTTCCGCCCCAGAAAGCCGGTGGCTCCCGTTACGAGCACGCTCATCCGTGCAGGGACGATGCCGCAGCTCCGCCGAGGACAAACCAGCCGACCCTACAATAAGGGCCTTTCATAAATCCTCCACTCCTGCCGTAGAACGCCTCCTAGCATACGGGCATTTCCAAGGATCTCAGTGTTGCTCTCCTCGATCCAGCCAAGCGTCGCATGTACGTAACGCGACTTTGCGCCGGCAAACTGCTCGTACAGTCGCCAGGCGTGCAGCCCGCGATCCCGAAAGCGGGGAGCAATTCCATACATGACCTGCCGCGCGCTGGTAAACCGATGCATTTTCATTAACAGAAAGATGTGCGGCAATCTCAGCAGGTAGGGCGTCCTTTTGATACGGGCAAGGATTTCATTGAAGTTCGGTAAGGACAAGGCAACGCCCGCATTCTCGCCCTCAATCTCAGCGATGAGGATCATCTCCGGCTCAGCAAATGCTTTCAAGTCTTCAGCAGCTGCCAACAGATCCTCCATTGAGATAGGAAGAAACCCCCAATTCCGCTCCAAGGTATCGTTGTAAACCTCACGCACGATATGAAGGTCTTCCTCAAGCCGAGACATGTCGATCGGCCGCAGGTGGATGGTTCGACGTTTGGCGTTCCGCTCAACAATTCGCTTCAGTCGTCTTGGAATCTCAAGGCGATGCAGAGGCAGATCAAATCCGAAGGAGCTCAAAACGGGTTGAAATCCCAACTGCTCAATCAGCGTCTTGTGGTACTCAGGATTCCAGACCAGTCCAATACAAGGGGAGTGCTCGAAGCCTTGGACAAGAAGACCGCAATCGTCATTGATACTCGGGTTGTAAGGACCGCGGACAGATTGCAGCCCTCGGGAGCGGAGAACCTTGGCCGCTGTGTCGAAGAGAAGACGTGCGAGTCCGATGTTGTTCTCACAGTCAAAGAAGCCGAAAAAGCCCGTCCTGTCACCATAGCGTTCGTTATGTGCGCGGTTAACGATAGCGGCAATTCGTCCTACCGGTGTGCCGTTTCGCCAGGCCACGAAAGGGTAAATCTCTCCATAGAGACGGTTGAAGGGCGACTCTGGCGCGAGATGCTTGGCTATGCTGCCGGGAAACGGCGGAACGAATGCTGCGTCCATTCCATGGAGCATCTCAGGCAACCGCTCGAAGTGTGTCTTCTCTCGGCGAGTTTTACAGTAGGAAATCGAATACATTGTCTCAGGCACGGCGGGAACATCTGTCCCGAACTCCCCCGTAGTCGGCTTGGGCTTGCCTCTGACGTGCTACCTAGCGCGAAATGGTGGAACGAGCGCCTTGTCCATTCGAGCTAACAGTAGCGGGAGAAATCTCTCGAAGACCTTCTTCGCGTTCCTCTAAGCGGAAATCGAAAACATTAGCTTTGCGTTTCCCGGGTTGAGCGTAAGCGGGGTCATCAAACGTGCCAAGCTCGCGCGCGAGTTTTGCGAAGATCTCCAGGACCTGGTCGAGATCCTTTTCCGTATGGGTGGCCATATAGCTGGTGCGCACGATGGCCTCGCCATAACGAACGGCCGGGTAGATCGCCGGCGTGGCAAAAACTCCCTCCTCATAGAGCCGTTGCGTAAACAGGAATGCCTTGGCTTCGCTGCCGATAAGGATCGGCACAATCGGTGTCTGGGAGTTCCCAATGTTAAAGCCAATTTGCCTGAAGCCTTCGTGCATCTTGCGCGTGTTGCGCCACAGTTGCTCCATTCTCCCGGATTCTTCCTGCATGATTTCAAGTGCCTTCAGGACCCCCCCGGCGACTGCGGGGGCGAGCGAGGCCGTAAAGATGAAGCAGCGTGCCCGGTGCTTGAGATATTCGATCATCTCGCCGTCGCCTGCGATAAATCCACCCATCGAACCCAGAGACTTCGAGAAAGTTCCCATAACGATGTCAACCTCGTCATTGACACCAAACTGATGTACACTTCCCCGACCCTGCCTACCAAGCACTCCGAGCGAGTGCGCCTCATCAACGTAAACACGCGCTCCGAATTCTTTCGCGACCTCGAGTTGCGGTCGCAGATCGGCAATGTCCCCGGACATGCTGAAGACCCCGTCCATGACGACGAGCTTTCCGGCCTCCTCCGGCTGTCGCTTAATCCGATTGCGTAAGGAAACTGCGGAGTTGTGACGATAGGGAACAAGCTTCGCGGGCGCGAATTGGCATCCGTCAATAATGCTCGCGTGATTTTCGCGGTCGCAGAGAATCACGTCTCCTTCTTCGGTGAGCGCAGCCAAGGCGCCTTGATTGGCGAAAAATCCGGTTGAAAAAAGTAGCACCGATTCCCGTTGCAAAAACTCGGCGAGTGCCTTCTCGAGTTCGGTGTGCAGCTTCAGGGTGCCGTTTAGCAGCCGAGATCCGGTGCAGCCGGAGCCATACTTCCGAGCGGCCTCGCAGGCCGCCTCGATTACCCGCTCATCTTGCGCCAGACCGAGGTAGTTATTTGAGCCAATCATGATTTTTCGTTGGCCCCCGCAAATCACGTAATTTCCATGGTTTTCCTCGATGCATCGGAAGTACGGATAAAACCCCTGAGCCCGTGCGTCGGCACTATCCCTGTACTCCTTGCATTTCTGGTATAAATCTCTCGCCATGAGGCATGACCTGATTCGAGCTAGAGTTGCACGAATGCGACCTTTGTAAATTCTTTTCCTGAAGGGCGGCCACCTCCGGCGGGACGTGATCAGCTGCCCTGCCTTGGTTAGAATGCGCCTGGAGAGATGTTCGGACGATAAATCGAACTCTTCTTTGAGCGTCCTCGTTCCCGGGGCTCGCTCCCAGAGCAAACAACCAGGGGAAACTTCTATGTGGCTCGATGATCTGAACGTGGAGCGCGTTCCATAAGCTCGCCGTTACTCGCCCTCTCCTTAGAGGCTAGGTATTTCCAAGAAACAAAGCGGATGGGAAAGTGATTCGTGCTTCTGCACGGGACCTTGCGCGGCTGATTCACGTCTACTTTGCTGAGGCAGCTTCTTGCGTTTTCGGAGCGCCCTTGTGGAAGGTCAGCCAATCGGTACCGAATCTTGTCCCAATCTTGCACCGACAAACCGTGGATTTCGAAAAACTCCCGGATCTGCTCCGGCTCCCACTTGAGGATATCCTCAAGAATCGGCACGAAAACGCTCGTGGCGTTCTCGCTTAGGACGCTTCGCTTTGCGATGCGCCCGATATCCTTGGTTTCTGAGACGGCGATGGTGTGTCCGTCGCGACTGTTGACATGGTGCATCACGTAAAGATCGGAGCTGCCGTCACCAATGTAGATCGTGTGGTCAGGACGCGTCCCAAACTTCTGTTCAAGTTCCTTGAGAACGACGACCTTGCCGTATCCGGCTGGCACCCGTTCAACCGAGACAATCTCGTGGGTCTTCTGGTCGTAACCGAACTCCGTGCCAAAAACGTGTTCCGGCGGAACCATGCCGTCGAGGGCGGATTGCACCACTTCGCGTGGGCCTGCTGAAATGACGACAAACTGGAATTGGATCTCTCCAACTTCTCCGGCCAGCATGTCGGCCAGCAGCTTCACATTGTCCTTCAGACGGACGCGCTTGCCGGCTTCGATCAAGTGTTCCCGCCGAACGCTGCGGAATTTAGGATCGTGCCGCAAAAGATAGGCCAACTCTGCTCCCGATTGCGCCAGATAGGTGGAAGATATGGCATTAACGCGATCCTCGAAATCGTGGACGCCGACAATTTCTCCGAGCACATGGCCCGAATCGTTAAAGCTCAACGTCTTGTCAAAATCGCTCGCCAACAGATATCGGGTCGGTTTTTTAGCACTCATACTTTCGCTTCTCAAGAACAGCCAGATCTGTCCGCCGGTCAAGCTGTTTACGACTGTTGCGGGTTGGTCCTGGAGGAGCACGCCAGCAGGTGCTGCCCGGCTGCGCCAGCTCGTCGGCGTCGCTCACTTCCAGGAATCCAGAGCTCGGCGGCTACTCAGCGCTGAGCTGACGCTTGCGCAAGGCTAAGCGAGATCGCTGCGGGAAAAACTAGCCGCGGAGTGGAGGTGACTCCGGAACGTTGTTAAGTTCTTCGTATTCTTCGGCGGTGATTTGGAGGGAAGCGGCCTGCACATTTTCCTCGAGATGCTCGACCGATGAAGTCCCTGGAATTGGTAAGATGATCGGCGACCGCTTGAGCAACCAGGCCAAGGCCACCTGTTTGGGTGTTTTGTCGTGATTTGTGGCTATTCTCTCCAGGACCATACCTGCGACTTTGCCCGAAGCCAACGGATACCACGGAATGAAGGCGATTCCATTGCGCTCGCAATAGTCAACGACATAGTCCCATTCGCGATCGGCAAAGCTATAGCGATTTTGGACCGACACAATGGGCACAATCTTTCGCGCGCGCTCGATGTGCTCCTTGGTCACATTGGAAAGCGCGATGAAGCGGATCTTTCCTTCCGCCTGCAACTTGGCCAAGGTTTCCATAGAGGCTTCCAGAGGGACTACCGGATCGGGCGCGTGCAATTGATAAACGTCGATGCGCTCGACTCGTAATCTCTTTAGGCTTCCTTCCGCAGCTTCGCGCAGATGCTTTGGGCTCGCATCGTGGGTCCATTGGTCCGGTCCGGGCCGATTCCATCCGCCCTTGGTCGCAACGATGAGATCCGGAGGATACGGCGCCAGCGCCGTGGCAATCAGTTCTTCACTGACGTAAGGACCATACGAATCTGCGGTGTCGATGAAATTCACGCCCAGGTCAACTGCGCGCCGAAGAACCCGTAGGGCCGAATCGGGGTCTTTGGGCGGTCCCCAAATTCCACCTCCGGTGATACGCATCGCTCCAAAACCGAGGCGATGGACCTTCACTTCACCTCCCAGCGATACAGTTCCCGCCAGCCCTGCGGCAGGACTGCCCAAGTTTTCTGCTTGTTCGTTCATTTTAGCTCTCCGATCCCCCGAGTCTGCGAGCAGCGCCTAAAAAGTCGATCCTGATATCTGCCTGGTTTCAGAGAAACCAGTGCGCTTCCTTCATTCACATCGGAATCAACGAAGGCCGGAAAGTATGCCTGAAACCCGCCGATCTCCGGATAAGCCGACAACCCGGTGCTCGTCAGAAGCCAGCCAGGTGATTGCTGTCCTCGTCATCCAAGAACCTACTCCGCGTTCATCAGGTACTTTGCTTAGATGGTGCGATTGCGGGCATAAATGGTGAAATTGGAGACTCAGGCTGACTTCCATTTCCAAGCCCTAGGTCGCGAGATTGACCGTATACGTTGCGAGCGGGTTTTGCCTAAACCAGGGTAAGGCGATTTCCACCAAGCCGACGCGATACCCGCCACTGGCAGTGATGTTCAAGCAGGATTCGAATGACCCCTTCTCGACCGAGATAGGGCCATAATCCCCTGACCATACTGCGCCATCGCTCGCCTCCGCATAGTAGTAGGCGAATCTGTTCGTCGTTGAGAAGGGCCACTTTTCCTCTCCGGGCTCAATTTTCCACCAGCCAGCAGTAGCCCAGTCGCCATGATTGGCGCAGGCGTTCTGATCGAATCGCATGATCGCAACCCACACGGTAGTCTCATAATTATTACGAAAGGACACTTTCATGAAAACCTACTCTTGTGAGCCTCGCTGCATGCGCTCCGCAAGAGATCCCTTTGGGATTTGACCAGCATTTCGCGGGGCTCGACGATCTTCAGTCGACTTCTCAGACGTTGCGGTATGATAATCGCTGCGGGGTGTCGCAGGTGAGGTCGGCCTAGCCTCACAGCTTGCCTGCATAGCCGATGGTTCAAACGCCTCACGAGGATCAGGTCCGTCTGAAGTGGGTTTTGGGTCCATCTGTTATTCTTTCTCCTATGTGGTTAAGCATGCACTCCCGTCTCCAAACTTGTGACGAGCGAAAGTTGGTAGCGGTGAACGGTCCCAGTGCTATGCAGAAGCCGTCGATTAAGGCAAGCAAATCGTTGACTCGAAGTTTGTCTTCATGGTCGCTCAGGGTCTACGTCATTGTCCCGGCCATGAAATGACCTGAAGTGCCGCTGCCGCTCCCTCGCATACATAGCGAGCATCGACGACCATCTCAAGTCGGACTGACGGATGACGGCGCGACGGAAGTCGACGACAAGTCGGCGCTCTGTTTCTCAAGGGTTTCGAGCAACGGCTTTGCATGAGAGGAGGCGCCCATCAAAGACAACTTCGCGCGCGCCACTTCGCTTACTTTCGCGGAAGCATGATTCATCATGATGTGATGCGGGGGTTCGTGACTATGACCGCTATCCAATTGCGCGCCCTCTTGGATCCCGCGCATCCAGGCTCTAAAGACGTCAGCTCCCACGTTGACCTTGACAACGTTCATCGGGATGCCTTCGCGCAAATCATCGGGATGAATCCCGCTGCCCCCGTGTAGGACCAGGGGGACCGGCGACACGCGAGCAACTTCTTCCAACAATGAAAGATCCAAACGGCTGCTTTGGCCGTGAACGGATCCCACGGAGACCGCCAATGTGTCGACGTCGCTTTCCTCGGCCAGTTGCTTGGCTTCTTTGGGAGAAGCTTTCACAATATTCCCCCCTTCAGTTTCGCCCCCAAAGGTTCCCAATTCTGCCTCTACGGCTGCTCCCATCACATGCGCGATTTTTGCGATGTAGGCTGCTCCCTTAATGTTCTCCTCCAATGTTAGATGCGCGCCATCATACATGACCGAGTAGTAGCCGCGTCGAAGCGTCCGAAGGATCATTTCCGGGCTATCAGGATGGTCCTGATGGACCAGCACTGGAACGCGGGACTGTTCGGCCAAGATTCGCAACAATTGCGGGAGGACATCGAAGCCGCCGTAGTAGAGATCCCCAAAATAACTCTGCAGCATGACGGGCGCGTCTTCTGCTTCAGCCGCGGCAATCACGCTGCGGGCGATCTCCAAATTGCAAACGTTAAAGGAGGGAAAGGCAAAATGATTCCGCAACGCGTAATCGAAGAATAAACGCGGTTTAGTGACGTACATGGGAAATTTTCCGGCGAGACAGCGGCGCTACTTCGCTACTCAGGTTTGTTTTCATATTCGTTGGTTCCAACATGCGAAGTGAACCAACAGATGCGCAAGTACGTTATTATGCAGCTGTTTCCCGTGCTTCCTCTAGCTTTTTGACCACGGCTTTCCCTACCCCTTTCGCACTTCCGGGATTTTGCCCGGTAATCAGAAGACCGTCCTCGACCACGTGGCTGCCAAATGCCATCAACGCCTTGCTGTACTTGGCCCCCCTCTTTTGCAACTCCTCCTCAAGATTGAAAGGAACTGCGTGGTCGCGTCCTACCTTCACTTCTTCATTCCAGGAGAAGGCTGTGAGTTTCTTACCCTTTATCAGGTAATCGCCATTCTTCAATTTCACTTCCAGCAAGCCCGCTGGTCCATGGCAGACGGCGGAAACGACCTTGCTGGACTCGTAGAAGCTCGCAGTCAACTCCGCTAGTGCCTTGCTCTTGGTAAAGTCGAACGAAACACCGTGGCCCCCTGTCATGTAAATGGCATCGTAATCCCCGGGATTTACTGCCGATACCTTCAAAGTGCTTTTTAGCAGATCCATGTAGGCCCTGTCTCTGTACCGCTGATCGATGTCCCCGTCTTTGAGAACCGTTTGCGATAGACTCTCTGGGTCGATGGGAATGTAGCCGCCTGCTGGACTGGCAATATCCATCTGGTAACCCGCCTCCTCAACCACATCCCAGAAATGGGTCAATTCCCCAAGCCACAACCCCGTTCTGAAGCCCACCTTCTCGTATTCAGAAACATTAGTGACAATAATCAATATTTTGTTTGTTTTGGCCATGGTTGCCTCCTTGTTAATCTCGAGCTGTTCGTCTTCTCCGCCCCGACCACCGCGCAAAGACGGTAATGCAGGCGACTTTTACCCGCTTAATGGCCAGAACGATGTTTTGCTGCAGAATCCGGTCACAAGATCGTCGCCTACACTGGTAATCATTAATTGAAAGCGTAGCCTTGTCACGTCATCGTGCCGTGACTTCCGGTCATGGAATATCCTTCTTGATCCTATCCTCTGCACCTGACGCTTCGGACACAAAAAGGTCCCGTTGGAGCGCCGTTTTCACCGCGAGTTGCCACACCCCATTCCGGTCTGTCGCGATCGGAGCGGAAACATTTGTGATCGAGCGAAGCTCAAGACAGGAAGGCCTCTTGCCCAGCGGTAAGTCTCAGACAGCATTATCCGACCAAGATTGAGGGTTCGCAGATTGTTCAGAGCCAATCATCATTTGAATTAACGTGTGCTCGGTCGTCGTCGCTGTCCGTTGTTCCCCCACAATGCGGCCTCTGCGGATCACGTACACCCGATCGGTAACTTCCAATATATCTGGCAGGTTATGACTGACCAATAAAACGGAGACGCCATGCTGCTTAAGTTCATTCATTAAATCCAGGACTTTTCTCCGCTCTGCCACCCCCAAGGCTGCGGTGGGTTCGTCCATCACAATGAGCTTCGCGTTCCAGAGCATGACTCGCATGATGGCGATCGCTTGTCGCTGCCCTCCGGAAAGGAACGCGACCTGTTGTCGTGTCGGAATCGAAGCGTTCATCTGGTAGAGCAACTCTTCGGTCTTAGCATTCATTGTCTTTTCATCGAGCAATTGAATGAGTCCGCCAAAGTAGCTCTTAGTCAGCTCGCGACCGAGAAAAAAATTGTTGGCCGTCGTGAGATTGTTAGCCAGTGAGAGATCCTGATAGATGGTTTCTATGCCAAGTTGTCGCGCTACGATCGGCGACTCCATTATTACCTGCTTTCCTTCCCAATAGATATCGCCTTCGCTGGGCAGCTGAATGCCGGCGATAATCTTGATCAATGTTGATTTCCCAGCTCCATTGTCGCCGATCAGTCCTATTCGCTCCCGCGCATTGATCTCAAAGCTAACGCGTTCAAGCGCCCTTATCCCGATAAAATGCTTGGAAATGTTCCGAACTTTGAGCAGTGGCGCCATGACTCTCCCCTCAGGTGATTTGTGAACGAAACGGATATCGCTTAAAGTCGTCTTCCTTCGATCGACGCCGCGCAATCATGAACATGCTCCTGATAGGCAGATCAACGCTTACGCCGGATTTAACACAAGCGCCTATTTGGATACACGGGCGACCTGCTCTGGGGTGAGATCTCTTACCTCACCTAGGTTATGCGCCAGGGTAAGAATATGGGCGATGGATTCTGCAGCCTGGGTCAAATTGAATGCATCGTATAGATCAACCCCCACGGCTAAGACTCCATGATTTGCCAGCAGCACAACATTGCTTTGCGAAATAAACGGCCCCATCTCAGCAGCGATCTCTTCGGTGCCTGGTGTTCCATACGGAACCACTGGTATTTTGCCAAAGAGGTTTATCATCTCTGGATATGCATTGCTCTCGATTGGCTTGTTGTTCAGCGCGAACGAGGTCAAGTAGGGGGCATGGGAATGTATTGCAGCACGGATGTCCTCCCGATAGCGATATGCCGCCACATGGAGAAGAAATTCGGAGGAATAGCGAAGTCTTCCTTCGAACTGCCTGCCTGTTTCGTCGATCACCGCAATCATCTCGATTGTTAGTGACGCCTTGCTCTGTCCGGAGGGCGTTATCAAGATCTTGTCGTCCTGTTTAATCGATAGATTACCCTCGTAGGTGTTAACGAGGTTTTTCTGATCCATGATTTTAGCGATCTCGACAATGGTTTGTTTCAGGTCTTCGTACATGTTGGTTGGTTTCCTTGTAAGAGAGGAAGTCTAGATACAGGCGCTCCCACTGGTCCGCCGCCGCGGAGTTAGGTTGATATTCTCGGCTCGCCGTCGATCGTCGGACAACTTCTCGAAGATCGCTGAGAGAAGAAACCTCGGCTGCGGCTAGCTGGATCATCACATTCCCGAGAATCGTTGCTTCAGAGGGTCCGGCGTGCAGAGGCAGGCCAGTGCAATCGGCGACCAATTCACAAAAGAAGCTGTCGTTGGCGCCGCCGCCGATGAGATAAAGATTTTCGAACCGCCTCTGTAAGATCCTCTCCAGCCTCTCCAGGCACCATTTAACCTGCAACGCGAGGCTTGCATATATCGATCGCGTGCAGTCGGCTCGCGTCATCGGCGGTGTTTGGTTCGTCTCAACAGCAAAGGCATGCAGGCTTTCAGTCATACTTTCCGGGTTTTCGAATTCTTGGGATTCCGGATCGAAGATGCTGAGTTGACGGTGGGCGTCTCGTGCCTCTCTGGACAGCGAGGCAAATGAAATGGGCGATTGGCGCTCCCATAAACGCCTGCACTGTTGCAGTATCCAAAATCCCGTGTTGTTGCGGATCAAGAGGTTCTCTCCTTCGGTCCCGCGACAGTTTTTAAATCCATATTCAAAGGTGACATTATCGATCAGCGGTGCTTCCGTCTCGGCTCCGACGACGATCGTCGTACCAGCACTGACAAAGGCTGAACGATGATCCAGACCGAAAATTGAGGTGAGTGCTGATGCCGTATCGTGGCCACTGACCGAGACAAAGCTCACATTGCTCAAGCCAGTTTCCGCGCGATACGCAGGCAAAAGCGGTTCTAGGCGGGTGCCTGGTGGAACGATCGGCGGAAAAAGCGTCTCCGGAATTTCCAGTCGGGAGAGAAGATTTTTGTTCCAGTTGTTGTCGAAAGGATTTAGCAGCTGGCTGGTGCCCGCGATGGTTACCTCCGCCGCTACGGTTCCGGTGAACATGTAGTTCAGGAGATCTGGAATCAGCAGGAACTTATCGGCGACTTGCAACACCTGGTCGCCGCTGATCACCTGGGAATATAGCTGGCTGAGCGTATAATGACGTTTTAAATCGGATGCCGTGGAAGTGAAGAGCTCACGCGGCGGGATTTTCTCCAGTAACTGCTCGATCGTGTTACGGGTTCTGCAGTCACGGTAATGATAAACGTTTCCGAGGAGGCGCCCAGCGCGGTCAATAAGGCCATAGTCGGCCCCCCACCCGTCAATGCCAACACTGAGATACGCTATTGCCTTGTCCAGTCGGGCCAAGGACGACTTAAGTTCCTGAAAAACTCTGAGGATATCCCATTGCAAGCTATTCAGAACTTGGACCGGCTCGTTCGCAAAACGGTACATCTCTGAAACAACAAGTGTTTGCCCATCGAAGCTGCCGACCGAGACTCTCCCGCTCCCGGCGCCGATGTCGAACGCGATAACGTTTGCTGCTTTCAAATGTCCTCGGTGGGTCGAAGGAAACTGAGTTCGTTCCTTCGACCTCTAAGCTGCTACTTGATCAGGCCCGCTTCCTTCTCGATGTCTATCCACTTTTGGACGTTATTATTCTCCTTGGTAACCAGTTCACCAGGGATCTGGATATAACGTTCTACTTGCTCGCCCTTCAGCAGTTTCGCGGCTACGTCCAGCGTAGTCTTTGCCTGGTCGACGACCTGCTGGACCACGGTTCCCGTCATCAGGCCATCCTCGATTGATTTGAGCGCTTCGGGAAGTCCGTCGACGCCAAAGACCATGACCTTTCCGGCCTTTCCCGCGGCCCTTAACGCTTCAATGGCGCCAAGTGCCGAATCATCGTTGTGGCAGAGGATCGCGTCGATTTGAGGATAAGCCTGCAGCCAATCCTCTGTAATCGCCATGGCGTTATCACGGCGCCAACGACTTGTTAAGCTCGCGATGACCTTGATGTCCGGCCTGGCCTTCAAGCCTTCGAGAATTCCTTTTTGTCGTGAAGCGGCGGCGAGGTTGCCCGGTTCCCCCTCGATAATCGCGACTTTCGCTCCTTGAGGCAGTTTCTTAGCTGCATAGTCCCCGATCAATCTCCCCTCAAGGATTGGGTCTGACTCCAGGGAAACACTGTTCTTATCATCAATCTTCAAGGCAAGGTTTATCACCGGTATGGGTGGACTGATCGAGTACGCCTTATCGATCGCCGGAATTAGCGCCTGGGCATCGAGCGGTTGGACAATCACCAGATCGACCTTCTGCGAGATAAAGTTCTCCACCAGGTTTGTCTGCTTCTCGACAGACATCTCCGAATCCAATAACTTTATCTCGAAGTTTGGATAGGAATCCTTGGCGAACTTCTTCACCGTTTGCGCCTGCCAAGAGGTGAAGGGATCTTGGAACGACTTGGCCGCAAAGCCAATCGTCTGTTTTTTCGCTGACCGGTCGGCGCTCTCCTCGGCGCCAACACAAGACATGGTTAATGCTAATATGTAAGTGAGTGGGATTTTGAGGTTCATGGAACGTGCTTGGGTTGGTGTTTGTATTTCCAGTTACTCCTTGTCATAGGGAGCGGTTTTGGCTTTGGGGAAAAGAAAGTGTTGAGCATGGCTCTGGCAAAAGTGACTTTGGCCACGGGCTCCTCTATCCATCAGCATTCGGCTCGGTTTCATGTGGCAGTTAGCTTGCCAGATGTCTGCCTCGGACTGCGCGAGTCCGCAGATCGAGGACAACTGCCACGACGATAATGATGCCTTTGACGACTTGTTGATAGTAGGAGGGTACGCTCAGCAGATTGAGAACGTTGTTAATGACTCCAACGATTAGACATCCTGCCAAAGTGCCGCGAATCGTGCCGACGCCTCCCGTAAAACTCGTGCCACCGATGATTGCACCGGTAATGGCGTCGAACTCATAGCCAACGCCAGCCGCGGGTTGTCCAGAATTCAACCGTGCCATGAGCAGAACTCCGCCGATTGCCGAAAAGGCACCGCAGATAATAAAGGCGATAATTTTTATACGCCGAACCTTGATACCGGCGGCGATAGACGCATCCTCACTCCCCCCGATTGCATAGAGATATCTGCCAAATCGTGTTTTGTTGAGAAGCACACCCGAGACCAAAGCCAAAGTCAGCATTGCGACTACGGGAATGGGGACGCCAAGCAGACTACCTTTGCCAAGATAGCTAATCGCACCAATGTCGTAGATCGGAAAGCCCTTGGTGTAGATGAAGGCAAGCCCGCGAGCGACCGTCATCATCGCCAAAGTCATGATGAAAGACGGAACGCGATACCTGGTCACTATCAATCCACTCGTCAGGCCCGTCCCAACACCAATGAGAATAGCGACAAGAACGGCCAGGAGGATTGAGTCTGTTGCGAGGAATACACCGATCGCGACGCAGCCGGCCAATGCCGCCACCGAACCGGGCGCCAGATCGACCATGCCAGCAATAATCAACATCGTTTCGCCGAAAGCGATGATCGTTATTACGCTAACCTGTCGAATTACATTCGTAAGGTTGTCAGTAGTTAGGAAGTTTGGCGTCAGCAGTGCTGATATGCCGCAGATAATAAAGAGAACGATTGCGATAGCATAGGACTGCGTGATCCTGCTGATCGAAGCACTGTTAAACGGCAATAACCGTTGAGGTTTCAAATCAGGTGCCAACCATCGGACTTTCATAACTGTTCGTGGGGGGAAATTATTCGCAGGCCGGCAAGGGCAATGGGTTCTCTATTTCACGGGAGAGTAACTGACTCGCTTCTTGCTCAGGTCCCTTTCGATGCGTTCTCTTCCGCCACGAAGTTGGGTCTTCTTGCGGAGCGCAATGATAGCGGTTACAACGTCGACGACCGCAAGTTGCGCGATACGCGAAGCAACTGTTTCTGCCGCATAGGGTTTCCTGCTTACTGCGGAAAGAAGCACGATGTCCGAAAGAAGAGCGGCAGACGATCGCGGAACGCTGGTCAGGACAATCGTCGCCGCCTGGCGCGCTCTGGCCGTTTCTAAAGCTTCGATAATGTCCCGGGTTTCGCCGCTGTACGTGACGCAGAACAGCAAATCGGTCGGACCTACATTCGCGGCGATACTCGCCAGAACGTGTGGATCTGCGCACGCAGAGGATGGAATCTGGAGCCTGAGGAAGCGCTGGTAGGTGTCCTGCGCCACAGGCGCCGAACTTCCAAAGCCCGTTAAGAAAACATGATTCGCCGCCAAGATGCGGTCTGCGGAAGATGCCAAGGCAGCTTCATCCAACAGCGTCAATGTTTCCTGAAGAACTTCGAGGTTAATCTTGATGACTTCCCGTGCCACATGCAGGATGTCGGTGGCTTTTGCATCCAAAGGAACGTCAAAGCCTAACAGTTCGGCACCGCGGAGCAGACCCCGATTTTCCAAGAGGGCAGCTCGAAGTTGGCGATACCCACGATAGCCACTCAGCTGGCATACGCGCACCACAGCCGTCTTGTTCGATCTAGTCAATTTCGCCAACTCGCCGATCGAGAACGAGGCAACCCGCTGCGGGTTATCGACAATATACTGCGCCACGCTTCGACAACTCCCGGGCATTTGTCTCACCGCGGACAAAAGGTTGTGGAGAGGATGCAGGTCGAAGTCGGGGACGCTTCCGGAACGTGCATCCTGACCCTCCTCTTTCACGCCTAAACTCTAGATCGCAACTATGTTTCAATGTCAAGGGTTTTATGTAACTTAGTTTTGACCGCGGAAGACGGGAAACTCAGCGGAGGTGCTTCTTGCCGGAGCAGTTCGCAAACAGGTCATTGGTCAACTCGCCGCTGAGTCTTTTACTGGACCGGATTGAAGGGCATACCCGCAAGACCTTGCGCAGAGGTCGCGGCTTGGCTGCTTCCCCGTCGGAAGATTTGTTGAGAAACGGAGTCCTGCCTCCTTCCTCTGGATTACTCAAGCCTGCGTCGTCGAGGCCGCCGCCATGAAGGGCAATTCGCTCCTCGAGCGCGTGAGCAAAGCGGGTGCACCTGTGCTCTTCGGAAAACGGCTTATCCCTCGCAACGGCCTCTTGGCTGAAATCAAGCAGACGGCAGCGATGCTTTGGCCCAAAACATAGTCCAGCACAATAGTCGGAAATTTCTATGAAGAGCAAGTCAGCAGAAATCGCTCCCCAGATGTGGGGCTTCTGCGCAAGCTTTCCGAAATTTCTCGTGAAACTTGACATTGGAAGGCGCTTTCCCTAGGAAACTGGCAACTGGTGCGCCGCCCCTAGAACCGGAGACATCTTGACTGATACAACGTTGAATTTTAGACGCCCACGTTCGCGCACGGAATCGCTGTTATGGGGCACGCTTTAGAATGAACCGAGCCGGTGCCGCCGACGCGCCGAAGGCGCGTCAATCCGTGCTAAGCCGCATCTTGGCGGTCAGAGAGTTTGGAAGCCTTGCGGCATTGATCCTCATGGTTGTGATCATTGCGGTGTCAATTCCGCAATTTCGGCAGCTTGAGAACATCATTAATGTGACTCGCAATTTTTCCTTCATCGGGATTGTCGCGATGGGCATGACTCTAGTGATCTTGACTGGCGGCATTGATCTCTCGGTTGGTTCCGTCTGGGCGATGTCCGCCGTTCTGGCGGCCTCCCTGATGTCTCAAGGTTGGTTGATGATCCCGGCGATTTGCGTCGCACTTCTAGCGGCAACGTTGGTTGGCTTTTTCAACGGCCTGTGCGTGACACGCCTGAACATGTCTCCTTTCGTCCCAACGCTGGCGTCCCTTGCGATCGCGCGTAGCCTGGCCTTGGTCATCACCCGCGGAAGACCGATCTCCAGTTTCGGACCGCAGCAGGATGCGTTTCTCTGGATCGGTGGAGGATCAATTCTCGGCATCCCCAATCCGGTTGTTTTGTTCATTGTGGTCGCAGTGGTTCTATGGATCGTGCTGTCTAGAACCGTCTGGGGTCGTCGCGTCTACGCGGTGGGCGGCAACGAAAAGGCCGCCCGCTTAACTGGCCTGAACGTGAGACGATTGAAAGTGGCGGTTTACATCATTTCCTCATTTTGCGCTGGCTTGGCTGGAATAGTGCAAGCCAGCTATCTTTCGAGCGTCACCGCCAGCTTGGCAACCGGTCAGGAACTTAGCGTGATTGCCGCAACCGTCATTGGCGGCGTTAACCTCGCTGGAGGTGAGGGAACAGTTTTCGGAGTCGTTATAGGAACTATCATGCTTGAGATTCTTAGAAACGGACTTCTGCTTTTTGGAATCGACCCGTATTGGCAGGGAGTCTTCGTGGGAGCCATCATCATCATTGCCGTTTCGATCGATCGCTTTCGTCAGACCAGCCTGAAGGACTAAATGGACGACAACTTTTTCAAATACTAACAACCACAAGAAAGACCCACCCATGAAACCAAAACAACTCTCTCTGCGCTTTCTCTTGCTGGCCAGTGCAGCTGCCTTCCTCAGCTCAGCACACGCCGCCGATAAGCCCAAAACCTTCGCCTTAGTGCCCAAATCAATTAGCGTTCCCTTCTATGCCGATGTGGAAAAAGGATGCAAAGAAGAGGCGCAGAAGCTTGGCGTTAAACTCTTGTATACCGGTCCCAACACCCCTGACGAGGCCGAGCAAGTGCAAATTCTCAGGGACGTAGTGGCCCGTGGCGTCGATGGGCTCGCTATCGCGCCGATGAACGCGGATTCAGTAGTCGGCGTCATCGCCGATGCACGCAAGAAGGGGATTCCGGTGATTACGTTTGATTCGGATTCTCCGAAATCACAGCGAATGGCCTATGTGGGTACGGATAACTACGAGGCTGGAAAGGAAGCCGGCAAAGCTTTCAAGCAACGCTTGCCAAAGGGAAAGTATGCTGTAATCACTGGCGGGCTTGCGGCACAAAACCTCAATGACCGCATTAAAGGGTTTAAAGAGGTGGTCAGCGGGGGCGACTACCAGGAGGTTTCCGGATCTCCCTTTCCATGCGACGATGATGCGGTCAGAGGCGTCCAGATTGTGCAGGATATTTTGACGCGTTATCCGGATTTGGATGGGATTTTCCTTTCAGGGGGATGGCCTTTGTTTGGAGCGCCCGAAGCCTTCATGAAAGCGCTTGGAAAACGTGCGCCAGACATTAAAACGAATAAGTTCGTCGTCGTAAGCTTCGACACCTTACCTGAGGAGCTTAAACTGCTCAAGGATGGCTACTGCAGCGCGCTGATCGGTCAGCGACCATACGCCATGGGCGTAAAGAGCATGGATGTGCTCAATGACCTAAGTCAGGGGAAAAAGGCGGAAAGCATCAACACGGGAGTCGACGTCGTTGATTCAAGCAACGTGGATCAATTTCTCAAATAACGGAATCTTCGGCGGGCATCCCTGCCTCACTGCTCGATGGCTGCGATTCTGAAAATTCGCGGAATCACTAAGACTTATCCGGGCGTCCGCGCTCTCCAGGATGTTAGCTTCGAGGTGGAGCGGGGAAGCATTCACGCCATCATGGGAGAGAATGGCGCAGGGAAAAGCACCTTAATGCAGATTATTGCTGGTGCTCAACGACCCACGGCCGGAGCCCTCGACTTTGACGGGCGTGAGGTTCATTTCTCGAGCCCCGCGGACGCTCAAGAGGTTGGCATTGCCATTGTCTACCAGGAACTGAACCTTTCTCCCAACCTTTCCATAGCGGAAAATGTATTTCTCGGCTCGGAACCAAAGGTCGGCGGCGCCTTCGTAGATCGTAAGACACAAAGAGCCAAGACGATCGCAATTCTCGAACGGTTAGGAATTCATTTCGATCCCGATATTATCGTCGGTCGTCTAACTGTCGGGCAACAACAGCTCGTTGAAATCTGCAAAAGCTTAGTTCGTGAGCCACGCTTGCTCATCTTTGACGAGCCAACTTCCAGCCTTTCCGAAGCCGACGCAGAGACTTTGTTCAGAGTCATTCACGATCTGAAGGCCCATGGGGTCACGATGCTTTACATCTCGCATCGGTTTCCTGAGGTATTCGCGAACTGCGACGTGGTGACTGTCTTGCGCGACGGAAAGCACGTTAAGACGCTCCCGATGAAGTCGACGCGCGAATCTGAAGTCGTCAGCTTGATGGTTGGTCGAGAATTGCTCGCGTTTCACCGCAAGGAACGAACTCCCAGTCAGGAAGTGATGTTCGAGGTCCGCGGCCTCACTAAGAGCCATGAGTACACGGATGTGAGCTTTAAGATTCATCGGGGAGAAATCGTTGCTCTGGCCGGGTTGATCGGAGCAGGTCGCAGTGAAATGGCCCTGGGCGTCTTTGGATGCCCTCCGCCCGACTCGGGAGAAGTTCTCGTCCAAAATCAGCCTGTTCGGATCAGGCGCGCCCAGGATGCCATGCGAGCGGGTATTGCTTTGGCCCCTGAGGATCGCAAGTCCACGGGTTTGGTTCTTGGGGCAAGCGTCGGACATAATGTCTCGATGGCGGTGCTACCTAAGTTGGCACGAGCGCAGTTTATTGATCAAAAGGCGGAGCGCAAGTTGATCGACGGTTTCGTAGCGCGGCTGAACATCCGGACACCCAGCCAGGAGCAGAAGGTAGGCTTTTTGAGTGGCGGTAACCAGCAGAAGGTCATGCTCGCCAAATGGCTGGCCGTGCAACCGAGATGCTTGATTGTCGATGAACCCACACGAGGAGTTGACGTCGGCACTAAAGCGGAAATCTATGCGCTATTCGATGAACTCGCTGACGCCGGTGTGCCGATTCTCATGATCTCGAGTGACTTGCCCGAAGTGCTGGCGCTCGCAGATAGAATCGTGGTTATGCGTCACGGGCACGTTGCTGGTGAATTGAACCGCGGCGAAGCGAGCGAGGAAAAAATCATGCACCTCGCAGCACTCGGAAGCGAAACCGAGCAACCCATAGCATAGAAGAGGACTGGGCGCTTTGAACCGGCGCTTAATTCACCGTCGCTAGCTTTTAGGGCGGCGTGGTATCGGCTATCCACCACCTCCGCGTCGCACCTTCTTCCAGATCAACGAATCAGTACATCAGTTCGACTCCAAAGTTCAGCCCTGAGCCCAAAAGTCTGACCTCTGGAATTTGGGTGGGCGGCACTTCATTTTCTGGGCCGACCGAGCCCGTCCTGCGAGCGGTCCCTCTCCCGACCGTGTCGGGAACTGCGACACGTTTACTACCGCTCCTCATCCTGTCGCAAAAATCGGAGCGACAGGATTCGAACTCGAAGCCCGCGGCTCATAATCAGGGGCTTGCAACGCGAGACTCACAAAGGGACTCAGATAGCTCAAAGATCGTCGATTTCGACTTGCAGCGGGTCATTAACGCATGGCGCGATCTGCCGGCAAACCTCAAGGCGACTATACTCGCCATCGCTGGCTCGGGTTGAAATCAGACTGCGCTCTTCCCTATACAAAGTTAGCTACGCGCCGATGATTTCGTTCAATCCCTCAATCACTTGCTCCAGTTCCTCAATCGAAATGCGCCCGAGCTTCTTGCCGAGCCGCTTCACCGAAAGTGTCCTAATCTGGCTGATTTTCACCCATGAACGCTTAGGCAGGTTCGCCCCGGTCAATTCCAGCGTCAGCGGAAAGCCAGCTCGCGGTTCCTGGCTCGTGAGAGCGCAGGCAATCACCGTCCCGGACCGCTCGTTAAAAACATCCTGGCTCAGCACGAGGACCGGCCGCCGACCGGATTGCTCGTGACCTTGGGTTGGATCAACTTCGGCCCAGACGACATCGCCCCTCAATATTCTGGCCATTTTGAGGCGTCTTTCCGGATGCCTTCCTCAGCCAGTTGGTGCTCTTCAGCCGGAAGGAGCTTCGCGCATTCCCGCGCAAGGCGGCCACGTTCCATGCGCGCGAGCTTCTCGGCGACAGCCTTCTGAATCGCTTCGCTGCGGCTGCGAAAGACCTTGCGCGCGACAAGGCTGTCCACCCGCCGAAGCAACTGGTCATCAATGGAAACTGCGACTTTTGCAACACGCATTGTTAGTAGCAGTACCATCAGTATGATTAACGTCAAAGAGCCTAGCGAATTGAAGAGCTCATCACTGAATTGGACTGATGGCGAATCCGCTCCCCATTCTCTTGGGCGATTTGCGTTCGAAGACCGCCCTGAGGCTGGTGAGGGAATGGAACGACCTGCACGACTTAGAACTGAAGCGTGACTGGGATCTGGCTCGTGATGGTATGGGTCTTGAGAAGGTGGCGCCGCTGGAATAGAGTGGCCGCGTGTGGAGGATGAATGATATTTGGAGTGCCCGATACGTTCGGGATTATGTAGTGCACCTCGAGTTTGACGACGGCCTCAAAGGGGACGTCGATCTTTCATCGTACCTCGGGAAGGGGTCTATTTTCGCTCCTTTGGCCGAACTGTCGTACTTCAAGCAATTTACCTTCGAGGGAGGAACACTCGCCTGGCCGAACGGAGCAGATATCGCTCCCGAGCGGCTCTACGAACTGACGGAAAATGCGAGCCATGCGGTCGAGCGAACGCGCTGACGCGTGCCGCTATCGGCCGTCGCTGTCCGATCTTACGATAATGACTACTATTGTATTGTAATCCCAGTCCGACTGTGCAAAAGCCCTCGGTCAATAGGCAAATTTGCCAATCTCTACCCTGGTGCCGCTCCTCTTTTGCAGGCTGCCGCCGTTGGGTCATGGGCTTGAATGTGGGCCATCGGGAAAGAAGAGAAGGGAAGCGCGGTCGTGAGTGACGGTTGCGCTTCTTGAGTGGGTCACTGCAGCGGCTGAAGAGGCGAAGGCGGAAAGGACGGCGGCAGGGATTCTGGTCGAAAACCTCGTAGACCTGATGAGCCGGTATTTCGAACACAGTGTAATCCGTAAATCTCGGCTCTCGTCTATTTGGAGAGCGTCAAAATGTCGGGGGTCAAGCGGCACGAGCGTGAAACTGTGGATACCAACCGCGGAAGACGCCCTCAAGATCGCTGTTCAGGACTTTAGTTCGTGTCTGTCGGCTTGGAGATTTCCTGGCTTGATCCGTTGGGTCCGACCAGCCTCGGGTGCGGCCGGTAACATCACTCTAATCATCACCATCGAAGAGGCTCGCTCGCTGGGGTTACGTTCCAGGTATTCATCCGAAGCTTCCAATCATTGCCCTCACGAGTAAGAATCCATGAATAGTGGCCCTTGAGTTGTATAGGATCGCCCGTCTTGCCTTGAATAATCACACTCCATTCTCCACTTGACGCTATATTGTCAGCCGTACCAAGAATGCGAGGAGGATTTTGATCGCCCTTGCTCAGCTTGTTGCTGTGGCGCCATTCCTGGAAGTCGTCTGTAAACCATTTCTCGATGGCCTGTCGACCGTAAACCGGTCCTGTGTTCGTCACTAAAACCGCGTCTTCCGTGAAAAATGCGGCCAAGGAGGCGGCATCGTTGTTGTTTTCTGCTTCGTCATACTTCTTACCAAAGGCAAGAAGCTGCTCGATTGTTTGTGGATCGACCGTTTCTTTTTGTTGGGCAAAGATCGGCAAAGCAAAGCTGATTACCAATCCTACCAGGGCACCTAGTAAGCGTATTTTCATCGTCTCCTCCCGGGGGTTTGGATAGTCTCTCGGATTTCTCTAGTCGCCGCTAACACCCGTGTCACCGAGGGCAGAGGGAACGCCTCTCGTTAAAGGTCGCTGGGCCGACGCTCGAAGTCAATGAAAAGGCTTTCGGTGATTCACCCTGGCGAACGCAAGGGGGCTCGTCAGGCATTTGCGAAAGTCGAAACCGCAGTCCAGACATGGATTGGTGCCCGATCTGGGGGCGGCGCGCCAAGCGGAAATAGTCTGCGGGATGGCAATGGAACGTTAGCCGCTTGGCGTCACGTGACACCTATTGAGCACGACCCAAAATGAGAACCAGAAAACCCGGGTTTCCGCCGGTGCGCTAACTTTTTCAACTTCGGGCCTGGACGGATCGCCATGAGGACCGGGCTCGGCTGCGAAGCGATCTTTCGGTCGCTTTGAATAGCGTATCATCTGGGCACTACGTCCAGAACTCTGAGTCGAAGACGCTGTGCGGAGAGAGCCGTTGGATCAGCGAGAAGTGCCTTATCGACCGCGGTCAGTGCGAGTTCGGGACGGCCTTGTGCGAGCAGCATCTCGCCGGCGCGCGTGCAAATGGCACTGTTTTTCGGAAGTCTCGCTAAGCCAAATGAGCGAAGAAAGTCAGCGCGTTTGGAGTCAGTTTCAAACCCCGCCAGCGCGATATGCAGCAGCGGGTGATTGGGCAGGAGAATTAGGGCGTTTCGCACCCATTCTTCGGTTAGGGTTGGATTCGTCAAGAGGGCGTTGTCCACCCAATCGGCAATTTTTACGTCGCTCGCCGGGAAGATCGTTCGATCACTTCCCGTAATGAAAAACCACCGTATGAAACGCGCGCTGGGACCAAGGCCTTGTGCCAAGTCCTTCAATTGCTTCGTCAGCTTTGATCTGTGTTCCTCATTGACTGGGACGAGCGAGCCATCGTCTGAAAATTCGAGCCCACTTGCGATAATTGAAAGCGATTCGACTTGCTGCACGGGTGAGTTGGCCACCGAAACCGAGGAGCCTATTTTCGCTATGTCGCCGCGCGCTTCTTTCACCTGCCGAGCGAGTTCGACGGGAGTAGCCGCATCCCAGAGTTTAGCTGTCTTGTCCCAGCTTGCCGTCAGAATCCGGGTACCGTCCTGACTAAACCCCGCCCACGGGACCGTATCTTGATGGTCAAAGGAGGCAATCAGTTTGCCTGAGGCCGCATCCCAGAGCTTGGCCGTCTTGTCTCCGCTTGCCGTCAGGATCCTAGCACCGTCAGGACTAAACGCCGCATGATAGAGACCATTTTGATGGTCAAAGGAAGCGACCAGCTTGCCCGAGGCCGCATCCCAGAGCTTGGCTGTTTTGTCTCTGCTTGCCGTCAGGATCTGAGCCCCGTCCGGACTGAACTCCGCTTGAAAGACCTCATCCTGATGGGCTAAGGACGTGAGGAGCTTGCCTGAGGCCGCATCCCAGAGCTTGGCGCTGTTATCCGCGCCAATCGTCAGGATCTGGGCACCGTCAGGACTGAACTCCGCTTGAAAGACCGCACTGATGGGGAAAGGAGGCGATGAGTTTGCCTGAGGCCGCATCCCAGAGCCTGGCAGTATTACTTACGTTCGCCGTCAGGATCCTAGCGCCGTCCGGACTAAACGCCCCGTACATGACACCTATAAACTCAGGATCGGCCAAGGAGGCGATTAGCTTGCTTGAGGTCGCATCCCAAAGCTTGGCGGTTGCATCCCAGCACGCCGTGAGTATCCGAGCACCATCCGGACTGAACGCCCCGTGCAAAACGGCAGCTGGCAGGCGCTCGTAACCCCAGGATGCGGCATGATTCTTGAGGGTGATAGTCTCGTGTTCAAAGGAGGCGATAAGGTTGCCCGAGGCGGCATCCCAGAGCTTAGCAGTGTTGTCTCTGCTTGCCGTCAGGATCCGAGTACCGTTTGGACTGAACGCCGCGTGCTTGACCTGGTCCTCATGTTCAAGGGAGGCTATGGGTTTGCCCGAAGCCGCATCCCAGAGCTTGGCCGTGTTGTCTCTGCTTGCCGTCAGGACTCGAGCACCGTCCAGGCTGAAAGCCCCGTGGAAGGGCCGGCCCAGATGTTCAAAGGAAGCGATGAGCTTACCTGAAGCTGCATCCCAAAGCTTGGCGGTCTTATCGTTGCCCGCCGTCAGGACCCGGGCGCCGTTCGCACTAAACGCCGCGTTCTCAACGGCATCCTGATGGACAAGGGAGGCTATGGGTTTGCCCAAGGCCGCATCCCAAAGCTTGGCGGTCTTATCGTTGCCCGTCGTCAGGATCCGAGTTCCGTCCGCACTAAAGGCCGCTTGTAAGACCTCATCCTGATGGTTAAAGGAAACGATCAGCTTGCCTGAAGCCGCATCCCAGAGCTTGGCGGTCTTGTCCGCGCTTGCCGTCAGGATCCGAGTGCCGTCCGGACTGAACGCTGCGTGGTTGACTGCATCCTGATGGTCAAAGGAGGCCATAAGCTTACCGGAGGTCGTGCTCCTAGCGATCCACCTCGAAAGCGGCACCGCATCCCAAAGCTTGGCGGTGTGATCCGCGCTCGCGGTGAGAATCCGAGTGCCATCTGGACTAAACGCCGCGTTCTTGACGCTATCCTGATGATCAAAGGAGGCGATCAGCTTGCCCGAAGCCGAATCCCAGAGCTTGGCGCTCTTGTCCGCGCTTGCCGTCAGGATCCGAGTTCCGTCCGGACTGAAGGCCGCGTCGTTGACCTCACCCTGATGGTCAAAGGAGGCTATAAGCTTGCCCGAGGCGGCTTCCCAAAGCTTGGCGGTCTTGTCTTTACTCGCCGTCAGAATTCGAGCGCCGTCTGGACTGAAGGCCGCGTCGTTGACCTCACCCTGATGGTCAAAGGAGGCTATAAGCTTGCCCGAGGCGGCTTCCCAAAGCTTGGCGCTGTGATCCGCGCTCGCCGTCAGAATTCGAGCGCCGTCCGGACTGAATGCGGCGCGCAAGACGCGACCCTGATGGTCAAAGGAAGCGAGAAGCTTGCCCGAGGTCGCGTCCCAGAGCTTGGCGGTCATGTCCGCGCTTGCTGTCAGGATCCGAGTGCCGTCCGGACTAAACACCCCCTGCAAGACGCGACCCTGATGGTCAAAGGAAGCGAGAAGCTTGCCCGAGGCCGCGTCCCAGAGCTTGGCAGTTTTGTCTCTGCTTGCGGTCAAGAGGCGAGCACCGTCGGGACTAAATGCGACATTCTGAACGATATCCTGATGGGTAAAGGAAGCGATAGGCAACGGCAGGGCCTTTTCACGATGGACGATCAGTTCTTGGAAGAATCGTTCTGAAGCAACTGGATTTTCCGGGTCGAATTTGATCGCGCGCGCCAGAAGAGCGATGCCTTCTCGCCACTCTCCCAACTGGAACTGTCGCTCCGCTTGGTTGAAGCTTGTCCAGCTCGCTTGCCGCAACTGGTCGCGGAGTTTCCCGGCGACTTCTGCTTCAGATGCCAGGGCCTGCTTCGTGCGTGCTTCTTCCGCTCGGGCCAGCGCTGCGTTCTTCTCGGCGCTCTGACGTTGGCGCTCGGCCTGCAGCCATTGAAAGCCGGCGAGGAATGCCAAAACGCTGATCGCGGCCATCACCACGTAACGAATCCGCGCTTGGGCCTGCCTTCGCCGGTTTCGCTCGGCAACGCTCGCGTAGACGTAATCGCTCTGTTCGCGGCTAAGCGACGGTCCAAAGTCTTTGAGCAACTTTTCACCTTCGGCCAGGTGAAGTCCCGGTTCGAGCAGATCATCCGTTTGTTTTCCGCGGCTCAGCCAGAGCTTCAGGCTCGAATCCAGGCGGTCCCGCATCCGCAGGAACTCGCGGTTTTCTTTCAACCACTCTCTGACGCGTTGCCATTCCCGCAGCAGCGCTTCGTGCGCGACACGCACGGTAACCTCTCCCTGCGGGTCTGTGTCTGCGACCAGCAACCGTTTTTCAACGAATAGATCAACAAAGCCTTTTGCGCCGGCTTTCTGATCATGGTCCCTGCCTTCTGAGCCAACGAAATCACGGTAAGGCACGGTCCGCCGGTTGGGCACTTCCTCTTCGCCTTGGCTCAACGTCACAAGATACCGCATCACCAAAGGAAACGCCCTTTGTTCATGCGGTCGCAACGTGCTGAATACCGCCTCGGCGTGCTTGGCAAGCGCACCTTTCAATTCGCCTACTTCGCCATAGTCCGACCACCGGAGCAAGTCATCGCCCCGGACGCCCTGCTGCTCGTAGAGCAACGACAAGACATGCTCGAGCAACGGCAAGGATTCCGGTGTGACAGCGGCAGCATCGCGCAACGCTTGATCCAGGCGTTGACCAGTCTCGTGATCCTGTTCAAAGCGCAGACCGGCCGCTTCGCCCGGTAGCCGGATCATGTCGCCAAGCTCGTAAGGCGTCGGCGGCCGAAGATCGAATTTTCCGCTCGGCTTGGCGAGCTCGACCAGATCCGGGAACTCCTGATACCGCGGGTAGAAGTCACTCCGTAACGTCGCCAGGATAAAGACTCGGCCGCTCCGAACCAAACCGGCGAGCGCGGAGATATATTTCTGCCGAACCTCCAGTGAAAAACCGGTCGTGAACAATTCCTCCAACTGGTCAATCACCAACGCCAAACGGGCTTTCGGTAGCTCAAGCCTCTCCCTGTGCTGTCGAGCCAGGTCCGCGTCGTCCAATCTTCCTGATTCGCGCAGTTGCCGCTCTCTTTCCTTCAGGGAATGGGACTGCTGAATTTTCCATTCCCGCGCGGCGTGATCCAGCGCGTCCCGCACCCGGAGCGCGACGCTGTCGGAGTGTTCCCTCAATTCGGTCGCAAGGTCGCGGATTGCGTTCTGTGATTCTGAGTCCTGCAAGGAGGGCAGCGCATGGGGCTCCAGCAGTGCGGCCGCCAAGGCATCGAAGCAATCACCTCCGCTTCCACCGGCTCCTGGTGTGGTTACCGACCACCGCCAGAGCCCGACCCCTTCAATGGTTTCGGGCTGCGTTAACAGCGGAAGCACGCCCGCCCGCACCAGCGAGCTTTTTCCTGAGCCGCTCGCACCAACTACCAGCACGAACGGCCGTTGCGCTCTGACTTGTGCTTCCAGGGCTTCCAACACTTCCCCGATCGCTTTCGTTCTACCGTGGAAGATCGGGGCGTGTTCGAAATCAAAGAAATCCAACCCGCGGAACGGACAGGATTTCCACCGGCGCACTTTCCTGCCCAAGACCTTGTGTCCGATCTCCCGTTCCGCCTGAGCCGACAAAAAGGTACGGAAATGTTCCCGAAAGAGCTCCTCAAACTCCTGCAGATCGCGATAGTTATTGCACGTCCCGGCGAAGTTTCCCTCGCTGTTCTTTTCCCAATGCGCAAAGAACTCCTGTAAGGAGTTCCATTGCCGAATAAAGACTTCGCACTCCTCTTTTGGTTCCAACGGCGGTGTCGGCTTTGAACAGTTGCGATAAACGTGCAATGGCGGAACGCCTCCATTCTTGTTTGCGTGGTCCAGCGCCCAGGCAACTTCGTATTCCGTTCCCGAGCCGGGTGAGCTGCCATCCGGCATCGTCAAGGTCGGGTCCAGTAAGGCACCGAGGCGGGACCAAAGGATAGAAATCACCAGATCAAATTCCGCCGGGTTTGGGATCGGTCCCCGCCATCCCGCGTCCGATTGGAACCTCTGATATTCCAAAAAATAGGGACAGAGGATCAACGTCTCGTGATTCTCCGATTCCGTTTTTGACTCGCCATTTTCTTCTGCCAAGCGTTGAAAATTTGAAAACGTGACGCTTACCGGCACGTTAAACTCACCAGCAACCGAGCGAATCGCTCGATCCGCCAGAATCCGCTCCTTTTGGACATCGCCCGTAGAGGAGACCAAAACTCGGATCGTCTTCATGAGACGACTCCCCGCTTTGATGGCGTCCCTGACCATCGGCATCACCTTCAAGAGTTCGGCTGGACTCTGGAAGCGTCGCGCCGGGTCTTTCTCGAGCAGCACCTCAAGGAGAACGACAAGGGGTTGCGGGAGACCTGCGAGTTGTTCAACCGGCAAGGGGAGACGCTGATGCTGATCCAGCGCCTCGTCAGCAGAGCCCCGGGATGGCGTCTGGCCGGTCAGCATCTTCCAGAGCGTCACGCCAAGCGAGTAAAGATCCGAACGGATGTCTACCCGGGCTCCCGCGAATTGCTCGGGACTCGCGAACTGTGGTGTCCCTGCAAAAACTCCGGGCAGCGAAATCGTGGCATCAGAGGATGAGCCGATTACAGGCTTCGCCAGTCCGAGGTCGATAATCTTCGCCGTCGGAACACCACCCTCCTCAAAGCTCACCATGATGTTGCTTGGTTTAATATCCCGGTGGACGAGGCCCTTCTTGTGCACCGCTGCCAAACCGTCAGCAACCTGCGTCGCAATCTCCAGCGCCAGCTTTGCATCAAGCCGGCCCGAGCGTTTGATCGAGATTCTCCAGGGTCTCTCCCTCGACGAACTCCATCGCGTAGAAGTAACCCTCAGCGCTTCTGCCTAGATGGAAGACCGAGGCGACATTCGGGTGGCGGACGCTGGCCGCAGCACGCGCTTCGCGCAAAAAACGAAGCCGAGCCGATTCGTCACCGAGATATCTTTCGCTGATGACTTTCAATGTCACGGGGCATTGCAGATCGACATCGAATGCTTTGTAAGTGATGCCCATCGCACCGCGACCCAACTCGAGCGGTTTCCCGTCTTCGCCCTTGACAAGTTCAAAGTGCTCAAACGGTCCCACCTCGAGCGTTGGCTCGTTGAAAGCTTCTTCCGAAAAAACCCCCACTTCACCCAGAACTCCACGCAACATGCAGACCGGACAGAATTCCATTGCGCCGGAAAACTCATTACCGCAACTCGGGCAGACGCGTCTCTCCTCTGTTTTCATGGGCCTAACCGCCCTTCGAATGCAACCAAGGCGTCGCAAAGACCATGAATCTCCTCATCGATCTCCGCCGGATCTGACACGGTGCGGCCGACCTCTTCGCGCAATAGTGCAGTGTAACGCTTTCGCAACCGATGGATAAGCGTTTTGACTCCACCTGTGCTGACCTTAAGCCTGTTCGCCACCTCATCGTACGAGGGTGGAGCCGTGCTGCTATTAGGGTCGAGGAAGACTTTTAGCGCTTCAAATGTGTCAGTCTTTCCCGTGATAGCATACTCCTGACTAAGCTTTTTCGGCGCTTCTCCCAGGACCGTCATCGCGCAGCGGGCATCGAAGATTTTTCTGCTGTCAGAACCTCGACCGGCTCGCGTCGATACCGTTCTTCGGCGTCTTCCGCATCGAGTTCCACGAATTCCTTACCTCCTCGTCTTTTAAGACGGCGCGCAAGGTCGAATGCATCCGAGAGGTGGTCCTGGAAAGAGGCGAGCAGGAAAGACCGGAACTTCCCCTTGAGCCGGTCAACGCCGCTAAACTCGCGATGTTCCAGCAGGTGCAGAAAGAGACTTTGAGTCAGATCCTGGGCGTCATCCGGCGAATGCCCGCGGCGCCGAGCGAAAATGTAGAGTGGATACCAATAGACCCCGCATAAGTCGGCCAAAGCGGCCTGGCCCTCCGGCGCCTGACTTTGCGCCGCCCTCATGACGATCGTCCAGCGCGTGGTGTGAAAGCTCGCCGTGCCCTCCACTGGCAGACCATGGTCGCGTTTCACGAAGAATTCGGTTTTTTACCAACAATAGCGGGTGGAAACATGTTTAGGAACAAAATTTCTGAAACTGGAACCGTACCGCCTTTGTAACGGGTGGAGACCCTCATCTCGCTCATGACTACGAGCTCCACTTGGACGGCAGCACTTTGGTCTTCAGGGCGGCCGCATTGGCCCCTTGCCTTACGCGCACGATGCGGGCGACAAGACCGCTCAAGGGTGTTTGCCGGAAGCGTTGGTCCAGCGCTGAACATACGAAGTGCTGCACCCCAAAGCCCCGTGATCTCACGCACGCTCTGCCCGCGCGCACTCCTCAAGATGACATCGGCAGGGCGGGCATCCTCGGAACGCACGCTGCGGACGCTTTTCAGCGACCACGCAAATGTTACCTCGCGCGCCCGCGCGTTGAATTTCTCGATGAGCTTTGATCACCCGTACCTCGTGTGGACTAGCGGGCGAATGATCTTCGCACGGGGATTCGAAAGGCTACCCCCGCTTGCAACGCGAGACTCACAAAGAGACTCGCATAGCTCAAAGATCGTCGATTTCGACTTGCAGCGGGTCATTAACGCATGGCGCGATCTGCCGGCAAACCTCAAGGCGACTATACTCGCCATCGCTGGCTCGGGTTGAAATCAGACTGCGCTCTTCCTTATACAAAGTTAGCTACGCGCCGATGATTTCGTTCAATCCCTCAATCACTTGCTCCAGTTCCTCAATCGAAATGCGCCCGAGCTTCTTGCCGAGCCGCTTCACCGAAAGTGTCCTAATCTGGCTGATTTTCACCCATGAACGCTTAGGCAGGTTCGCGTCGGTCAATTCCAGCGTCAGCGGAAAGCCAGCTCGCGGTTCCTGGCTCGTGAGAGCGCAGGCAATCACCGTCCCGGACCGCTCGTTAAAAACATCCTGGCTCAGCACGAGGACCGGCCGCCGACCGGATTGCTCGTGACCTTGGGTTGGATCAACTTCGGCCCAGGCGACATCGCCCCTCAATATTCTGGCCATTCTGAGGCGTCTTTCCGGATGCCTTCCTCAGCCAGTTGGTGCTCTTCAGCCGGAAGGAGCTTCGCGCATTCCCGCGCTAGGCGGCCACGTTCCATGCGCGCGAGCTTCTCGGCGACAGCCTTCTGAATCGCTTCGCTGCGGCTGCGAAAGACCTCCCGCGCGACAAGGCTGTCCAGCCGCCGAAGCAACCGGTCATCAATGGAAACTGCGACTTTTGCAACACGCATCGTTGTAGTAGTACTATCAGTATGACTAACGTCAAAGAGACTAGCGAATTGAAGAGCTCATTGCTGAATCTGACTTATAGCAAAGCCGACCTCCCGACGCTAAGTATCAAGGCGACAAGGCCAAGATCGATTTCGGCGGAAATGTTCTCTCAGGTAATTTGCGTTGAGACGGCCCTGAGGCTCGACTCCCGAGGTGAACCAGGTGAAAATCATTGGCGAAGTTGTCGTGCGCTGAATACATGCACATTGGCGACATCGCCAATCGATTGCGGAAAGTCAGACGCCGGATCATCATGGGGGTAAACAGATCCACTTCGGGAACTTCCCGGTCGTGATCGCAAAGAGCTCTGCCAGCGCGAATCGTTAGTTCACGAGAAGCATTTCTCATCAATTGGGTCGCTTCAGTTGTCGCTGATTCTGTACTCATCGTTTTCTATTCAGTTAAGCCGAAGCGGCTTTTGGGCCTAAAGAGCAAAGTTACAGGTTCAGAGGTATCCATGCCCGGCTCGATGAAGAAATCCTCCGAATTGATGCAGGCGGGGATAGCCGTGCTCCATGACGCGTGATCGCTACGCTGCTCGGCAGGATTTTACTCTCCTGGGCCGAAAACGTGTGGACCATCGTCGAATAACTCCGGTCTGGCATGATATTCGAAAATCACAGAATCACTCGTTGTGCGTCTGCTTAGTTGTCCACTCGCTGGGAGCCCTCTACCTGATCGCTGTTTTCACCGGGCGCCGGCGAGGCGAGCTTGCCGCATTGCAATGGGATAACATTGATCTCGACGCAGAAAGGCCATTCTCAAGGCCCGTGCCTCGCGACCGAGAACCGAAAGGAGGCCGTCGTCGGCGAAAAGATCGCGAAGTTTATCGAAATAGAAGGGGCTGATAAACAGTAATCTATGAATGACATGTCCTGTCTGTCACGACCAGTCAAGAAAACGTCGAATGGTCGGGGCGACAGGATTCGAACTCGAAGCCCGCGCCTCACAATCAAGAGCTTACAACGACAGCCTCACAAGGAGACTCACAAAACTCAAAGGTCGGTCACTGATTCCGACTTGCAGCGGGTCGTTAAGGCTTGGCGCGATTTGCCCGCGAATCTCAAGGCCGCGATAATGGCAATCGTTGGTCCGGATTCTTTCTCACATTGGTGAGGCAATCATTTGGCAGAAACATTTCCGAAGTTTAAAAAGGCACCATGCCGGAAATCTCCTGCTTTTTCGAAATCATCGTTCGGATGTATTAATCTCCCCCACGTGCAACCCCTTTTGCATCAAATGCCTGCCGGCGGAGGAATCCATCATGCGCGAGAAAGTCGAGCGTCTCGGCGATTTCCAATGGCGCAACGATCCGCACGGGGAACAGGACTTCGGAGCCCTCGCCTGTAACGGGCGGAAGTTTTTCTGTAAGGTCGACTATCGCGCCCCTGGAAACGATGCACGGGCAGCGAAGACCCGTCCAACCGGAAGCGGAGGATGCGCATCCTGACCATCATGTCGGCTTCCGAATAGCGGCGACTTGGAAAACCGTCGCTCAGGCGGCCTCCTTTTTTTGCAAGAAACTGTGATTGGATCCTTTATTTTTGTGTATATACAATTAAATTATGCTCTATGAGTGGGATGAAACGAAGCGCCGGAAAAACATCGCCATGCACGGTGTCGATTTTTCGGCTGTCGAATCGTTTGAATGGGAAAGCGCCGTCATCCGGCAGGACACCCGGAAAGACTATGGCGAAACCCGCTACGCGACACTGGGGTTGATAGAAGGCCGTTTGCATTGCATGTGTTTCACCATTCGCGGCGACAATATACGCATCATCAGCTTGAGAAAGGCCAACGAGAGAGAGGTAAAAACATGGCTAGGAAAGTGATACCGCCGAGCAGGGCGGAAAACGAGCGGATCAATCGCGGCATTGCCGCGGATCCCGATACCTTTGAATGGACGACCGAGGAATTCGCCAAGGCCAGGCCTGCCAGCGAGGTCTTGCCGCGCGGCCTGTACGAAGCCGCCGTCAAGCGCCGCAGGGGGCAGCGCGGCCCGCAAAAAGCCCCGGTTAAGAAAGCGATGACCCTCCGCATAGACCCGGACATACTCGCCCGTTACAAGGCCACGGGTCCTGGCTGGCAATCGCGTATGAACGAGGCCTTGCGCCGATCACTCGAAACGGCTTGAACGCGATCCCGGGATCAACCGGCCACGTCTTCAATATCGTTGGGCCCGCGGTTTTTCTCTCTCCGCGAGACGATGTTTAGGCAAATAGAGAAAAAGCAGCCAGGTCCACGTTCCATTAACGACCTTTTTGCCGATGTCCCCGGTTGCACGAGCGTTTCGGAGCTTCTCGAGACCCCAAGAAAAGTGATCCGGTTTCCAGCTCACTTCTTCGAACGGACTCTGGCTTTGGGCTTTGGGTCAGGCAGCAAAATCTTGCGGAAGGCCCTCCGGAGGCAGCTGGGCCCCAACTGCCTCAAGGCGTCCGAGAGGCAATCTTAGCTATTGTCCGCAACACTCGGAAAATTCCGCCTATTGTCGAGTGCTCCAAGGAGGCAGGTCCTGTCCTTTCGCAGATTGTTTCCACATCCATGCTGAGTATCAAGGCAACAAGGCGAAGATCGATTTCGGCGGGAATGTTCTCTTGGGCGATTTGCGTTCGAAGACAGCCCTGAGGCTGGTGAGGGAATGGATCGATGTGCACGATTCGGAACTGAATCGTGACTGGGAACTGGCTCTCGATGGCAAGCCCCTTGAGAAGGTGGCGCCGCTGGAATAGAGTGGCCGCGTGTGGAGGATGAATGATATTCGGAGTGCCCGATACGTTCGGGATTACGTAGTGCACCTCGAGTTTGACGACGGCCTCGAAGGGGACGTCGATCTTTCATCGTACCTCGGGAAGGGGCCTATTTTCGCTCCTTTGGCCGAACTGTCGTACTTCAAGCAATTTACCTTGGAGGGAGGAACACTCGCTTGGCCGAACGGAGCAGATATCGCGCCCGAGCGGCTCTACGAAATGACGGAAAATGCGAGCCGCGCGGTCGAGCGAACGCGCTGACGCATGCCGCTATCGGCCGTCGCCGTCCGATCTTGCTCCAGCCGACTCCGGGCCTGCTCGGTGATTCTGACTGTGGCCGCGGCGCATTTGAGAGGGTGATACTTCGCCGCTCGCAATTTGAGTCGGGAACCTCTTGCCACGGCACGCCGTTTTTCTTCATTTTTTGCCCTTGGGAGGCGATCCCACACAAGAAGTTGGGAGTGCAGCAGCCTCTTCCCTCTCCCCCAAATGAAAAGCGCGTCGCCGAAGAATACGTTACGCTTCGATGAGCATTCTTATGGCCACAATGGCTCGGTCAATGCCGCAGTCTGGTCTGCTGACGACACTGATCGTGTTTCCAATGCAAAATGCTATCTGCTGGTGTCACGCCACGGGAGAGCATGCCCAGGTTCGTGCAGGACGAAATGTTACGGGCACCCACCACTCATTTCGTCTCCGCCTCTCAGGTCAGTCTCTTTCGTGGCGGGTATTGACATGATCTGGCATCAAATGCGCGCCCGTTCAGCTATTGCCGCAGCATTTTTCACCATTGCATTGCTGCGGTTCCGCAAAACCGTCGTTCAAACGGCGTGATGGCTTTTTGTGAGAGCGACGCAAAAGACCAATCGCTTTTCACGGGCAAGCGAGTGCCGCATCGCCTTACGGATTAAGAAAAGTCAAACTCATATTCTTCTTGCCGTCGCGCTCGCCGCGCTCGGTGCTTGCGGGCCATTGGCGGAGGTAAGCAAAACTGAGCCAAAGCTAGGCGCGCAATATGGAACAATTGCCGAGCTTCGCCGCGCTGAGCAGGCGATCGCCGACGCCCAGAAGTTAAAGCGCACCGATCCAAATAGAGCGGTTGGCTTTTATCTGTGTGGGCTTGAAGCAGCAGCGAAAGAACTACGGAAAAACCCCAGGGATCGGCTGGCTCTGCGTGATTATAACTTCGCCTTATCCCGCGTGTTTTCGATAATTCGAGACGCTCACCTCGACCCTTGGACGCGTCCGTTACACGTGCCGGCACCTGATGGCGGCGAATATGTTCTCACCCAGCGCCCAGCTGCGAACCGGCTCTGGAAACCACAGGATTTCGACCTGATTCCTGCCGACGAACTTAATGTGCGTGGCAAATTTGTCGTTCCTCGCGTGACTCGTCAGGGTATTGGCGCGTCATTGGTCGCCGTTCGCACCCAGCAAGCTCCAAGGATTCGACAACGCTTTGTTCCGCCGCGTATCTACCTGGCTGTGACGGCGGTGGCCCATTTGAGCGGGCGCAAGTACGAAATCGAATTCATCGATCCACTTTCCATGGAAACCGCAACCCTATCAGGTCGAAGTCTACCATCCGGCGCGGACTTTACAGCCCCATTGGCCCTGGGTCTGTCCCGCGAACGGCCTGAGAAGATCGGTCTGCCGGCGATGCTCGACCCGGAGAGATTCGCCAGCACGGCCCGCCTCACGCAAGTCCAACCGTACGATCCCCAAAAGATCCCCGTGCTCTTTGTTCACGGTCTTCAGAGCACGCCGGTGACTTGGGTCCCACTGGTGAACACGATCTGGGCTGATCCTATCCTGCGCCGGAACTATCAGGTCTGGGTATTCAGCTACCCAAGCGGCTATCCCATACCATACTCAGCGTTGCTGCTCCGACGCGAGCTCGACGCCCTAAACAAAACCTTCCCGAATCACCGCCAGATTGTTTTGGTCGGCCATAGCATGGGCGGCATTCTTAGCCGCCTTATGATCACTGACTCCAGCGGTGACAAAGTTTGGCGCTACTTCTTCGGCACATTGCCGGCGCAAACCAAACTCTCTCCGGAAAGTAAGGCGTTGGTCAGGGAGGCCTTGGTCTTTAAACGTCGGCGCGATGTGGCGCGGGTTATTTTCATCTCTACGCCACATCGCGGTAGCTTGATCGCAGGAAGTCCGATCGGTCGAATCGCATCGGGCATGATTCGTAAGTCGGTAGAATTTGTAAGGCTGGGCCCCGAGATTTTACAGGCATCCGTTGTTCAGGAGGACCCAGCGGTCATGAAACTAAAACGATTGCCAAACAGCATCGACACACTTTCGCCTAACGACCCTTTCGTGAAAATCATGAACGCGCTCCCATTGGCGAAAGGCGTTCCCTATCATTCTATCATCGGTGACCGTGGTCGCGGAGATACGCCCAACAGCAGCGATGGTGTCGTCCCGTATTGGAGCTCGCATGTCGGCGGAGCCAAATCCGAGAAGATTGTGCCGTCTGATCACGGCGCAGATCAGAATCCCGAAGGGATCGCCGAGGTCGTTAGAATCCTTAAGGAACACATCGAAAGCAAAGGCTCGGTGACGAAAAGGCAGCCAAGGATTTCCAGACAGGGAATGCTGGATGTTTCAGCTCCGCGATAGGTTGTTCGCTGGCACCGCTCACGAGATGGCCCACCGAAAAGGTCCAAGAGTCAATTTTTTCGAAATAAGGCCTCCTACAGAGAGATTTTCAGATAGACCAAAGTGTAGTAGACCCGTTTTCGCACAGAGCAGAAGACGGCAAAATGGGCGCTCAGCGAGCTGCTCGAGAAGGCAAATCCATGAACTCTGCAGCAAGAATCGGTTCGAGCTCTCCCCTGGGTGCAACGATTATTGAAGGAGGCGCCAATTTCAGCCTCTTCTCTCGGGGCGCCACGGGCGTCGAGTTGCTTTTTTTTGACAACGAGAGCGACGCTCGACCATCACGCGTCATTCCCATCGACCCTGCGGCAAACCGCACCTATCATTATTGGCACGTGTTCGTCCCCGGTGTGGAACCAGGACAAATTTACGGCTACCGTGTCCAGGGAGCCTCAGATCCCTCGAAGGGAATGCGATTTGATCCCACCAAGGTACTCCTCGATCCATACGGTCGCGGTGTGGTTGTGCCTTGGCACTACAACCGCGATTCGGCCCGCCAGGTGGGCGACAACGCCGCGACCGCCATGAAAAGTGTCGTGGTCGATCCGCGAGCCTACGATTGGGAAGGAGATATCCCTCTGAACCGGCCGTGGTCGCGAACGATCATCTACGAAATGCACGTGCGAGGGTTTACGCGCCACCCAAGTTCGGGTATTTCGGATGAGAAGCGTGGCACTTACGCAGGTCTAATCGAAAAGATTCCATACCTCCGGCAACTAGGCATTACCGCCGTCGAACTATTGCCCGTATTCCAGTTCGACGCGCAAGATTGCCCACCTGGACTCGTCAACTATTGGGGTTACTCGCCGGTGTCCTTCTTTGCGCCCCACCAAGCCTACAGCTCGCGTCGGGATCGGCTCGGCCCGATGGATGAGTTTCGCGATATGGTGAAGGCGCTGCACCGGGCAGGAATCGAGGTCATTCTTGATGTCGTCTTCAACCATAGTGCGGAAGGCGATCACAACGGCCCGACGCTCTGCTTCCGTGGATTGGACAACAGCACCTACTACATCCTCGAACATGACCGCTCGCGCTATGCGAACTACAGCGGCACCGGCAATACGCTTAACGCTAATCATCCCATCGTCCGCCGCATGATCCTCGATAGTCTGCGCCATTGGGTTAAAGAAATGCACGTCGACGGCTTTCGATTCGACCTGGCTTCGATTCTTTCTCGCGACGCGTCAGGGCAGGTAATGCCGAACCCGCCGGTGCTCTGGGATATCGAATCGGATCCGGCACTCGCGGGGACAAAGCTCATCGCGGAGGCGTGGGACGCGGCGGGTCTGTACCAAGTGGGCAGCTTCATCGGGGACAGCTGGAAGGAGTGGAACGGTCGGTTTCGCGATGACGTTCGCAGCTTTCTCCGTGGTGAAGAGTGCTCGGTAGGGCGGTTCGCCGATCGGCTTCTTGGCAGTCCTGAAATTTATGGTCACGAGGAGCGGGAGCCCGAACAGAGTATCAACTTTGTGACTTGTCACGACGGTTTCACCCTCAACGACCTCGTCTCCTACAACGAGAAACACAATGAAGCCAACGGGGAAAACAACCGCGACGGTGCGAGCGATAACCGGAGCTGGAACTGCGGCGTCGAGGGTCCGACCGACGATCCGGCTGTAGAGAAGCTGCGCAATCGGCAAGCCAAAAACTTCTTGACGATCACGATGCTTTCGCTCGGCGTCCCGATGATTCTCATGGGCGACGAAATGAGGCGAAGCCAGCATGGTAACAACAACGCCTACTGTCAGGATAACGAAACCAGCTGGTTGGACTGGACATTGATCACGAAGCATGCCGAGCTGCACCGGTTCGTAAAGTTGCTCGTTGCTCGGCGAGTGCTTCGAGACATCGAACATGAACGCCAGCGAATGAGTCTAAATCAACTCATCCGCCAAGCGAACAAGGCATGGCACGGGGTCAAGCTCAACCAGCCCGACTGGAGTGACCACTCACATAGCGTGGCATTAACAGGAGAAATTCCAAGGGAAGGGGTCTTTTTTCATCTCATTATCAATGCGTATTGGGAGCCGCTCGACTTCGAACTGCCAACGCCTGGCGAACGTGCCGGGAGTCCCTGGCGGCGATGGATCGATACCTCCCTGGATGCGCCCGACGACATCGTCGAGTGGCAGGTCCCTTCCCCGATTTCGGGCAACACCTATCGGACCGGGCCACGCTCTGTGGTATTACTCGTGGCAAACGTTGTGCCTGCAAGCTAAGCACCCCAAGCGCAGGAACAAGGAGGTCCACAGAGCCTTCCGTCACAAGCACTTCAAGCACTATCGTCCGCACGGGCGGCCCAGGCTTAGCCAGGCCGAGGAGCCTGGCTGGCGTGGGCCGCCCATAGGCTTGAGCGTTCCGAGATAGCGCAGGTTATCGAGCGTGACGTCAGTCGGTCGACGTTGGCGGCACGAGTCTCAGTCGCGACACCGCTGACTCTTAATAGGCGCGCTTCTCAGGATTCTTGTAAGCTATGTCTCGAGAGATACTTTCCTCCGATCCAGGCGAAAAGCTCACGCGGCTGGTCGAAGCCCCTAAGCTGATAGGGTCCGATCGACTGCACGTCCGTGCGAGCAAGCAGGTGGGCGAAGGGAGCCGACATCAGCAACCGCTGGCCGGCGACACTGCAGACCGTCTGGATTCGGCTTACTAAATTCACATCGCGCCCGATGATCGTAAAATCGAGCCGACTTCCCGCACCGATATTGCCGTAACTGACCCTGCCGTGGTGCAGCGAAATGCCGACGCGCAATTCAGGCTCGCGCAACGCGACGGCATCAAGCCTCGCCAATGCTCTGAGCGCGGCGTCGAACGCTGCCGAGCAGTTCGTCGCGGGATCGGCCTCCCTCCGGAAAAACGCCAACACTGCGTCGCCCATGAATTTCAGGATCTCCCCGCCCGCGTCCACGATCGGGGGTACGATCTGATCAAAGTAGATGTTCAGGAGTTCAAGCACGCGGGTTTCCGGCAAGCGGTCGGAGAGCGCAGTGAAGTCACGCATATCACAAAGCATCAATGCGGCGTCGAGGCTCTCAAGGTTCGACCGCCGGATGTCTCCGGCGAGAATGCGTTGACCAGTAAGCGAGCCGACGTAAGTGTCGAGAAGGTTCGCCTCCCTTCGACGCACCGCTCGAAGTTCACAGGCGGTCCGCAGAGCCGGCACGATGCGATGGACAGTCGCAAGCTCATCGGGTGTGAATCCGGCCGCGCGCTGTGTCCCGAACCCCGCACCGCCAACGTGCTCGAACGCGCCCATCAGCGGCACTAAGACAAGTTCGCCGAGGCTGCATCGCGTGAAGAGGTCGTGCAACACCCCTGTCGCGGCTCGCGGATCGTCGCGAGGCACCACGACCCACTCGCCGCGCTCCAAGAGGAACCATGTGGAGTCATCCGCGATATTGAACCCATGTGCGCGATCCTGGATCTCGACCCCGCCGTCCAGCGACCAGACGGCTGATCGCCCAACGGTCTCCGGGTGTAGGGTGTGGAGGTGAAGCCCAAGACAGTCAAGGCCGAGGCCGGCAATCCTCAGTCTCCGAGCGAGGCCGTCGACGAGCCCGGCGTCGTCGAGACCCTGGCATTCGTCGCTCGTCAGCCACTCTAGAATCTCGTCAGCATCAGCAAAGGACGCTTCCCCGAACGGCACTTGTGGAGAATCCGAACGAGCGAGGTGGGAGCAGGAGGAACGAGCAAGCGTCGGACTTTCGCTTTGTGATGGCACACGCCAGTTCGACCTCGAACCGGCGCCGTTTCCCTGGGTGGTAGTTGTCATGACTCAACTATCGGTCAGATAGCCTAAGCAACGCCATGGGGTTTACGGTAGATTTTCTACTGCTACCAAAGAGTTGATGCTTCCTCCCTCTTTCGAGTTAGAGGAGATCGACGGAGAGCCCGCCCCGCGGAATGCGTCCGACAGCCTTTGCAACGGCGGGAGCGACTTGGCTAAAGTTGAATCCAGCCGCGGCGAGTTGCCGTTGCGACGGCCTCGGTTCGACTGACCACATCCAACTTGGCAAAGATGCTTTTAACGTGGGTTTTCACGGTGCCTTCGCTGATGAATAGCTCGGCACCGATCTCCTTGTTGCTCTTCCCTGCGGCTATCCGCCGCAGGACCTCGATTTCCCGCGCGCTCAAGGTTTCGCCGCTCACCCGCTCTGCCAACTTCGCGGCCAGCAGAGGTGGCAGGCAGGTCTCACCGGCGTAAACCCTGCGCACGCATTCCACCAGCGCATCTCGCGCAGTATCCTTCAACAGATAAGCTTTCGCACCCGCCTTGATCGCACGATAGATATCTTCATCACCATCAAAGGTGGTCAGCACGATGATCTGCGCCGTTTCGTCCATTTCGCGGATTTCTTTGATCGCGCCGA